>NZ_QRHA01000001.1 GCF_003367475.1 Alteromonas aestuariivivens
TTTATGTCTGGCGGCCATAGCGATACGGCACCACCTGATCCCATTCCGAACTCAGAAGTGAAACGTATTAGCGGCGATGGTAGTGTGGGGTCTCCCCATGTGAGAGTAGCACACCGCCAGACTCCCAATTATACGAAGAAGCCCACTCAAACGAGTGGGCTTTTTTCGTTTTCGGTTGATAAACATGTCTTGAGTGGAGCGTCCATGCGGGGGCTTCCAGCCGCGCCATCCTTGGCGTGTCGTTCTTCACTCGAGGTGTGCCACTGGCACCCCTCGTTCGCTGCGCTCACCGCTCTTCACCCGTCCCTGGTGCTATGTCCAGTCACGCCCAGCAAGCTGGTCCAGCCCCTCGCAGAGCTCGGGTCGTTCACACAGCGCGAATGAAATTGTTCATTCGCTTTATTCCGTGTTCAACTAACCTGCTGATGGGGGCTCATGTTCCCGGTGAAAGCGGTGGATGATCCAGATGTAGTTCTCTGTCATAGCACGTTCAGCAAGTTCGGTTATCACAGAGCACTGTTGCTCGTTTGTGGTGGCTGACTCAATGTGTTGAATAGCTTCGTCAAACAACTGTGCTTGGTTTCTGTATTGCCAGAACAATTCCTTAACGGCCATCTTGGTTTGATAGATTTCCCATATACCGAGTAGAAAGGGAAGTAGCCCCATCAGCAATATGGCTACATTTTTCAGAGAGATCGTGGGATAAATTTCGATGGACATTAGTTGATATTTGAATAGGACCAATATGGCCGCCAGGCCTGCTGACGTTACGAAAAGGATCTGTTTGATGCGCTCGAGTTTGTGGTGACGCTCAGACAAATTTTTGCTTTTGCGGGTAAAGTACTCAGCTTGTTCCTGCACCCAGTTTTTAACCACAAAATCCAGGTTATATTTCAGATGCGTATCTTTTTTCTCGTGTTGCAAATGCATGGGAACCTTGGAAAGGATGATCTGCTTAATCCAATTGACGCCCCTGAATTGGCTCACGCCACAGTAATTCATAATTTTTGGTGGGTGACGGTGATTGTTCTGACGTATCAGGGTCAGATAAAACTGGGTTCGCAGGGTTTCTGCCAGCGCTCTGGATGAAAGGTGGTGAGTGAAACTGTGCCTTTGCTGAATTTTCTTGTAGTAAATAAGCCCAATAATCAAAAGTAGCAGGTAACCAATTAACAACAAACTATCGGCAACAATTTTGGCGTACAGCAGGAATAACAGGCCCATACTGGCGGCAATGATACTGAATAGCGCAAACTGACTGTCAGAATGTTTTTGGTTTGCTACGGCTACGGCATCTGCTTTGAGAAACTCTTCATCAAGACTTTCCAGTAATGCGAAAGGAATCGGAGATTTATCCTTGTTGTATCCCCTGAGCAAGCTGTAATCTCTTTGTATTTCTCCCTGCTCAAGCAATTCAGCCACTTTTGCATTGTATTCATCAAGGCTTTTCAAATCATCCATCAGGCTGGATGGAATGGCGGGAAAACATTCCAGTTCATTATTGCCTAACTCACCCGACAGATAACAGTCACTTCTGCGCAATTGTTTTCTGGTAAATTGTTTGTAAGTCCCGGAGGTTTTCTTTACCGGCAGCCAATAAGCGATACGCCCCTTGAGCTGGGACGCATCGTCCATGTACACGTAGCTGACAGGGGTTGTCTTTCTGCTTTGTGGCTTATGAGCAGGGCCTGGAAGGATATTGAGGTAATCCAGCAAAACGTCCGAGGTGCCGCCGACCAAGCCTGTGTTTTCACCATCCCACATCGCGATCAGCAGGTTGGACGCACTGATAAGATGTTGCCCGAGTACCCAGTATTGTTGGTCACGGGCCAAACCCGTTGGTGGGTGGTCCTGTTTATCGTATAGCTGCTCCACAACCTGCACAGACACCCTGTCATTGGCGATGATTTGCTGAAACTCATGCCATGAGCTTTCGTTAAAGTCTTTTTGGTATTCCTGTAAAGGCAGAGGCAGGTGAACATGGACCCTGACATTGCATGCCAACGCAGCCTTGGCCAGAACTCTGTCTGCACCATCAGCCATACCGGTTATCGCAATAAGAGGAGTATGTTTAAGCCGCGCCTGCAGCCGCTCAATGAGTTCGGTAATTTTGGTTATGCCGTAATCGGTTGCACTTTCATCCAGATTGCGGTGACCGGTAATCCCAATGACAAAAGGCGTCTGGCTGGAGCTGTCGGTAAATTTATGATCATTGATCAGGCCATGGTTTAGAGGCAGATGGGTTATAGAATCGTCCATGTATTTTGTTATCCGGGCTCTGCACTAAGGTTGGTGAGCAACTGCTGGTACTTGGCTTTCTCGGATTGCTGACCAGTCTGGCTGTACAGCAGAATCAGACGGTTTAAGGCCTTTTCTATGTATACATTTGGTACGGCAGGGCTGCGTTGAAGGTGATCGTAACTTTTCAGAAGCAACGCTTCTGCATCATGGGTATTATTTTCACCCAACAGAGTATTTGCCAATGCCAATTGTGCAGCTGCGACATACCAGTGCTCTTCCCCTACTGACTCTATCAGGGAGTTGAGTGAATCCGTCGCCAATGCACTGGCTTCCTTGTATTCACCTATCCCGGCAAGTGCCTCTGCAAGATCCAGTTGACTGGTTGCAATATCGGTATGGCCTGGCGGCAGTGTTTCCAGCTTAATTTCAAGGGCGCGCCTTTGAAGTGGGACAGCTTCGGAATATTCACCGGCTTCAGCTAGCCAGCGTGCCTGGGTAGAAAGATATCGGGCCAGGTCGGTATGGTTATCGCCAAGTTCCTTTTGAGCCATACTGACGGTTTGCCCTATTATGGCTAATGCTTGCTCTTGCTCGCCGATGTCATGGTATAAGTAGGCGTAATTGTTCATGATTTTTGCAATCTTGGGGTGGGAAGGGCCATATACCTGCCTGAGAGTTTCGATAGTCTGCTGGTACATGGTTTTGGCCTCGGAATATTTACCAAAATCGTTGTACAGAAAAGCCAGGTTTGCATAGGCACCTGCGACGGTTGGATGTGCATCCCCAAGTAAAGTGCGATACATTTCCAGCGCCTGGATATATTGTGCCTCAGCTTCATCAAACTGCATGTTTACATGGTTAAGAAAAGCCAGATTGCCAATGTTCTCAGCCAGCGTTGGGTGGGGTTCGCTTCCGACTAAACCTTTCACCATTTCAAGAGACTGGAGTAAATGGGATTCTGCCTGTTGCATGTCGCCACGGTCGTAATAATTCAGACCCAACTGCTGAATGCTGTCAGCAACTTCAAGCGATGGGGAACCGAAAGTTTGTGTGCGTAGTGTAACCACCTCCTGCAATAAGGGGCCTGCGTCTTCATAGCGACCCATGCGGAAAAATACCTCTGCCAGCCCGGCCAGCAAGTCCCCCTGTAATTGCTGATTCTCTGCGTTGCTTTGGTTTAATAAATCTATGGCGTGTTGATACAGAGTTACCGCATTGTCAAAGTCTGCCAGTTCAGTATTTACCTTCGCTAATGCCCCCTGGCTGTCTGCCAGTTCTTCACCGGTTACTTTTGTCTGGTGAAAAAGTGACTGCCGCTGTGACACGGTTTGGCTAAGCAAATCCTGAGCTCTGTTGTATAGTCCCAGCGCCGTGTACACCTCACCAATTGTGTGCATCAAGGTGGTTTGGACTATCGGTTGCTCGGTTAGCTCGGTTTCAATTCGCTTTGCACCCTGATCGAGAATTTCCCGTGCGGTGATGGTGTTGCCGCGTGCTTCACTGGGATCAGAAACTGCAAACAGACTAACCATGAAATTGGCGGTTCGATTGGCTGTTTCTGCCTCTACTTCCGCTCGAATGCGCTGTTTGTTGGCTTCATTTCTCGCCAGGTAAGCATTAATCGCCAACCCCAAGGCAACGACCATTCCGGTCATGGCTGAGGCGGTTAGCCATGCCAGGCGCCGGTGACGGCGCTGCAATTCCCGCTGCTTGAGTACATCAAAGCCTACACCCAGCATGCCTGCTATGATTTTTATTAATGCGTTATTTTTGCCGTCTTTTCCTTTTCGTACATCTGCTGCAATCGGTTCGGCTGGCTTGTCTGAGAGGTTGCCGTTGTTATCTAGCTGATACCGTAATGCCGGGGGGAAGCACTCCAGTTCAGGTGTTTTGGTCGCTGATGCATACGGCTCTCCAGCCACAATCAGGCTGAAAATTCGCGCTTCCCGTCCCAGACGTTTGAAGGTAAGGATCTCCTCATTGACCCAGTGAGAATTTGCAGATGTCGGCGAACAAATGACGATTTGGCACCAGGAATGTTCCAGGCTTTGTGTGAGCATCGCTCCCAGGTCGGTGGCACTGGCGAGTTCAGCCCGGTCAAGAAATACTGGGGAAAGCTTATCCGGAATGACACCAGCTTCGGTTTTTTCACCAATAAGGTGTTTGTGGATTTTGTAGCTTTCTAACGCGTTGTGCAGCCAATGCGCCCATTTTGCATTTTTATGGCTGTAACTGATAAATGCCTTGTACTGAAGGCTCTCCACCTTTGTCGTGTCCTTGTAGATATGTTGTTTTATTTTGTTGTTTTCATTGCAGGCAAAGCTCAATCAGGTTTTCTTCATTGCACCCTTCAACCCATGTTTGACCCAGAAGTTTGGTGGCGGTAGAAAAGTACAGATGAGTTATACGAGACTTAACGTCCCCTTGATAATTCAATGGGCAACCTAACCCTTTGGGGGAGATCATCAACTCGTTGTTACGCAAAACTTCAAACAAAGCCATCGTGTCACTTTGCAGCGTACGTGTCCGTCCTCTCTCAATGTCGGACTGAATATCACTAATCGAGGTGTAGACCTCTTCCAGGGTGGGGGTGCTGACAATACAGCCGGATGTCAGGTTTGCTTCCTCCAAAGTCCGTTGTAATCCGTCGTACTCTGCAATTAATATCGGCCCAAATGACGTGAAATTCTGTTTACCGGGCTTACCTTTTCCTTTTGTTGCAGACGCAACAGGGCGAACCCTCAGATTGGGGATAAAATAAGACATGGTTCGGGTTCTGAGGCGCAAACTGCCGCAACCTGTGATGACGTCGATCATGGTTTGACCTTCAACAATAGGAGGGTCGTTCGTTTCCGGGATCGGTGCCCAACCTACGGCGGGAAACTGACTCGCATCACCGGACGTGCAATCAAGATCGGCAACTCCATCTTCATCGAGATCGGTGTCATAGGCGCGGTGTTTGATATCTGTCAGAGTTGGATCGATGTTGGAGATAGTGCGAATTAACAAAATGTGCGGATCGTTGGCTGGAGATCCACAATATTGAGATGGAATCATGACACTGGTTGACACAGGATCGGTGGGTGTGACCGGGTCCGGATCATAGGTGTAAAGTTGATTATTCCAGATATACAGAGGTTGAGGCGCTGCTGTACTGTTCAGGCCTTGGCAGGCTGGACGCTCATCTTTAAACACTTCGACGGTTTCACCAATGTAGCCGCTGATAGGTTCCCCGGTTTGAGCAGAAACGTCAAAGCTGTGTTCAATTACCGTTGAAATATCTACTAAAATCTCATCCGGACAGTTTTCTGTACAGCCAAAAATGCGAATAAAGTCCTCGGATGTTGTGGCAAGCCCTCGAGGGTGTTCTATTCCCTGGTTTACGGTCAAAACAGGATCGGAACTGAGTTCCAGATTTCCTTCCACCATTTCCAAGCCGATCTGAACAACACTACCGTTATTGCGTCCAGCAACATAGAGGTTGGCAGCAAAGGTAATTACCCGACTGTTTTGTTCGATATCAATGTCCACTTTTCGGGCGGTTTTTATTTTGAATTTACCCTGGCCTAGGCCTGAGATCAGCGCTGGGTTATCAAGTACGGCCTGGCCGCTGGACAGATTATATACTGCAACGTCGCCAGAGCGGGTGCTCACCAAAAGAATGTCCTGATGGGGGCTCGGCAGGAGTGCAATACCCGCAGGATCTGCCGCCAGAGGGACAGAGCCGGAACCGCCGATGAGCTCCTGCCAATCGGCAGTGCCACAGGGGCTGGCCCCGGGGGCAAGGCATTTGCTGTCTATTTTAATGATCGCTGCGGGTGATGTAGTGGCAACAAGTAAGTCGCTGTGAAGCGCGGTACTCGCCATATTTTGGGGTAAGACGAGGGATTCATTGAGTTCACCGAAGGGGAGCGCAGCGATCACTAATTCAGGTAACAAGGATTGTGGGGCGGTTACCGGAGATTGCTGCAAGTCAAAACGCCAGATAGAACTCTCGGTTCCGCCATTTGCAGAACTCAGTGTTACGAGTTGTTGTTCTGGTGCAACCACCAAACCATTCGGCGCAGTAGGGCCGGTGCCATCATTTTTGCTGTAAAGCTGCACCGTAGGTTCGATAACAATAGTCGAACAGTCTTTCTGGGGTTCTTCACCGACGGTGAACTCTTCCCCCCATAAGAACCTTCTGATCTGCCCGCTTTCATCGGCAACAAATAGCTGGAGCTGGTCTTTGCCCAGCTCATTACTGTTGCCGGTAAAAAAAGTGAGGGAGGCGGGTTTTGTCCCTCCGTCAGCGCTCGTGGTTGAACGAATCGCAGTACCGGTGTCCTGATCAAAACATAGAGCATACACCTGCCCGTTGGAGTAATTGGCACCTGCAACATAATTGTCGCTGAAAGCAAGCGGGCTGACCAACACCAACAAGCTTGCCCATACAACCCAAATGGTGGAACGCAGAGCAAACATACATCATCCTTGGCACTAACTATAAGTGTTTTATTTTTAAAGTAATTCAGCTTAGTTCATAAAATTTAATTGGTCAAAAATTGAGCTATTGTGGTGTGGCGATAGCTGTAAAGTGCTTATTCCATATGGGATGCTGGACTGTTTGGAGAGTGCTCTTTTTGTGGTTTCCAGTGCTGCATGATAGCCATCGTGAAGCCAGTCAATCCGACCAATCTACAAAAACACGAGTTCACTGAACTGAGATAAACAACGTATTTTGGAGCAGTGAATTGGTTCGGGTAACTTACCTCGTTCAGAGGTCACTTATCGGATTTCTGCCCTGGTATTTTTTTGTCCGGCTTATAGTGAAACATCTGCACTTGCGCTGGACACACCCATGGATATAACCCGTTCTGCCATAAGAAATGTATCTGCAGTGACCATTGTCGTGGCGCTTGTTGCGGCACTTGGTCTGCACAGCCTGTTTAAGTTGCCCGTACAGCTTTTCCCCGATATTGAGCGCCCAACCATCTCTATCCAGACTTTCTGGCGGGCCGCATCTCCACTGGAAATCGAATCTGAAATACTCGAACCGCAGGAGGAAGTGTTACAGGGCTTGCCCGGCCTACGCAGCATGAATGCCTGGGCTAACCAGGGAAACGCCTGGATTAACCTCGAGTTCGGGTTGGAAACCGACATGCAAAAGACACTGATTGAGGTAATTAGTCGCATGAATCGGGTTCCACCGTTACCCCGTGATGCGCTTTCACCCAGCATTATGATGGGCGGATGGGGAGGGGGGGCTCCAGCGCTAACGTATTTCTTTCTCCAGCGTTTGCCAGGTAATCCCAACGAGATAAACAGTTATGTGACTTACTTCGAAGATGTCGTGCGCCCGCAGTTGGAGTCAATTCCCGGGGTGGCAAGGGTTAGAATGGAGAGTGGAGTAGGAGGGGACGAGGAGTTTCAGATTGTGTTCGACCCTTTCAGAGCCGCAGAACTGGGTATTGACCTCAACAATACGGCAAGTTTGCTGGGAGGTTCAAATGATGTCTCTGGAGGATTTGTCGATGTTGGTCGCCGTCGTTACACCCTGCGGTTTGAAGGGCGCTACGCGCCCGAACAAATGGGCGAGATGATACTCGAATGGCGTAATGGTAGCCCGGTCAAGTTGCAGGATATTGCGGAAATTCGCATCCGGCGGGCAGACGGTTCAAATTACAGTGTGCAGAATGGCAATCCGGCCATATCTGTTCGGGTGGACCGGGAAAACAGTGCCAATGTGTTGTCGACTCTGGAAGCGGTAAAAGCCCGGGTAGCGTCATTAAATGAAACGGAGCTTGCTCACCAACAACTTACCATGGTGCAGTCTTTTGACGCATCGGTATTCATTTACCGGGCAATCAATCTGGTGACCAGTAATTTGTTTATGGGCATTTTACTGGCTGTTGGCATTCTGTGGCTGTTTATGCGGCAGATGCGTGCCACGCTTATCGTGGCACTTGCTATTCCTATCTCCCTGCTGAGTACTTTCGTGGTACTGAAAATCACTGGCCGCTCACTCAATATTATTTCGCTTGCCGGATTGGCCTTTGCAGTGGGTATGGTACTGGATGCAGCGATAGTGGTGCTGGAAAACATTGTGAGAAAGCAAAAAACTATCCCTAATCGTGAAGAAGCTTCCTACGAAGCGACCAAGGAAGTCTTCGGAGCCTTAGTGGCCTCCACAGCGACTACGGTAGCCATTTTTATCCCGGTAATGTTTCTCAACGATGTGGAAGGCCAACTTTTTGCTGATCTTGCTCTTACCATTGCTATTGCGGTGAGCATTTCTCTGGTTGTTGCAGTAACGGTTTTACCGGTTGTAGCCAGCCGCTGGTTGCATCATAAAGTACCGGATGATCGTTTGTCGGCCCGGTGGGCTTCATGGAGCAACGCTGTAATGAGGCTGACTTCAGGTCGGGGGAGCCGAACCGCGATCATTCTTCTGTTAATGGGTCTTCCGGTTGGTGCCAGTTTCCTGTTGATTCCAAAACTGGACTATTTGCCACCGGTCAAGCGGGATGCCGTCGATGCTTTTTTTAACCTGCCTGCCGGAGCCAGTGATGGATTTGTTCAGGCCGAAGTTATGGATTTGGTGGTTGAGCGGCTCAAACCCTATATGGCCGGTGAAAAGCAGCCGGCGTTAAAGAATTATTACATCATCACCTGGCCCAATGGCGGCACACTGGGAGTCCGGGCCCGTGATCAGAGCCAGGTTAAAACACTGGAGGCATTGGTAAGGGACGAAATACTGAAAGAACTGCCCGATACCTCAGCCTTTGCAATGCAGGGGAATCTGTTTGGGGGCTTCGGCAACGGGCGCTCTATTGACGTGCGCCTGCAATCCACGGATCAGGAGGGCCTGGCTGCCGCAGCGCAGACTGGTCTGGATTTGCTCAGAGCCACTTTCCCTGGAGCCAATGTTCGTGCCAATCCTTCGCTTGAACAAGCAGAGCCAGAACTTCAGTTTACGCCAAATGACAGCCGGATGATGGAAGTGGGTTACACCCGTCAGCAGCTTGCAAACCTGGTCAGGATCATGGGCGATGGTCTTTATGTCGGAGAGTATTTTGACGGAATTAAGCGGATGAACATCATCTTTCGTTCCGAGGACTGGGCTAGCCCGGAGCAACTGGCCACCACACCCATAATGACTCCCGGCGGTGAGATGGTTCAGCTTGGTGAGCTGGTAGCAATTGAGCGGGCCGTGGGCCCAAGCCAGATTCAGCGGGTGGATCGGCGCAGAACTTTGACTCTGAATTTCAATCCTCCGGAAGGTATGACTCTGGAGGAAGCCATGAATACCATCGAGGAGCAGGTTGAACCTGAAATTGCAGCACTGATGCCCAGCGATGGAGTCATCAACTATGCCGGCAGTGCTGACAGCCTGAAAGGGGCCATCAGCACAATGAGTCAGAATTTTTTGATGGCCATGGGTTTGCTTGTAATGTTGATGGCAGGCCTGTTTCGTTCACTCAAAGACAGCCTGCTGGTGGTTGTTTCCATTCCACTGGCTACCGTGGGGGGAATTCTGGCCATACGGATCCTGAATGTATTCACTTTTCAGCCCATGGATCTGCTCACCATGATTGGTTTTGTCATCCTGCTTGGGCTGGTGGTTAATAACGCCATTTTGCTGGTGCACCAGACCCGTAATGGAGAGCGCCAGGGGCTGGAGCGCCGGGAAGCCGTGCACCAGGCCATTCTGTTACGAATGCGGCCGATTTTTATGAGTACGCTGACATCCATATTTGGAATGCTACCGCTGATGCTGATGCCGGGGGCCGGCAGTGTGATTTATCGGGGCCTGGCTGCGGTTATTGTTGGAGGCATGACCATTAGCACCGTCTTTACCCTGATCCTGCTGCCAACCCTTTTGCAACTTCAGCTTCCCAAGTGGAGCACGCGCTCACAGGATGCTCAGGCAGGCACCTTTTCCGGCGGGCACCTTGGGCAGGCGAAACAGCAAAAATTTAATGATATCAATTGAAGGAGGGGGATTATGGGACAGCTAGTTCAAAGTTCATTAATGCTGATAGCACTGTTGGGTGCCTCAGCCCATCAGACATCGCAGGCACAGCAACCCCCGGAGCAGCCCCCGTTGCTGGTTGAAATTGGTGATGTTCGCTTGGAACACATTGCAGAACAAATATGGGTGCCGGGGTCCGTCGTAAGCCGCACTGATTCTGATATTGCTTCGGAAGTTGCCGGGCGGGTTATCTGGATGGCGGAAGTTGGGGATGAGGTGGAAGCTGGCGACGTGCTGGTAAAACTGGATGACCAGCGCTTGCAGATTGAACTTAGCCAGGATCGTGCAGATATCAGAAAGTGGCAGACTCGGGTGGAAATGCTGGACCGCAAGTTGTCCCGTTTCACCAGTATGGCGGCAAGCCAGAACGTCTCAAAAGATGAACTGGATGAAGCGGAGGCAGATTTGCATGTTGCTCACCAGGAGTTGGAGCAGGCGCGCTTGAACCTGGCTCTGACGGAATATCAAATCGCTCAAAGTGAGGTCAGGGCACCCTTTGCATCATTGGTTGTGGCCCGCTTGCAGTCACCGGGCGAATATACCGCCGTTGGGCAAAATCTGATGCGTATCGTCGACCCTACCCAGGTTGAAGCGACAGTCCGAGCCCCCTTGAGTGTCATTCCCTACATAGAGCGGGGAATGGAGGTTGTAGTCAGAAATCGACATCATCAGGCCAGTCTGCCCGTCAGAGCGCTGGTTCCGGTGGGTAATGCAGAATCAAGGATGATGGAGTTAAGGGTTACCTTGGCGCCGGATGATTTTGCTATTGGCAGTGCTGTGCGCGTGGCATTGCCTAACAGTGCCTATCACAAGGGGATGACGGTGCCCAGGGATGCCTTGGTGCTGCGAAGGGCCGGTGCTTTTATTTACCAGATTGACACGGAAAATCAGGCCAGCCAGGTAGCGGTTAAAACCGGAATTGGGGTGGGAGACCGAATTGAAGTTTTTGGAAATGTCACCCAAAGTGCGCCCGTCGTTGTTCGCGGAGCGGAAGTCCTGAGGCCGGGGCAAAAGGTACGTTTTTTAAAGGGGGCCGAGGAAGAGTTGGCTGCGCTTAATTAGCCTGTTGATGTGTGTTTGATAGCTCAGCGGGTGGATGAACCTTTACCTGGGTCGAGCCATTGTCTGATGATTAGCATTAGCTCCAATGAGGCAAAAGAAAGCAGGGTGACAGCAAAAACCTGGTTACTCTGAATAAATGAAGCGGCGAAAAACAGCAAACTTGCAGCAGCTGAGAACAATAACAGCCCGAAATGACCGAGTATGGACATTCTTGCCTGCGACATGGTTTTTCCTCTGGTGTTTCTCGTGTTGAACTGCGCATTGTGCTTTCGTCTATGTTCAGCACAGGTCACGGTTTTATGCGAATGAATACCCGCAGGCAGCTCGCATATGACAAGGCTCTATACGTAAAGCGAGGGCTCCGGGGATAAAGTGGTAAGCGAGCTACAGCTCCCTTGTTACAGATTAGCAGGATTATTTTTGGACTGCGCACATCTTTTTCTTTCTTTTTCATCAAATCAGGGAAGCTGCACCGAATGAAGGGTGACGGTGGTGGTGCCAGCATCAAGGGTGATTTCAAACAAAGTACCATAATCCTCTTCTTTGATTGAAAACACCGGCCCGCCGAGCAATCGAATCAGTTCCGGGGTGGTGTTACTGTGGCCTACCACTAAAGCGTTAATTTGATTTTTTCGCAGTGCTGAGGCGAGTTCAACCAATTCCGTTGGCTGATAATAATTGAGGGTCAGACCCTTTAACCGTGCCAGAGGGGTGGCCGTTTGCACGCATCTCAGGTACTCGGTGGAATAGATTGCGGCAATATCCGTGCTCTGCAAAACTTTTTCAAGTTGTTGTGCTCTGGCCTGCCCTTTTGGGCTGAGCGGCGGGTTCGATGGCAGACTTTCTTTTTCGTAATGGCGGGTAAGGTAAAGGGTGGTTGCAGCGCAACAGGTCAATGAGTAGGTGAACAGTACTACGAAAAGTACCGCTGTGCTGCAGAGGCTGATACAGGAATTGAACATTGCGGCCGGGCGCTCCGGTGGGGCGGCATTAGAATAACCCTAGCTGTTCATTGGCCAGGGCGTCAAAGCTTAAATCTATAAATGGCAGGATGCTGTCGGCAATCGGACGTATCTGTTTCTCAATGTAGTGTTCATAATCCAGCGGGTGGGTCTGGCATTCAGTGGTCTGCGGCCCCTGAGTGGTGATTACATACTTAACTACTGTGCGGTTTTGGTAGCGGGCTGTGCCAGACTGCTGCTGCGCAAGGCGTGCGGCCCTCACATGAGGGGGGACTGACTTGGTATAGTGTTGTAATGGCTTGCGCAGCCGTTTGCTGTAAACCAGGCGGTTGTCGAGTTGGCCACTGCGAATGCTCAATACGGTATCGCGTACACACTCTTCCACTTTCTCACCAAGAAAGACTTTGCGATAGAGGGTTTTCTGGAAATCCTTGGCAACATCGGTCCAGTCGGAGCGAACGTTTTCAAGCCCTTTGAATATCAGTTCATCCTGACCATTTTTACTGATTAACCCAGCATAACGCTTCTTACTGCCTTGTTCCGAGCCGCGTATGGTAGGCATAAAAAACTGTTTGAAATGGGTTTCAAATTCTATTTCCAGAAAGCAATCGAGCGCCAGTTCTTCCTTTAGCTTTGCACGCCACCTCTGGTTTATCGCGGATTCAAGCTGCTTGCCAATTTCAATGGCATGCCCGTCCTCGCTTACGCCTTCAAGGTGAACAAAAGTAGAATCCGTGTCGCCGTAAATAACCCGGTAACCAAGCTCTGTAATCCACTGGGCGGTAGTCTGCATGATTTGGTGCCCCCGTAGGGTAATTGAGCTCGCCAGACGGGGGTCGTAAAACGGGCAGCCACCACTACCCAAAACGCCATAAAAGGAGTTCATCAGGATCTTGATAGCATGTGAACGTGGGGCATCCTGCTGGCGTTTGGCTTCATCCCGCTGTGCCCATAAATTCGCGATTATGTCGGGCAGAAAATGCTTGTTGCGTGAGAAGAAAGCACCTTTGAATCCAGGGATGGCAGACTCGGGTTGCAGCAACCCTTCTGCCAGCCCCATGGGGTCAATTTTAAAGGTACGAATGATAGAGGGGTACAGACTTTTGAAATCCAGCACCAGCACATGTCGGTACAGGCCGGGGACAGAGTTCATCACGTAACCACCGGGGCTGGCCAGGCCACCGTCCTGCGGGCGCAAGCCACTCACATAGCCCGCCCGGTGGAGTTTTGGCAGATAAACATTGAGAAATGCGGCCACTGAACCACCCGGCCGGCTCATGTCCAAACCGGTAAGTGTGCTGCGCAGCACGAGGAAATCGATCATTCGGGTGGCGGCGGCGATTTCATTCACCAGCACGCAATCCTGAAAGTTGTAATCTGCCAGCTCGTCGGGTGACTCCTGATAGAATGTTTTTATCGTGCCCAGTTTGTCCTCATCGACGATGAGCTTGTTCTTTCCGAGTAACTGAGAAGCGACATTGTCCAGTGAGAAAGACTCGAAATGGTAGGTCATGGTTTTGAGCGCTTCAATGCCGTCAATCACACAACGGCCCGGCACCTCGACAATGGTTTGCCCGTTTTCCCACTCCCGTACACTCAGCGGGGAGTGTTCGCGCCCTATATTCAGAGGCATACCGAGGCGTTTTGCAGCCCGCTCCAGAACCGCCAGATCAAATTGTTTTACGTTCCAGCCCAAGAGTATGTCGGGGTCTGCTTGGGTAAGCGTTTGCTGAAATTCTTCCAGCAGCTGCTTTTCGGTGGTTACCCGAATTCTTTCATAATCAGGCCGGAGGCCATCGGATAAAAAGGGTTGCCCAATATCCACAATCATTACCCGATTGCAATTCGGACCGGCAACGGCAATGGAAAACAGCCGCTCATGTTCATCACATTCGATATCAAAGCTCAGGGCTCGCAACTGAGGCAAGAAAGTGTTTCCTTTGACCTTCGCATTCAGCCGGGTGCCAGATGCATCCGGAATTTCCGCCTGGTAGGACAGACTTCCATAGGCAAATCGCTCCATCAAAAAGCGGTCCTGCAATTTGACGTCGGCTTCATAGAGGCTTAAGCCATGTTCGTCGGCCAGCCTGCGAAGCCGGAACTGCTCTGACTCGTTGCGGGCCCGCAACATGACTAATGGAATTTGTTCAAGCGTTTTGAGGCTGGTGTCCTCAAGTGAAACAGACAACCTGTGTTGACTGATTAATTGTCTGACTTTCTGATGCTGGTGGGTTGGGGAAAAACATACCGGGTTTTGAGCTGCAGACATTAACTTTACTGGCCCGCGTATGGTAGCAACCCACAACTCAACGTGATCCCGGTTGCCCAGTCGCAGCGTTCGCCTTGTCAGTAAAAAGCCATCTCCGTTTTCAACCTGCATGAAAGTACCTCGTGAATGCCAGGCTAGTTTACCTTAAAGTTGGTGCCGCAGGGTGGGTGACTTTGCTACAAAACCCGTGAAACACAGGGCAGTAATGGAGTGTTCGGTTGAATTATCGGGTTCCATTCTTAATGCCGTCTTGTTTTTAGGTTGGCTTGAACGTAGAACATAGCCATAAATAAAGAGATTTATTAAATGATTTATCTGGATTTTCCGTTGCCCCAACTTCAGCAGACCGTTGAAATTATGCCCGGCGTGCTGTGGTTAAGAATGCCATTGCCATTCGAACTGGACCACATAAACCTGTATCTGCTTGAGAGTCAGGAAGGGTGGTATCTGGTGGATACGGGGTTAAATACCTCCCTAACCCGTGAGTGTTGGCTGGCTGTACTTGATGATCTGGACAAACCCCTGGCAGGGGTTCTGGTAACCCACATGCACCCGGACCACCTTGGCCTGGCCGGTTGGTTGTGCGACAGGTTTCGGGTTCCTCTGTGGATGACCGAGCGGGAATATTTCGCTGCCCGGGCCCTTTTACCCGGGCCTAATGATGCGGCCCGGTGGACCGATGAAGCTTATTTTATTCAGGCAGGATTGCCGCCTGATATGGTGAAAGAAAGGGTGGCTGGTCAGCAGGGGTTCGGGGCGGTGGTCAGTGCTGTCCCACTGGCCTATCGCAGACTGGTAGATGGTCAGGTGCTGGATATTGGAGGTAACAGCTGGCAGGTGATGGTTGGTCGAGGGCATTCCCCTGAACACGCTTGCCTCTATTGTGCCGACAAGCGGGTATTGCTGGCCGGGGATCATATACTGCCTTCCATCTCTCCGAATATTGGCTGTTATGCCACCGAACCGGAAGCGGACAGCCTGCGGGATTATTTTGAATCCCTCATGCCGTTCAGCGCACTGCCGGACGACGTCATAGTATTGCCTGCACACAATCGGCCGTTTCGGCGGGTGGCAGACCGGGTTATTTCGCTGGTGCAACACCATTATACCCATCTCAATGCGCTGCTCGATTTTTGTTATCAACCCCGAACTCTGTATGAATGCCTGCCCACTCTTTTTAACCGCAAGTTGACAGGATACAACCTCTATTTTGCGGTTGCCGAATGTCTCGCACACCTGAATTTTTTGCTGTCAGAGCGAAGGATGGGCCGACGCATGAACAATGCGGGCGTTTACGAATACCATTCGGTATCCATGCAGAGATATCCAGCAGGCCCTGCTGAGCTGAAGGGAGGAATGGGAATTTTTCCGGTCTAACAAAAAGGCGCCAGAAGGCGCCTTAGAGTGTTGATGAAATATCAGCTCTTCATGGCTTTGTACATGCCTTCCAGTGCTTTGGGCATAGCATCTACGTACATTTTCACATCTTCGATTTTACCCATACTCACGCGCGACCAAGGGGTATAGGTGCGATATTTGCCACGGATCAGCACGTTGTGTTTTTCCATCTCAGCGCGGAAGAGGTCTGCGTCACCGTCGCCCAGGTTTACATAGATAAAGTTGGTGCTGGATGGCAAAGCGGTCAGGCCGTTTGCTTTTACCGCCGTCATTACCATGTCCCTGGCTTCGAGGATTTTGTCTTTGGCAAAAGTCAAAAACGCATCATCGTTGTAGGTTGCGATTGCTGCCGCCAGGCCCGCCTGGTTAAGCGTGTATCCGCCCATTCCGTACTGGTTTATCCACTGGGTATTTTCCGGCGAGGCAATCATATAGCCTACCCGTAACCCAGCAAGGCCATAAATCTTTGAAAACGTTCGTGCCACGATAACGTTATGGCCCGCCTTTACCAGAGGGATCATGGAGTGCTTCGGTGGGTCATCCGTCAACTCGTTGTAGGCTTCATCAACCAGTACCAGGGTTTTCTTCGAAGCTTTAATACAAAATTCACGCAGTTTTACCGGGTCTACGATGGTCCCGGTAGGGTTGTTGGGGTTGGTAATGTGTACCATGCCTACCGAATCGTCGATGGCGTCATACATGGCGTCCAGATCAATACCCAGTTCAGCGGTATTGGCAACCCGGCGGATTTCCGGCGCGCCCTGCTTTTGAGGAGCCTTGGAAGTGGTGTCCCAGAACAGGTCCGGCCCTAGAATAACTCCCTTTTTGGACGCGGCGAGTGCAGCGTAAGAGAGTACCGGGCTTGAACCTGAGCTCATTGAGATGTTTTCACGTGCCAGACCATGCCTTTCCGCAATCATGTCAATCAGCGTCATAGCTGCAGTGTAAGCGTAGTAAGCCCCGCCGCTGGTGGACGCTTCCATAATGGCTTTCAATGCATCCGGGCTTGGGCCGTAGGGGTTTTCATTGGCATTCAGTTTGGCAATGCCTGGGGTAGGCCCGTATTGTACTTTGGGCAGAACAGTTTCGGGGGCAGCGGCCAGCCCGGCGGACGTCAGAATGCCCGATGCACCCAATGCTGTGGTAGCCAGACTGCCACCTAAAAAAATTCTTCTTGAAGGATTATAAGTCATTACAAATTCCTCTTTTTATTTGAACTGCATCAGAATGCTTTGATGAACATTGCAGCAGATACAATTACCAAATAGATGCCGAACAAGCGCTTAAGCATCAGTTCGCTGAAACTGTGTGCCATCGATGCTCCAATTGGCGCTGTCATGATAGAGCCAATGCTGATGGCGATAAGGGCCGGTATATTGATGTAACCAATGGTGCCAACGGGCAAGCTGGCTGTTTCCGGGTGTTTCATAAACAGGAACCCGATTGCACCGGGAAGGCCAATCAAAAAACCAACTCCAGCTGCGGTGGCCACGGCCTGTTGCATGGTTCTGCGGCACATCACCATGGTGATAACCGTTGGTGTGCCACCACCAATGCCCAGCAGTGCGGAAAAGCCGCCTAATACAAAGGCCAGTACAGCTTTGCCGATGCCGGTTGGCATGGAGAAGTACATCCCTGGGCGAACCACATAATTTGGGAACAGGAAGTACACTGAGTACAACAACACTCCTGCCGCGAAGACTACGGTCAGGCCTGCACTGCTGGTTACGTTGGCAATGAGAACACCGCCGACAACACCCAGAACTAACCAGATTGCCCAGGATTTTAATACTTCAAAATCCACAGCGCCTCGGGCTTTGTGCGCGATAACCGAGCGTGCACTGGAAACCACGATGGAAGCCAGAGACGTTCCAATCGCCACTTTCACAAGTTCGTCGGATTCGGGGGTGAAAAACGGAAATACGATAGACAATGCCGGAACCACCACAAAGCCACCACCGTTGCCAAACAGGCCTGAGGTTATGCCAGCAATAGCTCCTGCGGTGCAAAGCGTAAGGACAAACCAGACCAGTTCCAGTTCCATAACTTCGCTACTCCAGAGATCAGAAGGGCTAAAATAGAAAATAAGACCGAAAAAAAGCGCAGGCAGAAGCATGCGCTTTAACGAAGACAGGAGTAAGTCGGCCCGAAGGGCCGACTTACTGATTGCTTTAAATACTGCTAAAGCCATGATTAGAACTTAGCAGCCAGTTTGGTGTAGTAGTAGCCACCCTGCCAGTCTACGATGGAGTCTGAACGGTAGATACGTCCACAGCAGGCTTCGCCAATGGTGTCAGCTTGTGGGTAGTTATCAAACAGGTTACGAACCCCTACTGACAGCGACAGCATTTCGCTGATGTGGTAAGTGCCTTCAACATCAAACATGTATTCAGGGTCGAACTTCTGGATGCTTCGCACGCTGATAGGTGTACCGGTTTCCTCGTCAGTAATAATACCATCCGAGTTTTCGTAGGAACCGTAGTAGCTTAAGCGAGCCAGCACACTGAAGTCGTCCATGGAGTGCTTGACCGAGAATACGCCACGAGTGCTGGGAATGCCATTCTCGAAGTCAAATCTGTCTTCCAGATTAAACTGCGAACCCGGGTCACCGTCGAACTCGTTGGTACCGTAGTTAAACGAGGCGGTAAACACGGTATCACCAAAGTCAGATTCCATGCTGTAGGTACCAACAACGTCCAAGCCTTCGGTAACCGTATCGAACGCATTCTGGAAGTAGAACACACCGCCAATGGTATTGGCACCTTGTACTCCTGCAGCTTCCAGTGCAAGGAAATTTTCGTAGGCCTCGCCTGAATCCGGGTCAGTTGAAACTGTTTTGGTTGAAATTGCATTAACACGGTCTTCCAGCAAAATGTGGTAATAGTCCACAGTCAGAGTGAAGTCGCCGTAATCCGCAGTCATACCCAATGTGAAGTTGGTTGAGGTTTCAGGTTTCAACGCTTCTGCGCCAAGAACCTGGGCCACCGGGCTGCTAGCCGGGAACAAACCTGTCGCAACCGGGAAGCCGTTTGGCAAGCGGGTTGATACGTTGGTGGTACCTTGCTGCCCTGGAGTCGGCGCACGGAAACCTGTGCCGAAGGACGAACGTATTGCGATCTCATCAGTTAATTTGTAGATACCGGCGATTTTGTAAACCAGTTCTGAACCGAAGTCAGAATAGTCTTCGTAACGAATTGCTGCCTGGGCAAACAGGGAATCAGTCAGATCGCCCGAGATATCACCGTATACTGCATAGGAGTCACGCTCGTAAGTACCAATGTAATCAGCAGAGTAGCCAGGGAAACCGTTGGAGCCTACGCCCACAGCCTGATAAACCGGATCAATGCCAGGGATGCCGTCATCTTCAACACCATCGTCGTTAGAATCTTTTGTGGTGTTGTTAGCACAATCCAGTCCGTTAGCAATAGCGGCTGCCACCTGTTCATCGGTAGCCAGTCCGAAACCAATGTCCTCGCGAGAACACAGACCGTATGGATCAGGAAGTGAGTGTGGGCCTACGAGATACGATGGTTCGTCACCTTGTGAAATCTCATAGGATTCTTCCATGTAGCTCAAACCAAATGCCAGAACGTATTCCGCCAAATCATAGGTGAAGTCGGCCTGGAACTGCAATTCGTCGTTGCTCAGGTCTCCGGGGTGGAACTTGGTGGGAGATGCACTGCCCATTGATGGGTTGATGGTGTTGGCCAAGGTATAAGAGATTTCGTTGTAACCATAACGACCACTGATGTCATAACCTAAGTCGCCAGCCATACCTTTCAGGCCTGCAGCAAATGAGTAGTCAGTAATATCGCCGAAGAATCGCGGCGTGAAACCACCCGGGAATTTTTCCAGCGGTGAGTAAATGGTACCGTCGATTTCACGCAGGTCCTGGATGGTGCCGTTGTTAGGATAACGGTAGAAGAAAGAGCCATCGCCCTCACTTTCGGAGTAGTTGGCAAAGCTGTAAAGCTCCATATCTGCAGACAGTGCATAGCCGGCGTTCAGGAACACTTTTGCACCGCTATAGTTGGGTTGTCCCCAAGGCTGCACTACACCGTCTGTACCATGCGCGGAACGGCCCATTTCCTCTGCAGCTGCAATGTACTCATCCGATTGGTCATCCACACAGAACCAGCTTTCACAATACTGTTCGCCACGGAGGGTGGCTTCAGAGTCGGTTATTTCACCTGAAATACTCAGGAAACCATCAGCCCCCAGTGAAAAACCTTTGTTACCACTTACGGTGTACTGCTGTCCGTCGCCTTCATAATACTGACCGACATCCAGAGTGACTGAGCCGCCTTCCGCGTTGGTTTTGAGCTGGAAGTTAATTACCCCGGCAATCGCGTCAGAACCATATTGTGCTGCGGCTCCGTCACGCAATACTTCCACACTGCCCAAAGCGGCAGAAGGGATAGTGGCAAGGTCGGGGCCCTGTGTCCCTGAACCACCGATTTGTACTAATGCAGCACGGTGACGACGCTTGCCGTTAACGAGCACCAGGGTTTTATCGGTTGGCAGGCCGCGCAATTGAGCTGGGCGAATGAATGTACCACCATCAGAGATAGGCTGACGGGAAAGTGTATAGGAAGGAACCAGGGTCATCATGATGTCGTTCATATCTGATGAAGCAACAGCGCCAATGTCTTCAGCACTCAGGACGTCAACCGGTACCGGTGAGCTCGTGACCGAACGTGGTGCACCCCTTGCACCAACAACGGCAATCTTTTCAATTGCTTCTGGCTCCGCGTCTGGAGTTTCGGTTTCCTGTGCATAGGTGTTGGTGGTGGCGAGGGACAATGATGCACCTGCTAAACCAGCCAGTATCGCTGCATTGAGTTTTTTTAGTTTCATTGAGTGTTCCCTAAATGTTGCTTGATTGTGTGTAGTTCTTGTTGGCGGTTCAGGAAGTTGTGTACTACCAAAAATTCGCCCAAATTTGGCTCATGCCAGCACCAGTTCAATGCAGTTATTGTTTTTAGAATCATGAACAGGGGCTTTTTGTGACGGATACAGACTAAGAAACAAACGACTGGGAGCGGAAGAAAAAAGAATATTGAGGGGTATAAGGAAAATATTGAATGAGGATTGCAGCCCTTGTAATTCAACAAGGCCCGCATCTGATTTTGCAGCAAAAAAGTTTTTTCGGTTTAGGTGCCTTACATTAATTTTACAGATCTGTAATTGGCTAAAATTGCTCCGTGGCATACAACTTGCTGAATTCAGGCTGATTAGCCGGATCAAGTGGCCCGGAAATTACAATAACCAAATATCAACATTTAGTGATATTCGAGGGTTGAGAAAAGAACCGTATGGTAAATGGGCAGGTCCAATGAACTCCAAACAGTTGCAGTATTTTCTTATTACAGTTCAGAAAGGCAGTATTGCTGGTGCAGCCAGAGAGCTGGATATTGCCCAGCCTGCCATCAGTCAGCAACTTGCCAATCTGGAGCGGGAGATGGGGGCAACCCTGCTTGAACGCAGTTTCAGAGGCATTAGCCTGACGGCGGCCGGGGAGCTGTTCGCGGCCCATGCCAGAAAGCTGATGTCGGAAATCAACAGTGCCAAGCGTGAACTCCAGCAACTGGTGGCCAATCAGGAAGGAACCGTGCGGGTTGGCATGCTGCCGTCGGTGGGTAATGTGCTGTCGATGTCGCTCATCTCTTCAGTCAATCAGTTGTTTCCAAAGCTGAAGCTGGAGATCAGCACCGGGCCTTCTTACTCAGTGCGGGAATGGCTGGAGAAAGGCCAGGTTGATATTGCCATCACCTACGAGCAGGACGTAGTTGCCTCGGTGATGGATTGTGAACCTTTGATAGAAGAAAATATGTATCTGGTGCTGGGGGTAAGCGAACAGTCGCAAATTTACCGTTCCTTGCAGCACAGACAGAGCATCAATTTCTGGGAACTGAGTGAGTATGAGTTGTTAACTCCGGGCCCCAAAGACGCCTTGGGTAAACTTATTGCCAGTTACGAACAGTCTACCGGTGTTGCTTTGAAGCATGACAAAGCCTATTCCGGGCAACTGATGACCGGATTACGACAGGTCATGCAAGGCGAAGGGCTGATGATTTTGCCTTCATCCGCTACTTTCCATCTTGAGGAAAGCCAGTTGCTCAAGGCCATTAAGATAGTCAGCCCGGAAATGAAGCGCACAGTACTGCTGGCAACCAACAGAAATGTGCCGATTAATGATGCCAGCCTGAAAATGATCAGTGTGATAAAACGGGTTGTGGCCCAGGTTCAGCAACTAGATCAATGGCGCGGCGTGCTTGCCCCTGACGTTGAATCGGCGCAGGCACTGCCCGTGGAGAGGCTCACAGTATTTAATTAATCCCGCAGCGGCTTTTTGGTCTACAGTTAGGGTTCATCACTCATGGCTGGGAGCAAATACCAATGCGAGGATTCATTCTTCTTGTAAGCATATTTATAATGGCCTGCAGTTCTTCTCCAACAGAGGAAACTTCTCAAGACTGGTCTGGTATTGATGAGAAACAAGTGGCGTCCTGGCAACACGCCGGTTTTGCTCCCCAGCAGGCGCGCGAATGGCAGCAGGCAGGGTTTGACGTTCAGGCCGCTACCGGTTGGGAAACCGCTGGTATTTCGCCCGAACGGGCCCAGCAGTGGATGCAACGGGATTTTGATGTTGTGTCAGCCGCAGACTGGACCGCACTTGGATTGAGCCTGGAACAGGCCATGCAGTGGCGGGACAACAATTTTTCACCCGAGCAGGCCAGTGAGTGGATTCAGCAGGGCGTGGATGTCACGTCAGCGGTAATGCAGCAGGGTGAGAACCAGTAATGCTATGATGACTCCGCCCCTGTAAAATGAAGCAGCTTTTTAACACCCGCGTTACCAGCGAAGTTTTCCCGTCAATACGTCCTTTAGCATCACCCAATCACCCATCAGGCTGTAGATTGGGTGTTTGAAGGTGGCGGGTTTGTTGTGTTCGAAAAAGAAATGTCCCACCCAGGCGAAGCCATAGCCCACAACGGGGATAAACCACAACAGTGGCCAGTTCCCGAATACCACAGCGTACAGAAGTATGGTTAGTACCAGCAGGCTACCAACTACATGCAGGCGTCGGCAGGTTCGGTTTTTATGCTCTTGCAGGTAGTAAGGGTAGAACGCCTGAAAGCTCGAAAATGAATCGGGTTTGTTCATATTTCTTTTTGATAAAATGGCAATGTTTCAACAATAAAGCTGATTGGCCCCAGATGCCAGATCGGGACAAAGCCCGGATGCGGGCGCTGTCATCCGGCCTTGACACAGTGAGCCACACACCCCAAAGCAGTAAGGGCTGAGTCAGGGCGACGTCTGACGCAGGGAGATTGGTTCTTCGTTGAGTACCCTGACTTCCCGCTGAGGGAAGGGGATTTCGATGTTGTGCTTGCGCAGGGTTTCAAACACGATCAGCAGCAAATCACCACCAACCCGGTTTTTACCGTCATCAACACCGTCCATCCAGAATTCAACGAACATGTTTACGCCGGAATCCCCGAAACTGTCGATTTCGCAGTCCGGGCGTTCCTCAAACGGCACATCGTCGCCGCTTATCACCTGCGGATGCTCTGAAACGGCCTCCTTGATGATTTCCACCATGGCCCGAATGTCGGTCTTGTAGGCCACCGAGAAGTCGATGCGATAGCGCTGTTTGGGATCTTTGTGGGTCCAGTTGATGAGAAGTGAGCTGATGAACTTTTCGTTGGGAACCAGGATGTCCTTGCCGTCGTAGGTTTCCAGTACCGCGTAGCGCATTTTAAATTCTCTGACGAACCCCTTGCTGCCATCTTCCAGTTCTACGTAATCTCCGACGGTAAGTGAACGGTCGAGCAATATGATTATGCCGGAGATAAAGTTGGAGGCAATGGTTTGTAAACCCAGTCCAAGACCTACACCCAGAGCTCCGCCAAAGACTGCAAGGGCGGTGAGGTTAACGCCCATAATATTGAGCAGCAACAGAAACGCCAGACAGTAGAGGGCCACTTCGAACAGCTTGGCAAATACTTCACGGGTGGTGATGTCTAGGGCTTTATGATTGCGGATCAAATCCTGGCCGATGGTGTTGGACGCTCTTCCCAGCCAGAACAGCAAAGCGCCAAAAATGAGTACCCGGGTGAGGCCGTAGGCCGAAACCTGCACATTGCCCAGTGAAATGGATATGGACTCCAGAGCTTCTATCACAAACGGAAGCACGCCAACAAGGTGCATAAAAATGATTGGTAAGCCTACCCAGCGCAGGAATATGGCAACGGTGTTACTCTTGATGAATGCCTTGATGCAGGAATTCAGGAATATCATTACCGCGACAACCAGCGCAACATTCAGCAACCACGCATCAAACTGATATTTGTTGCTGAGTACGGTAGAAAGTTTCAGCAGCAAAATGGTGAGAATGGGGAATAAAGCGCCTTTGAGGTTAAAACCGAACGAACGTAAAACATGAGCGCCATCGGCAGGCGGGTTGTTTAAAAAACTGATGCGTTTTTTGAGTTGTGCCGCCAGTAAATAGCCCAGAAGGTAGATCAGTAAGATCACCCCTACCTGTATGGCAAAGTCAACGCTGACAATAGCGTTGCGTACGAGTTTCAAATTCTCTTCCATGAGAATAATCAAATCATCAAATTCCATAGGCACTCAAAGTACAGTTTCGGTTGCCTGTCAAAAAACGCAATTTCGATAAATTGTGTGCTAGCGGGCAACTTTAGTTTTATACAGATTAAGTGCTAATTGGTAAAACTGCCAAAGCTTTTACCCGGGAACTCCCTCAATCTATTTTCCGGCCCCAGTGACTGGATATTCAGCGTCCGTTGTCCAGAGCTTCCAGTTTCTGCAGTACTGACTGCTCGGTTTCAGGGTGAGTCGGGTCTGGCTCGATGCAATCAATCGGGCAGCAGGCGACACACTGGGGCTCATCGTAATGGCCAATGCACTCGGTACAGCGGCTGGCATCAATCTCATACACTGAATCCCCCATTGCAATCGCAGTGTTGGGGCACTCAGGCTCGCACATGTCGCAATTGATGCAGGTTTGCAAAATTTTCAGCGCCATACTCAGCGCACCTCGGTGGCCAGTTCGATTTCAGGCACAAAGCCACTGCGGGTGGTTTGTTGATGGGGCAGATGACGTACCAGGATTACATATAGGGGTTCCACGTCTACCGGTAATTTCACCCATACCTTGTGGCCAGAACCTTTGGCATCGCTGATTTTACAACCCTGAAGATCGCGCATATCCGTGAGTGAAAACGTGTGGTTTCCACCTGGGGTAATGCATTCCAGCCTGTCGCCGAGTACAAATTTATTTTTTACCTCTACCAGGTAGTTGCCGTTGGCATCCTTTTCCAGAACTTCACCCACCAGTTGCTGGGTGGCGCTGACAGAACTGGCGTAATCGTAGTTCTGCAGTTCACTGTGATGTTTGTGGCGTTTGAGAAAGCCTTCGGTGTAGCCGCGGTTAGCCAGGTGTTCAAGCTGGGTATTTAACTGCGGGTTGAACGGGCGGCCGGCCAGGGCATCGTCCATTGCCTGACGATAAATCTGGGCAGTACGGGCGCAGTAGTAAAAGGATTTGGTGCGGCCTTCGATTTTCAGTGAGTCCACGCCGATATCCAGCAATCGTTGTACGTGCTCCACGGCTCTGAGATCCCGCGAGTTAAAAATATAAGTGCCGTGCTCGTCCTCATAGGCTGGCATCAGTTCACCGGGGCGGCCGCCTTCCTGCAACATAAACAAAGGGGAGCTGAGCTGAGCATCGCAATTACCGGGCATGCTGTCCTCATGCACCAGCTGACCCAATTCCACATTGCCTATGGCATCTTCCCGGGCCTCATTGATTTGATACTTCCAGCGACAGGCGTTGGTGCAGGTGCCCTGGTTAGGGTCTCGTTTGTTGATGTAACCCGACAGCAAACAGCGCCCGGAATAGGCCATACACAATGCACCGTGAACAAACACTTCCAGCTCCATATCCGGGCATTGCTGGCGAATTTCTTCAATTTCTTCCAGTGACAGTTCACGGGACAGAATGACGCGGGAAATACCTTGCCGCTGCCAGAATTTTACCGCTGCCCAGTTAACTGCGTTGGCCTGGACCGAAAGATGAATGTTCAGCTCCGGATGAGCGTCCTTTGCCATCATAATCAGGCCAGGGTCTGACATGATCATGGCGTCGGGTGCCAGTTCCACCACAGGGGCGAGATCCTTGAGGAAAGTTTTCAGCTTGCCATTGTGTGGAGCTATGTTATTTACCACATAAAACTGTTTTCCAAGCTGGTGGGCTTCATTGATGGCAACTGCCAGGTTATCGAGATTGAATTCGTTATTGCGCACCCTCAGGGAATAACGTGGCTGGCCGGCATACACTGCGTCTGCACCATAGGCAAAAGCATAGCGCATGTTTTTTAACGATCCGGCGGGGGAGAGAAGTTCAGGCTTTTTCACGATGGTACAAACTGGTCTGGACAAAAAACGGCGCGAGGGTACCAGAACCGGATGTCGCTTTATTTGATCTGGATTAATAAATGACGCTTTTCGCGTAATCGGTCGTCAGTTAATTGGGGCTTTTTCAGGGGCCCAGTTCAGCATTGTGCCGTCCAGCAAAGCGGTTATTTGAATAACGGTAGTCACTGCGGTCTGATAGAACTCGGCATTGATGTGCTGGAAATCATCACTGGGCTGATGGTAGTGCTGATGCACACTGGTACCAAAATAGAGATAGGGGATGTCGGCGCGATCAAAACTGTAGTGGTCACTGGACTTGCGCCAGTTGATTTTCGGGCCTGCCGGTGTCACGCCACTAACCTGGCGGCTGCGGCCTTTTTTAAGCCGCAATTCTTCAGCGCAATGGCCTTGAATATAGTTGGTAAGCCAGTCAGAGAGTGATTGATGGCTGTGTCTTGAGGTGAACGCAAACAGCTCGCCCCGGCGCCCGCCATTACCCAGCATATCCAGATTGATGTTGAGCAAAATGCTGTCGACAGGCACTGGCGGCTCAGCCAGAAAGGCCTGCGAGCCTTTGAGTCCGGCTTCTTCGGCGTCGGTCGCCACAAACACCAGAGAATGTTCGGGTGTATGGGTGGTAAAATACGCTGCCAGCGCCAACAATGCAGAAACGCCCGAAGCGTTATCGTCGGCACCGTTGAATATGCGAGTGCCGCGCCCGCCGATATGATCGTAATGGGCTGTAATAACAATGTAATCTTGCTCGTTAGTTTGGCCCGGTATCCAGCCTACCACGTTGTAGGCGTCAGTCTGGCTGAACCCTCTGGATAATGAAAAACGTTGCAGGTAGCCCGGCTTAAACGGCTCGAGTGAAAGCTGCTTGTAACGTGCCAACAGATAGTTTCGTGCCCGTTCATGCCCTTCAGTTCCGGGTTTTCGTCCGCCCATGACATCAGCAGAAAGGTTGCGCAAATCGGTTATTGCTGAGGCCGTTAGCAGGCTGTAATCCGGCAAACAGCCTGCTGATGCTGAAAAAGACAGCGCGGGAGCGAAAATCAGTAAGGCGGCCAGCTTCAGCATGTTAGTGCGCGTCGGTGAGTTGTACGATGCGGCTGGATGAAAGCACGGTCTGGTTCGGGCCCATTCCTCCGAGGGTAAGCCACTCATCGCCAACCCTGAGCAACCCGCGGTGATCCATGCTGGCCTGCTGGGTGCGTCCAACCTGCCAGGTTTGAGTGGCAACATCAAACGTCCAGATGGCGTGACTGGGCTGTGACGGGCTGCCATTGTAACCAATGCCATCGTAGTTATACGGGTTGGTGGCGCCGCCAACAAACACAATTTCCTGTTCATCTGGGTCGGCCGCAGCGGCCATGCGGTAGCCACTTTGGCCGGTGGGGTGGGCCAGCATTGTCCAGTTTATTTTGTATGGGTCTGCCGAATCGATAACGCCCTTAAAGCAGGCGGTTTCCGCTTCAAAGCCGCGCCGGGCATTGAATTTGGGTACCACCGCAACCCCATCACACACCACCATGGTTTGCCCGCTCAGTGCACCGGCGTGTCCAAATACCGGCTTGCCCAGGTACGGTGACGCCTGCTGCCAACGGTCGGTTTGGGTGTCATACACCTGCACAAGATTGACGTTGCCGTCGTTATGCCAGCCTGAAATCAGGTAGACAAAGCGGTTCTGATAAACCAGGGCGACGGCATCATCCACCGGTACTGGCATCGGTGCCAAGGACTCATACTGTTTTGACAGTGGATTATAGCGGTATACATCCGGGGTACTCACTTCGGTGTGATCCGCCGAAACCGTGTAGCCTCCAAACAGGTATACGTAATTCCCCGCGCCAACCGCAACGGACGCCAGGCGCCCACTGAGTGACTGGCTGGAGGGTACTGAAGGGATTGCCTGCCAGCCCTGGGTGTTTCCCTGCGGGTCGATGATAAGTTGCCATGCCCGGTTGTGAATGTCTTTGTGGGTCTTACCCGCGCCCAGCCCCATAAAACTGAACAGATACTGGTGCTGGTTCAGCCGAAGGCTGGCAACTGCGTTATTGGTAACCGGCTCAGGCAGAGCGGGAAGTGTGGCTGCTTTTGCGTGGCAAGTAAGTATGCTGCCGAACAGAAAGGCAAACAGCTTATTCATGGTGGGGCTCCGGGCAGCAAGTGAGCTGAAGATGGCGCACTTGCGTGAGACAAATACAGTAGTTTTCTACCTATTATCGCTGATAAAGGTGCTTTTTTGCCAGATTGCTGCGTTTAGCTCTGAGCTGAGAGGTTGTGTAAATCCCGAGCAACCTGACGTAAATGACCACGCTTGAACCAGATACAGGCACCCTGAGGGCCGGCGTGGGCTGAAAGTGTGGAATTGACGGGAATGCGCAGCCAGTCGTGTTGTTGCAGGCAGTCTGACTGTTGGTACCATTGTCCGCTGAGCACCAGCACTTCGGCCCCACCCGGTACGCTAAACTGCGCCTTACAACCTGGGTTCCAGTACTGAATACAGACCGATTCAAATTCATCTTCATGCAACAGTAATTGCCGGATACCTGCTGCTTCAGGGGAATCTGCCGGGGTTTCATTTAGGTAATTTACCCGCACCTGGGTTCGGTCGCTGAGATCAAACTGCCACAACTTAACCAGGATCACGCATCCGGGGGCGGAACCGGGAGTATGGCGGGACTGGGGCGGATTGCGCAGGTAACTGCCAACCGGATAATCACCGTGTTCATCCTGAAATACGCCATCGAGTACCAGAATCTCCTCTCCACCAGTATGCACATGGGGTGAAAAGCGGCTGCCGGGAGCGTACTTCACTATCGATGTGGCGCGCGCCACCTCGCCTCCGACCCTGTCCAGTATGCGCCGCTCAACCCCTGGCATGGGAGACGCCTGCCAGGGTTGGATTTGGGTTCGAATCAGAACCCGCTTATCAAAGTTAGCGTTCATACTCATGCTCGGCTCCGGTGTTACAAAAAGCTGGCGATTTCGTCCAGCGACTTCTTATTCAACGCATGGCAGGGAAGCGTTGCATCGTCGGCCGGGTAGCCAGTGACTATCAGCATGTAAGCCCGTTCGTTGTCGGGCCGTTTACAGACTTCGGTCAGAAAGTGCATCGGTTTGGGCGTGTGGGTGAGAGTGGCGAGCCCGGCATTGTGTAAGGCGGTCAGTAACATACCGGTGGCAATGCCAACGGATTCGTGTACGTAATAATTCTGCTTTTGCTCAGAGCTGTCCGGCCCGCCGGTTTTCTGGCTGAAAACCGCAATCAGCCAGGGCGCAATTTCCAGATACGGCTTGTGCGCATCGGTGCCCAAAGGTTTGAGAGCATCCAGCCATTCTTCATTGGCTCCGCCGGAATAGAATTTCTGCTCGTGAGCCTCGGCCTGCTGGCGGATTTGCTGTTTAACCCCCTGAGAATGAATGGCGGCAAAATGCCAAGGCTGGTGGTTGGCGCCGCTGGGCGCAGTGCCGGCCGCTTTAATGCAGTTTTCAATGACCTCACGGGCAACCGGGCGGTCGCTGAATCGGCGAATGCTGTGGCGCCGCTTCATTTGCTGATAGAACGCCTCGGAGCGTGCAAGCATGATGTCTCCGGGGTATTCAATATAGTCCTCCAGTGGAACGGCATCGTGTGGGTGCATGGGGCTTCTCCGGGTTTTTACCAATTGTGGGTAACTGTAAGGGCGAGACACAAAGAAATCCAGCTCAGAGCAGCGGAACTCGTCCTCTCCCTGAGGGAATTTTCTCACTGGATTAAGGCGATTCTGCGAGATTCGCCTATGCTCAAAATAACGGGATGCACCTGTGCAATCCCTCTTACTACCTGCCTTCGGTTGCTGTCATCACCCTGAATTCTCTACGAGAAAAGGCTTACGTCTCCATAAACGCGAGCGCAAATTATGTATACAAAGACATTGGTGGTATTGCTATTTTGCTGTGTTCTTCAGTTAAGTGGCTGTTCTGATCCGCCCGCAACGTCTGCGCCTTCCAGTCGTCCGGTAAAGATTTTTACCGTTGAAGGCTTGGGAAATCAGGCGGTACGAAATTTTCCTGGTCGGGTGCAGGCATCCCGGCGGGCTAACCTTTCTTTTCGCTTACCCGGAGTGGTGGAGGAAATCCTGGTACGCGAGGGTGAGTTTGTGCAGCAGGGGCAGGTGCTTGCACGTCTTGACGACACTGACTACCGGATAGCCATGGAAGATCGTCAGGCAACATTTGACAGTGCGCAAAATAATTATCAGCGGGCCAAAGAACTGATTAACGACGGTGCCATTTCCAGAATGGATTATGACCGGCTCGAGGCCGAGTTTCGCACTGCCCAAGCCGCATTGAATCAGGCCAAAGCAGACCTGGACCATACCGAGCTTAGGGCGCCTTTTGACGGCAACATTGGCAACCGTGAAGTGGAAAACTTTGAAGAGGTTCAGGCTAAACAGACCATCTTTCAGTTTCAGAATCTGAGTCAGCTGGATATTCAGATTGACGTTCCGGAATCTCTGGTTCGCCGAGTCAGGCCGGATGCCAGAGAACGTATGGAAGCAGCCCGAGCGGCGGGTGAAGAACCCAAGGTGGTTGCCATATTCGACGGCCACCCGGATGAGGCATTCCCTCTGCTGTTAAAAGAACTGGCTACCCGGGCTGATCCGCAAACCCAGACATTCAAAACCACCCTTACCATGCCCAAGCCGGAGACATTTCAGGTTTTACCTGGAATGACAGTAAATGTGCGGGTGGATTTGTCGGCACTTTTGCCATCCGATTCCACTAAATGGGTGCCCGTTCGGGCGGTTCAGGCAGACAGTGGCCTTAATCCCCGGGTCTGGAAGCTGGACCCGGATTCGATGACAGTGCAGAGCCTGGCGGTAAAAACCGGCCGTATGAGCGGAGGGCTGGTGGAAATAACCGAAGGCTTACAGGGCGGTGAAGAAATTGTCAGCGTGGGGGCGTCTTATCTTTCCGAGGGCATGCAGGTTACCCGCATGCACCAGAGTGAACAGGCCATTCCCAGAGAGGATGAGCCACTATGAACATTGGCGAGTACTCGGTACGCAGCCCGGTTAACGCCTGGCTGATTGTGGTGATCATGGTGGGCGGTGGGCTGTTGGCGTTTGACAAAATGGGCAAACTCGAAGACCCGCCCTTCACCATCAAACAGGCCAAGGTGATCACCGCCTACCCGGGGGCGACCGCCAGGGAAGTGCAGGATGAAATTACCTATGTACTGGAAGATGCGGTACAAAAGCTGGAGCAGGTCAAACGCATCAGAATGACGGTTTCCCGCCCAGGGAGGTCAGACATTCTGATTGAATTTAAAGACCGCTATCGTTCAGAGGACCTGCCCAACATATTTGATGAACTCAGGCGCAAGATTCAGGATGCCAGGCCTAACCTGCCGCCCGGTGCTTCGGCTCCGATGGTGTTTGATGATTTTGGTGACGTATATGGTATTTACGCCACACTGACTGGCGACGGCTACAGCTGGCGGGATTTGTACGACACCGCCGATGCCATCAAGAAGCAACTGGTGCTGGTGCCTGGCGTACGTAAGGTGGTGATTGACGGCGATCAGGAAGAAGTGGTGTACATTGATCTTTCCCGCTCGGTGATGGCGGAACTCGGAATAGGCCTGGACGACGTGAGCGGCTTACTGGCCACCCAGAATATCGTTATCAACTCCGGCCAGGTCAGTGTGGGTGAAGATTATCTGCGCATCCAGCCCACCGGCGAATTCCGTTCGGTCCAGGAAATGGGCGACATCATGCTGCCCACAGGCGACCAGACTCTGGTCCGGCTGCGTGACATCGCCACCATCACTCGGGCGTACCGTGAAGTGCCCGCCAAGCTGTATTACGCCAACGGTAAGCCGGGGCTCAGTATTGGCATTTCCATGCTGGGCGGCGAAAACGTGGTGGATGTGGGGCAGCGGCTGGAGCAAAAAATTCAAACTCTGTTGCCGATCATTCCGGTTGGCATGGAGGCGCTAATGACTTACAACCAGCCGGTGGAAGTGTCCAGGTCGGTGGGGGGCTTCATTACCAGTGTCGGCCAAGCGGTTGCCATTGTGATTGTGGTGTTACTGCTGTTTATGGGCATTCGGGTTGGCATCATCATCGGAACCGTATTGCTGATTACGGTGGCCGGAACCCTGTTCATAATGAGTATTTATGGCATTGAACTGCAGCGGATATCGCTGGGTGCGCTGGTCATAGCGCTGGGGATGCTGGTGGATAACGCCATTGTAGTGGCTGAAGGGATGATGGTGCGTATGAATGCCGGCATGTCCGCCGCGAAGGCGGCCGGAGAAACGGTCGGTAAAACAATCTGGGCACTGTTGGGCGGTACCCTGATTGGCATTCTGGCCTTCTCTGCGATTGGCATGTCGCCGGACAATACCGGTGAGTTTGCCGGGTCGCTGTTTTACGTGATCATGATATCCCTGAGTCTGAGCTGGCTGACAGCGGTGAGCACCACCCCCGCATTGTGTCGGTTGTTACTCAAGTCTTCGTCTGGGGAATCGTCCGGGCAAGCTTACGACGCCAAGGCCTTCCGGATTTATCGCAGCCTGCTGATCGGGGCGGTGCGGGTACGCTGGGTAACCATAAGCACGGTAGTAGGCTTGTGGGTACTGGCCATCATCGGGTTTGGTTATACCAAGTCCGGCTTTTTCCCCGATGCCAATACGCCGATGTTTTTTGTCGATCTCTATACCCCGGAAGGGGCGGATTTACGCAGCACACGCGAAAAAGCGCTGCAAGTCAGCGAATTCCTTCGTGAGCAGCCGGGTGTGGTGCAGACCTCTACGGTTATTGGCGGCCCCCATCTGCGTTTTACCCTGGTGTACGATTCCAAAGAGATGTCGGCGTCCTACGCTCAGGTGATAGTTAAAACCGAGGATAAATCGCAAATACCAGAGGTTCAGGCGGCGGTATCCGCCTTTATGGCGCAGCAGTTACCTGAACTTAACCCCATTATCAAAAACCTTCGTATCGGCCCCGGGCGGGATGCCAAAATCGAAGCCCGCTTTTCCGGCCCGGATACCGAAATCCTGCGCCAGCTGGCTGAGCAGGCCAAGGCCATTCTGCGCGCGGATGCAGATTCGCAGGATGTACGTGATGACTGGCGTAACCCGGTCAAGGTGGTTACGCCAGTGTTCAATGAGCAGGTTGGGCGGCAGTTGGGGGTAACCCGTGAAGATCTCAGTGATGCACTGCGTTATGCCTTCGAAGGGCGACCAGTGGGAACCTATCGTGACGGCATCAACCTGCTGCCCATCCTGATGCGGGCGCCGCCGGAAGAGCGAATTGATATTGACCGCCTGCAGGATGCCCAAGTGTGGAGCCCGGTATTGAATCGCGCGGTTCCGGCCGCACAGCTTATTTCGGCCTACGACACCGGATGGGAAAATGCCGTGTTGCGCAGCCGCGACCGGCAGCTGACCATTATCGCCTCCGCCAATCCGGTTAACGGCTCAGCGGACGGGTTACTGTCACGGGTTCGCCCACTGATTGAATCCATACCCTTACCTGCGGGTTACCAACTGGCCTGGGGCGGTGAATACGAAGATTCGGTGAACGCCCAGGCCGGTCTGGCCAGTTCGCTGCCAATGGGTTTTGTATTGATGATCCTGACCAGCATTTTTCTGTTTGGAGCTTTGCGACAGCCGGCCATTATCTGGCTGACGGTGCCGCTGGCGGCAATCGGGGTTACTGCTGGTTTGCTTTTGGTGGGCGGAGCGTTTGATTTTATGTCCTTGCTGGGTGCATTGTCGCTGGTTGGGCTGCTGATTAAAAATGCCATTGTGCTGATAGAGGAGATTGACCAGCAAATTGCTTCGGGCCAGCCGCGGTTTGATGCGCTGGTGGAAGCATCGGTGAGCCGAATGCGGCCAGTCGTGCTGGCGGCGGCGACCACTATATTAGGGCTTATCCCGCTGTTGTCTGATGTGTTTTTTGTCAACATGGCGGTAACTATGATGGGCGGGCTGGGGTTTGCAACGGTACTCACATTAATTGTTGTGCCAACCCTGTACGCGATTTTCTTTGGTATTAAAATGTCTGAAAGTAATAAAAATGCTGGCTTGCAGACCGTTGGACATACCCCTGGGGCTTTATAAACCAGGGGGAAGCCTATTACCGATTGAGTTCAGTCAACCCTGAATTCCGCTGTCTGATGAAAATAGATTGAAAAATAACCTGGCAGACACCAGGAAAGGGTGTTACCATAGCTCTGCCTTTGGAAGGTTCTATTGTAATTTGATCACTGCTTCTTCTTCCGTTCGTCCATTGTTAGTCCCCTCGCGCGATTCACAGTAAGACCGTTACCGATTATTAAGCCTGCTACAAACCAGATAGCCCTTCAGTGCAAAACCAGGTTGCTTGGCAACCATAATTATTTTATTTCTTAAGGATTTATCCATGTCTACAACAGGTACCGTAAAGTGGTTCGATGAAACTAAAGGTTTCGGTTTTATCTCTCCAGCTGATGGAAGCAAAGACGTTTTTGTTCATTTTCGCGCGATCAAATCAGAAGGCTTCCGCACTCTGAACGAAGGTCAAAGCGTACAATTCGTTGTCGAGCAAGGCAACAAAGGCCCACAAGCGGCCGACGTGGTAGTACTGTAAACTGCCACATTATCTTAGGCAGGCGCGCACTGCGCCTGCTCTTAAATCAAAAATTCTTCCACTGTCCGAATCTTTCCCGCCAATTGAGGTGTCCATGTCGTTTTCTCAGTTGGGGCTTTCCGCTCCAATACTAAAAGCCATTGCAGCGCAAGGTTATCAAACTCCGTCCCCGATTCAGCAGCAGGCAATTCCTGCCATCATGACGGGCAAAGACGTACTGGCTGCCGCCCAAACTGGCACGGGAAAAACTGCTGGCTTTTCGTTGCCGTTATTGCAGCGTCTGTCAGAGGGGCCTAAAACTTCTGCCAACTGTATACGGGCATTGATATTAACTCCAACCCGCGAGCTTGCTGCACAGGTTGAACAGAATGTCCGCGAGTTCTGTGAGTTTCTACCACTGAAAAGCGCAGTAGTGTTCGGCGGTGTGGGCATCAACCCACAAATGAAACGGTTGCGTAGCGGTGTGGATGTATTGATAGCTACACCAGGCCGTTTGCTGGACTTATATCAGCAAAACGCCGTTAAATTTCACCAGCTTGAAGTGCTGGTTCTGGATGAAGCAGACCGCATGCTTGACATGGGCTTTATTCATGACATTAAGCGAATTCTAAAACTGTTGCCTAGTTCGCGACAGTCGTTACTGTTTTCCGCCACATTTACCCCTAAGGTCACTGCGCTGGCGGAATCTCTGACCAAGGACCCGATTAAGCTGTCTACTGCTCCGGCCAATACCACGGTGGATAAAATTGATCAGCGTCTGGTGGCACTGGATCGCAATCGTAAAATTCCGGCTCTGATAGCGCTCATTAAGCAGCACAACTGGAAGCAGGCACTGGTATTCAGTCGTACCAAGCACGGGGCTAATCGAATTGCCAGTAAACTCGAAGCGGCAGGTATTCCCAGTGCCGCGATTCACGGCAACAAAAGCCAGGGTGCGCGCACCAAAGCGCTGGCCGAATTCAAGAGCGGTGACATCAACGTGCTGGTAGCAACCGATATTGCTGCCCGCGGCATTGATATCAGTGAGCTGCCGGTAGTGGTGAATCTGGATTTGCCAAACACTGCTGCGGATTACGTACACCGAATTGGCCGTACCGGTCGCGCAGGTGCCAGTGGGCAGGCCTGGTCACTGGTCAGCGCTGATGAACTACAGCAACTGAAAGACATTGAAACGCTGATCCAGCAGTTGTTGCCGAGGGAGACCTTGTCTGGGTTTGAGCCACAGTTGTCGCTGGCCGAGACAACACTGTCGGCGCCGAAAAAACCGAAAAAACCGAAGAAGCCTAAAATGAGTGCAGGTGCTTCTGACAATGTTCGTGCCGGAAAACCGGGCGAGGGCGGCAATCATCGTCGCAAACCCTCCAACCGGGCACCCCGTGCGAATACCCAGCGTCGCAGCCATTCGGGCAACAGAAGCGCTGTACCTGCGTAAAGATTAAGGCCGGGAACTGTTTACTTACGCAGTTCCCGCCGTAGGATTTTGCCCACGCTGGACTTGGGCAGTTCCTCTACAATGCGCACTGTTTTCGGAACTTTATAGCCGGTCAGCTGTTGACGGCAAAACTCGATGAGCGTTGCTTCGTTTGCTTCGCCACGGGGCGTAACGTAGGCAATCACTTTTTCTCCGCTGCGTTCGTCAGCCTCTCCAATCACCGCAGCTTCCAGCACTGTGGGGTGTTTTACCAGCACTTCTTCCACTTCATTCGGGTACACGTTGAATCCTGAAACAATGATCATGTCTTTAAGACGATCAATTATTTTGATCCGGCCATCGGGTAACCGCAAGCCAACGTCACCGGTTTTAAAGTAACCCTCTGCTGTCAGGGCTTTGGCCGTTTCTTCTGGCATCTGCCAGTAACCTTTCATTACCTGCGGGCCTTTGGCCACCAGTTGCCCGGCCTGCCCATCGGCGACAGGCTGGTCGTTGTCGTCCCAGAATTGTATGTCGGTGTTTTCCACCGCTCGGCCCACCGAGCCAATCTGTTGATCGCCGGGTTGGTTGAGTGCCAGTACCGGTGAAGTTTCAGACAAGCCGTAACCTTCGCAGACCATGCAGCCGGTGATGCTTTGCCACAATTCCGCCGCGGTTGAGGTCAGCGCGGTACCGCCGGAAATGGTCAGCCTAAACTGGCTGAAATCCAGCTGTTTAAACTCCGGGCTGCTGCACAGGCCCACAAACAGAGTATTCAGGCCGGCAAAGCCGGTAATGCGGTGAGGGCGAAGGGCCTCGATAGATCCGCTTATGTCTCTGGGATTGGGGATCAGAATGCTGTGATTGCCCCTTGATGCGAAGATAACTGTCGACACCAGAAAGGCATAGATGTGGTAAAGCGGCAGAGGGCAGACAAACACCTCCTTGGCCTCCCGGCAACAATCCCCGAGAACATCGGCAGTTTGAATGGCGTTGGCAATCAGGTTTCTATGGGTGAGCTGAGCGCCTTTGGAGACACCGGTTGTGCCGCCGGTGTATTGCAGCGCTGCAAGGTCATCGAGCTGGCTTTCCGCTGGTGTCAGCGGTACAGCCCCTCCTAGGGCTAGGGCCTGATTGAACGCCACGCCCAGCCCAGGGCTGGCAGACGTATCGGCGAAGAGCAAATCCGTGGCCCGGGTCACAACAATATGTTCAATACCGGTTTGCGGCAGTATGCCTTCAAGTTTCTCAACCAGGTCTTCGAGAATCACAATGGCCTTGGCACCGGAATCATTAAACTGATGCAGCATCTCCCGTGGAGTGTAAAGTGGGTTGGTGTTGACGATGATAAGGCCCGCCCGCAGTGCCGCGTAAACAGCGATGGGATACTGGATCAGGTTGGGCAGCTGAATGGCTATGCGGTCGCCCGGCTGCAGCCCCAGAGACTGGAAATAGGCAGCCAGGTCAGAGGCTTTCTGATCGATTTGGCCGAATGTCAAGGTTTGGCCCAAACAGCTAAAGGCGGGGCGCTGGGAGTGACGCTCAAAAGCCCGGTTTAGAAAATGGTTCAAGTTCTGATACTGAGAGAGCTCTGCCAGCATAGGTACCTCGTTATTTTGATTAACAGCGAAATTTCTGAATCTTTACTCAGATGAGTCGCGGGCGACTATCCGCCCGAGAAGTCGTAGTGAGCTTTGGGCTTGATGTAATGAGGAGTAATGTCCTGCGCTTCGGCAGCCGCCAGCATCACCTGTTCTATCCAGCCGGCATCCATAATGTTGACGAAGTTGCCGTTCTCATCAAAGTTGATGTTGGCACCGTTGACCACCATAAAGGTGTCGGTCAGGCCCTCATTACTCTGTGGTGTGTGAAATGTGTGAATAGATCCGCCGGGTTCGAAAAGATAACTGCCTGCAACCTGCTTGTCTTCAGGGTACTCGATGTAGTGCCAGCACCCGCTCAGGGTATAAAGGTGAACGATGCCGGTATGAAAATGCTTTGGTAGTGTGACTCCGGGCTCAAATTGTACCCGTAATACCCACAAGCCATTTTCGGTATCCAGTACCAGCGGGTACAAATGCACACCTGGAAGTACGTTTTGAATCAGTTTTTCTTGTTCTGTATGCACGCAAAGCAGGTGTTCCAGATGATTCACCATGTCTGGTAAAGGCATAATTGTTCCCCTTAAATCCAATTGATATTCAGTTGCTAAATGGTCTGTTCCGGTTTACCTGCCGGCGTTTGCTACCTACAGACACCGGCTTATATCGCAAATTTAAAACGGTTCCAGTTCGCCGCTGCGCCAGGGTTCGATGATGACTTTAATGTGGTCGTTGGGCTTCATCAGAGTGTCAAACGCGGCACTGACGCCATCGATGCCGACTTTTCCGGTACACATTGCCTGCCAGTCAATTTTTCCTTCAACAATATTCTCAAGCGACTCGGCAAATTCTTCCGGTGAGTAGTAATAGGAGAACCGAATGTCCATTTCCTTGACCGTGGCATAACCAAAATTCACCTTGCTTTCCGCGGTATGAATACCGGTAATGATCAAGGTGGAATGGGCAGGTGCGCGCTCGATAAAGCCATTGATGAGTTGGTGAATACCTACGCATTCAAAGATGACCACGCGGTTACCCGCGGCAAGTTCGCTGGCTATCCTGACCTCGTCATCCTGGGTGGGATCAACACAGTGCGTGGCGCCAAATTCCATGGCGCTGTCGCGCTTTGATGCCTGCGGATCCGACGCCACAATGTGTTTTACGCCCTGAAGTTTCAGAGCCGCAATGGCAGCCAGCCCAATTGGACCGCAACCTGCTACCAGCGCCACTTCGTTGTGGTGCATGGTGGCGCGATTGACCGCGTGCAGGCCCACTGCCAACGGTTCTGTAATGGCCGCAGCTGCGGCGGGTAAATCATCGGGAACTGGCAGTAACAGAGCTTCATCCACAATAAAGTATTCAGAGTAAGCCCCATGCAAACCGGGAGTTACGCCTACACCCGCACCGCCCATGGTGGCCAGAACAGGTACGCAGGTTACACGGCTGCCAATCGCAAACTTGCCTTCGGTTTGTGGGCCGTAATGGTCCACTTCGGCACAAAATTCATGGCCCAGCCTGACCTCCGGCTGGTCATCGGCGTCCTGTGGCATGATTCCCATCTTTTTGTATATGCCAAATACTTCACTGCTGTGACGGGTGATATGCAAATCTGAACCGCAGATGCCGCAAGCCAGGCTTTTTACTCGCACCTGACCAGGGCCTGGTGTGGGTAAGTCGATGTCAGACTCGTAGATTTTTCCACCTTGCATGGCAATGGATTTCATAGAAGTCATATTTGTAGTCCCGAAGTGTGTTGCGGCAGATTCGTCGTTTGTCCAGGTACTGAGCCATTCGCAACGTTCAGTTAGTTATGGCTTAACATCATAGTTACAAAACAGGTTGTTCACATGGCATAATGCGACACATTAATGTTTGAATGCGACATTGAGGGTGAATTGTGCAGTACTTTGTGCGAATGGGGGCGTTGGATGGGTTTACGGATTTGCTCGATCAGATGGGAGTAGACCCCTTTGCCCTGATGGCTCGGGTGGACCTTTTACCCGCGCAGAGTAAAGACCCCGACCTGATGATCCCTTACCTCAAGGTAGCCAATTTACTTGAATTTACCGCTCAGGAGCTGAATCAGCCCTGCATAGGGGCCAGGATCAGCCGTTTCCAGGGGCTCTCTTCGGTGGGGTTGCTGGGTGCCTTCATGGCGCAGCAGCCTACAATTGGGCTTGCGCTTAGTTGTGCCGGAAGGTTTGCCGCCATGCACGCGCAGGGGGTTGAGCTGAAGCTTAACCGCCTGACTCCTGAGGAATGCGAGCTAACAACGCAACTGAAAATCAACGCGCATCAGCAGTATCCCCAATTGGCGTTTTTGAGCTTGGGGTTACTGGAACGGATCGTTGCTGAAATGGCGGGCAACCTGTGGCGACCGCACAGAGTCTGTTTGCGGCAAAGGCTAAAACCGCTGGCTTGTCAGGCGTTGGAAGAGATCCTTGGTTGTAAGGTGGAGTCAGGCTGTCATAGTGACAGCCTGGTGTTTGCCAGTTCGCTGTTGGAGACGAAGCCGCACCAGCCGGCTGACCTGCTCGAGCGCATCATAAAAAAGCAGTTTCAGCAAAGCCAGATGAGCCAGACTGATCCCAGGCGTTTGATTCGTCACGCCATTAACGTGCTGTTACCGACAGGAGACTGCAGTAAGGAAAGCATCGCTGCCAGCCTGGACATGCACCCGAAGAAACTCGAACGCCTGCTGGCGAAGCAGGGCTCCACTTACCGTCAGTTGCTGGATGAGACCCGTAAAGGCATTGCCCTGCGCACCCTGGAAAGCAGCACCATGCCGATGCTCACCTTGGCTCTGAATTTGGGATATGCCGATTTCTCTGCTTTCAGTCGCAGTTTCAAGCGCTGGACCGGATTACCGCCCAGCGCCTATCTGAAAATAAGGCAGGCGCCAGGGTAAAGAGCCATGAGCCCAACGCTTTTGGGAGCAAATGTGCCCGGCTAACGGGCATCCGAAGGCGCGTATCTTTGCAGCCAGTGTGCATAGGAGGCAGGCAATACCGAGGACGGTTCTTCCTTGCCCAGCTTTTGCGCCGCGTAATAGGCCCAGTGTGGGTTAGTCAGGTGCATACGCCCCACCATCACCACGTCCAACTGGCCGTTTTCTACGGTTTGGTTGGCAAGCTCGGGAGTATCCACTCCCCACGCTGTCGCGACCGGGATCTGAGCTTCCTTTTTGACCCGTTCGGCAATGGGGGCCAAAAATGCCGGGCCCCAGGGAATGCTGGCGTCAGGGATGTTAAAGCCCACACTTACGCTGACAAAGTCTGCGCCCTGCTGTTTGAAGCGTTTAATGAGCTCGATGGATTCGGACAGGGTCTGCTCGTCATCGCCGTCGTATTCGATCACACCAAAGCGCACGGTGAGCGGAAGGTTGTCGGGCCAGACTTCACGCACCGCTGCCAGGGTTTCGAGCAGGAATCGGCTGCGACCTTCAAAGTCACCACCATATTGGTCACTGCGCTGGTTGGCATGCCTGGAAAAAAAGCTTTGTGCCAGATAGCCATGGGCAAAATGCAGTTCCAGCCATTCATAACCAGCCTTTCGTGCCCGCTGGGCAGCAGCGACAAAATCCTGTTTCACCCGCTCAATGTCGGCCAGGGCCATTGCCGTGGGCGTGCGGGGCAGGTGTGCGCCAAATGGTACGGCCGACGGACCAATGGGTTGCCAGCCTGCGGGGTCGTTTTCTGCAATATGATCGTCGCCGTCCCACGGGCGGTGAGCGCTGGCTTTGCGCCCCGCATGAGCAAGCTGGATACCGGCCACCGCACCTTGATCCTTAATACGCTGGGCAATATCACTCAGGCCCTCAATGTGTTCATCTTTCCACAGGCCCACGCAATTGGGCGTTATGCGCCCTTCTGGTGAAACTGCGGTGGCTTCAACGATCACCAGGCCAGCACCGCCACGGGCAAAACCGGCGTAATTGGCTTGGTGCCACTGGTTTACAAAGCCGTCTTCGGCCTGATACTGGCACATGGGCGGTACCGCAATACGGTTGCGCAGGGTAACGTCTTTGAGGGTAAAGGGTTCAAACAGAGCGGGCATACCAATGGTGCTCCTCGTATATTCAATCATTGAAGAAAAACAAACGCTTCGGGTGGCGTGTTTGCTCACCCGAAACGGTAATTGGATTTATGGCTAGGCTGCCAAAGTCAGGATCTGGCGGGCTTTATCCAGGTCAATATCGCCGTGTTCACCCAGAGCGGTCATGCCGTTACGCTCGAGGTTGGCCACGATGTTGTCAATGCTGGACTCGGCAATGCTGTGATCTGACAGGCGGGTTGCAACCTGCATGCTTTCAAAGAAATCCTGCACTGCTTTAATGGTCAAATCGATGCGTTCATCCTCGCTACCGTTATCGATTCCAAATACCCGCTCACCCAATTGTAAAATCTTGACCTTTTTCTGGTCGCGCTGAACGTACATTAAGGCGGGCAGCACAATTGCCAGAGTAACGGCATGGTCCAGGCCGTGCAGAGCCGTCAGCTCGTGGCCAATCATATGGGTAGACCAGTCCTGTGGAACCCCTTTTCCAATCAGGCCATTTAAGGCCATGGTGGCAGACCACATCACGTTGGCGCGCACGTCATAGTCGGTTGGGTGATCGAGTGCCAGTGGGCCAACCTCAATCAGGGTTTGCAGAATGCCTTCGGCAAAGCGGTCCTGCAGCGGCGCGTTGACCGGGTAGGTGAGATACTGCTCAATCACATGCACAAAGGCGTCCACAACACCGTTGGAAATCTGGCGGGCTGGCAGCGAATAGGTAAATTCCGGGTCCAGCACAGCAAATTGAGGTTGCAGGCTTTCTGACGAGAATGGCAGTTTTTGCGCGGTTTCCTTGCGGGTCACCACAGAATTGCCATTGCTTTCAGAACCGGTGGCCGGCAGAGTCAGTACCGCGCCTACCGGTAATGGGTTTTCAAAGCTCGCACCTTTGGTCAGGATATCCCACGTGTCACCGTCAAAATTAACCGCTGCCGCGATGAATTTTGCCCCGTCAATGACGCTGCCACCACCAACGGCAAGGATGAAATTCACTTCAGTTTCCCGTGCAACACGCACCGCTTTCATCAGGGTTTCGAATTCCGGGTTGGGCTCAACACCAGCAAATTCGACTACTTCGATGCCTTCGAGTGCAGTAACAACCTGCTCATACACACCGTTTTGCTTGATGGAGCCGCCGCCGTACAGGAACAGGACTTTGGCTTCCTTGGGTAAGCGCGCCGGAACTTCACTCAGCTGGCCTTTACCGAACAGGATTTCAGTTTGATTTTTATAGGTGAAATTCAACATGGTTTTTGTTCCCTTGTGAGTTAATTCGATGCCGCGCATTCTAGAGGCTTTGTGAAATGCGCAGAAGTCAGATAACTTTGGTATAGGTATCAGAAATCTGATGGATGAATTGAAATGTCCTATCTTACCCAGCTTAAAACCTTTGTTGAGGTGTACCGTAGTGGCAACATTACCCGCGCTGCAACCAACCTCAATATGTCGCAACCGGCGGTAACGTCGCACATACAGACCATGGAAGCCATCGTCGGCAAGCCATTATTTGTGCGCAAGCCCCGAGGGGTGGAACCGACCCCGGTAGCGGACGACCTGGCTCTGCAGGTGTCTTCGCATATTGACATTCTGGAGCAGAAGGTGGCATCCATCCGCAGCCGCGCGTCAACCCTGCATGGTGTGCTGCACCTTGCGGGCCCTGCCGAGTATCTGAGTCTGGTGGCGGGCCCGCAACTGGCCAACCTGTTGCAGGCGGATCAGATCAATCTGGTGGTACACACCGGCAGTAAGCGCCAGATTTATCAGTATCTGGAGCAGGATGTGGCAGAGCTGGCGATCACCGCATCCGTCCCGGATGTGCGCATGTACGAATACCAGCACCTGGACAAGGAGCGCTTGTTACTGGTGATGAACCGCATACAGGGGCGGGCGCTGGCTGAACGGCAGATCACCGCAGAAGTGCTGAATCAGTACAAGGTAGTGGCGTACGATGAGCAGCTACCGCTGGTGCGAACGTATTTTAATGCAGTATTCAGTGCATCCTGTCAGTCACCCATTGCCGCCATGTGCCCGGACATTCGTACATTAAGTAGCATTGTGCGGGCCGGAATTGGTTACTCGGTACTGCCGGATTATTTGTGCAAAGAGGGCATTGAGCGCGGTGAGCTTATTCAGCTCGGGCCAACCGGGCCGCAAAATGACATTTATCTGGTGTGGAAGAAAGGTGCCTTGCGCCACCCCAGAATCGCCTTCGCCAAAGATGTGATCAGCGCTTTCGCCAACCTTAATGCGCTGTCCTTTCAGCGCTGACGTTAAGGCCGGAATTTATTCGGCCCGCAATGCCAGCACCGGCGGCATGCTGGCGGCCCGGTAAGCCGGGTAACCGCCGGCTATCAGTCCAACCAGCACCGACACGCCGATGCCCAGTGCCGCGCTGGCTGGTGTAAATACTGCGGGCAATGCAGGCAAAGCGAACCAAACAACGACCTGCACGCCAACCACCAGCATCAGCCCAACACCGCCGCCCATCAGCGCCAGCAGTACCGCTTCGCCCAAAAACAGCCTGACCAGTGAAGAACGAGTGATACCCAGTGCCCGCAATAAACCCACCTCATTGCGCCGCTGTGCCAGAGTAATGGTGAGTATGCTGTAAATGCCCACCGAGCCCACCAGCAGCGAAATGGCACCAATACCAATACCCGCCAGGCGAACCACATTCAGGATCGCATCCAAGGTGGCAAGCATTTGGTCCTGGGTAACAATGGTAAAATCCTCATCACCATGGCGGTGGATGAGGTGGCTGCGGATGCGCTGGGCCATTTGTTCGGAGCGCAAATGCGGCTGGTACACCACATCCACTTCCATCAGCGATTCGCGATTGAACAGGCTCATGGCACGGGCAGCCGGGATATACACCATTTCGTCCAGATCCATGCCCAGAAACTGGCCTTTGGGAGCGAGCACCCCCACCACCAGAAAGCGGCTGCCAGCAACGTGAATGTAGCTTCCCAGAGCCGGAGAACTGCCAAACAGTGCCAGATACAGTTTGTTGCCAATCACCGCATAGGCCCGCGGGTGCAGCATGTCGTCTGCAGGCAGAAAACCGCCCTGGGCCATACTGAGTTGCCAGGCTTCAATGGCACTGGCGCTCACGCCAATGACATCGGTGGCGCGGGTCAGCCCCTGATGGCGAACTTCACCGGTTCCGGCTATCACCGGCACCACGCCTTCCACCCCCGGCAGGAATTGCAGGCTGGACGCGTCGTCCAGACTAATACCGCGATTGGTGCGAAGAATGCCGCCAACCCCCAGTGTTTGTTCGCTGCCCGGAGAAACTGCCACAATGTGACTGCCAAACTGGGTAAATTCGGCCAGTACAAACTGTTTGACGCTCTCTCCCATAGCGGCGAGCACGGTAACAGCACTTACCCCCACGGCAAAGCCCAGCATGGTCAGCAGATTCCGGCTGCGCCCGGCCAGTACCGAGGTTTTGATCCATTTCAGAGCGTCGAGGGCGGTCATCCTTGTAACACCTCAATGGGGGCTACGTTGGCAGCCTGGCGGGCGGGCAAATAGCTGAACGTCATGGAAGTCATTACTGCGACCAAAAACGCGGCTCCATGTGCCCACAGTGGGGCATAAATGGGTACCGCGGGAACCAGAAGGGCCAGAGTCGAGATGAGAAATTGCGCCAGCGCGAGGCCAATCACACTGGCTGCTATGACCAGCATGAGTGATTCTGTGACAAACAGTCGGGTGATGAGCCTGCGGCTTGCGCCGATGGCCTTGAGCAAACCAATTTCCTGTCGGCGCTGCTGAACCGAAACCAGGCTCAGATTCATGATTAGGATCCCGGCCACCAGCAGGCTGATGGCAGCCAGCAAACCCACTACCCCAGTAAGGGTATACATAATGTTGTTGAAGGCACTCATAACGGCCTGCTGGGTGATGATGGTGATGTCTTCCTCACCCTGATGGCGTTTTTTGATCAGGGCGTAAATACGGTCGATGACAGCCTGTTCGTCGGTGACCGAACTGATGTCGATCAGCAGGCGGAACAGCGCCTGGGTATTGAACACCGCTTCACTGGCTTTTACCGGGATCAGTATGATGTTACTCAGATCCAGCCCCAGTGATTCCCCCTGGTCAGCAAGCACCCCGACTACCCGAAAGCGGTATCCGTCCAGTGTAATCATTTCCCCCAATGGGTTCTGGCGGGCAAACAGTTCCTGTGCCAGACGGGCCCCGAGAATGGCATCCTGACGGTAGACCCGGTCTGCGTCAGCGGGCAAGCCGGTGCCACTGCCAAATTGCAGTTTACGGGCATGCACAAAGTCGTTGGTGGAGCCAATCACCATTGCATCACGTGAAAGGCTTTGGCGGCTGGCCCGGGCGCTACCGGCTATAATGGGCGCCACTCGCACCACTTCGGGGAGCTCGGCGATGCGCCTGGCATCTTCCAGGGTGAGATCCCGGTTGGTGCTGCCGTAAAAAGGAATCGCCCCTCCGCTGGTTTGCTTTTTGCCCGGCAGCACAATCAGCAGATTGCTGCCCAGCATGGCAAACTCCTGTTCGACATAACGCCGTGCGCTCTCCCCCAGGCTCACCAGCACCACCACGGCCAGAACGCCCAGAGCAATGCAAAACGTCAGCACGCCGGTACGCCAGCGATGACGGGCGAACAACTGGCTGTTGAAGCTAATAAGGTCGCGGATTTTCATAGCTGGCTGATGACTCCGTCCACCATACGGATACGGCGCTGAGCCCGCTCGCCAACTGCGTTATCGTGGGTGACCACAATGAGTGTGATGCCTTCTTTGTTCAGGGCTTCAAGCAGGTGCACAATGTCATTGCCGGACTGCTGATCGAGATTCCCGGTGGGTTCGTCGGCAAGAATCAAAGTGGGTTGCATCACCAGCGCCCTGGCAATCGCCACGCGCTGCAGCTGTCCGCCTGATAGCTGGGGGGGGCGGTGCTCGGCCCGATGCGCCAGACCCACCTGTTCGAGCAGTCGATTGACCCGCTGCCGCCGCTCACGGGTGGGCACTTCGGCCAGTATCAGTGGCAGTGCCACATTTTCAAACGCCGTCAGCCTGTCAATGAGTTGGAAGGACTGAAAAATAAAGCCAATGTAGCGAGCCCGCAGTTCCGCTCGCTGTTCTTCACCCAACGCCCGGGTTGGGTGCCCTTCGAGGGTGTATTCCCCTTCGTCGATGGTATCCAGCAGGCCGAGCATGTTGAGCAAAGTCGATTTGCCGGAGCCGGATGGCCCCATAATACTCAGGTAGTCTCCTTGCTCTATTGTCAGGTCAATGTCTTTAAGCACATGAAGGCGGCCCGCCCCTGACGGGTAATACTTGTTGACTCTCTGCAGTTTGATCACGGTTTGGCCTGCTGGGATTGGGCGCTCATACCGGGCTCAAGAGTGGCACCATTGGCAGAGATGACAATCTGTTCCCCGGCTTTCAGCCCTTGCAGCACTTCGGTGATATGCCAGTTGCTCAATCCGGTTTGAAGGCTGCGTTGTTGTAACTGGCTGTCAACAAGTACCCAGACTTGGTTATCGTCAAAAATGGCCTGGGTTGGAATGGCCAGAGCCTGATCGCGGGCGGCAATCTCTATAGTCACATCGGCGCTGTAGCCGACCAGCAGCGGTTCGTTGACTTCGGCAAACTCTACCTCTACCTCAACAGTACGGGCCCGCTTCTCCTGCGCAAATACATAGGGCGCAATGCGCCTTACCAGCCCCTTGAACGGGTGATCCCGATAGGCATCAATGTGAATGTCCACCGGTTGCCCCAGTTTGAGTAAACCGGCATCCACTTCATCGATGGGAGCGCTCACGTAGAAGCAGTGATTGTCAATCAGATCAACATTCGGCAGGGTTGGGATCCCCGGTGGGGAAGGTGTGGCAAATTCGCCAATCTCGCCGTTAATTTCGGCTATAGTGCCGTCAAATGGGGCAATCAGTCGGGTTTTGCTCAGCTGCGCCTCAAACAGTTCTACCTGCGCTTCGACCTGCCGGGTGTCGGCCTGGCTGATTAGACAGGCAAGAGCACTGGCCTTGGCACGTGACACGCTGACATCGAGTTGCTCGTCACTGACCAGCTTTCTGCTAAACAGGGTTTTAAGGCGGGTAGCTTCGCGTTGATCCGTGTCGGCAATAACGCAGGCCCGCTGCTGATTGAGCTTGGCAGACTGCAACGAAGCCTGGGCCTGGCGTAATTGTGCCTGTATGTCATCGTTGAACAGGCTCAGCAATACGGTGCCTTCGCTGACCGTATCCCCTTCCGACACCGGAATGGTGGCAATTTGGCCGCCGACGGGCACCGACAGTTTGGCCCGGCGGCAGGATTGTACCGAGCCGGAGCGGGTATTGGTGACTGCTTGGGCAACCCGTTGAGGCCCGACGGTCTCGGTGGTTACAACCAGCGGTTGCTGGCGAGAGTAAAGCCAAATTGCCAATGCAATTCCCGCAATTACCAGCACCAAAAATAATTTCTTCATGTCACCATCCATTCCGCTCACATCCTTAAATCCCAGTATGGCAAATTTGCATGGGGATTGGACTGATGCAGCGCAAGGAAACGCCCATTGGTCGAAATTTTTAAAGCTGCCAGAGCTTTATGTTGCTTAGCAGCCTTTCTCGACTATGTTTAAACCAGCATAGGTCAAGAATTTGTTCTGTACCCGCTTACGTCCCGGTGGGAGTCCGAATGCAGTAACCGGCCACCAACCTTAGAGGAGTACTCTGCCAACATGGCTTTCATGTGAGGGAACGATTGAGTGAAACTACCTTTTTCCAGCTATTTCTCCTTTTATCTCTGTCAGCAAAAATCAGCTAAAACCCGGGTTTATTTCCATTCAGCCAGGCTAGGCCTGCTTTTACTCACCATAGGAGCATGCATTACCAGTATCCAGGCTCGAAGTGAAGAGACAAGCTGTGAGGTTGGTTGTGAGGAACAAACCGCAATTGAACGCCCACTGGTCACCAATACGACCATTGAAGCCAGCGTGCTGGATGCGGACTATTTCGCGAATCCGTATCGGGTATCACTGTTCAGCCAGGATCATGGTGAAAACGGCGACCGTTTGTGGTCACAGACCAAATCCATGTTCGGGTATGGGCTGGGTGTAATTGCGGTGCTGTATGCCATGCCGGAAGATTTTACTAACTGGGACAAAAACGGCGAGGTGCTGGGCAAATGGTCTGAAAACGTTAAGGAAGTAGCGGTTTGGGACCGAGACGTCTGGTATATCAATTACATCGGTCACCCCTATTTTGGCGGCGTCTATTATCAGGTGGCGAGAAAATCCGGCTACCGGCAATGGGATTCGTTTGTGTACGCCGCACTAATGTCGACCTTTTACTGGGAGTATGGTGTTGAGGCGTTTGCCGAGCGCCCCTCGCTACAGGATTTGGTAGCGACACCTGTGGGTGGCTGGCTGTGGGGAGAATGGATGTACCGAACCGAGATGGACATCCGGGCGAACGGTGGTGAGCTTTGGGGCTCAAAAGGATGGGGCAGCACCGCATTGTTTTTGCTTGATCCGGTCGACAGCCTGGGCCGGGGAATGAACCGGCTGTTCAACCGCCAGATTGTAAAGGCTGGTACTGGCTACATTAATGTGCGCGAAGTTGCAGTTAACAGTATGGGCGATACCGAAAATCAACTTGTGCTGGGCATGTCGTTTTTGCTGGGAGATGGCAGCGCCGACACCGAGGCAGGTTTTACAGTGCCGGATTACACTTCACTTACCCATGATCCGGTGGATTACAGCATGATCAGCGTGGGCCTGGGCGTTGGGCATGTGCTTCTGGACGACTTGTGGGGGCTGGATAACGATGTCACAGGTAGTATGGAAATTGGCCTGCATTTCAGTCGGCGCTTTTCTGCGCACCTGGCCTTTTCCCGGGGGTACCCGGAGGCAACCGGCTCAGACGAGCGTATTCCGTATGAAAACTACAGCCTCAACGGCCAGTATTACTTCAACACCGAGGGAAATCTGCGGCCGTATCTGGCGTTGGGTTTTGGCCAGCAGCTGCGCGATCAGGACCGGGATCTGGATGTGTTTGTGGTGCATGCAGGTGTCGGGCTTTATGGCAAAATTACTGACAAGTGGGCCTGGCAGGCGGACTGGCGCGCCTACCACAGCACGCGTTTCGATTCCACCGACAGCCTGCTCAACCTCATGATGATTTACCGTTTTGGCAAAGGGGAGTGGTATTAGGGCTGTAGTATGCCTGCACTACCAGCGAATTGCTGTTGAGGACAACAGACAGCCTTCTGCTGAGTGGGGGCTGGTTATTCGCTGTGCTGCCTCTTATTGTCTTCATACATCAGGTAGATCACTATTCCAGCCATGGATGCGGTGAAGACAATAGCGATGACGTACAAGGGAAGCAGATTCCCATCGACAAATATGGCATAGGCACAGACCAGAAAAAAGCCCAGCGAGATGACGACTTTTTTGGCGAATTTCTCGCGCAGAATGGTACCGGCATCCACGAAGTAATGCACCTTGCGATAAACCAAAGCTTCAACAAAACCCAATATCAAACCGAATATCAGAAACGTCAGGTATACCATCACTGTACCTCCTTGATAAGTTTGAATTGTATTGACCTGTTCACTTTTTCCGCTTGAAGCATTCGGTCGAGAGTAATCTCTTAGCCTGAAGAAGCAGAAAATTTCGATCATATTACGTTATGTTTCAAAGGCTAACCAGTCTGTCAGGGAAGCTGGTTAATGGTGAGGATGGTTCGAACGCACAAATTTATTCGAAACGAGCCGGACTAAAATAATTAGCATTAGGCGACCCAACTTTGGGTGGGTTGAGTACAATGAACCATGCGGTGCCATGATTACCGGGTCAAAAGGGGAAACACAAAGCAATGCTTCTACCCTCCTTCGAAGAACCTTCGTGTGCATCAGTTGTGAGTATAGAAAATATACAGCGTTAACCCTATACTGCGCTATTCGCTCGAGTGAATGAGCAGACTAAAACGTATAGGTGTTTGTTTTTTATGCGTCATACAGATGGCGGTTATTTGTGTATTTATTTGCCCTCCGTAACCGGGCACCACCTCACCTATCTGGATAAGGTGATTAGGGCTCTGGAACCCACGGAGTCCCTGCTGGTGCTCACGCCCGCGGTTAACGAGGAATTCAACCGCATAACTGCCTGCGTAGGCAAGGTCATTCAGTATGAGAGAAAGTTCAGCGCCAATAGCTTTATTCAGAGTTTTCACGAATGCCGGGTTCTGCTGAAGTGTACGCAAGGGTATGCAATCAAAAAGGTTATCGCCCCAACCGGGTGCTCGGCTGCGTTTTTGTGGCCGTTGTTTAATGTAAAGGCGCGTTTTGATTATCATTTTTTGATGTTGAGCCCGGCGTTGATAAACAATAAATCCGTGCTCGAAAATCTGGTCAAGGCTGGCTTGCTCTGTATGCACAGAAAAGGCAAATTGAGCACTATCGATAATGCTTCCTATAACAGCAACGGGCTTTTTGGCCGGTTCATCCGAAACAAGTTTTCGCTTATTCCCGATCCCATCGACACTAATACACCGGCCGAAAAAGCGGATGCCTTAAAACATTTCGGACTTGAGAAGGGCGACTTCAATGTGTTGATGTGCGGAGCATTGAACAGCCACCCGCGTAAAAACACGCTTACTCTTATCAAGTCTGTGATTCAAATTCCACCAGGGGAGAAAATTCGACTGGTTCTGGCCGGAAGAATTTCACCGGACATCCTGGATTACATCGCAACCCTTCCTGCAGAGCAAAGCCGAAAGCTGCTTGTTATCAATCGGTTTCTCAGCGATCAGGAACTGATGGACATCACCCATTGCTGTAATCTGGTGTGTACACCCTACACCCACCACTATAGCCCGTCGGGCATTGTTCTGAGGGCTATCAAAACCCGAACGCCGGTACTGGTGCCGAATTATCACTGGTTCAGGTACATGAAAGACAACTATGGCATCGGATATTCTGTTGAAACCCTGAGCGAAGATAATATTGCTCAGGCCATTGTTGATATCAAAAACAGGAAAAAGCCGGAGCCGCTGTTTGGTCATCAGCAAGAACTGATTGATTACTTTTCGGCAGAAAATTTCCAGCAACACTGGAAAGCCATCGTATATTCGCGGAGTCAGTTGATGGGATACGCGGATATTAGACTGCCTTGAGATGTTTTTCTGCGGGTAAATTTATCGCCACACTCCATCACTGACTGACTTTATCAGGTTGGGTTTAAATGGTTTCAATCCTATTCACGACCGGGCATACCAGATAAAAAAAGGGCGCTGTCGCGCCCCTTTCCACCCCCCCTGCTTTTGACAGAGTTAGAACTGTGCCTTGAATGCGACGCCAAAATAGCGATCTGCATCACGAGGGATTTGATAACGGAAGTTATCACCGCTGTACGTAGTGGCATAACTGTCGTCAAGCAGGTTTTTCGCAATGAGTGAAACGCGGAAGGCATCGTCTTTGAACGACAGACCAACACTGGCATTAAGCATATTGTAAGCCGGCAACAGTGAGGCAGGGTTAAAGCCGCCTGTATTGCCCGGAAGATCGGAATATTGCTCGTCGGTATAAATGTAAGACGCATTATAGAAGACGTCAAAGCCTGACTGGGTTTCCATCAGGTATTCAGCCGACAGTGAGAATTTCAGGTCTGGGGAGAAAGGCACATCGAGACCTGAACGATCGGTACAGGAGCCGGCCGCCACTTCTACCGGGCAGTTAAATTTATCAATCTCAGCTTTAGTGTAGGCGGCACCACCGTAGAGCGTCAGGTTGTCTGTCGCATTCCACATGAGATCAACTTCGACACCTTGGGTGGTAACATCACCGGCATTGGTCAATCGGGTAATACAGGTACCGTCCGAGCAGTCAAAATTGTTTGCCTGAAAACCTTCGATATCGGTGGTGAATACAGCCAGATTTAACAGCAGGTCACGACCTGCATACTTGTAGCCAAGCTCGAATGCATCAGACGTTTCAGCACCGATAGTTCTGCCGTCGTTTGCGGGATTAAAGTTGTAGTAAACGTTAAAGCCCGGGCCTTTATAGCCTTGAGAATAAGTACCATAAATCATCTGATGGTCGGCGATATCAACCTGGATACCGACGCGGCCGGAGAGGTTGGTTTCACTTACACTTCCCCGGGCATCGGTGTCTTCCGTTGCAGGGCGCACACCCACACCACGGCGGCCGTATTCATCATTATTGACCCGACGGTGCGTGTACGAGACCTCGTCGTCGGTGTAACGCAGACCGAAAATCAGACGCATGTCTTCGGTGATGTCATAGGTACCATCACCAAAAACCGCCCAGTTGTTAAACTCGGTGCTCATGTATGCAGTGGCTGAGACTATGTCGTTGGCGTTACAGCTTACCCCAAGAGAATCGGCATAAGCGTCGAGGTCCGACAGCGCGGTTGCTAACGCGTCTCCCGAGAGATTATTTTCGGCATAGAATGTCAGAGCCTGATCCAGCTGCCCAGCGTTGTTCTGACAGCTGGCATCACGAGTAAAGTTACGTTCTGAATCCATGTTCCAATAAAACACGCCAGCCAGGAAATTGAATGGGCCGGACATGTTGGAAGCTACGCGAAACTCCTGTGAAAACTGGCTCCATTCCTGAGGACCAACATCGTGAAGGAGAAAGGGGGCACCAAATACAGGTTCATTGCTGTCGCCCGCTATCGAGGTAAAATCACCTTCCCGGTACTCTATGTTTTCCCAGGAGCGTTGTGCGGTAATTGAAGTATAGGTGAAGTCGCCTATGGTCTTGTCTACCTGCACAGAGAATGCGGAGTGATCATCAATGGTGCGCGATTCAAAATCGTGATCTATGCGGCGCTGCTCCAGGTCAATATCTGCTACACCGTCAACAATACCATTGCTGTCTGGAGCGGCGCTGGAATCAGGGTTTCTGCCGCTTGGCAGGCCTTCCAGGTCGGCGCAACAGTCATCATTGGCACGGTAGAATTCACTGATGAACTTGACGGAAAGGTCGTCGGAAGGTTCATACAGTACCACGGCCCGCGCCCCTTCACGATCGTAACCGTTCACTTTTTCGTTGTTGTAGACATTGTCGATGTAGCCGTCAAACTTACCCTGGAACACCGTCAGGCTGGCTGAAAGTTCATCAGTCAACCCGCCACTGACGGTGCCTTTTAAGCGGTATTCGTTGTCCTGGTAGAACTCGGTCGACAGGCTGCCGGTAAGATCCTGGGATGGGTCTTTGGTGGTGATGTTTACCACACCCGCTGAGGCGTTTTTACCAAAAAGCGTACCCTGCGGCCCACGCAGTACCTCAATGCGGTTAACGTCGTAAAGATCGGCAAACGCCTGACCAGAACGCCCCATTACGACACCATCAACCACAGTGGCGACACTGGGTTCGGCCGCAATACTGAATGAAATGGTACCGATACCACGCACGGTAAGTGCCGAGTTTCGTGTGGTCGTTCCTTTTCTGAAACTTACTGAGGGGACAAGGGCTTGAAGATTTTCAACGTTGTTGGCGAAGGCCGCATCAATCTGATCACCACGAAGAACGGAAACCGCGAGTGGTACATCGCTAATGCTTTGTACGCGCTTTTGAGAAGTAACTATAATTTGCTCAAACGATTTTTCATTCTCTTTTGCCTCAACTTGCTCTGCCTCTTGAGCAAAACCGTGTGCGCTTACGAGCAATCCAGATGTCATTGCGAGCGTAACAGCCCGATTAACCATCGACCTTCTTGTATTCATTATGTTCTCCAAGTTTCGCTTTTCACGCTTTTGGCCAACGACACCCAGAAGTAGCTTATTGGCAGATCGTTAACATCAAGCGATTGATTTTTATTGTATTGACGTAGGGTTAGGGTACAGAACTACGCAATCAGCAATTTATAAAACAGTCTTAAGTGTAACAAGTGTCTTTTGTCTAATGTCTTATATAAGACATTGGCAGGTTAACCAATTGTTAATGTTATTGCAAATATGCTGTTAATTTTTTTGTTTGTTTTTGTTTCATAATAACTTGGCAAGCGGATAGGGACTTACATCCAGTTGAAAATTCGATTCAGAGTAAGTTCGCAGCAAAGCGCTTTAAACCTCGTTCATATCGTACCCTCCACCATTTTTGGCTGAAGCCAATGGCGATAAGGCACGTTGCCCAGAGCGCGATGAGGCAAGGGAAAAAGGAACGGCTTAATCCGCCAACGAAACCGATGGGCGAGAACAGGAGGTAAAGTGAAGTCATAAGACCCATAAGTACGATTGCGCAGGGAATAGCGTAACGCCACGGTGTCATATTCACTTCTGCTTTTGGGGTGAAATGCCATGGCTTTGTTAGTGGGCGGAAATGGCCAATGGTGAGCATGATGGCCAGTTCGATGGCAAACAAAATGGCGTATATGTGAATGAAGTTGAGTTCGACTTCCCAAATGAACTTGAGAAAGCCATAGGCGATAACATGAAAGATAATAGCGACCTTTGCCGCAAATGCGGGTACCCGCTTGGTGAACAGACCAACCAGCACGATGGTAATAACGGGGATGTTGTAAAAGCCGGTAAATACCCGGATGATTTGCCACAGGCCTTCCGGAGCAAACATAAGCAGTGGTGCGGTGATAAACGACAACACAGCAATAATAAGGCTGGTTATTTTTGCCACTCGTATTAATTTTTCATCACTTACTTTGTTTTTTTTCAGCGGTTTATACACATCCAGGCAGAACAACGTAGCCGCACTGTTAAGCAGTGAGTTGAATGAACTGAACACCGCGCCCAACAACACGGCTAAAAAGAACCCCGACATATACTGCGGTAAAACATCGTTAACCAGATGCGGGTATGCGAGGTCGATGGTTTGGAGATTTTCGTCCTGGTAAAGATGATAGGCAATAACACCAGGAAGCATCATCATGAAAGGGACCAGTACTTTGAAGTAACCGGAAATGAGTACGCCTTTTTGGCCTTCTACCAGGTTCTTGGCCCCTAGTGTTCGCTGGATGACATACTGATTGGTTCCCCAGTAAAACAGATTGGCCAGAATCATGCCGGTAAAAATGGTGCCAAAGGGCACGGGGTCATCGGAACCACCAATAGCGTTGAGCTTCTCCGTTTCGGTGGTTGCAATGGTGGTTAATCCCTGGCTTAAACTGCCGTCGCCCAATGCAATTAAACCCAGAATGGGCACAAGCAAACCAACAATGAGCAGGCCAAAGCCGTTGATGGTATCTGATACCGCCACCGCCTTCAGGCCGCCGAAAATGGCGTAAAGGGCACCGACAGTGCCAACCACGACAATGGTTAGCACCAGACTCGCTTCGTAGCTGATATTCAGCAGCCCAGGCACATCAAAGAGTCGAAGTACCGCGATAGAGCCTGAGTATAGTACTGAGGGAATGGTAACCAGCGAGTAACCCACCATAAAGAGTACTACTGTCATGCGGCGCACACTGTCGTCAAACCGATCGCGCAGGAACTCAGGGAGCGTGGAAAACGCCCCTGCAAGGTAACGGGGAAGGAAAACCAGTGCCATAATAATGGTGGACACACCCGCAGTGACCTCCCAGGCCATGGCGCTGAGATTGTAGCCAAATGCGGACCCGTTAAGGCCTATCAGCTGTTCAGCAGAGAGATTGGTAAGGATCATGGAACCGGCAATAAAGGTACCGGTGAGCCCTCGCCCGGCGAGGAAATACCCGTCCTGGGTATTTACTTCGCCCTTCGTTTTCATGTAGGAGATAACGGCAACCAGTGCCATAAATGCCACGCATGACAATAGGGTAAGGGTGATATCCATGTACTGCTCCTTAGAGGCTTATTGGGCCGGCCAGTAGGCGAGGTTAGACATATCCATATCGGTATGCTGTACTTCTGGGCCTAGGGCAATACGGATGTCTTTTCGAATAAATACAGCCATCTCGTCGAGCGCCAGTATTTCTTCTTTGTACTCACCGCCGCGGTGAATTTCATTGCTGCCAAAGCGAACCCATTCACCTTCCGGCAGGTAATATTTTATTTTTCCTCCCGGCACTACACAGGGAACAACCAGAAGATCGTCGCCGCACATAAACTGGTGCTCAAATGCATGGGCAAGGGGGTCGTCTGGAAGCGCCAGCGCCATAGCACGTTGTACGGGGAGACCGGTGTCAGAAGCCTGTCGCGCAGTGGCTGCTAAATAAGGGATAAGTCGGTATCGCAGTTTTAACGCATCAAAGACTGCGTTCGACGCGGCTTCTCCGTAGGACCAAGGCTCGCGGGGGCCAATGCCGTGAAGTCGCATATGCGCACTGAATACCGATGCTTGTGCCCACCTGACATACAGTTCCGCATCACGGGTATCTTTGTAGAAGCCGCCTATATCAGTGGCAAAGAAGGGGCCGCCGGACATTCCCCACGACAAACTGCCGCGGATGCTTGCAGCCAGGCCATGCCAGTCTGCCTGGGGGTCTCCCCCCCACTGGGAAGGATAACGCTGGCTTCCTGTCCATGCAGAGCGACTAAATAAAAATGGCCCGGTTTTACAATATCTTTCAGCCGCCTCATAAACACAGCGGTTATAAAGCATGCTGTACACATTGTGTAATCGATGGCCGGTATCGCCGCTGTATGACAGCATGTTGTCGTCTTCCAACTGCTCGCCAAAGTCGGCTTTGATCATGTCGACGCCCAGATCGAACAACGGCTTATGAGACTCTCGCCAGAATTCAAACGCTTCAGGGTGGGTAAAATCCAAAATTCCGGAATCAGGCAGCGGTGTAAGTACCTCACCAAACGGACTTAAGTCCCATTCGTAACGATAGGGCTCACCGGTACGTTTGTCCTTGATAAGCCAGCCTTTGTCGGCAGCTTTTTGGAACAAGGGGTTTTTCACCGAGATCATGGGGTATTCCCATACGCAAATCTTGAAACCCAGTGTTTTTAATTCATCCATAACCGGTTTGGGATCTGCATAGCGTTTAGGATCCCACTCAAATGCAAAGCGCGTATCGGTGTCCTGCCAGGCACGCCCGTCAAGAGTAATAACATCGCAAGGCATTTTCTTCTCGCGCACTTCCCGGGCGACGGCAAGCAGCTCTTCGGCATCTTTGTAATACGCTTTGGATAGAATAACGCCCAGGCTCCAGGTAGGAGGTTCAGGGGCAAACCCAGTAAGTTGACTGTACGTGAGAATGCCTTTTGCCGGGGTGTCGGCGTGATAAATGAACATATCTAGCAGGTCATCTTCGACCATACACACATACGCACGCTGTGACCAAAGGGCGTAACCTACGCCATGTGTTACAGGGGCTGGCGTGTGTACGAACATATTCCAGCCGTTAGGGCTCCAGGCATAGGGCGTGTTTTTATAGGATTTTTCCGCGTTGACGCCGAGGGCATCATGATTGTACGAGCGCAAGAGCTGGCCGCGCTTGTCAAGCTTGCCCCATTTTTCACCCAGGCCATAAATCGCTTCATCATAGCCTAGCTCAAGGCTTACCAGCCAGCCTGCTTCTGTTTTGGCAAACGGAGGTAAGCGGTGTTGACGGACGAAATGCCCGTCAGTGGCACTTTGTTGTATCAGCACATCATTTTTATATAACTTGAAATGCAGAGGGGAAGAATAAAGCTCTACCCGATATTCACCACCTACCAATGTGCTGTGGCTTTGGGTTCCAGAGTAATACAAGCTTTCCAGATGAGGTTCGGCAGCTAGCATGCCATAGAGGGATGAGTCACCATTTCCGGATTGAATGCGCAATCCAAAGTTGCTGATAGACAGTCGTAAATCACCATACTGGGTAGGGACAATCAGTTCGTTGTAGCTAGTCAGAAAGGGCTCGGAGTTTATTTCAGCCGCTTTTATGTCATTCCAGTTTGGTTCAATTACACTAAACGCATCACTCATCTGCACATTATCCACTATGTCTTATATAAGACATAAGTTAATTAAATGTAACAATGGTGTCAATCAGCAATTGGTAATTTACGGGTAAGTAGGCGTTTAGTCAAAGCGGATATGATTCAGCTAACAGACTCAAGCCTATGTGATTTAAAACAAAAATGCGCTATAACTCTTGTGTATGATACAATTTTCTGCCGATTTACACTGGGTTAAGGTTATATGTCAGCATCTCAATTTGACCACAAGCTTGGCGGTCCAAGCCTGGCCTTTCAGCCTCTTTATCAACAGGTTGCTGAATATATTAAGCAGTTGATTGTTGAACGCAGATGGCTGCCAGGCGAGATGTTGCCCAGTGAGTTTAAACTGGCTGACGAGCTCAACGTTAGCCAGGGTACGGTTAGAAAAGCGCTTACGTTACTTTCAGACACTAAAATTGTGGCCCGAAGGCAAGGTGTGGGTACCTTTGTGTCAGAGCGCACAGCACAAGACGCGCTGTATCGATTTTTCCCGCTTCAGGCCGATGGAAAAGGCGCTGAATTGCCAAAGGCCGAATTGCTCAGCAAAGAGTTGGTTGAGCCACTTGATGTTGTGCAACAGGCGCTGTCTGTCTCAGCCAAAGACAAGGTGGCCAGGTTGAAGCGGCGACGTATTCTTAATAATGAATTTTGCATGGTGGAGACCATCTATCTGCCTGCGAAGCTGTTCGCTGACATTGAAAAACGAGAGGATATCCCGCATACGCTATATCACTTCTATCAGACCGACTACAACCAAACCGTGTTCAAAACCCGGGATAGTCTAAAAGCGGTATTGGCGTCAAAATCCGATGCCAAAAATTTGGGTGTTGAGAAGGGGGCGCCTCTGTTGCTGGTGACCCGTGTCACCGAATCCATTGACGGCAAACTCATAGAGTATCGCGAAAGCAAATGCCGTACAGATCACTACCATTATCATGTAGAACTGGATTAACCCTGCAATTCCAGTCTGGTCTTTTTCGTTCTCTCTTTTAGCAAAAAAAACAATTGCTTATCTCAATCACACAGCCAGTCGCTGTGCATAGATTCCCGCCCCATTCAATTTAACGGAGGCTATCTGCCCCTAAGTAATAACGTTGTTAACATTCTGTTGACATGCTTATTGGTGTGTAATAACTTGTGTCTTATATAAGACATAGGTGTGTTATTAACGCCTGCTCTCAATACTCATTTACCAAGGTAAATAACGCGATGGAAAAAATACCAGAAGTAGGTTTTGGCTTTTGGAAAGTGGACAAAGCACAGTGTGCGGATACCACCTATGAAGCGATTAAAGCCGGATATCGTCATTTGGATTGTGCTGCCGATTACGGTAACGAGAAGGAAGTTGGCGAAGGCATTAGTCGGGCCATTGCTGACGGGCTTTGTACAAGGGACGAACTATGGGTGACATCGAAACTTTGGAATACCTTTCATGCCCCCGAACACGCAGAGCTTGCACTTGATAAATCCTTGTCGGATCTGCAGCTGGATTATCTGGATTTATACCTCATCCATTTTCCGATCGCGCAAAAATTCGTACCGATTGAAACCCGCTACCCGCCAGAGTGGATTGCCGATCCGGGCGCCACCGAGCCGAAAATGGAATTGGCCGCAGTTCCGCTCTACAAAACGTGGGAAGCGATGGAGCGGCTGGCGGAAAGTGGCAAGGTCAGAAAAATCGGAGTGTGCAACTACAACTCAGGCTTGCTCAATGACTTGATGAGCTATGCACGGATAAAACCGGCTATGCTGCAAATTGAGTCTCACCCTTACCTTACGCAAGAGAGACTAATCCGACTGGCCAAACAGTATGGGCTTGATGTAACCGCGTTTTCTCCGCTAGGGGCACTGTCTTATCTGGAGCTTGAAATGGCTGACCAGGCAGAGTCGGTACTTGAACAGGATGCAGTTAAAACGGCAGCCCGGGCATACGGTAAAACACCGGCGCAAATTGTGCTGCGTTGGGGTATTCAGCGTGGAAACGCCATTATTCCCAAGACATCAAAAATTGAGCGCATGAAAGAAAATCTTGCGTTGTTTGATTTTTCCCTTAGTGACAGTGAAATGCAGGCGATTTCAGCTTTAAACGTGAATCGTCGGTTCAATGATCCGGGTCAATTCTGTGAAGCTGCTTTTGGTCGCTTCCACCCCATTTACGACTAGGAGTGAGTTATGAATAAAGTCAATGGCAATGCCGGTGTTCAATACGCGAAGGTTGACACTCAGCACACTTATGATGGTGATGTGTTTCCGCAAATAGTCGTAAACAATGCAAACTGTAAAACGCTAGCGGAAACCGTAGCGTTTGTTCAGGCGAATCAGGCGGAATTGGAGGCGAAACTTGCTAAGGCCGGTGCGCTTTTATTTCGAGGTTTCCCTATTGACTCGGCAGAAACCTTTGACGTTTTTTCTGCCGCTTTCGGTTATCCTAACTTCACCTACCAGGAATCGCTCTCTAACGCGGTGCGCATTAACTTCACTGAGCGTGTTTTTACCGCGAACGAAGCGCCCAAGGATGTTGAGATTTTCTTACATCACGAAATGGCACAAACGCCTATTTCACCGAGCAAGCTGTTTTTCTTTTGCCAGTCGGCCGCAGAGGAAGGTGGCGCAACACCATTGTGTCGCTCAGACAAACTGTTTGCCGCGCTCAGAGTTGAAAGCCCGAAATTGGCCAGCGAATTCAAGGAGAAAGGGGTTAAATACACCACTGTGATGCCAGCAGCTAATGATGCAAATTCAGGTCAGGGCCGAAGCTGGAAAAGTACGCTGAGCGTAGAAACGGTTGATGATGCGGAAGCTAAGCTGAAAGAGCTGGGTTACAGCTGGCAGTGGCTGGAGGATGGCTGCCTGAAAGCAGTGACACCTGCACTTCCGGCGGTGATTGATTTGGCCGACGGTTCTGAAGTGTTTTACAACCAGCTTATTGCAGCCTATATGGGGTGGCATGGTGTGCGGGAAAACCCATCGCCAACCATCACTTTTGGTGATGGCAGCCCCATTCCTAAAGATGGTCTCGAACGTATCGCTGAGCTGGCTGAAGAATTTACCTTCGATCTGGCATGGCAGGATGGCGATGTGGCCATAGTGGATAACTACCGGGCCATGCACGGTCGCCGCCCCTATTCTGGAGACAGAAAGCGCGTGGTGCTGGTGGCGTTAGTTGCATCTGAGCGATAACTCCGATGCATGACCTTGCGGTAAAATGCAGGAACATCTGGCCGGGCCTTGGTATTACCGCCATCACGGGAATGGCTGCGTTGTTTCTGAGTGAACACTACCACGCGCCTGCAATGTTGTTCGCATTGTTGCTGGGAATGGCGGTGTCATTCCTTTACCAGGATGACAAGCCCTGTGCGAGTGGTATTGAGTTTACCGCAAGCACCTTGTTGCGAGCGGGCGTTGTCTTGCTGGGCTTGAGAATAGCACTGGGCGATTTAGCCGTGCTGGGGTGGAAGACCGCTCTTTGGTTAGCCGGGGCCATATTTTTCACCATTGTACTTGGCATTGTGCTGGCGAAATTTCTTGGGCTTCAAAAGCGCTTTGGTGCTTTGACGGGCGGGTCTGTCTCCATATGCGGTGCGTCCGCAGCGCTGGCGATTTCGACCATTTTACCCAAGGGAGAAAATCATGAGCGCGACACACTGCTAACCGTTATTGGCGTGACGGCGATGTCGACCATCGCCATGGTGGTATACCCCATTGTGGTTGATCAATTGGGGATGAACGACACCGAGGCGGGTATTTTCCTGGGCGGCACTATTCACGATGTTGCACAGGTTGTGGGGGCGGGTTATTCGGTATCACAGGATGCCGGCGATATGGCCACTTTAACCAAGCTGGTACGGGTGGCAATGCTCGTGCCGGTGGTCATCATTATGATGATGGTGATAAAGCGATTCTATACCGCAAAAAACCAGGCTGACAGCGCAAACGTTCCAAAAATGCCGCTGTTTCTGGTGGGCTTTATATTGTTGATGTTACTCAACAGTTTTGTTGCTCTGCCCAGCGTGGTGATTGAAACGGGTACCTCAATCTCGCGCTTTTTCCTTGTGGTTTCCATTACTGCAATTGGCATGAAGTCAAACCTGGGCAAGCTAGCTGAGGTGGGCGTGCTTCCGATTGTCATCATAGTCACTGAAACCCTTTGGATAGGGCTGTTTATTCTTGGCTACCTGTACCTGATCAAATAAGCGATTCGCGGGCGATTTTCGCTCGCGTTCGCAAGCAGGCTTTCACAAAACGAGGTGTGAACAGTGAAAAGACGCGGCCTTCATGAACTCTACGCAGAAGACCCGGTAAAAGCGGACGAAAGTGTGTTTGGCAGAACCACTAACGGCGTTACGCGAAGGGGTTTTCTCTCTGGTTTGAAATCAATGTCGCTGCTGCTGGGCGCTGAGATTGTGTACGGACAGTTTATGCCAGCAGGGTTGATCCCTGCTGCATTTGCACAGTCGGATTCACCCTTTGTAATCGAAGGCAAAGACGGGCTGGTGATACTTAACGATCGGCCAGTCAATGCTGAAACACCTGCTCATTTACTTGACGACGACGTTACACCGGCGTCGCGTTTTTTCGTACGCAATAATGGCATCGTTCCACAAAGCCCCGATGCCAACAGCTGGACCCTTACCATTGAAGGTGAGTCAGCAAAACAATCCAGAACATTCTCCCTCAATGAACTGAAACAACAGTTCAAGCACTATACCTACCAGTTAACGCTCGAATGCGGTGGCAACGGGCGAGCAGAGTTTTCGCCTGCAGCCACCGGTAACCAGTGGACGACTGGGGCAGTGGGGTGCCCCAGCTGGACGGGTGTGCGCTTGAAAGACGTACTGGACGCCGTGGGTATAAAAGACGATGCAGTCTACATTGGCTATTACGGTGATGATCAGCATTTGAGCAGAACGCCAGGCAAAGCGGCGATATCAAGAGGCGTACCTGTTGATAAAGCAATGGAGGACGAATCCCTGATAGCCTGGGCAATGAATGGCAAGCCTTTGCCGCTTATGAACGGATTTCCGCTGAGACTGGTTTTCGGCGGCTGGCCGGCATCGACCTCGGGTAAATGGCTTAAGAAAATCGTGGTTCGTAATCAGGTTCATGATGGTGCAAAAATGCTGGGCAAGGCGTACCGTATGCCATGCAAACCGATCGCACCCGGAGCGGATGTGGCAGATGAAAACATGTGTATTATTGAAGCGATGCCGGTGAAGTCACTGATTACTTACCCTCAGTCCGGTATTCAGCATAAACTGGCTCAGGCTTTGGAAGTAAGAGGGCACGCCTGGTGTGGCGAGACTCCGGTTGAAAAGGTATATACCTCCATTGATTTCGGCCAGACATGGCAACTGGCAACGCTTACCCGCCCTGTAAACCGGCATGCCTGGCAGCACTTTAGTACAAAAATGACCTTTCAGCGTGAAGGATATTATGAAATCTGGGCGAAAGCCGAGGATCAAAATGGGCGTACTCAGCCAATGGTGCTGCCGGGCTGGAATCCGAAAGGCTATTTGAATAATGCGTGTCACCGCATAGCTGTCAGTGTTGTGGTATGAGCAAATCGGGAATGACGCTATGAGACTCCGTTTGTTATTGCCAGTTGCCTTTCTATCCATGATATTTTCGGCCGCTCTGATGGCTAATGATAACGGGCCAACAGTGAATCCGGGTACGCAGATAGACCAGCAATCAGGACTGATAAAGGCTGATGGATTCAGTTTGGTGCTTGCTCATTGCAGTGCATGCCATTCGCCGTCACTCATAACCCAGAATGCTATGAGCCGTGAAAGGTGGTTGCAAATCATTCGATGGATGCAAAACACGCAAAAGTTGTGGCCACTCGGTGACGCTGAGCCGGTTATTCTCGATTACCTTTCCACCTGGTACGGGCCCAAAACTAGCGCGCGGCGTCCACCGCTGGCACCTTACCTGATGCCGAGAGATTAAACTTAACAGATGGAGTGTAGATTTTCAGGCACATCAAACCGACTTTCGTCGGTTTGTGAGCACTGCGTTCAATATTTTGATACCAGACTATGGTTCAAGAGGCAGGGCTTGGCGGAGCCGAGCTTTCTGACGGCACCGTGTTACCACCGGCAGATTTTGAAAAGTTAGTGTCTATAGTAGTAATGTAAATTCAGTGAGTTACTTTCTAAACAAGAAGCTTTGGCAAAGCTATTCTCTTTTCCCACAGATAGCACTCACATCTAGTATACTTGATGATAGTTCTATTGATGCTAATTTTTGAGTTGCAGTAAAATCTGATTCACCGCTTGCATCGAGATTTGAACCAACCCTCTTTGTCAAGTTTCGCTATCGTATGAAGGTGTACTTTCGATCAAGGGAGCTAGAACCTGGATCACTTTTCAATGGGAAGCGGATCTTAGGGGAAGTGGACAGCGGACTGCAGCGTATATCAAGTGCGCGTGCCAGAAGTGGGGCTTGCCTGGTCGTCGAAGTAGAAACCAAACATTTGAACGACCCTCACATTAACTCACGTCAGTCGTCCATACATTCACTTTTAGAAACGAGCCGGGTGCACCCCAAAATGCGCCTGATACAGGTGGAACCAGTTCAGGCAGTCGGCTAACGGCTACTGCGATGTGCCGGGCACCTACTAAACATCCATGCGTGGGATCAAATCCTTTCCATCCTGCCCCGGGAATGAATACTTCAGCCCATGCGTGAGTGGTCTCAGGAAGGTCACCTGAAGAATCGGTGTGGACGTAACCACTGACAAATCTCGCTGCAAACCCAAGATGACGAACAACATCAATAAAAAGGCTGGCCAGGTCGCGGCAAGAACCCTTATTGGTAGTGAGCGTGATGGACGAACTTTGCACTCCCTCATCATCTCTTTTAACATATTGAATATATTTATAAATCTGCTGGTTCAACAACAGAAGAAGTTCAAATGTCTGAATAGACTGCCGCTGTAAATAAACCCTGTTTATCCAGTTATCCACTTCGGGGTTATTGCCTGTGCTCTCATTACGTAAATACGGCATCAACGTTATTCGGTCTTCTTGAGCATACTCAAACGGAAACGAGACAGCAAAATCTGAGATTAAAAAGTCATGAGGCAATACATCGTATTTTTGAACAGTCGTCGTGCTTTCAATCACCAAACGATCAGTGGGTTCGGAAAACGTGGCAATGGCCACTGAGTTGCTCTCCGCATCCCGATGCCAACGCAGGCTTGCGTGAGGGTTGATATTCAGCTGAGATGATTCGATATGTTGATCGTGATCCTCCCGCGGTCTTAGTCGCAGAGTATGGACTTGAAGCTCTACAGGGGTGGAATATTCATAAATTGTTTGATGTATAACCTTAAACCGTTTCATACGCCTATTCGCCTGAATTTTTCATCTTGTCACTGTGCATCAGTGTTGATGGTGCGTTGTTCAAATTGAGTATCATTTTTTTTGGTGACCATAAACAACAAAGCGATACCCAGAGTCGCTGAAAACAATGACGCGGAAAGTATCCCGAACTTGGCTGCGTTAATGTGTTCAGGTGCGAACGCAAGGTTGGCAATAAACATTGCCATTGTAAAACCAATACTGGCTAAAACCCCGCACGCAAATATCAAACTCCATGATAAATCCGAGGGGCGCTCTGCCAGCCCGCATTGCACAGCGAGCCAGCTGAACAAACAGATCCCGAGGGGCTTTCCAACAACAAATCCAATAAACACTGCCATAGAAATTGCAGCGGACATCTCCTGCAGTGATAACGGAATGCCGGCATTAGCAAAGGCAAATAAGGGCATTACTAGAAAGCCAACCCATGGGTGAAGCATGAGTTCGAGTCGCTCGACCGGTGACAATGCTTCACGAGCTGCAGCTTCAGCCGTTTTTAATAATTTGGTATTTATGTGATGGTCTCGTTTGTGACCGCTTTCTGGGTGGGCCCAAAGAGCATTGACGATATTGTGTAAACGTTCATCGCTGACCCATTTAGTCGTAGGTGTCATCAATCCTAGAACTACGCCCGTGACGGTGGGGTGAATGCCAGAGGCATCGACCAGTACCCATAAAAAGGCACCGGCAATGAAAAATAAGACAATACTTCGGATGCCTAACAGGGACATTAGCTTAATGGCGGCAAAGCCTGCTAAGGCCAAACCAGCGTTTAATAAGTCGATGGTATTGCCATAGCCGATAGCAACAACAATGATTGCACCTAAGTCATCGACAATTGCCAGTGAAAGCATGAACACGCGTAGACTTTTGGGAATGCGCTTACCCAGCAGGGCCAGACAACCAATGACAAACGCTGTGTCTGTTGCCATAACTGTTCCCCAGCCATGCTGGCCCGGCTCACCCAGTTGTAAGAATACATAGATACAAGCTGGTACAAGCATGCCGCCAATTGCTGCAGCTACAGATAACATCGCAAGCTTAGGCTTGCGCAACTCTCCGAGTACCAGTTCACGTTTAAGCTCCAGGGCAATCAGAAAGAAAAACAGTGTCATTAACGCATCGTTGATCCAGGTGTGTAACGAATGCTCGATGGTTATCGAACCCACTTTGAAACCAATTGATGTTTCCCACCAAGCCACAAAATGTGCGCTAAACGAGGAATTGGCTAGATAAAGGGCCAGCAGGGTAAAGAACAGCAACACCAATCCTGCCGCCGCTTCTATTTTGAGAAAACGAGCCAAAGGCTGTGATAACCAGTCTATCGGCGATTGCGGTAACTGTTCTGCTTGACCCCTTTTGTCAGCGAGTAATGATCTGAGTTGCTTCTTTAGTGTCATTCGGACTGACCTTTTACCTGAATTATTATTAATCGTTGAGTGAGAGTTCCTATCGATTGAGTCACCTTTAGCGCGTATACGCTGGGCGGCAAATAACTCAGTTAAGTGTGTGGCCGGACAGGATCGAAATCAGCGCATCATGGGTTAGTTTTCTCTCGGGCCTTGCCCTCGCGGGTAAACCGGCTCTAATTCAAACAGTAAGTGCGAAATCGTCCGCTGAACCTTAGCTGGTTGGACGAAGTTGAGATCCACTTGTTTTTCCTTCAACAAAATAACGTGGTTTTGTTGGCGTGTTCGTTTTCTGAATCTTTTGAGTGGTTGGTTTTGGTGGCGTCCAAATCATCGAACTTGGGTGTTCAGCTTTAAAAAGTGCGCTGGACGAGATTTGATACTAACGACAAAACAGACCCTGTTTTAAGCCGCACTCATGTATTTTGAGTACATCAGTGACTTGCTCTTCGTACATTTTCTATTTCCAAAACCGGAACATCCGCTTACAAGTGTAATAGGAAAACACACATAGGTCATGGTTTTAAATCTGGGGTAAACAAGGCGGTTGGCATACCCTCGCTGAAAGCGGTTGCTCAGTAGTTAATAATCTATAGGCTTTACAACCGGTTTAAAATGAACCATGCTGGGCAAAATTATGAGTATAAAGAAAAGGGATGATGCTTGAGTCCATCGGTTTTGCTCAGAAACAACGTCTTGCTTATATCGATTTCTGCCTGTTGTTTAAGGGCTCAATTTATCGTCAGGACTTAATTAGCCGTTTTCAGGTCGGCTTGTCGGCAGGCTCACGCGATTTCAGTATTTACAAAGAGCTTGCGCCGGATAACTTGTCTTACGACTCGCGAGAGAAACGCTACTTGCAGACAACGGAGTTTAAGCCCGTTTTTGAACACGATGCAAAGATTACCTTAACCAAGCTCGCCAATAATATATCAGATGGATTCGATGCCATCGGCGATATTCACTTTCCTGTTGAAGCGCCATCCAGTCTCAATGTGCCAGACATCTTTATCGTTGCACGTCTGGTGCAAGCCATTCTCAATAACAAAGCGGTCAGCATCATTTACACCTCACTTTCTAGTGGTTCAGGTGCAAGAGAACTCGTTCCGCATTCCATCGTAGATAATGGCCTACGCTGGCACGTTCGCGCCTTTGATCGAAAAAGTCAGAGCTTCCGGGACTTCGTGTTAACGCGAATTAGCAAAGTAACGATTAAAGACATGCCTGATCCGGAAGAAAGCGCCCAAGCAGATACTGAATGGCAGTGCCTTGTTCCGCTTCAAATTGTGCCACATCCAAAAAATGTTCAGCATCCCACCGCGATTGAAATGGATTACGGCATGGAAAACAAGCAACTGCTTATTGAAGTAAGAGCGGCAATGGCAGGTTACCTGTTGCGACGGTGGAATGTGGACTGTACTGAGCGCGGAATCTTGCGAGGTCCTGAATATCAGCTTTGGTTGTTGAATCGATTCACTTTAAACAATGTACCGAACCTGACAATTGCACCCGGGTATATAACGAAAGAACAGAGCAATGGAGGCCAAACGTGATCCTCCATTGCACCAAGAAGCTCTATGCAAAGCTACCTGAGAAAGTAAAAGCTGCAGAGCAACCAGCTACAGCTATAGGCATTCAGGCACAGTGGATAAACTGGCATGCAAATCTCATCACTATTCAGCGCAGGCAATGTGTAATTGCAGTGCACGATACAACACGTTTCACGTTGTTTATTCCATGCCTGACCAAGAAAGATTTCGCTAGTCTTGATTGGCATTTTAACGATGTGTTGATTAATACCTTGCTGAAAAGCGATATGCCGTCTGAGCTCGTTAATTCCGCTGCGACGAACTACCAGCCACTCAGGTTCGATACAAACTGCAATCGTTCGGTACAAGGTACGATGAATCAGGTGGCTCAGGAAATTGATTACGGGTTGTATTACAAGAGCATGTCGGTAGCAGATATAAGCCCGTACCGATACAGCGCAGACTTAAGCCATAGGCCCTGCGGAGTTAAAGGTCAGAAAGATTACATTTGGCCAGTCAGGGAAATGGCGGCATTACTAGAAAAGTTGTCAGAACAGACATCGTCTAAAGCACAAACACTCCGTTAGGGAAGGTTTAGCAAGGAATATTGGAACAAAGTTCTCTGGTTGACGGCAAGGCGCCATGACAAGGCACAAAAAAACCGACTTTCGTCGGTTTGATGTGAGCACTGCTTTCAAAATTTTGATACCAGATTATGGTACCAGAGGCCGGACTTGAACCGGCACACCCTCACGGGCGGCGGATTTTGAATCCGCTGCGTCTACCAATTCCGCCACTCTGGCATTGATAGCTGTGCTTGACTAACACTTGCGTTGTTAGGCTGCGAATTATAACTATGTCTGATTCGCTGGCAAGCCTTTTAACAAGATTTTTTGCAGGTGTTGGAACAAGTGGTCAAAATGTGCTCGGATTTTGATGATCTTCAATTTTTAACACCGGGATCATTTTTCTCTGTGGGCTGTTCCAGCAGAAAATTTTGATTGCCATTTGCAACATGGAGAAAGCCGGAATCAAGTTCAAGTGGAGGCTGTATGCTGGCTATGGCACACTAACCGCCAATTTTTTAATGGTTATCTAACGGGTTGTTTGCAGTGTCGAATAAACAGCAACACATTAACAAAATCAAGGTTGAGTCTGGTGATGGGGCAGAATCAGAACATATGCCCCGCGCTGGCTTTTTTCGCCGCTTGCTCGCCATGGTCTACGATACGCTGGTAGCTACGGCGGTTGGCATGTGTGCCGCCATGGTAATGCTTGTCCCGATGATTGTGCTGTTGAAAAACGGCGTGCTGGATTTGCAGGGCTATGCAGAGCCTGCAGACCTGATACAGGCTTCTTTGGGTTATAAAATCCTGCTCCAGAGTTGGGTTGTGTTGTGGGTAGCGGGTTTCTTTCTGTGGTTCTGGAAAAAGGGCGGTCAGACGATAGGAATGCGGGCGTGGCGTTTAAGGATTTACAGCACTGACGATCAGCCGATGACCTGGTCACGGCTGGCCTTGAGACTGGTTTCCTCTTTATTGGGTTTGGGCACCTTGCTGGTATTGGTGGATTTCAAAAACAAACTCGCACTGCAAGACCGTGTTGCCAGAACCGAGGTGCTGAAACTAACCAAAGAAGCCAACCACCATAAAAACTGGTAGTGGAGCTGCAATTTGCAGGCTACAAGTCGTCTAAGCCAGCATTCACCGGCGCAGCAGTAAGGTGGCCACAATGGCAAACAGCAGGCTGGGAAGCAGCGCGCCCAGGAACGGCGGCAACTGGTAAACCAGGCTTAATGGGCCAAACACTTCATTGGTGATGAAAAAGCCAAAGCCGGTGAGTACACCCATAATCACTCTGGCACCCATGGTTACGCTGCGCAGTGGGCCAAAAATGAACGACAAAGCCATCAGCAACATAACGCATATTGATACTGGTTGAAGAATTTTACGCCATAACGCCAGTTCATAGCGACTGGAGTCCTGATCGTTGTTGTCAAGGTAGCTGACATAATCAGCCAGCCCCTGAATGGACAATGCCTCCGGTTTTACCGCCACAATACCCAGTTTGTCCGGAGTCAGCGTAGAGCTCCATCGAACTTTGGGTTGTTCAGCTATCGACACTTCGGTTTCACTGAATGTGGTTACGGAAACTCCGTTCAGCCACCAGGCCTGACCATCGTAGCTGCCCTGTTTGGCATAGGTGATGGCATTCAGCGTTAAGTCGGTATTGAAATCAAAAATGCTGATGTCCTGCAGAGACTCCCGGGTCAGAACCTGGCCGATGCTGACGAAATGATCGCCATCTTTGGCCCAGACCAGCTGATCGGAAGAAAACAGGCTGCCACCCGATATCGCCTGGGTGCGCAGTTCCTTGGCCTTGGCTTCACTGAACGGTGTCACCCATTCACCTACTGCCATTACAAACAGGATCATGACCACTGCTGACTTCATTGCCGAGCCAATAATATTCCAGCGGCTCAGACCCGCCGCCTGCATCACCACCAGTTCACTGTTACTGGCCAGCAGGCCCATACCAATTAGCCCGCCAAGCAAGGTCGCCATTGGAAAGAACTGCTCCAGATCACGGGGCAAACTCAACAGAACATAAGCCGCTGCTACAACCATGTCGTAGTCGCCTTCACCCAGTTTGCGCAGTTGTTCTACGAATTTGATCAGGGCACTCAGCCCTATCAGTACGGAAAGGGTAACGGTCACAGTGCCAAGCAAGGTACGGGCGATGTATAAATCGAGGATCTTGAACATCATTTCCTCCCCAGTAATTTCGCCCGCAATTGGGTGCCGGTTTTACGATCCCGAACAATCAGGGTCACTCCAATGATCAGCATGATGCCATGAACCCACCATAATCCAACGGATGTAGGCATTTTACCGTCTTCCAGCAAGCGGCGGCTGGCAAGCAGAAGCAGAAAATAGCCAAGATACAGCAGAATAGCCGGGAACATTTTGCCAAAGCGCCCTTGGCGGGGATCAACCGAACTCAGGGGCACGGCGATGAGCACCAGAAATGGAATCGACAGCGGGATTGCCAGTCGCCATTGCAATTCCGCATGAGCTTCAATGGAATCGTCGTTCAACAATTCAGCTGTAGAAAGGACACTTACTTTGCGTCGCTGCTGCTCTGGGCTGGAATCGCTGATCTGGATTTGGTATTCGTCAAACGCCACTTTGCGATAATTTTTGAGCCCCTGAACGCCTTCGTACTGCACTCCCTCATTGAGCACCAGTGTACGGGTGCCGTCAGAATTAGTATTCACATTACCGCTTTGGGCGTACACCACACGTACTTTCTGCTCCCCAAGTTCATTTTGGTGCTGGGAGAGAAATACCCGGTTGAGTGAATTATTTCCGGAGTCAACGTCGTGGACAAAAATCACCGCTTTTTCGTTGCCGGTTTGCTGGAACCGGCCCGGAATTATGGCGGAAAAACTGGCTTCGGAGCGGGCCTTTTCGCGCAATTCATATTCATTCTGCGCGGCAGAGGGGGACAGGTAAAGGGTGATAACTCCAGTGACGACCATGATCAGCAGTGACAAAAACAGCATCACCCTGGCAACGTACCATTCACTGATACCGCAGGCCCGCATTACAGTCATTTCACTGTCTACGTACAGGCGCCCGTGAGCCAGCATAATGCCAAGGTAGGCACTGATGGGCAGTACCAAAGAAGATAATATGGGCGCATACAGAGCCAAAAAGCCCGCCACCAGCCCGGCAGGGATGTCACCATCGGAGGCGTCACCGAGGACCCGCACAAATCGTAAAGTGATGAAAATGGCCATCAGAATAAAAAAGATGGCAAGTTGCGACTTCAGCGTTTCCTTTAGCAAATAGCGAAAAATCAGCATCGCGGCCCTACGGGAAAATTTGGATTTTTAGTGAAAGAAACCACAATCTTGAGTAAACTTACTGTTTTTACAAGTTTTGCCTGTAATCATTTTCCGTTTGCATGAATCCCATGCGCAATGACGCCTTTATCGGGTGCCGATTTGGTCAATTTGCGCTCTTCTTCGTCAGCATGCAAGTCAGGCTGCGTATTAAAACATAAAGCAGCGCAAAACGTTATTTGTATTTAGTTATCATGCAAACACCCCTGCAACAATAGCGAGGTATTATCGTGGAGTTTAGTGTAAAAAGTGGCAGTCCGGAAAAACAACGCAGCGCTTGTATAGTGGTGGGCGTGTTTGAGCCACGACGCTTAACTGCGGTGGCTGAGCAATTGGATGAAATCAGCGAAGGGTACATCAGCAATCTGCTGCGCCGGGGAGACCTGGAAGGCAAGGCCGGGCAAATGCTGTTGCTGCACCATGTGCCGAATGTTCTCAGTGAACGTGTACTGCTGGTGGGGTGTGGGAAGGAGCGGGAACTGGATGAACGCCAGTACAAGCAAATCATTTCCAAAACCATCAAAACGCTGAATGAAACCGGCTCCATGGAGGCGGTGTGCTTTTTGACTGAATTGCATGTGAAAGGGCGCGACACATACTGGAAAGTGCGTCAGGCGGTGGAAGCCACCGAAGACACCCTGTACACCTTTATGCAACTCAAAACCAAGAAAGGTGAGCCTCGTCGCCCATTGCGCAAGATTGTATTTAACGTTCCGACCCGCCGTGAACTGACAGTGGGCGAGCGGGCCGTCGAACACGGGCTCGCCATTTCCAAAGGGGCGAAGACCACCAAAGACGTCGCCAACCTGCCACCAAATATCTGCAACCCTGCATACCTTTGGCAGCAGGCCCAGGCGTTGGCAGCGGAGTATGATTCCGTTACTGCCGAAGTGGTAAACGAAGCGCAGATGTCCGAACTGGGTATGCAGGCGTATCTGGCCGTTGGCCGGGGTTCAGACAATGAATCACTGATGAGCATCATGTACCACCGTGGTGGGCCGGATAATCAGCCTCCGATTGTTCTGGTCGGCAAGGGGCTTACCTTCGATTCTGGCGGTATCTCAATCAAGCCAGGTGATGGCATGGATGAGATGAAATACGACATGGGCGGGGCTGCTTCTGTGTTAGGCGTAATGCATACGGTAGCAGCACTGAATCTGCCGATTAATGTGATTGGTGTTCTGGCTGGCTGTGAAAACATGCCCGACGGCAATGCTTATCGCCCCGGTGACATTCTCACCACCATGTCCGGTCAAACCGTTGAGGTACTCAATACCGATGCGGAAGGACGTTTAGTACTCTGCGACGCTCTAACCTACGTCGAGCGTTATGAACCAGAGTTGGTGATTGATGTGGCTACCCTGACCGGTGCCTGTATCATTGCTTTGGGCCACCATGCCACCGGCCTGATGAGCACGCACAACCCGCTGGCTCACGAATTAATGAACGCTTCTGAGCAAAGTTCTGATCGGGCCTGGCGTTTGCCGGTATGGGATGAATACCAGGATCAGCTGGAAAGCCCGTTTGCTGACATGACCAACCTCGGGGGCCGCCCTGCAGGTTCCATTACCGCGGCGTGTTTCCTGTCCCGCTTCACCAAAAAATACAACTGGGCGCATCTGGATATTGCCGGAACGGCCTGGCGCAGTGGCAAGAACAAAGGCGCCACCGGCCGCCCGGTACCCATGCTGTCACAGTTTCTGATGAACCGTGCAGGTATAAAGCAAGAGGATTAAGCCGTTATGCCTCAGGTGACGTTTTACGCTTTGTCGGCTCAGGATGATGCCGCCGCAAAGCAGGCTTGTGCGCTGGCTGCAGATGCCGCCGGTCGCCGTCAGCGCTGCAGTATTTTGTGCCCGGATCAGCAAACCGCTGAACGGGTGGACGAGTTACTGTGGCAGTTGCCGGCGGAGCGCTTCGTGCCGCACAATCTGTTTGGCGAGGGCCCTGGCAGCGGTACCCCGGTTGAAATTTGCTGGCAGCAAAGTCAGCTTTCCCGCCGCCCCTTCGTGATAAACTTAAGCCAAGCCATGCTGAGCGCACCTCAGCAACACCAAACCATTATCGATTTTGTGCCCCAGCCTGAAGAACAAAAGCAGGCGGCACGTATCCGTTATAAACAGTATCAGCAGGCCGGCTGCACCATGCAGTTTTTGTCGGCCGAGAATTGAGAGTAAGTATGGATAAAACCTTCGAACCGCAATCCATTGAGCAGCAGTGTTATCAGCAATGGGAATCCAACGGCCTGTTTAAGGCCTCCGGTAGCGGTGATCCTTATTGTATTTTGCTGCCTCCTCCTAATGTAACCGGCAGCCTGCACATGGGCCATGCCTTTCAGCACACCATTATGGATGCACTGACCCGCTACCACCGCATGAAGGGCGACAATACCCTTTGGCAGGTGGGAACGGATCACGCTGGCATCGCTACCCAGATGGTAGTAGAGCGCCAGCTTAATGCCGAGGGCAAAACCCGTCACGATCTGGGCCGGGAAGACTTTCTGAGCAAAGTCTGGGAATGGAAAGCGCACAGTGGCGGCACCATTACCCAGCAAATGCGTCGCCTGGGCACATCACCGGACTGGGATCGTGAAGTGTTTACCATGGATGACAACCTGTCCAAAGCGGTGACTGAGGTATTCGTCAAACTGCATGAAGAAGGTTTGATTTATCGCGGCAAGCGTCTGGTTAACTGGGATCCGGTATTGCACACAGCGGTGTCCGATCTGGAAGTGGTGAATGAAGAAGAAGCCGGCTTCATGTGGCACATGCGCTACCCGCTGGCTGATGGCAGCGGCCACATTGTGGTGGCTACTACCCGCCCGGAGACCATGCTCGGCGACACCGCTGTGGCGGTGCACCCGGAAGATGAACGTTATCAGGATTTCATCGGTAAAGAGATCAAGCTGCCGCTGACTGGCCGCCTTATCCCCATTATTGCAGATGACTATGTTGACCCGGAATTCGGTACAGGGTGCGTTAAAATTACTCCGGCGCACGATTTCAATGACTACGACATGGGTAAGCGGCATAACCTGCCCATGATCAATGTGCTGACCGCGGACGCCAAAATCAACGATGAAGCCCCCGAAGCTTATCGTGGCATGGATCGCTTTGACGCGCGCAAACAGATCGTTGCCGATCTCGACGCTGCTGGGCTGCTGGTCAAAATTGACGATCACAAACTCAAAGTACCGCGCGGCGATCGCACCGGTGCAGTCATTGAACCTTATCTGACTGACCAGTGGTATGTTGCGGTGGAATCTTTGGCCAAACCGGCCATTGAAGCTGTAGAGAGCGGTGAGATTCGCTTTATACCGGAGAACTGGAACAAAACTTATTACCAGTGGATGCATAACATCCAGGATTGGTGTATTTCACGCCAGTTGTGGTGGGGCCACCGCATTCCTGCCTGGTATGACGACAGCAACAATGTGTACGTTGGGCGTGACGAAGCTGAAGTGCGTGCAAAATACAGCCTGACTGACGATGTTACCTTGCGCCAGGATGAAGACGTACTGGATACCTGGTTCTCCTCTGCATTGTGGCCGTTTGCCACCATGGGCTGGCCGGAACAAACCCCTGAGCTGGAAACCTTTGTACCATCCTCGGTGCTGGTTACCGGTTTTGACATCATTTTCTTCTGGGTTGCCCGGATGATCATGATGACCAAGAAATTCACCGGCAAGATCCCATTCAGAGACATTTACATCACCGGTCTGATTCGGGATGAAAGCGGCGACAAGATGTCCAAGTCCAAGGGCAACGTGCTTGACCCGATTGACTTGATTGACGGTATAGATTTGGAATCTTTGGTTGCCAAACGTACGTCCGGCATGATGCAGCCGCAGCTGGCGGAAAAAATCGCCAAGCGTACCCGCAAACAGTTTTCTGAGGGGATCAACGCCTATGGAACTGACGCCCTGCGCTTTACTTTTGCGGCCATGGCGTCAACCAGCCGTGATATCAACTTTGATATGGGCCGGGTAGAAGGCTATCGCAATTTCTGTAACAAGATTTGGAATGCCTCACGGTTCGTGTTGATGAATACTGAGACGGAAGATACCGGTCGAGATGGTGGTGAAATGGTGCTGAGCCTGGCGGATCGCTGGATTTGGGCCCGCTTCCAGCAAACACTGAAAGAATTTGAAGCGGCGCTGGCAGACTACCGCTTTGATATTGCCGCTAATCTGGTTTACGAGTTTACCTGGAACCAGTTCTGTGACTGGTATCTGGAACTGACCAAGCCGGTACTGAACAGTGATGCCAGCAGTGAAGCGGAAAAGCGTGGTACACGTCATACCCTTATCAACGTGCTTGAACACTTGATGCGCCTGTTGCACCCGTTCATGCCTTACATTACCGAAACCATCTGGCAGCGGGTGGTTCCGCTGAGCACCCTTCAACTTAAGGGTGACAGTGAGCAGCCCAGCATCATGGTACAGGCGTTCCCTGAACAGGATGCCAGTAAGCAAGATGAACAGGTTCTCAGCGATATTGAATGGGTAAAACGCTTTATTGTCGGCATTCGTAATATTCGTGGTGAAATGGACATTTCCCCCAACAAGCCGCTTAATGCCCTGCTGAAGCATGTGAGTGCGGAAGACAGCCGCAAATTGGATGCCGCCCGTGGTTTCATCGACAAGCTGGCTCGTCTGGAATCCGTTAAGGTGCTGGGGGCGGATGAATCGGCTCCGGCCAGTGCCACTGCACTGGTGGGCGACATGGAGATCCTTATCCCCATGGCCGGTTTGATAGACAAGGACGCGGAATTGTCCCGTCTGGCCAAGGCACTCGACAAGGCTGAAAAAGAAGTCGCCAGAACCCAGGGTAAACTTTCAAACGAAAAATTTGTCAGTAATGCGCCTGAAGCGGTGATTGAGAAAGAGCGTGCCAAGCTTGCCGATGCGGAGTCTCAACTGGAGAAACTTAAACAGCAGCATGCAACCATCAGCGCGCTGTAAAGTAAGGTCACATTAAACGAAAAATCACCACGCCATTATGAGGTGGTGATTTTTTTTGTGCCACAGGCGGGGCAATCCGGCCTTTTGGGCAGGGTAAACTGGTTCCATTCGCCAGTCATGGCATCATACGTCTGCAACTTCCCACACAGTGGCTGGCCGAAACCGGTGAGTATTTTAATGGCTTCTAACGCCTGCATATTGCCCATTATCCCCACCACTGGCGCCATGACGCCGTTTTCGACACAGCTCAGTTCCAGTTCACCGAACAGGCTGCTCACGCATTCATAGCAGGGGTTGGAATCGCCGGGAATATAACTGCTGAGCTGGCCTTCCATACGAATGGCGGCAGCGGACACCAGCGGGATAGCGCGTTCCAGCGACAGGCGGTTTAGCAATTGGCGGCTGTTGAGGTTGTCAGTGCAGTCGATGATGATGTCGAGGTTATCCGGAAGGGTTGTGATGCTGGCTTCTGTAAAGGCATGGTTTAAACAGTCAATCTGGCAGTCCGGGTTTAACCGGTTTAATACCTGGCGCGCGGCAACGACCTTGAGTTCACCCACTTGCTGCTCATCGAACAGCACCTGGCGGGGGAGATTGGAGGCGTCGACGGTATCTGCGTCCATTATCAGAATGTGTCCAATACCGCTGGAAACCAGATACTGGCTGCAGGCACACCCCAGGCCGCCCATTCCCACAATCAATGCTGAGCTATCTGCAAGGGCTTCCTGCCTGTCTATGTCGAAGCCCGGCAGCAGGATCTGGCGGTTATAACGAAGTGCCTGGCGGTGTGTCAGTGGGCTACTCATAGTGAATTCAGGGCCGTGTTTACATGGAGTTGTATCATTGTAGGTCTGCGCGGGCAACCTCAGGAAGCGTTTCTGCTTTCCGGGCGGCTAGCGCGAATGGCCGCCTGAGTATGAGTTTTTTGTTTTCGATAAGGGCATCGAACTGAGCCGGAGTTAAAGGCCCCTGAGCGGGTAGTTCACTATTTACCGTATCAATGCCTACCCAGGTGTTTTTCCCTTCTGATTTTGCTGCGTACAGACAATGGTCGGCTAAACCAATTAAGTCGTCGAAGCTAAGGTATCCTGATTGCTTGGGCGAGGCTGGGTAACAGGCAAAGCCGATAGAGCAGGTTTGCGCTTCCGTGTGGCCGGCCGAAAGTTCAAAAGGAGAGCCGGCAACAGCCTCAATCAGGCGTTGGGCTAAAACCGGTGCGTCCCGGCGTGCAATAAAGCGTGCTACGGCCACAAATTCCTCGCCACCCCAACGGACCAGATAATCGGACTCGCGAAATACGCTTTTCAGGCGGGTCGCCAGTTGTCTGAGAACGTTGTCACCGGCGTTGTGGCCAAAGGTATCGTTGACGGCTTTGAAATTGTCCATATCGATAACAAATACCACGATGTCTGCCTGTTGAGGTTGATGACTTTTGCCGTTAAGCCAGTCCTGGTAAAGGCGGACGCTGTGGTTCAAATCTGCCTGGATCTGGTTTTCCAGAAAACGTCGGTTCTTCAACCCGGTCAGGGGATCGGTAAGACTGATGTGCTCAACCTGCTGGAATGCCTGTTCAAGCTGAGTGTTTTTTTCGCTCAACTCCCGGGTGCGCAGCGCGACCTGTTGAGTCAGTTTGTGGTTGGCGCGGCTCTGCAGGATCCTGATGTACAGGGAAACCGACAGGATAAGTGTTGCGATAATAACAATTGTCCACAGGTTTCGGGACAGTTGATCCTGTTCTATGATGGCCTGCTGCAGAGCCTTTTCCTTTTCCAGCAGTTCAATTTGGTGGGCGCGGCGAACAAACTCGGTGCGAGCCTGAAGCTGCGCAACGGCCTTAAGGCGTTCATTATTCAGAATGTTGTCTTCGAGCTGCTTTTGCCTGGAGAGCATGCTAAAGGCCTGGTGAATGTCACCGGTTTGCTCAAATACCTTTACCCCGACAGCGGCCAGTTCCGCTTCCTGGGAGGATTCCTGGTTTTGCTGCGCCTGGGCAATCCCTGCGGTGATGTAATGTGCTGCGTTGTCATATTTCTCCTGGCGGTAGGCCAGCTCGGCTGCGACCAGATACGCGTCCACCAGAAGGCTCAAGTAACCCTGCTGTTCACTTCTGCTAATGACGCCCTCAATAATTTCTGTAGCTTCACTCAGATTATCCTGCAGCATTTCCAGTCTTGCCAGTGTGGTCAATGCCCAGTCGATGTCCCGGGGAGCCTGAATTTGGCGGAAAAGCTTCAGAGCTTCCTGGATATGCTGTTTGGCCGCCGGGTAATTTTTGAGTTTTAACAGCATAAATCCCACTTTGTGTTCGCTGTACGCGATGTCTTTTAGATTACCGGCTTCTTTGTCCAGCTTCAGGGCGTCTTGAAAGTAGGCCAGCGCTTGCTGGTCGTCACCCAGGTTGGCACGAAGATGTCCCAAATTATACAAGGCACTGGCGACGCCGGATTTATCCCCCAGCTTGTAATTCAGTTCCAGCGCCAGATGGTGTTCCTCAATGGCCTCTTCGTAGCGCCCCATTTTTTCCAGCACTACACCCAGACTGCTGCGAGCGCTGCTTATGGAGGAAGGGTCGCCCACTTGCTGGAATAGTTGCAGTGAAAGATTGAGCTGTTTGAGTGCTTCGGGGTAGTTGACCAGATACCGGTAAGTAAGCCCTAACTGACGGTGCGCGTGCCCGAGCTTTTTGGGGTTTTCAGATATTTTGTAGAGACTAGCGGCTTCGTCCAACAGTGCCAATGCCTGGGGATACAGGTTGCGCTCCATGGCGTTACGCGCCTGCTGATAGAGTGCGTCTGCTTTCAGTGCCGGATTGTTTTGTGGCTGCGCGGATTGGAATAACTGCGTCGCAAGGTGATCAGCAAGGTCCATGTTGCCCTGCTGACGCGCTGCCTGGGTGCGTCCGATGAGTGAACTGTCTTCGGCAGATGAGGCCCCGGCCGGGTAATAAAGAACAAGCAGTAATGCACATATCAGCGACTTTACCCATACTGCGGGCAGCTTCAACAACGTCACGATAACCCTACTCCTTGTGTTCGGCACTCAGTATAAAAGCTGACGATGATGACCTGAAGCGAAAATTAAGTGGTCGAGCAAGTTATTACTATTTAAGGTAAAACTGGTATCTGCTGTGCCTGAACAGCAGATACCGACAGGCGTGTGAAGGTTTTCAGCATTTACCGCCCAGATTTCTGCCGGTGAGAGCGTCGCCACATAGCCAGCCCCCCCAGGATTAACAGGCTGCTCCACATTAGGGAGCCCCCGTACTCCTCAACAATAACGACCGGGCCTTCTGTATAGGGGGTGTCGTAGTTTTGGCTTTCCAGGCTGACGAAAGCCAAATCGGCGTCACTGTAGCCATCGGTACTGGTAAGCTGGGCGTCGGTGTGAGCATCGTACAGTTCAATCAGTACTTCGTAGTCCCGTGGAGGAAACCCCCGCACCAATGTGGAATCAATCACAAAGCTGTCGCGGCTGTCGTCGCCATCGATATGAAATACGGACGAAACGTGGATAGCTTCAAAGCGGTCGTGGGTTCCCAGGTAAACTACGGCGTATACGGGGACGCGGGCAAAAACCGTATCGGCATCAAACTCCACACTGAAACGGCTGTAGTAACCATCGTAATCCAAATCGAAGTCTTCAAAATAGTTCAGCCAGGAGTCGTAGATCCAAAAGTTGACCTGATCCTGCGAAGCGGAATCCGAGCGATAGCGGGGCTGAAATTGTGATAACGCCGGTGGTGTCCGGAAAAAATCTGCGCTGCTATTGGTGGAGGAGGGCAAAGGTTGTGAAAACTGGGATTCATGAACCAGTGTTTTGGCTGTATCCCCGCGGGCGTGCATTGACACCCCTGCAATCAGCACCATCAGGTACCAGGTCAATCGGCGTGTTGAACGTGATGGCTTCATTCGTGAAGTTCCTTGTCTGATGAGTCTGCTTCACAGTGTGGTTCACTAAAAATGAACCAAAGCTGAAAGCAGGCTTAACCAAACGGAACACCTGCTGGGGCGGCTGCAGGGGAAGCCGGTAATCGATATCAGTCGTCGCGGGTAAGTACTTCGAGTAATTCGATTTCAAATATCAGGTTGCTGTTGGCGGGGATCCTGTCGCCGATTTGGCGCTCGCCGTAGGCCAGTTCAGCAGGCACCCACAACTTGCGTTTACCGCCTACTTTCATGCCCTGCAAACCAATAAACCAGCCCTGAATCACTTTGTTTTTTGATAACACAGTCTGGAATGGGCGGCCTCTGCTATAGGATGAGTCAAATTCGCTTCCATCTTCCAGATATCCACAGTAGTGAGCAGTGATAAGTGCGCCTTTTTCTGCGACTTTGCCATTGCCCTCGGTGAGGTCTTCAATTTTCAGATTGGCGGTCATGTTTCGATCTCTTTTATTTTTGAAATAATGGCTTGGTTTCAGAGGCAAAAGGAATGGCAAAGCGCTGGCGAGAAGCGCTCACCAGCATGCTGTGGGGGGAGTGGTTACTGCAGTTCGCCTTCATGAGGCATAAAGTAGGTGCCCCAGCCGTCGTAGTGAACTTTGTGTTTGTCAGCAATTTTTAACAGTGTGTCGGTATCGACATCCAATTTGGCACGGTCAAGTTTACGCTCAACAATGGCGTCAAAACAGAATACCGTGCCACCATCGTCCAGCATCAACTCTTCGGCATCGGTCACCTCAAAGCCAGCTTTGAAAGCATCGACAGCGGCTTTTTCCAGCATATCAAAATCGCTGGAAGCGAAATGATGTTCGATGGTGTAATCGGCATCAGCCTGGCTACCGTCTTCAAGCAGGGCATCAATGGTTTCCTGATTGAAAGCGTACCATTCTTCTCGTTCTTCGTATTGGGTCGTCATAATATTGGGAAATAAACGCAGATGGGGCTAGTTTAACTGCTTTTTTCCATTTCAGCGACCTGTGCATTCAGTTCGCTTTGTTTTTGTGCCATCTGGCTGTGGAAGTGTTCCGCCCATTGTTTGATCGAGAGTTCGTCGCTCATGGGTTGAGGCGCGTCAATATCGACCAGTACAATGCCATTATTCCAGCGATTCCAGTTCACCTTTTTGTGAAGGTTGCTGGCGGTAACCATAACCACGGGTTCTCCGGTATCTTTGGCCAGCCTGAACGCGCCGGTTTTAAACGGTAACAGCCCGCGGCCATTACTGCGGGTGCCTTCCGGAAACACCCAAACCGATGTGCGCTTCTGGCGAATTTTTTCGGCAGCGGACTGTAATGTGCCGCGGGCTTTGCCGGAATTCTTGCGGTCTATCATGATGTTCCCGGACAACCAGTAAATTTGGCCGAATACCGGAATGTACTTCAGGCTCTTTTTACCGATGGTAACTACACCGGGCAGGGCGGCCTTGCACACAGTGATAATGTCGTAGCTGTTCTGATGGTTAGCAATGAATACGTACGGTTCGTTGAGTGTTACCTTGTCCGAGCGACGCACGATGACTTTCAGGCCGACAATACGGGACATTAGCGAGTAAGCCTGACCGGCAAAATGGACGTTGTTACTGTGAAATGGTCGAAACACACACACTAAAAGAATAACCAGGTTGATGAGCAAAAAAGCTGGCAGCAGGATAAGAATGCGAAGTACAGCGAGCACAGGGGTTCCTTTTTTTCAGTTTGCGGCGCAGTATAAGGGAAAGAGGCTCGGCCACATGTCCGATCAGTGTTTGAAATTTATCAGCCCAAATATTAAAGTGCTGCGGCCCAATAACGATAACCCTGAAAGCTTTCGTATTATTTGATCATAACGCAGTTGCGGTACTCAAGATGCAGACATTCGTTCCAGACGACATAGAAGATGACATTCTCAACGATTTAATGGAAGAAATTAATGAGTTGTATGAAGCCAGCGAACAGACTCTGATTGAACTGGAACTCAAACCTCAGGACAAAGAACTTCAACGGGCTCTCTTTCGTTCAATTCACACCATAAAAGGTGATCTCGGGCTGGTGAACTTCAGCCCGCTGATACCGGTTCTTCAACATGTTGAGGACCTGCTCGACTACCTGCGTAAAGGTCAGGTGGAATACACCAGTAATATGAGTGATTTGGTATTGCTGACCATGGACAGGGTTAAGGCGTTTGTTCAGGAGATCATGAATACCGGCAGGGTGAACTATAACGCCGATCTCTACCAGCAATTGGCATTGGCCCTTTCTCGTATTACGCCTGAAAACCAGAATGAGCATGAGCGTCGCTTAGGGGAAACGGTACTCCTGCTCAATCCCAAACTGGATGTGAAGTCATTTGGCTCGGACAACGCAAAAGCGCCGGCGACACTGGCTAATACCGGTATTCCCAAGGATCTGAGTGCAGAAAAGCAGATGGACATTCTGTTTTTCCGCGAGATGATGAAAACCATCGAGCATCGCTCGAACTATTGGGCTGGGCGCGGAGACAGGATCGCCAAGCTGGCTCTGTATATTAATAACCTCGCTGGTCAGCCTATCGATCAGGACCAGCTCGCTGTTGCCTGTTATGTACACGATTTTGGTATGGCATTTATGCCTCTTAAATTGCTGCACAAAAACGATGCCTATTCTGACAATGAATTCAAACTGATGCGCTCTCACGTTTACAAGAGCGCACGGTTGCTGGAGCACCTAGAGCAATGGGATCACGCACGTAAAATTGTTATGCAGCACCACGAACGGGTTGACGGTAGCGGATATCCGCTCGGTCTCAAGGAAGAGGACATTTGTGATGGGGCCAGGTTGCTGGCGATCCTTGATACCTATGATGCGCTGACGCACTCACGTGCTCACAATCGCGATTCGCAGCTTTCCAAAAAGCAGGCGGTAATTAAGATCAACCGGATTGCCAAAGGCCAGTTCAGTATGAAGTGGGTGAGGCTGTTCAATCAGGCCATGACCGGCCTGTTGACCAAGTCGGCGTAAGCGGGAAAGAATGAGAGCGGGGCCACAGCGGCCCCGCTTTGGATTGCATCAAGCTGGGTTACAGCCGAACCTTAACGGACGCTTTGAAAATGCGGCCCAGATTGTCGTAGTTGCTGGGGAAGGTGTTACCTGAGTTTGAACTGGTATCACCCGCCTCGTTACCTACTACCGGCGCTTCTCTCTCAAATAAGTTGTCCACACCCAGGCTTACACTGATGGCTTCCGTAGCCTGATAGCTGGCATACAAATCAAAGTAACTGTAGCTGCCAATGTGTCTGAAAGGTTCATACACGCCTGCAGCTTCAGCTTTCTCCACGTCAATTGCATCCTGGTAGCGCCATTGCAGTGAAACGGTGAGATCATTAAAGTTCCAGGTGGTGCGCTGAATCATCCTGATTTCGGGTAACGGGTCGCAGGAAGTACCATAATAGCCGCGGCATTCGATGGGGGTAGCGAAATCCGAGCTGAGTGATTCCTGGGTCAGATACTGGTTGATATTAGCGGATATCTGGAGGTCACCTAAATCTTCCATATCAATTCCGAATCGCACTGCAAGCTCAAGCCCCTCAGCTTGCTGATAGTTCAGGTTGGTAGTAAAACGCTCTATTCCTGCTCCTGAGATGGTCAAATCGCCACCGATGCGGTTGATCTTGGCACATTCAGTTGTGTTGCCACCGATGTAACAGGCATCCAGAATTTCCTGTGCTGAGAATTCACCGATTACGTTGGTGATGTCGATATCGTAGTAATCCAGTGAAATCAGGAAATTGTCAAAGGCGCTGAAGTCGGGCGTCCATACAATACCGGCGGTAAAGGTATCAGCTTCTTCTGCATCGGGAAGATTTTCCGGATCGCTGCCGTCAAAGGTGTTAACCTGCCCTGAGATCACATCCTGAACGGCACCTACCTGAGCATCCGTCATACCGGTGGAAATACACAGTGCCCGCAGTGTGGCGTCAATGTTGGCGGCATTGGCGACCGAACAAGGGTCCTGCTTGGCGTTGTCGAGACCGGTTACAACCGGAGACGCCAGTTCACCTACGTTGGGTGCGCGGGTGGCTTGTTGCTGCATGACCCTGACCAGAACAGATTCTGCAGGACGCCAGCTGAGGCCCAGTTTCCAGGTATCATTTGACCCAACGGTATCGTAGTCAGCCCAGCGGAAGCCAAATTCAAAATCCAGACTTTCAGAGAAGGCTACGCCCTCAAGCAACGGTAACATCCCTTCAATGAAGAATTCATCAACCTTGTAGCCGCCAGAGATGGGGAGTAAGTTTCCGCCCGCGCCCCCCTGACAGCTTGACGGGGCCTCTTTCAAACACTCATCCGGTTCCAGTGAACCTTTCTCGTTGCGGCTCTCGTACCCAACGCTCATGGCCAGAGGAGCACTGGCGGTAGGCAGTTCGATGAAATCAACCGGACCGTCGACACTGAAATGGAAAATGGTTTGCTCGTAATTCTGGGTCTGCAGCGCAATGGCCCGGGCAAAGCCAGCCATTTCTTCGGTAATGGTGCCGAACCCACCAAACAGATTGATCGGAACACAGGTTGAGGTACCGCTGTTACAGGTTACGCCATCGAACGTATCCAGCGCCTCCTGTATGTTACCGAGATTGGTGTAACCATCGCGCACGGTGGAGCGGTTTGACTCGCCATACTGGAAGAAGGTATCAAATGCCCATTCTCCATACAGCATGCCTTCCAGGCCCACCGTCATCTGGAACATATTGGAATCATAACGTTCGGTACGTGGACCGAGTTCTACAGTGCGCCGGCGTAACTGGACCCGCAGGTAGTCGTCAGCGTCTACGACACCGTTACCGTTGATGTCCTGCCAGTTAGCTGCAGGCCCTACCGTTGAGAGCAGGCCACTGCCCAGTGCAGTATTACCGGCGTCAATCATAAACTGACGAGCCTGATCGCCAATCAGCGGGTTGCGCAGGGGGAGATCAAATGCCTGACCAAAGGTACCGGAGGGCGCCACCTGTTGCACCACCGTTGAATTGGTGTAGTTGAAGACCGCGTAGGTGGCCAGATCATCGTTCAGATAGTACTTGGCCAGCGCTGTTGCTGAGTAGCGCTCCAGGGGGGTCTGATAGAAATTGTAAGGGTTAAAATTGAATACGCTACATTCGTCCCCAATGGTACCGTCTTCGCGGAACTGGCCAGCCGAAGCAGCACCACCGCCTACGATGGCAAAACGAGTAGGGATCGCTGTGGTTGAACCTCCGGATGCTGCAACGTCCGGGCCTCCACAGCCGCTGGGTGGCGGCAGAGGGGGTTCGCCATTGAGAAACTGTTCGTAGTTTGCACCAGTTGCCGTGTCGATGCCCAGTAGTCCAAGCGGTCTGTCACCAAGCATGACCGGGTCGCGGTTCATCCAGGACAGCGATAGTGCCACGTTGCCGCGGTCATCAGCCAGGCTGGAGCCTAATGTCAGGGAAAGGTTATCAGTATCTCCATCGCTGTCACCGGTCTGAGAATGGCTGGCTTCAAATTCCACTCCCTCAAAATCGTCTTTGAGAATGAAGTTTACAGCACCAGCAATGGCATCGGAACCGTAGACCGCAGACGCACCGCCGGTGACCACATCGACACGCTCGACCAGTGCCGTGGGAATGGTCGCGGTATCAACTTCACCGTTAAAGTTAAATGGCACCATACGGCGACCCTGTAACAACACAAGGTTACGTTCCGGGCCAAGGCCCCGAAGGTCAATGGTTGCCGCACCGGCAGTACCGTTGTTTACGTTACCGCCATCTCCAGGAATGGTAGAGGGCAGAACACGCAACACCTTCTCCATTTCAGGTTCTTGTAAAAAGTCGATGTCCTTCTCGTCAAAAGAAAAGATGGGGCTGGCGGAAACCGCTCCGGGTTGACGGATACGGCTACCGGTAATGGCGATGCGTTCTACAGACTGTTCAGTGGCTTCTGTGGAGTCTGATTCCTGTGCCATAAGGGCAGGAGTTACCAGACTGGTTGACCCCACTAACAGTGCTGCTTGAATGGATTGCGCAAGTTTGGATCGAGTGAGCATGAGTGTAACCTCTCAGGTCTTATTGAAATGTGATCAAACAACTGCAATTAAGAAGCTAGAAGATAGCTTGAGCTTAGGGAAGCCCGGCTCAGCACCTATACACGAAAGGCTTGAATGGTGTGATTAAGCGGGTGAGAAACGTGACAAACGGATGGAACTTATTACAAATGGTTACATTTAAAACCCGGCAAAATTCATCTTCCTCAACCATCCTTAGTGTCAGGTAGGGGCAACCCGTGTGCGTGTCAGACTTTTGCTGGGTTGTCATGCTCTTTTTAACATCGAATCTGAGGCAGAATGTCCTTAAAACACATTGTGCCGGTATTTTTCAGTCTGAGTGATATGGGCCCGATTTGAGGTGAAGTCCGTCTCGGCGGTACAGACATGGCTGGAGTTTCAGTAAGGCGTAATCCAGCCACTTTCCTTTTCGGAGACGCCTATGATAAAGGTGCTGGTGGCCGACGATGAATGTCTGGCCAGGCAAGCTATAACCATACCACTAGGCCGGCGACCTGATGTTGGAGTTGTTTACGAAGCCGCATCCGGCATACGTGCACTTGAACTGGCCGAAGCTCACTCACCAGATGTGGTGTTCCTGGACATCCAGATGCCCGGTCTTAGCGGCATTGAAATTGCGAGTCGACTTCAGGGTAAGGCGGCAATTGTGTTTGTTACTGCATATCAGGAGTTTGCCGTATCTGCATTCGAGCTTGGCGTAGCCGATTATTTACTTAAACCGGTTAGCGAAATTCGACTGTACGGAGCGCTGGACAAGGCACTGAAAACATATCCCCCCGGGAATGCTTACTGGCCTCAGCAACCCAGGCATGGCGCGGAGAGCCAAAGTGGCGGGTCGATGGCCTATAAAACCCGCCTCGTTATAAAGGAGCCCGGGCGTATTCGTCTGGTGGATGTGAACGATATTAGTTACATAGTAGGGGCGGGAAATTACGCAGAAGTACATTTGCTGGATGGCAGTGCCATTTTGCACAGAGAAACCATGACCAGTCTCGAACACCAGCTTGACCCCGTGGTATTCGTGCGAATTCATCGTTCATCAATAGTGCGTTGTGGCCACATCGCAGAATTACGGCCCACCAACAACGGGGATTACGCTGTCCTGCTCAAGCAGGGGCAGGCACTGACACTGTCCCGCAGAAACAAACACAAACTGGCGTTCTTACTGGGCGATCATTGATTAACCATTCAGCAACACGGTTCGCTGTGAGTTGCTGAATGGCGCTGGTCACCGAGTCTGGCGTCAGCCTGCAATATCCAGTTCTTTGAGTTTGCGGGTCAGTGTGTTTCTTCCCCATCCCAACCGTTTTGCCGCGTCCTGCTTGTGGCCATGGGTGTATTGTAATGCTCGCTCCAGCATCACTTTCTCAAATGTCAGCATGGCATCATTGAGAATGTTGTAGTTGCCATCCCGCAGTTGTTTGTCGGTCCAGGTTGCCAGCAGTTCCGGCCAGTCGCCCGCCTGCTCGCTGACCGTTTCCAGCCCGCTTTCCGAATGTATTTCGGGTGGCAAATCGCCGGGTAACACTTCCTGACCACTGGCCATAACGGTTAACCAGCGACAGACGTTCTCAAGCTGACGCACGTTACCGGGCCAGGCGAGCTGAGTCATCAGCTTTTCGGTTTCTTTGCTCAGAGACTTGGTTTCTACGTTCAGCTCCTTGGCCGCCGTTCGCAGAAAATGCCGGGCAAGTAACGGAATGTCTTCTCTGCGTTCAGATAAGGACGGTATATGAATACGGATTACATTGAGCCGGTGGAAGAGATCCTCACGAAACTTGCCTTCAGCGACACGCTTTTCCAGATTCTGGTGGGTGGCAGCAATAATTCGCACATCCACGGTGACTGACTGATGCCCCCCAACACGATAAAATTGTCCGTCTGCGAGTACACGAAGCAATCGGGTTTGCACGTCCAGTGGCATGTCTCCTATTTCGTCGAGAAACAGGGTGCCACCGTTGGCTTGTTCAAAGCGGCCCTGACGGGCTGTCTGTGCGCCGGTAAAGGCGCCTTTTTCATGGCCGAAAAGTTCAGACTCCACCAAATCGGCAGGAATGGCAGCCATATTAAGGGCAATAAACGGATTCGCCGCCCTGGGGCTATGCCGGTGCAGTGCCTGGGCAACCAGCTCTTTACCCGTACCGGACTGGCCGTTTATGAGCACGCTAATGGATGAACGCGAGAGTCGGCCAATGGCGCGAAATACTTCCTGCATGGCCGGGGCTTCACCGATGATCTCGGTACCTGGTTCCTCATGCGGAGCCTGGCTGCTGCGGCTTTGTTCTCTGGCGTGAGCCAGGGCTCGCTGCACCAGAGTAACGGCTTCATCCACATCGAAAGGTTTGGGGAGATACTCAAACGCACCACTTTGATAGGCATTAACCGCGCTGTCCAGATCCGAGTGCGCCGTCATTATGATCACCGGAATATTGGAATGGGTACTGTGAATTTCTTTCAGCAGGGTCATTCCGTCCATCTGCGGCATGCGAATGTCTGAGACAATCACCTCTGGTGCCTGGCCGCTGTGAAGTTGCAACAGCAAATCCTGGGGGTTTTCAAAACAACAGCAGGCAATATTGGCCACTTGCAGGGCCTTTTGGAGTACCCAGCGTATGGAGCTGTCGTCATCCACTATCCAAACGGACTCATTATTCATATCGCCGACTCCTTTCTGTCGATGGGTAGATAGAGCACAAATTCGGTGTGGCCTGGCCGGCTGTCAACATCAATCTTGCCTCCGTGATGGTTTATAAGTGTTTGGGCAATGGACAGACCCAGTCCGCTGCCATTCCGCTTGCTACTGACCATGGGATAAAACAGCGTATCCCTGATGGATTGCGGAATGCCCGGACCATTGTCAATAATAGTGAGCTTTGCCACCAGAGGATGACGCTTTCCGTGCATGGTCATTTGCCGTTCAATGCGGGTTACCAGCCTGATTTGTGGGTCAGGCGTGCGATGTTCTGCCAACGCTTGCATGCTGTTGCGGACTATGTTGAGTACCGCTTGCTGGATCATATCCTGGTCAATGTGAATGTCCGGTATACTGGGGTCGTAGTCCCGAATAATGGTTACCGGTGTTTCCGAATCGACTTTCATCAAAGTCCGAACTTTTTCCAGCGCCTGATGCAGGTTGCTCCACTGCAATCGCGGAAGGGAATTGGGCCCCAAAAGTCGGTCAACCAGATTTCTCAATCTATCAGACTGTTCAATGATCATCTGGGTAAATTCGCGCTGGCCTTCGGTGGGCAGTTCCTTCTCCAACAGTTGCGCTGCGCCGCGAATGCCGCCAAGGGGGTTTTTGATTTCATGGGCAAGGCCGCGTATCAGTTCCCGTGCGGCATAGTGCTGGGCGTTTTGCAGATTTTCCCTGGATATGCGGTTTTGCTGATCGATCTTTTTCACTTCAAACAACAACAGCCGGCCTTGTTCGGTGTTGAGATTGGTAACGGTTAAATCGGCGAGTACATAGCGGTTATCTTTAAAGGCAAGCCTGACTTCATTTTCGGTAAAGTCTTCGCCACGGCGAAACGCTGCGCGCAATCTGGATTTGTCCAGCGAATGCGGCATGAGAAAATCTGACAGCGGATGGCCATACAATTGTTTTGTACCCGTTTCGAACAGCGCTTGTCCTGCATGGTTGGCGTACTTGATGATCAAATTACCGTCAATCATTACCAACGCCGTATTCAGGCTGTCCAACAAATGGGTTGCTTCTAACTCGGTGGCCTGCATGCCGAGCTGTTCTCCTTTGCACTCTTATGGTGCGAAAATTTTAAAACTCAGTTCATTGCGGTTCAACCCTGGTGGAGATCAGTTTTGTCTGACCCCCTATGGTGCGCCAGTTACCTAACGCCAACCGCTAATTTCGATTAATTAACACTGATGGTTTGTGATAATACAGTGTCTGTTCTGAGCTAGATGCAAGAGTCTTGCCCGTATTGTCCAGAAGTTTAACTAAGAACTGGTGCGCACCACGATTGATCCCCTGAAGCTGAAAAACGCCACTGGAATTGCTGCTGACGGCACTGCCGTCAAACCAAAGTTCGTATATGGCGTCGTTTCCCAGTTCACTTTGCGCCTCGATGGTGAGCATGCCCTGTGTATTGCGGATGGTTGCTTCAGGTTGGGGCGAAACAATTCGTACCTGGTATTGTTGGGGGGGGAGTTGATTGAATCTTCTGCTTTCTATAGGTGGTGGAGGGGGGGTCGCCATTCCCTGAGCTGTATTGGCTGTGGAACTGCTTAAGATCACTTCCTCAGCATTGGGGCCCGGCTGGTCAGTGTAAACTACGCTGCCATCGTCTTTTACAATTTTGTACAGCGGACCTGCCGACGCAAATGTTGCAGTTAATATTAGTAAAGCGCATGCGTGGTTCAGTCTTGTCATGGAGTTGCCCTGCTCTGATTGGCTTTATTGTCAATATAGTACATGTCCGGGTACAAAAAAGCCCGCGTATGCGGGCTTGTTATTGGCGGTAATACCTGTGATTACACGCTGTAGTACATGTCGAACTCAACTGGGTGAGTGGTCATGTTCAGCTTGGTCACGTCTTCTGATTTCAACGCGATGTATGCGTCGATCATACCGTCAGAGAATACACCACCAGCTTTCAGGAAGTCACGGTCGCTGTCCAGAGCTTCCAGAGCCATTTCCAGTGAGCTTGCAACAGTTGGAATTTCCGCTGCTTCTTCTGCTGGCAGGTCATACAGGTCTTTGTCCATTGAATCGCCAGGGTGGATCTTGTTCTTGATTCCGTCCAGGCCAGCCATCAGCATTGCTGCAAATGCCAGGTATGGGTTGGCAGTCGGATCAGGGAAGCGAACTTCAATACGGCGTGCTTTTTCACTGGTTACGTGAGGAATACGAATAGATGCAGAACGGTTACGTGCAGAGTATGCCAGCATTACCGGAGCTTCGAATCCAGGAACCAGACGCTTGTACGAGTTAGTGGAAGCGTTTGCGAACGCGTTGATTGCGCGAGCGTGCTTGATGATACCACCGATGTAGTACAGAGCTTCGTCAGACAGACCTGCGTACTTGTCACCCGCAAAGATGTTTACGCCGTCTTTGGAGATAGACTGGTGGCAGTGCATACCAGAACCATTGTCACCAACCAGAGGCTTAGGCATGAAGGTGGCGGTTTGGCCGTAAGCGTGCGCTACGTTGTGTACAACGTACTTGTAAATCTGGATTTCATCCGCTTTGGTTACCAGGGTGTTGAACTGGCAAGCGATTTCGTTCTGGCCTGCAGTGGCTACTTCGTGGTGATGAGCTTCGATAACCAGCCCCATTTCTTCCATAACCAGGCACATGGCGGCACGGATGTCGTGAGCAGAGTCTACTGGAGGAACCGGGAAGTAACCGCCTTTAACACCTGGGCGGTGGGCCATGTTGCCACCTTCGAAGTCTTCACCGGAATTCCATTTGGCTTCGGCTGCATCGATTTTGTAGAAAGAACCGGCCATGTCAGTGTGGAATTTCACATCGTCAAACAGGAAGAATTCTGGCTCTGGACCGAAGAAACAGGTGTCACCGATACCGGTGGATTTCAGGTATTCTTCTGCGCGGCGTGCAACAGAGCGAGGATCACGATCGTAACCTTCCATAGTAGAAGGCTCGAGGATGTCACAGCGAATGTTAACCTGGGTTTCTTCTGCGAATGGATCCAATACTGCTGTAGCTGGATCAGGCATCAGAACCATGTCGGATTCGTTGATGGTTTTCCATCCGGCGATGGAGGAACCGTCAAACATTTTACCTTCTTCAAAAAAGTCTTCATCCACAGTGCGTGCCGGGATTGAGACGTGCTGCTCTTTACCTTTGGTATCGGTAAAGCGCAGATCAACAAACTTCGCTTCACTTTCTTTAATCAGTTCTAATGCCTTTTTTACTGACATCGTGTCCTCCAGGTTATTACTTAATAATGTGAAGTGATCCTTGGCCACTCCTACAAGTTAGGATTCGGTGAAGCGATATTCATGCCAGCTATCCGCTAACGAATAAGTAAGGGATAGAAGGGGACTGGGATGCAATAAAGGCCAAGTTTTGACTCATTATGGTGCATAATAGGATCTTTATGGTGCAGCCAGTGGTTCGCCTCAACTCCTAGCCTAGAGGAAAGTGTGCGGCATCGCTAGAGGCTGAATACAAGATTTTGGTAGAAAATTACTACATTCGAACCGTTGTGCGCGTCAGAAGTGTGGAATTGTTGGCTTTAAGTTCCGAACTTAAAAAAAACTGGCGCATTTGGTCTGGATTTTCTGTACAATCCGCGCACATTTTTTCTATTCCAATCTAGCAACACGAGTTGTGCGGCTTATTCCGGCCTCGTCGTACAGATTTATACAGGCTCCGACCTCATGAATACCACTGACATTAGTAAATTAAGAAATATTGCGATCATTGCGCACGTTGACCACGGTAAAACCACCCTGGTAGACAAACTGCTTCAGCAGTCCGGCACGCTGGAGAGTCGCGGTGAAGTCCAGGAGCGAGTCATGGATTCCAATGACATCGAAAAGGAACGCGGTATTACCATTCTGGCTAAAAATACTGCAATCAACTGGAATGACTATCGCATTAATATCGTAGACACCCCCGGACACGCCGATTTTGGCGGTGAAGTTGAGCGGGTTATGTCTATGGCGGACTCTGTACTGTTGCTGGTTGATGCTCAGGAAGGGCCAATGCCACAAACCCGTTTCGTAACCCAGAAAGCCTTCGCGCAGGGTTTGAAGCCAATTGTGGTTATCAACAAAATCGACAAGCCCGGTGCGCGCCCTGACTGGGTAATGGACCAGGTGTTTGATTTGTTCGACAATCTGGGTGCGACTGATGATCAGCTGGATTTTCAGGTGGTTTACGCCTCGGCTTTGAATGGCTGGGCTTCAATGGATTCGGACGTAACCGGAACCGATATGACTCCTCTGTTTGAAACCATTGTCGAGCAGGTTTCCGCACCACAGACCGATGTAAATGGTCCTTTCCAGATGCAGATCTCTCAGTTGGACTACAATTCCTACGTGGGTGTTATCGGAGTTGGCAAAATCACCCGTGGTAGCGTTAAGTCAAATCAGCAGGTGACTGTGGTTACCGCAGACGGTAAGACCCGTAACGGTAAAGTAGGCCAGGTACTGGGCTACCTCGGTTTGGATCGCCACGAAACAGACTCTGCCAGCGCCGGTGATATTATTGCCATTACCGGTCTGGGTGAGCTGAAGATTTCCGATACCATCTGCGACGTTAACCAGGTTGAAGCACTGCCTCCGCTTACGGTCGATGAGCCTACAGTAACGATGACTTTCCAGGTCAACACCTCACCGTTTTCCGGTAAAGAGGGCAAGTACGTTACCTCACGTAATATCCTTGATCGTCTGCGTGATGAACTGGTGCACAACGTGGCTTTGCGCGTTGAAGAAACCAGCGATCCGGACAAGTTTCGTGTATCCGGTCGTGGTGAGCTGCACCTGGGTATTCTGATTGAAAACATGCGTCGTGAAGGTTACGAACTGGCGGTATCCCGTCCGGAAGTAATCCTCAAAACTGTTGATGGTGAGTTGCAGGAACCGTTTGAAACCCTGACCATCGACTGTGAAGAAGAAGATCAGGGCTCCATCATGGAACAGCTTGGCCAGCGTAAAGCGGAAATGCGCGATATGTCTCCGGACGGTAAAGGTCGGGTGCGCATGGACTTCATCATTCCAAGCCGTGGCCTGATTGGTTTCCAGACCGAGTTTATGACTCTGACTTCCGGTTCCGGATTGCTGTATCACACGTTTGATCATTACGGTCCTCACAAAGGTGGCAAAATTGGCCAGCGTAAAAACGGTGTATTGATTGCCAATGCCGCCGGTAAAGCGCTGACCAACGCCCTGTTTAACCTGCAGGAGCGTGGCCGTCTGTTTATCGGGCATGGTGTGGAAGTGTACGAAGGTATGATCATCGGTATTCACAGCCGTGACAACGATCTCACCGTTAATGCTCTGAAAGGCAAGCAACTGACTAACGTGCGTGCAGCAGGTACTGACGAAGCGCAGAACCTGGTACCACCAATCGTTATGTCTCTGGAGCAGGCGCTTGAGTTTATTGATGACGATGAACTGGTTGAAGTGACTCCACAGAGCATTCGCATCCGTAAGAAATTGCTGACCGAAAACGAGCGTAAACGCGCTTCGCGGGAAAAAGACAAAGCATAATAAATGCAAAAAAAAGGCGGGAACTTCCCGCCTTTTTTATAGCAGGAACACACCAGAAAAACGGAAATTGTGATTCATGCCCTCCAATACCATTGCTGTGATTGACGACGATCCCGTCGCCATGGAGATCCTGTGTCGCACACTGGAAAAATTCTTTGATGCCACAGTGCTGGCGTTTCCCGATAGCCGCCAGGCACGGGATTTTCTTATGCAGGCAACTTCCCGATCGCTGGATGTGATCATCAGTGATCAGAACATGCCCCATCTGAATGGCCTCAGTTTGCTGCAGTTTTGTCGCGCTCAGGAGTTATCCATACCCTTTATCATGGTGACAGCGGACGCGCTTCGTGACGATGTGTTAGCCGCCAGGGCTCTAGGTGCTGTGGCTTTCTTTGCCAAGCCAGTGGTACTTCCCGACCTGATCGAAAAAATCCGGGGATTGCTCGAAACTAAGATGTGATTTTTCAGTATAACTCCAGACTGGTATCAGCCAGCGGGAATCATTACACTGGGCAGCTCAGTTTTCTCAGGAGTCAGAAAATCCGTGTCGTACAGTTTTGACAATCCCCCTTCCCGGCAGGGTACCTTTGCCTTGAAATGGCAGCGTTACGAAGGCAAGGACATCATCCCTACGTGGATAGCCGATACCGAATTTCGCTGCGCCGATCCAATCCTGGAAGCCCTGAACGCCCGTGTTGAACACGGTAACCTGGGGTATACCTTACCCGCCAACTACGAGCCTGCCAACCGGGCGGTGATGCGCTGGTTGCGTGACAAACATGGCTGGAAAATTGAAGCGGACTGGATAGTCTGGAACCCTGGGGTAGTGCCCGCCTTTAATGTGGTGTGTAAGGCGTTTTGTGAACCGGGTGACAAGGTGATTGTTCAGACACCGAATTACCCGCCTTTGCTTGCAGCTCCAAGGCTCAATGGGTTGGAGCGGATTGATATTGGCACTGTTGAACGGGAAGGGCGCTGGACACTGGATTTTGATGCTTTGCAGGAGCAGGCTGCTGATCCCAAAGCCAAGTTACTGATCCTGTGTAACCCAATGAATCCCGTGGGCAGTGTATTTACCCGGGAAGAACTGGACAGGGTGGCTGATATTTGCCAGCAAAATGACGTATTACTCTGTTCTGATGAAATTCATTGTGATTTGATCCTCGACACTCAGATAAAACACGTACCTGCTGGAAAGCATCCTCTGCTGGTGCAGAACAGCATAACCCTGATGGCTGCGAGCAAAACATTTAACGTTGCAGGATTGGGAACGTCGTTTGCCATCATTCCCAACCGTCGCCTTCGCCAGCAGTTTACCCAGGCCGCAGCAGGCATAGTACCCTGGGCTAACGTACTGGGCCTGGTTGCCACGGAAGCGGCATTTACCCAATGCGATGACTGGCATCAGGCTGAGTTGGAATACCTGCGGGAAAATCGTCGAATTCTGGTTGAATCCATCAATGCCATCAAAGGGCTGAGAGTGCTTCAGCCACAGGCGACCTTTCTGGCCTGGATAGATGCCAGCGGTTTGGGGGTTGATAACGTTCAGAAGTGGGCCGAAGAGCGCGGGGTAGGGCCTTCACCAGGCGCGGATTTTGGGAATAACCAGTGTTTCCGTATCAATTATGGTTGCAGCCGCGCTATGCTGAAGGAAATAGTTTCCCGGTTAAGTGCTAAATAATTGCCACAATTTATAGCTTGCGAGTAGCAGGATAAAGCCAACCACCAGCGTGCCGAGCAGGTTGCTAAAGGGACCGTTGCGAAACGGTCCCAACTGCTGGTTTCGGTTCATCACCAGCAGCAGGAACACGGCGATGATCGGCAGTAACAGGCCATTAGTTGCCTGGGCAAACAGAATCGCAACGATTGGTTTAAAACCTGCCGCCGCTATGGCAACACCGACGCCAATTATACTCATCCATACCAGCCTGAATGGTGCACTTCTCAAATCGCTCGGCTGGTTAAGTGCCCCACACACTGCATAGGCCCCTGCCAGGGGAGCGGTAATTGCGCTGGTCAGTCCGGCGGCAAACAGGCCTGCGGCAAAGAACCATTGGGCCCAGTCACCCAAAACTGGTGCCAGTTGTTGCCCCATATTGCTGGCATCCAACTCAATTGCCTGTTTGTAAAAGGCCATACTGGCGGTTGCCACTACTACCACAGTGATAAACCCACCCAGACTGATGGCCTGGGCGGATTGACGGCGACATTCAGAAATCGCTTCAGCCGTATTGCCAGGAGTGTGGTGTCTTGCAACCAGACTGGCGTGCAAAAACAGGTTATAGGGCACTATGGTGGTGCCGATGAGGGCCAGAATTGGGGTAATAGACGCGTCGTCCAGCCGGGGGTGAGTGAGTTGATAAAGCAGTTCGCCGAGATTAGGCTGTGAAACGGCAAGAGTGAGCAGAAACACCGCTGCCATGGCAAACACCAGCCAGACTAATACGGATTCAATCAGCTGATAATGTCCGCTCCAAAGTAATACAGCGGCGAGTCCTCCCAGTACAACAGCCCAGCTCCCTACACCAATATCGAGAAAACTGTTCAAACCTATCGCCGCTCCTGTCAGGTTGCCTGATTCATAGGCCGCATTGCCAATGCCAATAGCGGCAACAATCAGAGCGGAAAACAACCAGCGCAGCCAATTCCGGGTAACCAGACTTTTGAGGTTAGCTGACAGGCCTTCACCGGTTGTTACACCCAGCCTTACCGCCATATCCTGCAGAACAATGGTGGCTACCACCGAAAACAGCAGTGCCCAGACCAGATGAAATCCAAAATCTGCTCCTGCAACACTGGCGGTGGTGATTGTGCCGGGGCCGATAAATGCCGCTGCAATGATGAATCCGGATTTATCCTTCGCCATAGAGTGATCCTGTGACAGGTTTGGTATGATAGTCTGTGGACAGGGCTGAGCTCTCCCATGCATGGCAAAGACAGTAATGGAAGGCACCCGTTCAGCAGTGATCAGTATAGCCAAGCGAGGCCAAAATTGGCGCAATTAGCGAAATTGTATGAGGAACCGTATCTGCGGCAGCAGTTACCACCGCTCTTCTTTGTTAAAGGGCATGTGTTTGCCGTGGCTGCGAGCCCCGAAATTCCAATGCCTGAAACATGGATGCCTTGGGTCATTGACGGTCAGGGCGCCCGTTATACCGCAGACCACGTCAATACCATTGCTGATGCGTTAATGGCAGAGTTACGTGCAACGCTTCAGGCTATGCGAGATCAGAAACGCTTGCTGCCTGCGGCGTGCCAATGGTCGGAAATGCCTGCTCAGCGCATGGAGCTGGAATCCTGGTTAACGGGTTTGTTACATGGTCATCAAAGGCTCGAAGCGTGCTGGCAGGAGGCCTGGAGCCGGGCATCGCTTCAACCCGGCGAAGACCCTGCGAAAAGGCTAACCCGTTGTCTGAAGCTGTTTACTGTACTTGCCAATCCGAAGCTGGCGATTGATTGCAGGCCGGAAACGGCATCGAAACAGTTAAGGCAGAACTTGCCGACACTGTTCGCGCAGTTGCCGGCAATGTTGGTGGAATACGTTACACTGGCCGGTGAACTGGCTGGTGCTCTACCGAATCAGTTTGAAACATTCCAGCGTGGCCGCGACCCCAGGGAAACTAGCGGGAAGTAAGATTCTGCCTGACCACCGCAACGTACTGGTCCAATTCGGTTTTTGCGTATTCATATTCTAAATGTAATTCATCGCATTCAGGTTCACGCATCACGGCCTGAAAAGCCACATCTGTGCGGTCCAGCAGATACTTCAGATGTTCGTTGCTTACATCCATAGAGCCCCCCGAGGGAAATTGGTCTGTTGTGTGTTGTATCCGTAAACAGATACGTACCATCTGGATGTTTGGTGCGGTTTTACCCGGTATTTTTGTGGCTGTTTCCGAGTGGGTTTTAAAGTGGTTTCACCACGGCCAGAACGACTATTGCCAAAAGCACCAGAACCGGAGCCTCATTCAGAAAACGATAGAACCGGCTTGAATGGCGGTTATCATCATTGGCGAATTGCTTCATCAGCTTAAATAAATAGAAGTGATAAATGTAAATGGCAAGTAAAAAAATGAACTTGATGTGCAGCCAATGGGATAACTTAAACCAACTCAGGCCGTAGGTCCAAATCAGGGCGACACCAAATATCAGGGTCAGAAATGCAAAAGGAGTCACAAAAAACCATAGACGGCGTTCCATGATTTTAAATTGGTCCTTAACTTCCTGATTGTCGCTCATGGCGTGATACACAAACAGGCGCGGAAGGTAAAATATCCCCGCCATCCAGGCAACCATGAAAAAAATGTGCAGTGCTTTAAGCCAGAGTATCGACATAGTATGGCGGTAAATTAAAGGCGATGCGTTTTAGTCTACTGAAATACCGCGCCCAACTCACGGTTAATATTGCGCTTTTTGCAAAAAACTCTGCAACGTGTTCCAGGTAACGACGCCAATGATTTCCTGTGGTTCGTTGTCATAAACATAAATTGCACCAGAACGACTGTTGCGCAGTTTTTCATACACCTCATGCAACGTGGACTGTGCATTGAGGCCCTCCATCTGGTGGTAAATCAGTGGCTGGGCGTTGTGATCGAGGCTCACATCAAACTGAACCAGTTTGTACTGCACGTCAATTTCAAATCTGGACACCTGAACTACGACATCGGTCGGATGTTGGGACAGGTAATTTTGCAGTGCTCTGGCCGGAGCGTCGTGAAAAACTTTGTAGCGGGTCTCCATCGCCGCCAGCACACCAGTTTTTTCAAGCGTTTCGCGAATGGAAGATATGGCGTAAGGCAGGTTTTGGTAGTCAAGCTGCCGGATAAAGATAGAGCGGTTACCCAAAAACTGGGTTGAGGTAACATAGGCCGGAACGATTACCAGCATGGCGGGAAGAATAATTTGCGGGCTGTAGGACAACTCCATCACTGCTGACAAGGCTGCCAGTGGCGCATGCAGCACTGCGGTGAGCATTCCGGCGACACCGAGCAACGCAAAACTGCTTGTGTACTGTTCTGTGTTCAGCAGCGAACTTATCGGCATCAGCAGTACCGCCCCCGCCAGCATTCCAATAATCACCACCGGCCCAATTATGCCTCCGGGCACACCCAGTCCTATGGCAAATACCGCCAGCACAAATTTGGCAATCAGCACGCCAATCAGCAGAAGGGTGGTGGGGTTTGAATCAAAGAAGCGGTCGATGTCCAGAGAGTTCGCCCCCATTGCTTCAGGCAGGAACACTCCGACGGTGCCGGTTATGGCAGCGGCTAGTACCAGTCGCCAAACCATGCTCACCGGCCGGAAAAGTTGCATTATTCTCATCAGTTGGTTGTTGAACAGAGTGGCGAGAATGCCCAGACTTATGCCCAGTAAAATCAGGTACAGATACATCCACTGGCTGAATGCGGCAAAGGACAGAAAGGATAACTCATTGACCTCGCCAAACACCATGCGGGTAAGCACAGAGCCACAGGCAGCGGCCAGCATAACAGGTACAAAAATATGGATTTTGTACTCTCTGAGTACCACTTCCATTACAAATATGACTGCGGCAAATGGGGTATTGAACGACGCGGAAATGCCTGCCGCAATACCACAGCCAGCCAAAATCCGGATACTGTTGTAGGGCAGTCGCATCCATTGCCCCAGAAAGCTGCTGCCGGCAGCGCCAAGGTGCACGGATGGGCCTTCCCTGCCAACGACAAATCCACCGGCGAGCGCCAGCATGCCACCGAAAAACTGATTTATGGTGGTACGAAAAGGAATGTGCCCGTAATAGTACTTCACCCGGTGAATGACAAACGGAATGCCTAACCGGTAATGTTTGAACCCGGTGATAAAGGCAATAAGCAGAATCAGCAAAACCGAAGATATGGGCAAAAGAGCCCAGGCCAGATAGCCGGCATCGCCCAGCCACAGTTGATAATGGGTCAGGGCGTTGTGTTGCAGCCATTCCACGCATAGTCTAAACAGAATGATCAGCAGAGCGGCGCAGACTCCTCCGACAATACCTAGCAGGCAAAGCTGCACCGTGGTACGGGGGTGGGCTAATTCTTGTCTGAGTGCAGAAAGGCGCATGGAAAATTCAGATAAACTGCGTATGTTGGTTAGCTTACCACAAGCGTTTGCTTTTCATAATGTTATGACTCATGTAAGGTGAATCTAATGACGACTCCCTTCAACTGGCAGGATTTTTGACTGTGGTATCACTGTCTGACCTCAAGCGACAGTTCAATCCATTGCGCCTCACGGTGCTTATTACTGCGGCCATGCTGGCCATGGTATATCTGGGGTACCGCCTGGCCGGCTATCATTGGCACAACAACGCCAAAGTACTTGATAACGCCATGCAAACCAGTGCCATGCTAGTGGAGGAAAATGCCGGGCTGCGGGATAAACTGGCCCGTCTGGAGGTGGATGCAGAACTCTCCAAACGGGCATTGTTATCTTTGCAGGATGAAATGATTAAGTTGAACCAGCAGAGCCGTGAGCAACAACAAAAGTTGGGATTTTATCAGCGGGTGGTTGCTCCCGAAACGACACAGGATGGCTTCGCTGTCGACGGACTGCAGGTCAACCCAAGTGGCGGTGGCCTTTATCGCCTGAGTTTCGTGTTATTGCAGCAGCGTCAGAACAAAGCGGTTGTGAAAGGCAAGCTGGCGATTAAAATTCTCGGGGTGCTGGGTGATAAACCGGCCGAGCTGAACCCCGGTCAGCCTGACTTTATGCCCGAAGGCGACTTGGTCTATCGTTTCAAGTACTTTCAGGCAGTGGAAATTCCGTTTCAGTTACCCGAAGGCTTTACTCCGGAGTACATTGAGTTTTCCACCGAAGTGTATCAGTACACAACCAAGCGGGGTGACTATCAGCGGCGCGTGGCCTGGTTGCAGGTGTATGATGAACCTGACGCTGGCTCCCGCGAGACTGGCGCTAATGAGTTGATAGACGCTGGCAGTTATTAGATAATTGCCAGCTAATCTTCCTGCCCTCGATGCTGCAGGAAAGCTCTGCGGGAGGTCCCGCCGGGTAAATCATTATGAGGTAACTATGTCTGTTGAGATGGCCTTGCCGATTGAATTTTCCGACGCCGCTGCCCGCAAGGTAAAAGAGCTGGTAACTGAGGAGGAAAATCCGGCACTGAAATTACGTGTTTACGTGACCGGCGGAGGTTGTTCCGGTTTTCAGTACGGCTTTACGTTTGACGAAAAAGTTAACGAAGGTGACATGACCATCAGAAAGGAAGATGTGACTCTGGTGGTTGACCCTATGAGCCTGCAATATCTGGTTGGCGGCACTGTGGATTACGTCGATGGCCTTGAAGGTTCCCGGTTTTTGGTCAATAACCCCAATGCTACAACAACCTGTGGGTGTGGCTCCAGCTTCAGTATCTGATTCAGTTCAGGGCGTCAGCCAGTGGTGGCGCCCAGGCTTCCGAGACTGCACTTCGATTATTCACTTTTACTGGCTTTTACTGGGCGGAACCTTCCGTTTTCGCTATTGTCTGTCAAACTATGTTAGCTTTTGGTGATCCATTATCACAAAACACCCGGTTGGAACGTGAGTAGGCATATGAAACTTTTTGGCTCCACTACGTCACCTTATGTGCGACGCATTCGAATCATTCTTTCACAAACGCCACATGAGTTTATCAATCTGCAAATTTTTGAGGGCGATGACCGCGATACCCTGGCAAACCGAAATCCTGCGCTGAAGGTACCATGCCTGGAAGACGAGGGGCAGATGATATTCGATTCCAGGGTAATTTACCGCTATCTTGCCGACAAATTTGATTTTACGACACTGAACTGGGAGCAGGAAAACCAGTTGACACTGGTGGACGCAGCCAATGATTCGCTGGTGTCTTTGCTGCTGATGAAGCGCTCTGACTATGATACAGGGGAAGACCGGTTGTTTTTGCGGTTGCAGAAGGAGCGGGTTGAGGCCACGCTGGCAGCGCTGAACAAGCAGGTTGCACTGGGTGGTTTCGAAGGCTGGGATTACCCGGCAATCTGCCTTTATACCCTAATCGACTGGGTTGAATTTCGCCAGTTGCACAGCCTGAAAGGATATGACCATCTTAAAGCGTTTCGCGAGAAGCACGTGGATCGTATAGAGATTACCGCCACCGATCCACGGGAATGAGGTTAATAGCCTTTCGTGAAATCAAATTCATACAGCAGCGGCAGGCCTTGTTGCAGGCGTGACAGGTTGTTCAGAAACACTTCTGCAATATCTTCGGGCTGCGACTCTGCTGCTGTGTGTTGGGTTATCCAGATTTTTTCGTGAGACCAGTAAGGATGCTCGTCGGGTAGAGGTTCCTGCTCGAATACATCCAGCACCGCCGCCCTTAACTGCTGGTTGTCCAGCGCTTCGAGCAATGCCTGCTCCTCCAGCACTGATCCCCTGCCTGCATTGATCAGCACTGCCTCCGGATGGAGATTTTTCAGAAATTCAGCGTCAATCATATGGCGGGTTGATGGTGTGTCCGGAAGAAGATTGAACACAAAGTCACATTCGGCCGCAAACCCGGCTTTCTGATCAGGGGGGTATACGGCATCGAATCCTTCCATACGCCGCCCGTAATTGACCAGAGCCACACAGCGAAGCCCGAACATGTGTAGCGCTGGCAGCAGCGATTGCCCAATGGAACCTGCGCCTAAAATACCAATCGTTTTGTTTTGCAAAGAGAAGTACCCGGGAACTGACCAACGGGACCGGGCCTGCAACTGCGCTTGTCTGAACCCGTCCACATTGCGCGAAAAATGCAGCAGATAGGCAAACAGGTATTCCCGCATTTGTCGGGTGAATACGCCTTTTACACCGGTCAGTCGGTAATCCCGCCTGGCCAGTTTCAGCAGCGGCGCATTACCCGCCCAGGTTGACTGGCACCAGATAAGCCCGGGGCTGTGCGGAATTACCTGGGCTGCCAGATTAGGATCAGCCAGCAGGATGCTAATTTTACTGCAATCAATCTGATCACTGTTGCTGGCGGCCTGGATCACTCTGGCATTGTGTGGAAGGCAGGCATTCAGTTGAGCCTCATACGCATTGGCGTCTGCACTTAAAATACTGATGTGTAAAGCAGGCTGAACATTTGCGGCATTCATAGTAAAGATTTGTTTCCTTATGGCGGAATTATCACTTTCTCTTTGGCTGTTTATTAAAGGCAAATGTCGATTTACATTTTTGTAACACCAAAAGGAAGCGCTAATGACTCGATTACAACAAGCTAAAATACTGTCACCAATGCGAAATTCAACCCAGGCAACCAGCATGGAGACCTTGGTTTCTGAGCAATTACAACACTTCGGAATTGACGGGCAAAGTGATTATGGCCAGGCACTTGGCGCTACTGCCCGACATCTCTACGAGGCCCAGGCCGATGTAATGGAGCTGTGGAATATTACCAGCAACACACTGAAAACGTTAAGTAAAGAAGACAGGGTGGCGTATTTCAACGCGAAGAAGTTTTTGTCGTTTCAGATTGCCAAAATCCTCGACAGCCTACAGAACCCGTTTCGAAAAGTGTATCAAAGTTTGGCCGGTCCCGATGGGGGGCAGAACCATTACCCGCTGTTTGATAATGTGACCGCGCTTTTTTCGGCGACTCCGGTGGTGGTGCGCACAGCAACCTATGTATATGCCTGTACCGAATGGGTAGACGATGCGTTCCAGGGTAAGGAAGCTACTCACCAAATTTATTCCCGTTTACTCAATCCCACCAACATTTCGCTGGCAAACGCCATCGTGGATTTGGAAGCGGGCCCGTATGCAGAAGGCTATCTGGCCTGGAATTTCAATTCCGGAATGGCTGCAATTGATGGTTTGCTTTCGAATGTATTGCATCACGGTGACATCCTGATTGTTTCCCGCAATGTCTATGGCGGCGTGTATCAGTTGTTGCACGACTATTACGCCAAGGCGGAGCGGTTTGATATTAAGCTGGCCTGGTTCGATGGCTACACTGAGCAGGAGTTTATCGAATTCATGGCAGCCACCAGACGCCGCTATGAAATGGAACTTGGAGCCGGAGCGGCCATGCATGTATATCTGGAGTCGCCCTGTAACCCGCACGGTTATGTGTTGGACGTGCCGGCCATATGCCGACAAGCGCATAAACACAACGCCCTGGTGATGCTGGACGCGACCCTGGCCACACCGGTTTTACATCAGCCATTGCGCCACCCGGACAAGTGTGCGCGCCCGGATTACGTAGTGCACAGTTATACCAAGGATATTTGTGGCAGTGGTGCGACAACCGCAGGTGTGATCATCGGTGAAACTTACCGGATGTTCCAGCCCAAAGGCGAATGCATAAACGGGGTGGACTGGTCGAAAACCCTGTTTTGGGATGTTTACTACATCAAAGGTGCCTTTCTGGATTCGGAAAAGGCTTTTGATGTGCTAAATGGAATGAAGACCCTTGAACAGCGTATGCTGAGCAAGGTCATCAATACCCAGGTGTTTACGGAATTTCTTGCCCATCACCCTAAAATACGGGTAAACAGCCATGCCCTGGTTGAACATCCGAATGCGGGGCTAAAAGAAAAGCAGCACAAATATGGCTGGCCCTGCCCCCTGTTTACCGTAGATATGGCACCCGCAGGGTTAACCAAATCAGAATTTCGTCGTTTCTTTGATGCCCTTGAACCTGCCTTTAGCCACCAGGTGAGCATTGGTCAGAACAACACCATTATTTTATGTCCGGCGCTGACATCGCATTCTGAAATGAGTTTCGAAGAGCAGAAGAAAGCGGGTATTGAACCTACGACCATGCGAATAGCTATGGGCACAGACAACGTCAAACAGCTGATGGCACATTTCATTGTGACCGCCGCTCATTTCATTGACCCCAGTGTACCCGGATTTTCAGCCGGTTTTATGTCGGCATCTGAAATTGATGCACTGTATCTTAAGGTCAGTCTCCGGGTCTGTGAACAGTATCACGGCGGCCTCCGCAGTGTGGCAGACTGGTTAGCCTGACATACAGTCGGTGACGGGATACTTTGCAAGAAATCGCTCCTTTGCCGATACTGTGAGGGAGCAAGTTAATCCGGTGCTGGTATGTATCACTTTACGCTGAAAGCGACCTTCCCCTTTTCCGTTACCCATCTGTTTGACGCATTTCACAAACCGGATTTGCTGATGCAATGGTTTGCCCCCGGAGACGTGCAAATTACCCAGGTGATGTCCAATTTTGCCGAAGGCGGGCGCTACCGGGTGAGCATGATGGAACCCAGCGGTGATAGTTACTCGCTGACCGGCCAGTTCGCGACCATTCTGGCCAACGAGGAGCTGGTCTTTTCCTGGGCCTGGGAGGACAATCGGGAGGAAAGTGTTATCACCAGCGTAGACATAAAATTTGAGGCATTGGGGCCAAATTTGTCGTCTGTGCACCTGTTGCACAGTGGGTTTATGAATAAGACCGAACGGGATCAGCACCAACTGGGTTGGGTAGACTGCCTTGAAAAATTGTCTCAGCTGAAGTTTTAGCCTTCCTTATAAAATACGCCTTCATAGGAGGGCGCAGAATTGCCGAAGCGTGCTCCAGGGGCCATGGCATTAGCAGGGTTGTTTATAGTAGAGTGGCTGGTGCAGTGCCAATAAGGACCAGAACCACAGATGAAACCGATTGATTTCTCGACAAAACTTACCTCACAGCGAAAACTGGGAAAGCCAGCGGCAATTTTGCAGACCGCGCTTGAAAGCGATCGGGGGCGGATCATCAACTCTGCGGCGGTAAGACGGTTGCAGCAGAAAACCCAGGTGTTTCCGCTGGAACGCAACGCAGCAGTCCGAAGCCGCCTGACTCATTCCCTTGAGGTTCAGCAGGTCGGCCGTTTCATCGTGCAGCAAATCGAGTACCGGTTATCAAAGTTACAGCGGGGGATTGTTGGCGATTGTCGTGAATGGTTCCGCGCAATTGAAAGTCTGGTGGAAATGGCCTGCCTGATGCACGATATTGGTAATCCGCCATTCGGGCACTTTGGCGAGAAGGCCATTTCAGACTGGTTCGCCCACAACCTGCAACGCATACTTCCCAACGATCTTCGTCTTGAAGCGCCATTGTTGTATTTTTCCGTCAGTAATGACCTCAGGCAGTTTGAGGGAAACGCGCAGGCCATACGTATTGTTACGTCGCTGCTGAATCTGAATCTTACCTACAGCCAGATAGCGGGGCTGACCAAATATACCCGCCCGGCGTATCTGGACAAAAAAGACATTCCTGAAGCCCGGTCTTACCTGATGAGAAAGCCTGGGTATTATCTGTCGGAAAAAACACAGGTAGAAGAAATGTACAGGGCACTGAATATGTCGTCGCAGTCAAGGCATTTTCTGAGCTATATCATGGAAGCCGCTGATGATATTTCTTATTGCTTTGCAGACATTGAGGATGCGGTAGAAAAGAATATTCTCAGTGTCAACGAACTGATGACGTTGCTACCCGAGGCCTTTGAATCGCTGAAGCAGAAGGTTGATGATCCTACGCTGGAGTATTTCGGCCGCAGAATCCGTTTTACGGATATGCTGAAAACGGCGTACGAGAGCTATAGCCGCGAGACGGTTGATAAAGATCACCAGTTTTTTATCTCTCTGCGGGTTCAGTTGCAGCATATTTTGGTAAATTTTGCTGCAAAGCGTTTTGTCGATAATTTCGATGCCATCTTTGCCGGTACCTTTAACGCCCCCTTGCTGGAGGACCACAGTCCGGCGCATTTTGTGGCTGAGGCGTTTAAAAAGGTGGCCCTTGAGCAGGTGTTCTGCCACAGCGAGGTTGAACTGCAGGAGCTCAGGGGGCATCGCATTCTGTCGGGCCTGCTGGACTATTATATGCCGCTTTTGTTGCTGCCCAAGGACGCATTTGGCGGCTTGATTGAGCGGGATTATGGCTTTTCCCGGCAGCATCCGGTTGAACAGCGCCTGATAAACAAACTGCCGCGTAAGCACGTACGAGCATACCGAAATGCGGTTGAAAACCCGATTGAGGAAGCGGTAAATGCGCCCCGAATCTGGGAAAAATATTGTCGTTGCCGCCTGATACAGGATTTTATCAGTGGCATGACGGATCAATTTGCGTACGATGAATACAAAAGTCTGACGGTTCAGGATTAATCATTCGCCCGGGCAAAGTGTTCCTAATACGGCGGTGCGGCCGGCACCGGTAACGCTGGGCAGATTCCCGGTAACCCGGTTTATGTATGCCCAGGCCAGCCAGGCAAAGCCCGCGCCTTCAACCAACTGTGGGGCCAGCCCTAACTCAGAGGTTGAAGTCACCCGCATTTTGGGCAGGCACTGCATCAGCAAAGCCATCAGAACCGGGTTGTGGGCTCCTCCTCCGCACACATACAGTTCACTCACCTCATTGTTTAGAGGCAGTGACTGGGCGATACTGTGTGCCGTTAACGCAACCAGCGTTGCCTGGATATCCTCGGCAGGCAGCGAATAGCCGCTTAAATACGCGGATAGCCATGCAAGATTGAAGTATTCCCGCCCGGTGCTCTTTGGAGAGGATAAGCGGAAATACGGGTCACCGAGCAAGTCGTTGAGCAGATTCTGACTGACTTTTCCCGAACTGGCGAAGCGACCGTCCTGGTCGAAAGCCTTCCCTATGTGTTTCATGCACCATGCATCGAGCAGGGTGTTACCCGGGCCGGTGTCAAAGCCGGTTACGGCCTGATCTGAGCTGGTGGGGGGCAGTAAGGTGATGTTTGCTATCCCTCCAATATTGATGACCGCACGGTGATTATTTTCATCGGCAAACAGTGCCTGATGGAAGCGGGGGGCCAGAGGTGCACCCTGACCGCCCAGAGCCATGTCCTTGCGCCTGAAATCCGCGACTACGTCAATGCCTGTTAGTGCGGCCAGAGTATTGGGGTCGCCAATCTGAAGGGTAAAACCATGAGTTTCAGCTGGCGGGTAATGCCGTATGGTTTGGCCGTGAGACCCGATGGCCCTGATTGTTGATGCAGGCACGCCCGCTTTATTCAACAAACGGAACACTGCCTGTGCGTACACCCTGGCGACCGCAGTATCGGCAAACCCTAAACGGTTAATTTCATCCGCTTCGGGCTGACAGAGTCCATGCAGTTGGTTTAGTAATGCAGGAGGGTAAGTTTCGCTGACGGCATCCAGGGTGTTAAGACTGCTTTTTGTTATGTCGCACAGGACGGCGTCAACGCCGTCCATGCTGGTGCCAGACATCAGGCCGATGAAATAGGCCATAAGGCTACTTCATGGCCAGCATAATACGCTTGGTCGTATTCAGTTGTTCCATGCGATGCTGGGCGATTTCCATGAAGGCTTCGCGCTGGTTGTCGTCAATCGGCATGGCTTTGGGCAGCTCTACCGTGCGCGGGTTGCGATGCACACCGTCGACCAAAAATTCGTAGTGCAGATGGGCGCCGGTAACCATCCCTGTGCTGCCAAGATAACCCAGAGTCTGGCCCTGCTTGACCAGTTGCCCGGTTTTTACGGCTTTGCTTTTTAAATGCAGATATTTGGTGGTGTATTTTTCACCGTGCTGGACGAATACATAGTTACCGTTGTATTTGTTGTAACCTGCTTCAATAACTTTGCCGTCACCGGCCGCCATAATTGGGGTACCCACTGCAGCCACATAGTCGGTTCCGCGGTGCGCTTTCCAGCGCTTTTGTACCGGATGGAAGCGAGCCTTGGTAAAGTTGGAGCTGACGTATTTGAAGCTCACCGGAGCACGCAGGAAGCTCTTGCGCATACTGCGGCCTTCCGGCGTGTAGTAGTTACCGTCTTCGTGCTGAATTGCCAGGAACTGTTCGCCCTGGTTGATAAACTCTGCGGCGACAATGTCGCCATAACCAACAAACTCGCCGTCAATGTACTGTTCTTCAAACACCACGTTGAAGGTATCGCCCTGTCGGATTTCCATGGCAAAGTCGATGTCCCAGCCGAAAATGCCCGCCAGGTGCATGATTTGATTGTCGGTAAGCCCGGCGGCAACACCGGCGTTCCAGAAACTGGACGTGATTTCACCCTGAGCAAAATTGTGCCGCACATCAATTTCCTTGGTTTGCAGTTTCGCCTGCAACTCAGGTTGATCAGCGTCGGCCACGATCATCAGTGTCTGGGTAGGGGAAAGCTCGTAACGAAGTTTCTCAAACTCTCCGTTGCTACCGGTTTTCAGAGCCAGTTCGTCGCCAGGCAACAAGGTTACCAGGTTTTTACCCAGTTCGCCTGCATGGGTTACGCGGTAAGTATCCTGCGCTGAAAGCCCGGCTCGTTTGAAAATTTTGGCCAGTGTATCGCCATTGCCGACCTTGAAAACCTGCCAGTCGGTCTCGTCTTCGCTGAGCAGAATGTCTGGAGCTTCTTCGAGTTCGATGGTAAGGGGATACCTGACTCCGGCATCCAGGATGGTGGAGTCTTTATGGCGGCTGGCTTCTACCGGTTCGGAAGGCAGGAAAATCAGCGCGCTGATAAAGAAGCTTGCCACTGCCAGCCCGGCCCGGTGGGGCCTGGGTAAGGTTTTTAACGTGTTTAGGATCACGGAAGTATTCAATTTCATTCTCATAATACAACCCAAACTGAGAATATCGCTTTCACAGTATAGTTTCTACATCAACTGCTCAAAAAAGCAACTTTTTATCTTGTGGATGGGGTTTACAACCGGCTTTTTGACGCTCAAACCTTTCAATGGTTCATTCTGATGCGTAAAATGCCCGGCCTAGTAACAACCCGAAAAATATACAGTGTGGGATCAAGCATGAGCGACTGGCAAACAGCATTGGCTGAAATTAAACGGGGTACGGATGAAATCCTGCCTGAAGAAGAGCTAATTGAAAAACTCAAATCAGGAAAAACCCTCACGGTCAAAGCCGGTTTCGATCCTACTGCGCCAGACCTGCATCTTGGTCACACTGTCTTGATCAACAAATTGCGTGCGTTCCAGCAGCTTGGCCACAATGTGATTTTCCTGATTGGTGATTTTACGGGCCTGATTGGGGATCCTACAGGGAAAAATGTGACGCGCAAGCCCTTAAATCGCGATCAGGTGCTGGAAAATGCAAAAACCTATCAGGAACAGGTGTTTAAAATCCTTGATCCTGAAAAGACCCAAATCCGGTTTAACTCGGAGTGGATGGATCAGCTCGGTGCCGCAGGCATGATCAAGCTGGCAGCCAGCCAGACAGTTGCCCGTATGCTGGAGCGTGATGACTTCAAAAAGCGCTACAACCACGGCCAGCCAATCGCCATTCATGAGTTTCTGTACCCGCTGGTTCAGGGTTGGGACTCGGTGGCGCTGGAAGCTGATGTGGAGCTGGGTGGAACCGATCAGCGCTTCAACCTCCTGATGGGCAGGGAGCTGCAGAAAGACAATGGACAGTCACCACAGGCCATTGTTATGGTGCCTTTGCTGGAAGGGCTGGACGGCGTTCAGAAAATGTCCAAGTCTTTGAATAACTATATCGGTATTACTGATGCACCAAACGACATGTTCGGCAAAGTGATGTCGGTATCCGACGATTTGATGTGGCGATACTACGATTTGCTGAGTTTCCGCCCACTGGAAGAGATCGCAGAATTAAAAGCCCAGGTGGAAGCTGGTGCAAACCCAAGAGACACTAAGATCCTGCTGGCAAAGGAACTGATTGCCCGTTTCCATGACGAACAGGCAGCCGAAGCTGCACATCAGGATTTCATTCAGCGTTTTCAGAAAAACGCCATTCCGGATGATATGCCCGAGGTTACTCTTGCTCTGACCGACGGTGAAATTGCAATTGGAAACTTGCTGAAAGAAGCGGATTTGGTGGGTTCTACATCCGACGCAATGCGCATGATCAAACAGGGCGCGGTAAAAATTGACGGTGAAAAGGTAACTGATACGCGCTTGGTGCTGACCGAGCCGGGAGAAAAGGTGTATCAGGTGGGCAAGCGTAAGTTTGCCCGGGTAACCCTGACAAACTAGATTATTCCGCCACGCGCGCCCAACCATACAGGGCGCGCAGCCCCAAGCGTCTTGCCGCAGGAAAAGGATAACGTGGCAGCGCCCCCTGATAGATAGGAAGCTGGAAGTTAACCCTCATGCCCATCGCCCGTTGGGCCAGCCGTTTTCCTGCCAGGCTGGCAAACGAAACGCCGGAGCCGCAATACCCCATGGCATACCCAACCCTGGTTTGAGGGTCGAAAGTTACCCGGGGCAGACTGTCGAGTGAGACACTGACCCAGCCGCTCCAGAAGTGATCCACATCTATCCCTGACAGCGACGGGAAGCTTTTGAGCATGGCTCTGGTCAGGCGCTGGCAGGAAGACTGATTGTCTGCCTGTTTGGCGTTCACGGCCCCGCGCCCCCCAAACAGCAGACGACCATCGGGCAATACCCGGTAATAGTACTTCATCATGCGGGTATCCATCATGGTCATGGGGCCCGCCAGCCCTGTTGAGGCCCGTTGGGCTTCGCTGAGTGGCGCGGTAACCAGTACGCTGGACTGCACCGGAAACTGACGGCCATCCACGGCAGGGCTAAAGGACTTTGGCGTGTACGCGTTAGTGGCTACAAGTAAATTTTTGGCCGTAATGGTGCCGCCAGGAGTGTGTATTCGATGGCCGGCAAGTGAACGTTCCAGCGCCATTGCCGGCGATTGGGTGTAAATGCTGGCGCCTAACCGGTTCGCGAGTCCGGCGTAACCGTCGATAAGCTTGAGCGGATTGAGGGCAAGCCCGGATTGGACGGTGGCGCCATGGGCTCCGCTGATATTCATTCTGGACTGCAACTGAGCTGATGATAGATATTCTGCGTCGGAATCAAAGTGGTGTTGAAGGTGGGTCAGGCGTTGTTGCATCAAACTAGCCTGCCTGGTGCTGTGGGCGATTTTGTAGTAAGGCCCCTCGGCCAGGTCACAGTCGATATCACCTTCATGAATCAGGTTTTTGAGTTCAGTCACTGCATCGGAAAACTCTCTTTGCATGCCCAGGGCAGTGGCTTTGTCCCACTTTTTTTGTATGTCTGTCAGGCTCAGGCGCCCGGTGCCAGAAAGAACAAATCCGGCATTGCGCCCCGCACAGCCAAATCCGATTTCGTGACTGTCGATTACAGTAACGTTCTGACCCTGACGGGCCAGTTCGCAGGCCGCGGACAGTCCGGTATATCCTGCGCCTATCACGGCCACATCGGTCGTAACGTCGGAATTGAGAGTGTCAAACTTGCAGGGGGTGAAATTAGCCCGCCAATAACTGCTGGCATGGGGATGGTGTGGGCTTACGCCAAAACTTCTTAAAGGGTCGTAATTCATTTAAACCGTAACATCATTTCTGCGGCTGTGCATTCACAAGGCCCCGGGCACACCGGGCAAACATAGCCTTCGTACAAAGAATCGTGGCGCCACTTATTGGGGTGCTCCTTGATGAGCTGGCCACCGTTGTGGACAAAATACCGGTAGGCACTGTTGCCGGGGCTGGCCAGCCAAATATGGGCCAGACCTGCCTGAGCGCCTTGCTGAGCGGCACGTTCAATTGACAACTGCAGTAATCTGCTGCCAATTCCTTGTTTCTGTGCCAGGGGAGAAACCGTATTGCATTTGAAATAACATACTTTTTCGGCATCGACGGGCCACTTCTCAGGGCTGCACCATTTGTCCGGTTGCCACTGGGAATGGGCGTAGGTGAGGCGGAAGCCAACAATCTGCTGGTTCTGCAACGCAACCCAGCTGGCATTAATGTTATGATGCCAGCTCTTTTGATAAATGTGTTTTATTGACGACATCGACAGATAATTGTCGCCATGAACCTCGTTTCCCAGGGTAATGACTTGTTCAAAATGACCCGGATCCAGAGGTGTGTATTCCACACTACTGGTCATGCCGGCCCTTCATTGCTTCCAGGTGCACATCCAGGGCTTCCACCGATATGAGGATTTCCCTTACCGACATCCATAGCGAATAAAGCAGGCAGACCAGACTGGCGGCAAATATCCAGTTGCCTGCAGTCTGGTAGGTCAGGTAAATAGCCAGCATGGAAAGTACGCACAAAAAGAAGCTGATGACGCCGGCAATCTGCATTCTCTTGATCAGCTGTATGCGTTGGCGCAAATTGCGGATTTGGGCCGACGTATTGTGATCCATAATTTCACGGGTGAAATTTCGAATGATGGTGGCCAGGGCCAGAAAGCGGTTGGTATAGGCAAGCAGTAACAGGGATATGGCCGGAAACAGCATGGCCGGAGTAGCAATATCAATTATCATTCGCAAGGATCATTAACAGCATAATCAGTAATTAGCCAGTGTAGCAACGCCCGAAGGTTTTGACTATCCCGGCATCCTTTACATCTGGTCAATGGGCAGACCTGCCTCATACCATCCCATCATGTCACCTTCCAGGTGGCGAAGGTCATTGAACTGGTGTTCTGCCAGTACTTCCATTGCCAGACGGGCCCGTCTGCCGGAGCGGCAGTACAAGACAACGGGCTTGTTCTGGTATGCCCTTAGTGAACTCACGTATTCGCCGATTTTGTCATAGGGCATATTAATGGCGCCGGGTATGTGCCCTTCTGCAAACTCTTCCGCGCTGCGTACGTCAATCAGCAACCAGTCCTGCTGACTGACTTTGTCCAACAATTCTGCCGACGCCTGGACAGTGCCGGGCGGCGTGGTTTCCGCCCGGTTGTACAGGGCAGGTAAAAGCAGAAGCGTAAGCACAACTGCGATAATTAATGTCTGATGCTTCATATAGTTACCCTGACTGCCCTGCTTTTAACCGTTTTAGTAGCGGTAGTTGTCGGGCTTGAAGGGCCCTTGTACACCCACATGGATGTACTCCGCCTGTTCGGGGGTTAACTTCGTTATCACCCCGCCAAACCCTTCGACCATGTATCTGGCCACCTCTTCGTCAAGCTGTTTTGGAAGAACTTCCACACCCAGACGCTGGGCTTGCTCCCGCGGTGGCAGGTCTGCGAAACCTTGCTGAAAAAGGTGGATTTGCGCCAGCACCTGATTGGCAAATGAACCGTCCATAATGCGGGACGGGTGGCCGGTGGCATTGCCAAGATTAACCAGCCGCCCTTCCGACAGCAACAGCAAATGGTCTTTTTCATCCTCGCTGCGATAGATTTTGTGCACCTGGGGTTTGATTTGTTCCCAGCGCCAGTTATTGCGCATAAAAGCGGTGTCGATCTCGTTATCAAAATGCCCAATGTTGCACACAACCGCCCCCGGCTTGAGTGCTTTGAGCATGTTGGCATTGCAGACACCAATATTGCCGGTGGTGGTAACCACGACATCCGTGTTCTGAAGTAAGGGCTGGTTGATGCTGTCCGCCTGACCGTTATTGATGCCCTCTATATAGGGGGATACCACTTCAAAGCCGTCCATACACGCCTGCATTGCGCAGATGGGATCGATTTCCGCAACGCGAACGATCATGCCTTCCTGACGCAGTGACTGGGTTGAGCCCTTGCCCACATCGCCGTAGCCAATTACCAGTGCTTTCTTGCCTGCCAGCAGGTGATCAGTAGCGCGTTTGATGGCGTCATTGAGGCTATGGCGACAGCCATACTTGTTGTCATTCTTGGATTTGGTTACCGAATCATTCACGTTGATGGCGGGTACTTTGAGGGTGCCGGCTTTGAGCATTTTAACCAGGCGGTGAACACCTGTGGTGGTTTCCTCGGTAATACCGTGCACATTGTCCAGAACCTGAGGGTACTTTTCATGCAGCATCTGGGTCAGATCACCACCGTCGTCGAGCACCATGTTGGCGTTCCAGGGGCTGCCATTTTTTACGATGGTTTGTTCAAGGCACCAATCGTATTCCTGTTCAGTTTCTCCTTTCCAGGCATAAACCGGTACTCCGGCGGCAGCTATGGCGGCGGCGGCGTGATCCTGGGTGGAGAAAATGTTGCACGACGACCAGCGAACCTGTGCGCCCAGGTCCACCAGGGTTTCTATCAGCACGCCGGTCTGAATGGTCATGTGAATACAGCCGAGAATGCGGGCTCCCCTGAGTGGCTGCTGGGCACGATATTTATTCCTGATTGCCATAAGCGCCGGCATTTCGCTTTCGGCAATAGTGAGTTCCTTGCGCCCCCATTCGGCGAGTGAAATATCTGCGACTTTGTAGTCGCCCGTTGCCATTACATGATCATCTGGTTTCATAAATGCCGTCTTCCGCTGGTGAGAGTGGTTGTCCTGAGTGGTACAGCGCTACCAATAATTTAACAATTGCGTACAAATTTCAATCATTACTGATGATAGTCGAGTGCAGAAGGAATGCAGGCTTAATATGTCGGCCTGGCGGGTAGGGCTGTTAAGGCTGGCTGGCGTGGTTGTGGAGCTGATCACACAGAGTGCTAAGCGCCGGTAGCAAACGCAATGTGTAACGGCTGAGTTTATCAGGGTCGGTTACAATTAGCGGTGCGGACAGAACCTGGCGGTGAGGCTGCCAGAAGGTTTCCAGGCTCTTTTTGTTGGCCTGACTGGCAGCAATAAGTACATCAGGCTGCCGGCGAAGCACCTGCTGCACGCTGACCTGGGGGTAATCCACGGCAGAGTCACTGAACAGGGATTGGGCACCACACACTTTGAGGAGCTGGTTGGCCCAGGCCTGCTCCCCGACAGTCATCAGCGGGTGAGACCACAGATAATAAAATGCATCGAGTGGGGCTTCGCGATGGTATCGCTGGCGAAGCGCTTGTAACTGCTTGAGGAAATCATCGGTCAGGGAGCGGGATTGCGCGCTGGTGCCGAGCAGTTGACTCACTTCGTCCAGTTCCCGGGCAATATCTTCCGGACGATGCGGGCTGGACAGGTATAGCTTGTAACCCAGTGTGCTGAGGCGGCTGATATCCTGAGGTTTGTTGCCTCCCTGCCAGGCCAGTATCAGGTCTGGTTCTAACGCCACAATGGCCGCGATGTCAGCACCGTTGTAATCGGCAACAATGGGGAGCGACTGTGCCTCTGGTGGATAGTTACTGTGGGCGCTGACGGCCACCAGGCGCTCCTGTAAACCCAGGCTGTAGACCCATTCCGTCAAATGAGGGGAGAGTGTGATAATGCGTTGCGGCTCAGCCTGAATGCAAAAACAAAACAGCACCATACAGCCCGCTAGGTATTTCATTCTATTACCTGTACCAGATGGGGAGTGAGTTGCCATTTTGCCAGCAGAGCCAGAGATATCAACGCTATCAACAAAACCGCAGCGCGCCATACAGCCCGACGGGTGTAGCTCAGATCAGAATAGCGCACTTCGCGTTGGCCTCCGACTCTGGGGTAGCGGATTTTTTTACCGGCATACATTACCGGCCCGCCGAGCTGGATGCCTTGCCCGCCACCAAATAAAGCCAGCAGCCTGGCAGTGCCGTCGCTGGGCAGAGACTGTCTGAGTGCCCTCAATGCATGCACGGGGTGCGTTACCATCATCATGATCACAGCAGTAATGACAACCGGTATCCCACCCATCAGGCGCGCCAGTGAGCGGGACGGTGTGGCAAACCCTGCGAACCCGCTACGCCTGCGGTTCCATTGCCAGCTGAGCGTGAGCAGCATTCGGTACATCAGTGCGCCAATGGGGCCAACGATGACATACCACAGCAATACGGATGAATACTGAAAACAGAATCTCAGGATAAGCGATTCCATCGCCGCTTTGGCCACGCCGATTTCAGATAGGGGCTCACAGTCCCGCATGACGAGTTGGCTAACCTGGTTGCGAGCCAATACTTTTTTATTCTGGCCTAATGCGAGCAACACCTGCTGATACCGCCATCGCACTGGTCCAAAATCCAGCAGGGCAAACAGAAGCACGGCTTCAAAGAACCAGGGATATTCAGCAATGCCCAGCAGAAAGCTCAGCAAGCCTGCTGCAGGTAAGGTTAATATCGCTGCTGCCAGTGAACCTGAAATCAAATGTTGGCGAGCGGGTTCCCCGTGGGCTGGCAGAACCTTTTGTGCCAGCTTTTCAGCAAGGTAGCGCAGCAGTGTCAGCGGATGGCTGGCTGCCGGCCAGCGCCACAGGGCATCAAGCAGTACCGCCACCCAAAGCACCAGCAGTGTTTGCAATGTGGGGTGTGAAAGTACGGCCTCGTTCATTGGTTACTTAATCAGCGGGTTGGCCTTGAGAACCCTGATCATCCCCATCACCAGCTCGGCGGAGTGTTTGGCGGCAATGTCGATGTATTCCTTGAACGACATCGATGACGTTTTGCCAGCGATGTCAGACAATGAGCGAATAACCAGAAATGGTGTGTCGAGCATAAAGCAGGTTTGGCCAATGGCTGCGCCTTCCATCTCTACAGCGCACATTGACGGGAACATGCCACGCAAACGGGAAGCCGCATCGTCGCATCCGATAAAAGAGTCACCTGTACAGATAAGGCCGCGCTTACTGGTTATGTGGAGAACTTCTTCGGCTGCAGTCTCTGCCGCTACTATCAGTCTTTCGTCGCAGGGGAAGATGTCCGGCATACCGTAAGTCTGCCCGAGCGCATAGCCAAAATGTGTCAGGTCTACATCGTGATGCTGCACACCACTTCCGATCACCAGATCGCCAATTTCCAAGGCAGTGTCAAAACCACCGGCCGAACCTGTGTTGATCACGAAGTCCGGTGCAAACCGGTCGATCATGACAGTGGTGGCAACAGAAGCGGCCACTTTGCCAATACCGCATTTGACAACAACCACTTCAACGTCATGAAGTTTGCCAGCGTAAAAAGTCAGGTGTGCCCATTCAAAGGTTTGCACGTCGGTTATTGATGATTGTAACAGTGCCACTTCCTGGTCCATGGCACCTAAAATACCTAATTTCATAGCGTTGATTCGTTTTACTGTTGTCGCCGTCAAGCTGGCGTTAAAAAAGGGGGAACGGTAGTCGCCCGGTGAAAAGGGCGCAATTGTAATCGCAAAGCCGATAAACTGACAGCCTAATTGTAGGATTGTTATGCAGTGCCTGAGTCAGTCAGGGGCACTGCACAACAGAATTCATTATGCTGCAGCCCGGCTTGAGCGCAGTGGGCGGGTCGGCCGCTTGGGGACGGAAGGATTGTGCAGCGGTGTCTGTGCGAGCTTATTGACCTTGCGTCGGTACGGAATCAGCTTGGTCTCGAGGCACTCCCGAATTTCTTCAACTGTGTAGCCCGACTGCACTTTAATGCGTGCATGGGGCAATCCCGCTGCGTCCAGGGCGCCACTGACAAACCAGTCACGCTGGGCTTTGTAGCCTTCTTTGCCAATCTTATTGACCAGATCGATGGCAAGAACAGGGGTCATGCTTTCGCGCTCACAGAGGACGAAATCCAGTTGTTTGGCTGATGCACGAGACAAGGCTGAACTGGCCAGTTTTTTGTCGGCCTGTTGCTGGACCTGCACCAGATCACTCAGGCGTACCCGACACAGAATGCGAAATTCTCGGCCCATGGCCTGTTCAATTAAATTGAGGAACGAGTGCTCAACAGGGGTAAAAAGTTGCGATTTGCGCCGAAACGGGAAAGCGACACCCTGATCCGACAATTTCATGGCGCCCAGAGACACCACAATCAATAGCATCATGAGAATAATAGCCAGTTCCATGTTAGTCCTCGCATTGATAACCGCATTTTCGTCAGACTTTTGACGTTTTTTCGGATTATTGATAGTTACATAGAGGGAATTGCAAAGGGGGTGCCAAGGTGAGGTTTGACGGCTGTGTTTTGGAAAGGTGTTGAAAAGGCACACAAAAACGGGGCCTTGGCCCCGTCTCAGACTGATACAAACTACTGCGCTCGAAATTGCGGCGTCAAAAGTCTTCTCAAAATCCTCATTTACCATTTGTAAACTGCGGTTTCTCGGCGACTTTTTCCTTGCACTTTCTTCGCTCGCTACGTTTGTCTCCAGTCTGCAGAGTGTTTAATGTGAATAGCCAGACTTTATCAACACTCTGAAACGGGGCCTTGGCCCCGTCTTTGATTCAACGATAATTCGTTTATTCTGCTGACGGCGCGGAATTGAGGGCCTCCGCGAGGGCGTTCTCGCGATCATCGTACTCTGCAGCGATAGATTCAGCAGCATTGGTGTGATCATTGCTGGTACTCGCTTCATCTGCTGTTTCCTCTGCGATGAAGGTGCCTGCATTTTCGCCTTCTAGCCAGTCCGACTCTTCAGTCTGGATATAGGGGTAATCGTCACGGTTGAAGCCGGAAGAAGCTGTTTCCTGCTCTGTGCTATCAGCCTCAGTTGCCAGCTCGTTGGCAGTATCCAAATTGGCCTGCTCTGCTTCAAACAGCTCAGGATGGGTTTCGGTCAGTTCCGGTAGCGTTTCTTCTGCTGTGGTAGCTTCTACAACAGGTTCTTCGATGGCGGCGGTTTCTTCAACAGCCGGCTCTGCTTCAAACAGCTCAGGATGGGTTTCGGTCAGTTCCGGTAGCGTTTCTTCTGCTGTGGTAGCTTCTACAACAGGTTCTTCGATGGCGGCGGTTTCTTCAACAGCCGGCTCTGCTTCATCAAACAGCTCAGGATGGGTTGCGGTCAGTTCCGGCAGCGTTTCTTCTGCTGTGGTAGCTTCTACAACAGGTTCTTCGATGGCGGCGGTTTCATCAACAGCCGGCTCAACCGAGCTTTCATCACTCTTGTCGATAACAAGGTGATCGCCTGTTGTGTGAGAAGGCGTTTCGAACGAAACATCAGCATGAAAATCGTCCATTACCAGTATATCAACCTGCGAACCATTGCCATCGGGCGAGACAACAATCCGAAGCTGGTTGCCAATGGCCATCAGAGTTCGTTCATTGAAGGTTGAACGTACCTGAAGGGCCGGAAGAGTGCTCTGGTAATAGGCCATTACGGTGGATTTGTCCTGTGGTGTGTAAAACACCATAGAGGCAGGTACATCCACATCGAACATCTGGCACTGACGGGCCTGTTCAGGAATGGTGACTGAAAAAAAGTCTGCAGGGCAGGGCGCAACGTCAGGTTGATTGATTTCACTTTGGGCGCTGGCCATTGCTGACAGACAGGCGCTTACCATCACGCATTTTTTCCAGGGAAACTTCATCATAACGTTACTTCTCAATTATTACTGCCGCAGCGTTGCGTATCTGAGCTAATGCTAAATTACTGAGGTTACTATAGGAGTTGTGTCGGGTTAAGGCAATCAGCGTGGAGCAGTGTTAGGTATGTATGAGTGCAGGAGGGTATAAGGGTATGTGTTTGATGAAGAACAAAGTAAAGCACCGGTAAGCCCTAAGGCTTACCGGAAACTGCACATCTATACGCCGATGTAATCCATGATGCCTTCGGCCGCTTTGCGGCCTTCATCGATGGCGGTGACCACAAGGTCACTGCCACGCACCATATCACCACCGGAGAATATTTTGGGGTTGCTGGTCTGGAAGGCAAACTTGCCGTTTGCCGGGGCTCTTACGCGACCTTTTTCGTCGAGAATGATCCCGTAGTCGGCAAACCAGCTGGCCGGACTGGGCTGGAAACCGAACGCAATGATTACCGCATCGGCTTCAAGCACATGCTCTGAACCTTCCACTTCAACTGGGCGGCGGCGACCGTTGGCGTCCGGTGGGCCCATTTCGGTGCGAACCAGGCGTACGCCAGCAGCCTTGCCTTCCTCGGTAACCGCGATGTCGAGAGGTTGCAGGTTGAACATGAATTCCACCCCTTCCTCGCGGGCGTTTACCACTTCGCGGCGGGAACCGGGCATGCTTTCTTCGTCACGACGATAGGCACAGATAACCCGTTTGGCGCCCTGGCGAATGGACGTTCGAACGCAGTCCATAGTGGTGTCACCACCACCCAGAACCACCACGGTTTTGTCTTTCATGTCGATGTAATCGGCTGGATCTTTCTCCAGCCCCATTACCCGGTTGGTATTGGCGATAAGAAACGGCAGGGCTTCGTAAACGCCGGGCACCTGTTCGTTATCGAAACCGCCCTGCATAGATTTATAGGTACCCATACCCAGGAATACGGCATCGTAGTCGTCCATCAGTTTCTGGAACGGCATGTCTTTGCCAACTTCGGTGTTGAGTACGAATTCCACACCCATCTCGGTAAAGATTTCGCGACGCAGCTTGATTACGTCTTTTTCCAGCTTGAAAGACGGAATGCCGAAGGTCAGCAGACCACCAATTTCTTCGTACTTGTCGAACACCACCGGTTTTACGCCATTGCGCACCAATATATCGGCACAGGCGAGGCCGGCAGGACCGGCACCGACAATGGCGACTTTCTTGTCTGTCCATACCACGTCAGACATGTCAGGGCGCCAGCCCATTTTAAACGCTGTGTCGGTAATGTATTTCTCGATGCTGCCAATGGTGACCGCACCGAATTCGTCATTCAGGGTACAGGCACCTTCACACAGGCGATCCTGAGGACAGACCCGCCCGCACACTTCCGGCAGGCTGTTGGTTTTGTGCGATAACTCCGCCGCTTCCAGAATCCGGCCTTCGTTGGCCAGGCTCAACCACTGGGGAATGAAATTGTGAACCGGGCACTTCCATTCACAATAGGGGTTACCACAGTCAAGGCAACGATCGGCCTGGCCTTCGGTCTGCGATTGGCTCAGTGGCTGATAAATTTCAGCGAACTCGCTCTTGCGGACCGAAATGGGCTTCTTGGGCGGATCAATGCGCTCTACATCGACGAACTGATAAACATTTTTAGCCATAAACGGACAACCTCCTATTGAGCCTGAATGCGCAGCTCGGCGCTGGAACGACTGATGTGGCCCAACAGGTTTTTCACATCACTGGTTTTGGGTTTGATCAGCTTGAATCGGGTCAGTGTCTGGGCAAAGTCAGTCAGTAAAGATAACGAATGCTCACTGCCGGTTTCTTCGTAATGCTGATTGATCAGGCCACGCAAATGCTCAGCCAGGATCACCTTGTCCTCGATGGGCATTACTTCAACCAGTTCCTGGTTGACCCGGTTGTCCAGGTCGTTGGTCTCATCATACAGATACGCGAAACCACCTGTCATACCGGCTCCGAAGTTCACACCAACAGACCCCAGTACGGCAACGATACCTCCGGTCATGTATTCACAACCGTTGTCTCCAATGCCTTCCACAACGGCGATGGCCCCGGAGTTACGTACTGCAAAGCGCTCACCAGCTCGGCCTGCGGCAAACAGTTTGCCGCCTGTTGCCCCGTACAGGCAGGTATTGCCCATAATGGCGCTGGTGTGGGCATTGAAACTGATGTTTTTCGGTGGGTAGATAACCAGCTTTCCACCGGTCATACCTTTGCCCACGTAGTCGTTAGCATCCCCTTCCAGGCGCATGTGCAGGCCACCTGCGTTCCACACACCAAAGCTCTGGCCAGCGGTGCCGATGAACTGGATCTTAACCGGCGCTTCTTCCATATCGAGATTGCCATGATGTTTGGCGATTTCACCGGAAAGCAGGGCGCCCACAGAACGGTCAGTGTTGCGGATTGCGTAACTCAGGCTGATGCCTTTTCCAGCAACAACGGCTTCTTTAGCGTCTTGCAACATGGTGGCGTTCATAACACCTTTGTCCAGCGGCGCATTGGTGGTCTGTGAACAGAACAGGCGGGTATGTTCACCTTCGGTGGGTTTCACCAGCAGAGGCGACAGATCCAGCTTGTTTTGTCTGGCGGTAACGCCTTCAAGTACTTTCAGCAATTCGGTGCGACCAACCAGATCCTCAAACCTGCGTACGCCCATGGCCGCCATGATTTCACGGACTTCGCGAGCAATGAACTTGAAGTAGTTCATCACCATGTCCGGCAAACCGATGAAGTGATCATCACGCAGCTTCTGGTCCTGGGTTGCAACACCGGTGGCGCAGTTGTTCAGATGGCAAATGCGCAGGTACTTACACCCTAATGCCACCATTGGGCCGGTGCCAAAACCAAAGCTTTCTGCACCAAGCAGAGCGGCTTTCACCACATCCAGGCCGGTTTTCAGACCACCGTCGGTTTGTACCCGTACTTTATGACGCAAGCCGTTTTCTACCAGCGCCTGCTGGGTTTCGGCCAGGCCCAGTTCAAACGGGCTACCGGCGTATTTCACTGACGTCAGCGGGCTGGCACCGGTTCCGCCGTCGTACCCGGACACGGTGATCAGGTCAGCGTACGCTTTAGCCACGCCGGTGGCGATGGTGCCCACCCCGGGCTCAGATACCAGTTTGACTGAAATCAGCGCAGTAGGGTTGACCTGTTTAAGGTCAAAAATCAACTGGGCCAAATCTTCAATCGAGTAAATATCATGGTGCGGAGGAGGCGAAATAAGCGTCACACCAGGAACCGAGAAGCGCAGCTGGGCAATGTATTTGTTGACCTTGTCACCCGGTAACTGACCACCTTCCCCGGGCTTGGCACCCTGGGCAACCTTGATCTGGATGACACTGGCGTTCACCAGATAATGTGGGGTTACACCAAAGCGTCCGGAAGCAACCTGTTTGATTTTGGAATTCTTTTCAGTGCCAAAACGGGACGGGTGCTCACCACCTTCGCCCGAGTTGGACTGACCGCCCAATCGGTTCATGGCAATGGCCAGTGCTTCATGGGCTTCCGGGCTCAGGGCGCCTATGGACATGGCTGCGGTATCAAAGCGCGGGAACAGGTTCTCTTCGCTTTCTACCTCGGAAATGTCGATGGCATCATATGGCGATTCAATCGATAGCAAATCGCGGAAATGGGCCGGTGAACGCTCGTTAACCAGTTTGGCAAATACCTGATAATCATCGTAGTTGCCGCTAACCACCGCGGTTTGCAGTGATGTCACCACATCCGGATTGTACGCATGGTATTCACCACCGTGAACGTATTTCAGCAAACCACCGTGAGAGATGGACTTACGTTTCAGCCAGGCAATGCGCGTCTGGTTAATGATGTCCTGCTCGAAGTCTTCAAATCCGGCACCTTCAATGCGAGAAGGTACCCCTTTGAAGCACAGTTCGGTGACTTCTTTATTAATGCCCACAGCTTCAAACAGTTTGGCACAGCGATAACTGGCAACGGTACTGATGCCCATTTTGGACATGATCTTGTACAGGCCTTTGTTGATGCCTTTGCGATAGTTCAGAGTGGCCTGCATCACGCTGATATCAAGCTCACCTTTGTCACACAGCTGTTCAATGGTCTCATAGGCCAGGAACGGATAAATTGCCGTGGCACCGAGGCCAATCAATACCGCAAAGTGATGCGGGTCGCGGGCGCTGGCTGTCTCGACCACAATGTTGGCGTCGCAGCGCAGTGCGCGGTCTACCAGGCGGCGCTGCACAGCACCAACCGCCATTGCTGCCGGAACCGGCAAACGGTTGGGCTTGATGTTGCGGTCTGACAGGATCACAAAGGCCGCGCGCTTCTGTTTAACCAGATATTCGACTTCGTTGCAGATGCGCTCAATGGCTTTCTTCAGGCCTTCTTCCTGCTGATACTGAAGTTCGACCACTTCTGAGTAGTAGTTGTCCGGGTTGAATTCCCGTAGTTGCTTCAGGTCGGTATACATCAGGATGGGTGAGTCAAACAGCACCCGGTCAGCGTACCCTGAGGTTTCACTGAATACGTTTTGTTCACGACCGATACAGGTCGCCAGCGACATCACATGGTTTTCACGTAATGGGTCAATCGGCGGGTTAGTAACCTGCGCGAATTGCTGACGGAAATAGTCATACAGAGTGCGGGGTTTGGAGGACAGCACTGCCATTGGCGTGTCGTCACCCATTGAACCTACCGCTTCCTGACCGTCTTTGGCCAGTACTTTAACCACTTGCTGAATTTCCTCGTAACTGTAGTTAAACAGCTTGTGGTAAACCGCCATGGTGTCATCATCAAAGACTCGCTGACCGATCAGTGTGGCGTCCATTTGCTCAATCGGAGTCAGGCGGCGAATGTGTTTGTCCAGCCACTCGCGGTAAGGGTGGCGGTCTTTCAGGTCGTCATCGATTTCGTTAGAGCGCCAGATTTTGCCGGTGTAAGTGTCTACAGCCAGCATTTCGCCGGGGCCAACACGGCCTTTTTCAATGACGTCTTCCTGCAGGTAATCCCAGATCCCCACTTCTGAGGCCAGGGTGATAAACCCGTTTTTGGTGATCACGTAGCGAGCCGGGCGTAGGCCATTGCGGTCGAGGTTACAGGCCACATGTCGGCCATTGGTCAAAACGATACCGGCAGGGCCATCCCAGGGCTCCATGTGCATGGAGTTGAATTCGTAAAACGCACGGAGGTCATCGTCCATGGTTTTGTTATTTTGATACGCAGGCGGAACCAGTAAACGCATGGCACGGAACAAATCCATTCCACCGGCTAGAAACAGTTCCAGCATGTTATCCAGTGAGGAAGAATCGGAGCCTTCAGTATTAACGAAAGGGGCCGCGTCTTTCAGGTCGGGCAGCAACGGAGTGGCAAACTTTGCGGTTCTCGCCAGTGCCCAGTCGCGGTTACCTTTAATGGTGTTGATTTCGCCATTGTGAGCCAGAAAGCGGAACGGTTGGGCCAACGGCCAGCGTGGCAAGGTATTGGTAGAAAAACGCTGGTGGAATACGCAGATGGCACTTTGCAGGCGTTCGTCGGCCAAATCGGCATAAAACGCGGGCAGGTCCTTCGGCATGACCAGGCCTTTATAAATGGTTACCAGCCCGGACAGGCAGGCGACATAGAAATCCGCGTCTTCTTCAAGGCGCTTTTCAGCGCGGCGGCGAACCATATAAAGGCGACGTTCAACGTCGCGCTTGCGCCACCCGGCGGGAGCGTTCACGAATACCTGTTCAATCTGCGGAACACCCGTGCGGGCCAGTTCACCCAGAACGTCATGATTGACAGGAACTTCACGCCAGCCTACTACGCTGAGGGTTTCCCGTTCCAGTTCTTCATTTAATACTTCACGGGCCTGTTGAGCCAGAACTGGGTCCTGGCTCAGGAAGATCATGCCTACGCCGTATTTTTTACTCAGTTTCCAGCCATGCTCTTCTGCAATGGCGTGAAAAAATGCGTCGGGTTTTTGCAATAGCAAACCGCAACCGTCGCCGGTTTTACCGTCGGCCGCAATGCCTCCCCGGTGCTGCATCCGGTCCAGTCCCTGAATGGCAGTCTGGACCAGTTGATGACTGGCTTCCCCATGGGTATGGGCAATCAGGCCGAACCCACAGTTATCCCTTGAATCGTTGGGATTGTATAAACTCATCTATAACTCCTTCAACCTTTGACTGGGCAAGGTACATGTTGCTCAATGCTACGCGCTGCGGCGTATCACAACAGTGTTCAGACGTTCGCTTCAAATATCGGATTAGTGGCGATATTCGGCGCGTCTATTTTTTGTCGTTACTTATTATTTGAGGGTACCAGTCGTACACCGCATTTTTATGCACTATTGCTCAGCGGGCCGTACAAAATACCCATATTGAAAAATAAAATCAAATGCTATTACTGTCCCGATCCGCCGATCTTTGTTTGATTAATGAGAAATCGTTAAAAAACAATGTCTTACTATGTTGCGTGGTGTGGTTAAATTACCGGCATTTTGGGCTTTTCCCCTCAGATTTAGTATGATTATACTAATCCCCAGTGTCGACTAACCCCTTCAAATTGAATAAAGATGCAATAAAATTGGTTATATATTTAAAAAATGGGTGGCGGAATGAATGATTATTGAAAAATGAAGTATCCGTCCAGACGGCTAAAAGGCAACGGGATTTCCATATTAGAGACGACTCGGTCATATAGAAATTCCCCGTAGCCACTATACGCTGAGTTATCCGCTTGTGCAAAAAATGAGCAATCCGGATCTGGTCAGAGGTTGTGAGATCGGCTAATCGTTTTCCCGCCACTCAAGACCTGCTAGGATATCCAAAAAGTTAATGTTGTTATCAATATGCATCAAGATTTTACCAATGACGCCTGGGCAATACGATTCGCACAGTTCGTCAAGCGTTTCGGAACGCTCAAGCTGAGTATTCTTTTTGTAGTTCTGACGCTGGTTTTTACCCTTGGCGGTTCTTATGTGATTCGGGTCAGCCTTGGCAGTGAAGTTCACCCTGATGACTTTATCAGTTCCGTTATTCTTACCATGTTGTCTGCTCCCTGGGTGCTGTATTTTCTCAGTGAGCTGGTCAAGCAACTGGAAAATTCGCGCACTAACCTCAAGGAAGTCGTCAGTCAGCTCGAGCGCCTGCGCGAGGAAGATGTATTTCTGAATCGTGAATTGCAGTCCAACATTCGCCAGCTGAATCATGAAATTGAGCAGCGCAAACGGGCCCAGGATGATCGCGAAGCGGTATTCAAGGATCTGCAAAAGGAAATCGAAGAGAAATCTTACTCCGAGGAGCAGGCCAGAAGGTTGTCCATGTTGCTTCGTTCTATCATCGATGCATCACCGGACCTGATTTACTATCGTAACGAAGAAGGTCGATTCGCAGGCTGTAACCGGGTTGCAGAACTGATGACCGGTAAAAGCGAGAAGGATCTTCTGGGCCTGACGGTACACGATGTATTTGAGGAGGAGCTAGCTCGCCAAATTGTGGCCAGCGACCATGAAGTTCTTGAGACCAACGCCAGTATGACCGAAGAATTGTGGTTGCGCTTTGCTGACGGTCGGCGTCGCTACTTTGAAATGAAACGGGTTCCGTTTTTTGACAATGAGGGTAACCGTCTGGGTCTGCTGGCATTTGGCCGTGATATGACTGAGCGTAAGCAGGCAGAAAGTGCAGCGGCCAAGGCCAGCACCGATAAAACCCGCTTTATTGCTACCATCAGCCATGAGTTGAGAACGCCGCTGAATGGCATCGTGGGTCTTAGCCGCATGCTGCGTGATACCGAATTGACGGAAGAGCAGTTCAACTGGGTCAGCACCATTTACGCCAGTGCCATTACTCTGGGCAATATTTTCAATGACATTATCGATCTCGACAAGCTTGACAGAGACAAACTGGAATTAAGTCTCAAGACAGTATCTTTACGGGACTTTACCGAGGAACTCAGCAGCATCATCCGGCTGCTGGCTGGGGACAAGTCTCTGGAGCTGAAAACCAGCATAATCGAGCCCCTTCCGCAGCTGGTGGAAGTGGACGGCACCCGATTGCGCCAGATCCTGTGGAACATTCTGTTTAATGCGGTGAAGTTCACACAAAAAGGGCATGTGAGTTTATCGGTTTCGGCAACCCGCCCGGTGAACGACGTCAGTGTGGTAACCTACATTATTGAGGATACCGGTGTCGGGATTCCTGAATCGGAACTGGATAAAATCTTTGCCATGTATTACCAGGTTGATCATCCGGACCACCAGTCAGCCACAGGAACGGGTATCGGGCTGGCAATCTGTAAACAGATGGTTGACTTGATGCACGGTGAAATCAGGGTGTCCAGTGAAGTGGGCAAGGGCACACGGTTTGAAATTGAACTGCCGTTGCAGATTTCCAAACGGCCGATGCAGGTTGCCAAGCTTCAGGTCAGTGACCTGAATATCCTGCTGGTTGAAGACATTGAACTTAACGTTATGGTGGCCAAGGCTCTGCTTGAAAAACTCGGCCAGCACGTAGACGTGGCAATGACCGGACAGGAAGCCATCGATAAGGCCAGAGCGAATCAGTACGATTTGATCCTGCTCGACATCCAGCTACCGGATATGACGGGCTTTGATGTTGCCAGCACTCTGCATGAAGAGGACCTGGTAATGCAGACGCCTATTGTGGCGTTAACTGCCAATGTTATTAAAAAGCGTGAAGAATACCTGCAAAATGGTATGGACGATGTTATTGCCAAACCGATTAAAAAGAGCCGGGTAATTGAAGTGTTCAATTCCCTGTTTGTAGACCCTGTGAACGGCGCTGAACCTGCCAGAACCGAACCGGCAAGGAGTGATTCCAGCAAATCGCTGAACAACATTTTGGACATGGATCTGTTGCAGATGCTGGTCGATACCATCGGCGAAGATATGGTGCGCGCCAGTGTTAAGGTGTTCCAGGACAAGATGCCCGAGTATATGGAGATTCTGCAATTGAGCCTGAGTGCAGATGAAAAATCTGAGGTCTGTTCCCAGGCGCACAAAATCAAAGGAGCAGCGGGCTCGGTCGGGTTATCACGGGTGCAGCGCATAGCCAATCAAATCCAGCAGGGCGATCATCCGGCCTGGTGGCAGAATGTGCACGACTGGGTCGAGGAACTGCAAATGGCGGTTCAGCATGACATGAAGGCCTTGCAGAAGTGGTTGAATGAACAAATGGTGGATGACTGATCTCCGCCGAGAGGAAAAATATGCAGGATTCGGTTTTCAGCAACGCTACGGTATCGGTGGATAGCCTGCCAAGCGTTGCTTCCCTGCCCATGCAAGCCGTTTCACCCCGTTATCGGTGGGTGAATATTGCCCTAGAAATCGGCCTGTACGCTATGTTGATCGTGTTGGTCAGTCTTATCCGCTGGCAGCCGTGGTGGCGGCTGCCAGAATCCTTTGTCTGGGCTTATCCCTATATGCTGGTTTGCCTTGCGATAATGTGTATTGGATTTGCTGTTTACCATTTTTACGCCGACCCGCTTGTTCGTTTTGCCTTGCGTGAAAGGGATCTGGTTTTGCAGCGGGGGCTTATTTTTACCAAACAATTGTGTCAGCCAATTCTGCGTATTCAGCATATTGAATTAAAGCGGGGGCCGATCGACCGGTTGGCAGGAATGACCCGGCTGCAGGTGTTCTCTGCTGGCGGCGCCGGTCATACCTTTGAGATCCCGGGCCTGCCTGACGGGCAGGCACGCAAACTGCGCCAGTTTATTCTTGAGCACAAGGATCAGGGTGCTCAAACAGGCCAGCTATGACAGTCTCTTCTTCCTCTTCACCAACGGGTGCTGAAGCGGTGTCTGTGGGGCCTGCCACTTCAGTGATTGCACAGTGGCAGCGGCTGTCGCCCCTGGCCATCCTTTATTTCACTGCGAGTAATATCAGAAAACTGGTTAGCTTTGCGGTGTTTATGATCCCGGCCGTAGCGGTGGGCCTGAATATCACGCGCATTGCCGAGGCACAATGGTTCTGGCCGGTTGCCCTGTGTATTGCCCTGGCCATGGCGGGTAGCGGTATTGCCAATCATCTGTTTTTCCATTTCAGAATTTCAGCGCGTCATCTTGATATTCGGGAGGGGGTGCTGCAGCGTCGTCACATCAATTTGCCCTTCTGGCGTATTCAAAGCGTTAAAATTGAGCAACCCGTATATTTCAGGTTAACCCGTTTTGTCGTCGTAATTCTGGATACCGCCGGTTCTTCGAACGAAGAGGCGAAACTGGTGGCGGTACCCAGGGATTACGCCGAGACTCTGAAACAACAGATTCTGTTTGAGAGGCAACAGCATCTTAAAGGCCAGGCCGGGGAAACGGTAACGATTGACCACGGCAACGGTGCTCCTGAAATCTGCGAGACGGTACTCAACACCCGCAGCATTAAAGATTTGGTCATTCACGGTGTCACCAATAACCGGGTTTGGATTCTGCTTGGTGCATTGGCCCCGTTTTTTGATGAAATATCTGACTTCCTGTACTTCTGGCTCGACAGTCTTGGCATTGACCTGGAGGCTCTTATCAATCAGGGGGTTCAGTCCTGGTGGCAACTGTGGTTATACGGTATGTCGCTGTTGTTGCTGGTTATGACATTTGTGGCTTTGCTTTCGGTTATTGGTTCGCTGCTGACCTATTACGGTTACACACTGAGCAAACAGCATGACCGCTATATTCGCCGAAGTGGGTTACTCAGTACGGAGGAAGTCAGTCTCAAGCTGTCACGTTTGCAGATGGTAGCAGCCAGGCAGGACTGGCTGGACAGGTTACTGCAACGGGCTAATCTGTTTTTTGAGCAAAACCTGACGGGTACGGATCCCAATCAGGAACTGATGGCGGCAAATAAACTTGTGGTGCCGTCGGTTACCAACAGTGAGGTACGGCAACTGGTGGGTGACGCCCTGCCGGGAAACAGGATGTATGACGCCGATTATCTGCCAGTGAACAAACGTTTTATTCTTCACCAGTATCTGGTGTGGCTAATGCCATTGAGTGCAGGGATGATATGCACATCCATCTGGATTGGATTGTGGCAGGGATTGGCCCTCTCTGTTGCTGTGGCCTTGATTGCCTCCTTGCTGGTTCAGTTTCGCTATCGCCGCTGGGGTGTGGCTTGGGACAACCGCTATGTGTATGTGCGAAGCGGTATTGTGGGCATCGACAGACGCTGTTTTGAGTTTTTTAAAGTTCAGCAGGTGAAAATTCACCAGAGTTACTGGATGAAGGTACGCAAGCTGGCAACCGTGAAACTGGTGTTGGCCAGTGGCAGTGTGACCATTCCGTATCTGCCAGCCGGAATCGCCTGTGAGCTGGCCGATCTCACCCTCTATCATGTCGAAAAGAGCCGCCGTTCCTGGATGTAGCTCGTGCTCCTTCAAACAGGAACGCCCTTAAGCGAGTAGCTGGTTGGACAACTGCTTGGCCGGAAGTTGTTCAAGCAGTGCTTCAATGTCTTCCAGCGGCATTGGGCGGTAAAAGTAAAACCCCTGGAATTCGTTGCAGCCCAGGTTGCGCAGAAATTCGAATTGCTGCAGCGTTTCCACACCTTCGGCAATGGTTTTCAGATTGAGGCTGGCAGCCAGACTGATAATGGTGTCACAGATTTTACCGTCTTCCCGCGAAATGGCGCAGTCTTCAACAAATGTCCGGTCAATTTTCAATACATCCACGGGCAGGGTTTTCAGGTAATTCAGTGACGAATAACCGGTTCCGAAATCGTCGATGGCAATGGAAATATTCCGCTGTTTGAGAGTGGTAAGAATCTCGATACATTTTACAATGTCGGTTACAAATACGCCTTCGGTAACTTCAAACTCCAGCCACTCACCGGGCACCTGCAGCTGGTCCAGTAACTCACTGACAAAACCATACAGCTCCCTGGACAGCAAGTGGCGGCCTGAAAGGTTAATGGCTACAGGAATAGGCTGCAGGCCTTTGTTTCGCCAGAGGGCAACCTGATGAATCACCCGGCTGATCACCAGTTTTTCCAATTCGATAATCAGGTTGGCTTCCTCGGCCACCTGAATAAACTGGCCGGGTGAAATTACCGTTCCGTCGCTGTGGTGCCAGCGTACCAGCGCTTCCAGGCTGACAATCGTACCTTTGGCATCGACTTTTGGCTGATAAACCACCACAAAGGGGGATTGTTCCTGAATGGCAATACGCAAGGCCTGCTCGTAATGAAATTGCCTGGATGCCTGATTGGCCATTTCGGGCTGGAATATTTTGACGTTGTCGCGGCCATCTTCCTTGGCAAAATACATGGCGATGTCTGCCTGCTGAATCAGATTTTCAGCCCGCAGCGTGTTATCGGTATTCAGGGCTACCCCAATACTGGTGGGAATTTTCAGTTCCCGCCCGTTTAAGAGTACTGGTGCACGCATGGCGTCCAGGATCTTGCTGGCGGTGGTCAGTACGGCCTCTTCGGTGAGATTGCCGGCCATGGAAATAACGAATTCGTCCCCGCCCCAGCGTGCAATGGTGTCTGTTGCACGGGTAACCCGCATCAGGCGGGCGGCCACCTCCAGTAACAACTCGTCGCCGGCTTTGTGACCAAGGGTATCGTTGATCTTTTTGAACCTGTCCAAATCCAGAAAGAACACGGCAACCCGCTGTCCGTCGGCACTGGAACGGTCCAGTCGCTTCTGCAGGTTTTCAAGTAGGTAGGTGCGATTGTACAAACCGGTAAGAGGGTCGCTGTAGGCAAGTTGCTTGAGCTTGTTCTGCAGTTTACGTTGCCGGGTTACGTCGCGAATGTGCAGAGTGTATTCACTCTCTGACTGCAGGCCCAGACTGGCGCCGGTGATGGCAATTTCGGCGGGAAATTCGTCGCCGGAATTGCGCTGCAGGATGATGGTATTGCGGCGATTTAGCAGCAAGCCTCTTGAGGCAGAAAACTTGTGCTCAAGACTGTGAGCGACTAGTTGCCGGTCTTCGTCAAGAATGAATAAATCAAGGAAACGTTTGCCCAGCACCTGGGTTTTGCGCAATCCGAATGTGCGCTCCGCAGCGGGGTTGAACTCGATTATTTTACCCTCAAAATCAATGGTGATGATGCTGTCCATGGCCGATTCCAGAATGGCGCTTTTGCGTTTTTCACTGGAGCGGAAATTGTCGATGGCAAAATCCCGCTCGGACATTTCATCGCGTACCCGCTGGATCACCTGATTGTACTGGCGGGCAATCTGGCCTACTTCAGTGAAGGGCTCCACCGGCACAGACAAAGAGAAATTACCGCGTTTGGCCTGAGACTGCATGGAGGACAGTAAATCCAGCAATTCGGTGGTGGCGCGATGCTCGGAAACGTTCATGCCCAGATGCTCATTGCGGGCACTGACCCTCAGGGGAAGATAACGGTTGAGTAACAGAATGGCGGCGAAACTCACACCAAAGCAATAAAGGCCAATAGTGATTACTCCAAACAGCTGGACCGCCAGTTGCTGGCCAAAAGCCAGCCCGGTTGTGAGCTTTTCGGGGGCACCAAACAGGGCTACGGCAAGGGTACCCCAAATACCAGCGAAAAGATGGGCCGGCACCACATTGAGTACATCGTCAATACGCCAGCGTTCCAGCTGCAGGCTACCGGCATACATGACCACACCACCGACAGCCCCAATCAGCGAGGCTGCAGCCGGGGATACACAATGCGCCGCTGCGGTAATGGCTACCAGGCCTGCAATTACGCCGTTGAGAATAAAAGAAACGTCGATAAAGCGTTTATGGGCGTATGACAGTGCGGATGCTGCCAACCCTCCCCATACTGCTGCCAGGCAGGTGTTCAGCAATATGCCCGGTACCTGGTCATTGAGAGTCAGAGTGCTACCGCCATTGAAACCAAACCAGCCAGCAAAAATCATTAGTGTCCCCAGCGTGGAAAGGGGCAGATTGTTTCCTACCGGAAACTGGCGTTGCTTGTTGAACCGGCCGAGTCTGGGGCCAATGACGATGGTTGCCGCCAAGGCAACCCAGCCGCCAACTGAATGCACCACCGTGGCACCGGCGAAGTCCACAAACCCTTTTGCCTCAAGCCAGCCTGGGTTGTCTGCCTGATAGATGCCGGACCAGGACCAGTGGCCAATGACGGGGTAAATCACACTGCACAACAACACAGTAACCACCAGATAGCCGGCGAAGGACATGCGTTCTGCCACAGCGCCGGACATCAAAGTAGCCGCTGTGCCACAAAACATCAGTTGAAAGAAGAAGAAAGCAATTTGCCAGGGGGATTGGTTTGCACCAAAAAGGTGCTCTGAGGTGCCAATGATTCCCCAAAGACTGTCACCAAACATGACGCCAAACCCAAACAGCCAGAACAGAACGGTGCAGACAATAAAATCGGCGAGGTTTTTGGCAGCCACATTGATGCTGTTTTTACTGCGTATTTTCCCGGTCTCCAGGCACAGAAACCCTGCCTGCATCAAAAAGACCAGTACTGAACAAATCAGAAGCCAGCCAAACTCCATCTTTCCATTTTCCTATTACTGCTGAGGAACCGCTTGATTACTAAGCAATAATTGAACCGTAATGATGAAAATGAAGAGAAAATTACTGAGTGGGCCGGATGGCCCGTCTCAAAAATTTGATACAGCGCAGCTAAGTCGAAGCCTGGCAGAGGGAATCGGCCGGAACGTGCACTGCACCGCTCATGAGAATGCGTGCGCTGCGGCTCATAATCGCTTTGCTGACCCGCCAGACACCGTTGTCTCTGCTGGCTGCGGCGCCCACTTTCAGCGTACCTGAAGGGTGTCCGAACACCACGGAATCCCGTGCACCACCGCCGGCAGCCAGGTTGACAATAGTGCCGGGAATGGCTGCTGCCACTGCGATGGCTACCGCCGCAGTACCCATCATGGCGTGATGTAACTGGCCCATTGACATGGCGCGCACGAGCAAATCGATGCTGCCTGCATCAATGGGTTTGCCGCTTGAGGATACATAGTTTTTGGGAGCAGCAACAAAAGCAACTTTTGGGGTGTGCTGCCGGTTTGCAGCCTGGGCTGCATCGGAAATCAGCCCCATTTTTACTGCACCTGCGGCTCTCAGGGCTTCCAGCGTCTTCAAGGCATCCGCGTTGCTGTTGATGTCTCCCTGTAATTCACAGCCGCTGAAGCCCAGCGCTTCGGCATCAACGAAAATTGTCGGAATGCCTGCGTTGATCAGGGTGGCATTGACAGTTCCCAGCCCTGGCACTGTCAGTGTGTCTGTCAGGTTACCTGAGGGAAAAAGCGCGCCCTCGCCGTCGGCCGGATCGATAAATTCAACCCGGATCTCGGCGGCCGGATAGGCCACACCGTCGAGTTCGAAATCTCCGCATTCCTGCACCTGTCCGTTGCAAACCGGGATCTGCACCAAAATCGCCTTGGCAATGTTCTGTTGCCATATTCTCACCGTAACGTGCCCGTTTTGCGGAACTCTGTCAGGCTCAACAAGGCCTTGGTGAATGGCGAATGCACCTACCGCAGCGGTCAGATTGCCACAGTTTCCACTCCAGTCTATCAGCGGTTTGTCGATGGCTACCTGACCGAACAGGTAGTCCACATCAAAGCCTTCACGGGCACTTTTGCTCACGATCACGGCTTTGCTGGTGCTGGAGGTAGCGCCCCCCATGCCATCGGTATGCTTGGCATAGGGGTCCGGGCTGCCGATAATGCGCAGCAACAGGGCATCTCTTGCCTTACCCTGGTATTGCGCCTGCTCAGGCAGGTCTGCAAGATTAAAGAAGACGCCTTTACTGGTGCCGCCGCGCATGTAAGTGGCGGGAATACGGATTTGGGCAGGCCAATGCATCTCTGTGACTCCTTAATGGTTAAACATGGGCTGAATCGGCTTGCAGAAAATCCTGTGCAAAGCGCTGTAACACCCCGCCAGCCTGATATATAGAGACTTCTTCAGCGGTGTCGAGCCGGCTGATAAGCGCTACCTTATCCTGGCTGCCATCGTTGCGTGTGATGACCAGTGTTACCTCTGCACCCTGGGTAAGGTTACCTGTGACATCGTAGGTTTCGGTACCATCAAGTTGCAGGGTTTTGCGGTTGGTGCCGGGTTTGAATTCCAGCGGCAATACACCCATTCCAATCAGGTTGGTGCGGTGAATTCGTTCAAATCCTTCGGCGACAATCGCTTCTACACCTGCCAGCCTGACGCCTTTGGCCGCCCAGTCACGTGATGAACCCTGGCCGTAGTCAGCCCCCGCAATGAGGATCAGCGGCTGCTTTCTTTGCATGTAGGTTTCAATTGCTTCCCACATCCGCGTGACTTTGCCTTCTGGTTCAACACGGGCCAGTGATCCCTGGCGCACCTGGCCGTCTTCCATCACCATTTCATTCAACAGTTTCGGATTGGCGAGAGTAGCCCTTTGTGCAGTGAGGTGGTCGCCACGGTGAGTGGCATAAGAGTTGAAGTCTTCTTCCGGCAGGCCCATTTTGGCCAGGTATTCACCGGCTGCGCTGGTTGGCAGAATGGCGTTGGACGGTGAAAGATGATCAGTGGTGATGTTGTCACCCAAAATGGCCAGCGGGCGCATGCCGGTAAGTGTGCGCTCGGCGGCCAAAGCACCTTCCCAGTATGGCGGCCGACGTATGTAAGTGCTCATTTCCCGCCACTGGTAGAGAGGGTTCAGGTGGGCTCCGTATTCTACCCTGAGGTCGAACATGGGGTCGTAAACCTGCCGGTATTGCTCCGGTCTGACAAAACGGGAAACACATTCGTCAATCTCTTCGTCACTGGGCCATAGGTCCTTGAGTGTTACCGGGTTGCCATTGGCATCGATGCCAAGCGGGTCTTTTTCAATGTCGAACCGGATGGTACCGGCAATGGCATAGGCAACCACCAGTGGTGGCGAGGCCAGAAATGCCTGCTTGGCGTAGGGGTGAATGCGGCCGTCAAAGTTTCGGTTGCCGGATAACACCGCCGTGGCGTAGAGGTCATTGTCGATGATTTCCTGTTGAATTTCTGGTTCCAGAGCACCGCTCATACCGTTGCAGGTGGTGCAGGCAAATGCCACCACGCCGAAGCCCAGTTTTTCCAGTTCCGGCAGCAGCCCGGATTCCTGCAGATAGAGTTTGACGGTTTTTGAGCCGGGTGCCAGCGATGTTTTTACCCAGGGCTTGCGTACAAGACCCTTGGCATTGGCGTTACGGGCCAGCAGGCCAGCGGCAATTACGTTACGTGGATTGCTGGTATTGGTACAACTGGTGATTGCCGCGATGATCACGGCGCCGTCCGGCATCCGCTCGTTGTTGATTTCAATTGGCTGGCTGATGCCTCTGGACTTCAATTCTGAAGTGGGCAGGCGGGCATGCGGGTTTGATGGCCCTGCCAGAGTGCGTACCACCTGACTGAGATCAAACTGCAGGGTGCGCTGGTACCTGGCATCTCTTAGAGTGTCGGCCCACAACCCGGTCTGTTTGGCATAGGTTTCCACAAGCTCTATCTGCTCGCTGCTGCGCCCGGTCAGTTTCAGGTAGTCGAGGGTTTGATCATCAATGTAGAACATGGCTGCCGTTGCACCGTATTCCGGGGTCATGTTGGAAATGGTGGCTCGGTCGCCAAGAGTCAGATGGGCAACCCCTGAGCCATAAAACTCAAGAAACGCCGATACCACTCTTTGCTGGCGCAGATATTCGGTCAAAGCCAGTACAATATCTGTGGCGGTGATCCCGGGTTGGGGTTTACCAATAAGTTCCACACCGACAATATCGGGCAAGCGCATGTACGATGCCCTGCCCAGCATCACGCTCTCAGCCTCCAGCCCTCCTACGCCAATGGCAATTACGCCCAGGGCATCCACATGGGGGGTGTGACTGTCTGTGCCCACCAGGGTATCCGGAAACGCCACACCATCTTTGGCATGGGCCACCGGTGACATGCGTTCAAGGTTAATCTGATGCATGATGCCGTTTCCCGGCCCTATTACATCAATGTTCCTGAATGCGGTTTTGGTCCAGTTGATAAAATGAAATCTGTCATCATTACGGCGATCTTCAATCGCACGGTTTTTCTCGAAGGCATCGGCTTCAAACCCGGCGTGCTCTACCGCCAGTGAGTGGTCAACAATCAGCTGGGTGGGTACCACAGGGTTTACTTTTGACGGATCGCCGCCCTTGGCGGCAATGGCATCTCGCAGCCCCGCTAAATCAACCAGTGCGGTCTGGCCGAGAATGTCGTGGCAAACCACGCGAGCAGGGTACCAGGGAAAATCCCGGTCCTGCCGGCCATAAGCGATTTGCTCCAGAGAGGCATGCAGTGTCTCAGGCGGGCACTTGCGCAGCAGGTTTTCGGCCAGCACCCTTGCTGTATAGGGCAGGGTACGGTAGGTATCGGGTTTGATCGCGTCTATGGCTTCGCGGGCGTCATAGTAATCCAGCCCCGTGCCGGGAAGGGGTTTGCGATAATCAAAATTCATAAGCTCTCCTGAACGGCAAAAAAACGCGTGGCGGCGGGCATTTCGCCAGCCGCTGAAGCGATTAGTCTCGTTGCGCGATAGGGGGAACGCTGCGCAGCGCTTCACCGGTATACTCCGCCGACGGGCGAATTATGCGGTTGTCAGCACGTTGTTCCATAATATGGGCAGCCCAGCCCGTCAGGCGTGACATCACAAAAATGGGGGTAAACAGTTTGGTGGGAATGCCCATGAAGTTGTAGGCCGAGGCGTGGAAAAAATCGGCATTACAGAAAAGTTTTTTCTCCCGCCACATGACTTCTTCACAGCGCACGGAAACAGGGTACAGCACCGTATCACCAGTGTCCTGCGCCAGTTTTTCTGCCCAGCCTTTAATGATGGCATTGCGAGGGTCTGATTCGGAGTAAATGGCATGCCCGAAGCCCATGATTTTCTCCTTGCGCTCCAGCATACCCAGCATCTGTTTTTCGGCATCGTCAGCGGAAGTGAATTTTTCAATCATCTCCATGGCCGCTTCGTTGGCACCACCATGCAGAGGACCGCGTAAAGAGCCAATTGCTCCGGTGACACAGGAGTGAATGTCCGACAGCGTAGAGGCGCATACCCGGGCGGTAAAGGTTGAAGCGTTAAATTCATGTTCAGCGTAGAGAATAAGAGAGACGTGCATCACCTGCTCATGCAGCGTTTTTGGGGCGCCGTCGTGCAGCATATGCAGGAAATGCCCGCCAATGGAATCATCGTGGGTTTGGGTATTGATGCGAACGCCATCGTGACTGTAGCGGTACCAGTAACAGATTATGCTTGGAAAGCACGCCAGCATGCGATCAGTGGCCTCCTGCTGCTGGCTGAAATCCTGTTCGGTTTCCAGATTGCCGAGCATGGAACAGCCGGTGCGCAATACGTCCATTGGGTGAGCAGCGGCAGGAATGCGTTCCAGCACGTCTTTGAGCGCTTGTGGCAGAGCTCTGAGGCCAATCAGTTTGGTTTTGTAATCATCCAGCTCGCGCTGGTTTGGCAGTTTGCCTTTCAGGATCAGGTAGGCCACCTCTTCGAATTGGCAATGGCTGGCGAGGTCTTTGATATCATAACCCCGGTAGGTCAGGCCTGAGCCGGATTTACCGACGGTGGACAAAGCCGTTTTTCCGGCGACCTGCCCCCTGAGGCCTGCGCCGCTGAGTTGTTTGGCCATAGTTGTTCTCCTGATTTATCTGATTGTAGGGTTCAAAGGTTGAGAGCAATGTGATTATTTGTTTTTGCCCTCGGCGAATAAGCGATCCAGTTTTTGTTCGTACTCGTGGTAGCCAAGATAATCGTAGAGCTCCATTCGGGTTTGCATCAAATCTACCACCGACTTTTGATCGCCGTCGGTCAGAATGGCGTGATAAACCGTCTCCGCGGCTTTGTTCATGGCTCTGAATGCACTGAGCGGGTAGAGCACCATGGCGGCACCCCATTCTCCCAACTGGCGGGCATTCCACAGTTCGGTTTTACCAAACTCGGTGATATTGGCCAGAATGGGGACTTTAAGGGCATCGGCAAACGCGCGGTAATGTGCTTCAGTCTGAATGGCTTCGGCAAAGATGCCATCCGCGCCCGCCTCTACGTATGCCTGAGCCCGCTCGATGGCAGCCGTAAGGCCTTCCTGGGCAAACGCGTCGGTGCGGGCCATGATGAAAAAGTCCGGGTCCGTGCGGGCATCGACGGCTGCCCGAATCCGGTCCACCATTTCGCTGGTGGAAACAATTTCCTTATTCGGGCGGTGACCACAGCGTTTTTGTGCCACTTGATCTTCCATATGCACCGCGGCTGCTCCGGCCTTTTGCATGTCTTTTATGGTTTTAGCAATGTTAAAAGCACCGCCCCAGCCAGTGTCGATGTCAACCAACAGCGGAAGGTCGCAGGCAGAGGTAATGCGCTGAACATCCACCAGTACGTCGTTAAGCGACGTCATCCCAAGATCGGGCAAGCCGTAAGACGCATTGGCAACGCCGCCGCCAGACAGGTAGATGGCGTGGTGGCCGATTTGTTTTGCCATCATGGCTGAATAGGCGTTGATGGTTCCCACGATTTGCAGTGGCTTGTGTTCGGCCAGGGCCTGGCGAAATTTCTTTCCTGCGCTCATGTTGGTTCTCTTGTCATAGGGTTGAAGGGGAAAGGCGCAACTTGTTTTCGATATTGTTCCTGGAATACAGAATGTGCCTGCGCATCAACAGTTCGGCCAGTTCCTCGTCGCGGTTGGCGATGGCCTGAACAATGTTGCGATGCTCGTCGTAGGCGGTGGTAACCCGGGGGCCAGCCATACCAAGCTGTACCCGGTACATTCTTACCAGGTGGTAGAGCCCATCAATCAATATGGAAATCAGATGTTGGTTTTTGCTGCCCAGAATAATGCGGTAGTGAAAATCCACATCTCCGGCTTCCTGGTAGTAAGTGTCACCGCTTTTTACCCGTTCGAAATGGTCATTCATCAGAATCTGCAGCTCTGCGATTTCCGCCTCAGGCATACTCCGCGCTGCCTGCCTGGCAGCCATACCTTCCAGTGCTTCCCGCACCTGGTAGAGTTCCGCAAGCCCTGACAGCGTCAGTGCAACGACCCGTGCACCCACATTGGCTTTGCGTTCAACCAGATGGCAGCTCATGAGACGATTAATGGCTTCCCGGATCACTGCCCGGCTTACGGAGTACTTTGTCGACAATTCAGTCTCGCTGAGTTTGCTGCCAGCTTCGATTACACCTTCGACGATGTCCTTTCTCAGCTGATAAAAGGTACGGTCGGCGTTGGTAATGGGCTTTTCGGAGGCCAGTTCCATGGGATCTGTTGGGTTCTTGTTTTAAGTGTCGACAATTTAGCCCTTTTGGTGATGTCATTCAAGTGTTTAATGGTGTTTTTGTCGACAAAGTGGTTGGGTTGTTAATGTTTTGTGTATTCTTGGCGTGCTCAAATACGTGTATGGATTGGCGGAATCCATTGCTACAACAATGCGTGATAACAAACAAAAAAGCGGCCTGTTTTCAGCCGCTTTACCCAGTAAATCGGGGGGTATTACATAATTTCAAAAGCCCGGATGACCCGGGAAACACCGTCCACGTTACGGGCGATGTCGACAGCTGCGGTGGCTTCCTGGTTGTTGACCCTGCCAATCAAAAACACTTCCGCATTTTGTACCACCACCGTGACCTGCAGTTTGGGAACCCGTTCATCCACAACCAGCTGGGTGCGAACTTTCGAAGCCAGCCAGATGTCATTAGCCTGGTCGGTGGCATCTATCGGCGTGCCCAAACGGATTTGGTTGTGAATCTTTTTGATGTAGCCGATTTTCTGTGCACCAGCCACGGCCTCGTTGATCAGCGTCTGGTTCGGTGCCTGCCCGGTGAGCAGGGCAATACCGTTATAAACGTCAACCTGCAGGTTAGCGTGCTGCTTCAGTGCCTCGCTTTTTGACCACTGGTATGCGACCTGGGTTTCAGCGTTCTGATCATCCAGCTGAACACCAACAGTGCGACGATCTTTGGCAACCTTGGCAGTTACCGCACCGGCCGCCCCAACCGCAACAACGGCACAGCCCTGAAGTTGGGTGAGGGCAAACAAGGCCAAAAAGCAGGCAGTTAACCTTGTTATATTCATACTAGTGCTCATCTCCGTGTTCGGCGGGGAACAGGCTGTCATCAATGCATTCACATAAGTTATGTATTACCAGCAGGTGTACCTCCTGGATACGTGCGGTGCGGTTGGATGGCACCCGGATTTCCACGTCATGCTCACTCAAAAATCCGGCCATTTCGCCACCGTCCTTGCCGGTCAATGCAACTATGGTCATGTCGCGCGACAGGGCCGCTTCCATGGCAGCGATCACATTTCTGGAATTACCGCTGGTGGAAATGGCCAGCAGGATGTCCCCGGGTTGCCCCAGTGCCCGTACCTGTTTGGCAAAAATTTCATCGTAGCTGTAATCGTTGGCAATGGAAGTGAGGGTAGAGGTATCAGTACTCAGTGCGATGGCAGGCAAGCTGGGGCGATCACGCTCATAACGGTTGAGCATTTCAGAGGAAAAATGCTGGGCGTCGCCTGCCGAGCCGCCGTTACCGCAACTGAGGATCTTGTTGCCACGGATCAGGGCTTCCACCATCATGGAAGCGGCTTTTTCTATCGCCTCGGGAAGAATTTCGGAAGCGGCAATTTTGGTTTGGATGCTTTCGGTGAAATTCGCTTTAATTTTATCAATCATATTTATCACTATATTGTCGCGGGCAAGGCGTTAATCAACGCATTTTAGCCATTGCAGGGCAGAACCGTCCAATGCTACCACATCTATGCGCATGGGGGTGGTCACGGGGCTAAGACCCTTACCAATGACAAATTGTTCAAATGCCATTCGGAGTTTGCTGAGTTTGGCGGGCGTTACGGTATCCAGTGCACCGCCATACTGATTTGCACTGCGGTATTTTACTTCAACACACACCCATGTGTCGCCCTCCCGCATGATCAAATCTATCTCGCCGTAACGGGTGTGAAAATTGGTTTGTACCAGTGTCAGCCCCTGCTGCTGAAGATAAAGGCAGGCGTCCGATTCCTTTTGTGCACCAATGGCCCGTGACATGATTCAGTCAGCCAGCAACTTGACTCGTTCGTTGTCAACCACCGCCTGTGGCAGTGTGCGCACAATTTCCCGTTCGCCGTTCATGGCGAGCTGCCCGGTAAGCCCGTTAACGGATACCTGAGGTAACAATGCCAGGTTTGGAAGGTAGGGCAGCAACTGGTAGGCGTCTACACCAAACGCAAACAGGCGTGACATGGACGTGCTGCGCTGCGGCCACAGCGTTTGGGTTTGGGCTTTCAGCTCAGGCCAGGGGGTGTCAGGAAGCATCCATGGCATATCCAGAAAACGCACATTCTGCAGGTCCCGCCACTGGTTTTTGCCGCGGTTATATTCCATGCTTCTTGAGGTGGCGAACACGGGAACGGTTTTGTCACCAAACGGTGACAAACTGGCTTCTATCATCGGGTTAAGCAGTTCAGTCTGTTCCGGAGATGCGAATACGACAATGGCGTCTACGTCCCGACGGTTGCGGGGAACGTTGTATAATTCCTCGTTTACCATGTATCGGATTTGGTCAATACGCTGTTTGCTTTGGGCAACATCCAACGCCGCCGTGATCCCCTGGCGCAGGGAATTGCTGTCAGTAAAGGTTACCTTGGTCAGAGGACGGAGATTGGAAACCTCGTTGTGTAACTGTTGCCAGCGTAGTTCAAAGGCTTCCAGCATACGTTGCTGTGTGGCGCTCTCTGCTGAAACAACGACGGGTGTACGGTAGCCGTGCTGAAAAATATGTTCCGCCAGCTGATGGGCTTCGTCTTCCGGCGCCAGGGCAAAATAGGCGTTATGGTCCGGTAAAGGGTTCTCCTGGGGCGTGGTATCGGCCAGTGGAGAAAGGCGGTTCAGTGCCAAAAGATTCACGTGTGTGGGTAAAACCTTCATTAGCCCGTCAACGGTTTCCTTGAGCAACGGGCCTATTACCCACTGGGTTTCGCCGATGTCTTCAACCAGTTGCTGCGGAGTTTTGTCCAGGGTATCTATGAATCGAAGCCTGGTTTGATTGCGCAGCGCGTTCCCTTTGGCCTGTTGTTCAAAATAGGCGGCCAGAATGCCCTCTTTTATGGTGCCTCCGGTGCTGGCGTAGCGACCACTCAATGGCAGCAATACAGCGACTTCTTCCAAACGCGGAGGAGACATTTCGAGCAGTTGGGTAATTTCCTGCGGCCAGTATTCCACGATAGGGTGCCCACGGTAGACCTGTTGAAACTGATCAACGGCCCGGCGAAGACGATTGCGGTGAAGACCTTCTGTTTTGAGTAATTCCTGCAATGCCAGATAGGGCCGGATGGCGGTATAGTCAGATTGGGACAAATCTGTGGTTGAGGGGGACGCCTGATTCACCCATTGCCATATCTGTCTTACGGTTTGTTCTGAAGGCTCAGCGCCTTGAGCCAGGGCATTTGCGGCAGCCAGCCATTGATTCTTGCGGGCAAATAAATCAGATTGTAACAACAGCTGCTGGCGTCGGACCTCGGGTTGGAAGGAAAGTGACTGTACCAGCGGTAACAGGGTTTCTGCGTCTGCTTCATTCTGGTAAATACGTGCGATCATGAGATTCGCCTGCTGAGCAATCCCATCCGAACCGGGGTTCTGATGAATGGCTTTAAGCAGCACCTGTGCCTTGGCGGGTTGTTGCTGATCAATGTACCCTTCGGCAGCAAGCAGCAGCGTTTTGTTGCGGGAGACAAGGTCCTGATTGATCCGCCAGTCACGACGGGCCTGTTCTATCAGATGCTCCGGCGTATCCGGTGTCTGTGTTTCCAAAACCGGCACATCCGGCAAAGCTGGTTCGGGTTGTGAGATAGTTACCGGGCGACTGCTGCAGGCCGCCAGGGCCAGCGCTGCGGCAGATAGTGTGATTGGTTTACTGAATAGAAATAATCGCGCCAGACTCACAAATGCTTCCTTATACTCGGGTTCGCAGCCAAGTTTAACCAAACCGCGGGGAAAATCTACGTTAGTGACAATAAACTGTGCCTAAGCCGTGCTACACTGCGAATATTTCAAGATTGAACTGACAACTCCATGTCTGATACGGCAACTCTCTTTATTGTACCTACCCCTATCGGTAATTTGCAGGATATCTCCGAACGTGCCCTGGCAACATTGAGCCAGGTGAATTGGATAGCAGCAGAAGATACCCGGCATACACAAAGGTTACTGCAGCATTTTGCTATTCAGACCCGCACCCTGTCGCTGCACGAGCATAACGAAGATAAACGCACGGCTATGTTGTGCCATCGCCTCAAAGATGGTGAATCTGTGGCGCTGGTGAGTGATGCAGGCACTCCTCTGATAAGTGATCCTGGATTTGTGCTGGTCAGGCGTTGCAGGGAAGAGGGGATCCCCGTTGTGGCCTTACCAGGTCCATGTGCCGCTATCACGGCATTGAGTGCCAGCGGGCTGCCAACCGACCGCTTCATTTTCGAAGGCTTTCTGCCGGTGAAAAGTCAGGCCCGAACCAACCTGTTGCAGTCGCTGTCAGATCGCACCTGCACCAGCGTTTTTTACGAAGCACCCCGACGGATTCTGGAAACCCTGCAGGATGTCCAGCGGGTATTGGGCGAACGGCATATAGTTGTGGCCAAGGAACTGACCAAAACCTTTGAAACCTATATTGATGGTACGCCAGCGCAGGCCATTGACTGGTTGCAACAGGACCCTGCGCACCAAAAAGGTGAATTTGTTTTGATTATTGGCGGTGCGGATTTGGCTGAATCGGAAATTTCCGCAGATGCAGAGCTTCTGCTCAGGGACCTGTGCGAAGTTCTGCCGCTTAAAAAGGCCGCTGCCATAGTGGCGAAACATCACAATCTGAAAAAAAACACACTTTATCAATTCGGCCTCACATTTGCAGGGGAAGACTGAAGCAGACTTCCTACGGTGAGGGGCTAAGTGAACGGTTCAATTCTGCGTATCGACATACCCAGGGGCACCTGGATGGTGGATGTTTACAAAGAAAGTAACGACAATGGCGTTTATGAGCTGGTCTACCCGGTGAAGGAGGCTTCCATCAGCCTGCAGAAAGATCACCTCTATGGTTTTGACTATAACATTGCCGCACCGAAGCAGACGCCATTCAAATTGTTTCTGGACGATGAAGTGCTGGTGGAAGGCAAGGTTGGTGAAAGTGGTTATGTAAGGGGAAGTGGAGTGTTGTAGCCGCCCTGTCGAGCGGCTGCAAACAGCTGTTGGTACGGCTGTCAGGATAGGCGTGACTTGAAGTCCTCGTAGCAGAACGTACGCACCACATCCAGACGGTCGTCCGGGCGTAGAATGGCAATAGCTGGGTGCACAACACCGTTGAAAAACGTGGTTTTTACCATGGTGTAGTGCATCATGTCCTCAAACTGCAACCGATCGCCAATTGCCAGTGGCTGGTCGAAGGAATAGGTATCAATGACATCACCGGCAAGGCACGAATTGCCGCCCAGTTTGTAGTCGTAGCCTTTTTCTCCCGCCATGCCAGCACCTCGCACCGTGGGGCGATAGGGCATTTCCAGCACGTCCGGCATGTGCGCGGTGGCGGATATGTCCAGAATGGCAATGTTGCCTTCGTTCTCAACAATGTCGACCACTTCCGCAATCAGCGGGCCGGTCTGCCAGGCTACGGCTGAGCCCGGTTCCAGAATCACATCCAGATGTGGATATCGTGCTTTAAAGTCTTTCAGTGTTGCAATGAGGTGTTCAACATCATAGCCGGAGCGGGTCATCAGGTGCCCGCCTCCCAGATTCAGCCACTTCAACTGCCCCAGCCATTTGCCGAAGCGGGCTTCGATGGCTTTCAGTGTGCGCTCAGTAGCAAACGAATCGCATTCACACAGGTTATGGCAATGGAAGCCTTCAATACCACTCAGGTCAACGCCCTCCAGCTGAGCGGCGCGGATACCCAGACGTGAGCCCGGGGCGGCCGGGTCATACAGCGGTGTTTCCGCTTCCTGGTGCTCCGGGTTAACCCGCAAGCCCAGAGAAACTCCCGGCAGGTCATGTTTGTATGCCTGCCACTGGCCGAGACTGTTGAAGGATAGGTGGTTAACCAGCTGCTTCAGTTCAGCGATGTCTGAGCGCTTGTAGGCCGGTGCGTATGCGTGGACTTCCTTGCCCATTTCCGAAGCCAGTTTGGCTTCCCACACAGAACTGGCGGTTGCGCCGTGCAGGTAAGGCTTGATGATGTCGAAGCTTGACCACATGGAAAAGCCCTTGAGCGCCAGAATGATGCGTACGCCGGATTCATCCTGCACCCGTTTCATTAATTCCAGGTTGTTGCGTAGCTTCTGTTCTTCAAGCACATAGCAGGGCGACGGCAGGTCGCCCCTTTGAGTTAGGTCCGTCAACGCTGATTCTCCACTTAGCGGCTGAATGGACTCTCGTCACATTCAATTACGTGCCAGGGCAGGCCGTGCTGGTTCAGCATGTCCATGAATGGATCCGGATCAAATTGCTCCATGTTCCACACGCCGGCCTGTTTCCAGATCCCCTTCAGCATCATTACTGCGCCAATCATGGCAGGAACACCGGTGGTGTAGGAAACTGCCTGTGCACCTACTTCTTCATTACATTTGGCGTGATCACAATTGTTGTATATGAAAATGGTTTTCTCTTTGCCGTCTTTGATACCGGTAATGTAAGTGCCGATACAGGTCATGCCGGTATAGCCTTCGGCCAGAGATCCCGGATTGGGCAAGACGGCCTTGAGGAATTCCAGAGGTACAATCTTCTGGCCCTGGAATTCAACTGGCTCAATGCTGGTCATGCCGATGCCTTCCAGCACTCGCAGGTGATTGAGGTAGGCGTCACCGAAGGTCATCCAGAAACGGGCGCGCTTGAGGGTAGGGAAGTGCTTAACCAGTGATTCCAGCTCTTCGTGGAACATCAGGTAAGATGCGCGCACACCAATATTTTGATAATCCAAATCTTCGCGCACGCTGAGCGGGTCGGTTTCTTTCCACTCACCATTCTCCCAGAAGCGACCGCGCTGGGTAATTTCACGGATGTTGATTTCCGGGTTGAAGTTGGTGGCAAATGCCTGACCGTGATCACCGCCATTGCAGTCAACGATGTCCAGGTAGTGGATTTCGTCGAAGTAATGCTTGGCTGCGTAAGCTGTGTAGACGTTGGTTACGCCCGGGTCGAAGCCGCTGCCGAGCAGGGCCATGATACCTTTCTGTTTGAATTTGTCCTGGTAAGCCCACTGCCAGGAATACTCGAACTTGGCTTCGTCTTTAGGTTCGTAGTTGGCAGTATCCAGATAATCTGTGCCGGTAGCCAGACAGGCATCCATAATCGGCAGATCCTGATACGGCAATGCCAGGTTGATAACCAGATCCGGTTTTACTTCATTGATCAGGGCTTCCACTTCACTGGCATTGTCTGCATCAAGTGCAAACACACCTTTGACACGGTCCGCGCCTACTTCCTGCTGAAGGGCTTCGCACTTGGATAGGGTGCGGCTGGCCAGAAAGATTTCATCAAAGAATTCCGGCAAACGGGCACATTTTTTTACGGTAACGGCGGCAACACCACCTGCTCCAATGATTAAAACTCGAGACATAATTGTTCACTTCCCAAGGCTGACAAATTTTGCGCTGAATGCTAGCAGAGAACCACAAATAGGCAAGTGAAGTCGCTCTGCCTGCTTAATTTTTTGCTCTTAGTGGCGATTATAATAGCATTACGCCGGACGAGCGGAATGGTTGCCGTGGGAAGTTGTCAGCTCAGCGACTGATGGGCGGAGAAACCACTATACGGTTACCTACCCGAAAATACGGGTAGAGCAGGATTGTTTCTTCATCGTTTGGCTGACCAGCATTAATGGCAATGGCGTCGAGGGATTTGTTGTGATCGGTTTTCACAGTCGCGGAATAGACAAGAACGCTGTAGCTCTCAGTATCGGTGGTAGTATCAATGATTCGCCACTGAAGTTGTTCAATGAGGTTGTTTTTTCCCGCACCCTGGGCACGTTCATCGGTGAACAGGCAGCCGATTTTGCCATTTTCATAAATTGCCGCAAACGGAAAAACCGAACGGGTGTGAGGCAGAATAAGTTCACACAGAGACAGGGCTCGAACCACCAGAAGCTGAAGTGGTCTGGACAAATTTTGCGGGCCGTGGATCACAATAAATCCCCTTACATGAATGCACAAAATCCGGGATGCCAATCTGATACTGCAGTTTGGCCGGGCAGTTTCTCAACAATAGAACGGTATGAGATTGTTCAAAGATCACTTTTTCGCGCACCCTGTAAGCCACCGGTATGTAAAAGCAACAGGCGGGTACCGGGGGCAAAAGTGCCTCGTTCGATCAGCGATTTGGCAGCGTGAAAAAGTTTGCCGCTGTAAACAGGTTCTATGGCAAAGCCCTGTTCACTGTTGAAGACCGTGCAAAAGTGGATAAGTTCCGGGGAGGCTTTGGCAAAACCACCGTTGTGGAACTCATGTTCAATATGCCAGCGTGGGTAGCGGTGCGGTAGCAGACGGGAGACCAGTTCTTCCAGATAACCCTGGCCCTTGAGGGCAGCTACCCCGATTGCAGACTGGTGGGGTTTTAATTCGGTGATCAAGCCTGCCAGGGTGGCACCACTTCCCACTGGGGCCATTACTACGTCAAAATCCGGGCCCGGTTCCGTCAGCAGCTCACTAACACCCCGGATGGCGGCTTGCTGACTGCCGCCCTCAGGGATGACGGTGGCAGCAGGAAACTGTGTCTGAAGTGATTGCAGAAAAGCCGGATCGTCGCGCAGGGCGTATTGCTTGCGGTCAACAAAATGGAGCCTGGCCCCCCAAGTAGCCAGGTCTTTTAGGGTGGGTGTCATCTGGCTTTGATAGTGCCCCCGCACCACAGCGATAAAAGGCAGCCCCAACTTATTGCACGCGTAGCCCAGAGCATGCAGATGATTTGAATAGCCACCACCAAAGCTCAGGATTGCACCCGTACAGGAGGAAGGGAGGGCATATTTGAGCTTGCGCCACTTGTTGCCAGAGATTACCGGGTGTATGAGGTCGTCCCGTTTTACCCAAATTTGCAGGCTGTCGGCATTTGCCCAGTCTGGTCTGAAAGGTTGAGCGGGTGAGGGAAGGTTCAGTTCAGGCAGCGCTTCATTCATTAATGTCACAGGTTCATACATTCGGTCTGGCTGTGCCCATATTAACATTTGTTAATGATCGCTGTGAGGCCAAACGGGGTAATAAATGTCAGATGAATTGACTAAGGTTTGAAGTATGATCAGGATAAAAATAACCGTTTTCGCCTTAACCGCGCTCTCGTTCAGCGTGTGGTCAAGCCCAATACAGCGCTGGGTGCCGAATGCTCAGCTGGTGGGTGAGAGCCGCTACACCTATCTGTTCTGGAATGTTTATGACATTGCGCTGTTTGCACCTAATGGAGACTGGCAAAGCACACAGCCCTTTGCTCTTACCCTGACATATCTGAGGGATTTTACCGGTGAGCAGATTGCCCAGCGCTCATTGCGAGAAATGCAGAAGCAGGGCCTGAATGACAACATTAAAGGCCAGCAGTGGCTGGCTGCCATGCAGGAAATTTTTCCGGATGTTGAAAAGTACCAAACCCTCACCGGAGTGCTGGATGAACAGGGAAACAGCCACTTCTACTTTAACAGTGAGCTTGTTGGCAGCGTAGACGATCCGGAATTCGGTAAGCGGTTTTTCAATATCTGGCTGGGTGAAAATACGTCTGAGCCCAAACTCAGACAGGAACTGGTGCGCGGAGGGAACTGACATGCGGGCGATAATACTGTTACTGCTGGTGTTTGTGGCAGGGTGTTCACATTCGCCTGACGGAAAAGATTATCTCGGGCAAACACCCAAATTCGATATCGAGCGTTTTTTTGACGGACCGGTCCGTGCCTGGGGCATTGTACAAAATCGCTCGGGGGAGGTGGTTCAGCGATTTGTGGTGGACATTGATGGTTACCGGGAGGGTAACGCGATTCGTCTGGATGAGCGCTTCACCTACCAGTTGGGGGAAGGGCCAGAGTCCCGCACCTGGCTGATTCGTAAGCTGGCCGACGGCAGTTATCAGGGGCAGGCAAACGACATTGAGGGTATGGCCACGGGGCAGCCTTACGGCAATGCGTTCCGTTTCCATTATGAAATGGACTTACCCGTGGATGATACGTCTTACATGGTCAGTTTCGATGACTGGTTCTTCGCCCTGGGTGAAGACACCATGATGAACCGGTCTTATATCCGTAAATTTGGCCTGGTCATGGCAGAGGTAACCATATTCATGCAAAAGCAACCCCAGAATTGATATTGGGAACTGCCGAACCACGTCATCCTTTGGCAATCCTTCTATACTGTCTGCATAACTGTTTGTGCGTGATACGGAGGGGACTATGACATTCCGGCGCCATGGCCTGACTGTAGGGATTCATCGAATTGACACCGCCTTTTTTGTGACGTTCAAGGCGGTAGGTAAGTTAACTCATGGTGATTATCAAACCATCACTCCAATGCTGGACGGAGCCTTGGCCGAAGTACAGCACCCGCACGTCAAAATGCTGGTGGACGTGACGGAGTTTGAAGGCTGGGAGCTTCGGGCTGCCTGGGATGATTTCAGACTCGGCCTGAAGCATGGGCGGCAGATGGACAAGGTTGCGGTGGTTGGCAATCAAAGGTGGCAAAAGACCACCGCCAGCCTGGCCAGCTGGTTCGTTGCCGGAGAGGTGCGCTTTTTTGAGGATGAAATTGAAGCACTGGCCTGGCTTAACGAGGACAATCCGGAGCGTTGACGGAGCGTCTGGGCAGCGTAATGGTCGCTCCAAAGCCCGATGCAGTTAACAGAGGGTTATCGACAAACCAGAGGCGGCCGTGGTGAAGGCGAACGACCGCTTCAACCATGGAAAGGCCAAGGCCGTTGCCAGGGGTAGAACGGCTTGCATCGGCACGATAAAACCGGCGGGTAAGCTGGTGAAAGTCGTTCGGGTTCATACCCGGGCCGGTATCCTCCACACGGATGCAGATGATGTCCTGCCTGAGAGACAGAGTAACAATGATTTGTGAACCGGCAGGGGCGTATTTCAGACTGTTGTCCAGCAAATTGGCAACAGCCTGAAACATCAGGTCCGGGTCGGCAAAGTAAGGCACGGGCTGTAATTCTGCTGTCAGACTGAGCTGCTGTTCCTCTGCCAGCGGCGCATATAATGCGATCACATCCTGTATCAGGCTGTCCAAATCAATTGCGGTAAAACCCTGACGTTGTTGCTCCGATTCCAGTTGGCCAATCCGCAACAAGCCGTTAAACATGGCCAGCAGGTTATCGGCTTCTGACAGTGCCTGCTCGCGCTGTTCGCCCGCGGGAAAGCGGCTCAGGGTGTTTCTGAGCCTGGTCAGCGGAGTGCGCAGATCGTGGGCAATATTGTCACTCACGGTTTTAATACTTTGTACAGACGACTCGATGGTAGCGAGCATTCGGTTGAATACTATGGCGAGTTTGCTGAGGTCGTCCCAATTGCTGTCAATTTCAAGGCGCTGGCTGAGATCACCGGTTTGCATGATGTTGTCTGCGGTATGGGCCATACGGTTAATACGTTGTACCACGTACCGCGCAACCCAAAAGCTGACAACACTTATCAGCAACAGCAGGGACACAACGGCCCAACTGAAGGTTTGACCAATCCGCTGTGCATAGTGCAGGTCGTCGACGTTTCGACCCAGAATCAGCTCATCACCGTTTTGCAATTCAACACGGGTTACCAGTACCTGCTGAAGGCCCTCAAAACTTTTTTCCGCGCCTGTCGTCATTGCTGCCCAATCCAGTTCCAGCAAAGCGGAATCAGCCGACGGGCTGAACACCAGTTCCGGCAGAGTTTTCAGGTTTCCCGCAATTAACCGGTGACTGCGAACCAGACCATAAAGATTGCGTGTTTCAGCGGTTGACGCACGCTCAGTGACTCGTGCAACAAGAGCTGTTTCTCCACCTGTCTCATAGATGGCCTGCATGGCATAACGCTCTGCACCCAGGGCTGCCTGTGCTTCGCGAAGGAAGGTCTGGTTGCTAGCCAGTGACCAGAAATACAGAATAAACCCCATGGTGCCGATGCACAGGAGGGTGAAAAGTGCCCCGACCCGAAAACTGGAACTACGGGTGAAGGTGCCAATGGCGATCATACATCCGGCTCCACAATGCGGTAACCGGTTCCCCGCACCGTTTCTATCAAAGGTACATGAAAAGCTTTGTCGACTTTCTGGCGCAAGCGGCTGATATGCACATCAATAACGTTGGTCTGGGGATCAAAGTGGTAATTCCAGACAGACTCCAGCAGCATGCTCCGTGTTACCACCTTACCCCGGTGTTTGAGCAGACATTCCAGTAGCTGAAACTCTTTGCCCTGCAACTCAATTTCGGTGTTACCACGAGTGACTTTGCGGGTTAAACGATCCAGCACCAGATCTCCCACGCTGATGCGGGTAGGCTGCTCAGCATCTGACTGGCGCCCCGCCAGGCCTTCAACTCGGGCGAGCAGTTCCTCAAATGCAAAGGGTTTGGTGAGATAATCGTTGGCGCCGGCGCGCAGGCCGAGAACCTTGTCGTCCACCTGGCTTTTGGCACTCAGAATCAGCACCGGGGTCTGCAAACCGGAGTTTCGTATTGCCGTGAGTATTTCCATTCCAGTGGCGTCCGGCAACATGATATCCAGGATAATGACATCGACACTTGCGCTCAGCGCCCGATTCAACCCTTCAGTGCCATTGTGGCACTGTTCACAATGATGCCCGGCGTGTTCCAGTCCGTTGGCGACGTAAGCGGCCACTTCCCTGTCATCTTCAATTATTAATGCTTTCATAATTTGATTTTATTATGTTTTTTGCCGTAATTGGATGTTTTAACTACTGGGTTTCGGTGCCCAGGCGATCACTTTTACCCAATATTATTTTTTCCGATAGGGGGCGGGGAAAGCGCATGGCCGGGTTGTACGGGGTGAAGTTGGGGATGTCACCACTGGCGGTTAGGGTTTGCACCTGCTGCCAGTATTCGGGGGTCATCAACTCGCCGTGCAGTTCTTTTAGAATAGCCTTCATTTTACGGTTACCGACAATGAAGTGTTCAAACTGCTGGGGAAACACATCGTTTGGCGCGACAGACAGGGTATCCATGGCAAAAGGGTCGTCGGACACGGGCAGGGCACGGAAATTGCGTTCTTTCATCAGACAAATTTCATCGTAGTCGTAAAAAATCACCCGCCCGTTGCGGGTAATACCAAAATTCTTGTGCAGCATGTCACCGGGAAAAATGTTCGCCATGGCAATTTGTTTGATACACAGCCCCAGTTCGTTAAGTGCATGGCGAATCTTTTGTGGATCGGTTTCCTGTTGCAGGTAGAGATTCAGCGGTGTGAGCTTACGTTCGATGTACAGGTGGCGGATGATCAGTTCGTCACCGTCGGTTTCCAGACTGGAAGCACAGGAGCGTTGCAGTTCTTTGAATAAGTCTTCTGATATCCGGTTAAGCGGAATGCGAAAATTCACGTATTCGTGGGTATCGGCCATACGCCCGACACGGTCCGACATTTTTACCAGCCGGTAACAGTCTTTTACGTGTTCCCGGGTAATTTTTTTACTCTCGGCAAATTCATCCCGAATGACCTTGAACACAACACCGTAGGAGGGCAAATGAAACACCATCATTACCAGCCCGCGCACGCCAGGTGCTGCTTCAAACTCATCATCGCTGTATTCCAGATGCTGGAGGTAGTTGCGGTAGAACACGGTTTTGCCGTGTTTGTAATGCCCCAGTGCAATATAGAGTTCGAAATATTTCTTGTTTGGCAGCAACTCCTGCAAAAACGCCACTACCTCACCGGGGTATTGGGTATCGGCCATAAAATAGCTGCGGGCAAAGCCGAAAATAATGCTCAGATCCTTGCGGTCGGTAAGCAGCGCATCAACAAACAATTGATTTTGTAGGTTGGTTTGCAGCGCGATCACAAAGGGCAGGGTTTCATCTGGCATGCAAATTCGGCCAATGAGATAGGCTGCCTTGCCGCGGTAAAAGACGGGTTTGAGCAGTTCGGCGGTATGGACGGAAGCCAGTTGATCCTGATTGAGCCTGCGCCGGAGCGCCATGTCGAGATGGTTCAGGTCCCGTTGGTAGTCTTCAAAGGGAATATTAAATCGGTAAATGCGAAACACGGATTCATACATTTCGCCTACCGTGGTGGCGGTATCAAAGGCATTGAGAACATTATTCCGGTCCTGGCCTGACAGAAAGCAGCGGTCGGAAAGCACGAACATAAAGCGATTATCGATTTTTTGATGCTTGAACAGGCGCCCTATTACCGAGTTGAAGAAAGTTTCTGCCAGTTCAAACTGGGGATGGCCTTCAATTAAAGCCGCATAAGCCTGTTTGAGACTGGCCCAGAACCGATTATCACTGCGGTGTATGGATAATTGCCGATAAACAGCGGCCACTGCCTCAGACAGGCTTTGTTCATATATGGTAATGCGCTGCTTGGAAGCGGTCAGGGTTTCTTGCCAGAGGCCTTTTTCAAAACGCTCTTTTGCACCACCTGTGATGCGGCTGAACCAGCGGTAACTCTGGTCGAAGTGGGTGAGGATCTGGTAGGCCACCCGGCGGGTGTGGTTGTGGTCAGCCATTCACAGTTGCTCCTCCGCTTCAGAACTTATTTTAGCGCAATCAATGAATCCCGTTTGACAATGGTCGGAGTATATTTGAACGTGAGTCCTTCTCCTGGCTCCTCTCCTGAAGCGTAGCGCAGAGCGAGATCCGCGGCTTTGCTGGCCATCATTTCAATCGGATAGCGCAGGGTAGTGAGTTTAGGCCGGCAAAACTTGGCAAGCTCCAGGTCATCATAACCCATCACCGAAACCTCTTCGGGTACTTTGATGCCGTGGTCCAGCAAAGTGGCCATGGCGCCTGCTGCCATGGCGTCGTTGTAGGCCAGAATAACGGAAAACTGCTGGCCGGAAGCGATCAAGTTCTGGGTAGCCAGTTCACCGCCTTCCTGATCCGGGCTGGAATATTCAATCATGCTGTCGGGAATGGTCCTGCCTGCCTCTGCGGCTGCCTGTTTTATGCCTGCAACCCGCAGGTGGGGGTCGTCAATCTGAATGCGGCTGCTGATGACAGCAATGTTCTTATGCCCAAGCTGATAGGCATACTGTGCCATGCTTCGCCCGCCGGCCACGTTATCCAGCCAGATGCAGCGATTGCCAATTTGCGGAATGTAGCGGTTAATGAGAATGAATCCGGGCACCTGGCGGGCAAAGTCGATCAGCGTTTCATCGTCCAGCAGTTTACTGTGCACCACCATTGCGTCAACCCGGTGTTCCAGCAGGGTTTCAATTGCCTGTAATTCAGTATCTTTTTCAAGCGAGCCGGCGCTCAGCAGGATGCGCACATTATTCTTGCGGGTGACGACTTCTACTCCGTGGGCGAGTAACGCAAAAAAAGGCGCCTGCAGGTCGGCAATAACCACGCCGAGATAAGCGCTCTTTTGTGTCACCAGTGCGCGGGCGGTGGCATTCGGGCGATAGCCCAGTTCCTGCATGATTTTTTTGACCCGCTCGCGGGTGGCGTCCCCCACTTTAGGGCCATCGTTAACCACCCGGGATACCGTGGCAAGTGAAACCCCAGCTGCCCGGGCGACGTCTTTTATGGTGGCCATTATCCTGTTCCCATGGGTTGTTGTGTTTGTCCTGCAGAGAGTTATATCAACGAATCGCCATTAACTGCAATAAACCAGAGCACTTGCGGGTGGATTGGTTTTGCTGTGGGTAAGTGGCAAGCGTCGAGACACTTTTATTCGCCAGGTGTTTGTGTATACACTAGCAGCTTTCCGGTTTACTAAATATCAGTAAATTGGACACGTTAAAATTCCAACAATAATGAACTCATGCTAGGCCCAACCACACTGAATATTACCCATAACCTCACCAATACCCTCGGGCTTGCCATTGTCAGAGGAGAGTACGCAGGTGCTCTGCCTTCGGAAGCAGATCTTTGCCATCAGTACGGAGTAAGCCGAAGTTCTACCCGTGAGGCGGTGAAGATGCTGTCTGCCAAAGGGTTGATTCAGTCCCGGCCCAAGCAGGGGATCCGTATCCAGGAGGAGCGCTACTGGAACATGTTTGACGGTGATGTGCTCAAATGGATCCTGGTCAGCAAGCCTACCCTGGAATTATTGAAAGAATTTCTCGATGTGCGGGTGGTCATCGAGCCCCAGGCCGCTGCACTGGCAACCAAAAACGGTAACGAAGAAGCCATTGCCGGGATCAGACGGGCGCTGATTCGGCTGAATGAAGCCGATGTTGGTCTGGACGACCCATTAGAGGCTGAAGTGGAATTTCACACTGCAATACTGGACGCATCCGGCAATCGTTTTTTAGCTCAATTTTCAGATTTTGTTGGCACCGCGCTGCGGGTAACACAACGCTACACCAGTAAGATCCGGGGAGGGCTGGAGCTCAATCTGAAACAGGCCCAAACGGTTTATGAGGCCATTGCGTCCGGCGATGCAAAAACGGCAGAAGCTGCCATGCGCTCCCAGCTCAGCGAACTTATTGATTTACTCAACGGCTGATCACAAGCAAATTCAAATGTTGTGACCAGCCTGGCGAAAGCCCTGATCAGTGACCGGGCGAAATGGTGAAGGAGTACAGATAGTCCCGCCACGGCAGGGTGTATTTAAACAGCGGTGCTGTCATCCAGGAATCGGTTCCCGCAACCCCACGCTGTTTGTAATCTATGTTCACATAGACAGTATCCTGCCTGGGAATGTCGTGCGGGTGTAAGCCGGCTTTCTCAAACTGATCATAATCCATACTGTCATGATGTTCGGCATTGAAGCCTATCCAGGGAGCGCCTTCAAACGTGACTGCCGGTGTATTGGTGCCACTGAACGTCACTTCGTAAACATCACTGCGATGGCCATTTTCCTGGGGGCGAACATAGCCGTGTGACAAAGCGTCAACTGGCATGGAGTAGCGGCCAAACAGCGCCGATTGCTTGCGATCCCAATAATTTTCGTGCGGCCCGCGACCGAACCAGCTGACATCACTGTAGGCGGGCAGCAGTTGCAAGCGGTGGCCCAAACGGGGCAGCTCAGGGTAGAAGTGGTTTGGTGCGGCTAGAAACTCAACCGCCACTGTCAGCTTGCCGTCAGAACCCAGGGTGTATTTGCTGCGGTAGCGGCTTTCTACCGGTGGCAGTTGATGCTCGGTTTGCAGAATCACCGCATCAGACGTTTCTTCCAGCGACCACTGAGTGAGGCTGGCCTGCTGGTGAATGTTGTTCCATACCCGGGCTTTTTCCGGAAATCCTTCACCAAAATCGTTGTCCGTGGGGGCTCGCCAGAACCAGGGCACCATGGGGGAGGCCAGGATTTGCTGCCCGTTTACCGTTAGCCCGCTGAGCCAGCCGGTGTGGCTGTCGAAGTGGTATTCGGTGTTGGTGGCTTTCAGAACGGTGATGTTGCCGGCATTGATAACTTCTGGCGCCGCGTTTTTTACAACCGGCTTTGTGGCGGCAACGTAGGACAGTGCCAGTTGCGTTGTCGCCATCAGGGTGCCGGTGTCGACGCCTGCGATGGCCTGCTTTTGCACGAAGCGCAGGGTCAGGTAGTAGCGTTTGCCTGCCTCTCTTTCGGCGGGAAGGCCGAGCTGCACGTTTTGCCACTGGCGCGGCCCTGTGGTTAGGGAGTCTAGCGAGCCGGATGCTACCGGTTCGCCATTGGCTTCCAGTGTCCAGTTGAGGGCCAGGTCGCTCAAATCGGTAAAGAACCGGCGGTTAAAGATTGCGATTTTACCACTTTCCGGTGCTTCGGCCTGCACTTCCACATCCTGATAAACCTGCCTGACTTCATAGGCATGGGGGTGAAATTCACGCTCTGCAGTAAGCAGGCCGTTGGCCGAAAAGTTACCGTCGTGGTATACGCCCTGGGGTTCAAAATCCCCGCCATAGCCTTGATACTCAACGCCATCTTCTGAGGAGGTGGTGATGGTCTGGTCTACCCAGTCCCAGATGAACCCACCCTGCAGGGAAGGGTGTTTACGGATCAACTGCCAGTATTCATGCAGGTTACCTACCGAGTTGCCCATGGCGTGTTCGTATTCACACAGGATCATCGGGCGATCGCTACCCAGCTCAACAAAGTGTTCCATTAGCGGAATGCTGGCGTACATTTGTGCGTACATGTCTGTGTGGGGCTTCATTTGCGCCTGCTCCGACATCACCGGCAGCGATGTACGCTCTTTCAGCCAGTGGTAGAGCACTTCCGTATTGGGGCCGTCGCCGGTTTCGTTACCAATCGAGAGGATCACCACAGAAGCGTGGTTCTTGCTGGCTTCATACATATTGCTTACGCGATCGATGTAGGCTGCCTGCCACTCCGGGCGGGTGACCATATGCTGTTCCGGCTTGTAGAACTGGCCCTGGTTAGCAACGCCGATGCCGTGGGATTCAATGTTGGCTTCGTCAACCACGTAGAGGCCCATTTCATCAGCCAGCGCATACCACAACGGGTTGTTGGGATAGTGGGAATTACGTACTGCGTTGATATTCAGCTGTTTCATCAACGCCATATCCTGGCGCATGGACGCTTCGTCAACCACGTGGCCGGTTTTGGGGTCATGCTCGTGACGGTTGACGCCTTTAAACAGCACCGGTTGACCATTGACCAGCACATTGCCGTTTTTCAGCTCGCTGCGGCGAAAGCCAACCCGCAGCCAGGTAGCCTGCGCCACTTCGCCGTTGCTGTTGAGCAGTGCTATTCGCAAAGGATACAGAGTGGGGCTTTCAGCAGACCAGCGCTCAACCGCATTTATGATCGTGCCGGTTGCAAACTCGCCTGCAGCCAAGGCTTGCTGTTTGGTCCAGACGGTTTTGCCCTGAGGGTTGAACAGGGTCAGGGAGACCGATTCTGCATTCCTCTTGCCCTGTATATCAAGGTTGACCTTCAATATACCATCCTGGTAGTCATCACTCAGTGTGGCGGTGGTGTGAATGTCACGAATGTGAGTGGCCGGGCGGCGGTAAAGGTAAACATCCCGCTCAATGCCGTTGAGGCGAAACATGTCCTGCAGCTCAAGGTAAGAACCGTCCGACCAGCGGTAAACTTCCAGCGCTATGACGTTCTCGCCACTTTTCAGGTAAGGCGTAATGTTGAATTCGGCCGCAGTCTTGCTGTCCTGGGAATACCCAACATCCTGGCCGTTGAGCCATACTTTGACTGCAGATTTTACCGCGCCTATGTACAGCACCACTTCGTCGCCCGCCCACTGCGGCGGCAGGGTGAATAGGGTGCGATAGAGCCCGGTCGGGTTGTTGGTGTGGGAAATGTGCCCCAGCTCTTCCTGCCGTTCGAAGTCCGGAAGAGTATTCACGTAATTCGGGTAGCTGTAACCATTGAGTTCCCAGTTACCGGGAACCGGAATCGTTCCCCAGTCACTGTCGTTGAATTGTGCGCTGGCAAAATTGGCGTCCACTTCGAATGGATTGGCCACCAGGCTGAATTTCCAGTCACCGTTCAGAGAAAGGTAATCCTGGCTTTCCCAGGGAGAATAGACAAACTGGCCCGGATCGCGGGTAAAAGCGAAAAAGTGCGCTCTGGCAGGCAAGCGATTTTGTTCGAAAATGGTCGGGTTTTCCCAGGGGTGCTTACTCATTTTGTCCTCGTGAAATTCTTCGGCGTACAAGCCTGTGGCCAGGCTCCAAATCATCAAAAATCGAATCAGTGCTTGGCCCATAAATGTGACACTCTGAAAAACTGGTTAATAAAGTTAATAAAAATATTGCAGCGATGTTAACATGGGTAAACGTTTAACTTAAGCTGAAATTCGGCGAAGGTGGGATAAATTTTACTGAGGCGAAACTCAATGGCCGCGTTATCGTGCCGTAAAACCCGGTTGAACGGGGTCATTGAGTTACGTTTTAAGGTAATCGATATACAAGGAAACGGAATGCTTATGAAAAATACCAAATACTGGATCTGCGGCTGCCTGATATTACTTGCTGCCCAAACCCATGTTCAGGCTGCTGAACCACAAAGCCTTTATGCCCCATTGCCAGCCGATGTGACCCCCGAACTGAGTGCCTCGGGGCAATATGCGGTTGGTGTAACCGAGGTTACCGTAACCAACACTGACCAACCCCAGTTATTCAGCAACGAATTGACGGACCGTTCCCTCAAACTGGAAATATGGTACCCGGCGGCAGAGTCGACCCAACCGGCTGAGTACATCAATGAGACCCGCAGCGGCAGGGTTTTTTCGGTGCAAGCGGGTGCCAGCCGTGATGTGGCGGTGGCCGGTGGAGCGCAAAAATTTCCGGTGGTTGTACTTTCCCATGGCTATACCGGCTATCGCACTATCATGTATTACCTGGGTGAACATCTTGCGTCACATGGGTATATTGTTGCAGGGATTGACCATACTGACTCGACCAACGAAGACATCGATCATGAAAGCGGGCCGTTTGCCGGTTTTCCAAGCACCTTGTTTAACCGTTCGCGAGACCAGTTGTTCACCTTGGATGCGGTGCAAAATCTGACTCAGTTCAAAGCCGTGGTTGCCAAAGATGATGCAGGACTGATTGGCTATTCGATGGGAGGCTTCGGTGCTGTAAATACCGTGGGAGGGTGCTACGCATTTGACGTGACGTCGGCGGGCCGATTTACCGGCACCCAGGATCCGGCGGCGGCCGAGGTATTGCGCGGTAAACTGAACAGCTGTGCTGGTGGCAAGGCATCATCCGCAGAGGTTGACCCGCGCTGGAAGGCCATGATGGCACTGGCACCCTGGGGCGGCACGCCTGACCTGTTCAGCGCATCCGATATGCAGCAAATTCGCCTCCCGGTGCTGTACGTGGCGGGTGATCACGATGATATATCCGGCTATGAGCGAATTCGCTGGCTTTTCGAGCAAACCGGTTCTTCCGACAGCCAGTTGCTGACTTACTACAATGCCAGACACAACATTGCCCCCCATCCGGCCCCCCGTGAAGCCATGGGCAATGAACTGGACATCGGCCATTATTTCGAACCGGCCTGGCGATCCCAGAGTCTCAATGACATCAACAAGCATTTTGCGTTGGCGTGGATGCAATGCCATGTTCGTAAACTGGCAGATTTCTGTGAGTATTTAGAGGTTTCAGGTAACAGCGATCAGGCCGGGGAGTACGGCAATCTGGCCCAGCCGTGGATAGGGTTCGATCACCGTTACGGGTTAGGCATGAAAATGGAACACAAAAGCAAAACCCGTTAATACGCATTAACGGCCATGGAGGCCCTGCGGCAGACTGTTCCACCGCAGGGCCGGCTCTGGATCTCCTATTGTGCCTCGGTCAGCGCAAATACCAGCGAAGTTTGCGGGAACAGCACTGGCAATTGCAGGCCCGCCTGCATCAGCAACTGGCCGCTGAACACTTTGCCGTCCACCACACTCAGCACCGAAGGTGAGTATTCCTTAAGCTGCTGTGGCCACACCCGTGACAGCGTATAGCGCCTGTTGGGATCCAGACCGGCAAACCGGAACCTGCCCGGTGTGGTGCGAGGTGTTTCCAGAATGCTGTTGTAGGCGAACAGGGCCTCACTTTTGTCTTTGGCTACCACACCAAAATTGACGTTCATGCCATCGTCATCCAGGCGATATAAATCACCACTGTGGGTTAACGGGCGATAGCGTTTATAGAGGCTAAACGCGCTTTTTAGCACACCGACTTCGTGGTCGGTCAGTTCTCTGGGGTCCATTTCCATGCCCATGTGACCAAACAGTGCCACTGCGGCGCGGGTTTCAATTGAAATATGGCGGCCGGTAATGTGGCAGTCCCGCGGGCCCACGTGCGCACCCATCACCTCCGGAGGGAAGAACAGAGAGAAACCCTGCTGAATTTTGAGCCGGTCCAGTGCGTCGTTGGAGTCCGACGTCCAGAATCGGTCGGTATAAGGCAAAATACCCAAATCAATACGGCCACCACCGGAACAGCAGCTCTCGATCTCCACTCCGGGGTGAGCCGTCCTCACCCGCGCAATGAGCTTGTACAGGCACTGGACCTGTTGATGCACTGCAGGCTTGTTCATATGGTTGCCCGGGTGATTGATGTCCCGGTTCATGTCCCATTTGATGTAGCGAATGTTCGGGTAGGTGGTCAGGATCTTGTCAATTGCCTCAAACAGGTAGTCGGTCACCTCTGGATTGGAGAGATCCAGCACATACTGATTGCGAAACGGTACCTGTGGGTTGCCGTCGGTCGCCAATGCCCAATCCGGGTGAGCCCGGTACAGGTCTGAGTCCGGGTTGACCATCTCAGGTTCAAACCAGATGCCAAACTCCATGCCCAGCTGGTTCACATGATCAATCAGCGGTTGCAGACTCTGTGGGTAAACATCCTCGTCTACCACCCAGTCACCGAGTCCGGCTTTGTCGGAGCGGCGGCCCTTGAACCAGCCATCATCCAGCACGAATCGCTCTACCCCAAGGTCAGCTACCTTGGTTGCGAGGGATTTTAGCGTTTCCGCATCATGGTCAAAATAAATCCCTTCCCAGGTGTTGTAATGAATGGGGCGTGGCTTGCTGCTGGGGGAATGACGCAGAATATTCTTGCGGATGTACTGGTGAAAATGACGCGAGAGGCCACTGAAGCCTTCTTCGCTGTAGCCAATATACAGCTTGGGAGACCGGTAACTCTGGCCGGACGACAGCACCGCTTCGCCGGGGAACAGTAACTCGCCCATTTGCACATAGCTGCGGCCATCGGCCATCTGCTCGGCCTGAAGTTTGTGGTTGCCGCTGGTGGCAAGGTGGAAGCCGTAACATTCGCCACTGTGCTCCATTGCGCCACGAGCATAGGCAATCAGGCCCGGGAAGGTGTCGTGGGAGGTTTTGCCGCGGCGGTTTTCGCGCACATAGCTGCCCATGAAAAGTTCGTGGTTCCGGGTTTGAAATTCGTTCGACCAGCGCCCTTCAAAGGTTTTCAGCATACTGATGTGATCAGGTAACGGGAAAGTGGCGGCACATAACCATTGTAAATCCACCGGGTTTGCAGAGCCATTGGTAAATTCGCACTGGAATGTGGCAATGGGGCTGGCGTCATTCAGGCTGACTTCTATAACTAACTGCAATTGGCGTTGGCTGTCTTCACACTTGAACTTAACAGTATTACCAGTCTGCTCAACTTTTTGTAAACCAAACCCAGCGGCCCATTCATCGCCCTTACCGGCAAGCAGAACGCCCGGGTTGCCGGTGAAGCCATCAGCGTGAGTGGGAACCAGGCTTAAATCGGGTTCAATGGCCGGGGAACACTTGGCTTCCTGACGGGTGGCTAGCAGCGCAAGCATGTCCTCGGTGCTGTTATCTGCCAGACGTCTACCGTAGTAAAGCAGCGTTGGCACCCGGCTGTGGCAATCGAAAACAAGGCTGGTGGTTTGGTTTTGTATACGTATGTAGGGGGGCAGTGAAGACATTCAAACCTCTTGACGATCAGATGTAAAAATTGAGACTCGTTAGTATCAATACGTCTTATGTTTTATATAAAAAAAACCGCAAAAACGGCGCAGCCAGAGCGTAACATGAAATTAACGTTGTTAAGAGGTAATGTTAGGGTTTTGTTAGAGTTTGTCGTGCCTGGTGGTGAGTGAATGAGCAAATGATTTCCTGGCTGGTATTTACTTAAAGTAAGCCAGGTGTGACTCTGTGTAAGCTGTCCTGGTCGGCACAGATGCTGAAATCTGTATTTTTACCCGCTAACAGGCTTTCTCATTGGCGTGAAATCGCGGAGAATAGGGCCTTTACGTAAAGGCTTGATGCCAGTTGGGCGGGCCATTAATAGCAGGACTAACACATGCCAAAGGCAAGCGAAATCAAAAAAAATAACACCATCGTGTTTGACGGTAAAACCTGTATTGTACGGGACATTGAACGCTCGGTTCCCCAGGGGCGTGCAGGCGGCAGTATTTATCGTATGCGCATGTACGATGTAGTGACCGGTGCAAAGTTTGATGAAACCTTTAAAGATTCCGACATGCTGGAAATGGCGGATCTGGTTCGTCGCCCGGCGATGTTTTCCTATATGGACGGTGACGAGTATGTGTTTCTCGATAAGGAAGATTACACCCCTTATCACATGAACAAAGACAGCATTGCCGAAGAAGCGCTGTTCATCAACGAAAGTACTGACGGCATACAGGTTCTTATTGTCAGTGAAGTGCCGGTGGCGTTGGATTTGCCCATCAGCGTGGAACTGGAAGTGGTGGAAACCGATCCCTCCATCAAAGGGGCGTCGGCCACTTCCCGTACCAAGCCCGCTACCCTTTCTACCGGTCTGGTTGTGCAGGTACCTGAATACATCAGCACCGGAGAGTGGATTAAGGTGAATACCGAGGAGCGCAAGTTCCAGAGCCGCGCCGACAAGCACTAGCATGTTAGTAAGCCGTCGTGCAATGCGGCGGCTTAAGTGCTCACCCAAGCCAATTTTTGTTAGTTTTACTCATACAGCCTGTTCAAAATTCCTCACCTTTAGAATTAGAAACTATACTTTTCACTCTGTGGCCGAGAACCGGAAACTGCGCGATGAAACTCATACGTTTTTCTAACCTGAAGGCGTTCGCAAGCGCGCTCATTGTAGGCGTGTGCTTTAACGCTGCCGCAAGCAGTGATGATAAGGAAGTCCCTGTTAACCCAACTAAAGATGTGTATTTTGGCAATCTGCATGTACACACCAGCTGGTCTTTTGATGGATACATCAACGGCGCCTGGACTGACCCGGACGATGCATACCGATGGGCCAAGGGGGAAGAAATTGCCGGCGATGAAGAGCACGGCATTCCGCTCAAAATTAATGTGCCGCTTGACTGGTACATCGTTTCTGATCATTCCGAGTATTTGGGGGCTTTGCCGATGATGGCCGACCCGCAAAGCCCTGTGAGTAAACACCCGCTTGCCGCGGCCATCACCGGCGGCGATGCGGCTGAGTCGTTTGCTGCCTACGGCGAAATCAGTGATGGTATGTACAGTGATCCGCCAAATGTAGATCCTATTCTGGGTGATTCCAAACTGGCCCGTACAGTGTGGTCTAAGGTGGTTGACATTGCTGACAGTCACTACGAACCGGGTAAATTTACCACCATGCCCGGCTACGAATGGACCTCAGCTCCGAGTTGGCGGAATATGCATCGGGTGGTGATTTTTCCGGATGCAACGAAAGTTCCCGAACTTCCGTTTACCGCGTTGGATTCCAGCAAGCCGGAAGATCTTTGGAAGTGGATGGACGCGCAACGCGCGGCAGGTAACGACCTGTTGGCAGTTCCTCACAATGGTAATGCCAGCGACGGCATCATGTTTCCTATTGGTGCCTCCTACGGTGGCAGCGATCTGGACGCAGAATATGCGGCAACCCGCATGCGTAACGAGCCAGTGTATGAACTCACACAGATAAAGGGCACATCGGAAACTCACCCGGCACTTTATCCGAACGACGAGTTTGGCAATTTTGAGATCTGGGATTACACCCTGGCGGCAACGGCTACCCCTCCCAGAAACAAACAGGGCGGCTACGCCCGAGAGGCGTTGATACGCGGGCTGAAGCTTCAACAGGAAGGTAATGGTAATCCTTTCAAATTTGGTTTCATTGGCGATTCCGACACCCATAATGCGGCGGCGTCAATCGAAGAAGACAATTACACTGGAAAGTTTGGATTTGAAATTACTGCGAAGCATCGTCTGGAAGGTCCGCCCGGGGTAGACGAAAAAGGCGCTTTGCAGGTCAGAAGCTTTAGTTCCGGAGGTGTGGCAGGTGTGTGGGCAACTGCCAACACCAGGCAGGGAATTTTTAATGCGATTCGCAGTAAAGAAACTTTCGCTACCTCAGGCCCGCGCATGAAGGTTCGCCTGTTTGCAGGCTGGGATTTAACTGGAATCAGTCTGACATCAACAGAAGGGCTCAGACTTGCCTATCAAAAAGGCGTGCCCATGGGGGGCGACCTAGTGTCTGCGCCGCAAGGAAAAGCTCCGACGCTTATTGTTCACGCGCTTAAGGAAGCAGACGGTGCCAATCTGGACCGCATTCAGATAATCAAGGGCTGGGTAGACAACAGTGGTCAGCCCCAGCATAGCATATACGATGTGGCGCTTTCGGATGATCGCATGCCCGGCCCGGATGGAACCATACCTGCGGTAGGCAATACGGTTAACGAAAAAGAAGCGACCTACAGCAACAGCATAGGAGAAACCGAATTGATGGCAATCTGGAGTGACCCGGATTTCGATCCGGCTCTTCCGGCTTTGTATTACGCACGGGTGATTGAAATTCCTACTCCCCGTTGGTCAACCTATGACGCGGTGCGCAATAACCTAAAGCGGCCAGAGGATGTGCCTGTGAGCATTCAGGAGCGAGCCTGGACTTCACCGGTCTGGTACACCCCCTGATATTGATTGGAGCTGGCATTTTAAAGGAATATGAGCATGCAGGGTGAGCCCTCTAAAGCATACGGTTTCATTATTTATCTGATTAAAGCCCCTCTGCTGCACTTTGTGCTGGCAGGAGGGGTTATTTTTGCCTGTTACCAGGCCTATGATCCTGAAAATAGAACATCGCAAGAGCATGTTATTCACGTAACACCCGGGCGTCTTACCCAGCTTGCTGCCATTTTTGAGCAGACCTGGCAGCGGGCACCGACAAAGGATGAGCTGACAAGTATGGTCGATGACTTTGTGCTTGAGGAAATCTATTACCGGGAGGCGGTTTCAGCGGGTCTGGACCACAACGATACCCTGATACGTCGCCGATTAAGGCAAAAAATGGAGTTTCTTACCGACGATTTAGCTGCGGCAGAACCCAGTGACGATCTGTTGCTCAGGTTTGTGCAGCAGAACGTGGAGCGGTTTCAACAGCCCTCAACCATAACCTTTCGACAGATATTCTTTAATCCATCCCAGTTGGGTGGAGATGCCGGGAAGGTGTTTACCGAAGCCCTGGCGCAGTTGCAACAGGGCGGGCAGCCCAAGGGGCATCCAACCCTGTTGCCTGAATTGATGGTTGGGGCTTCCTTGCAGCAAGTATCCGCAACCTTCGGGAAAGATTTCGCTGAAGCGATTGCTGGTATTGAGGTTGGACGTTGGAGCCAGCCCGTGCGTTCTGGCTATGGCATGCATCTGGTTCGCGTTGACCAGCGCACACCCGCCCGGCTTCCGGAGTTTGCCAGTATACGCAGCGCTGCGCTCAGGGAGTGGGAACATGAACGGCGTACAACACTTCGCAAGCAAATTGAAAATGAACTTTTGAGCAAATACCAGGTGACTATAGAGTGGCCTCAACCGAAAGATTCCGAAGGATGACGCTATTGGGCCGCGTAGCGCTCACGCTCGTTACAGGCTGGTGGTTTGCGTTTGCCGCCACTGCCCATGAGTTGCGCCCAGCGTTTTTACAGATCACCCAGACGTCTGCCTCAAATTACGAGGTAATGTGGAAAGTGCCTGCCCGGGGAGATACCGGGCGTCTGGCATTGAACGTGCGCTTTGAAGGCCTGCCCTGCAAAGAGAGCGAACCACAGGGCACATTTGTCGGGGGAGCCCATGTGCGGCGTTGGCAAATGGCTTGCCCGCAAGGTATTGCCGGAGCCCGGGTTACTATTGATGGCCTCAGCAGGACCTTCACCGACGCCCTGATTCGTGTTGATTTTGCCGATGGCAGTGAATTTGTGCGTCGCCTGCAGGCTGACTCCCCATCCACCGAGATTTCCGCAACAGCCGGTGATGGGGAGGTGCTTCGAACTTACCTTACACTTGGCACAGAGCATATACTGCTGGGCATCGACCACCTTCTGTTTGTGTTCGCATTGCTGCTGATAGTGAAGGGTAAGCGCAAGCTTATCGGAACCATCACTGCGTTTACCCTCGCGCACAGTATTACCCTTGCCTTGGCCACACTGGGTTATGTAAGGCTACCCGGACCGCCAGTGGAAGCCGTGATTGCATTGAGCATTGTTTTGGTGGCATTGGAAATTTTGCATAAACAGCGTGGTGAATACTCACTAACGGCACGCTGGCCATGGCTGGTTGCCTTTGTGTTCGGGTTGCTGCACGGCTTTGGATTTGCCGGAGCCCTCGCTGAACTAGGATTGCCTCAAACGGCAGTGCCGCTGGCGTTGTTTTCCTTCAATGTCGGGGTCGAGGCAGGGCAGTTGCTTTTCGTTACAGCAGTGCTTCTGGTTGGAAGTGTGGTTAAGAAGCTTCCGCTTGAATTTCCCGTATGGACGGCCAGAGTACCGCCATACGTGATTGGCTGTGTGGCCATGTATTGGGTGTTTGATCGCAGCTGGTTTTACACCTTTGGCGCGCCGTTTGGTTAACTCTCCACCCCGTTTTTTGGGTGGAGAGATTGAGTGGGCGTTCTAATTTTTCCGGATACTGATTTTTTTGACCGGGCTGGCGGTGTTCTGGCTCAGTTGCACCAGACGGTTAAACTGACGAAGGGACAACATCATGGCATAAATTCCCATCAGCATGCCGCTCTCATGGAGCGAAACCAGTGTTTCGGCCGGTAGTTGCTGAAAGCGGGGTTCGTTTATTGAAAGCAGCCCTTCGAGAGTATGGGTTTCCCCATCTGCGCCTGTGCAGGTGACGCTAATTGGCGATAGCAAGTCCAGTTTTTGCAGCTCGGCAATAAAGGCTGCACTCATTTTCAGGCCGCCGGACAACTGGGCAATTTTCTCCTGATACCCTTTGAGCATCGGCATGGCGCTGCCGTCAGAACCAAATAGAGGCGCACCTGCACTATTGATGCAGCCCGCGTTTTCGTCAATCAACAACAGGGTGTGTTGTTGCCGGGTAGTGAAGTGGAACGGGTAGCTTTGAATAGTCAAGGGGACAGCGTGCCCCATCCATTGTCCGCTGTGGTGAAACAGGTTTTGTGCAGGCCCGAACCCCAGTAAAGCACTCAGTGCCGGGGGCAGATTGTCGGTGCCCTTAAGTGCCACGATTGGCATGCAGCCAGACAGGGATGCGAGTTCACTGAATGCAATGGCAACTGCTCCTGAGTGGGCGCTGTGAGCGTAGCTCTTGTCTTCGAGCAGGCCCAGATTGCGGTGCTGTTCGCTGTTAAGTGGGGTTAGAGTGCTGTTGTCGGACATGGCAAATACTCACATATTTTTATTGTTGTTCTTGGTAATGAATTCGATCAGGGTACGGTGCGAAGGCAGATTTCTCGATAACTGTTCGCTAAGCACGCGATTGAGGGAAAACTGGCGTTGTGCCTGTTCGGTATCCTGAAGTGTCCGCGCCAGAAACGTCGGGTCTGTGCTTGCCTGCATTCCGTAAAGAATGTACCGGTAACTCTGGGCAGGGAACACCTCAGCAACATGACTGAAATCACTGTCCAGTGGTGGGCGGTAGCGCCACTCATCCAGCAAATCCAGCAGCGGAGCAGGGATGGTGTCTTCATTGCGGTTGGCCCGCCAGAATGCTTCGTCCCGGTTGCTGAGCACATAATGCAGTTTCAGAAAGGCAATCGTTTGCTGCCACTGGTACTCCAGTATCTGGTTGAAGCGTCTGGCAACCTTGTTCATCACCTGGATGGTGGCAGGGAGCTGGTCGGTCAGCAAGGTGGCGCTGCGTTCAATCAACATCAGTGCCGACGCTTCGAGAGGTTCCAGAAAACCGGCAGACAAGCCAATTGCGACACAGTTCTTGTGCCAGAAGCGCTTGCGATAACCTGTGGAGAAACGAATCTCGCGAACGGAGGTGTTACCTGTTTCGTCGCCGAGATAGTTCAGTAACTGGGCCGTGGCCTGGTCCGTGGAAAGGTAATGGGTGCTGAATACGTGGCCCACGCCACGACGGTTCTGCAGGCCAATGTCCCAAATCCAGCCGGCAGACTGTGCGGTCGACTGGGTATAACACTTTATGGGCTGATGCGGGTCGGAGTAAGGTTGCTGGCAAACCAGCGCACAATCGGCAAACAGGGTATCCGAACAATCCTGCAGTTCCACATTCAGCGCTTCGCCAATCAACAGGCCTTTGAATCCACTGCAATCCACAAACAGCTGGCCACTGATCGGGCCGTGTTTGCTGGTGTGTACCGCTTCAATTCCCTGGTTGTCGGACATCACCACATGGTTCACGTCATCTACAATATGCTGAACGCCGAGCTGTGTAACGGCATGATCCCGTAAAAGCTGCACAAAAAGCCCTGCGTCAAGGTGGTAGCCATAGTTGGCACTTTGACCGTTGTTGTCCTGCAACGGCCTGGGTCCAAGGCCAAGTTCACAAATGTGTGGCTGAAAGCACACGTCATCTGCGTAGCTGCCGGTGGCGTAGCCGCTTAACCAGTAAGGTGTAATATCAATGCGTGCAGAGCCCTGCGGAGCGCTGAATGGGTGATAGTAACTGTCGCCACTGGCGTTTCGATGCCAGTCAACAAATTTACTGGCCTGTTTGAAAGCGGCATTTGCGCGGGAAAACAACTGCTGCTCGCTGATGCCGATGCGGGCCAGTGTTGCCCGCATGGTGGGCCAGGTGCCTTCGCCCACGCCAATTGGTGCAACTGTGTCTGATTCAATCAGGGTGATTTTCATCTCTTGCGGCGCAGATTTTACGCCGCGGTGTTTGGCAGCCAGCAGGCAGGCCGTTAGCCAGCCTGCGGTGCCGCCGCCCACAATAACAATGTGTTTGACGCTATTGCCCATTCACCATTACGCCTCTTGGGTTAGATTGTCCACGTTGCTGTGGCCCATCAACCGGCCTCGCCATTGGGCTGATTGGCCAAACACAAGGCGGTTCACTGTCAGTGCTACAGTAATACAGCTCACCAGGGTGACCAGCATCAGGTGAATGTAATGTAAGCCAAACGGCGCGTGGACGAAACTGAAAAACGCATAGAGCGCGACACCAAAAATGACCGAGAAGATCCCTGCATAGGGGTTCACATTGTTGAACAGCAAGCCAACGATGAAAATAGACAGAATTGGCATACTCATCAAACCCCAGAGCTGTTGCAGCAGGTTAATGATGCTTTCCGCCTGTGCATAAACCGGCACCATCAGCAAAGATACTATCGTCAGCAGTGCGGTAACGATGCCGCCCAGACGGGCCACCTTGGGAGATTTATTAATATAGGCCTCGTGAATGTCACACACATACAAGGCGGTGGCGGAATTGAGGTTGCTGTTGTAGGTTGTGAGTACGGCGGCCGCCAGTGCTGCTGCAAACATACCTGACAGCCAATCCGGCAATACGTCGCCGACCAGGGTGCCGTAGGCTGCGTCGTTAATGTCGCCATACAGTTTGTAGGAAATGATACCCGGTACCACAATGATCGCAGGCACAATGATAAATCGGATAATGGCCGCAGCGTACACGCCTTTTTGCGCTTCTTTCAGACTGGGAGCTGCCATGGCCCGTTGGGTAATGGTCTGGTTAGTGCTCCAGTAAAATGTCTGGATGAAGATCATACCGGTAAGCAGGGTGTGCCAGGGCAGGGGGGAGTCACTGTCGCCTATCAGGGAGAGGCGTTCTTTAGGGATGCCGGAAAAGTCAAAATCAATGGCAACTAATGCCAGAACCATTACCAGAATGGCCATTGCCAGCAACAATACACCCGAGTAGGTGTCGGATACCGCAACCGCTCGAAGGCCTCCGAATATGGCGTACAAAGCGCCGACAAGCGCAAACGCAGTGGCAACCCACATCAGTGGCAGGTCGAGGCCGAACATGCTGATCATGAACAGTGAGCCGGAATAGATTACCGCCGGCATGAAAATCAGGCTTGAGCCGAGGAAAAACAGCAGGCCGATAAGAGCACGTATGTGTTTGTTGTTATAACGTTTTTCCAGCAGTTCAGTGGTAGTGGTGCACTGATAGTGGTAGTAAACCGGCAAAAAAACCTTGGCCAGAATCATCAGCCCGGCAACCGCAGCGAATTCCCACCAGGCCAGCAAGGCCATCTGATTGCCGTTCATGCCCACCAGTTGATCGGTGCTGAGGTTGGTGAGTGTGATGGAGCCGGCCACGAATATCCAGGTCAACCCGCCGCCAGCCAGAAAGTATTCTTTGTTTTCGCTGGAACTACTGTGGCCGTGACCACGACATTTGAGATAGGTCAGTAAACCAATTAAGGCTGTGACAATAATAAAAACAAGGACTTGGGTAACAGTGCCCGACACAGGAAACTCCTTACTCGAAAACAACAAAAGGGGGCGCGGAGCCCCCTGTTAATGACTAACTTTTTTAGAAAGTAGCCCGTACGCCCAGAGCGTAACGTGCGCCATCGTCTACCAGCTGCACAAACTGCTCCTGGTAGCGACCGTAGCGATGCAGTTCTTCACCGGTTACGTTAATGCCTTCGAAGAATACTGTGAAGGTCTCATTGATGTCGTAACTGGCGCTTACATCCACCTGAGTGTAGGTGTCAGTGAAGCGAGGCTCGATACCACCCAGCGGGCTGACCAGATCCTGCATGAACGCTTCGCGGTTGTTCAGGGCAACACGGGCCTGGAAGGCATCTTTTTCGTAGAATACCGTCAGGTTTTGTGAGTCACCCAGACCAGGCAGTGCGAAAATCTGGTTTGTGTTGCTGGCATCAAATTCTGCATCACTGTTTACAAAAGTAGCGTTGGCCTGAATACCAAAACCGCTTTCCAGTGTGTGCAACCAGGCAATTTCCAAACCGTCTACATTGGCCACTTCACCGTTACGAGGGCGGCGAACGTCAAAGTCGTAGGCTCCGCTGTCCAGGTTCAGGGTTTCAGACTCAACGGTAGCGATAATGAAGTCTTCCACTTCTTTCTGGAAGAAGGCCGCCGCCAGGTAACTGGTGTCGTCGTAGTACCATTCTGCTGAAACATCCCAGTTGGTGGAAAGGAATGGTTTCAGTTCGGTGTTACCTGCCTGGGCCTGCAACTGGTTAGGACGGGCCACGGTAACGTTGAACACCGGTACCATGTCACCCATGGTAGGACGGGTAAGAGTCTGGGAGAATCCAAAGCGCAGCATGAACTCGTCGGTTACAGCCAGTTTAGCGTTCAGGTTAGGCAACAGGTTGCTGTAGCTGGCACTTTCTTCGATGATATCGCCCACTTCCGTTTCGTACACCACATTCAGGTCGGACGGGTCATTAGGAATGGGTTCCAGATCTTTTACAATCTGACCAATGCCGCTGACGCTGGTGTCTGTTTCGCTGTAACGGAAGCCGAAGTTGATATCCAGAGGCATATCAGCAACTTCAGTCGCAAAGAAGAACTGTGCATAGGTGCTGAACACTTCTTCGCTCACGGTGAATGAGTCGTTACCCAGCGGTGGGTTGTCGAGGTTGGTGGCAGCAAGTGCAGCCTGAACATCGCTCAGAGCCTGCCCGGTTGCGTCGGCAATTTGCTGTGCCGCAGCGTCGGAAGTTGCGTACTCAAAGAAGGCTTCCGGGTCGTAAGTCAGCCACTGGTTCGGTACGCCGCCAAAGAAGTTTTGTGCACTGAACTCAGACAGGTAATCGTCTGGCAGGTCGAACTGATAACCGCAGTAAATGTTACAGGCACTGGCAAAACGTCGCTGGTTTTGCTTCTCACGGTCCTGGAAGTAGACGCCGAATTCCATTTTGCTGAATACGGTCAGTTCTTCCGGTATCCAGGTGAAATCCGCGCGGTATTCGTTGATCGTATCTTCGGTATCAAAGCCATTGCGCTCGTTGTAGTGCATGCGGCCTGCAGGTTTGTTCAGCAACGCTTCTGAGCCACCGTTTACGGTAAGAGACGGTACAGAACCGCTGTAATCAATGCTGTAATCGTTGTTGTAACCGACAACAGTGAAGTAGTTTCTTCCACCGCTGTTGTCTTCTGCAGTTGAGGTAGAAATGTCAAACTCACCGGACAGGGTGTCGCTGATGATCCATTCGAAATTAGCACCGAATGCCTGAATGGTAACATCACGGCCGTAGCGACGCTGAATGAAGTCAGTAGCACCACCTACGCCGCCAACCACAGTGCTGTCCATGCTGGCCACACTGCCGTTTTCGGTAAATTCCAGGTTATCCAGGTTGCTGTCTGAGAACCAGTGGCCCACGCTGCTGGCATCGGAGTCGACTTCAAACTTGGAAATCATACCGTCCAGGGTCAGTGTCATATTGTCATTGGGCATGTATTGGCCCACCAGGGTAGCCGTTGTGCGCTCCCGATCTGCCATGTCAACGATTTGGTCGAAGTTCTGTGGCACGTAAACGTCATTGAACTGTGCAGTCTCTGCATACGCAGGGTTATCCAGTTCTGAGCGGTTGGTCAGGCTTACACCCGGGCGCCAGTAGCGGGTCTCGAGAACATTGGTTTGTGATTTACGCTGCTGGAATGACGCAGAAGCCAATACGCCAATGGTGCCATCGGCAAAGGTGTTCGACACCAGGCCGGACATCTGCGGAGTCACTTCCTCAGCAACATCCTCGTACATACCTTTTACGCTGGCAGCAGCTTTGAAGCCATCAAAGTCGAAAGGGCGAGCGGTGGTCAGTTCTACGGTGGCACCTATGCCGCCTTCCTGCATAGAAGCCATCGGGCTCTTGTAAACGTTTGCACCGCTGATGAGTTCGGCAGGCAGAGTATCAAAACTGAAAGCACGCCCCTGGTTTTCGGTTGCAAGCTGACGGCCGTTAACCAGTACGGTGTTGAATTCAGGGCCAAAGCCGCGCACGGTAATGAACTGACCTTCGCCGCCGCTTCTGTCAATGGCTACACCGGTAATGCGTTGCAGTGATTCTGCAACGTTCTGATCCGGGAATTTACCCAGGTCTTCGGCGGTGATGCCATCGGAAACTACGTCGGAAGCTTTTTTGTCCAGCATGGAAGCTTTCAGTGAGCTGGTAAAGCCTCGAACTTCGATCACTTCCACAACATTCTCGGAAGATGCTGGAGTCTGTGCAAGGGCAACGGGTGCTTGTAGGGCTGACGCAATCGCAATTCCCACAAGGGTGCGTTTGGACAGAGGGTTGGTGCGAGACGACATGGTTGCTTTTGTCATAGTGTTTTCTCCGTGTGCAGGCAATTATTTATCCTATTTATATTATAAATAATGCAAAGCTGATGGATTACTGGATGAATTAACAATAAATTCACACACATTTTTCGCTAACAGTTTTTATGCTTTTTTAAGTTATTGAAATATATGTTTAAAATCAGAATTCTGGCTCGGTTAAACGTTTTCCTTATCTGATTTCAAGATACTAACACAACTTTTGGTTGTAATGACAATGTTAAGTAAAAAATTAGTTAAAAAAATTGACCAAAAATTAACCTGGCCGGGTTAACCGGCTCAGAGTTCGGTCTACCGCATCGCGCCAGCGGGCGTAAGCCTGGTCACGTTCACCTTTACTAAGGCGCGGTTTGAATCGGGTTTCGCATTGCCACTGGCGCGTTACCTGATCAACGGAAACATAGATCCCCGCCTGGTGCCCGGCCAGGTAGGCGGCACCCAATGCTGTGGTTTCGGTTACTTTGGGGCGCTCGACTTCAGCACCAAGAATGTCGGCGAGAAAGCCCATAACCCAGTCGTTGTTCGACATGCCACCATCCACCCGTAACGTGGTCGGGCGTGCACCGTCACTTTCCATGGCTTTTTGCAGATCCTTGGTTTGATAACACACAGACTGCAGGCCAGCGGCAACCAGTTCGTTGATTCCGGTATCCCGGGTAAGGCCGAAAATTGCGCCGCGGGCGTCCGGGTCCCAGTAGGGAGCCCCTAATCCGGTAAAGGCGGGAACCAGAAAAACTCCGCTGTCCTGCCGTGCACTTTTAGCCAGTGCTTCACTTTCAGATGCACTGGAAAGCAGTTTCAGACCGTCGCGAAGCCACTGCACGGTGGCACCTGCCATGAATATGCTGCCTTCCAGAGCATAATGAGTTTTACCGTTGATCCGGTAGGCTACGGTGGTCAGCAGTCTGTGGCTGGATTTTAGCGGAGTTTCACCGGTATTGAGCATCATGAAACAGCCGGTGCCATAGGTACTTTTTGCCATGCCTTTTTCAAAGCAGGCCTGGCCTACGAGCGCCGCCTGCTGATCCCCGGCCACGCCCTGAATGGGAATGGGGTGTCCCAGCCATTCGGCATCAATGCTACCGAATTCGGCAGCGCTGTCTTCGACGGTGGGTAACATTGCGGCAGGGATGTTAAATGCTTTTAGCAGCCTTTCGTCCCATTGCTGGCGATGAATGTCGAAAAGCATGGTACGGGACGCGTTGGTGGCATCGGTTTTATGGCTTTGCCCCTTCGTAAGCCGCCAGATCAGGAAAGTATCTATGGTACCGAACAGCAGTTCTCCGCGTTCAGCCTTATCTCTTGCACCGTCAACTTCATCGAGGATCCACTGGATTTTGGTCGCGGAAAAATAGGGATCAACCAGCAAGCCGGTTGCTTCTGTAATATAGGAGGTGAGCTCGTTGTCCTGGCTGATGGATTTGCATCGAGCCGAGGTGCGCCTGTCCTGCCAAACTATTGCAGGATAAATTGGCTCGCCGGTATTCCGGTCCCAAACGAGCGTGGTTTCACGCTGATTGGTTATACCAGCAGTGGCAATATCGGCCGGCGTTAAGCCAGATTCGTTGAATACATCGCGAAGCGTTGTCAGAACGCTGGACCAGATTTCCCCGGCATCGTGTTCAACCCACCCTTCTTGGGGATAGTGTTGCGGAAATTCCTGCTGTGCGATGGATTTGATTGTTCCATCAGCAGCGAAAATGATAGCTCTCGAACTGGTTGTGCCCTGATCTATCGCCAGTATGTACTTATCCAAAACGGCCTCCTTAGTATCGCAAGGGGCGATAGTGCACGATTTACAGTAAATTAACAACATTAAATTTTCGATATCGAACATTTTGTGTTCGTTACCGCGTTTTTTGTTCCGGCTATTCAGGTATACTCAACAAAAAACTACCAGAGGTTTGCCATGAATCAGGCACAGCGACATGAAAAGATTGTCGATTTGATCAAGCAGCAGGGCTTTATGTCCATTGATGAACTTGTCGAACGGTGTGAAGTAACGCCCCAGACTATTCGACGGGATCTTAATCAACTTGCCGAAGGCGGTGTGGTGTGCCGCTATCATGGTGGGGCAGGCATCAATAAGAGTTGGGAGAACACACCTTACCAGGAAAGAAAATCCTACAACCGGCAGGTAAAGGAACGTATAGCTATCGCCGTTGCGAATATGATCCCCGATGGAGCTTCGTTGTTTATCAATATAGGCACCACTACGGAGATGATCGCGACCAAGTTGCTGAACCATAAGAATTTGCATGTTGTGACCAACAATCTGCACGTAGCCAGCATCTTATCGGCAAAGGAAGATTTTACCGTAATCATTGCCGCAGGTGAGGTTCGCTATCGTGACGGTGGAATCATCGGCGAAGCAACCTGTGATTTTATCAGCCAGTTCAGAATGGATTTTGGCATTATCGGGATAAGCGGGATCAGTAGCGACGGCGCATTGCTCGACTTTGATTTTCGTGAGGTGAAAGTTTCCCAGGCGATTCTTAAACACACCCGCAAAGCCATACTGGCTGCTGATTACAGCAAGTTCGAGCGTCACGCCATGGTTGAGCAGGGGCACTTGTCACAGGTGGATTACCTTGTTTGTGACAAAACGCCGCCCGCGCCAATCTCAAAAATCATCAAGGAAAATAATATTACGTTCGTAAAGGCGTGAATGTTTTCTTAAATGTTCGTTTGTGTTGACATGTTTTCGTTTTGGCGTTCAAATGCTCACATTGTTGATGTGAATATAAGGTTGCAATTGTGAGTGAGCGCTCAGGAAAGGAATACGATGTTGACCTGCTGGTGATTGGGGGTGGGGTGAACGGTACCGGAATCGCTGCAGACGCAGCGGGGCGGGGGTTGTCTGTGCTGCTTTGTGAAAAAGGTGACTTGGGCAGTGCGACTTCATCTTCCAGCAGCAAGCTGATTCATGGCGGGTTGCGCTACCTTGAACACTATGAATTTAAACTGGTGCGAGAGGCGCTGGCTGAGCGGGAAGTGCTCCTCGCCAAGGCCCCTCATATTATCTGGCCTTTGCGTTTCCGGTTGCCACATCAAAAACATCTTCGTCCGGAATGGATGATTCGGGCTGGGTTGTTCCTTTACGATTCGCTGGCAAAACGTAATGTATTGCCACGTTCCAGGAAGGTTAAAACCCATGCGCAAGGGCCATTGGTTGCGGATATAAAAACCTGCTTTGAGTATTCGGACTGTTGGGTAGACGATGCCCGGCTTGTGATCCTGAATGCCCTCGCCGCACGGGACCAAGGCGCTGACATCCGGCCACAAACGGAATGTGTTGGTGTTCAGCCAAACGGCAAATGCTGGCAGGTGACCCTTAAAAGCAAGGACGGAAGCAGCCAAACCGTTAAGGCCCGGGCATTGGTAAATGCGGCTGGGCCCTGGGCGGCTTCGTTTTTGGAACGGGTGAGCGGCAACGTGCAAAAGCAATCTATGCGCATGGTGAAAGGCAGTCACATTATTGTTCCACGGCTGTACGATTCGGAAGAAGCCTACATTCTGCAAAACAAGGATGGCCGGATAGTATTTACCATTCCGTTTGAAGGTGACTTTACCCTGGTGGGAACCACCGATGAAGATTACACTGGCGATCCATCAAACGCATCCATTTCAGAAGCGGAAAAAGGCTACCTCATTGAAATTGTCAATCAGTATTTCAGGCACAAAATCAGTGCCGATGATATTGTGCATACTTACAGTGGCGTAAGGCCTTTACTTGAGGATGAATCGGCATCTGCGCAAACGCTGACCCGGGATTACCGCATTGAACTGAACAATGAGTCCGGACATCCGCCATTGCTCAATATATTCGGCGGCAAAATTACCACGTTCCGCACATTGTCCCAGAGTGCCGTGGATAAGTTAAAAGTCATCTTCCCGCGCATGAAAGCCAGTTGGACCCGTCGTCCGGCCCTGCCCGGAGGCAGTTTTTCCAGCCATGGCCAGCTTGAATCTGATTTACGGGTCCAGTATCCCTGGTTGCCTGAAGAGTTGTGCGCACGCTATGTGCGCCAATACGGTTTGCTGTGTCATAAGTTTCTGGCCGGTAAGTCGCAACTTTCTGCTATGGGGCAGGATTTTGGTGCAGGCCTTATGCAGGCCGAGGTGGATTATCTGATAGAGGAAGAATGGGCCAGCTGCGCGGAAGATATTCTTTGGCGCAGGACCAAGCAGGGCCTGCGCTTGTCAGGCGAGCAGGTTAAGGTACTGGAGACCTATCTGTCTGAGCGCCGGTGCAGTAGAGCGGAGTTATCCGCTCGGCCTGCTGTCGGGGCTGCCTGACAGGGCTACATTTACCTAGTTTTTACAGGTCGATGATATGTACACAGAGGCAACTCTGTTGCAATGTCGCTTACAAAGGTAACTTTCTTACATGACACGCCGACCGACGGTTTAATAAAAGAAAGGGCTCTAAATAGAGCCCCAATTAGACGTAATCGCTGATCAATTTACCGGTAATGTAAGGGCGCCGGTTTCAAACTGGCCGTCTTTAGTCTCATAGGCGTACTCAAACTGGATGGTGTTTTGCGATGAATCGGTGTTGTCATACATATATTCAGACATGGAGACACGCAGCCAATAAGTGTCGTCATCAAGGCTGCTGCCCGTCACAACTCTGCCATAGTCATAACTTGAAATAATATTTTCGTTGTAAGCAAAGTTGGCTATATAAGCAGTTGAGTTCGAGTAGTAGTTCAGTTCCCCGTCTCTGACAATCTCATAAAAGTCATTTTCACCAGTAACGGTGCCCTGTGAAGTGACAATTCGTTTGGTGAGAGTGAAGTATTGTAGGCTACTCGCGCTCAGAGGCAGGTACAGGTAAACCGAATCGCGACCGTTAAAAGGTGATGCGCTTTCTCCTGCGGTATTGAAAGGGGTAATGATTTCACCCTGCGTCCAGTAGTTGTTGTTGTCGAGCACCAGTTCCGAAATATCAAAGGCCGTATCTGAAGTGATGGAGGCTTTGAAATCAACGGTATCATTGTACAAGTCCACCAGTAGTTGCTGGTCGATAAGGTTAAGGAAACCAATATTGTACTTATAATTGAAGGTGGGTAATAAGGGATCTGTCGGAGTGATAGTTAAGCGTGTGTTTCCGAGCGAAAGTACTGCGCTCGTTTCCTGAAGGCGTTGCAACTGGGATACTTGGCTGGAGCCGTCAAGCAGCAGGTCGGTATCACTGTCATTGCCTCGAACCACGGAGTAGCTTCCTAACTGATAGAATGATATTGCATTGTCTTGCACGCTGATTGGGTGAGAGTAATAGAGGGTGTAAACCCCGGTTTCGGTATCAATGTGTTCGGCAATTAACTCCAGTTCCGCATCGGGAAAGCCTTCCCGAAGTTCAACAGGAATGTTCACCTGTTCGGCTAAGTCTGTTTCGTAATTGAGGTAACCATTGGCATTGCTTGAGTTGATCCGCAAGGTGTCATCATAAGGGGTAGCGTAAATGATGGCTGACTCATACATCACCCCGTTCTCTTCCAGCGACGGGATAACCAGACGAAGCTGGTCATTGGAATATCGGTCGTAATTTACGGTAATGACGTGTTGGCCACTGGCTTCGTCGTAGCTCGATACCACTTCTTCGTTATTTTCATCGTCAATCATCACCTTCGCTGTGGTCAGAGGGTTAAAATCGTTATCAAGAATGGATAGTCGAAATTCAATTTGAGAAAGGGCTTCGTCCAGAGCATAAAGATAAACGGTATCAACCGGGTACTGGTTTATATCCTGAAGGTACAGGTTTGTTGCATCGGAATAGGGCGAGTCTTCCCTGCGGTAGTCCGCTTCACCGTCGCCGTCAACATCCAGAGAAGCATACAATGATGTATTAATGCTTTTGGGGATGGTAATTGAATAAAGTCCGGTGGTTTCATCGTATGTTGACTCAGATCGATATTCAGGGGCAATGCTACCGCTGGCTGAATAGAGACTGCTGGTGAACTGCAAATCCGGCACAGGTGAATTGTTGCTGGTAAGTATTTCAAAACTGACCGTAAGTGGCTCGGAAATAAGCAGTACGCCGATATCTTGATAGCCAACGGAACTCTGTGTATGGGGTGTTTCTCCGGAATAGACATTGGTAAGGAATTCGCCTGATTCATCAGTAAGTACGATATCAATGGCTGAGGAGGTTGGCAGGCCGGAAATTTCAAAAGTACCGTCTTCGGAGCTTAACGCCTTGCCGAGTTCAGTTGTCCCTGCAGATACGGTTACCGTAATGCCTGCCAGAACGCTGACCGTTCCGGCTTCCCTGACTGCACCACGCAGAGTAATGGTAGGCCCAACAGGGGTGATATCGAGTTCATTGATGGCATTGACGATGTCGTTGTTATTGTTGTTGTCTTCCACTTCAATACAGGCGGTTAACAGCAATGAGGCTAGCAGGCCGATCGCGCCGGTGCGGAGTACTTTCATTGTTTTGTCCTTAAATTACATCTATAGATAAGGACCGAGTACGACAGGGTGGTCTAAAGCAGACAGACAACTTGCGGATGAAATATCTTCCTTTTGTCACTACATCGGACTCCATCCGAAGTCGTATTATGCCTAGGTTTGGTATCAATTTAAATACCGTTTTTTTAATCTAATTAATAGTTTATTTACTAAATTTTGTATCAGTGGCCGGATGTGGCCCAGCATCAGTTTTAGGTTTACTGGATTCCCGAACTGCCCGGCAAGGCGTGAAATGTCGTACCAGACGAATTTGTCGAAAAACGCGGTTGACATATAGACGTCTATACGGCAAATTGACCACATGAAAACAATTATTAGCACCACCGGCATGATTATTACCACCTCTTTGAGGGCGGTCGCTGGCTAGTGCGCATTTGCAACAGACACCGAAAGCCCGCCCTCTCAGAGAGCGGGTTTTTTTTTACCCTGTGTCTGTCAGAATGTGGTGTGTTGAAGGTTACAAACCGAAAGGAGCAATAGATGAAAGTATTAAAGTTTGGTGGGTCCTCTCTGGCCGATGCACAGCGGTATCTTCGTGTCACCGAGATCAGTACCACGACCCATCAGACCGAAGGTGCTGCGGTAGTTTTATCGGCTCCCAAAGGCGTGACTAACGCGCTTTCTTCCCTGTGTGAGCAGGCTGCAGCCAACGAAGATTATCTGCCTCTATTTATTAAATTACAGCAAACCGTGGAAGGTATTGCCCAGGAACTGTCCCAGGAGTTGCCGGATTTTGCAGTACAGAGTGTTAGCGAGTACATCCAGTCGCATCTGTCCTCTTTAAAACAACAGCTTGAAGGCATCAAATTGCTGGGTTGTGCGCCAGATGAAGTGGCCGCCGGTATTTTGAGTATTGGTGAGTACATCAGTGTTACGCTGTTCAGTGCAATCCTGAGTGCCAAAGGCATCGCCAACCGGATTATCGACCCTGTGCAATACATTCTGGCTGAAGGGGATTACCTCGACAGCATCGCCGATGTAGCGTTGAGCAAGGCCCGGTTTTCCGATGTTGTGACCGACGGCAGCCAATTGCTGGTGATGCCGGGTTTTGTGGCGGCCAACGAAGGTGGTGAAAAAGTTACGTTAGGCAGAAACGGGTCGGATTACTCTGCCGCAATACTGGCAGCCTGTATCGATGCAAGCTGCTGTGAGATCTGGACTGATGTGGACGGTGTGTACAACGCCGATCCCAACCAGGTGGAAAATGCGGTTTTGCTGGACAAACTGACGTACCAGGAAGCCATGGAGCTGTCCTACTTTGGCGCTAAGGTGTTGCATCCCAAAACCATCGGCCCCATTGCCCAGCACCACATTCCATGCCTGATTCGTAACACCCTGAACCCTTCTGCACCAGGTACGTTGATCAGTAATGAAGCCAGTGAAATCTGGACATCGGTGAAGGGGATCTCGCAGCTGGACAACATCACCATGTTCAACGTCGCCGGACCGGGACTGAAAGGCATGGTGGGCATGGCAAGCCGTGTATTTGAAGTAATTTCTAACGCCAACATCTCTATCAGCCTGATCACACAGTCCAGCTCTGAGTACAGCATCAGCTTCTGTATTCAAAGTAAAGATGCAGGCAAAGCTCTGAATTTACTGGAAGATGCATTTGCCTTGGAATTGCAGAATCAGCTTTTGGACCCCATTGAAGTGCGTCACGACCTTGCGATTGTCACCCTGGTTGGCGATGGTATGCGCCATACCAAAGGCCTGGCTGCACGGTTTTTCAGCGCCCTTTCCCAGGCCCGGGTGAACAATGTGGCCATTGCGCAAGGTTCCTCTGAGCGTTCCATTTCTACCGTTATTGAAGCCAAGCGCGCCAAAAAGGCTGTACGAGTGGTTCATCAGAACTTCTTTTCCGATCGCCACACCATTGACGTATTCCTGATAGGGTGTGGAAACGTGGGGCAGGAATTACTGGCTCAAATTGCCCGCCAGCAGGATGCATTGTTGCAACGCAATATTCAGCTTCGGGTATACGGGATTGCCAATAGCCGCAAACTTTTGCTCGATGCACAGGGCATTGATGTGGCGAATGACTGGCAGTCTTTGCTCAATGACTCGGAACACAGTTTTTCCATTGAACGGGTACATCAGTTTGTTAATGACAACAGTCTGGTCAACCCGGTCATTGTGGATTGTACCAGCCATGCAGGCATCGCGGCGCAATACGTAGAGATGATGGAAAACGGTTTCCATGTGGTTACGCCGAATAAAAAGGCCAATACCGACACCATGGCCTATTACCGCAAACTGCGCAAAACTGCGCTGGATACCAACCGTCAGTATCTGTACGAAACTACGGTAGGCGCAGGGCTTCCGGTTATCGACAACCTGCAGAAGCTGTTCAGTGCCGGTGACGTGCTGCACCGATTCGAAGGTATTTTGTCCGGCAGCCTGTCTTATGTTTTCGGTAAGCTGGAAGAGGGGATGACCCTTTCCCAGGCCACCACGCTGGCAAAGGAAAACGGCTATACGGAGCCCGACCCCCGGGACGACCTGAGTGGCATGGACGTAGCCCGGAAGCTTCTGATCATGGCGCGTGAGGCCGATTTAACGCTTGAACTGTCTGACATCGAGATTGAATCGGTGCTGCCCGCCGGTTTCGCCGAGTCCTGCAGCATTGATGAATTCATGCAGCAACTGCCACAGTTGGATGCGGATTTTGGTGCCCGGGTTGAAAAAGCGAAAGCAGAAAACAAAGTGCTGCGATACATTGGCAGCATTGAAGGAAACCGTTGTAAGGTTACGATTCAGGCAGTGCCCGCCAGTCATCCGTTGGCTGCGGTTAAAGACGGAGAGAATGCGCTGGCCATCAACAGTGATTACTATCAGCCAAAACCCTATGTTATCCGTGGTTACGGCGCAGGTGGAACAGTAACCGCAGCAGGTGTGTTTGCTGATATTCTTCGTACCATGCCCTGGAAGCAATCGGCCCATTGAGGTCAGGAGAGCAGTTATGAAAACAACCCGAGCATACGCACCTGCGTCTATTGGTAATGTCAGTCTTGGCTTCGACGTGTTGGGCGCTGCGCTGCAGCCGGTAGATGGTACTCCGCTGGGCGATGAGGTGGAAATAGTTGATGCTGAGCAATATCAGTTAACCGTTGCAGGGCCATTTGCACACAAGTTGCCGTCCGATCCGGACACCAACATCGTAACGCACTGTTACCATTATTTTATTGAGGAAATGGTTAAGGCCGGGCACACAGTGTCTCCGGTTGCGGTTACCCTGTTCAAAAACCTGCCAATCGGTAGTGGACTGGGTTCCAGTGCCAGTTCCATCGTTGCTGCTTTTTATGGCCTGAACGAGCATTTCGGGCAGCCTTTCTGCGAAGATGTACTGCTACTGATGATGGGAGAACTCGAAGGTCAGATCAGTGGCAGTGTTCACTACGATAATGTTGCCCCCTGCTACCTTGGAGGCATGACCCTGATGACCGGGCAAGCTGCGCCTGTGACGGTTTCTTTGCCGGTAATTCAGGACTGGTACTGGGTGATTTGTTACTCTGGGATCAGCGTTTCAACTTCAGCCGCCAGAAACATTCTGCCCAAAGAAGTACCAATGGCCACCGCACTTACGTTCGGCCGCCAGTTGGGCATTTTCGTGCATGCACTGCACAGTGGGGACGCAAAAATGGCCGCTGGTGTGATGCAGGATGTGATTGCCGAACCGTACCGAAAATCCCTCCTGCCCGGATTTGATGACGCCAGGGATTTTGCCATGCAAAGCGGTGCACTGGCGTTTGGAATCTCAGGGTCCGGGCCAACAGTGTTTGCGGTTTGCAACGACCGTCATACAGCCGAAGCCGTAGAGCAATGGCTGACAGAAAACTATATACAAAACGAAGATGGCTTTAGCCACGTATGTCGCATTCCTTCACAGGGTGCCTGCCAACAGCAAGTTGAAGAATAAGGTAAAAAAATAGTGGAACTGGTTAATTTAAAAGATGCGGGTGATACCGCCAGCTTCGCCGAGGCGGTGAAGCGTGGACTGGGTAAGAATCAAGGGCTGTATTTTCCGACCCGCATCCCGACTCTGGAAAATATCGACGACTTATTGAGTCGGCCGTTTGCAGAGCGCAGTATCGAAGTCTTAAAGGCCCTGATTGGTGATGAACTTCCGCAGGGCATGGTTGAAGCTGTAGTGAATGAAGCATTCACGTTTCCCGCCCCGGTAGAAAAAGTCACTGACAGTATCTATACCCTTGAACTGTTTCACGGCCCAACCCTCGCGTTTAAGGATTTTGGTGGCCGCTTTATGGCCCAGTGCCTTTCGCGATTGAGTGAAGGGCAACCTGTCACCATTCTGACGGCAACTTCCGGAGACACTGGTGCAGCCGTTGCCCACGCTTTTCATGGTATCGAAAACATCAACGTAGTGATCCTGTTCCCAGAAGGTAAAATCAGCCCGCTGCAGGAAAAGCTGTTTACCACACTGGGTGACAATATTCACACCGTTGCGGTAGACGGTGATTTTGATGCGTGTCAGGCGCTGGTAAAAACCGCATTTGATGATCCGGATGTACGTGAAGGCCTGCACCTGAATTCGGCCAATTCCATCAACATAAGCCGTTTGCTGGCACAGGTGTGCTATTACTTTGAAGCCGTGAGCCAGGTTCCTGAAGAAGAGCGCAGCAATCTGGTGATTTCGGTTCCCAGCGGAAACTTCGGAAATCTGACCGCCGGCATGATAGCTAAAACCATGGGGCTGCCGATCAAGCGCTTTATTGCAGCGACGAACCTGAATGATACCGTTCCCCGTTATCTGAAAACGGGTGAGTGGGCTCCAAAAGCTACGGTAGCTACCATGTCCAATGCCATGGACGTAAGCCAGCCAAACAACTGGCCACGGATTGAAGCACTGATTGAGCAGGGTTACCTGCCGGCGGATTGTCTGCGCGGCGAGTCGGTGGATGAAGAGTACACCCATCTGGCAATGCGCCAACTGGCTCAGTTGGGTTATACCAGTGAACCCCACGCTGCAGTGGCGTACCGTGCACTCAGTCACGATCTGAATGAGGGGGAAGTGGGGCTGTTCCTCGGAACCGCTCATCCGGCCAAATTCCGTGAAACGGTAGAGAATGTGCTTGGGCAGCCGCTCAGTCTGCCAAAGCCCTTGGCAGATGTTGCCGCCAAAACCAGTCTGGCAGTGCCGTTAAGCGCTGAATATGAAGATTTAAAGGCGCATATGCTGGCGTTGTTGAAAACCAAGTAATGAGCAACTGGGCGCAGGTACTCGAAGCTGAACAACAGCAGCCGTACTATCAATCCATGGTTGAACGGATTGCACAGGAACGGCAACAGGGAGTAGTGATTTTCCCGCCTGCACCGGAAGTATTCAGTGCTTTAACGCTGACCCCTCTGGAAACGGTGAAGGTGGTTATTTTGGGCCAGGACCCGTACCACGGGCCCGGACAGGCTCATGGATTATGCTTTTCTGTGAAACCCGGAATAAAGCCGCCGCCTTCGCTGGTTAATATTTACAAGGAATTGTCGACGGATATCGACGGATTTAAGATTCCTCAGCACGGCTTTTTGCAGGATTGGGCTACACAAGGAGTGCTGCTGCTCAATACCGTGTTGACGGTTGAGCAGGGTAAGGCACACAGTCACGCGAGGTATGGTTGGGAACGTTTTACCGACAAAGTCATAGATGCGGTAAACCAATACTGTGATGGTGTGGTGTTTCTGCTTTGGGGCAGCCACGCGCAAAAGAAAGGGCAGCACATTGACAGTGAGCGCCACCACGTATTGAAAGCGCCGCATCCTTCGCCGTTATCCGCGCACCGAGGGTTTCTGGGCTGCAAGCATTTTAGCAAAACCAACTCTATACTGCAGTCAAAGGGCAAAACCCCAATTAACTGGCAAGTATAAAGGGCTATGCCTTAACTGGCTTGAGGCCCTGAATTCTGGCTTAAAGCGCAGATAAAACGTAAAACGGCCACCTATGTGAGGTGGCCGTTTATGTATTTATCGTTGCATGGATTCCAGTTCGAACTCGAACCCGCAGTCCAGTTCGGCCAATTCCTTTTCCAGCTTGTATCTATCCTGCAGCGCTTCAATCTCTCTCCACTTGCGTTTTTTGCTTTTGGTTTTCGCTGAGTTGCTTTCAATGTCGAGCATGGCAAATAGATCTGCTTTATCCACGAGGATCTCCTTTTTGTTACCACTTACAACCGTGACAGATCGGCTGAACTTTCCTCTCTGCACATTTTTGTATCATAGCCACAAGCAAATTAAAATAACGTTATTTACTTTTAATTAACAAAGTGTGACATCTTGATGACAATTCAGTGGTACACGTCCAATGTGTAACGGCCAGCCAGCCTGGCCGTTATCTGAATAGCGCTGTTTCCTGGCTATACAGCAAATTGCTTTCCTTATTTTGGTGCATTTGCCTTGCGGAAACGTGCAATCAATTGTTGGGTTGATGGGTCGAACTGATCGTGGTCAGCGCTCCCAACTATTCCGGCAAGAACCTGATTACCAAGTACTTTTCCTAACTCTACGCCCCATTGGTCGAAGGAGTTAAGCTGCCAGATTACCCCTTGAACGAATACCTTGTGTTCATACATAGCAACCAGCGCGCCAAGTGTGAACGGATCGAGTTTTTCAAATAAAATGGTATTCGAGGGTTTGTTACCCGGCATGGTTTTGTGTTCTGCCAGGCTGCGTCGCTGTTCTTCATCCAGGCCTTTACCTTCCAAATCCTTGTAGCAGTCTTCAAAGCTTTTGCCCTGCATCAGCGCCTGAGTCTGGCCAAAACAGTTGGATGCCAGCATGGCGTGATGGGTGTCATCCTGATTGGGAACATTCAGGGGCATCAGGAAGTCTGCCGGAATAATGCCATGACCCTGGTGAATCAGCTGATGAAAGCTGTGCTGGCCGTTAGTGCCTTCACTGCCCCAGATAATCGGGCCGGTGGCGTAATCAACGCGCTGGCCTGCCTGGGTGACCTGTTTACCGTTACTTTCCATATCTAACTGTTGCACGTACGCAGGCAAGCCACGCAGATAGTGGTAATAGGGTAAAAGTACGTGGGACTGGGCGTCGAAAAAGTTTCGGTACCAAATGCCCAGCATCGCCATGATCACCGGAAGGTTTTGCTTGCTTGGAGCGGTTTTGAAATGTTTGTCCATTTCATGAGCGCCCTCCAGCAAGCTTTTGAAGTTGTCAAAACCTAAAGCCAGGGCAATAGGCAAACCAATGGCCGACCACAGTGAATAGCGTCCGCCAACCCAATCCCACATCGGGAATATGTTCTCTTCCGCAATGCCAAATTCAGTGGCAGCAGCAACATTGGAGGAAACCGCGACAAAATGCCTGGCAATGTCCTGCTGACTGCCGCCCTGGCTGAGAAACCAGTCTTTTGCTGATAAAGTATTCTGCAGGGTTTCCTGGGTTGAAAACGACTTGGACGACATCACGATCAGTGTTTCTGTGTGATCCAGGGTACTGAGTACGTCGTGAATATGGCAACCGTCTACGTTGGCTACAAAATGCACCTTTACCGCGTCATGGGTGTAAGGCTTTAGTGCCTCGGTCATGATTTTGGGACCCAGGAAAGAACCGCCAATGCCAATGCTGACAACCTGCCTGATTGGTTTGCCGGTGTAACCCACATGTGCACCTGAATGGATCGCATGGGTAAAGGCCCGGATTTTTTCCAGTGTTGCCAGTACTTCGGGCATCACATCCTGGCCATCCACATACACAGGTTCACCACTGAAGTTACGTAACGCGGTGTGAAGCACCGCGCGATTTTCCGTGTTATTGATGTTCGCGCCACCGAACATTGCTTCCCGGTGTGCCGACAGCCCCTGGGAGTCTGCCAGAGCGAAAAGGGTATCAAGAACCTCCTGATCTACCCGGTTTTTGGAGTAATCCAGATACAGGCCACAGGCTTCTGTCTGAAATTTGCTGGCCCTTTGTGGGTCTTCAGCAAACCAGTCCCGCATGTGGGTGCTTTTAACCGATGTTGCCAGCTCCGTCAGACGTTGCCATTCTGGTTGGCTTGTCAGTACAGTCATGATTCGGGTCCTACGTAATGGTTGAGTGTCAGAATATATTAATTATATTATTATATGTCTAATTTTGCTTTCAACATAGCTTCAAGTTTTACCTGGTCAGCGGCAAAGTTACGAATACCTTCCGCAAGTTTTTCCGTTGCCATTGCATCTTCGTTCATGTCCCAGCGGAACTGATCTTCAGTGAGTGCCGCTCCAGGTGTTTTGGTTTCACCGGAATAGCTCAGTACTGCGGTAAGTTCGCCCGGTTCGTTGGCCAGTTCTTCCAGCAGTTGTGGGCTTATAGTCAGACGGTCACAGCCTGCCAGTGCCTGGATTTCGCCAATGTTTCTGAAACTGGCACCCATCACTACGGTCTTGTAGCCGTGCGCTTTGTAGTAGTTGTAGATACTGGTAACGGAAACCACACCTGGATCTTCTTCCTTGGTATATTCCGTTTTTCCTGTGCTGTTTTTGTACCAGTCGAGGATACGGCCTACGAAAGGAGAAATCAGGAATACCCCAGCCTCGGCACATGCTCTGGCCTGGGCAAAACTGAACAGCAGGGTCAGGTTACAGTTGATGCCTTTTTGCTCCAGCACTTCAGCGGCCCGAATGCCTTCCCAGGTGGATGCAATTTTGATCAGAATGCGTGACTTATCAACACCGGCGTCGCTGTAGAGTTGCACCAGACGTTCGGCTTTGGCGATGGTGGCCTCTGTGTCGAAGGAAAGACGCGCATCGACTTCGGTGGATACCCGTCCAGGTACAATGGAGGATATTTCCTTGCCGATCAATACGGCGAGCTTATCTGCTGCGTCAATCAGTTGTTGCTCTGCATCGTTGGACTGCAGTTTGGCCCAGGCAACGGCATCATCGATAAAGGAGGCATACTGGGGCATGCTGGCTGCTTTGAGAAGTAACGAGGGGTTGGTAGTTGCGTCCACCGGCTCATACTTGCGAATGGCTTCAATGTCGCCGGTATCGGCAACTACGGTCGTGATTTTACGTAGTGATTGCAGTTGGTTACTCATAATACTCTCTGAATGATGGCCTTTGTCTAAGGGATGCCTGTCGATTACCGGGCAGACTTCCGCGAAATGTTGTTCAAACGCCCGCTGGCGTCATCTGAATTGTAGGGTTGTGACGGCTGGACAACGGCACCAGCCTGAATTTACTCATTTATACCAAACAGATGATGGAATTTACACCTGTTCAGCAAGATTCCTCGCCGCTTATTATTGGGGAAAACCGATGGCCCGAATCGATTTTTCCCAACAATAAAGTCCCATGAGACAGTTTGCTCAATGGTATACTTGCTCAACAAAATCAGTCATCGCCGAATAATTGCGCCGGCGGATGGCGTTTAGAATCAAGATACATTGGAGTATTGATGTTAGTCGTTGTTTCCCCTGCCAAAAATCTCGATTATGAAACCCCGGTCCCGGAGTCAGATGCTACAGAGCCTGCATTACTGGAGAACACTCTTGAACTGGTTCAGGTTTGCCAGCAGTTGTCACCCGCTGAGTTGTCGTCGCTGATGAGTATCAGCGATAAGCTGGCAACACTCAATGCCAATCGGTTTGCAGAATTTCGTACCCCATTTACCAAAAACAATGCACGGCCTTCGCTGTTTGCTTTCAATGGTGACGTTTATACAGGGCTTGATGCTTATACTCTGTCTGAGACGGATGTGGAGTATGCGCAACAGCATCTGAGGATCCTGTCAGGCCTGTATGGGCTGTTAAGACCACTGGATTTGATGCAACCCTATCGCCTCGAAATGGGAACAAAATTGCAGAACCCCAAGGGTAAAGATCTGTATGCGTACTGGGGAGAGCGCATTACGGTTGAGCTGAACAAGGCATTGCACAAGCAGGGCGATAATGTATTGGTGAACCTGGCGTCAAATGAGTATTTTAAGTCGGTGAAGAAAAACGCGCTCGATGGCATGGTAGTAACGCCGGTATTCAAAGACTTCAAAAATGGCCAGTATAAGGTGATCAGCTTTTTCGCTAAAAAGGCTCGAGGATTGATGGCGCGGTATATCATACAAAACCGGGTCAGTGAGGTTGCCGGGCTTGAGGCATTTGATTTGGCAGGCTATCGTTTTAGTGCACAACATAGCAAGGGCAGTGAGTTGGTGTTCCTGCGTGATGAACAACCCTGACGGCTTCCACCTGGAGTCCGTCCAGTAATCTGGATACCTGGATGTATACACTTTATGGATTTCCCAAAACCCGCGCTTTCCGTGTTACCTGGGCGCTCGAAGAAATTGGTTTGCCTTATGAATACAAGCTGGTAAACCTGCTCAAGGGCGAACATCGCCGGCCGCCATTTTCCGAGCGTAACCCCTCAGCTAAAGTACCCTGGCTGGAATGTGAGCAGGGAGGGTTATCGGAATCGGCGGCGATTCTCACTTATCTGGCGGACAAACACGGTCAACAGGAGTTCATTCCCAAGCCCGGGACGTTTGAACGCGCCCATTTTGAGCAAATGATGTATTTTCTGATGACGGAGCTGGAGCAGCCATTGTGGTACCGGGCCAAGCATACCTTTATTCTGCCCGAAGAATACCGTATCAAACAGATGTTGGCCGTGAGTGACTGGGAATTTGAACGGGCTGCCGATGTCTTCTCTACCTTGTTAGGGGAGCAGGAATTTGTTTGTGGCGATACATTGACGGTGGCCGACATACTGGCGACCCATATTCTGGTATGGGCTCAAGGGGAGTCGTTGCGGTTACCGGAAAACTTAAAGCAGTACGCAGATCGCATGGTTGAGCGCCCGGCATACAGGAAAGCCCGGGAGGTTGAAGCCAGCCAGATACCGCAGGGCTAAAATAAAAGCCATATTGTGTACCAACGATGGGTTCGGCTTGGACAACGATTACTTGGGGAGCAGCCTTTGGAACTAGGTCAGTTTTCGGTAAGTTTGGCAGTAAAAGATATCAGGGAGTCACTCACTTTTTATCAGGCTCTGGGGTTTCAGGCGTTACAAGGGTGCGGGTCTGTCGAAGAAAAATGGCTGATCCTGCAGAATGGCAGCACTGTGATTGGTTTATTTGAAGGCATGTTCGAGCATAACATTCTTACCTTTAACCCTGCGGATGTGCGGGCCATCGAACAACAAATTAAAGCACGAGGTATTCGACCGGATGTTGCGGTGGAAGGCGACACCGGCCCCGGCCACTGTATCCTGACCGACCCCGACGGCAACCGAATCATGTTCGACCAATTCTGAGTGATTTTCAGGCCGTTAATATTCAGTCGTCAACAAACATCTGTTGTTGAAATTTTAGTGTCCTAATCTCGTTGCCTTGCTGGATGTCGATGGCAAAACGCAGCGTTTCTCTGTCGGTGAATGTAACTTCAGCCAGGTAATAGATTGCCGGCCCTTCTTCGACTTTCTGAAATGCCAGTTCTTTGGCATTACCCAGCAGGTTAGTCGCTGTGCCCATTACGGCAACGTTCTGCGCCTGCTGACTGGTATGATCCAATACGGAAACATTGATCAGCGCACTGTATTTACTGCGAACGATGCCATAGTTTTTGGCTACGTCGGGATTCAGAAATGCAGTATTCACAACCATATAGTGCACATCCCAGTTACCTAACTGGATTTTTTGTTCTGCGCGTGCAGACATGGCTGTCAGGCAAAGCAGCAGAGCCCACCACACAAAATAATGACGTTGTTTTAAGGTTTGCATAATTACCTCCCCCAAGAGTTTAGTAGAGGCCAAAGGTATCTTGTAGCAGAAGCTGTATAAATTGCAGTGCAATGATGGCTACCAGTACGGAAAGATCCAGCCCTCCTAAGGGAGGAAGGATTTTGCGTATGGGGGCCAGAAAAGGTTCGGTCAGCTGATACAGCACGTATTCAATGGGGTTATTGCCCTGGGATACCCAACTGAGAATGGCCCGAAGGATCAGGACCCAGAACACCAGTGACAGGGATTCCTTGATGACATCTACCAAAGCGACAATTATCAGCCCAACCGGGTTGAACGGGCCATTGCTGAAGAGCAGCATCAGGGTAGCCATTTTGGCAAAAGCGACAACAACGGCCAGCACAAACGTGGCCGTGTCAAAGCGCCCCAAAGAGGGGATAACCCGGCGCATCGGCCCCACCAGCGGGTGGGTGGCTTTGACAACAAACTGGCTGAGCGGGTTATAAAAATCCGCCCGCACCAGCTGTAACCACAATCGTAAAATCACCACCATCAGGTAGAGGTTGAAGAGGGTGCTGATCAAAAAAACCGATGCGCTCATTGTGATTAAATCCCTGGTAATGTTTTAACTAAAGTTGTTTGGCCATTTCTTCTGCACGGGCAACGGCAGCCCGCATGGCTTTGGCAACCATGTCCGGCAGGCCTTGATCAATAAGGCTATTTACCGCCGCAGCCGTGGTGCCACCTTTTGACGTAACGTGGGCTCTCAGCTCACTTAATTCAAGCTGTGGATTGTGACAAACCATTTCAGCGGCTCCCAGCATGGCCTGCTGGACCATTTTACGGGCGTCATCATGGCTGAAACCCATGTTGATGGCTTCTTCCTGCATGGCCTGCAAAAACAGAAAGAAATACGCGGGGCTGCTGCCAGCCGCGGCAATTACGCCGTTGATGTCGTCTTCCTTATCAACCCAAAGGGTGTCGCCTACGCTGGCCATTACAGATTCAACATAGTGGCGATCGGCTTCACTCACCGAGGGTTGCGCGTACAGTCCAGACATTCCTTTGCCGAGCAGACTCGGGGTGTTGGGCATAATGCGTACTACTGGATAATCGCCACCCAGCATGGCCTGAAGCCTGGCTACCGGTAAACCGGCAGCAATTGAAAGAAACAGTTTTCCACTCAGATCACAGCTGGCTTGAAGTGCCTGGCACATGTCACCCATAATCTGCGGTTTCACTGCAAGTACAATGGCATCGGCAAACTGGCAAGCCTCTTCGTTCGACTGAGTTGTACGGATACCAAAGGCACTGCGAAGCTCGTCCAGCTTGGGTGTTGAGGGGTTACTTGCCAGAATAGAGTCTTTGTCATAACCGGATTGGACCAGGCCGCTGATGATACTGCGGCTCATATTTCCTGCACCAATAAAGGCCAATTTTCTCTGTTGCATGAATACCCTTTTTGTTGAAGTTTAACGGTTGGCTGGCCGTGGGTTACTGCCGGGCACCGAAGATGGCGGTGCCGATACGAACCATGGTAGAACCATGGGCAATGGCCGGACCCAGGTCGCCGCTCATTCCAACTGACAGGGTATCAAAATTGGCCAGTTTTGTATGGTAGTGCTCAAAGATTTGTTGCAGTCGGCCAAGAGTTCTCTGTTGCTCTTCAACCGTGGGGCTTGCCTTTGGAATGGCCATCAGGCCCCGCAGAACAAGGCGCGGGAGAGCTTCAATTTGTTCAATTAATGCTTCCAGCTGTTTTGGGGTTGCGCCGGATTTGGAATCTTCATCATCAATATTCAGCTGAATTAATACCTGCAGAGGAGGCATGGAATCTGGCCGCTGGTCGTTAAGACGCTGGGCAATTTTGCTACGGTCAATTGACTGCACCCAATCAAAATGTTCGGCAACTACCTTGGTTTTATTCGATTGTAACGGCCCAATCATATGCCACTCAATATCAGCAAGTGCCTGAAGCTGAATAATTTTATCCACCCCTTCCTGAACGTAATTTTCGCCGAACAAACGTTGTCCCGCTTCATACGCTTGGGTGATATCAGATACCGGTTTGGTTTTGCTAACCGCTAGTAATTGCACTGAATTTGGTGGACGATGTGCCAGAGCAGTCTCCTGATTGATACGCCCCTGCGCGGCTTTCAGTCGTTCTGCTATTGATTGCATGATTTACCTAAAGTTTTGGAGAAGTGGCTGTGGATATTACCGAACTTTTAGCCTTCAGTGTAAAGAATAATGCGTCGGATCTGCACTTGTCAGCAGGTCTGCCACCCATCATTCGTGTGGATGGGGAAATGCGACGGCTAAACGTTCCGGCGCTGGATCACAAGCAGGTTCATGGTCTGATTTATGAAATCATGAACGACATGCAGCGCAAAGAATACGAAGAGAATCTGGAAACTGACTTTTCTTTTGAAGTCAAAGACCTGTCCCGTTTCCGGGTTAATGCGTTTGTGCAAAACCGCGGTGCAGCGGCAGTACTGCGGACTATCCCCAGTAAAGTATTAACGTTAGAGGACCTCGGTGCGCCGGAAATCTTCAAGAAAATCATCAATCAGCCCACCGGTCTGGTATTGGTTACCGGAGCAACCGGTTCCGGTAAGAGTACCACCCTGGCGGCGATGATTGACCATATCAACACCCACAAGCGTGAGCACATTCTCACCATTGAAGACCCCATCGAATTCGTGCATGACAACAAGTTGAGTCTGCTTAACCAGCGGGAAGTTCACCGGGATACCCGCAGCTTTTCAAATGCCCTGCGATCAGCTCTGCGTGAAGACCCGGATGTAATTCTGGTGGGGGAATTGCGAGACCTGGAAACCATTCGCCTGGCGATGTCAGCGGCGGAAACCGGTCACCTGGTGTTTGGTACCCTGCATACCAACTCAGCGCCCAAAACCATCGACCGTATTATTGATGTGTTCCCCGCGGAAGAAAAAGCCATGGTCCGTTCCATGTTGTCAGAATCGTTACGTGCGGTTATTTCGCAGACGCTGCTGAAAAAGATTGGCGGTGGCCGGGTGGCAGCACACGAAATCATGGTTGGTATTCCGGCTATCCGTAACCTGATCCGCGAAGACAAGGTACCGCAAATGTACTCGGTGATTCAGACCGGCCAGTCCCACGGTATGCAGACCATGGATCAATGCTTACAGCGTCTGGTTGCCATGGGGGTGATTTCTCAGGAAGATGCCGCCGCCAAGGCGGTGGACAAGCAGCCCGGTAGCAGTTTTTAAGGAGCGCTGAGTAATGTTGGATTCATTTCTGGAACAAATGGTTTCCCAGTCTGCCTCGGACTTGTTTATCACTGCGGGATTTCCGGTCAGTGCAAAAATCAATGGGCAGCTGACCAAACTGACCGAGATGCCACTGACGGATGAAGAAGCCTTGTCGCTGGTGCACGAAGCCATGAACGACAAGCAGCACGACGAGTTTCATTCCAGTAAGGAATGTAACTTTGCCATCGCCCGGGAGGGAGTTGGCCGTTTTCGTTGCAGTGCCTTCTGGCAGCGCGACCAGGCGGGGATGGTGGTACGTCGTATTGTTACCCAAATCCCTAAGGCTGACGATCTCGGGCTGCCGCCGGTGCTCAAGGATATTATTATGTCCAAGCGCGGGCTGGTGTTGTTTGTGGGTGGAACCGGAACCGGTAAATCTACTTCATTGGCTGCGCTGATCGGGCACCGGAATACCAATTCCCGGGGCCACATTCTGACTATCGAAGATCCGATTGAATTTGTTCATGAGCACCATAACTGTGTGGTCACCCAGCGTGAAGTCGGTATCGACACCCAGTCGTTCGACGATGCGCTCAAGAGCTCCTTGCGTCAGGCCCCTGACGTGATTCTGATCGGTGAGATCCGTTCCATGGAAACCATGGAATACGCCATGTCTTTTGCCGATACCGGCCATTTGTGTGTGGCTACCTTGCACGCCAACAATGCCAACCAGGCCATTGAACGTATTATGCATTTGGCCCCCAAAGACATGCACGACAAGCTGCGTTTTGATCTGTCGCTGAACATTCGTGCCATCGTGGCCCAGCAACTGGTGCCGACCAAAGACGGTAAGGGCCGGGTAGCAGCCATCGAGATCCTGCTGAATTCACCGCTGGTGACCGACCTGATTCAGCGTAATGAGATTGGCAGCCTTAAAGAGGCGATGAAAAAAGGTAAGGAAATGGGCATGCAGAGCTTTGATATGGCGCTGTACGACCTGTACAAAGCCGGTAAAATCGATCTGGATCAGGCCCTCCACCATGCTGATTCTCCGAACGATCTGCGTCTGATGATCAAACTGGACACCAACGAAGGCAGTGGGCTTGGCTCCTTGTCCGAGGTGTCCATTGACATGGATTAAGCCAGCAGGCCCCAGTGACAGGGGGGAGCCGTTACTCATGGCTCACTCCTTTTACGACTAAACCCGCGTCACCTATACTGAAAACCATGGTTTAAAAGTCTGCCAGTGCCGGAATAACTCGCGTTTATGAAAAGGATGGATTTATGCGAAAACTGTTTGGCCATGATGATCGCTTCTTAGTCCAGAGCGTGCGCAGCGAACTGGATGCGCTCAACATTCCTTATTTGATGAAAAACGAATTCGTCGGCGGTGCAGTTGGGGAACTGCCCTGGCAGGACAGCCAGCAGGAGATCTGGTTACTGGACGAAGCATGGTACAAGCGCGCCTCGGAAGTGGTAGCAGCGCTGATAAATTCTGCCTCTCTCAATAGCGGCCAGGAGTGGTGCTGCGAACATTGTGGTGAGCAAAACGGTGCTGCGTTTGGCGTTTGCTGGCACTGCTACCGCTGAAGCTTTACTGGTACTGGCTTTCTGCCCAGCCGGCGAAAATTACACAGGCAGATACACTGTCTACCTTATCCTTACTGAGTTTTTTGTAGCCGCCCAGTTCAAACAGGGTGGCTCGGGCGTCTACGGTGGACAACCGCTCATCGTAGGTTTCCACTGGCTTGCCGAAGCGGCTGAACAGGCGGTTGGCAAACTTGCGGGCCCGCTGAGTGACATCCTGCTCAGTGCCATCCATATTCAGTGGCAAACCAACCACCACCAGATTGGGTTGCCATTCTTGAAATACTTTACCCACCTGTTCCCAATCGGGAATGCCGTCGCGGGCTTTCAGAGCCGCTAAAGGTGAGGCGGTGCCGGTAATTTCCTGGCCAACCGCGACACCGATGCTTTTGGTACCAAAATCGAATGCCAGTACGGTGCGTTTACCAACCTCAGGCATGACCAATTTCCGGACCCAGTTGCCAGACATCAATTCCCAGTTTGTTTACTGCAGCCTGCCAGCGCTGGTGAATGGGGGTATGGAACATAATGGTTTCGTCGGCTTCGACGGTCAGCCAGGAATTCTCCTGCATTTCCTTTTCCAGTTGCCCGGCGGTCCAACCAGCGTAGCCGAGCGCGATAATGGCATTCTCCGGGCCTGTTTTATTGCCAATTGCGGTGAGAATATCTTTGGAGGTGGTGACCGTAATTTCTGAGGTCAGCGCCAGGCTTGAAGCCCAGCTTCCCTGGGAGTTGTGCAGCACAAAACCGCGCTCCTGGCTAACCGGGCCACCGGCAAGAATGATCTGCTCGGCCCTGTCTTCAGCGACTTTGGCGTCTTTATCTGTCTGCTCCAGCAATTGCTGTAAAGTCATGTTCGAGGGCTGATTGATTACCAGCCCCATTGCGCCCTGGTCGTTATGTTCACAGATGTAGGTTAGCGAACGGGAAAAGTAGGGGTCTTCCATGGATGGCATGGCAATCAAAAAATGGTTCTGCAAACTGGTTAATTCGGTCATGGTATATCTCATTGCCTTTCCGACAGCTTTGCCTCAATGGCTTCAAACAATTGGCTCAGAATATTGATGTCATAAGCTGCTTCAATTTCCCGCACACAGGTTGGGCTGGTGACATTGATTTCGGTGATCCTGTCGCCAATCACGTCAAGCCCAACAAACAGGAGTCCGTGGGCTTTGAGGGTCGGTGCAATGGCTTCTGCCAATGCCCGGTCTGAGTCGCTGATAGGCTGTGGCCTGCCGGTACCGCCGGCAGCCAGGTTTCCACGGTTTTCGCCTTTGCTTGGCAGGCGGGCCAGACAATAGGGTATGACCTTACCGTCGACAATCAATACCCGCTTGTCGCCGTCTTTGATGGCGGGTAGAAATTCCTGCACCATCATTTGCCGTTTGCCATGGTCGGTCAGTGTTTCGATTATCACACCAAGGTTGTTGCCATCCGGTGTGACCCGAAAAATAGATGCGCCACCCATACCATCGAGTGGCTTGCATATGATGTCCTGATGCTGGCTGTGAAACTGACGAATCAGATTGCTGTTGCGGGTTACCAGGGTGGCCGGAATGAGTTCCGGGAACCAGGCCGTAAACAGTTTTTCATTGAAATCCCGCAATGCGCGGGGGCTATTAACCACCAACGCTCCGGCGTGTTCAGCCAGAGACAATATTTGCGTTGCGTACAAATATTCACTGTCGAAGGGCGGGTCCTTGCGCATCAGGATCACGTCCAGATCACCCAGAGCGAGCGTCCGGGATTCACCAAGCCGGTAAAAATCGTGCGCTTGGTCAATAACTTCAATATCCCTTGCCAGCCCCATGGGAACGCCATTGTCCAGATACAAATCCGCCATCTCCAGATAGCGTATTTTTGCGCCACGACGCTGTGCTTCCAGCATCATGGCAAAACTGGTGTCCTTGTGGGGTTTAACAGTCGTGATGGGGTCCATCACGATGCCAAGGGTATAGCTCATGTTTGATTCTCTGGTATTGAATTGATTAATGCTAACTATGGCGCTGAATAGTGAGAATTCAAGCGCCACAGGCGCAACATGCTGCCAACAAAGACCGGATTTTCATTCAGTCCCGTTCACAGCAATTTAAAATGCTATAAATCGCCGTGCAGGCCCTGTAACAGACTGAGGCTGGCAATGGCCGCAGTTTCAGTGCGCAGGATTCTTGGCCCTAAACTGGTTTTGGAGAAACCACATTCCTCGGCCTGGTGAATCTCGTTGTCTGAAAGCCCTCCTTCAGGGCCAATCAGCAGGCGGTAGCCGTGAGTGCAATAGGGGACTTGGGTTAAAGAGCTTTCAGCTCCCGGCGCCAGAACCAGTCTACAGGCCTTTGTTGAGGCTGCAAACCACTGGCTAAGTGGAAGCGGTTCGTTTAGAACCGGAATACGGTTCCTGCCACTTTGTTCACAGGCACTGATCAGAATTTTTAACCATTGCTGGTGTTTCTTCTGCCAGCGTTTCTCATCCAGTTTTACCGCACAGCGTTCTGTTATTAAAGGAGTAATTTCGGTTACACCCAATTCGACGGATTTTTGCAGCACAGTGTCCATGCGGTCGCCTTTGGAAATTCCCTGGCCCAAATGGAGCGGTAGCGGTGATTCCTTATTAAGGGTAAGGCAGGCATCGGCTTCCACTACTACCTGTTTACGGCTGACACTGATGAGTTGCCCGCTGTACTCATTGCCATCCCCGTTGAACAGTACAACAGGGTGGTTTGCCTTCAGCCGAAGTACCGTTGCGACATGATGTGCAGCCTCGTCTGTCAGGGAAAACTCACAATCGAGAGGGATGGGATGAGGGTAATAAAGCCGGGGAATTCGCATGAACCGTATACAAAAAAGTTAACTGTACCCGGATCATAACTACATCGGACCGTTATTAGCAACGGTCCGCACAAATTGAATGTCAGTCAGAGCCTCGTATCAGGGGAATAGTGTTCAGGCTGAGTGAGAGTATACCGACCCCTGTCCTGCCGTCGGCGGATGGGTAAAGTGGTGTATGGTTTGTTTGTAGGCAGGTGTGGGAGAGTTTTGCCGAGCGTGAACCGAGTTGGTGCCGGTGTCATTGCTCAGAGCATAGATAAATAAAACTAAAACAACCAGAAAAAGCACTGAAAGAAATAACATTTTCAGATCCCTTAAAAACATTAATACGTAACACATTGCTATATCGCAGGCATTCAGTTAACAAGCATCATTCCATTACTGCTGCTGGTTGCAAACGGAATACCAGTACGACCAGGATGGCGGTCGAAAAACGCTCGACCATGAGCCACCATAGCTTCCGGGGCCTGGCGCCTCCTGACGGCCTGGCCCTCTCCCCGGGCCCGGAATTGGTAACCGGTTTCGAAGAGAATGAGAATATAGACCAATTTTTGGAATTTGTCAGTGACAGTTCGGTTACAGTAAAACCCATTTGTTGGCCGATCAGCTTTGTATAAGCCGTTGCTGCAAAATGGAAAATGCTAATGCTGGTTTTTTATTGCACAATCACGGGAATGGCTGCTAACTTAAAAGTTCGGCCCTTTTTTCTACAACTTCGACAACGAGGCGGCTGTTGCCGCAAACATGCTTATGGAAGAAACGCTCTCACTGTTTACTGCTGAAGATATCGATCTCTACATCAACACCTATGCAATTCCCTGGGCAATCAATATTGCCATGGCGCTGGTCATCTTTTTCATTGGCCGGCTGCTCGTAGGCTTTATTGTTGGTCTGGTGGGTAAGCTTCTGGCCCGTTCAAAATACGATCAGATGCTGGTGAATTTTATTGAATCCATCGTCAGCGCGATTCTGATGCTGTTTGTAATTGTCGCATCGCTGGACCAATTGGGTGTAGATACCACATCGCTGGTAGCGATAGTTGGTGCAGCCGGCCTGGCCATTGGTTTGTCGTTGCAGGATTCGCTCAAAAACTTCGCTGCCGGAGTGATGTTGCTGGTGTTTAAACCGTTTAAAGCCGGGGATTACGTGGAAGCAGGCGGAACCGCTGGTGTAGTGAATGCTATCGGCATTTTTACTACCAATTTCACTTCACCGGACAACAAGGACATTATTGTCCCCAATGGGGCTATTTACAGTGACAACATTGTGAACTATTCCGCCAAGAAAACTCGCAGGGTGGATATGGTGTTCGGAATTTCTTACGGCGACGATTTACTTAAAGCCAAGCAAATTCTGGAAAGTTTGACCAAAGAAGATGAGCGCATTCTGGCAGATCCGGAACCTCAGGTGGCAGTAAGTGAACTGGGCGATTCCAGCGTTAATTTTGTGGTTCGCCCATGGGTTAAAACTGAAGATTTCTGGGCGGTGAAGTTTGCCTACACAGAAGCCGTTAAGCTGCGGTTTGACCAGGAAGGTATTTCCATTCCATTCCCGCAAATGGACGTACACGTATTCAAAGAGTCTGAGTCGCAGGAAGCCTAGGTAATTCGTTATTCGCAAAGACTTTAACGGGATCGGTTTGACTTTGTTAACGCCACCAAAAAAGTGGCGTTTTTTATGTTATTTGCAGCCTGGACGGTATGAAGACTGCTGAAAAGTTGCCTGCGCCTTCGGCATGCTGGCCTGAAGATTTTTAATTCGGGACTGCGGCGCTGGGTGAGTAGAGAGCAGTTCCAGTGGCTGCTCGCCGCTTGCAGCGGCCATGTTGTGCCACAGGTTTACCGACTGCTGGGGGTCAAAGCCGGCCTGTGCCATCAGGTCCAGGCCAATCAGGTCGGCTTCCGATTCGTGTGTGCGGCTGAAGGGCAATTGTACCCCCACTTCCATACCCAGGCCTATTGCTGCCATTATGGCACCAGACTGACTGATTTCCCCGGCGGCGAGAATTTGCCCGACGGTTTGCGTTCCGACGTTGATCAGAGCCCCCTGGGACATGCGTTCATTGCCGTGTTCCGCAATGACATGACCCACTTCGTGACCAATTACGGTTGCCAGTTGATGCTGATTCTCAGCGACTTTGAGTAACCCGGTATAAACGCCAATTTTACCACCGGGAAGGGCAAAGGCGTTGACCTGATCGTCCTCAAACACCACTACTTCCCATTGACCATTAAAGACGGAAGCCGGAACCTGGGCAGTAATGGCATCTGCTACACATTTAACGTAGGCGTTCTGAACCGGCTGGTTGGAAATTTTGATTTCAGCTTTCATCGAAGAAAACGCCTGATCGCCCATCTGAGCCAGTTCCTGGCTGGTATACAACAACATCTGGCTGCGGCCGGTTGGTGAGGTCGCACAGCCGGCAATGGTGAGGCCGGCAACAATGGCCAGGGCAAATCTGATTCTTAAAAACATAGTGGGTTCCTTTGTGCCTGATTGCAGTTTTCCGTAGTTGAGCCGCTTGTCGATAAGGCGTGCTTACCGTTAGTGTGCCGGAAACAACCCCATTTTACCTTTTTTGACTGTGTTTAAAATGCTTTCGTATTTAGGGCGTTACCATTGTACAGCAGTCTGTTTTGCTTCCCGGTCCCTCACAATACCGTAACCATAGCATCATATTCCTGTCACAGTACCTCTCTAGAGTCGACAAGGCTTTCGGCGGCCAACGTGCCCCAATATTAAGGAGCACAACCTCCACTGTGCACCGGTCGCAACACATTCAATACCAATTATCAGGATTAAGAAAAAAGGATAGGGCATGCTCATTTAAGATCAGCTCCGACTTGCGTTGGCTGCGTGTGTGGTTTTCAGCAGTGTTGTTCGGGTGCAGTCTGGACGGTGATGACGGAGAGCCTGGTGTTTGTCAGCCCTGAGGACAGCCCCAATGGCTCGGCCATATTAATTGCAGGGAATGTAGTGAGTGGAACTGTATCGGTATGGCAGATAACGGAGAAGTCGTTCGGCACTCTGTACCTGATATGGAAAACGGCGCCTTGTGGGCGCCGTTTTTGATTGTGTTTCCAGTTCGCTGCATACTCGGCACAAGAATCCAGTATAATATGTGGGTGACGGTTGGTGAATTCTGCGCAGGATACCGGCCTTCATTCATTGGGTGCCGGAGCATTCCTGAAAATCAAAACCGCGCACCAGGACATAAATCAACAGAGTCAACTCATGTCGCAACAAATTGTTATCAGTGGGGTAGGGGTGTGGAACCCTGAGCACACCATAACCAACGAAGAGCTGGTGAACAGCTACAATGCCTATGCCGACGCTTACAACCTGAAGCATCAGGCGCAAATCGAGGCGGGCGAGTTGCAGCCCAAGCCGCATTCCAGCGCCGAATTTATTGAAAAGGCCTCGGGAATCCGCCAGCGCTATATTTATCAGAAAGACGGCGCACTGGACATAAACCGAATGCGGCCAAACATTCCGGAACGCGCTGAAGAAGAATTGTCTGATCAGGCTGAAATTGCGTTGCAAGCAGCGAGAAAAGCGTTGGCGGCAGCCAATAAATCCGCCAGCGAAATTGATGCGGTGATCGTATCATGTGCCTACACCCAGCGATCATATCCGGCGATTGCAATTGAGGTTCAGCATGAACTGGGTATCAAGGGCTTTGGCTTTGATATGCTGGTGGCCTGTTCGGCGGCGACATTCGGCATGCACCGCGCCTATGAAATGATTGCAGCTGGTAATGCCAGGGCGGTGCTGGTGATAAACCCCGAGCTGGTTTCGCCGCAAATTAATTACTGCGACCGTGACAGCCACTTTATTTTTGGTGATGTAGCTACCGCCACGGTTCTGGAAACCGCCGACACCGCCCGTTCAGAGCATGTATATGACGTATTGAGCACACAGGCTCTCACTCAGTATTCGAACAATATCCGTTCGAACTTTGGTTACATGAGCCGGGCCAATGACGTTGACCCCTATGGCGCAGACAAACTTTTCCATCAAGCGGGCCGTAAAGTGTTCAAGGAAGTATGCCCAATGGCAGCAGATCACATCGCCGCACATTTGTCCCGACATGAATTAACGCCGCAGGATGTAACCCGCTGGTGGTTGCACCAGGCCAACATCAATATGAATACGCTGATTTGCAAGCGGTTGCTGGGGCGTGATGCCAGTGCCCAAGAGGCACCGATTGTGCTGGATGAATACGCCAATACCGCTTCAGCTGGCTCGGTGATTGCTTTCGCCCTGCATCATACCGATTTGGTATCCGGCGATATTGGGGTATTGTGCTCTTTTGGGGCCGGTTATTCCATTGGTAGCCTGGTTTTGAAGAAGCGGTGATGAACTGAATTGCTACAATCTGGCAGTAAGCAGTAAGCAGTAAGCAGTAAGCAGTAAGCAGTAAGCAGTAAGCAGTAAAGAGGGAACTATGATATCGGATATCGGATATGCGTTAAACAGCCTGGCCTACCTGGTTTTGCTGCTGTTGCTGTTTACGGTCCGCAAGGCAGGGTTAGCGAAGTACCTGCTAATGATTGCCACCATGGCCACGCTGGCTTGGTCCCTGGGTTACATTTCTCTGCTGTTCGGCCCTGCTACGCCTAACTATATGCTGACAGCAGATGCGCTCCGTCAGCTGGTCTGGCTGCTGTTTATTGCCAGTTGTCTGCGTGACGATTTTACCGACCTGTGGCAGGTGCTGAGAAGACCAGCCACTCACTTCATTCTGCTACCAGCCCTGTTGGCTTTGATACTGCCGCAATTTATGTACTTTTCTGCCACCTGGCGCTATCTGTTTCAGACCGTTTTGGCGCTGGAGGGTTTGATCCTGCTGGAGGTGTTGTATCGTCAGTCCGGTGGCAATCAGTGGTCATATAAACCGCTGGTGGTTTATTTAGGGGCGACCCAACTTTTTGAGTTTGTGACTTACGCCAACGCGACCATGATCAACCAGATAGAGCCGGGTTACCTTGCTGCCAGAGGGTACATCTATGTGTTGCTGCTGCCTTTGCTGGTGGTGGCAATCCGGCGAATACGCCACTGGGGGGTTGATATTTTTATCTCCCGCGATGTGGTACTGCACAGTTCGCTGCTGCTGGTTGCCGGCGCTTATCTGTTTATCATGGCGCTGATTGGGTATGTGATTAATTACCTGGGCGGAAACTGGGGTGCCACAGTGCAAATTGTATTGATGGTGTTGTCGTTGGCTTTGCTGGCTTCTCTGGTTCTTTCAAACAGCCTGAGAACCCGTATCAAGGTTTTTATTACCAAACATTTCTTTGCCAACCAGTACGACTACCGGGTTGAGTGGGTCAAGCTGACCCAGTCGCTTTCGGTTTCCACCAACTCAATGCCTGAAGTATACCGGGCCGCGCTTGACGGTATGTTGGGCGCAATCAGTTATAGCGAAGGCAAGCTGGTAAAAGTGGCCGGCCATGAACTGGATGTATTGGCGTCGGTGGGAAGCCGTGTGCTGACCGATGCTGAGCGAACCATTCTTAACCAGCTCAAGCCCTACTGCGGCCAAACCCAGTGGCTGATCGACATCGACGAATATCAGGTCAAACCCTTTAGCTACAACGGATTGCAACTGGACAGAGCGTTGTTGCAACAATGCGAGTTTCAGCTGGTGTTACCGGTTTTTAATGAAGGGCAGCTATGGGGATTTGTCTGCATGCGGGCGCTCGAAGCTGAGGCGGTGTCACTGAACTGGGAAGTCAGGGATTACCTGACCGCGGTGACGGATCAGGTAACAACCTATATATTGCATCACGAAGCGGCACAGACTGTGGCCGAAAATGCCCAGTTTGCGGCGTTCAGTCGTATGTCGGCATTTATCCTTCACGATCTTAAGAATGTCATGGCCCAAATTGATCTGATACTCTGCAATGCCGAACAGCACAAAGACAACCCTGAGTTTATTGAAGATACCTTTGAAACGCTGCATTATACCAAGGCGCGGATGGACAAAATGCTTCGCCAGCTTACCGAGAAAAAGGTGCAGCAACCGGGGGCTAATTCGGCGCATTCTCTCAAACCCCTGATAGAAAAAGTGGTCGCTGAGAAGTGCCAGGCAATGCGGCCAGAACCGCAAATTTGTGGTCATGACGACCCTGAGGTAGTGGTTGATCCGGAAAAGTTCAGCAACGTGATATATCACCTGGTCAGCAATGCTCAGCAGGCAACTGAAGATGAAGGTGATGTGCGCATAGAATTGCAGCTAGACCCGCTAACGAACCGTCAGCTGGTGCACATACGGGACAGCGGCTGTGGCATGGATCAGGCGTTTATTCAGGAGCGCCTGTTCAAGCCCTTCGATACCACCAAAGGCAACGCAGGTATGGGGATTGGGGCTTACGATGCCAGGCATTATATGGAGTCAATAGGTGGGCGCCTGAGTGTTGACAGTGAGCCCGGAAAAGGCAGCTGTTTCACTTTGGCGTTTCCACTGGATTAGCCAAAGGCACAGGCCTGAGGCAGGCTGGCGAAGATCAGTCAGTAGTTAAATAATATTAAAACAGGAAGTAGCAGGATTATGGATACCATTCTTGTAGTTGATGATGACTTAGGCATCCAAAAACAATTGAAGTGGAGCTTTACCAGTTATCAGGTGGTATTTGCCGACGATCGCGCTTCTGCGATCGCACAACTCCGCAGGCATGAGCCCAAGGTGGTAACGCTCGATCTTGGCCTTCCTCCCGATCCGGCCAACGCATCGGAAGGCTTAAAAACCTTGCAGGAAATTCTGGCGCTGGCACCGCAGACAAAAGTGATTGTGGTAACCGGCAACAACGATCGGGTTAATGCGCTTAAGGCCATTGAATTGGGCGCTTACGATTTCTATCAGAAGCCCATAGACTCAGACACCATCAAATTGCTGGTACAGCGCGCATTCAATCTTGCCAATCTGGAACAGGAAAACCGCATTCTTGCCCGCACCAAGCCAGGTATGGGGAGTGTCATTGGCAATAGTGAAGCGATTCTGGCGGTTACCCGCCGGGCGGAAAAAATTGCCGGTACCGATATCAGCACCCTGTTACTGGGCGAGAGTGGCACCGGTAAAGAAGTATTTGCCCGCAGCATTCATGAGCACAGCCCCCGAAAAGACAGGCCGTTTGTAGCGATTAACTGTGCCTCCATTCCGGAAAATTTGCTCGAAAGCGAGTTGTTTGGTTATGAGAAGGGCGCCTTTACCGGTGCAAATAAGACCACCATCGGAAAAATTGAAACGGCGCAGGGCGGAACCCTGTTTCTGGATGAAATTGGTGATATGCCCATTGGCTTGCAGGCGAAGATGCTGCGCTTCCTGCAGGAGAGGGTGATTGAGCGGGTGGGCGGCCGAACGGAAATTCCGGTAGACATCCGGGTTATCTGTGCAACCCACCGGGATTTACAAAGTATGGTGGCCGAGGAGACATTCCGCGAAGATCTTTACTACCGGATCGGTGAAATCCCCATTAATATCCCACCGTTAAGAGACCGTGATGAGGATATCATTCTCATTGCCAGAAACTACCTCAATCAGTACCGTGAAGATTTCAAAGCCAAAGCGAAGTCTTTTTCCGATGGTGCCATTCAGGCCATGCTGGCCTACCCCTGGCCGGGCAACATTCGTGAGTTGCAAAACAAACTGAAGTCCGCTGTTATCATGGCTGAGGGCAGCGTTGTGCAAGCCGAGGATCTGGGGCTGGAGTCCTATGAAAATACCCGCGCGCCAGAATCGCTTAATTTGCGGGAAGTACGCGAGCAGGCTGAGAGCAGGGCAATCAGACGGGCTTTTCAGACCGCAGAGAAAAACATGTCAAAAACCGCAGAATTGCTCGGCGTTACCCGCCCGACACTCTATTCACTGATCGACAAGTATCAACTGGAAGACGTTAAAACCGGCGCCTGATTTTCATTATTTGCGTTTTCATCTGGCCAGTTAATACTGGCCAGATTGTTTAGCGAAGTTGCAATCTCCAGATGGGGAAGTGCAAACTTTTGCTCAATATGATGTGTGGCCCGTGTTGAACCTTGCTGCTCCATTAATCCTTCAATCACTCCTACCCAACAATTCTTGCCGGAATTTTTAGCTGCGTAGAGGCAGTAATCCATGATTGAAAATGTGCGTTGCCAGTCGAGCTTGTAAGGATGGTGACGGTACAGGGGCAGGCTGCAAAAACCAATGCTGCAACTGCCTTTTATCGACAGTTCGTCGGTGAGGTAAAAGGTTTCCTCTGTCACCGCGGCCCGGAACCGTTCTGCCAGCATACACATGTCATAACGGTTGGCATTGCGGCAGATCACCAGAAATTCTTCGCCTCCCCATCGGATCAGTAAATCGGTCTGGCGGAATACGTCGCGGATAACCTTGGTGAACTGCATGAGAAAACGGTCACCAGCCAGATGTCCGTAATCATCGTTGATGCGCTTGAAATTGTCGATGTCGAGGACAAAACACAGCAGATCCTGATCTTGCGCATGAGTATGGGCGGTTTGCACGAAACTGTGCTGACAGCGCTGAATTTCGCCGGGCAGTTGGGCTTCCAGGTAGTGCCGGTTGTATAAGCCTGTGAGTGGATCGCGCAAGCTGACCTGTTCCAGGGTTTGGTAGGCGTCCTGTAACTGGCGGTTTTTTTCTTCCAGTTCCTGGGTACGGTATTTCACTTCCCTTTTAAGCACAATGTTTTGATGACGCTGTGTAAAGCGGCTCCACAGCAGAAAAATAAACAGCAGGATGGCCACAATGCTGCCGAGAAACAGCGTAGTTCGCAGGTTTTTCTGCTCAGCTTCAGCCAGTGCAATGGCCTTGTTACGCCGCAATGCGTCAATGGATTTGGCTTGCCGTTCGACTTCAAGTTCCGATTGCAACTGGGCCATGCTCATTGCGCTGTTTTTATCTACAATCAGGGCTTCCAGACGGGTCTTTCTGGCTAAAGCTTCAAAGGCTTGGCGGAAATTCTGCTGGGCAGTAAATACAGAGACCTTAACGGCCAGAAACTCAGTTTGACGACTAAGCTCGTCACGTTTTTCCGCTTCGATAAGGCCTTTGTCTGCGTGGTTCAGTGCCAGCTCAAGGTTGTTAAGCCGAAGGAAAGCTTCAGCGATTGCAAGATGGATATGCGTAAGTAATGAGGCAAAATTATGCTCTTTGGCGCGGCCAAGAGCTTCTGTGAGGTAAGTGAGCCCCAACTGCGTATTACCCTGTGCAAGCTCCACCTGCCCCAACGTAGTCAGAGCCCAATCGTGATCAAGGGGGGCATCGAGGGCTGAAAAGCGGGTGATTGCTTCGTTTAACTGAATGCGGGCCTGATCGTAGTGTTGCATGTTCAGGTATAACTCTCCCAGAACACTGTGGCTTTTCGCAATGCGTTGCTCAAGGGCAAGCTTGGTATTGATGGCAAGTGCGTCCTGCAGGTAGCTGAGCGCATCCTCATGTTGCCCCATCGCCAGGTAAATTTTGCCAATTTCCGTTAAGGCGTCCCCTACCAATGCCTGATCCTGGTTTTGGGCATCAGCAGAGAGCGCCCGCTGCAACGATTCAAGTGCCGGCCCAAACTGGCCCAGTTCCTTAAGCACAATCCCAATTCGCAGTTGCAGTTTGGCAATGCCCTGTTGATCGTTTAAGGACTGATAGAGCGTCAACGCCCGGTAGAGGTAATCGAGAGCGTCACTGTAACGTGACTGAATGCTGATGTTGGCACCCAGGTCTGCCAGCAGTACCGCAATTTGCTGTAACAGTTCCTGTTCGGTAAAGATTTCCAGTGAATTCTGAAAGGCTCTCTGGGCGAGGTCGTATTTGTTTTGCTGGGAACTGATATGCCCCAGTTCGTGAAAAGCGGCTGCGACATCAGCCGGGGAATGTTGGCTGCGGGAACGCTCCAGCAGCAGCAGAGTGGCTGCTTCAGCCTGCTGCAGTTCACCGGCATCCCGCAAGGTCTGAATGTTTTCCAGCTGCTGCCTGGCTCGTTCGGAGGTCACATCGAGTATTGCGCCATCCTGGCCGTAACCGGTTGCGCTCAACAGGCAAAACATCAACACCAAGGGGCGTGCAGTCATAGCAATTCCATAACCGGACAATACGTCCGGAAAACAGGCACCGAAACTACCTGCACATGCCATCGGTGCGGATTCCAACAGTCATTTCTGCCTATCCCGTGGGATGGGTAGTAGCTATTGTGTATAAAATGATCAAATAATCAAAGCGGTATTTACAACTCAAGGGTATTTAGCCGCACCAAAAGGTATTGAGAGGGCAAACCTGCGCAGTTGAGGTGAGAGCAAGGCGCCCCGGTTCAGGGCACCGTACTGCACAGAAGATTGGTGTGCTGTTTCTGTTTGGCTTGCTGGTCAGCCCAAATGCGGATCAGCCGTGAGCGGGGAATGCCAGTTTGTTCAGCCAGTTCAGCCAGTTTGTCAATGCAGGACTCGGTTAAGGTAAACGTGGCCCGACGCATAGGTTTGGTACCTTCCTGTTGATTGAAAAATGGAATGATCTCTCCCAGTTCAAAATCGTCAGGCCAGGCGTGTGAGGCGGCTTTTTTTGCCGCTCCCTGATAGCCGCTGGCGTAGTGGATGGCATCTTCAATGAATTCATCCACGGATACTGCATTACGATTATCGGTAGGCCTGGACTTTCTGAGGTTGTACAAACTCATTCGACTCCCCCTTACCTCTGGCGAGTAATTCTTCAATGATACTGCGGATCTCTATGGATGCCTTGCCATTGGGCTCACTTTCGATCACTGACATTCCTGATTCTTCGGAGTCGTCGTACATATTACGGCTGTAGGTAACCGAATTGAGTACCGGAATGTCAAACGATCGGCAAACTTCTTTGGCTTCAATAATTCGACTGGACAAAGAAGGCAATGAAGGGCACTGGGTAATAACAAAGGCCGCATTCATCTTGGGGTTGACCATTTTACAGGTAGAGAGAATGTCTTCCATGTGTGGCACGGTCTTGAGATCCCGGCGTTTTGGGCGCAGGGGTATCAGTATGTGGTCGGCTACAGCCATCGAAGAACGCAGTGCCAGATTGTCCTGACCGCCGCAGTCTATGACTACATAACCATAGTGCTCGCGCAGACTCAGCAGTTCATTACGAATTTTTCCATACAGCTGAATGCAGTTAATGTCCGGCAATGCGTCGTTGGCTTTGCGTTCCTGGATCCAGTCTGAGGTGGTGCGTTGGGGATCACAATCCACCATCAATACGCTGTCGCTTTTTTCTCTTCGCAGATAAACAGCGATATTTTGTGCAAGACAGCTTTTACCGCTGCCGCCTTTTTCTCCACCAACCAAGATAATCATCGGTACAGTCCTCAATTGTTAGAATAGCGGTGTTGTTGTGCCGCCAGATAACTTGTTGTTGACTGAAAAAGTGAACCTTGATGTGACCTGCCAGGCAGGTTTCCTTTAGTTCGGTAGCCCCGCTGTCATATCGTTGGTATCTGTTTTGGGGGCCAGAACCTATACGACACAGACCGGTGGCTTTGCGTCACGGACTTTCGAACCGCTTTGCCTTTTTCAACTGTTCAGGGCAAACTTGCCCCCATCGTCCGGATCCGGTTCCGAACGGGTATCGGAGCACTAACTAATTATTCCAACTGGAGTTATTTCCCCGATAGTGCCCATCCTAGCTACAGATTGTGATTGGCTCAGCATGACAACTTATATGTAAGGATGAAATGCTATACCTTTGTATCAGGGCGTGTCGATCAACAGGCAATTAACCAAGGAGTGAAGCGTGCGAATAATAACCTTTTTGATGGTTTGGCTGGCTGGGGCCTTGTGCCAGATACAGGCTCAGCCGCTGGACCCATTACTGGACAAGTTTGCAGAGTTGTATACCAGTGAATGGGGGCAGGTGAAGCCGTGCCCGGAACCTGCCGCTCATCGTTTCCGTGTATGTTCTGACAAATTGCGCAATGAGGGTAATGCGCCTTTTATTCTTCATCATGGTGTGCCAACGGCCAACACCGCCATTCTCATCCATGGCCTGAGTGATTCGCCGTTTTTTGTCAGCGGTATAGCCCAGGTACTCTACGAAAAAGGATTTACTGTTATCGCACCGCTGCTGCCTGGGCATGGATTAAAAGTTGCTGATGCAGACATGGAAGATAAACAGCTGGCAGAGCGCTGGCAGCAGCATGTTGATCAAGTTGTCGCGCTGACGGATGGGATTGATACCAAGGTGTTTCTGGGCGGCTTTTCCACAGGAGGAGCGCTGTCCGTTGAGCAGTATCTGGATTCCCCGGCTCAGATCGACGGTCTGATGCTGTTTTCCGGAGCGCTGGCACTGACTGATAATGCGGAAAGTATGTCAAAATTCTGGGGCATAAAATGGGTAGCCAAACTGATTGATGGTCACTATGAGACTGACGGGCCAAACCCATATAAGTATCCCAGCGTGGCAGGCTTCGCCGGTCTCGAGCTGATGGATGTGATCAACCAAATCCGGGATCAGCTTGAGGCGGGTAAGCGTATTGAAGTGCCTTTGTTTGCCGCTCACTCACAGGCTGACAGAACCACCCCAATTCATGGCATTGAGGGTTTGCTGGAATTTACCCGTGGCAGTAATACGGTGTTTATCATCGATGAAAGCTATAACCTGTGCCATGCCGACCTGGTGGTCAGTGAAGCCATGATACGGGCGATGCAGTTTGATAAATCCAGGGTGAATGGAATTGAAGAATGCGCAGTGCCAAAGGCAAACCCTTTGTATCGGCAGATGACCATGATGCTGCAGAGTTTTGTGGATGAGCATCAGGGCCGATAAAATAAAAAAAGCCCGCATGATGCGGGCTTTTCTGTTCTCACTCAGTGAGTGGCTGCGTAAGCCTCCACTTCAGACCAGACTCTCAGTACGTTGCCGCTGAGAATTTTTTCGATGTCTTTGCGGGCGTAGCCTCTATCCAGTAGTCCCTGAACAAAATTCGGGAAGGTTGAAACATCCTTAAGGCCAATTGGCAAGGAGTCGCCCACACCGTCAAAGTCCGAACCAATTCCAACGTGATCAACGCCCACCAGTTCTACCACATGGTCAACGTGGTCGAGTACTTCATCCAGAGTGGAATACGGATACGGGTTCTGTTCCTTATAACGCTCTTCAAAGCCTTCCAGTTCAGGGCTGTCCGCTCCCACTTTCTTAATCAATGCGTTGCGGGCTTTGCTCAGACCATCGCGCCAGTCACGGGCGGCTTTGGTGACAAAGCCGGAACCGAAGTTAATCATAATCACACCCCCGTTTTTGCCCAGCGCTTTGACCATGTCGTCGTTCATATTGCGTTCAAAGCCAGGGGTAAAGGTACGAAGCGAGGAATGTGAGGCAATGACCGGGGTTTTGGTCAGTTCAATCACTTGGTAAAACGCGTCGTCGGAAACATGGGAAATGTCGATAAGAATGCCGATATTGTTCATTTCGGTAACCAGTGTTTTACCGAACGGGCTTAAACCCTTCCACTGGCGGCGCAGGTCATAGGAGGAATCGCTAATGTGGTTGGACTGGCTGTGTGCCAGGGTAATATAACGAATGCCGCGTTCATAAAACGCTTCCAGATTGGCCATGTCGCCCTGTAACGGTGAACCGTTTTCCATGCCCATAGGCAGGGAAATCAGCCCTTTTGCAAACTGGCTTTTAACGTCAGCGACGCTTTTGGCGATCGCAAATTTGTCCGGGGCCCTGGCAACAATGGCTTCAACGGAGTCAATCAACTGATGTGCCAGTTGGGTAGACTGGGGAGAGTTGTCGAGGCTGGCTGGCACATAGATAGACATAAACGGCGCGTTCAGACCGCCCGCTACAGCGCGAGGGTAGTCAAACTCACCGTCTTCGGTGGCTTCAGAAACATCAACCCATTTTTCATGGACCCGGTAGGGGACATCAATGTGACCGTCAACGATGATGGTTTGTTGGGCAATATCGTGAGCCTGCTGGGACACGCCAGAAGAGGTTGCGGCACAGGAAAATGTCAGGCTGCTTAACGCCGCGATGACAGCGGCTGAAAGCCGGGTACCCAAAAATGTTGTTTGCATAATAAGTGTTCCTTTGTTTGTCGTTGTTATCATTGTGTTGTGGTCAGGTGGCGCTCGAGAAACGCGGCCAGCTGACGGTAGAAAATAACTTTGTTTTCCAGCTTGGAGACACTGTGGCCTTCGTCTGGAAAACGCAGATAGGTTACGTCAATACCCTTGTCCCGCAAGACCTTGACCATATTATCGGATTCGGTGACCGGATCCCGGGGGTCATTTACCCCGTGCTGGAATAACATTGGGGCCCTGATTTTATGTACGGTATTGATTGGCGAGTTTTCGGCATAAAATGTCTGCCATTTTTGTTCCCGAATGTCACCGTATTCAATTCGGTCAGATGCTTTAAGGCGCGGTGAGGCGGTCTGAAGCGCCCGCACCCAGTTGGAGACGCCGACAAAAGAGGCTCCCGCTTTGAATGCACCCGGATAAAGCCCCATGACGGCATTGACCATATAACCCCCGTAGGATCCGCCCATTACCGCTGCATTGCTGGCATCGATACGCGGATCCTTGTTGAGAAAAGCCAGGGCGTCAACCAGGTCGCGCACGCTGTCCAGCCGTTTTTCCTGATTGTCCAGCCGCGCAAATGTTTTGCCATAACCGGTTGAACCGCGCACATTAACGTCGAGTACCGCTATTCCTTTTCCAACCAGATACTGGGTAATTGGGATCCAGCTTGCGCGGGCCTGGGCAGTTGGTCCGCCGTGTACATCAACCACAACCGGGGCCGGGGAGGTCAGGTTACGTGGCACATATAATAAGCCGTGCAGGGTTACACCATCTTGTGCGGTAAAGCGAACGGGTTCGGGAGTAACCAGCTCGGAAGCGTCGATACCAGCCATGGTGGCAGAGGACACCTGTTTGACATCCTTACCATCGGCGCTAACCAAATACAGTTCAGCGGGCCGGGTTGGTGCGGATATCTGTACCAGGATCTCGGAACTGGATTGAGCGCAACTCAGGGAGTACATGCCGGAAGGTAATTCTACGGCTCTGGCGTTTTCGGAATCGAGCGCCCGAACCCACAGTTGATCAAAGCCCAGCCGGTTTTCTTTCCAAATCAGGGTACTTCCGTTGTTACACAAGGCGACACTTTCCAGATCGTAGTCACTGGTCGCAAGCACATTCAGGCTGGCCGTTTTGGGCTGATAGGAAAAAACCGCCGACATTTCTCTGTCCAGATTGGAAGTGAAATACAGGGTATTGCCATCGGGAGCCCAGTTAAAACTGGAGAATGCGGCAGCAATTTCCGGTTTGAACCAGGGGGTGAGTGATTTTGCTTCCAAATTCAGCAGATAGACATCCTGGGCGTCTTCCCCCCGGGTTTCAGTGACGACTACCTGGTTGCTGTCAGGCTGCCAGGCCGATGGGAAGTAGCCAAATTCCGCTTGCCAGACAAGAGTGTTGCCGCCTGTGTTCAAATCATGCAGGTAGATGTCGAAATCGCGGCCGTTTCGCTCGGTTGAAGCATAGGTAAATTGCAAGCCGTCCGGAGAAAAGCCGCCGAACGCTCTGAAGGCGTCACTGTGAGGCAGGATAAGCTGCTCCGAAGTACCAGAAAGGTGTATCAGGTAAAAAGCTTCCCGTTCATTGCCGTCATTGTCAGCGCCGTAAAGAAGCTGGTTGCCTCCGGGATGCCAGGCATAGAAAGAGATACCGTTTCCAAATGTAAGCTGAGCGGGTGCCTCCCCATCCAGGCTCTGCACCCAAAGCTGGCGACGCCCGGTAACGGAGCTGATAAAGGCTACGTGGGTGCCCTGGGCATTAATGCTGGCCCGGGAGACACCCCGTGCAAGCAGGAATCGTGACACATCAACGGGTTTTTGCCCGGCTAATCCCACCTCCATAGAGCTTGCCTGAGGAATATCCTCAGGGTAAGGCCAGTCTGTGGCAGCATAGCAGGCTGTGGCTATTGATAAACAGCTTAAAAGAATCAGTTTTGATAGAACTTTCAAAAGGTTGATCTCCCCAGGAAGCATGGTTCCAGACTACGCAATCTGAAGCCAATGAACAATGTGCAATTTTATTGGCGGGCAATAATTCTCCCTAACCTTCATGAAAACTGCTGAAATACCCGCCAGACGCGCTTTTGGGACTTGTAACAAAAACTTAAAAATTGTTATGGTGTAGGTACGTGACTTGTACAAATAAATGAGGGATACTGCCCGACGCCCTAAGTACAGGTGTACTTACACGTAATATCAATATTTGTGGTAATCCTCGTTTGATTCCGTGCACGGATTGTTTCCGGGCTGTTTGCACCAGACGTCAAAACGTTAATGGCTGGTTGTACAAGCCCCATCTTCGATTTCACGCAGAGAATTGCGGTCACCACGTTAACCTAGTATGAGAAAAAGCTATGGCGATTAATTACATCCCGCTCGATAAAGAAAAACATAAAGACATAAAAATAGCGGCGAAAAGCACATTTTCCTACGCGAAAAATACTCACCTTGCTGCAGCGTCTATCAAAGAATTCGCCCAATTGGCCGGAACCATGCCAATTGTATTTATTCAGGATCCCAAGTCATTGCGTCACCACGTTGTGGCAATGCTGGGTATTGAACAAAGCCAGAACCTGTTTCTGACCGGTGAAAGCTGGCAAGGCCCGCACATCCCAATGAACATTCTGCGCTATCCGTTTGACGTGCGTCCGGATGGTGACAAGCTGGGTGTTTACATCGACGAAAACAGCGAACTGATTTCAGATGACGGTCAACCTCTGTTCACCGAAGCAGGTGAAGCCAGTGACTTTTTGAAAAACCGTCAGCAGTTTCTTGCTGATCTGGCAAACAGCGAAATGCTGACTCAGCGTTTTGTGAACAAAGTGGTTGAGCTGGACCTGCTGGAGCAAATTCAAATTCGTTTGATGTACCAGGATGGCCAGCAACGTAATGTAACAGGCATGCTGAGCATCAACGAGAAGAAAGTACTCGAATTGTCTGATGAGCAGGTGCTGGAACTGCACAAGTCAGGTTTCCTGGGCGCAATGTACGCCATCATGATGTCTCTGGGTCAGTTGAATCGTCTGGTTGAGCTCTCTAAAGAAACCGCCAATCCGGTTCGTACCATGCAACTGAGCGTGGTGAGACCCGAAGCGGAAAAAGCGGACGCCGCAGAAGTGGAAAAAAGCGACGCTTAACGCGCGGTAGCTAAATTAAATCAGCATAAAACGGGCCAATGGCCCGTTTTTTGTTCTGAACTCTCTTTTCACTCGCCGGATCACATGTTGAGCCAGCGACCTGTACTCTTTGTGTCTTGCTAAATCGCTGTTTTAAGTCTATAAAATGGCTTTCTTGTATATGGATATCCAATTGGAGTATTACATGGAGCCAAAAGGCAGACTGGCCCGTTTTGCAGTGTTGGGGGCTGGATTTACGTTTAACGTTGCGGCTGAAATGAATAATGAAATCAACCTTGGGATCATGGACACCCAGGACCGGGATGACCAGTTCATCGGTGTCGAATACAAACGCTATCTCACACCGATTGAAAGCAGCAAATCTCCCTATCTGATCAGGCCCTATATTCAGCGCGCCAATGATGTGTCTGTAAGGTACTTTCAGGCTGACAACGACAGTCGCTATCAGGTTGGTGCTAACTGGTATGTAAACCCATCGTGGGTAGTCAGTGGTGACTACACCTTTGTAAATCGTGAAAACGACAGATCGTTTTATTCTGATAATCACTATCAGGCTCTGGATTTGAACCTGGGTTACTTCTTTCAGCCGAACTGGCATGCAGGGGTCGGCGTCTACTACACAAGACGCACTTGGGAATCGGCCTTTGGCGATATCACTGAAAGCTACCGGGACAGCGACTGGTCGCCGAGCGTGTTCAGTCGTTACACTTCGCTGGATGGGGGAAGTGGCTGGGATGTCCGCGGGGAGTACACATTTTCCGATACCCAGAACTTTGAGCTGGACGGTCGCTACTTTTTTAATCAGAAACTGAGCCTATCCGCCACCTACACCTACATAGAGCAGGATGAGCGCTTTGCACCGGTGGATGATATTATTGCCGGGCAACATCTGCTGGAACTGGGTTTTGATTACTGGTTCAGTTCACATTTTAATTTTAGGTTTGGCCTGGGAACGGATCTCGAACAGGGCGACGGAATCAGTTCACTCACCTTATTAACGTCGATACGCTTCTGAAAATTTGCCAGTGCCCGAGTTGTTCGGGCAGCAGGCCCTTTACGAGTTAATACTCACTTCGCTGAAAGCCTCAGTAACTTCCCTATTTTTTATTTTCAAATCTTCTTCCTTTACAGGCGGTCTCGATTTCTACCCGTTATTCAGCAACTTTTCTTTTAACTACTGTATAAATACTCAGCTCAATCCCAATAGACACGCGGGTTTCAGGGCTTTTTTTGCTTGACAGTGGGGATCAATGCTACCTAAACTGACGGTAAGTGGGTAAAAGTGGCAAATTGTGGATCATATAATCAACGCTTTGCAGATCAGCACTCAAACAACAACAAGAATACGAGCAAAACTAAGAAGGCTAGGGGAATGTTCCGCGGCGCTAATGCAATCAATCTGGATACCAAAGGGAGGCTGGCCATACCAACAAAATACCGCCAGCCCCTTCTGGATGATTGTAACGGACAACTGGTCTGTACCGTTGACACTCAACAAAGCTGTTTGCTGCTTTACCCACTTGCTGAATGGGAAGAAATTGAGCTCAAGCTGAGCAAGTTCTCCAGTATGATACCCTCTGAAAGGCGCATGCAGCGCCTTTTGCTGGGGTACGCCACCGAATGTGAAATGGACAAGAGCGGCCGCTTGTTACTTGCAGCTCCTTTGCGGCAGCACGCCAGGCTCGAAAAGGAAGTGATGTTGGTGGGGCAACTCAATAAATTCGAAATATGGGATGCAAACGTCTGGGCTGAGCAGATTTCCGCAGATATGGAAACTGAGCGCAGTGGCAACTTTGAGCTTACGGAACGCCTTCAGGACTTCTCTCTATGACCGACTCTGCGTTTTCCCACACCTCTGTACTCCTACAGGAAAGCGTGGACGCATTGGCGATCCAGCCAGACGGTATTTACATTGATGCCACTTTTGGCCGTGGCGGCCATTCCTCCTCCATTCTTGAGCAACTGGGCCATAATGGCCGCCTGATCGCGTTTGATCGCGATCCCCAAGCCATAGAATCAGCCAGGCGTTTCGAGAACGATGCCCGGTTCAGCATTGTGCATGAACCTTTTGGTGAAATGGCAAAGGTGATTCAGGACAAAGGGCTGAGCGGAAAAATCAACGGCGTTTTGATGGACCTGGGTGTGTCTTCCCCACAACTGGATGACGCCAGCCGGGGCTTCAGTTTTTTGCGGGATGGCCCCTTGGACATGCGCATGGACACCACTCGCGGTGTGAGCGCCGCACAGTGGCTGGCCGAGGCCGAAGAACAGGACATCGCTCAGGTTATTAAAGAGTTTGGAGAAGAAAAATTTGGCAAACGCATTGCCCATGCAATCGTGAACCAGCGTCAGGTTTCTCCCATTACACGCACCTCACAACTGGCGCAAATCATCGATCAGGCCGTTCCGGTCAAAGACAAGTTCAAGCATCCTGCTACACGGGCATTCCAGGGTATCCGCATCTACGTAAATGCAGAGCTTGATCAGCTTCGAACCGGCCTTAAAGCGGCGGTTGAAGTGCTTAAACCGGGTGGGCGATTGTCGGTCATATCCTTCCATTCACTGGAAGATCGTCTGGTTAAACGCTTTATGAAGGAGCAGAGCAAAGGCAAGGATCTTCCGCCAGGCTTGCCTGTTACCCAGGCTCAGATTGATGCAGACAAAGTACTCAGGCTGATTGGCAAAGCCATAAAACCGAGCAGGGAGGAGGTCGAGCACAATGTGCGGGCCCGAAGTTCGGTGTTAAGGGTGGCGGAGAAGTTATGACCAATCGAAAAACGTCGCCGCCACAGACAACCCACTTCAGTTTACTGCATATTTTGCTTGCAGATTTGACCCGCTACAAGATGCGGGTTTTGTTGTATTTAATGGTTATAGGTAGTGCGATGGCGGTGATCCTCAGCAGTCACCACAATCGTCAGCAACTGATTGCGCTGGAAGAACTCATGCAGGAGAAAGACGACCTGGATGTGGAATGGCGCAATCTGGTGCTGGAGCAGCGGGCCTTGACGGAACACAACCGAATTGAAGCCCTGGTTGAAAAGCAACTCGACATGCACAGGCCCACCGCCGAAGAAGAAGTGGTGGTGAAGCTCAAATGACAACCCTGACGATGAAGCCCAATTACAACAAATCAAAGCGTGGTGCGAAGCAGAACGTTAAGCCCAGCCTGGTGCATTGGCGGTTTGTGGTTGTGCTGGTTGTGGTGGTAATGGTGTTTGTAGTGCTGGCGGTCCGGGCGGCGTACATTCAGGTGATTGCGCCCGACAATCTGATTGAGCAGGGTGACAGCCGCACGTTGCGAACCCGCAACATGCCCAGCTATCGCGGCCTGATTACCGACCGTAATGGTGTGGAACTGGCCGTCAGTGTGCCAGTCAGAGCGATTTACGCTGACCCAAAAATTATTCATCAGAAAGATGGCCTGTCGCTTACCCGCCGCTGGCAGGCGCTGGCCGAAGTGCTTGGACAGGACGCAGACAAGCTGCGTTCCATGGTAACCAACCCCAAACGACGTTTTGTGTACCTGCAAAGGCAGGTATCCCCGGCAATGGCAGAATACGTTGAGCAGCTCGATATTCCTGGTATTTACCTGCGCAATGAAAGCCGGCGTTATTACCCTACCGGAGAGGTGGCGGCGCAAGTTATTGGGATCACCGACGTCGACGATAATGGCATTGAGGGTATGGAACGCCTTTATAACGACTGGCTGACGGGCACACCGGGCTCCCGCGTAATCCGCAGGGATGCCAAGGGGCGTCAGGTTGAAATTCTTGAGACCAAGGACGGTGAGGCGGCAGGTAACCTGCAACTGACCATCGATCAGCGTATTCAGGCACTGGCTTACCGGGAAATCAAGGAAGCCATGCTGTACTACAAAGCAACCTCAGCCTCTGCGCTGGTAGTGGATGTTAAATCTGGTGACATTCTGGCGATGGTTAATGCTCCCTCGTTTAACCCCAATGACAGGGATGATGTGTCACCTCATCGTATGCGTAACCGTGTATTTACCGATGCGTTTGAGCCGGGGTCATCACTCAAACCTCTGGCCGTACTGGCAGCGCTGGAATTTGGCAATGTTAAGGTGGGAGACGTTATTGATACGTCGCCGGGCAGAATGCGACTGGGTGGCAGTCTGGTTAAGGATGAACGCAACTACGGCCCGCTGACGCTGGAAGAAATCATTCAGCACTCCAGTAATATGGGAACGTCGAAACTGGCACTGGGCGTACCCAAAAATTTTCTGCTCGATACCTACTACAATATGGGGTTGATGACGGATACGGGCTCGAACATTCCCGGTGAAAGCAGCGGTATCTTTCATGAGCGCAGCCGCTGGTCTGACTTTGAACTGGCTACCCTGTCATTCGGTTATGGTATTTCCGTTACCACCGCTCAGCTGGCCAGAATGTACGCTACCATTGCTAATGGCGGGGTGCGGCGCCCCCTTAAAATTGTGCAGCAACCTCAATCCTCAGGTTGGCAGCCGCAGCAGGAACAGGTGGTCAGTGCAAAAAATGCCAACGCTGTGATGACCATGATGGAAAGTGTGACCCAGGAAGACGGTACCGCGAAAAAAGCACAGGTGCCGGGGTATCGGGTTGCTGGCAAAACCGGGACCAGCCGGAAAGCCATTGCCGGTGGTTACGGCGAAGAGTACGTAAATATCTTTGCCGGAATTGCGCCGATTTCTGATCCCAGGCTGGTAACCGTGGTATTGATAAATGAACCCGGTGGCGATCTTTATCACGCTGGTGACACTGCAGCGCCTACGTTTTCAAAAATCATGGGCGGTGCCCTGCAACTGCTTAATATTGCCCCGGATGACCGACAGGTAACGTCCACCTTGTGGATGAAAGGAGCGCAAAATGGTAGTTAGCGCATTTATTCAAAGTACCCGCGCCTGGCTGGCAAAATTTGGGCTGGACGTTCCCGACATTCGGATTGAAGGGCTGACGCTCGACAGCCGTGAGGTAAATACACGAGTGGCCTTTCTCGCTGTAAAAGGGCATGAGCGTGACGGCCGTGAGTTTATTCCCCAGGCAATCAGCCTTGGGGCACGGGTAGTAGTGGCGCAAACTGACGACAGATCCCAGCATGGAGCCCTCGAAATGCGGGGGAATACCGTCATAATCGCGTTCTACGAACTGCAATACGTACTGTCGTCGCTCGCTGCGGCTTTTTATGATTATCCGGCCAATAAAATGTCGACCATTGCGGTTACCGGAACCAACGGCAAGACTTCGGTGGTGCAACTGGTGACTCAGTTGAAAGCTCTGTTGGGTACTCGCAGTGCGGCGATTGGCACGCTGGGCAGCGGCGTGTATGAAGGGCCTCAAACAGAGTGGGTGCAGTCCCCGGCGGCCAACACCACACCCGATGCAATTAACTTTCAGTGCCTGTTGGCAGAATTTGTGCAACAACAGGTTCAGCAGGTAGCGTTTGAAGCGTCATCTCATGCTCTGGTGCAGGGCAGGTTACATCAGGTCAACACGGACATTGCGGTATTCACTAACCTGTCCAGGGATCATCTCGACTACCACCAAACCATGGAAGAATATGCCAAGGCAAAACGGGGTTTGCTCAGACAGCCCGGATTGCGCACGGTGGTGGTCAACGGTGATGACCTGGAGAGCCAGAACTGGCTGGCCGAAGCACCTGAAACGATGAACAAGGTTTGGGTATCGTGTCAGGGAGCCCCCGCAACTTTGCCTGAATGTCGCCATTGTTTGGCCACAAAGGTGGCCTACCATGAAGGCGGATGTGAATTTTATCTGCAATCTTCATGGGGAGCTTCTGTGGTGAAAATACCATTATTGGGGGCATTTAATGTCAGCAATGTGTTGCTGGCGGTTGCAGCCTTACTTGCGCAAGGAGAACGGTTTGATGATCTGGTTCGGGTATTACCCGCCATTCAGCCGGTGCCAGGGCGCATGGAAGTTTTTGAGTTTACTAGTAACGCCAATATTGTGGTGGATTATGCGCACACACCGGATGCGCTCGAAAAGGCGCTGCATGCCGCTCGTCTGCATACTGGTGCGGAAGTTTGGTGTGTGTTTGGCTGTGGCGGAGACAGAGACAAAGGCAAGCGGCCTCTTATGGGCAAAGCCGCAGAGTTGGGGGCAGATCATGTCATTGTTACCACGGACAACAGCCGCTCTGAGGCCCCGGATGCCATTGCGGCCGATATCCTCGCTGGGATGAAAGAGCCGCAGTTGGCCTTTTGTGAGCCGGATCGGGAATCGGCCATACGCTACTGCCTGGACAAGGCCGCCGGCCACGATCTGATTGTGGTTGCCGGCAAGGGCCATGAAGACTACCAGATTATTGGTAACACCAAGACAGATTACAACGAGCGCGCTTTGGTAGCGCGGTTACAACAGGAGTACAGCATATGATAACTACAACGCTGTCCTGGATCGCTGAACAAGTTGGCGGTCAGCTTCAGGGTGAAGACTTAACCATTGAGGGAGTCAGCACCGATACACGGACCATTAAGCCGGGTGATGTATATCTCGCTCTGATTGGGGATAACTTCAATGGACACCACTTTGCAGAAGCCGCCGAAAAGGCCGGTGCCGCTGCGGTTATCGCCAGTGAACCTGTAAATTCTGCGGTGCCGGTGATTCGGGTGGAGGACACTCGAATTGCGCTGGGCTTGCTGGGGGCCGCGGTGAAACGACAGGTCGCGCCCAAAACGATTGCCATTACCGGCAGCAGCGGTAAAACCACGGTCAAGGAAATGACCGCAGCGATTCTGGCACGACGCGGCACGGTTTTGGCCACGGCCGGCAATTTCAATAATGAAATTGGAGTGCCCCTCACTCTGTTGCGTCTGGAGCCACAACACGATTTTGCGGTGATGGAACTGGGTGCCAATCATCTGGGTGAAATTGCCTATACGGTAGATTTGGTTAAACCCGACGTAGCGACCATTGTGAACGCTGCAGCTTCGCACCTCGAAGGGTTTGGAAGCCTGTTGGGTGTGGCACGGGCAAAGAGTGAAATATTCAAGGGGTTGGACAAAAATGGCGTCGCCATCGTCAATGCCGACTCCCAGTTTACCAATTTCTGGCTGGGTAAGTTACGCCATACCAACGTGCTGACTTTCGCTCCTAAGCAGGAGCAACCGGCAGATTTTTATGCTGAAGACATCTGCATTGGCCTTGATGGCTGTGCCGAGTTTCAGCTGGTGTGTCCGCAGGGCCAGATCGGGATTCAGCTGGTTATTCCTGGCAGCCACAATGTGGGTAATGCACTGGTAGCCGCAGCACTGGCGTTACAGGTTGGAGCCACGCTGGAAGATGTGCGGGACGGACTGCTCTCCATGACCCAGGTAAAAGGCCGGTTAAATGTAAAGCGCCTGACCGATCAGGTGCGTTTGCTCGACGACACCTACAACGCCAATGTGGCGTCGGTGAATGCAGCAATCGATACCCTGGCCGGGTTTTCCGGCAAGCGGGTGCTGGTACTGGGGGACATGGCTGAACTGGGGGAAAAATCCCGTTACTACCATGAACAGGTTGGCCAATATGCGTTGGAAAAAGGCATAGACGCGCTGTTCACTCTTGGCGTACTCAGCCAGAGTGCCAGTGCGGTATTTTCAGACCAGGGCCAGCATTTCAGCAGCGTTGAAGATTTGGTAGCTCAGTTGGAAACAACCTTGATGAGCGAGCAGCGGGACATTTCCATTTTGGTGAAGGGTTCCCGAAGTTCGAAGATGGAACGAGTGGTTGCCGCGATCGAGGCGTCACCGCTGGGAAAGCTTGATAGCCGTCGGGAGCGCATAGCATGTTGATATGGCTGGCCGACTGGCTGACTCAGTTTGAGACCGGGTTTAACGTATTTTCCTATCTGACAATGCGGGCCATTCTCAGTACCCTCACCGCGTTGCTGATAGCCATTGTTATCGGGCCGAAAATGATCCTGGGTTTGCAGCGTATGCAAATCGGTCAGACGGTTCGCGATGACGGCCCGCAAAGCCATCTTTCCAAGGCCGGGACACCGACCATGGGAGGCTTGCTGATACTCGCAGCCATCGTCACCAGCGTTCTGTTGTGGGCTGATTTGGAAAACCGCTATGTACTGGTAACCCTGTCGGTCGTGATCGGTTACGGAGTGATAGGCTTCGTGGATGACTATCGCAAGGTTATCCGCAAAGACTCCAAAGGCCTGATAGCCAGATGGAAATATTTCTGGCAGTCGGTGATCGCGCTGGGCGTGGCATTTTACCTGTATTCCAGTGCGTCCATTGCCGCCGAAACCTCATTACTGGTGCCCTTCTTCAAAGATGTGTTGCCACAGCTTGGAGTGTTTTACATTGCGATTGTGTATTTTGCGGTAGTGGGGACCAGCAATGCAGTGAATCTGACCGACGGTCTGGATGGCCTCGCCATCGTACCAACCATTCTGGTAGCAGGGGCTCTGGCAATATTTGCGTACGTTACCGGCCATGTGAATTTTTCCAGTTACCTGAATATCCCCCATATTCCCTTAACCAGTGAACTGGTCATTGTGTGTACCGCCATTGTCGGTGCTGGCCTCGGGTTTCTGTGGTTTAACACCTATCCTGCACAGGTTTTTATGGGCGATGTGGGCTCGCTGGCGCTGGGAGGCACGCTGGGCATTCTGGCGGTACTGGTACGGCAGGAAATCGTGCTTATCATCATGGGCGGCGTGTTCGTGATTGAAACTCTTTCGGTCATTCTGCAGGTCGGCTCATACAAGCTGCGTGGCAAACGTATTTTCCGTATGGCACCGATTCACCACCATTTTGAACTTAAAGGCTGGCCGGAACCACGTGTGATTGTGCGGTTTTGGATCATCTCACTGATCCTGGTGCTGGTTGGACTGGCGACACTGAAGCTGCGGTAACTATGACACAGACACTAGAGAGTAAAACCGTAGTTGTTGCAGGGCTTGGCCTTACCGGCCAGGCCTGCGTGCGGTTTTTGTGTCAGCATGCCCGTTGTGTCAGTGCATGGGATACCCGTGCTGATCTGATGGTGCCTGAAACTGTGCAAGTGCCGGTGTGCCTTGGCGAGCCGGAAGCAGCGTTCTGGCAAGGTGTGGATTTGCTCGTTTTGAGCCCGGGTATTGCAACGGACTTACCCGCCATCCTTCAAGCCAGGAAGGCAGGGGTTGAAGTGATAGGCGACGTCGAACTGTTTGCCCGCATGAACACCACTCCCGCACTGGGCATTACCGGATCCAATGGTAAAACCACCGTAACCATGCTGGTGGCTCACATTTTACAGCAGTCGGGTTTCAACGCCTGTGCGGCGGGCAATGTCGGCACTCCTGTACTGGATACGCTGGAAGAGAGCTGGGATGCTATCGTACTGGAGTTGTCCAGTTTTCAGCTTGAATCGACTTCATCACTTGAGCTGAAAGCAGCGACCATCCTGAATTTGTCCGATGATCATTTGGATCGCCACGGTTCCATGCAGGCCTACCGCGCTGCGAAACAGCGGATTTTTGAACATTGCGAGCGTGCAGTGGTATGGCGGGCGCAGCCGGACACTTGGCCTGAAGGCGTTAACGTCCCGAAGGTAACGTTTGGTCTTGACACCACCAGTAGCGATTTTGGCATGGACGGCCGCTGGATCACCTGGCAGGGTGAACCGGTAATCGATATGGACAAAACCCAGTTATTAGGCAGTCACAATGCCCTCAATGTTCAGGCCGCACTGGCACTGGCAATGACGATGGGGGTTGAGCCCTCTAAAGCCGCAGCGGCGGTATACTCGTTCAGGTCGGCTGCGCATCGGTGTGTTGAGGTTGCTCTGACCCAGGGGGTGCGTTGGATTGATGATTCCAAGGCCACCAATGTGGGCGCCACAGAAGCGGCGCTCAAGGGAATTGGGCCAGGCAGGCAGGGCAAGCTGATTCTGATTGCTGGCGGTGATGGTAAAGGGGCGGATTTGAGCGCATTGCAGCCAGCCCTGGATGCCTACGTCGACAACGTGATTGGGCTTGGCCGGGACGGCAGGAAAATTTGCGCGTTAGCGAAGAACGCTGTTTATGTCGATTCTATGCTTGACGCGGTTAAACAGGCCTGGAAGCAGGCCGAAGCAGGCGATACGGTGCTGTTGTCACCAGCCTGCGCGAGCCTGGACATGTTCGATAATTATGCCCATAGGGGTGAGGTTTTTGCCCAATGCATTCACGAGGTAACCCGCCAGTGATAAGTGCAGCCGGTAAACTTACCCAGTTGTTCAGTGAGCGCCACGGTGAGGTGCGCCAGCGTTCGGCATACGATTCGGGCCTGATTCTGGTGTCTTTGGCGCTGATGTCTATCGGGCTGATTATCGTCACTTCCGCCTCCATGCCGGTTGCAGACCGGCTGTTTGATAATCCGTTCCATTTTGCCATTCGTCATGGAATTTACCTGACAGCGGCAACTGCAACCGCACTGGTTGTGATGCAGTTGCCGATGTCGTTTTGGCGCATGAGTAACCCCTACCTGCTGCTAGTGGGTTTGGGTATGCTGATAGCCGTGTTGCTCATAGGCCGCAATGTGAACGGCAGTACCCGCTGGCTGGTGCTAGGCCCGATTACCATTCAGGCAGCCGAGCCCGCCAAGCTGTTTTTCTTTGCCTATCTGGCTGGCTATCTGGTGCGCCGTTACGAGGAAGTCACCGAGAACATTAAAGGGTTTATAAAGCCGCTGGCGGTGTTTCTGATCTTGGCTGGCTTACTGCTGCTGCAACCTGACCTTGGTACCGTGGTGGTAATGTTTGCTACCACCATAGGATTATTGTTTCTGGCTGGGGCCAAATTGTGGCAGTTCTTCGCATTGGTGTTTGGCGGTCTGGTACTGGTTGTTGGGCTAATAGTGTTCGAAGAATACCGGATGCAAAGGGTGATATCATTTCTCGACCCCTGGGCCGATCCGTTCGGCAGTGGATACCAGTTGACTCAATCACTGATGGCCTACGGGCGAGGAAACTGGTTCGGTCAGGGGTTAGGTAACAGTTTGCAGAAGCTGGAGTTTTTACCTGAGGCACATACCGATTTCGTTATGGCAATTTTAGCCGAAGAACTGGGTTTTGTTGGTGTCATGACGGTATTGATGTTGATTCTGTGGATGGTGGTGCGGGCATTGCAACTGGGTAACCGGGCACTGCAGGCTGAACGCCCCTTCGACGGCTACATGGCCTACAGTATAGGTATTTGGTTCAGTTTTCAGACTGCGGTCAATATTGGTGCCAGTGCGGGTATCCTGCCAACAAAAGGGTTAACCCTGCCTTTGGTCAGTTACGGTGGTTCAAGTCTGATCATTATGGCCTGTGCGGTTGCCATATTATTGAGAATTGATTTTGAATTGCGCATGGACGGTGTCCAGGCCATAGACCGCGGGAGAAAACCCCGCCTGTCCCACAAACCCTCCACTCACAGCGGTGCAACCGAATCGGCCAAAAAGAAGGTCAAAGGCATGCTGGATGACGTAGCCGGAGGGGCGGAAGATGACTAAGCGCTGCCTGGTAATGGCCGGAGGAACCGGCGGGCACGTGTTTCCCGGGTTGGCGGTGGCAAAAGCCCTGCGGGCAAAAGGGTGGGATATTCAGTGGCTGGGCACGGCTGAGCGCATGGAGGCTCAGGTGGTTCCAGCTAACGGATTCCCTATTCACTTTATCCCGGTGAAAGGTTTGCGGGGCAAAGGTCTCAGTGCCCGCCTGGCGGGTTTAACGGCGTTGGTCAAGGCTCTGATGGCGGCCAAAAAACTTATCCGCGAACTGAAGCCGGATCTGGTGATTGGTTTAGGTGGGTATGCCAGTGGTCCGGGGGGCCTGGCTGCCTGGCTGGCGGGTGTACCGGTTGTTATTCACGAGCAGAACGCTGCTGCGGGTATGACCAACCGACTGTTGGGCCGGATAGCACGGCGTATACTGCTGGGTTTCGACGATGCCCAATCCCAATTTTCAGCCAGGGCAGCAAATTGTGTGGTGGTGGGAAATCCGGTTCGGGCGGAATTTTTGGCAATGCCGGCGCATACCAGCATAGCTCTGCCAATGAATATGCTGGTAGTAGGCGGAAGTCTGGGGTCAGCACCACTGAATGAAATCGTACCGCAGGTATGCAGAGGTATGAGTGGTTTGAGTGTGTGGCATCAGACCGGAAAAGGTAATCAGCAGCAGGTTGAAGCGCGTTATCAGGGCGGTGTGTGCGACGTGCGGGTGACGGAATTTATTGATGATATGGCCGGTGCTTACGAATGGGCCGACTTTGTTGTTTGCCGTGCCGGTGCGCTTACCGTTGCCGAAGTTGCCGCATCTGGCAGAGCCGCGATTTTTGTTCCTCTGCCCCACGCCGTGGACGATCATCAAACCAAAAACGCTTTGTCGCTGGTGAAGCACAAAGCAGCTATTTTGATACCCCAGCCTGAGTTGCAAAAACGGCTGGGTAAAGTAATAAACGACTGGCTGGATTCGCCCGAGCAGTGCCTGATAATGGGGCAGCACGCACGGGAACAGGCCAGATTGGATGCAACCATACAAGTAGTAACCCAGTGCGAAGCATTGGTAGGAGAGGCGGCCTGATGGTTTTAGAAACGCCATTTCAAAGCCCGCAAATGCGGAAGGTCAGACAAATATTTTTTATCGGCATCGGTGGTGCCGGAATGGGCGGCATTGCTGAAGTGCTGCTCAATGAGGGCTATGACATTCATGGCTCCGACATTCAGGCCGGCGCCATGACGCAAAGGCTGACCCAACTGGGGGCTCAAATCACCATTGGGCATGCCGCCGCCAATGTGCGCGGTGCAGATGTGGTAGTGGTGTCCAGTGCGATTAATGAAGCCAACCCGGAAATCCAGTATGCCCGGGAGCACCGCATACCCATCATTCGCCGGGCGGAGATGCTGGCGGAACTGATGCGGTTCCGCCATGGTATTGCGATTGCAGGAACCCACGGTAAAACCACTACTACCAGCCTGATCGCCACCATTTTTGGCGAGGCTCAGCTGGACCCCACGTTTGTGATTGGTGGCCTTTTGAACAGTGCAGGTACCAATGCCCGCCTGGGCAGCAGCCGTTACCTGATTGCCGAAGCCGACGAAAGTGATGCCTCATTTTTGCACCTGCAACCCATGGTGTCGGTGGTAACCAACATCGAGCCGGACCATATGGCTACCTATGACGGTGACTTCGGCAAGATGAAAGACACCTATGTAGAGTTTTTGCATAACCTGCCGTTTTACGGCCAGGCTATCGTCTGTGGTGATGATGACAATATTCGCAGTATCAGCGACCGTATCGGGCGCAGCCTGACAACATACGGGTTGCAGGATCACAACGATTTTCGTGCACTGAACGTGGAATTTTCTTTTGGTCAGTCACGTTTTGACGTACTTCGCCCTGACCACCCAAGGCTGTCGGTTACGCTGAATTTGTCGGGTATGCATAATGTGCTTAATGCGTTGGCGGCGATTGCAGTGGCAACAGACGAAGGTATTGAGGATGAAGCGATTGTGCGCGCCTTGGCCGGCTTTGGCGGCATCGGGCGCCGCTTCGAGCTACTCGGTGAGTTTGATACCAGCCTGGGTAAGGTGTGTCTGGTGGATGATTACGGCCATCATCCCACTGAAGTGAAAGCCACCATTGAAGCGGCGCGGGCCAACTGGCCGGGGCAGCGGCTGGTGATGATTTACCAGCCACATCGCTATTCCCGCACCCGCGACCTGTATGAAGATTTTGTTGAAGTGTTGTCTCAGGTGGACGTGCTGTTGCTGCTGGATGTGTATGCGGCCAGTGAACAACCGATTGAAGGGGCGGACAGTAAGGCCCTGTGTCGGTCAATTCGTCTGCGCGGGCAGGTTGAGCCCATTTATGTTGGGGAACACGGAGAGCTGGGCGAAATCCTTTCCGGTGTGATGGCTTGCGGAGATGTGATCATGACCCAGGGGGCCGGAAACATCGGGCAGATTGCTCGAACGCTGGCGGCGGCACAGTTGTCGCCACAGGTTTTGAAAGGTGAGAACCGTTAATGAGCACTGAAAACAACGTGCAGAATTTTGGCCGGGTGGCCGTCATGTTTGGAGGAGAATCTGCCGAGCGGGAGGTTTCACTGAACTCCGGTACAGCGGTACTCAATGCCTTGCTGAGGCAGGGCGTAGATGCGTTCAAATTTGATCCGGCCGAGCGACCATTGACGGAGCTACTGGCGGAGAAAGTTGACCGTGTTTTCATCATGTTGCATGGCCGCGGCGGTGAGGATGGTTCCATGCAGGGAGCCTTGCAGCAGCTCAAAATCCCTTACACAGGAAGTGGTGTGCTGGGGTCAGCACTGGCGATGGATAAAATCCATACCAAACAAGTGTGGCAAAGCCTTAATTTGCCTACGGCAAAATATCAAATTGCTGATAAAAGTGGCTTTGAAGCTGGATCATGCAGCGCTATAATGCGTCAATTGGGGAATGAGGTCATGGTCAAACCGGCTCGTGAAGGTTCGAGTATCGGAATGGCCAAAGTGACAAGCGCTAAACAACTCGAAACTGCCATTCAGGACGCCTTTAATTATGATAATCAGGTCCTGCTGGAGCAGTATATCAACGGGCCGGAACTGACAGTCGCTGTACTGCAGGGCAAGGCATTGCCGTCGATCCGCATGTCTACCCCCCATACTTTTTACGATTACGCAGCAAAGTATCAGGACAACACCACTGAGTATTTTTGTCCCAGTGGTTTGTCTGAGCAACAGGAAACCGAACTGGCCGAATTGTCTGTAACTGCGTTTAACGCGCTCTCTGGCAGTGGCTGGGGACGGGTTGATGTGATGCAGGATGCCGATGGTAATTTTTATTTGCTGGAAGCCAATACGGTACCTGGCATGACTGAAAAAAGCCTGGTGCCTAAAGCGGCCGCAACTGCAGGCATGAGTTTTGATCAGTTGACCTTGGCCATTCTGTCGACCAGTTTCGACTCGGCCGGAGTGTCTGAAGGAGCCTGATGGTGAGCACGGATTCGTCAGGCGCGCAGTACACCCGTTACCAGTTGTGGTCCGGGGTGGTTTTTCTGCTGCTGGTGTTGGCCGGTCTGATTGTTGGCGGCGTCAAAACCTATGCCTGGATGCAGGATGAACAGCGCATGCCTGTGCAGGTAGTGGATTTTTCCGGCGAGTTCCAGCATGTGGATATCACCCGTCTGGAACGCCTGATCCGACGTTCACAACCTGGCAGTTTTTTTGCCCTGGACGTAAACGAAGTGTATCGCTTGGTTGAGGCACAACCTTGGATTTATCGTGCTTCGGTGAGAAAGCAGTGGCCGAACCGTCTGAAGATTTATTTGGTGGAACAGACACCAGTAGCGAAGTGGAACGAAGATTTGTTGTTGAACCCTTACGGGGAAACCTTCAGCGCCAAAGCGGACGATTTGGATTTGCCGCGTCTGTATGGCCCCGGTGGCAGTGAGAAGACAGCGCTGGAAGGTTACAACGCCATGCAGACATTGCTGGCAACCACGGATATGCCGATTGCAGAGTTGTCTTTGAGTGAGCGGTTTGCCTGGCAGCTGCAGTTAAAAAACGGCATCGAACTGAATTTGGGCAGGCAGGAATTCATAGACCGTCTGCAACGTTTTATTGATATGTATCCGCTCCTGGCACAGCAGTCAAAGCCGGTACGATACGTTGATTTGCGCTACGACACAGGGCTGGCCGTTGGCTGGAATACTGACGACGATGAACAGAGTTAGTTGAGAGAGAAAAGGAAAGATGTCTAAACCCGCTGAACGAAATCTGATTGTAGGCCTGGATATTGGCACCAGTCAGGTAAAAGCCGTAGTTGGCGAGTTACTCGATAACGATCAGATCAGCATCGTTGGTGTTGGCACTCACGCATCCAAAGGGATGGACAAAGGCGGGGTAAATGATCTCAACCTGGTGGTGAAGTCGGTACAACGGGCAGTTAATGAAATGGAGTTGATGGCAGATTGCCGGGTTTCATCGGTACTGATGTCCATTTCTGGCCGCCACGTCAAATGCCAGAACGAAAACGGCATGGTGCCGATCAACAATCAGGAAGTGACGCAGGAAGATGTGGATAACGTGATCCATGCTGCGCGTTCGGTTCCAATTGCCGCAGAGCGCAGGTTACTGCATGTGTTGCCGCAGGAATTTACCATTGATGTGCAGGAGGGGATTAAAAATCCGATTGGCATGTCAGGGGTGCGAATGGAAGCGGATGCGCACATTATTACCTGTGCCGATGACATGGCCAAGAACCTGGTCAAGTGTGTGGAGCGCTGTGAACTTAATGCTGATCAGCTGATTTTTTCGGCACTGGCTTCCAGCTATGCGGTACTCACCGATGATGAGCGTGAACTGGGCGTTTGTGTGGTGGATATTGGTGGCGGCACCATTGATATTGTGGTGTACACCGATGGCGCCATTCGTCACACCGCAGTTATCCCGGTGGCGGGCAACCAGATCACCAGTGACATCGCGAAAATTTTCCGTACGCCAATCAGTAACGCGGAAGAAATCAAGGTGAACTACGCCTGTGCGCTGAAAGACATGGTCAGCATGGAAGAAAGCATTGAAGTGCCCAGTGTAGGTGGACGGCCTGCGCGGGTGATGTCCCGTCATACCCTGGCCGAGGTGATCGAGCCCCGGTATCAGGAATTGTTTGAACTGGTTCATGATGAGATTCGGGCCAGTGGTTTGGAAGAACAGATTGCAGCAGGTCTGGTGCTTACCGGCGGTACCGCCAAGATGGAAGGGGCGGTTGAGTTTGCCGAGGAGATTTTCCAGATGCCTGTAAGGGTGGGGAAACCCATCAATGTGCGCGGCTTGTCGGAATATACTGACGATGCCAGTTTTGCTACCGTAGTGGGCTTGCTCCAGTACGGCAAAATGCAAGCAGAGAATAAGAAATCCAGCAAGCAGAGGCACGGTGAGAGTTTGTTTCACCGGGTGCAAAGCTGGTTTAAAGGTGAATTTTAATTTTTGGGGGCGCTACAGCTTAGGCATGACGATTAACATGGATTCAGTAAATCGGTTGTTTGTGACCTGGCTTAGTGTTGAAAGACGTACAAATCCGGAGAGTAAGTATGTTTGAGTTAATGGATAGTCACGGCGAAGAAGCCGTAATTAAAGTCATAGGCGTTGGAGGTGGCGGCGGCAATGCGGTTGAGCACATGGTGTCTCAAAGCATTGAAGGCGTTGAATTCATCGCAGTCAACACTGACGCACAGGTATTACGCAGTTCAAGTGCCGATGTCACTTTGCAAATTGGTTCTACCGTAACCAAAGGTCTGGGTGCAGGCGCCGATCCGAATATTGGTCGTGAGGCAGCCCAGGAAGATCGCGAAACCATTCGCCAGTCGCTGGACGGTGCCGATATGGTGTTCATCACAGCCGGTATGGGTGGTGGTACCGGAACCGGTGCCGCGCCTGAAGTGGCCAAGATTGCCCGTGAGATGGGTATTCTTACCGTTGCTGTGGTCACCAAACCTTTCCCGTTTGAAGGCAAAAAGCGTACTGCGTTTGCTGAGCAGGGTATTGAAGAATTGTCGAAGCACGTCGATTCTCTGATCACCATCCCGAACGAAAAGTTGCTTAAGGTAATGGGCCCAGGTACTCCATTACTGAAAGCTTTCAGCGCTGCAAACGATGTATTGCGTGGTGCCGTTCAGGGCATTGCCGAGCTTATTACCCGCCCGGGCCTTATCAACGTCGACTTTGCTGACGTGCGTACGGTAATGTCTGAAATGGGCAAAGCCATGATGGGCTCCGGTTCGGCGTCTGGTGCGGATCGTGCGGAAGAGGCAGCAGAAGCGGCAATTGCCAGCCCGTTGTTGGAAGACATCGATCTGTCCGGCGCGCGTGGCATCCTGGTTAACATTACTGCTGGCCCCGATTTCGCCATCGACGAGTTTGAGACCGTGGGTAACGCCATTAAAGCGTTTGCGTCCGAGAATGCCACCGTGGTGGTGGGTACGGTTATCGATATGGAAATGACCGATGAGTTGAGGGTCACCGTGGTTGCTACCGGTATTGGTGCGGAGCGTAAACCGGACATCTCTCTGGTCAGTACCGAAGGCGCCCGATTGTCGGCCTCTGCCCGTGAATTCGGCAGCAGTCATTCAGTGTCGGAAAGCCGCAGCGTTGGTTCTACCGACGGTAATCAGGCTCTGAAAGTCGACGATGACGCACAGCCAGGCACTGATTTGGAATATCTCGATATTCCAGCGTTCCTGCGCAAGCAGGCTGACTAACGGCGAATTATCGGAATTTTGACTCCAACTGAAGGTCAAAAGCCCAATAAGCTGCGGTGAAACAGGTCATGAATATGACACTTTTTTGACAAGTGAGCGTATACTCACTATAATCCGCGGCCGCTTTTAGCAATAGGTGGAAGCTTCGAACCATGATTAGACAACGTACCATTAAGCGCCCGGTGCAGGAAACAGGCATTGGGCTGCACAAAGGTGAAAAGGTCACCATGACTCTCCGGCCTGCGCCTGCGAACACAGGAATTGTGTTTCGGCGTATTGACCTTGAACCTTTTGTGGACATTCCTGCGCGTGCAAATGCAGTGGGCAATACCATGCTGTGTACGTGTTTGAACAACGAAGAAGGTGTGAGCATTCACACGGTTGAGCATTTGGCATCTGCTTTGGCGGGGCTGGGTATCGATAACATCATCGTTGAAGTGGACAGCAATGAATTGCCAATCATGGATGGTAGCGCCAGCCCGTTTGTCTTTCTTCTGCAATCGGCAGGTATTGAAGAACTGAATGCGCCCAAGCGCTTCATTCGAATCAAGAAGCCTGTTCGGGTTGAAGACGGCGACAAGTGGGCAGAGTTGGTACCTCACGATGGTTTCCGGGTCGATTTCAAAATTGATTTTGACCATCCTGTGATCAGCCAGACCCGTCAGCATATGGTGATGGACTTTGACAGCTGTTCGTTTGTAAACGAAGTTAGCCGCGCCCGTACTTTCGGTTTTATGCGCGATTTGGAATACATGAATGCCAACAACCTGGCATTAGGCGGCAGTATGGAAAATGCCGTTGCGCTTGACGAGTTTCGTATTCTGAATCCGGAAGGGCTGCGTTATGAAGATGAGTTTCTCAAGCATAAAATTCTCGATGCGGTAGGCGACCTGTATTTGGGCGGCCACAGCATTATCGGTGAGTTGCGTGCTTACAAAACCGGTCATGGTCTGAACAACAAGCTGCTCAATGCGGTGTTGGAACAAGCTGATTGCTGGGAATACGTGACTTACGAGTCCCAGGACGAAGCGCCGATTCAGTACGCTTCTCCGGCGCTGGCGTGAGCCCAGCTGAAGGCCCAGTCCTTACCGTACCTCAAAAGCCGCCTCATCAGCGGCTTTTTTGTTTTCATTAAGCATATTAAAAGCCTTATAAACGCAAAGTACGCTCATAATTCCTTAGTTGCATTGAATTTCCCATTGCCGGCAAACTTTGCCGGTGTGTACAATAGTTGTTCAAATGAAAACCCTGGTATCGTTTGTGGTTTGTTCCACAGTGGAATCGAGGGTAAACTGAGCAACGTTTTTTCTTCGAGTTGAATTATGAGACTGACCATTACCCTGGCGGGTAAACAGCGAAAATACCGGCAGAGCATCAGTGTGCGAACACTGGTGAGCGTTACGGTATTGTCTTCGCTGTTCATGTTGGTCTCCAGCCGTTCGACCGAGTCCGTATCTGAAGACCTTGCGAGGGTAAAACTGGCGCAGGAAAAAGTGTCGGAAGACCAGGCCCGGATCACCGAACTCAGAAGCCATACACAGGCCCAGTTGAGTCAGATGGTTGCCCGGCTGGCGGAACTGGAAGCCAAGCTGCTTCAACTCGACGAACAGGGCAATCATATTGCCACAGAATTGGGAATGGAAGCGGCCGACCTGGACGCTTTTGTTCATGAATCGATGTCTGATTCTGCAGCAGATAACCCACTGATACAGCAAATCAATGCCATGCAACAGTCGCTGGAAATCAAGTCCCAGCAATTATCCATGCTTGAAAGTCTGGTACGCGGGCACCATATCCAGCAGCAGAGTCAATTAACTGGTCGTCCTATTGAATCAGGATGGTTGTCTTCTTATTACGGAATGCGTGCAGATCCCTTTACCGGTGAACCTGCAATGCACCATGGTCTGGACTTCGCAGGTAAGTCCGGAGAAAAAATCGTCGCAACCGCAGCAGGCATTATTACCTGGGCGGGAGAGCGATTTGGCTATGGCCAGCTGGTAGAAATTGACCACGGTGATGGTCTTATCACCCGATATGGTCATAATCAATCCATTGAAGTGCGTGTTGGTGAGGTGGTGACCAAGGGTCAGCAGATTGCCAGTATGGGCAGCACTGGGCGTTCAACCGGTGCCCACGTACACTATGAAGTAATAAGAAACGGACAACACATCGATCCTCTGCCATTCGTTTATCGCAAATAAACAGGCAGCAGCCCAATCTGACACCAGGTAAGTTAATTAATACTGGTTTAATTAGCGCAACAGGTTACGATACCAGCCCGCAAGTAAATTGCAGGCTGGCATTATTTTTTATAACGAAGAGACCCCGCCTGGTGGTGTGTCTCGTAAAGCAGTGGAACCTCAACCAAATGTTTGCAAGCATCCTGAGAAAAGTATTCGGTAGCCGCAATGACCGACTCTTAAAAAAACTACAAAAATCTGTTGATGCCATTAACGCACTGGAATCTCAGTTCGAGGCTTTGTCGGATGAGGAACTTAAAGGCAAAACAGCCGAGTTTCGTACTCGCATCGAAAAAGGTGAATCCCTGGAGGCGCTGCTGATTGAGGCCTTTGCAACCGTGCGTGAAGCCAGTAAACGGGTGTACGGTATGCGTCACTTCGACGTTCAGATGTTGGGTGGTCAGGTACTGCACGAAGGCAAAATTTCTGAAATGCGCACCGGTGAAGGTAAAACCCTTACGGCTACGTTGCCTACCTACCTGAATGCTCTATCGGGTAAAGGTGTGCACGTGGTGACGGTGAACGATTACCTTGCCCGCCGTGATGCGGACTGGAGCCGGGCTCTGTTCGAATATTTAGGTATGACCGTAGGCTGCAACGTGCCCGGTATGCCACCAGAGCAGAAGCGTGCCGCGTATCAGGCTGATGTTACATACGGTACCAACAACGAATTCGGATTTGACTATCTGCGCGACAATATGGCGTTCAGCCCTAAAGACAGGGTGCAACGGGAACTTAATTTCGCTGTTGTGGATGAAGTGGACTCCATCCTTATCGACGAAGCCCGAACTCCGTTAATCATCTCCGGTGCTGCTGAAGACAATTCAGAGCTGTATCGACAAATCAACCTGATCATACCTGAGCTGGTTCAGCAGGATAAAGAAGACGAAGAAGATGCGCCTGGTGACGGTGATTTCACCGTGGACGAAAAAGGCAAGCAGATTCATCTGACCGAACACGGCCAGATCCACGTAGAAGAAATCCTGCAGCAAAAAGGCATTCTGCCCAAAGAGGAATCCCTGTTCGCCGCCGGTAACATTTCCCTGTTGCACCACATTAACGCGGCGCTGCGGGCGCATAAACTTTACCACAAAGACGTTGACTACATCGTTAAAGACGGTTCCATTGTCATTGTTGACGAGCACACCGGCCGCACAATGGAAGGCCGCCGCTGGTCGGAAGGCCTGCACCAGGCTGTGGAAGCCAAAGAAGGAGTGCGGATCCAGAATGAAAACCAGACCCTGGCATCCATTACCTTCCAGAACTATTTCCGTCTTTATAACAAGCTTGCCGGGATGACGGGTACAGCCGATACCGAAGCGTTCGAATTTAACCATATTTATGGGCTGGAAACGGTGGTTATCCCAACTAACCGTCCGATGGTCCGTAATGATATGGCCGACCTGATTTACCTCACTGCAGAGGAAAAGTACGAAGCCATTGTTGAAGATATCAAGGCCTGTGTTGAGCGCGGCCAGCCAACACTGGTGGGGACCATTTCGATTGAAAACTCTGAGTTGCTGTCCCGGGTTCTCAAGAAAAACAAGATCAACCATAAAGTTCTGAATGCCAAGTTCCATGCCCAAGAGGCTGACATCATTGCCCAGGCAGGAAAACCCGGGGCCGTGACCATTGCTACTAACATGGCAGGGCGCGGAACCGACATCGTGCTGGGTGGTAACTGGCAGGCAGAATTGGAAGCGCTGGAGAATCCAACAGAAGAGCAGGTTGCCAAGATCAAGGCGGCATGGAAGGAGCGTCACGATGCCGTTCTGAAAGCCGGTGGTTTGCACATCATTGGAACCGAGCGCCATGAGTCCCGCCGGATTGATAACCAGTTGCGTGGTCGTTCCGGTCGTCAGGGTGACCCGGGCTCAAGCCGTTTCTATCTGTCTTTGGATGATGCCCTGATGCGTATTTTTGCATCGGAAAAAATGGCCGGCATGATGAAGCGTCTGGGCATGGAGCGTGGCGAGGCCATCGAGCATCCGTGGGTAACCCGTGCCATTGAAAACGCTCAGCGTAAAGTAGAAGGGCGCAATTTTGATGTACGCAAGCAGTTGCTGGAATACGACGACGTTGCTAACGATCAGCGTAAAGTAATTTATGAACAGCGTAATGAATTACTCGATGAAGGTGATATCAGCGAAACCATCACGGTAATTCGTGAAGATGTGGTTTCCGGGGTTGTTGACGAATACATTCCTCCTCAATCATTGGAAGAAATGTGGGATGTGTCAGGGCTTGAACAGCGCCTTAAGGCCGATTTCGCTGTCGATTTACCGGTTCAGAAATGGCTTGATGATGACGACAAGCTTTACGAAGAAAAGCTTCGGGAGCGAATTCTTGGCGAGATTGTACAGGCATACAAGGCTAAAGAGGATGTGGTTGGCCCAGAAGTCCTGCGCCAGTTTGAAAAGGCTGTAATGCTGCAAAACCTCGACAGCCACTGGAAAGAGCATCTGGCAGCGATGGATCATTTGCGTCAGGGAATCCACCTGCGTGGTTACGCGCAGAAGAACCCCAAGCAGGAATACAAGCGGGAATCGTTTGAACTCTTTTCCGCCATGCTTGAAGCCTTGAAGAGTGAAGTGGTAATGATCCTAAGCCGGGTGCAGGTGAAAGCCGAGTCCGATGTGGAAAAAGTTGAACAGCAGCGACGTCAGGCCGACGAGGTGCCTAAAAACTATGAGCACCAGGATGCGTCAGCCGCCCCTGAAGAGTCAGCAGGCAGTGCACGGGCAGTTGTGCGTGAAGGGCCAAAAGTTGGCCGAAACGACCCATGCCCTTGTGGTTCAGGGAAAAAATACAAGCAATGCCACGGTAAGTTAACCTGAGCATGAAGGAAGTGCATGTCGCTGTGGGCGTGATCCTCAAAGACGGGAACGTGTTTGTATGTTTACGGCCGCAGCAGGTTCATCAGGGCGGAAAATGGGAATTCCCAGGTGGTAAGGTTGATGCCGGAGAAACCGTCGAAGAGGCTCTGACAAGGGAATTGGCCGAAGAGATTGGCATCACCGTTGAGGCCAGCCAGCCCTTTATGGTTATTCAGCATGACTACGGTGATAAGCGGGTCAGACTGGACATTCACACTGTGACCGGGTTTGTCGGTGAGCCGTACGGCCGGGAGGGGCAGCGCAGCCGCTGGTGCCCGGTGAAGGAATTGCTGGAATCGGACTTTCCGGAAGCCAACCGGGCTATCATTCAGCATTTGCAGAATGCTTTGTAGAAAACCGCCAAAAGGCGGTTTTTTGATTTCATCAAATTGATATTTAGGTATTTCTTTGCATGCAGGCGCTTTTATCCGTATCTGGCCGGCCAGGCAACCAAAGGGCGCAGTGCGGCGCCCTCTGGACTCCCCGCAGCCCCTGAAACGCTCGAAGCATAAAACGCCGGGGTAGACAAAATCGACCAAGCCAACAGGCCATCCTGGCCTGGATGGCTTTGGCTCGACGTCCTGTCTCGCCTCGATTTTGCTTTTCCTGCCCCGGCGTTTTATCTCGCTTTAAGGGGCCTCTTTTAACTTTCTTCGATTGACCGTCTCTAGATTCAGAAGCGAATAGCTATATTAGCGGCACTAAAGCGTAATCAAATCGGCGGTAGCAAATGCCACATGCAACTTGTGATAAGCCGCTTCATTGATAAAATGCGGGTACGTTGGAGTATCCCCCCACCAATTGATATCGCTGCCATCAAAGCTACGAAAAACCGGCTGGCCGGGCATCAGAGGTACAAAATCAGCATCCTGCAGGTGGTGATGGATCATGGCGGTACGTTCGCCATTATCATCCAATGGAAAATGGATATTCTCTCCCAACCGAAACGCTTCACATGCGGGGAGCGCTGGTACCGATTGTTGATTCCTGCAAACGCAGAAATCCAGAATGGCTTCGGCCATGGTTAGGGTAAGCTGATACACGTCTTCCCTCAGCACACCCTGTGGCTGCGCTCCAACTTCAATCATCACGCCGCGCTTGCCAACCGTACAAAGGTAGCCATGTTCCTCGTAAGGCTTTTCGTCTTCCACCAGAATGTTGGCTTCCGGCATGGCCTGTTTAACAAAACGCGCCAGCTGAATGTGAAATTCATCCAGTTGCAGAATGATAAGGGTCGCCCCCATGCTGCTGGTGGTATTGTGCACGTCAATAACCAGGTCAGTGTGTGCGTTGCCTTTTGGCCCGAGCTGCGAATTGAGACCTATGGCAAGATGCGATTCCAGGTTGTCGGCGGGACTGGTCAGGTTGGCTGGGGTAAACTGGCGATTGAGATCCTGTTCAACAAAGCGAACGTTGGCTTGCATGGCCGCCTGGTTTGCGAGCAAAAGATTGACATTCAGAGGGCGAAAGCGTTCCGGTAAACCGCTCTGTCGCCAGTTTTTTACCAGCTGTATGCCGCTTAATTCATTGCCATGTGTTGCGCCTACCAGAGCAATTGAGTTGATCATTCGGTGTTTCCTTACGGCTTAAAAAAATCGTCGGGCTGTTCGCTCAACATGGCTTCAATTTCTTCTATATCCAGCTGAGACGGCGTTTGATTCTGGCTTTTGTCTGCAATACTGCGTTCTTCACTGGCCCATTCACCCAGGTCAATGAGCTGGCATTTCTTGGAGCAGAAGGGGCGAAATGGGCTTTGCTGTGACCAGGTCACAGGCGCTGAACAAATCGGACATTTTACAATCATGGGAGACCCCCACTAAAAAGTTGCGGCTGAACCTTGCGCATGGTTGCGCTGAAAACAGGATTTTAGCAGGCTGCGAGGTCGAAAGTCACATCGTTGTCTACGCCTGTGATCTGATTGTCCTTAGGTTCGAACCAGATAAAACGCAGGGCGAAACGGTATTTGTTGCCACTCAAAGTAGGGTAATACCCCTGGTCGGACTGATAGCGAATCCGAATCAGTTCATTTTTGTCTTCGGCCACATCCTGATAAAAGCCATTTACCGCGGTGGTGGTATGAAAATGCCCGCGTTCGCGCAGAAACGAAAGGCTGGTGGCAATGGCTTCTTCCAGCACAGAAAGGTTGTCGAGCCAGCCTTTCATAATGGGCTGCCGTTCAGTTACCGGCAGATGAAGCCAATAGTGCAGGTTGGGTAAGTCAAACCCGCAGGTGCCGCCGGGGATGGCAAAGCGCTGGCGGATACTGCTGAGAAGCTTGTCGTCCTTCAGCAGAGAGCCAAATTTTCTGCTGTCTTTGAGCCGTTTGCGCAGGTCGAGTATGGAGTTCAGAGCCTCTTCCAGCGCACTGCTGTCGATATTCGGGTGGCGCGACCAGTAACGCAGGTTTTTTTCGTGACCGTCGAGATCTTTGAGTACATCACTGCGTACATCGATGCGATCAAACAAATCCAGTAAGGTAAACAATTGCTCAAAAAAGTACATGTGGATGGCACTCTGGGAGTTGCCACTGGCGGTTTTGAGCTGCACCAGCAATTGTTCGATACGCAGATAATTGCGTACTTTTTCCTTTAGTGGAAACTCGAAAACGGTAGTGGTCATGTATTCCCTCTGTGGTGCGGCGTGGTTGCCTGCTCCTGTTTGCCCGGAGGGTACCCCGGGAATATCCCTGTGTATATGAGTAATTATACCCAAGGATTTGCTGGCATACGCACTACAACGTAAAAGCGGGGAAATTTCAAGTGTCAGGCAGAATTAGCCGGCTATTACAGCCGGGCTGAGAATTCAATATAGGCTTGGTGCAGTTTCAGTACCTGAGGAGCGATTGCAGACAGTGGGCCGGAGTTGTCGATGACGTCATCGGCTTTGGCCAGGCGTTGTTCACGGCTGGCCTGTGACGCCATAATACCGCGGATGGTTTGTTCGGTGCTGCCATCTCGGGCAAGTGCCCGTTCAAGCTGAATGTGTTCGGGGCAATCAACAACCAGCACTCGATTAACCATGCCGTCCAGCCCGTTTTCAATCAGAAGCGGTACAGCGAGAATACAATAGGGGGAGCGGGATTGATGGATGGCTTCTTGCATGGCCAGGCGAATGGCAGGGTGGAGTAATTTGTTCAACCATTGGCGACGCTGCTCGTCTGAAAAAATCCGTTGCCGCAATGCTGCACGGTCCAGCCGCCCGTCTGCATCAATGACGGCCGCACCAAAGTGTTCTGTTATGGCCTTTAGCGCGGGAGTACCGGGTTCAACAACCTGCCGGGCAATGATATCGGCGTCAATAATATCAATACCCAATTCGGCAAATTTGTCGCTGACTGCGGTTTTTCCGCTGCCGATGCCACCGGTCAGGCCGACCACATAAGGGCGCTGGCCTGTGGCAGACATCATGCGCCGAACACCCAGGTCATGTAACCGGTGATAATATTATCTTTGTACAGCAGAGTCAGCCAGCCAGCTATGGCCAGATAGGGGCCAAATGGGATGGCCAGAGTTGAATCTTTCTTTTGCACAATCATCAATGTTATGCCGATTACTGCACCTACACAGGAAGACAGGATAATAATAATGGGTAAGCCTTGCCAGCCGGTGAATGCACCCAGAGCCGCCAGCAGCTTGAAATCCCCATAACCCATCCCCTCTTTGCCGGTGACCAGTTTGAATAACCAGTACACTGACCACAGGCTCAGGTAGCCGACAGCCGCTCCCCAGATGGCATCTGACGTGCCAACAAATAGCGCCTGGGTACTTACCAGCAGGCCCAGCCACATTAAAGGCAGGGTCAACTGATCAGGCAGTAACATTTTATCCAAATCAATAAAAATACAGGCTATTAGAATGTAGGTGATAAATACCGCACATACCCCTTGAGCAGTAGGGCCAAAGTGCCAGGCGGCCAGGGTACAGGCAAGCGCTGTAAAAAGCTCAACCAGAGGGTAGCGCACAGAGATAGCGGTACCACAGCCCGAACAGCGGCCCCTTAAAAACAGGTAACTGATAACGGGGATGTTTTCCCAGGCACGGATTTTATGCTGGCATTTCGGGCAGGTGCTGTCGGGTTTGATGAGGTTGAAGGTTTCATTTTCGCCAACTTCGGTGTCGGGGTCAAAATACCCCTGGTATTCCTGTTGCCAACTGCGCTCCATCATAATAGGCAGGCGGTAAATAACTACATTCAGGAAACTGCCCACCATCAGGCTGACAACAAACACCAGGCTTAGATAAAAAGCGCTGCTTTGAAGTGCTAAATCAACTATTGCGGTCATGGTAATACTAAACTTTGCAGAATACAGCGGGAACTGAGGTCAGACTGCCAGAATGTCAGCCTGACCTCAACGAAAAGTAATGGTGCAACGGGCAGATTAAACGACGTTACCCATCTGGAAGATTGGCAGGTACATGGCAATGATCAAACCGCCGATTACCACACCGAGTACGGCCATGATCAATGGCTCCAGCAAGCTGGTCAGGCCGTCAACCATGTCGTCAACTTCCGCTTCATAGATGGTCGCGATTTTACTCAGCATTTCGTCCACCGCACCGGACTCTTCACCGATGGCGATCATTTGGGTGACCATATCCGGGAACACACCGGTAGCTCGCATGGCGGTGTTCATTTGCATACCACCTGCTACTTCTTTACGAATGAACAGAATGGCGTCGCGGAACACGGCATTTCCTGAGGCTCCGGCGGCCGATTCAAGGGCACCAATCAATGGTACACCTGCTGCAAACGTGGTCGAAAGGGTGCGGGTAAAACGGGCAATACTGGCCTTTTTAAGAATTTCACCAATCACCGGAATTTTAAGCACCTGAACATCCACCTTGTCACGCAGTTTCTGGGATTTTTTGTGCGCCCGGGCGAAAGCGTAGCCAGCACCAGCCATTCCCAGGCCTATAAATACGCCGTAATTCTGCACGAAAGCAGAAATGGCCAGTACCAGTTGGGTAAAGGCGGGCAGCTCAGCACCAAAGCTGCTGAAGATCTCTTCAAACTGAGGTACCACGAAAATCAGCAAAATTACGGTTACTACGAAGGCCACAACCACAACGGCAATGGGGTAAAACATGGCCTTTTTGATTTTGGATTTCAGCGCTTCGGCTTTTTCTTTGTAGGTGGCTATGCGGTCGTAGATGGTTTCAAGGGCACCGGATTGTTCACCAGTAGCGACAAGGTCGCAGTACAGGTCGTCAAAGTATTCGGGGTGTTTGCGCAGTGCTGTTGATAATTGGGTTCCGGCCTTGACTTCATTACCGATGGAATTCAGCAGATTACGCATCGAGGCATTGGCGTGGCCCTGGGCGATCATTTCAATTGACTGGATAAGCGTTACACCAGCGCTGAGCATGGTGGCCAACTGTCGGGAAGTTACTGCAATGTCTGCCGGGGTAATTTTTTGTTTTTTCTTCAGCAGGGGGGTGGATTGCTTTTTCACTTTTTTGGCAGAAATGCCTTGGGCGCGCAGCAGGTTTTTGGCCTCAATGGTGTTCTTGGCCATGATTTCGCCCTTGCGGGTGGCGCCTGCCCGGTCTGCACCCTGCCATTCAAAGGTAACCAGATTATTTGCTGCCATACTTTGCCTTCACATTCAATACGTTAGCTTAGGATACAAAAAAGGGGCTCAGAATAATACCGAGCCCCTTCTTAACCGTCAGGTTAGTGTGACTTACGCGCCAGCAGCGGCCGCAGTACAGCTGTTAGACAGTTCAACGTTACAGGTCATTTCCCAGCTCAGGTTACCGTTACCAGTTGCAGTAGGAGTGAATACAACAGTTTCACCAGCCAGGGCAGTTTCATCAGTAGGTGCAGAAACAGTGATTACACCGTCAGTAGTGGAAACGCCAGCAACACCCGCTGCAGCAGCGATAACCGCTGGAACACCGTTGCCGCCCGCGTCACAGTCAGCCAGTGCGTCAAGAGACTGGTAGCAGATTTCAACCGCTGCTTTAGCTGCACTTGCGCCGTTCAACAGTTCAGTGAACTTGGCTTTCTTAACATAGTTCTGATACGCAGGCAGTGCGATGGCTGCCAGAATACCGATGATGGCAACAACGATCATCAGTTCGATCAGGGTGAAACCTTTTTGGTTGGATTTTTTAGCTAATTTCATGGTCTTCTCTCCGGGACGTTAACACGTTTAAATACATTGTTAGTTCAAAAGTGACGTTTAATTCCCGAGTCGCTGTGAACAACGGCCCCGGTACTTGAGACTCAGTATAGGAGCACTTGCTTTGCTGACAAGTATTGGAAACCATACTCAAGTTTCGATTCCACAGACCTTAAGAAATCCGACCACAGTATTCCAAGTCCTTGTTTAGTAAGTGTCTACTAGGTCTTGATGTACTGGCAGAGTTAGCCTTCAATGCGCACCCGCAATGATAAATCTATTGCGGTAACGTGCTTGGTTAAGGCCCCGGATGAGACATAGTCAACCCCCAAATCCGCAAGGGATTGCAAATGTTCATCGGTGATATTGCCAGACACTTCCAGTTTACTTTGCCCCTGGTTCAGGGCTACTGCGCGTTGGATCTGTTCGTTATCAAAATTGTCCAGCATGATGATGTCGGCACCGGCTTGCAGCGCCTGTTCAAACTCAGCGAGGTTTTCCACTTCTACTTCGACTTTCTTGCCCGGCGCATCCAGGTGGGCTTGGCTGACTGCGTTTTCAATTGAGCCGCAGGCGAAAATATGGTTTTCTTTTATCAGATAGGCGTCGTACAAACCCACCCGGTGATTGGTGCCACCGCCGCAACTGACGGCGTACTTCTGCGCAAGGCGCAGCCCCGGGAGAGTTTTGCGGGTATCAAGTATGGCAGTGTTACTCCCTGCCAGTTTCGCGACGTAGTGGGCCGTTACTGTGGCCGTAGCGGAAAGCGTCTGTAAAAAGTTCAGTGCGGTGCGTTCTGCAGTGAGTATGCCACGGGCCGGGCCCTGCAAGGTCACCAGGGTAGCGTTTGCCTCTACCTTATCTCCGTCAGAAACATGCCAGCTGAGTTCAATGCTGGGGTCAATGAGTCTGAAGGCCGCATCTGCCCATTCGGTTCCACATACCACACAGGGTTCCCGGGTGATAATAGTTGCAACGGCATTTTGCTGTGCCGGAATAAGATTGGCGGTGATATCGTTTTCAGGGCTGAGGCTACCGCCCAGATCTTCGCATAGCGCGAGCGTGACCTGAGCTTCAATTTCTGATTGAGATGGGCGTGACATGCTTATCAACTCGTACTTTTTAAAGGGTACGCAATATTAACGAATCTCCTCTCTGAGTAAACTCCAATTGGCGCAATACACTCATGCCCAGCAGAATATAGTCGCCATCCATGCCCGGATTCAGGTTTGCCTTAACATTACGCACTTCAATTTCACCGATACTCAACCGTTCGATTTGCGTGCTGGAGACTCGCACAGTGCCGTTGGCAGTTTGCACCAGGCTGCTGTAACCGGCCTCTAAACCCAGCCGCTGTTGCAGATGGGCGGGTATAGCCACGTCGGTTGCTCCGGTATCGATGAGAAACACCACTTTCTGGCCATTGATGGTACCACTAGTAACATAGTGCCCGGCGCGGTTCTGTTTCAAAGTGACTTCGGTCTGGCCGTTATAATATTGAGAGGCCGGCTGATCGTTGGGGTTATACCGCTTCTCAAGCATTCCGCTAAACACATAGGTCAGCAGGCCCAAGCCACTGATCCAGGCGAGGATCACCATCCATTTGCTAACGCTGGTGTCACCACCACTGCTCATTGCTTTACCCCGTTGTTCAATAAATTTTTATCACTATATCAAAACATCAGCGCTTGTAGATTGATTTAGGCGGTGCCAGACTGGCCGTTCAATAAATTCAGTAATTTTGAAGATTATGTCTGAACAGCTCGATTTTGTTCATGGGGCCGAGTGCATTCCTTCCCCGCATTGGGATGAGCGGCCTGAGAAGTGCGATATCTCGTTGTTGGTGATCCACAATATTTCGTTGCCTCCCGGGGAGTTTGGCGGAAAGGGGATCGAACAGTTATTTTGTGGCACGCTGGACCCGTCAGAGCACCCGTTTTACCAACAGATAGCTGGCCTTAAAGTGTCTGCGCATTGTGTAATCCGCAGAGACGGTAAAGTTGAGCAGTATGTACCCTTCAGTGCCAGAGCCTGGCATGCCGGCGTTTCCAGCTTTCAGGGCCAGGGCCGCTGCAATGATTTTTCCGTTGGTATCGAACTGGAAGGCACTGATACGCAACCCTATACTGAACATCAGTACGCCAGTCTGGTGAAAGTGTGTCAGGAACTCATTGAAGCATATCCGAAAATTTCCCTCGGCCGCATTGTGGGGCATAATGATATTGCACCTGGCAGAAAGACCGACCCCGGGCCCTTTTTTGACTGGTGTCGTCTGCGTCAGCAACTCAAATTCTGAATGACTGAATTGACCCTATAGTTTAGGAAACTGGTTCGTATGATTATTGTAAGTCTGTTATTGGTGATTGCTCTTGAGCGCAGTCTGATTAAGACTCCTGAATGGCGCATAGAAACCTATATAGCGCGTTATCGTCAGTGGCTGCAGGATAAAAACTGGCTCACAACTTCTAGCCCTGACTATATAGTATTGTTTTTTATACTCGCCCCAGGCTTGCTGCTTTGGGTGCTGGAGTCCTGGCTACTGGGCGGATTTCTTTCCTTTATTCTGCAAACGCTTCTTTTATATGTCTGTATGGGATGCCCCGAACTCAGAGCGACCTACCGGTGCTTTTTGCAGGCCGCCGATCGGGGGGATCTCGAAGCCTGCAGCTTGTATGCAAGACAGTTGGGGCATCGCGATATAAATGAAGATGTTGACGAACCCATTTCAGAAGATATTACGCCAGAGCATGAAACTGGCCGCAGTTTTGGTCAGCAACTGATTTGGCTCAATTATCAGCATTACGCGGCCGTGATCCTGTTTTTCATCGCCTTTGGAGCGCCAGGCGCCCTTATTTACTGTGTTGCACGACAGTTCCATCACACCTTCACCGATGAGCAGTCGGATGCCGGGGAAGCAGAGTTTGAGGTAACCAAAACAGTGATGCATGTTCTGGATTTTGTTCCGGTGCGCATCACGTCACTGGGCTTTTTGTTAATGGGGCATTTCTCCCGGGCTCTGCCGGTTTGGCTGGATGCACTGGCCGATACCCGCATTAGTGCGATCAAATTGCTGACCAGTGTTGCTGCGGCTGCGGAGATGACCAACGACGAAGTTCACAGCGACATTGCCGCTGAGCCCGTGCAACTGGTGCGACTGGCTAAACGTAACATTCTGTTTTTATTAGTAGTTACAGCACTTCTTACCTTAACCGGCAACCTGGCCTGACATTCAACGGCCCACTGTCTTTCCAATCGGACTGGCCTGACGACGGATTACTTCTTGTCTGACCAGTCTGCTTCTCAATTAAAACTTCTTTAAATTCAAGTATTAAAGTTGATTTTTAGTCGATTTTTCAAGCTCTGCTATATTGAAACTATTTACCCGGTTGGCGATCTGACCTAAACTGTATAGGTAAAATGGTATGACCAATGCAGGGTGGCTCTCGAAAAATGTTTACATTTTCGCCACCCTATTTATTAGGTGTAGGGCAACTTCCGCATGCGGCAAGGTCGAAAGAAACTCTCGGATGTGATCACCGAACAGCTGGAATCCATGATTTTGGACGGTTCCCTGCTGGCCGGGCAGCAACTGCCGCCGGAGAGAGAACTGGCCCTGCAGTTTGACGTTTCACGGCCATCGTTGCGCGAAGCCATTGGCAATTTGCAGGCCCGGGGGCTTGTGGAGCGTAAGCAGGGCGGCGGGACTTTTGTCAGTCGTGATCTGAACGCCGCGATGATGGACCCGTTAATGGCGCTGATCAGCCGACGGCCGGAAACCCAGTTTGATTTACTGGAATTTCGCCACGCGCTTGAGGGAATGGCAGCCTACTATGCCGCATTGCGGGGTCAGCCGGAAGATTACGAAGCTTTGCAGGATGCATTGGACATGTTGCCAGAACCGGGGCCGGATGATTCCAAACGCCCCCTGGCTGAAGCAGTAGGGCGTTTTTACATGAGTATGGCCCGGGCTTCACACAATATGGTGTTGTTGCATGTGATGAGTACCATGCAGGCCATGCTGGTGGAAAACATCGAACGAAATTTTGTCATGCTGGCCTATCAGCCCAGTGTGAACCAGGAAATTACCAGTCAACGTCGGGAGATTGTCGCTGCGATTGCATCGCGTGATCCCGAAGCTGCCAGGCAGGCGTGTAATGCCCACCTGGCATTGATTGAGAAAACCTTGCTGGCGATCAATCAGCGCGACAGCCGTGTGCAACGTGCATTGAGACGCCTGGAGATTTAGGGGCCTGACGGCCTCAATATGTACCGGCAAAGGCCGGTTTATTAATGTGTAAGCCAGTATGGCTTACGACCAGTACAACGTAAGTTAAGTATTCCATCCCCCGGGTGTACTCCCAGGCGGATGGTTTTCTATATCAGCAGAAAAATAGGATGGCACCATGACTGAAATGATGCACCAAGATGTGGATCCTCAAGAAACACAAGAATGGCTGGAGTCGTTAGAGTCGGTATTAGAAGAAGAGGGCGTTGAAAGAGCGCATTTCTTACTGGAATCGTTAATCGAAAAAGCGCGCAGAAATGGTGCCCATTTGCCCTATGATGCAACCACCGCTTACATTAATACCATTCCGCCCGGGCAGGAGCCGACCATGCCGGGCGACCAGACCATTGAAGCGAAGATCCGTAATGCCCTGCGCTGGAATGCCCTGATGATGGTGCTGCGGGCGTCCAAGAAAAATCTTGAACTGGGCGGCCACATCTCCAGTTTTGCTTCATCGGCCATGTTATACGATGTAGGCTTCAACCACTTTTTCCGCGCCCCCAACGACAACGACGGTGGCGATTTCCTGTTCATTCAGGGCCACGTTTCTCCGGGTATCTACTCCCGCGCTTACATAGAAGGCCGCCTGAGTGAAGAGCAGCTTGATATGTTCCGTCAGGAAGTGGACGGCCAGGGGCTGTCTTCCTACCCGCACCCGAAACTGATGCCGGATTTCTGGCAGTTCCCAACGGTATCCATGGGCCTTGGCCCAATGCAGGCTATCTACCTGGCCCGTTTCCTTAAATACCTGACCAACCGTGGGCTGAAAGACTGTTCTGCACAGCGCGTTTGGTGTTTCCTTGGTGACGGTGAAATTGATGAGCCGGAAAGCTTGGGTGCAATTGGCCTGGCTTCCCGTGAAGGTCTCGACAACCTGACTTTCGTGGTGAACTGTAACCTGCAGCGTCTGGACGGCCCGGTACGTGGTAACGGCAAAATCATTCAGGAACTGGAAGGTACCTTCCGTGGCGCTGGCTGGGAAGTGATCAAGGTTATCTGGGGCCGTTACTGGGATGCTCTGCTGGCCCGCGATACTTCCGGCAAACTGCTCGATTTGATGAACGAAACCGTTGACGGTGAATATCAGAACTTCAAAGCCAAGGGTGGAGCTTACACCCGAGAAAAATTCTTTGGCAAATACCCTGAGCTGAAAGAGATGGTAGCCAACATGTCTGACGAAGACATCTGGCGCCTGAACCGTGGTGGTCACGATCCGGTGAAAGTTTACGCCGCATACGATCGTGCAGTGAACACCAAAGGTCGCCCACAGGTTATCCTGGCCAAAACCGTGAAAGGCTACGGCATGGGTGCGGCTGGTGAAGGTAAAAACATTGCCCACCAGGTTAAGAAAATGGACATGGATGCGGTTAAACAATACCGCGACCGTTTCAACATTCCGGTTGCCGACGGCGAACTGGAAAAGTTGCCTTACTTCAAGTTTGCTGATGACAGCGAAGAAATGAAATATCTGCGTGCCCGTCGCGATGCGTTGCACGGCTTTATGCCGCGCCGCCTGCCGAACAGCACTGAAGATTTGCCAGCACCGCCACTGAAAGCGTTTGAAGCTGTTACCAAAGGCTCAGGCGATCGTGAAATCTCTACCACTATGGCGTTTGTGCGTGTACTGACAGCGATGCTGAAAGACAAGCAAATCGGTAAGCGTGTAGTGCCCATTATCCCGGATGAAGCCCGTACCTTTGGTATGGAAGGTTTGTTCCGTCAGGTGGGTATCTACTCAAGCCAGGGTCAGAAATACGAACCACAGGATTCTGATCAGGTTGCTTACTACCGCGAAGACAAAAAAGGCCAGGTCTTGCAGGAAGGTATCAACGAACTGGGTGCCATGGCGTCCTGGTTGTCAGCGGGTACCTCCTACAGCACCAACGACCTGCCGATGATCCCGGTTTACATCTACTATTCCATGTTTGGCTTCCAGCGTGTAGGCGATTTGGCCTGGGCTGCCGGTGACAGCCAGGCTCGCGGTTTCCTGGTAGGTGGTACTGCCGGAAGAACCACGCTGAACGGTGAAGGTCTGCAGCACCAGGATGGTCACAGCCATACCCAGGCTGCCCTGATCCCGAACTGTATCAGCTACGACCCGACCTACGGTTACGAAGTGGCGGTTATCGTGCAGGACGGCCTGCGCCGCATGTTCGAGGAACAGGAAAACGTGTTCTACTACCTCACCGTCATGAACGAAAACTACGTTCAGCCGGAAATGCCGAAGGGCGTGGAAGAAGGCATCGTGAAAGGTATTTACCTGCTGGATACTGTGGGTGACAAGAAGCGCAAGCGCAAGGTTAAGCTGCTGGGCTCCGGCACCATTCTGCAACAGGTTCGCGAAGCCGCGGCCAAACTGGCAGAAGACTACAACGTGGTTGCCGAAGTTTACAGTGTGACCTCGTTTAATGAACTTGCCCGCGAAGGTATGGACTGCGACCGTTACAACATGCTGCACCCTGAAGCCAAGGCCAAGGTTCCTTACATTACCGAGACCCTGTCTGCCGGTATTGATGGCCCGACTATCGCTGCGACCGATTACATCAAAAACTATGCTGATCAGGTTCGTGCGTTTGTACCGGGCTCTTATCGCGTACTGGGTACCGACGGTTTTGGCCGCTCCGACAGCCGCGCCAATCTGCGCCGCCACTTTGAAGTGGATGCCAGCTACGTAACTTTTGCTGCTCTGTACGAGTTGCACAAAGCCGGTGAAGTCGACAGCAAAACCTTGTCGCAAGCCATGCAGGATCTGAATATCGATCCTGAAAAAATTAACCCGCTTTACGCGTAAGTTCAGGGAGATTCAGTACTATGTCAGATATTAAAGACGTATTCGTACCCGACCTGGGTGAAGATGAAGTTGAAGTCATTGAACTGTGCGTAGCAGTGGGTGACGAGGTTGAAGCAGAAGCATCTCTGGTAACGGTTGAAAGCGACAAGGCGAGTATGGACATACCTGCGCCGTTCGCCGGAACCGTTGCCGAACTGAACGTTAAAGTGGGTGACAAAATCAAGCAGGGCGACCTGCTGGCCAAGCTGTCAGCCGGTGGTGCGAGTGAATCTGCCCCGGCGGAAGAAGCGCCACAAGCTTCTGCTGCTCCGGCAGCAGATCCGGCACCGGCACCTGCCGCAGCCAGTGGTGGCAGCCAGACCATTGAAGTGAAAGTTCCTGATATTGGTGATGCCTCTGACGTAGACGTTATCGAAGTACTGGTTGCAGAAGGTGATACTGTAGCTGCCGAAGACGGCCTGATCACGCTTGAAACCGATAAAGCCACCATGGACGTGCCCTCTCCGCAGGCCGGTAAAGTTGTCAGTCTGAAAGTGAAGGAAGGCGACAAGGTCAGTGAAGGCTCTTTGGTTCTTGTTCTTGAAGTCAGCGGCGGGGCATCTGAAAGTGCGCCTGTCGAATCAGCGGCAGCTGCTCCTGCTGCAGCTGAACCGGTGGCAGAAGCTGCCGGGGGCGAAGAAGTGGAAATCGAAGTTACCGTTCCGGATATCGGCGATGCCAGCGATGTGGATGTTATTGATGTACTGGTTAGCGAAGGTGACACGGTTGAGGTGGAAGATGGCCTCATCACGCTGGAAACCGATAAGGCGACCATGGATGTGCCGGCACCAAAAGCCGGTGTAGTGACCAAATTGCTGATCAAGCAGGGTGACAAAGTGTCACAGGGCTCTGCGGTTCTGATGCTTAAGGTTCAGGGCGCTGCGGCACCGAAAGCCGAAGCAAAAGCTGCTGCGGCTCCTGCCAGTGCACCTGCACCTGTTGAAAGCAGCCGCCCTAAGCCTCCGCCGGTGCCTCACCACCCTTCCGCTGGCGAAAAGCCTAAGTCCGGTAAGGTACATGCGTCACCTTCGGTACGCCGTCTGGCCCGCGAGTTTGGTGTTGACCTGACCCAGGTTAGCGGCAGCGGTGCGAAAAGCCGTATCCTCAAGGAAGACGTTCAGTCTTACGTTAAGTACGAGCTGAGCCGTCCGAAGGCGACTGCCGCTGCGGTTGGCGCCGGAGAAGGTGGCCTGCAGGTAATTGCACCGCCCAAGGTGGACTTCAGCAAGTTCGGTGAAGTGGAAGAAGTGCCACTGACCCGTATCCAGAAGATTTCTGGCCCGAATCTGCATCGCAACTGGGTGACCATCCCCCATGTGACACAGTTCGAAGAAGCTGACATCACCGATCTGGAAGCGTTCCGTAAGCAACAGAATGTGGTGGCAGAGAAGCGCAAGCTGGGCTTTAAGATCACGCCGCTTGTGTTCATGATGAAAGCCGTGGCGGATGCACTCAAAGCCTATCCGGTGTTTAACACGTCCTTGTCTGCAGACGGTGAATCGCTGATTCAGAAAAAGTACTACCACATTGGTATTGCTGTAGACACTCCCGGAGGTCTGGTGGTGCCAGTAGTGCGTGACGTGGATCAGAAAGGTATTTATGAGCTGTCCAAAGAGCTACTGGAAATCAGTGCCAAGGCTCGTGATGGCAAGCTCAAGGCAGCCGATATGCAAGGCAGCTGTTTTACCATTTCCAGCTTGGGCGGTATTGGCGGTACGGCGTTTACGCCTATTGTAAATGCGCCTGATGTAGCCATATTGGGTGTGTCGAAAAGCGATATCAAACCAAAATGGAACGGTAAGGAATTTGAGCCTCGTTTGATGGTGCCACTGTCGCTCTCCTATGATCACCGGGTGATCGATGGTGCAGTAGCGGCACGTTTTGCGGTACACCTGAAAAACGTACTGGAAGATCTGCGGGAAATGTTGTTGTAACCCGCTGTTCCGTAGTGGGAGCCTAAAGGCTCCCACGCAAGGTTTTACCGGCTTTTAGCCGAAGTTGGCTTTACAGGGCAGACCAGCCCTAGTTAGAATTCGAGCCGTTACGCATAAATTCAGATATTTGGACAGAATTGAGGTCACAATGAGCGAAATTAAAACTCAGTTAGTAGTATTGGGCGCCGGGCCTGGCGGCTACTCCGCAGCATTCCGGGCAGCCGACTTGGGCTTGGAAACCGTGCTGGTGGATGCCAGAGATACACTGGGTGGGGTGTGTTTGAACGTGGGATGTATCCCGTCTAAAGCACTGTTACACGTTGCCAAGGTGATCAAGGAAGCCAAGCATTTGGCTTCTCACGGTGTGACCTTTGGCGAACCGTCTTTTGACCTGGACAAGATCCGTGAATATAAAGACGGCGTGGTTGCTCAATTGACCAAAGGCCTGTCCGGTATGGCCAAGATGCGCAAGGTTAAGCACGTTCAGGGTTACGGTAAATTCACCGGCTCCAACACCCTGGTGGTGGAAGGCGCGGAAGGTAAAACCACCATCACTTTTGAAAAAGCCATTATCGCTGCTGGATCTGAACCTGTATCTCTGCCTTTCATTCCGCAGGATGAGCGTGTTATCGATTCCACCGGTGCACTTGAACTGAAAGACGTACCAGAGAAAATGCTGGTTCTGGGTGGTGGTATCATTGGCCTGGAGATGGGGACTGTTTATCATGCCCTGGGTTCTCAAATCGACGTGGTTGAGTTCCTTGACCAGCTGATCCCGGCAGCCGACAAAGACGTGGTGAAGGTTTATACCAAAACCATCAAAGACAAATTCAACATTATGCTGGAAACCAAGGTAACCGGCGTTGAAGCGAAAAAAGACGGTCTGTACGTGACCTTCGAGGGCAAGAATGCGCCTGCTGAGCCGGTACGTTATGACAAGGTTCTGGTAGCGGTTGGCCGTCGCCCGAATGGTCTGAAGATTGATGCCGACAAAGCGGGTGTGAAGGTTGATGAGCGCGGCTTTATCAATGTAGATAAGCAAATGCAAACCAACGTAAGTCACATCTTCGCCATCGGTGATATCGTAGGCCAGCCCATGCTGGCGCACAAAGGTGTGCATGAAGGCCACGTAGCTGCTGAAGTGATTGCCGGTAAGAAGCATTACTTCGATCCTCGCTGTATTCCTTCTGTTGCTTACACTGAGCCGGAAGTTGCCTGGGTTGGACTGACCGAGAAAGAAGCCAAAGAGCAGGGGCTGAATTATGAGACCGCCACCTTCCCGTGGGCTGCCTCTGGCCGTGCCATTGCGTCTGACGCGACCGACGGTATGACCAAGATGATCTTCGACAAAGATTCTGGTCGTGTTCTGGGCGGTGCCTTGGTGGGGACCAATGCAGGTGAGATGCTGGGTGAAATTGGCCTGGCGATTGAAATGGGTGCAGATGCTGAAGATGTGGCACTGACCATTCACGCTCACCCAACGCTGAATGAGTCAATTGGTTTGGCTTCCGAAATTTTCGAAGGCAGTATAACTGATTTGCCGAATCCAAAAGCCAAGAAAAAGTAAGTATTGGTAATCATTGTTGAAAAGCGAGGCCGGGTGGCCTCGTTTTTTTTTGCCTGGGTTTTACGTTTTAACGCATTTTTGGCCACATTTTCGCCATGCTCGTGTAATATCGTAGGCTTTGAAGTTAAGCGCCGAAACTTTATCGCAATTTTACTAAAGTAACGTTACATAACTGACAATGACAGCGGACAAAAAGCCACTACCCTCACAACTGGAATTTTTTGATATTCCCAGCCCGTGTATTGGGGTTTGCCAGTCAGGGCCACGGGGCTATTGTGTGGGCTGTTTCCGAAGTCGGGATGAGCGTTTGTACTGGCAAAGAGTGAACAACGACACCAAGCGACAAATTATTGCCGCATGTGTCAGGCGCAAGCAGGCAGCATTGCGCAAACGCCGCGACGCAGCGCAGTCCGAAGATAAGCCAGCAGCGCAGCAAACCGAACTGTTTCCTTCTGACGAGGAAGTTAGTCAAAAAGGCTGAGTTTTAAGTTCTGATTGGTATAATGGCCCGCGTTATAATCGGGCAGGTTGATAAAAGTATGTCAGTAGAAAAGTACGTTTCCTTTGCAGCACAATCCTTTACGTTACCAGATCTCTGTTTGCGTATCCGTAATGTGCTGGATGATCACCGTTCCGATACCGACGATATTGCACGTATGATCAGTGTGGATCCGTCGTTAAGTGCCAAAATCCTGCGCCTTGCCAACAGTGCCCTGTTTCGTTTTCCTTCGCAGATTGAGTCCATTCCTAAGGCCATAAATGTCATTGGTGGTGAAGCACTCTACAACCTGGTGATTGCAGAGACCGCTAATTCGGCATTCAAGTGCTTCGAGTCCGGTTTGATTCGGCTCGACAAACACTGGCATTCTTCAGTTTACTGCGGAATGGCCGGTAAGTATCTGGCCAAACAGTCCAGGGTGCGGGCCAGTGAACGTTTTTTTGTGATGGGGATCCTGATGAACCTCAGTGAACTGGTCATCGCAAAATGTTCACCGGATGAGTATCAGGCTTATCTTAGTGATGAGCACCCGGGATTACCGTGGGAAAAGCAAAAGAAGTATTTTAATTTCACCTTTGCCGAGTGCAGCGGTACGATTATGGAAAGCTGGAAGTTGCCATTGCCATTGTTTTTCCCTGTTAAAAATGCACACAATCCACATAAGCAGGCAGCGGAGCGTGATATTGCCCTGATAGCTTGTGCCCAACGGATAACATTGCGAGAAAATGAACCTCAGGAATATGGCAAGCTGGAATTGTTTACTCCGGAAATCGCCGCCAGCCTCAAAGTGGAGGGGGAAACCCTGGGGAATGCAGTGAGCTTTGCGAACACTGAAACACAGAAAATTGTGAATTTGATCCGCTAGGTGTCATATCGCCGGGCGGCTACCAGGGACGGTACAGAAAAAATCTCGTTGCGCTAAATTACAATCAAGAATTAATTTTATGCAAAACCAAATTGTCTTGCGTTTGTTGATTATATTTTTGCTTACACTGGCCTTTTGTGAAAGTGCCATGGCGGCCAAACGCAGCCGTATACAAACCCTGTACAACACCGACTTTGTTGTTCAGGATGGCGCAGATCCGCATTTTTCTCTCGACGGCGAAGTCGGCTTGCTTCTGGCTACCGGTAACACTGATGCCACTTCAGTAAAAGCCAGCCTGGCCGCTGACCACGAGACCCACGACTGGAGCAACATTTATTTTGCCGAAATGTTGTACAAGGAAGTTGAAAAAAACGTTAACGGTGAAAAGGTTAATGACGTCGCTGCTGAACGTTATTTTGCCTATGGCCAATTCGATTACAAGCTGGGCACGCCCGGGCGCCGCATGTTTATGTATGGCGACTATGAAAATGACAGGTTTAATGGTTACAACTATCGTGCGTCGTTGGCAGGTGGCTGGTCACACCGGTTATGGCGTGATGAGGACAGTGAATTTCGTTACTCTGTGGGGCCGGGGTATGCGTTTGTTTCTGCAGAAGAAGAGAAAAACGACAATCTGAATGATGGTGTGATTGTGCGGGCGTCGGCTGAATATAAGTTTCAGTGGGCGACCGGAGCCAAGTTTCGCCAGTTTGTCAGCATGGAGTCGGGAGAAGACAACACCAAATCCCGTTCCGAAACATCACTATCGGCGAACCTGTTCGGCTCGCTGGCCATGAAACTGGCGTTGAAAATGAACCATGAGACCAGTGTGCTTGAAGCTGCAGAAAAGCTGAATACGGAAACTTCAGTCTCGCTGGTGTACCAGTTTTTTTAATAGCAATATTGTCTCATGCACGCTTGCATGCGTGCGGGGAGTAGCCCTTTTGCGAATATTGATACCCGGAACCAGGCTGGCAAGTGCGAGCCGTCAGCTGGTCCTGTTATCACGGAAATGGTTTTAATTTAGGAAAGCACATGGATAAAAAAATACTGGCTTTTGCCCTTTCAGGGTTATGTTTTACCACATTGGCATTTGCTGAAGGTGAAGAGGAAATGAAACCCTTTTCAATGGAAGCCGGAATGGGATTTAACATTACCACCGGTAATACTGAAACCACTTCACTGAATGGGTCTATTGTCGCCAATCATGAGCTGGAAGACTGGAGTAACGACTACAACATTTCTGCGCTCTACAAAGAAGAGACAGTAGAAAATGCCGACGGGGAAAAGGAAGACCGTATCTCTGCTGAGAAGTATTTTGCTTCCGCCCAGGCCAATTATAAGTTAACCAATCCCGATCATCGTCTATTCGGCTTCGCTTCCTACGAACAGGACAAGCAAAGCAGTTACGACTATCAGGCGACTCTCGCATCCGGTTGGAACCAAAAGTTGTGGGAGACCGAAACCAGTAAGTTCGAATATTCGCTGGGTCCGGGTTACGCGTGGAGTAAAACCCAGGACGGTGAGCAGCAAAACGGTATGATTGTTCGTGCATCCGCTGCTTTCCAGTGGTTTGTTTCTGAAACGTCCAAGTTTACCCAGACTGCCAGTACTGAGGTGGGTAGAGACAACACCAAATCTCTATCTGAGAGTGCACTGACCGCCAGTATTAATGGCTCTCTTTCCATGAAGTTAGGTATCAAACTTTCACACAATACCCACGTAGAATCCGGTAAAGACAAGCTGGATACTGAAACTTCGGTTGCCCTGGTGTACAACTTTTTCTGATAGGTAAGCTTTAATAGGAGCAGTGTGGGAAGATTTGAGTTTGTGAAAAGAATTTACCCAATATCTGCAAATCGGATTGCTAAATTGATGATTTGCTGCCTTGGAATATCAAAACCAGGTTTGGATTTCTGGGCGCTTATGTTATCTGAGTAGTAAACCCTCCCTTGCCGGGACTAACAATTCCACGAATCAGCCCAGTTTAGCGACTGGGCTTTTTTCGTTCAGGCGCAGCAAACCTGAGCTACTTTGCATAGCCAGTCTAATCATTCTGGTAATTTGCCAATTGCGGAATTTCGGCATGAGGGCGAGTAACAACCTATACTTTCCGGAAACTGAATCTCCGCACCAAACAGATCTGTTCCTCTTTCATATGAAATTCAAAAGATTGTGCGTTTTCTTTTGTATTTAATTCCAAGCCCAAGCTAGCTACCTGTTTTAGTCAGCAAGTAGAAAATAAATTGTTGAATCATGATACATGGCATTAACATTTTTGATTGATGTTGCATAAATGTTGATTTAATATTTGATTGCAAATGATCAGGCGTGAGTGTTTTGGTTGTCTTTTTGATAATTTGATAGTCAGCACGAGTTGGTGAAACCATTAAATTAGCCTTTATAAAGTAAAGCTCACTGCCCACCCAATCACAACACATACAGAAGAGTACATTATGAATTACGGAAAGGACTCACGTATGCCAATGCTACGTTATCTATTGTTAGTAATTTCGCTTTTAGGTTTTTCGACTCAGCACGTAAACGCTGAAGTGACTTTGGAAAGCCAGGTTAAAATCGCCGATAACGCATTGCATTTCGATGGCGTAAAAGTTAGCGCTAGCACGCCAGATAACGGTACCGAAAAATACGATTATTATTATGGGCCACAAATATCTGCCCATGGCGATAGTATCAAAACCTATAAACACTATGTGTTCACAACCTGGTATCGCGGTGGCAAGTACGATCGTCACGTAATGTTAACCCGTTACAACACGTTAACAGGTAGCAAAGCAACGATTGAATTCCCTCATCGCCACACTGGATTTAGCGGCAAACCACACATAGGTGAATCACACAACACCATTGCGGTCGCAGTGAGCCCAATAAACGGCACTATTCATCTACTCTACGATATGCATAGCTATCGTGATCAGGGCGTCTTTAAAGACGATTTCTTCCGTTATAGCTACTCGGTTCCTGGTGCTGCGGAAGTATCTGATAGCGACTTTACGCTTAGCCAATTTGTAAAAGACACCAGCAGTATTAGCCAAGGTCCTGATGACTATAAACACGTCACAATGACAGGTGATTTAGCGGATGTTCTTGATGACACCAGGCTAACTTACCCTAAATTCTTTACTAACTCAGATGGCACCTTGCTCTCTTATATGCGTAATGGCAGAGACAATAACGGCCGCTACGTATTTAACCGTTATGATGCAGTAAACCAAAAATGGTCTAGGTACACAGCGTTTAACTCACTGGATGCTATTGATAAAGGCAACGATTACAACTGGGGCTTATATGGAAACATGAAATACGTTGCAGGAAAATTGCGCGTTGGTTTCCAGCAACGTCAGGCAGTTTCTACTGACAGGTATACTCATCAAAACGGTGTTTACTACGCCTATTCTGATCACCCTGAAGGTTTTGGCGATTGGAAAAACCACCACGGTGAATCAATAACTTGGCCGTTAGTTAACTCAGATGAAATTAAAGTGTTTGAGCCGGGTGACTTCATCACTGGTCATGAAGATCCTAACTCTGTTTATATGGTTAGCTACTTTGACTGGACAGTAACTGAACGGGGCGATATTCACATCATCAGTCGCGTACGCTCAGCAGACAGCAAACGAGCTGATTTCCAACAAGTATATATTCACTCTTACAAGCCTATGGGGGCGACTGAATTTATTCATTCTACAGAATTTACTGGTGCTCAAAGCCTTTATACATCTGGAAACAATGTCTACGTTATTGGTTTAAACGGCTCGGGACGCCCGTTTGTAGAAAAAACCGAAGGTGGTACCAGCAACTTCACCCGTGTATATGACGGCGACTCTGGAACGCAGTTCTCCCACGGTGTTCCATACATCAGTAAAGGAAAGCTCTATTACTACTTAATGGAAAAAGCTGAAGGTAGTGCTCGCCCTGTTCATATACAAGTTATTGATTTAGATATTGAAAACAATGAAAACGCACCGGAAGTTAAATTCCCTTGGTCGTCAAAAACCGTTGACGAAGGTTATGAGCAACTAATCTTTGAAGTAAAAGCCACCCCTGTTGAAGGTCGTACCATTGAATCGGTGTCTTTATACATTAACGACCAATTAATTCGTGTTGATGATTCCTATAAATTCTTATTTGGTCATGCCAGCAAGCCACACGAAACGGGTGCTATGGGTTGGTTAGACACTCACAAGCCAAACCCAAACCCATTACCAGCGGGTACTCACGTATTTAAAGCGGTTGCACTTGACAGTGAAGGCGATACGGGGGTAGCGACCATGACTTTAACAGTCAAATCTGATGGTCCGATCGTTCAGTTCCCTGAAACAGAAATGACGGTTAATGAAGGCTTTGAGCGCTTGGAGTTCAGAATAGATGCCAGCAGCCCAATTGAAGGCCGCACCATAGAATCAGTCACCTTATACATCAATGATGAATTAGTGCGTGTCGACACTAAACCGTCTTGGCATTTTGGTCATCAATATAACGCCCATGAAACAGGTGCTATGGGTTGGATCAGCTGTGATCAAGATCCAGTTCCTACCCCTTGCCATGAGCCAAACCCTAACCCATTACCTGCAGGTGAGCATATCTTTAAAGCGGTTGCCGTTGATAGCGCTGGCGATTCGGGCGAAACAACCATGAAGGTCATTGTTAAAGCTGCGCCCAAACCTCCGGTATTAACCTGGCCTAATGATGTGGTGACCGTTTACGAAGGTTATCCGCAATTAATGATTATTCTAAAAGCGGAATCACCCAATGAAGGTGGCTCAATTCAATCAGTCACCTTATATAGAAATGGCGAGCTGGTGCGTGTTGATACCAAACCGTCATGGAATTTTGGTCATCCGTATGCACCTTATGAATTTGGCGCTATGGGCTGGATAAGCTGCGATCAAGACCCTAAACCTACACCATGCCACACACCAAACCCTAATCCGTTAGGCGTTGGTACTCATACTTTCACCGCTGTTGCTAAAGATAATAACGGATTAGAAACGTCTGCAGACATGACGCTTATTGTTGAGGAAGTTCCGGCACCCCATGTAGACTTTGTTTACGATGAAATGGATTTATCAGTGGGTTATGAGTCGCTATCAACATCAGTTACCACTGAATCGATTGTTAGCTGGGTTGGTATTGAACGTGTTGACTTGTACCTGGACGACAACTTAGTGCGTGACATTTACGAAGCGCCATACACATGGGGCGGCTATGACTATCCTACAGAGTTGCTGGGTGCTGCAGCAGGAACCCATATCCTAAAAGCGGTTGCTACCGATACCAACGGTAAGTCTTCTGAAACCGATATGAGCTTTACTGTGAAGCCATCGGTAATTTCGGTTGATTCAGAAGAGGAAGGCTACGAAGCTGCCAAGATCTTCGATGGTGATACGAGTGATGACTCTAGTTGGTCAGCAGCACAAAACGGCACTAAAGACGTCATCGTTGATTTTGGTGAAGTGAAAACGATTTCAGGTACTAAACTTTGGACTACTGAAGGTCAAGAAGTTAAATACCAAATATTCGTTGCTAACTCACTTGATGAAGAATTCGTAAAGGTAGCGAAACATCAAAACAAAGATGATGATGCTCAACCGACGGTAACTGAATTCTACGCTGAAGGTCGTTATGTAAAACTAATGGCTATCGGTGACTGGCCAAATATCAATGAGCTTGAGGTGATATACGAGTAAAATATCGCTTGATGATCACACTACTACTTCTAAAGGAATAAAAAAACGCCGCAGATTGCGGCGTTTTTTGTGCGTGTGTTTAACTCAGTGCAGGATACGGGCTTTTATTGTGCCGTCAATCTGCTGCAGTTGAGCCAGGCCCTCGTAGGCTTTGTCAGCTTCCACATCTACCACAACATAACCAATCTCTGCGCTGGTTTGCAGATACTGCGCCTCAATATTGATGCCTTTTTCAGCGAACGTCTGGTTGATTTGGGTCAGTACACCCGGGCGATTCTGGTGAATGTGCAGCAATCGTGAACGACCTACGTGCTCCGGCAGGGAAACCTCAGGGAAGTTAACCGCCGACAGGGTGGAGCCATTGTCACTGTATTTGGCCAGTTTTCCAGCTACTTCCACGCCGATATTTTCCTGTGCTTCCTGGGTACTGCCACCCACGTGCGGGGTCAGGATCACGTTGTCAAACTGGCGCAGCGGCGACACGAACTCTTCGCTGTTCGACTTCGGCTCTACCGGAAATACATCAATGGCTGCGCCATGAATGTGGCCAGATTCCAGCGCATTCACCAAAGCGTCAATATCAATTACGGTGCCCCGTGAAGCGTTGATTAAAATGCTGCCGGCTTTCATCTTGGCCAGTTCCCGGGCACCAATCAGGTTTTGGGTTTGGGCCGTTTCCGGTACATGCAGAGAAACCACATCTGAAGTGCTTAACAGGGTATCCAGGCTTTTTACCTGGGTGGAGTTACCTAATACCAGTTTGTCTTCAATATCGTAAAACTGCACGCGCATACCCAGATGCTCGGCCAGGATACTGAGCTGAGTACCAATGTGGCCGTAACCAATAATACCCAGTGTTTTGCCTCGTGCTTCTACGGAACCAACGGCACTCTTGTCCCATTCGCCGCGGTGTGCTTTGGCATTTTTGTCCGGAATGCCACGCAATAACAAAATCAGCTGGCCCAGCACCAATTCAGCGACCGAGCGGGTATTGGAGAAGGGGGCGTTGAACACAGGAATGCCCCGTGAGCGGGTGGCGTCCAGATCAACCTGGTTGGTTCCGATGCAGAAGCAACCCACGGCAACCAGTTTGCTGGCCGCTTCAATCACATTTTCGGTCAGGTAGGTTCGAGAGCGAATGCCGATGAAATGCACATCTTTGATCTTTTCGATCAATTCGTCTTCCGGCAAAGACGTTTTCAAATATTCAATGTTGGTGTAACCATTGGCTTTAAAGGTCTCAACCGCACTTTGGTGGAGTCCTTCCAACAGCAGGATACGGATTTTATCCTTGGGTAGTGAAACTTTACTCATTGCTTCGCATCTCGATACGGGAAAAGTGGATTAAAAAGACATCTGGACGTCTAAATGGGTAAAATAGCAGAACTCAGCGACAGAGAAAAGTGCTATTTTTGTTCAGTTTGTTCAGGTTACAGGCAAATTCCCATGCAGGCTTGCCTGCAAGGCCAGGCCAGCGGTGTGAACTGTTAATGAGTCTCAACGCCCTGCTCGGTAGCAACCAGCACCACATCTGCACCTCGATGGGCAAAAATGCCGTTGGTGACCACGCCGGCAATATTATTGATGGTGGATTCCATTTCCCGCGGGTTGAGAATTTTGAGGTTATGCACGTCCAGAATCACATTACCGTTATCGGTAATTACGCCCTGGCGCCACACCGGATCGCCGCCCAGTTTGACCAGCTCCCTTGCCACATAGGAACGGGCCATCGGAATCACTTCCACCGGCAGGGGAAAGTCGCCGAGCACATCCACCTGCTTGGTGTCATCCACAATGCAGACAAACTTTTTGGCTACCGCGGCAACAATTTTTTCCTGGGTGAGCGCGGCACCCCCACCTTTAATCATGTGTTTGTGGGGAGTGACTTCGTCGGCACCATCAACGTAAATCGACAGACTGTCCACTTCGTTGAGTTCAAACACGTCAATACCCAGTGCTTTCAGCCTGGCCGTTGAAGCCACTGAACTGGATACGGCGCCTGCCAGTTTGTGTTTGATGTCAGCCAGGGCATCAATAAAGAAATTTACGGTAGAGCCGGTGCCAACACCAATGATGGTGTCAGCTTCAATGTAATCCAGTGCAGCCAGGGCAACCGCCTGCTTTTTGGTATTCTGATCCATAGTTATAGACTCCTGAAATTTTGCCGAAGTGTACCTGAATTCGGGTTAAATGTGATGCCCTTTGGTGTTCGCGTCTAAAATTCTGCTACTTGCGCTGATGAAGCCTGCGGGCGTGAGAATTCCGTCAAGCGGAATGTCCCAGGACTCCACCGGCAAGTTCCGTACCTGCTGGCATTCGTGGGCCACACCCAGCAAAAGCGGGCGCTTGTCAGCCTCGATCAGCCCCGCCAGGGTGCGATCATAGAAGCCGCCACCCATGCCCAACCGGTTACCGGCAGCATCAAAGCCTACCAGTGGCAGTAAAATCATATCGTGTTGCGGCACAAGCCGAACAGCCGTGCAGTCCAAAACCGGTTCCTCGATACCAAAGCGATTCAGGTGCATTGGGGTTGTGTTCATATAACGCTGAAACAGTAAAGCGTTGCCACTGAACGGATGAAGCACAGGCAAGGTGATTTCTGCACGGTTGCACTGCAGCCACTGAAGCAGGGGCTGCAAGCTGACCTCGCCGTCGTTGGCCAGATAGAGAGCAACACGTCCGGGAACGGCATGAAAATGCCTTTGCCACTGTTCAAGCAGTTGAACGGCCGCCCGCTGCTGCTGCGCCGGGGTTAACTGGCGACGGGCCCGGCGCAGTTCACGCCTGAGCGCATTACGGGCATCGTTGAGCTGTGTCATTTGTGGTTATCTTTATTGGCCAATAACTGCTTAAGCAGTTCGCTGAGCTGGATTTTATCCACCGGTTTGGTCAGTTTTTGACTGATGCCGGCAGCCCTTAGTTTGTGCTCATCAACCAGGGAGTCGGCGGTCAGGGCCACGATACAAGCCTGCGGATACCGCTTGCAAATGGTTTGGCTGGCTTCCAAACCAGACATTCCCGGCAGGTTGAGGTCCATCAGTATCAGCCCGAAGCTGTTGTTCTCACAGGCGTCAATTGCCTGTTCACCGGTATCGGCAGTCACCACCCGGCAGGGAAATGGGGCCAGCAGGGCTTGCATCACCAGCCGGTTAATTTCGTTGTCTTCTACTACCAGAACATCCGTGCAGTCAGTTGCTGGTGAAATCCCGTCAGGGTTCGCTTGCTGAGAAGTTGAGGTGTTTACAGGCACGATCACCTCGATGCTCGTGCCCTTGCCGAGCTCACTGTCCACATGGATGTGGCCTTTCATCAGATCAATCAGTGCCTTGGTGATCGCCATGCCGAGGCCTGAACCCTCGGTATGTCTGGCTGAGGCCAGGCGCACAAAGGGGGTGAATAAATGCTCAAGCTCCTGTGAGGAAATTCCCGGCCCGTTGTCCTTTACGGTAATCACAATGCCGCGCTGCTGCCAGTTCACGTTGCAACAAACAGATTGCCCTGCTGGTGTAAACTTTATCGCATTGCTCAGTAAATTAACCACTATCTGGGTGAATTTGTTGTCGTCCAGATAAATCCATTCTGGCAAGGATTGAGAAAGGGTAGTTGTCAATTCCACCCCTTTGATTTTGCTTTGCTGTTCCGCAAAAGAAAACACGTGAGTGAACAACGCCCTTGATTTTACACTTCTGGGTGTAAGCTCCAGGGTTCCTGCCTCCATCTGTCGCAGATCCAGAATCGAGTTAACCACTTCCAGCAATCTGGTACCGCTGGTATGTATGTGGTTGAGTGCTTCCAATTTGTTTGCAGAATCTTTGCTGGCCCTGGCTTCTTCCAGCAGCAGCTGACTGAAGCTGTTTATTGCATTGAGGGGCGTTTTTACCTCATGGCTGACGTAGGATAAGAAATCGCTTTTTAACTGGCTCTGCTCAGCCAGCAGGCTGTTTTTGCGTCTAAGTTCAAGGTGACTCATCACCGACTTCGACAGCGTTTTTAACGATTGTTTCTGGACAGAGTTGAGAGTATGCGGGCGATCGCTGATCACGCAAAGGGTACCAAGGCGATAGCCGGATTCACTGACCAAGGGGACGCCTGCGTAAAACCGGATGTGCGGTGGGCCGGTGACCAGTGGATTCTGGGCAAAGCGCGGGTCCTTTCGGGCGTCGGCAATCTCCATGATCTCATCGTGCAGAATAGCGTGGGCACAGAATGCCACCTTGCGGTCGGTCTCCCTGACGTCAAGACCCTTGTGGGATTTAAACCACTGGCGGTCGGCATCGACCAGACTGATTAAAGCGATGGGGGTCTGGCACACCTGTGCTGCCAGTTCGGTAATTTCGTCAAACAGGGCTTCTTCTTCGGTGTCCAGCACTCCGTACTGGCATAACTCAGAAAGCCTCAACGGTTCGTTGTGAGGCATTTCCGGAAGCTTGAAAGGGCTGCCTGTTGTCACTTCTGCATCCTTAACACTATTACTGGCGTGAAGGTGCACTGCACCTTCACCATCGTAAACTCAGAGTGCGTAGGTTTCGATGAACAGTTTCTCCAGCGCACTGGCGTCAACCTTGGTGGCGACTTTAATGGTGCTGGCATTCAGCCAGTCAGGGCTGGCGGTTGTACCTGCTGGTGCGACTGAAGTCTGGCCCCGGTTCAGCGGGTCGGTGGAAACCCGGGCATGCCCTTCGGTCAGTTCAAACAGCTCGGGGTGGATAAGATGCGCAATCGGAAATGCATCGTGGAAACAGCAGAAGTGCTCATCCTTACCCAGGGAGTAGAAGTCAATGTAAAACTGCGCGGCCTTTTGCACAAAGCCACCCAGTTTGGGATTTTTCTGCGCCAGGGTTTCAACAAAACTGGGGGGGAAGTGCACCTTGTTGGTCACATCCAGGCCAAACATGGTGAGTTCCCAGTCAGCAGCAAAAACAATCTCGGCCGCATGGGCATCATTCCAGATGTTGGCTTCGGCAACCGGAGTCACATTCCCGGGAACAAACGCTGCGCCACCCATAATGCTCACCCCTTTTACCAGCTTGGGCAGTTCCGGCTCAAGCCGCAAAGCCAGCGCGAGATTGCCCAGCGGGCCAATGGCTACCAGAGTGATTTCGCCGGGATACTGGCGGGCCATATCGACGATGTATTGGGCTGAACTGCGCGGGTCCAGAGGTTTGTCAGAAGCCGGAAAACCAATGTTGCCAAAGCCGTCGTCGCCATGCACAAAATGGGCGTAACCGGATTCCGGCCCTACCCACGGCATACCTACTCCCTGGGTAACCGGAATTTCCTGGCCTGCCAGTTCACAAAGTGTAACAGCGTTGCGCGCTGCCATGGTCACCGGTACGTTGCCGTACACGGTGGTCAGGCCCAGAACTTCGATTTGAGGGTGTTGAAAGGCAAAAAAGATTGCCATGGCATCGTCGATACCAGGGTCCGTGTCCAGAATTATTTTATGAGTCATACTTTACTCGAATGTTGATTAACCAGCGTGTTTGGCCAGAAAACGATCGACTTCTTTTTGGCTTGGAATTGATTGTGCCGCTCCTTCCCGGGTTACCGAAATGGCTGATGCGGCGCAGCCCCGAACCAATGCTTTTCGGGCGTCGGCATGTTCTGCATACGCTGACAGAAAGTAGCCAATAAAGGTGTCACCGGCGGCCGTGGTGTCTACAGCGTCAACACTGAACGCACTGACCTCAATGGTCTGCTCGCGGCGTAACATGATCACACCCTGTTTGCCCAGTGTAATGATCACTTCGGCATGTTGCCAGTTGGCTTTAAAATGGGCAATGATGTCGTCCAGCTCAGGCTCGCCGGTAATGGCTGCCGCTTCTGTTTCATTCACAATCAGCAGGTCAATGCACTCATACGGCAACTGTTTGACAGATTCACTCATGGGCGCAGGGTTGAAGGCTACCTTAAGGTGTTTGGCTTTGGCTGAACGCAGCACTTCTTCGATGCAACTGGTTTCATTCTGGGTGAGTACCCAGTCTGAGGCCCGGCTGTCAAGCAGCGCTCTTTCAACGTCTTTGGACGATATGGTTTGATTGGCGCCACCGAATAGCACAATTGCATTTTCACCGCTGGGGGTGACCTGAATAATGGCGTGCCCCGTGGGCACGTCAGAGCAACTCAGGAAGCGGCAGTCAACGCCGCTTTTTATCAGCGCCTGTTTGAAACTGGCATCGTGTTCGTTAATGCTGCCAACGTGTTTTACATTGCCTCCGGCCTGGGCAAGGGCGATAGACTGATTAGCCCCTTTGCCGCCAAGAAGTTGCTGATAATGTGAAGAGGCCAGGGTTTCACCCGGCTGGACAAAATGATCGACCTGATAGACATGGTCGATATTAATGGAACCGAAATTAATGATTGCCATTGAGTAATACCATCGTTAAAGGGGGTGTCTCCCAAAATGCCGCTGTCCATCGTTCGCCCGTGTGCCGAAAAGGACACGGTGGAAGAATCGTCATGACCGTAGGCTTCTCGGTACGCGCCGAGCCTGCGCAATAGTCACAAAGTCAACTTCCTTTTAAGTAGCATCGGCCAGGGACATGAATGAACTGGCAAACATCCCAGGAGACATAGTTATCATGCGTTACGCAACAGGTTATACCAAACGCCGATGGAGGTGAAGCTACTCACCTTGCCGGATAGACCAGCTTCACATTCGGAACCGGGTTGCGCCGTCTGTTTGAAGTGCACGGAAGCGGCGTGTTTTTTAGTTGCTACAACCAATACAGCCAGAATCGAGCGAGTCAACGTCCTGTTGGCGGCGATCATAACCAAATCTGGCTTCGACCGCCAGTTACTCTCGCGCTTATGTGCAATAAAATGGTGTCCATTTCTGCCTTTGTACAACTAAGGTAACAAGCTCTGTGGATTGAGCTATGCTCATAAGGAGTGCCGCATTTCGCTCGAAACTATCGCACTTTCCCTTTTGTGAGTTCATTCACTGCAGTGTCTGGATGGGAAAGTGGTTCACATCAATATTCAATTCGGCTGCGGGGCAATAGCCCAATCCTTACCCAAACAGAGGGGATCCGGTGCTGTACATGCTGGGTTTTGCAGGTTGAATTTGCTAGCATACCGAAAAATGATAGTGGAATTTTCCGTGGATAAACAACTGGATTACGACAGCGTTACCAACCGATTGTCACAACAAGGGATGGTTGTCGACGCAGCAGAAGTACACGGTACTTTATGTGGCATGCTTTGTGGTGGCATGTCTTTGACCGAACGCCAATGGATCAGTGCTCTGAGCGATACCTGCAATCAGGGCGAAACTTTCCCACAGTCTGTGGCACAAATTCTCGATAGCCTGTTTCAGCAAACCTGCCAGCAATTTGTCGAGGCCGAATTTGCACTGCAATTGATGCTGCCCGATGACCAGGCTCCCATTAATGACAGGGGCGTTGCCCTCATCAACTGGGTACAGGGTTTTATGCTCGGGTTTGGGTTGCACCAGCAGGATTTAATGCAATGCTCCGAGGATGTGAAAGAAGCGCTGGAAGATTTTGCTGAGATTGCCCGTATGGAAGAGCCTATGAGTGAAGACGAAGATTCTGAGCGGGCTCTGTATGAAGTGGTGGAGTATGTAAAAATCTCAGCCTTGCTGTGCTTTAACGAGCTGGGCCAGTCGTTGCTGGAAGACCAGAACGAAAAGCCTTCGGTGCATTAACTGGGGCTTGCCATGATCAGCAGTCAGGAATTTATTGCCCGACAGGAACGTTTGCTGGCCCAGTGCCTGCCGGACAGTGTGTGCTTAATCCCCGCAGCCTCACTGGTAACCCGCAGCCGGGACACCGAGTATCTGTTCAGGCAGAACAGTGATTTTTGGTACCTCACCGGTTTTGAAGAGCCTGATGCCTGGCTGTTGCTGTCAAACCATTCCCGTCACGGTGGCTCCTACCGGGCGATGGTGTGCCTGCCGAAAGACCCTCAAGCTGAAGTCTGGCACGGGCGGCGGCTGGGCGCAGAGCAAGCCCTGGTGCGCTTCAGCGTGGATGAAGCCTACGAGCTTGACGAACTGGAAGACATTTTACCGGAGTGGCTTGAAGGGCACCAACAGCTTTACTTTGCACTTGGTGATAATGACGCGGCAGACAACCTGGTTCAGGAAGCTCTGGCCCTGCTCAGACAGGCCCCAAAGGAAAACCGCGCGCCAGGTGGCATCATGGACATTCGCCCCATGCTGCACGAAATGCGGCTGTTTAAATCGGCCTGTGAAGTGGCGGCCATGAAAGCCGCAGCGCAAATTACGGCGGCTGCACACTGCCGGGCCATGAAGTTTTCTGCGCCGGGGCGCTTTGAATACCAGTTGGAAGCAGAAATCCATCACGAATTCGCCATGGCCGGAGCCCGCTCTCCCGCCTACGGCACCATAGTCGGCAGCGGCGAGAATGCCTGCATTCTGCATTACACCGAGAACGCCAGCCAGTTGCAGGCCGGCGATCTGGTATTGATCGATGCCGGTGCAGAATATCAGGGTTATGCGGCAGACATCACCCGTACCTTCCCGGTTTCAGGTACCTTCAGTGAAGCGCAAAAGGCTATTTATAATCTGGTGCTGGATGCCCAGGAAGGGGTGCTGGCCATGCTCAAGCCCGGGGTAACCTTGCCCGAGGCCAGTGCAGTGGCGGTGAGAATACTCACAGAAGGCCTGGTGAAGCTGAACATACTCAAAGGTACGGTAGATGAAAATATTGCATCCAAAGCATGGCAGCAATACTTCCTGCATGGGCTGGGGCATTATCTTGGCCTCGATGTGCACGATGTGGGTGATTATAAGCTGAATGGAGAAGACCGCCCCCTGCAACCGGGTATGGTGATCACGGTGGAACCCGGGCTGTATTTTCCGAACCAGCCGCAGGTGCCCGAAGCCTACCGGGGCATTGGTGTGCGTATTGAAGACAACGTAGCCATCACCGCTACCGGGGTTGAAATTCTCACTGCGGATGTGCCCAAAACCGTGGCGGGCATCGAAGTTTTGATGAAGGGGTAGCCGTGTGACAGAAACCCCTGGAACCGAAACGGATATTGCCATTGTAGGCGGCGGCACCGTGGGCAGCCTGCTGGCGAAAGGATTGCTGGCTCGCACTCACTGCCGGGTAAGTCTTATTGACGCCAACTCGTTTTCTGTCGATGAACGCCACCCCGGATTCGACGCCCGGGTCATTGCTCTGGCCAAACGAACCCTGGATGAACTCGAAAAGCTGGGTGTCAGCCTGAATGTCAGTCATGCCGCTGAGATCACCCGTATTCAGGTATCGGAGCAGGGCGCTGCGGGCCTGTGCCAGTTGGACGCACGGCAGCATGGATTGCCCGCATTTGGCCGGGTAGTGGCGCTGACCGAACTGGGCAAGGCATTTCGCGTGGAAAGTCACCCGCGCCTTAGTATTCATGCGCCTGCGTCAGTAACTGAGGTCAACCGCCAGCAAGAGAGTGTTACGGTTACGCTCGACAACGGCCATACCCTGCGCGCCAGATTATTGGTGCTGGCCGACGGAGGGCGATCTGAACTGGGCAATCAGTTGGGGCTGCAGCACCGCTCTGACGATTACAACCAGACCGCCATTGTTGCCAATGTGCGTACCTCAGAGCCTCACAACAACTGGGCGTATGAGCGCTTTACGCCGTTTGGGCCACTGGCCTTTCTGCCATTCAACCATGGCGGTGTTAGCGAATCGCAATCCGGTAGTTATGGCTTCGCTATGGTATGGACTCTGCCTCCTGAACAAGCCAAGCGCTTGCTGAAGTGCACCGATGCTGAGTTTGTTCGCCAGCTCCAAGCGGCCTTTGGCTATCGGCACGGTATCATTGAAGGGGTTGGCAAAAGAACCCACTATCCGCTGGTGCTGCGTACCGCAGATCCGGCAATCTCTCACCGCGTTGTAACCATAGGTAATGCCGCACAGACTTTGCATCCGATTGCCGGGCAGGGTTTTAATTTAGGATTAAGGGATGTGATTGGCCTGATTGACTCTCTTGAGAGTGAGCCGGACCCCGGTGCATTCTCGGTATTGCACCGTTTCCAGCAAAGCCGGCAAGGTGATCGCCAGGCCACCATTTCACTGACCGATTCGCTGGTGAGGTTGTTTTCCAATTCACACTGGCCGCTGCAGGCGGCCCGGAATATAGGGCTTATCAGTATGGATAACCTGTCGGCGCTCAAACAAAGGTTTGTGCGCCAGACCACCGGATTTGGACCCAAAGCGTGAGCCCGGAGCAATCATGAACAAGGTAGACATCGCCATTATTGGCGCAGGCCTGGTAGGGCAGACTCTGGCCCGTGCGCTGAAAGATTTGCCACTGCAGGTGGCGCTCATTAGCGACGAGCCGGTTATTCTGCCAGTGGGCACTGAACCGCTGCTGAGGGTCAGCGCCATTAACAGTGCCAATCAGCAGGCTCTTACTGAGTTGGGAGCCTGGCAACACATGCCTGCCGAACGCCTGTGTGCCTATACCGCTATGCAGGTGTGGGACCAGGACAGTTTTGGCCGTATTGAATTTGATTGCCGGGAGGTTGCGGCGGAGCACCTTGGTCATATAGTTGAAAATCAGCTGTTGGTGAACGGGCTGGCTAAAGCGTGCGCCACCCAGGATAACCTTACCTTCATCAACGGCCGCATCAGCAAGATATTGTGGGGCCAGCAGGAGACCATGCTGATGCTCGACACTGACGATGTGGTGGCTTGCCGGTTACTGGTGGGCGCCGACGGCGCAAACTCCTTTATTCGTCAGCAGGCCAATTTGCCACTGAATTTCAGGGATTATGGTCACACTGCGATTGTCGCCAATATCCGCTGCAGCGAACCCCATAACCGGGTCGCCCGACAGGTATTTACCCCCCATGGGCCATTGGCACTGTTGCCGATGGCGGACCCGCACACCTGTTCCATTGTGTGGTCGCAGCAGCATCAGCATGCCAGGGAACTGATGGCAAAAGATGAGCAGGCGTTTGCACATCAGCTCTCAGCCACCAGTAACAGTGTGCTTGGCCCGCTGGAGCTGATCAGTGAGCGGGCCTGTTTCCCGCTTACCATGCGTTACGCCCGTGAATGGGTAAAAGACGGTGTGGTTATCATTGGTGATGCCGCTCATACCGTGCACCCACTTGCCGGGCAGGGCGCCAATCTGGGAATGCAGGATGCACTGGCGCTGGCTCGTGAGATCACGCGTTTGCACCAGCAGGGCAAAGACTTTTCCCGCCAGCGTTATCTGCGGCCGTTTGAACGGGCCCGTAAAGCTGAAGCGGTGAAAATGATAGCGGCGATGGATGGCTTCAAAAGCCTGTTTGCCGGAGACGACCCACTCAGAAAGTTGCTGCGTGGAGTAGGGCTGAGCGCAACCAACGCCATTCCCGCCCTCAAACGTCAGTGGATTGTAAGGGCCATGGGCTTGTAACCAACACTAAATTTTTACTTTATTTTGCTGGAATAACGAGATGAACAAACGCAGCTTTTTAAAAATGACCGGTTTAGGTTTGGGTACACTGGGGCTTTCTGGCCTGGCCGGAGCGGCGCAGTCAGGTGCTTCAAGCTCTCATACTTTATCGGATATCACCGGTTCGGTGGAACCCATTAGTGTGGCAGAGCGTCGTCAGCGCATTAAAACAGCACAGAAGCTGATGGCCGAGCAGGGCGTGTCGGCCATGATCCTGGAGCCCGGTGCCGCCATGGATTACTTCAGCGGCATCCAGTGGTGGCGCAGTGAGCGTTTGACCGCACTGGTTGTGCCACAGGAAGGCGAACCCGCCGTCGTCACCCCGTTTTTCGAAGAGCCCAGTGTGCGCGAGTCCATGGCCGTAGGCAGTGAGGTGCGGGTATGGCAGGAGCACCAAAGCCCGTTCGAACGGGTGAAAGAATTACTGACTGAGTGGAAACTGGACAAGGGCAAGCTGGCGTTTGAAAACAGCGTGCGTTACTTCGTACTCAGTGAAGTGATGGCCCTGTTGCCGGGCATGACACACGTCAGCGCAGAGCCTGTCACCCGCGGATGCCGCATGTACAAAAGTGCCCATGAGTTGGCTCTGATGCACAAGGCCAACGAAGTAACACTCAAGGCATACGAACATGTTTACGGGCAGCTTACCCTGGGTATGAGCCAGAGCGATGTGAAAGCGCTTATGGATGGTGCCCAACAACGATTGGGGGGCAAAGGCACCTGGAACATGGCGCTGTTTAATGAAGCCAGCGCCTACCCCCACGGTACCCGTCAGTCGCAGGAAATTCAGGAAGGTTCGCTGATCCTGATGGATTGCGGCTGTAACGTACATGGGTACCAGTCAGACATCAGCCGCACCTTTGTTTTCGGTGAGCCGAGCAAAAAGCAGCACCAGGTATGGAAGAGTGTGCGCAAGGGCCAGCAAATCGCGTTTGAAAAGGCGCAAATTGGCGTGGCGGCGGGGCAGGTTGATAAAGCCGTGCGGGATTATTACCAGACTCTGGGTTACGGCCCCGAGTATGCGTTGCCGGGCCTGTCGCACCGCACCGGGCACGGCATTGGTATGGAAGGCCACGAAAGTGTGAATTTTGTACTTGAGGAAATCACACCACTGAAGCCTGGAATGTGTTTCTCTGACGAACCGGGCATTTATATTCCCGGCGAATTTGGTGTGCGACTGGAGGACTGCCTTTACATGACAGAGCAGGGCCCCCAGTGGTTTACTGTGCCCCCGGCGAGTCTGGAGGAGCCGATTGGCACGCTCGCTGAGGCGAAATTTGGTTAACGATGAAAGCCTGCTGTACGCAGGCTTTTTTAATCCGTCTGATTCGCCTGCAATAGCTGCCAGATGACAAAACCCACGGCCACCAGGCCCAGTATGAAACAGTAGTACACGTAGGGCACCAGCGATACCGGCGAAATACTGAAGCTGGCCCCAAGCAGCAACGCCTGGGCTCCGTAGGGTAAAAGCCCCTGTACGATGCAGGCGAAAATATCCAGCAGGCTGGCACTTTGCTTGGGCGGTATTTCGCCGTGCTCAGCCAGCCGTTTGGCCGCTTCACCCGCCACAATGATAGATACGGTGTTATTGGCCACACACAGGTTGGTCACGCTGATAAGCCCGGCTATGGCCAGGCTGTGGCTGGCATGGTCGTGACGAGACAGGCGGCCAGCGAGTTTTTGCAGCCGTTCCACCAGATAGCTCAGCCCGCCCTGGCGGCGCATCAGTTCGGAAAGACCGCCAATCAGCATGGAAAGAATGAATACTTCCTGCATTTGCCCGAAGCCGCTGTAGATGTCCTGCCCCAGTTGCCCCGCCGGGTAGTCTGCCTGCCACACGCCCATCAAAACGCAGCTGACAATGCCCAGCGTCAGCACGGCAAATACATTAACTCCGGCCACCGCCAGCAGCAGGATCAGCAAGTAGGGAAGCGCCTGCCAGGGGTTGGCAGCCGTCGGCTCTGCAATTTCCACCGAAGGGCTGTTCCAGATCAGGAAAACCAGTGTCAGCAGTGCGGCGGGGATGGCCAACTTGATGTTCTGCATGAATTTGTCGCGCATCTGGCAGCCCTGGGTGCGGGTGGCGGCAATGGTAGTGTCAGAAATGATCGACAGATTGTCGCCAAACATGGCACCGCTCATCAGTACCCCCGCCATCAACGGCAGTGAAATGCCGGTGGTTTCGGCCATGCCCAGGCCAATTGGCGCCATGGCAGCCAATGTGCCCATGGAAGTACCCATGGCAGTGGCTACAAACGCGCTGAGCAAAAACAGCCCTGGCAGCAGCCAGTCGGTTGGAATGAGGGTTAGCCCCAATGCCACGGTGGAATCTACGCCGCCGGTGGTGTTGGCGACGGCGGAAAATGCCCCCGCCAACAGGTAAATCAGGCACATGGTAATGATGTTGTGGTGCCCGGCACCGTCAACAAACTGGTGAATGGTCTGGCTCAGGGATTCGCGGGACAAAAATACCGCCAGTAATATGGCCGGTAAAATGGCTACGGGTGCCGGCAGCTGGTAGAACGCATATTCCACGCCCTGAGACTGATAATAAAAACCGGCACCAAGGAAAAACAACAGGAAGACCGCCAGGGGCAATAGCGCCAGTTTACCCCGGTTTGTTAGATGCTCAGACAAAATACCACTCTCTAAAGGACGTTTAGACGTCCGGAAGTATAGTGTTTGTCGGGAACAGACACAAGACGAGCCGACTTCAACAAGGATCAGCCCGTTAAACGGGAGCGAATAAAATCCGCCAGAGTTTTGCTTACCACCGGGTGCTGGGTGTCCTGGTTGAACAGGCAGATGTCTACCGTACCGAGGCGAGGCAGGTAAGGGTGTTGTAATACCGTAAGTTGCGATGGCATGCTGGAGCGGGCCAGTGCAGTAATACCCAGCCCCTCCTGAATGGCAGCAACCAGGCCGGACAGATCCGCATTGGTGTAAGCAATTTTCCATGCCCGGGTTTGCTGTTTGAGCTGTTCAATTACGCGGCTACGGTACATGCAGCCATCCGGCGCCAGGACCAGGGAAATGTTGTCGCCCACCAGCGAATGGGAGGGGTCGCCCACCCATACCATATCGTCTTCAATCACGCGCTGGCCGTCGGTCTGCTGCTTGGGATTCACCAGTGCCAGAATCAGGTCGAAACTGTTGCGTCGGGCCGGGGCGAGCAGATCCCGGCTTAGTGCCGAGGTGACTTCCAGAGACACGTCAGGGTAGCGCTTGGAAAACTCGCCAATCAAACCGGGCAACAGAGTGGAAGCAAATTCGTTGGGTATGCCCAGCCTTAATCTGCCGCTCAATGGGGCCGGGTTCAGGCTGCGAAAAATGGCGTCGTTCATGGCCAGCATTTCCTTGGCCTTAGGGTACAGCCAGTTGCCGTCGGGACTGGGCAGGTGCCGTTGCCCCACCTTGGTAAACAATTTGCGCCCGGTTTGTTCTTCTAGCTTTTTGATTTGCAGGCTGATGGCCGGTTGTGAACGCCCCAGTAGTTCTCCGGCTTTGGCGTAGCCGCCCAGCTCAATCACACTGACAAAGGTGCGTAAATTATCCAGCGACAATTGTTTCATATAGATTTGAAATTCTGATGTAGTGAAGTAAATACATTATATTTGCAAATGTAATGATAAGAAATTCCAATTTGTTGCTGCCTGACCGAACTCCTATACTTTTTAACGATTTTATTTAAGACAAGAGTGAGTCGGATGACCAGCACCACTGCCCTTCATGCCAAGCACCTGGAAGCCGGTGCCAAAATGGTGGATTTCTTCGGATGGGACATGCCCATCAATTACGGTTCGCAAATTGAAGAACACAATGCCGTTCGCCAGGACGCCGGTATGTTCGACGTTTCCCACATGACCATTGTTGACGTAACCGGCCTGCAGGCCAAAGACTACTTGCGTTATTTGCTGGCCAACGACGTGGACAAGCTCAAAGACAAGGGCAAAGCCCTCTACAGCGGTATGCTCAATGAGGAAGGTGGAGTAGTGGATGACCTGATTGTGTACCACTTCGACGCCACCAACTACCGTTTGGTTGTGAACTCGGCCACCCGTGAAAAAGACATGAACTGGTTGCTGGACAAAGCCCAGGGTTTTGACGTGATCATTACCGAGCGCCCGGAATTTGCCATGATTGCGGTACAGGGGCCGAATGCTAAAGAGAAGGCAGCTACTTTGTTCAGCGCCGCGCAAAAAGAAGCTGTGGCGGGAATGAAGCCGTTCTTTGGTGTGCAGGCGGAAGACCTGTTTATTGCCACCACGGGTTATACCGGTGAAGCGGGTTACGAAATTATGGTACCCGAAGCGCAGGCCGGACAGTTCTGGCAAGGTTTGCTGGATGCGGGTGTAAAACCCTGTGGCTTGGGCGCGCGGGACACCCTGCGCCTGGAAGCGGGTATGAACCTGTACGGCCAGGATATGGACGAAACCATTTCGCCACTGGCGGCCAATATGGGCTGGACCATCACCTGGGAACCGGCAGAGCGCGATTTTGTCGGCCGCAAGGCGCTTGAAGCGCAACGTGAAGCGGGCACCGACAAGCTGGTTGGCCTGGTGATGACAGAAAAAGGCGTGCTGCGCGCAGGCCAGAAAATCAACACCGAAAACGGCGAAGGCATCATCACGTCCGGCACCTTTTCACCCACCCTGGGGCACGCCATTGCATTGGCCCGCGTACCGGCCAATGTGGGCGAAACGGTGGAAGTGGAAATGCGCAAAAAGTGGGTTACAGTAAAAGTGGTTAAACCCAGTTTTGTTCGCAATGGCAAAAGCGTTTTGTAATTAACACAGATAAACAGACTCTAACTAGATCAGGAAAAATTATGAGCAACATCCCAACCGATTTACGTTACGCGGCTACCCATGAATGGGTGCGCCCAGAAGGAGATGGCGTATTTACCGTAGGTATTTCTGAGCACGCTCAGGATCTGCTGGGTGATATGGTGTTTGTCGAATTGCCGGATGTCGGTGACAAAGTCAGCACCGGAGACGACATTGCCGTTGCAGAATCGGTTAAGGCCGCTTCTGACGTATACGCGCCCATCAGCGGTGAAATTGTGGAAGTGAACGAAGATCTGGAAGATTCTCCGGAGTTGGTGAATTCCGACCCCTACGGAGACGGCTGGATGTTCAAAATCAAAGCCGACGATCCTTCTGAAGCGGAAGACCTGCTCGACGCCGACGGCTACGAAAACAGCATCGACGAAGAATAAGCCGGCGCAAGCTGAATACTGTGTGAAAGGGGCGTGCAAAGCCCCTTTCGTTTTCATTTAATCATTGCAGATCCATTAGAGATATATGTCGAATTCATCTCCTACTCTGGCTCAGCTGGAGCAAAAAAACGCCTTTATTCGCCGCCACATTGGCCCGGGCGAGCAAGAAATTCAAGCCATGCTGGAAACCGTTGGCGCCGAATCGCTGGACGATTTGATGGCTCAAACCGTGCCTGCCGCCATTCAGCTGGATAAACCCATTGAAGTAGGAGAGGGCGCGACAGAAGTTGAAGCGCTGGCGGCATTAAAAGCCGTGGCCGCCAAGAACACCATCAACCGCTCGTTTATTGGTATGGGCTATTACGATACTCATGTGCCGAATGTGATCCTGCGCAACGTAGTGGAAAACCCGGGCTGGTATACTGCTTATACCCCTTATCAGCCGGAAATCGCTCAGGGCCGTCTGGAAGCCATCCTGAACTTCCAGCAGGTCACCATTGATTTAACCGGCCTGGAACTGGCCTCTGCTTCTTTGCTTGATGAAGGTACCGCGGCTGCCGAAGCCATGGCGCTGGCCAAGCGGGTTTCGAAAAACAAAAAAGCCAACCTGTTCTTCATTGCCGACGACGTGCACCCGCAAACCCGTGACGTGGTAGAAACCCGCGCGGAAATGTTTGGTTTTGGCATCGTTACCGGCCCGGCGAGCGAAGCCGCCGATCACGATGTGTTTGGCGCTTTATTGCAGTACCCCGGTACCACCGGTGAGGTGGCCGACATTCGCGACATCATTGCTGCGGTTCAGGCCAAAAAAAGCATAGTGGCCGTAGCGGCAGACCTGATGAGCCTGGTGATGCTGAAATCGCCCGGTGAACTGGGTGCAGACGTAGCTCTGGGCAGTGCCCAGCGCTTTGGTGTCCCTATGGGGTACGGTGGCCCGCACGCGGCTTTCTTTGCAACCCGCGACGCGTACAAGCGTTCACTGCCAGGGCGTATTATTGGTGTGAGTAAAGACACCCGTGGTCGCCCGGCACTGCGTATGGCGCTGCAAACCCGTGAACAGCACATTCGCCGTGAAAAGGCCAACTCCAACATCTGTACCGCACAGGTATTGCTGGCTAACATGGCCAGTTTCTATGCGGTGTACCATGGCCCGAAGGGCCTTAAAACCATTGCCCAGCGCATTCACCGCTTCGCTGATATTCTGGCTACCGGCCTGACCCAGAAAGGCCTGGGCCTGAAGCACAGCACCTGGTTTGACACCCTCACCGTGCTGGTGGGCGACAAGCAGGCCGTGCTCAGCAAAGCCTACGCCGCGGGCATTAACCTGCGCGCCGACCTGGAAGGGGCCGTGGGTATTTCTCTGGATGAAACCACCACCCGTGCCGACATTCTGGCCCTGCTAAACGTATTGCTGGGCGACGCACACGGCCTGGATATCGACACGCTGGACGCCGAAGTGACCACCCAGGGCAGCCAGTCGATTCCGGCTGATTTACAGCGCACCGATGACATTCTCACCCACGAGGTATTCAACCAGTATCACTCTGAAACTGAGATGCTGCGTTATATCAAGGCGCTGGAAAACAAAGATCTGGCTCTGAACCATTCGATGATTTCACTGGGCTCCTGCACCATGAAACTCAACGCCACCGCCGAGATGATCCCGGTTACCTGGCCGGAATTCGGTCAGTTGCACCCGTTTGCTCCGCTTGAGCAGGCCAAAGGCTACCAGGAAATGATTGGTGAACTGAGCGACTGGCTGATTAACATCACCGGCTACGATGCACTTTCCATGCAGCCGAACTCCGGTGCCCAGGGCGAATACGCCGGTTTGCTGGCCATCCAGCGTTATCACGAAAGCCGCGGCGAAGGCCACCGTAATGTGTGCCTGATCCCCAGTTCGGCTCACGGTACCAACCCGGCCTCGGCCCAAATGGTTAGCCTGAAGGTTGTGGTGGTAGATTGCGACAAGAACGGTAACGTGGATCTGGCCGACCTGCGCGCCAAAGCGGAAGAAGTGGGCGACCACCTTTCCTGTGCCATGATCACTTATCCCTCTACCCATGGAGTGTATGAGGAAACCATCCGTGAAATCTGCGACATCGTGCATCAGCACGGTGGCCAGGTATACATGGACGGCGCCAATATGAATGCACAGGTTGGCATTACTGCACCGGGCTATATTGGTTCGGACGTTTCGCACCTAAACCTGCACAAAACCTTCTGCATTCCACACGGTGGCGGTGGCCCGGGTATGGGCCCTATTGGTGTGAAATCACACCTGGCCCCATTCCTGCCCAATCACGCGGTGGTGAATATTGAGAATGCCGGTAAAGACTGCGGTGCGGTTTCGGCAGCTCCGTGGGGCAGTGCGTCTATTCTGCCTATTAGCTATATGTACATTAAAATGATGGGTTCAGCCGGCCTTCGCAAAGCTACCGAAGTGGCGATTCTGAATGCCAACTACGTGGCCAAGTCACTGGAAGGCCACTACAACGTGCTGTTCAAAGGTCGTAACGACCGGGTTGCCCACGAATGTATTATCGATCTGCGCCCGCTCAAAGAAGCTTCTGGTGTAACCGAAGTGGATATTGCCAAGCGTCTGAACGATTACGGTTTCCATGCGCCAACCATGAGCTTCCCGGTAGCCGGTACGCTGATGATCGAGCCCACCGAATCCGAAGCCAAGTATGAACTGGATCGCTTCATCAACGCTATGATCAGCATTCGCAAAGAAATTGCCAAAGTGGAAAGCGGCGAGTGGGATGCCACCGACAACCCGCTTCACAATGCGCCACACACTCTGGCTGACATTTGCGACAGCGACTGGAGCCGCAGCTACGATCGAAACCTGGCCGCCTATCCGGCTCCTGAAGTGGCCCGCAACAAGTTCTGGCCCAGCGTTAACCGTATTGACGACGTATTCGGCGACCGCAACCTCATGTGTTCCTGCCCGACCATGGATACGTATCGGGATGAGTGATATTTTTGTTGTCGATTCCGAATGAAGTTTGTGTACGATAAATAAAGTTTGTGAATCAAATGAAGTTTGTGAAAAGGGCCGAAAGGCCCTTTTTTATTGCATTTCAAAAAACTAAAGCAGTATCTTTTTGCTAAAAAAAGCTCTTACTTCGGAAGAATGATCTGCTGAAAGATGAGCTATATTAGATAAATGAAAATACTGGAATATCAGCGCTGATTAAATGAAGAACATTCAAGTATCAGATATAAAAACAATTAGACGACTGAATCAGAGAGTGATTGACCACTACAAACCGAGCTAAGTAATGAGTTGCGTAGGCATATCTAGAGTATATTAGGAAATCTTTTTGTACAATTTTGTCATTAAAATATTGGGAAAACAGTTTTTTTTGCCGTTTTTGCTCTTGGATTGGACGATGTTTGCAGATTAACATAAACGAATATGTAGGGCCCTAATCTGATCCTGATTCGGAGGTTAGTTGGTTCCATGAATATTGGACAGTTTTACTAGACGATATTAGCCCTGGCTGTACGAATTATAACAGCTCTACCTTCCCTGATTTGACTTCCTCGAAACTTGTTTCTGGTTCCAATTGGTACCAGTCGTCACACCATCTTTTACTGCGGTCATCATACGTAAATGCGAAGCATCTATCATTGACGAAAAGCTTCAGGCGGTCTTGGTCCTTTGGGTGATATGAAAAGTCAAAGCAGCTATCAGATTCATTAAGGTGTTTGCTAGCCCAGTTGAAAGTTGAAAGTACAGAGCTCTCAGGCTCTATAAAGGTGCCCATAATCATATTTGGCGGTCCTTTTCGGGTACAACGATATAGTATCCAGTAAGGTTTGGATTTATTTATTTCATTTTCACATGTACAAAGCTTGAGTGTACTGCTCGGCTCACACATTTTTCGCTCCAGGGTTTCCTAGTTGTTTTCTACATCATAGCGAACCGGCGACGGTGCACCAAACCATTCGGTTGTCATAATTTTTTCGGCTTGTTAATCATGATGTCGAGCCAACTAATTTAGTTAAACATCCTATTCATAGGTAATATCGATGGTAGATTGTAATGGTATGATTATTCTAGTTTTATGAGTCACTGTTTGATCATTTTGGGATACTAAATTTATGATAGAAGAGCCGATAGTTCGAAGATCTTTGAGACTGCTCAGGGCAATTCACGAGCTTCACAAGCAGGGATATCAAAATCTAGCTATATATTGCGGGATGTCGTCCTCGGGTATTCATTGGCGTCTTCAACTAGTCCCGTATTACTCCTCGGGATATAAAAAATATGATGGCATGGAAGTGCTTGAGGAAAGCTGTTTTGAAAATGCCCTTCATACCAGCGGATCCAGCGGTAATGAGTATTTTGGGTGGCGTGATGCAGTGAACTGTAATGTTTCAGAACTCGCTGAGTTGATAAAGGAAAGATTTCCGAGACTTTTAGCCTTATCTTTAGGAAAAAATTATAAGTATGCAGGTTGGTTTGTCGATATGTTGGGGAAGGCTGAGGCCGGTGAGCTACCATTATCTGATGTTAACAGTGATGCATTCATATCGACGACTGGTAAGTCGGCCATTCCTAGCCCTCCGTTGGCTGAACGTTTTGAATTAAATGGACGTCACTTTTATTTTGTAGAGGGCAGGCACCTCAATCCCGATGACGATTGGCATACCAAGTACATAGATATCATCAATGGATTTCGAATTGCCAAAATCGCGGCTTTTCCCGCTTACCCTGTGGACAGCAAATCAATTTTTGAGATAGGAGCATACTGGGAGGGAGCTATCTATTATATAAGCGCTATCCTTGGATATAGAAATATTCATGAATTTGTTACTGATGCTGATAACCCTCCTCCCTCATCCGAGCGGTGGAGTACGTTTTTTGCTATTTGGAACAGTGAAGGTCAGTATGAATTCTTGAAAGCATTCCTAGTCAAAAAGATGATGGGTTACCCTGAGTGCAAATTATCTGATGATGATCCAATGCAACACTGGTTAAGGTTTTTGGAAGAGTTTGAAAGCTCTTTAACAACCATAACATCCAGGACATATCGCACGCACAACCCATATTTTGGAGGAAGTAATCCGCTACATCTCGGATTGATATTGTCTCATTTAGAACCAGAACGAAGGCTAATTTAGGAACGGGGGAAATTGTGGTATTTGTTGGAGTGTAGTGGTCAATAAAACCCGGACACCTTTTTAGCTAATTCTTCTGCTTTCGCCGGTGGTAGCCCTTTATTAAATTGATGCGGTCTTTCCCAGTTGTAGTAATTCATTGGGTAATAACCCACATCTCGTTTCGCTTCGTTAATCGAACGGTAGCCAGTTGAAGGCATCCACTCGGATTTCAGGCTTCTGAACACACGTTCCATTGGGCTGTTGTCCCAGCAGTTTCCCCGCCGACTCATGCTTTGAATCATCTGGTAACGCCATAGTCGTTGCCTGAATTTGCGAGCACCGTACTGGGAACCCTGGTCGCTGTGGAACAGAACGCCTTTCGGTTTACCCCGTAATTCATAGGCCATATCCAGTGCTCTGGCCGCGAGTTCTGCGTCCGGCCGGTGTGACAGATTCCAGCCAATGACCCGGCGGGTATGCAAATCAATGACGACCGCTGCATAGTGCCAGGCTGAGCCGGTCCAGATGTAGGTGATATCGCCACACCAGACCTGATTGGGCTTCTCAACATCGAATTGCCTGTCCAGCAGGTTGGGGATATCCGGCCGTTCGACCTGTACATTTTTGTAAGCGTGCTTGCCGGGTTGCTTGCTCATTAAACCCTGCTCCTGCATCAGGCGAGCCGCTTTGAATCGGCCCATGACAATGCCTTCATCGCGCAGCATACTGACTATCGTCCGGGTTCCGGCAGACTGGCGGCTCTTATCAAACAAGCGCTTTACTCTGGCCCGCAGAATGTTCCGTTTAGCACTAATCAGCCGCTGACGCTTACGCCGTTCATAGTAACTGCTGACGCCGATCCCTATCGCTGAACAGACCAATTCTGTTGATTCATGCTCCCTCAACCGGTCTATCAGCGCGTGGATTTCAGGTCGTCGGACATCAAGAGAGCAGTAGCCTTTTTTAATATGGCCTTTTCTCGTTCCAGGCGATTTACGCGGGCTTCCAGTTCTTGAATACGCTGCTGGTCTGGAGTCAACGCCTTGGACCTGGGCGTGTTGCCACTGCGCTCCGATTCGAGCTGCTGAACCCATTTGCGCAGGGTATTTTCGTGAACGTCTACTGCGCGTCCAGCTTCAGCCATACTGTAACCTTGGTCGAGTACCAGGCTGGCTGCATCATGTTTGAATTCCGGACTGAATGACCGTCTTTGTCTTCTCATTGAACACCTCGTTATTAAGTGTAATGCTACCACTTAAAACGGTGTTCGGGTTTAGTCTGCCACTACACCAGCAATTTAAAGAGTGCTGAGTTGTACACGCTTGTGAATGATGAAGGGCACTTTATTTACCTCGATGAGTGTAATCATGCAAACGAAGCTATGGGCGTGAGTTTGTGCAAAGACAGGGAGGGGGTAGACAGGAAAGCAGCACACAACAAAATGCTGGGGGTCATTTTTGATTTTACCAATTCGGGCCTTTGAGTGGCGCACTGGCAGGTATCTTGTGCTGGCTGTGTGAAAGCTGGATGGGAGCCGGAAAACCGCGCTTGACTGCATAGCCCGCAACTCCCGGTTGGGCGTATGCTGGAACACAAAGAGTTACTTAAATGTTTTGAGGTACAAGGCTTCAACTTTATCTCTTGCCCATTGAGTTTTACGCAAAAATTTGAGTGAAGACTTAATGGAAGGTTCATTGGCAAAGCAGTTAATACGGATATGTTCGTAAAGTCCGTTCCAGCCGTAATGTTCTGCCAGGCGCGTTAAAATTTTCTCCAGCGTCAGGCCATGCAAAGGGTTGTTGATTTGTTCTTGGCTCATCGGGTTATTCCCAGAAATATGTCTTCGTAGTGTACCTCTTTTCAGCATCTAACTCACAATCATTCATCCGTCAGCACACACAGGAAAATCAAAGATGCCAGCGGCACAATGTCAGCTATGATTAAAGCCATGGGATGCGAGCCAAACACTAGGGTGTGTTTATCTTTGTTCATTATTTATGTTGGAAACTAAAATGGCTGAGGACAAGGCGTCGGTGACGCAGTTTGGTAATCCAAATAAGTCAGCGGCAACGCGGTTATCGGTCATTTTAGATCCAACCCGAAGGGCAGTGGCCATTATTGCGCCATACTGCCCTCAAATTCGCTCATTTAGGCCTACTAAACCTCACTCATTTTGTAATTGTCTGGCGCACTAATGACCGACTGCATAAACATTGAACAAAGATAAACACACCCTAGGGTTAGCCCGTTGATAAACAGCCGGAAATTTATGGAAAAAATTATGCTGATACCAAAAACTCCCCTGCGTGCTGCGCGTCTACTGATGGTTGTTATTGCGGCATTGAGTGTGGTGGTTGGGTGCGCCTCCAATCAGCCACAAATCAACATGAGTGACGAGCAGAACTTTGACGCCATTGATACCTTTTACGTTCAGGTGCCACTGAATTCGGTTAATCCTGCCATTGATGATCATATGGTGACGGCTATTTCTTCAGTCCTTCAGAGCAGGGGGTTAAAACCTGCCAGTAAAGAAAATGCCGACATAGAAGTGGGCTATTTCCCTACAGTTGCGAGTAAAGAAGGGGGGGCGTCGGTTAATATCGGCCTTGGCACCGGGGTGTTCGGGCGTTCCAGCGGTATATCCCTGGGTAGCATATTCAGTGTACCTGTGGGGGAGCAGGTAACTCAGTACCAGAATCTTCAGATTGATATTGTGAAAGACGGTGCCTTTATTTACAGCGCAGTTGGCAGTGTGGAGATTGAAGCACAAGACAGCATCACGGTTCAGCAGGAACTGACCAAACTGGTTAGCGAGCTGTTGCAGTCTTATCCGGTAAAAATGGCGAGTGTGGCAGAGCCAGAGTAAACACTGGCCGCTCAGAAAGGGGGCGGCTCTTTTCGTCCGAACTGCTCACGGTAGGCATTGGGCGAAACTGATATGTATTTTTTGAAGTTTATCCGCAGTGATGTGCCGTTCTCATAGCCTGACTTCAAGGCAATCTGTTCAATATTCAGGTTGGAATCTTCCAGCAGCCGCTGGGCTATTTCCAGTTTCCGGTGGGTAAGCCAGACCTGGGGCGTAATGTTGAAACTTTTTTTAAAGTGCCGGTCGAAGGTGCGTCTGGTCATGTTGGCCTGCCTGGCAATATCGTCCACCCTGAGTGTATGGGATAAATTATTTACCGCCCAATCCAGGCTTTTGGCAAGGCCTGTACTGCCATTCGAGGCTGGTTTTTCTATGTACTGAGATTGCCCTCCACTGCGATGCGCCGGCAGTACAAGCCTGCGAGCCACAATATTGGCTGCCGAATACCCGAAATCGCGCCGGATAACTTCAATGCCGAGGTCGATACCGGCGGCACTGCCGGCAGAACAGCCTATCTGCCCGTCATACAGGTACAGGATGTCATCTCGGAATTCTATGCTGGGGAATCGCTGCTTGAACTGTTCGGCATAGCGCCAGTGGGTAGTTGCAGGCCGGCCGTCCAGCAAACCCGCCTCAGCCAGCAGGAATGCCCCCGAACAGAAGCTGATGGTTCTGCCCCCTCGGCCATGATGGTGCCGCAATGACGCCAGCAATTTATCAGGCACTTGGAGGGCGTTAACCGGGTAACTTGGGATGACCAACAGATCACACTCAGGCAATACGCCAACCTGTCGGCAGTTTAGCTGGGTGCCTGCCAGTCCTTCATACGAGGAATGGGTCAGTGAAACCGTGTCAGTGGTGTACCAGTGGTCAAATTCATCCCGCTGTAACGCAAACAGTTCAGTGGCACAGGCGTATTCGAAAATCGACAAGCTTTCGGTCAGCAAGATCAGCACTTTTGGGTTTTGGTGAATCATATTCTGTCTTAATTATTACGAATAGTGTCTTATTGGACAATAACGGTGATTTTTCCAGCAGGCAATAATGTTGTTGAATTTTGAATCAAAGGAGAGAAGAAATGCCATCACACGTTGTCCGACCCATGCCCGCTGAAAGCGTCGAAGCGCTGGCCCATTTTCAGTCGTTAATGAAATTTGAGACAGATTGCTGGGATGTTCACTACGCGATAAACAATGATTTGCATGACTTTGTGCTGCTGGACGTACGCGGCCTGGAGACTGCAAAAAAAGGGTACATTCAGGGGCTGTGCTGATGCCTTACCCAACTATAAGTAAAGAAACGTTGGCCGACTATCCGCAAGGCACCTGTTTTGTGGTGTATTGTGCCGGGCCACATTGCAATGCCACCGAGAAAGCGGCCATGAAACTTGCCAGGCTGGGGCGGCCAGTGAAAAAAATGATTGGTGGCGTAACTGGCTGGCTGGATGAGGGTTTTACGTTGGTCAGTCATGGGTGATGTTCGTGTACGAAAAGCGCTGGGGCAGGATTGTCCCAGGCGCTATCTCACATGCGCTTCAGGTTGCTTTAAACGCCATTGAAGGTTAAATCTTCAGGAGTGGATCTGGAATAAACCCCCGCAACTGTTTTGCCTTTTCCACTGCGCTTTGCCTGGTACAACATTTTGTCGGCATAATCGATGGCGTAGAGGACATTAACATCCGTATCGCTAAATTCCACCAACCCGGCAGAAAAGTTGACTGACAGAGTATCATCAGTGGTTTCCCAGCCACTGTATTTCTGTAGTTTGTCGCGCAGGTTTTCCAGGCTCACGCTGGCTTCAGCAGTGGTAGTATTGCGATAGACAATTACAAACTCTTCGCCACCGTATCTGAACGCTACGTCAGACTGGCGAAGGTGTTTTTGCATAATGCCGGCAAGAAGCTTAAGTACTTCATCGCCGGTACGGTGCCCATGAGTGTCATTAATTTGCTTAAAACCATCCAGGTCCAGTATGGCTATGCAAATACGGTCGGAGCGCCGACGCATTCTCCCTGCTTCCAGTTTAAGGCGGCGCATGCCTTCCTGGCGGTTAAGCAGTTGCGTCAGCCCATCTGTGCGGGCCTGCATTTTTGAATTCCGATAGGCCAGATAGGTAACACTGAGTATTACCAGAGTGAATACCGCAAGCAAAACCGTTAACAGGCGAAACAGGCGGGCATTTTCCACCTGCAACGCCAGCGATTCATTTTTTTGTTGCATGCTCGCATAATCGCTAAACTGCAGAACCTTTTCGAGTGAAATGCTTAAAACCGGCAGGTCGTTGTGCCCGGTAAGTGGCTCACGATAAAAGCTTTGATACGCTATCTCATTTCCGAGCGCAGAGGCTTCTTCATAGCGGCCAGAGCTTTTCAGTAAGTACAGATGAGCAGTTTGGAGCAGGTTGTTGAGCTGCGGAGGCTGTTTGATTTTAGTGGATTCGTACGCTTTATTCAGCCTATCGAGACCGCGCTCGTAATCCCCCAGCTGAGCCAGAACATAAACCTTAAGCCAGTACGCCAGCGCCATTTCCCTGTGGTTCACGTACGGTTGGCTGTTGAGTATATCTATAGCGCGGTCCAGCAAATTTTGGATGTCTTTGGCGTCTTTATTATGCCGCAGCATTAGCCATGCCTGGTCTTTCAGTATCAATGCATGTTGCAAAGGATCATCTCGCAATTCGGCTTTCAACAGTTTTGCCTGGTAATCCTGCCAGGCATGCTGGAATGGTTGTGTGTCACCTGTCAGCTGGGCCTTGCAGCGAAATTCTGCTGGTGGTGAAGAAAACCGTTGTTGTTGAGCTTCGACAAACCTTTGGCAGTGCTGCTCGGCCGGTTCAAGGTTGTTCAAATTATAATAAATGGAAAACGCACTCTCATGAGCTTCATCAACGCTGTACTGAAAGAGCAGGTTAGGATTGTGGTTTTTCAGGTTGTCCATTACCAGCATCAGCTCTATCAGCGCGGCGGGGTCCTCTCCTGAAATCTGGAATAACTGAATGATCCAGCGCGTAATGAAATACAGTGTATCTGTGCTGACCTGCCCACTGACTTCTTCCCGCAGGCCCAAAAAGGCTCTGTACAACCATGGATTCGGATGCAGGCAGGTACAATATATTCAGTGTTCTCAAGCCGGCATAAAAATCAATGTGGTTGGATTTCAACCAGCTCCAGGTTTGGGAACGGCAGTGACGTCCATCGATCGTAGTAACCTGCCAGCACCAGAAATTCGAACAACTGACCAAGTTCCGACTGATCAAACAGATGGCTGGAGTACAAGGCGTTGATACGCTGAAAAGCATTGGGGTAATCCGTTACAAGCTGCAGATAGGTGCTTTGGTACTGCGCAAACTTTTGCTCCTGCGCGTTGGCAAACACGTGAGTGCTAACCATCAGCACACCAAACATCCACAACCACTTCATTTGTTAGTCCTGTTACGTGCTTGTTACTACTGCGTTATCACCACTCTACGTTATAGGCTTTATCAAAATCAATCTTGAAAAGCGCACTTTCACAGCAGATGACCTGTCGAACTCGCATTTTTACCGAAGATATTGTGTGGTAGGAGGTCGCAGAAATTCATTGGCATTGTTAGGGTGTGTTTATCTTTGTTCATAAATAATGAACAAAGATAAACACACCCTAGTGACAATGCTTCTGATTGGGCCTAAGTTTTTTAAGGGGGAGCAATATTACTGCGCTTGCCATTAGTGTTGATTCTGAGCAGAGCTCCCATGTTCAGCCACTTCACCAAGGAGGAAACACAATGCATAAAACAATGATTCAGATTGGCCTGGTTGTTATTGCCGTTACCGGTCTGCTCGGCTGTGAAAAAGCAGATCTGGAGGCCAAAAAAGACCAGGTCATGGATGCAGTGGAAAAAGCCAAAGCGGCTATGGAAGATCATATTGATGAGCTGGAAGACAAGCAGGGCCATTATTCTGATCTGATCAAAAAGTACGGTGATAAAGCAGAGGAACTGACCGAGGAATGGAAAGAGGCGCTTGACTACTGCGAGGGCAAAAATACCGAGAAATGCGAGAAACTGCGCGAGTCATTTGAAAGCTTTAAGGCGAAAGTGGCAGACCGTGCAGAACAGGCGCAGAAAGCCGCCGAGGATTTTTTGGAAGACAGTAACAGATAGAGACGTTGAACACGGCACAGCTTGCTTAACTGGGGCCCAATACTTCGGGCCCCATGTACATCATCAATTGTGCGTTAAGGCGATTCAAAATCCGTGACGGTAATATTGCCCTGTAATAGTTTAGCGAGTAATCCTTCCCACTCTGAAGTGTCCCAGTTGGCCTGGCCTGCCATGAAGATGGCTTTTTCCAGATTCTGAAAAGCCAGTTTGTAGTCTCTGTCGGGGCGGTCTTTGTAGGAAAGAGCAAGCAGGTAATAGTACTCAGGGTTTAACCCCTGGGTTGCTTCTACTCTGCTGAGGTATTGAATCGCGCCTTCAACATCTCTTAGTTGTTGATTTTTGGCGGTCAGCTTAATGTGAGCTGCGTGCAGTGCGGCCGCTTCATGGCTTTTTTGCATGGCCGATTCAAACCAGAACAGGGCTTTACTTTCATCATGAATAACCCATGGGCTGGTTAACAGCAATTTACCCAGCCGGTATTCTGCCCGGGCCAGGCCGAATTTACTTGCTTCGGTTATCCATTTTACCGCTTCGGGAATGTCTTCCTGTGCCATGTAAAGCTGCAAGCCATATTCGTACATTGCAGAAGGGTGGCCTTGTATTGCCAGCTGTTTGAGCAGTTCGCGGGCCTGGTTGGGTTGCTCTTCCAGCCAGGGGAACATGATCATGGCCATAGCGTATTGATACTGGTCTTCAAGGGACTCACTTTGTTCTGCAGCCCTGATAATTTTACGGGTTTCCCCATAAAGCCGTGGCAGTTCTTCAATTAATTGAAATTTGTCGCTGGCAGCAACCCCCAGGTACGCCCGATTGACGAACTCAACAGGCTTGCCATTCAAGTCCGGTTTTTCCAGTGGAAAGAGTTTGTAGGAATCGACATACCTGCGCACCGAACCGGATTTTTGAACCTCGCTGATGTAGCGCACCGAGCCGTCTGCTGCCACATCATTTTCCACTACCAGAAAGCCTGGCTGTTCTGTGATAATAAGCCCGTTGGAGTCGAGATCCTCCTCCTCATCATCACCGGAATAAAAATCTTCAAATGGCTCGTCATCGAGGGTTTCCGGATGAAACTTCTGTTCTAAGGCGGTTTTGCCTTCAAAAGTTACTTTGTAATCCAGATTCTTCGGGTTGATGGCAGGCAAATATTGTTGCTGGATTTGATGCTGCTCCGCTACATACTCTTCAAGCAATTGATTTATATCGGATAACTCTTCTTCGTTCAGGTTGGCCAGCATGTTTTTTACCACAGTCTCAGCGTTGTGGTATTTCTGTTCTGCGGCCAGCGCAAAATAAACCAGTGAAGTTAAGGTATCGGCCTGCACGGCCAGGCCTTTGGAATACATAACGCCAAGCTGATAATAGGCGTGAGCGCTGCCCACCCTGGCTCCTTCCTCGTAGAGTGAAAACGCTTGCTGGTATTGCTGGTTTTTGAATTCAGTATTGGCTTTTAACAAGTTGACCGATGCGGCCTGAAATGGCAAAGCAACAGCGAGTGCACTTATCAGGCTTTTGCCTATAAAATTCATATCAGATCCCTTAATCAATAAATGCCATAAAACTACGGGTGTAGTTTTATGGCAAATCTATCGCTAAGTCAGAGCGGTGTCAATGCGCAAACCAAGCTGGCGAGCCCTGAGGCTCGCTGAAAAGCTGTTTAAATGGCCCTGTGCGGGGCTGCGATTGTGAAAGCGTTACTCCGCCACATCCATAGGCGCCGAAGCGGCTTTGGGGCCGTCGTAGTCATAGGTAAACCAGTCAACATCAATGTAACCGGCATCTTCCCGTTCATTCCAGCTAAAGAATCCCAGCCGGTCACCGGTCCATTTGCCGAAAGCAATTGTGAAAGTGGGGCCGAAAGCTTTGAAGCTTTTGCCGTCAAAACTGTATTCGTAGGTTGCCTGGTCTCTGGCGTTGGATGTTCTGACGTACAGATTATTGCCGGTAATTTTGGGGCCAACGGTCTTTTCGCTCATGCCGTTCATATAGAACAGGTGTTTTTCCCCCTGTTCATTTACTTCAACGCCCAAAAGGTTGAACACGCCGCCGTAACGCACGAACCCGGCTAACTGGTGAGGTTGCATGCCGGAAAGGTCAAATTTGGCTACCGCCGTGCCGGTTGTTATTCCCATTATGCGCTGGCTAAGGGTGTTGCTGGCGCGCCAGAAATCGCCGTCAGAACCGTCGTTATTGGTCCACTGGTTAATATTCGGACCGTGGCCGGCTTTGTTGGGCAATACTTTGCTGGCTTTCAGCCGCAACCAGCCCGGGCGCTCGGTTAACGACCAGTGGCTATCCCGCGGGTTGTGGTTCCATTCCCATTGGAAGCCCAGCGTTTCTGAAGAAAAGTCGTCGTCGCTAGCCGGTGCAGAAATGGGGTAGCCGTCAATCGGTTTTTTGTGGCGTTTTACCGGTTCGCCAATGCCGTCGTTGTCTTCATCAATACCGATAATGGGCCAGCCATCCACCCAGGTTACTGGTTCCAGGCATTGGGGGCGGCCCTGGAACGGGATGTCGTCGTTCTGAATCAACTGGTGCATGTACCACCATGAACCGTCCGGAGCCTGCATCAACCCGCCCTGGCTGGCGCTGCGGTCATTAAATTCCGAGCCTTTTTCTAGCACAGTGCGCACTTCGTAAGGGCCGTAAATACTTTCTTTAGAGCGCAACACTAACTGTTTGCGGTCATTTTTGGGGTTTTTAACCCCGGGTTTGGTGGAATAGTCACCCATGGTCCATTGCGCCATGAAGATGTACCAGGTGCCGTCAATTTTATAAATTTTGGCGGCTTCGGCGCCCATGCCTGTGTAAACAAGTTTGCCTTCATCAAGGATTTTGGTGCCATCCCAGCTCATTTCATATATGCGGTTTTCGTTACCTTCAATGGTGTTGTCCGGGCCTTTTTGTTTGGTGCCGGTATTCACCAGCACATACGCTTTGCCGGTTTCCTCATCCCAGAATACTGCAGGATCATCCAGAACATCAGCTTTGGGCAGCATCATAATGGGCTCACTCCACGGGCCGCGGATGTCGTCTGCAGTGGTGACCATCAGGCCATGCTGGTAATCCACCTGATAGACATACCATTTGCCTTCATGGTACGCGATGTCACCGGCCCACACGCCAAAGGAATAGCCGTTCATGCGATCCCAGTTGTATTCAGGCGCCCAGGACAATTTTGGGAAAGCGTGGCCTACATTGGTCCAGTTCACCATATCCTTGGACTCGAGAATTGGCATGCCGGGTGACATGTGCTGCTTGGAAGTGATCATGTAGTAGGTGTCGCCCACCTGCTCAATGTCTGAGTCCGGGTAGTCAGCGTTCAGAATAGGGTTAATGTAAGTGCCGTCACCCTGATCACCAAAGCTGCCTGTTTTAGCGGGTGTCAGGGCTATTTTGAGTTCAGGCTCGTCATTGCTGCTGTGGCTGTTACACCCTGCTGTGGCAGTTAGCAGAGCAATACTAATAATTTTGGCCGTATTATTGAGTGTAAGTAACTTCATGGGTGGTCTTCTTTTCCTCAGTGCATGCATGCTTACAATATATTCACATTCGATAAACTTGAAGATATATGATTGTTAATGCACTTTGAAGAGCTATTTTGATTTTTGTGTTTATGGATATTGGCTTTTTCTAGCAGCAGTAACTGGTATCTTACAGGATGCCAAAGGCTTGAATATGGGCGGTATTCAATCAATCTTTGTTCTTGAAGGGGCAGCAGAAATTGGTCTTTAGCTGAATCCGTCTGCCTGTTGGAATTCGGCAATTTCGGTGCAAAGTTTTTTTAAAAATCACAGCCATTCAATGATTTTTTGCACTCTACAAGCATAGCGCCTAGGCTTGAACAACGTCAAAGAGCTCATGGTGTGGGTTACTTAATTTTCAATCCACTCCTAAAGCTTGGGAGCAACCAACAGGAGCATTTCATGAGAATCGGCATACTTTCCCGTAACCGAAAGCTTTATTCCACCCGCCGCCTAGTGGAAGCGGCAGAAAGCCGGGGGCATGAGGTGAAAGTGGTCGATGTGTTGAAATGTTTTATGAATATTACTGCAAATGATCCCACTGTTTACTACCAGCGGCTGGCCGATACGGTCGAAGAGTTGCAGTTTGATGCGGTGATCCCGCGTATCGGTGCGAGTGTCACTGCCTATGGGTGTGCGGTGTTACGGCAATTTGAGGTTGCGTCTGTCTATTCCATCAATGAGTCGATAGCAATAACGCGTTCACGGGATAAATTGCGGGCTCACCAGTTACTCGCCCGCAAGGGAATTGGTCAGCCGGTAACCAGCTATGCCCACCTGGCCAGGGCTACCGGAGCTTTGATTGAATCGGTAGGGGGCGCTCCACTCATCGTTAAACTCACCGAGAGTACCCAGGGCAATGGTGTGTTGTTGGCCGAAACCAAAAAAGCGGCTGAAGCACTGATAAATGCATTTCGTGGCATTGGCAGTGACTTTTTGGTGCAGGAGTTTATAAAGGAGGCCGGAGGCTCTGATATTCGCTGTTTTGTGGTGGGAGGCCGGGTAATTGCAGCCATGCAACGCAAGGCAGCCAAGGGCGAATACCGTTCAAACCTGCATCGGGGAGGCAGTGCGGAAGTGGTCAAACTCAGTGCTGCAGAACGGCGGTTGGCCGTCAGCGCCGCCAATGTGATGGGGCTGGATTTGGCCGGTGTGGATATTCTGCGTTCTGCCCATGGCCCACTGGTTATTGAAGTTAACTCTTCGCCCGGGCTGGAGGGAATTGAAAACGCTACGGGTATTGATGTGGCGGGTAAAATCATATCCTACATTGAAAAAGATTCAGAATCCGGCCCCAATAAGCCCAAAGGCAAGGGGTAAGGCGCATCGTTGCGTTAACCCAATCCAGGTAGCCATGGGGCGAATTGGTCAAGCGCGGCCGGATAACACTCATTGACGCGTTTTCACAGGTGTTTAAATTTTGTGCTTTTTCTATACTCTTTGAGTCATACTGAGTTCGGCGCAAATGTGACCCTTGCAACCTTGAACGTATCGATGGAATGACGGCTATTATGAACTTTACTTTTGATCACTTCGAACTGGATACCACCAGTTATCAGCTGCGCAGTAACGGTGAGCCGCAGGCCATTGAACCACAGGTGTTCAATTTGCTTGCCTATCTGTTGCAGCACCGGGAGCGCATCGTCAGCAAATCAGAACTGATGGACACTCTGTGGGCCGGAAAGATCATCAGCGAGTCAACACTGAGCAGTTGCGTAAAGGCTGCCCGAAAAGCCATAGGCGACGGGGGCAAAACTCAAAAATACATTGCAACGGTAAACCGCCGTGGATTCCGCTTTATCTCGCCGGTCCGGGAACAGGCCGCAGTGAAGAACTCCACTATGTTGCCTGACAGCAGCGATCAACAGGGGGGCGTAAACGAACTTCTGCGCCAGAGTGCCCTGGCAGGCAGTGAAGAAAACGGTAATGTGTGTTTGTTCCCCATCCGCAACCTTGCCCCGGACAAGCGTATCGTGATCGCCGTATTGCCTTTCCAGTGTCTGGGGGCTGATCTGGTCAGCTTCTTTGCCGAAACCCTATACGAAGAAATCAACATTCATCTGGCCCGAACACCGGGTTTTCTGGTGACGTCGCGCAATAGCGGTGCCTACTACCGGGCAAACCCTGCCAGTCAGAGTAATATTGCTCGTGAGCTGGGGGCGCAGTATATAGTTGATGGCTCGGTCGCTAGCCTGGGAGACCGGCTCACCTTGTCGGTCAAACTGCTGGAGACCGAGAGCGATAGGGTACTGTGGGGTGTCCGAAAAAATTTTCCGTTGGAAAGCCTCGGTGAGCAGCTTGAGGACATTATCCTGAACATTACCAGTGCCATTGAGCCTGAAATTAACCGGGTTGAACTGGCGTGCCTGCGCAAACGTCGTCAGGTGGACCTGGCGGCCTGGGAACTCTACCGCCAGGGGCATGCGGTGCTCGGCCTTAAAGGCTGGAGTGAGGAGAGTTTTGAGGAATGTGCGGACCTGCTGCGTCATGCCATCGCCAAAGACCCAGAACTGGCTTTTGCTCATGCTTATCTGGCCCTGACGCTGGCAATCGGCCATTTGGTCGGATTGGTCAATCATGACGGCTGGCACGAAGAAGCCTTGGCTGCGGCAGAAAAGGCCATTGCCCTGGACAGTCAGGATCCGGATGTCTTGGGTTACGTGGGCTGTGCGTTCAGTGACATGGGGGATTTTTTTCGCGGTATTAAATTGCTGGAACGCTGTGTTGAACTGGACCCCAGCAATGCGCAGGGCTGGGCGGCGCTGGGGGCGGCGCAACTGCAAACCGGCAATGAGGAAGGGTTTAAAAATATGTATCACGGAATTCGCATTAGCCCGCGGGACAACCGTATTGGTGCCTGGGGGGCGTTGTTGGCCCGAGGGTTGCTGAGTTACGGGCGTGTTGATGAAGCCATTGAAGTGGCACAAAATGCCTGCGCATTTGATGATAAAATCTTTTTACCCCGGGTTGTATTGGGTGTGGCGCTGGCACAGGCGGATCAGCCCGAAGCCGCCGCCAGAGCGTTTGAGGATGCCAGGCGCATAAGGCCCAAATTGACCATAAGTGATATTCAGCGTTTTGTGAAACCAGAAGAAATGCAGAAAATGCAGGATTATGCCTTGCTGAGCTGATTCCCAACCACTGTGAAGTCTTTTGTTTTCAGGTAAATTACCATCTCCACAAAATCCCCATAAAACCTCCAACCTATCTTCAAGCTTGGAGATAGGCTGCGACCTATCATTGCTCCTGTCGAGACAATAGTGTCTTACAACATTATCAGGAGATAAATCCATGTTAACCGCAACCCAACCACAAATCGTGAATGAAATTAACTATTCGGCCATCAAGGAAAAGCAACGTACCACCTGGGGCTCGGGCGACTACGGCCGCATTGGCGTAACCCTGCAGATCACCGGCGAGCAGATGTGTGAATCTCTGGACGTGAAATCCGGAGAATCGGTGCTGGATGTGGCCGCAGGCAATGGCAACGCTACCCTGGCGGCAGCACGCCGTTTTTGCCACGTCGTGTCTACCGACTACGTTGAAACGCTGCTGGAACAGTCAAAACTGCGTGCCGAGGCCGAAGGCCTGGAAATCGATTACCAGTTTGCAGACGCCGAAGCTTTACCCTTTGCTGACGATACCTTTGATAACGTGGTGTCGACCTTTGGAGTAATGTTCGCGCCCAACCAAGTACAAAGTGCGGCAGAGCTCATTCGTGTTTGCAAACCCAATGGAAAAATTGGCTTGGTGAACTGGACGCCAGAGGGCTTTGTTGGCCAGTTGTTCAAACTGATTGGCAGCTATGTTGCGCCGCCTGTGGGTGTGAAGTCACCGGCACTGTGGGGAACCCGAACCTTTATTGATGAGCAATTCGAACCGCACGCATCGGAAATCACCTATCGCGTTAAGGAGTTTAATTTTCGCTTCTGCTCACCACAGCACTGGATTGATTTGTTTCGCACTTATTATGGCCCGGTTCATAAAGCTTTTGCCGCTCTGGATGAGCAGCAGGCAGCTAACCTCGAAAGTGACATTCACCAGCTTATAGGCCGGTTTAACCGCAGCCAGGGTGAAGCCATTGTGGTGCCTTCCGAGTATCTGGAAATCGTAGTGCAAAAGCGTTAAGCCATAAACAGGTTCAATGAGGATAAGATCATGCAAAGCACCCATTCACTCACTCATAGCACGCCTGTTGCGGGCGATACCGGCAACCTGGGCAAGCGTGTTGCGGTACTTGCTTACGGGTTTCTTGGATACGCCGTGGGATGTTTTGGACTGTTCTGGCTGATTCTCGGGGCAGGCGCTCTGGCGCCTGTTGGCCTGAGTCACTGGCAGTCTGAATCCGTTTGGCTGGCGCTGTTGGTCGACTGCGGGCTGATTGCGCTATTCGCCCTTCAGCACAGCCTGATGGCCAGAGCCAAATTCAAGAAATGGCTGACAAGATGGATCCCTGCAGCTGCGGAACGGGCCACGTACATGTTGTTGTCAGGGGTAGTCTCCAGCATTGCCATGTATTACTGGCAGTCATTGCCCGGTGTGTTTTGGCAGGTTCAGAATCAGGTCGCGATGATCACCCTTTATGTGCTGTACGTGATGGGTATTGTGTATCTGTTATTGTCTACCTTGGTAACCAACCACTTCGAGTTGATGGGGTTACGCCAGGTATACCTGTATTTTTGCAACAGGCCTTACACACCGCTGGCATTCACCAATAAATATATGTACCGCTATAGCCGCCACCCTATGATGTTGGGCATGCTGATTCTGTTGTGGGCAACGCCCCTGATGACAACAACCCGCCTGGTACTGGCACTTTTGTTCACGCTGTACATGTTTGTGGGCATTTATTTTGAGGAGCGTGATTTGGTGAAGAATTTTGGCGAAACCTACATTCAGTACAAAAAGAAGATAGCAGCCTTCATACCAAAGGTTTACTGACGAGCAGAAGCGCTGGCGATGATGCAATGGCGCAGTCACGGAAATGGATTTCTTATAGAAAAAATCACGCCAAGCAGTTATTGTCTGGTCATTCAGTCAAAGGTAAAACTCTGTTTGCCGTAATAAAAATATCAAGGAAGAATTCTATGAAATTGTCTTTAACTGCCTCCTCCCTGGTCTTGGGTTTGTCGGTATCCGTTGGTGCCAATGCGGTTGATCTGGTTCCCCTGGAGCAATTCCCTGAGTGGTTCAAAACAGCGATGGCCAGAGAGGCCGAAGTGAAAAATACCACTGAACTGGCAATAGAAGCCCTGAACGTCAAGCACAAGGTACTGGGTAATGCAGAGCTTGTTGAACAGGGAGATGGCTATTGGTATTACTCGGTTGGCATTGGTTCTGATACTCCGGTTGAGTGTTATGTCCTGACCGAGTTTGATGGTACCGCGTCCAGCCTGTACAGCATTGTCAGCCATAGTGTAAAAGGGGCAGAGGCCATCAACAAAAAGACCCTCTCATCAACCTTCAATTACGCTATGGATATTGGCTTGATAGGGGATACGCCTTACATGCTGTTAGATACGATGTACAGCCTGGGTGAGGGTAACGAAAAGGTGAGTGGTGTGCTTAAGGGCTTGTCGGCGCAAACCGACAACAGCTTGCAGATTTGTGTACACAATGAATTGGGTTACCGTGATACGTTTCTAACCGTGTTTAAATCTTTTGTCGGTGCCTTTCTGGCGAGCGATACTGACGCCGAATTTTTTGAACCCATCTACCAGCTCTCTTTTAACGGATTACCGGTAGGGTACAGCCGCGAAAAATACACTACCGATCAGGACGGTGACATCAGGATAATCAATGAATCGGCCATGATGCTTCCAGTCAATGCAAACAGCGTTTCCCGTTCGGATACGGTTTCTACTACCTGGAGCCGGCCCGATGGTTCAATTATTAATGCCACCGAGTACTCGGTTGAAAATGACGTACTGGCATCCGAGTTTTCCCTGGCTATTGCGGATGACAGGTGGCAGGTAAATGGGCAAATGCAGGGCAAGCCGATATCAGCGACGCTGGAGTACAACGACTGGCTGATTTCAGGGTTTGGCAGTTATCAGGAAACTGCGAATCTGCTCAAGTCGGAGCAGCAGGCCAGCGAAGTTTACATGTGGTCCAGCGATGCCGACCCGACCTCTGCGCTCAAGATCACTCTGACCAAAATAGCGGATGACCCCAATGCCAACATCCAGATTGATATGGGGCCGATTGTGATGAAGGTCATGGCCGACGATCTGGGGGTTATCCAGCGAGGTACCCTTAGCCAGGGGCCAATCAGCATGCAGATGGAATTATTGCACGTGAGTGGCGAGCCCAAGTGGCCATGAGGATAACTGCCTGGTTGATTTGCTGTTGGAGCTGGGGAGCTTTTGCCCAAACAGTGCCTTCGATGGCGCAATTGAGCATAGCTCTCAAGCCCGAGCAGTCCTTGCCACTTTCAAGTGAAATTCGTTTTGAGCTGGAAACCCGTAACCCTGAAGCAATCGCAGCAGCGCTGCGTGAGTGGCAGGGAGTTACCACTGCTCCGGTGAGTGACAATGTTCTCGCTGTTACCATGAAGGCGCAGCCTCAATACACCGGCAGCGTACAGGAGCAGCACTCAAAGGCCAGTTTTGTGGTGGATTTTGATGAAAGTGCTACTCAGGAGTTCGTGGCCGGTTTCAAAACTTTGCCCGGGGAAGCGGTGAGGTTAGAGCAACTGGCAGAATACGTGAGTGAGTTTATGGTGAACCCTACCTCTATTCACGGTTTCAATATTGCTTCGGTAGTAGCGGCTCAGCAAAGCGGTGACTGTACGGAATACGCGGTTTTGTCTACGGCGCTAGCCCGTGCGCTGGGTTTACCTGCGCGGGTAATTGTCGGTTCGGTAATTGTTGAGTTGCCAGATGAGGTGGTGGCTTATGGCCATGCCTGGGCAGAAGTGTGGCACAACGAACGCTGGAATATTGTCGATGCTGCGTTGTACGGCGCCGGGTTTGCACAGGCTTTTTATTTACCGGCGAGTGATTTGGCGAAGGAAGGCCCGGGCTACTCCATGTCCGTTATCAATGCGGTAAACCTGATGCCGGTTAAAATTCGTCAGCTTAGCAGCATCTGATCCAAATCAGAGTTTTGGTTACAGCTGGGTAGAGACAAAAACCAGCAGGCCGTTGGCAGGCCAACACCAGAGCATCGCGGTTGACGTTCATCAGGTCACCGAGGGGCGCCAGTACCGGCATGGTATTCACATGGGGGAAGGGCATTCGGCCATCAGTGTTTCTTCATTGTCGAGAAAGAAGCGCAACTGCTAAAACTGAAAAAAGACAGCCCGGTGCTGGTTCTCAAAGTATTAACCTGTGATACCAAAAACGCCCGGTTGAATATTTAACCTCAATAAACCACCCGCAACTGGTGGTTTTTGAAACTCCAATCCAGGCAACTACACATTAAGAAGTGATGATGATAAGTAAAAAACTCCTGATTTTGGTCTCTGTGCTCAGTTTCAATGCCGTTTCAATGGCAAATGAGCATGAAAGCGACCCTTCCCTTCCCATTCCGGAAGAACAAAGCTTTGTGACATCGCACACCGGCAAGTTCGGTGGCCGCAAGCTGGATTACAGTGCCGAAGTAAGCAATATGTTGCTCAAAGACAGCGAAGGCGGGGTGTATGCCAGTGTTGTTACTACCGCCTATCTGGCCAAGGAAAAACAGGCTAATCGCCCGGTTACCTTTGTGTTTAATGGCGGGCCAGGGTCTTCGTCAGTGTGGTTACACATGGGGATGGTGGGGCCAAAACGGGTTGTGGTGCCCAGTGATGCCCAGGACGCTGGCAATGCACCGTACCAGATGGTGGACAACGAGTATTCCATTCTGGACGTGACCGATATTGTGTTGATTGACCCTGTGGGTACCGGATTCAGTAAGCTGGCAGGTAAAGGTACTGCTGAAGACGTGTGGGGCCTCAAGGAAGACGCCAAAACCACCGCTACGGTGATTCGGGAGTGGATCCGCAAAAATAAACGTTGGAACAGCCCCAAGTATGTACTGGGAGAAAGCTTTGGTACCACCCGCAGCGCGGCGATGCTGCCGTATCTGCACAATCGCGAAGAGCCCATTCGTTTGAATGGCATTATTATGGTTTCCCAGGCGCTCGACTTTACCGGCAGTACGCCCTGGACTCCGCACAACATGCTGGCCTATGTCACCTATTTGCCGAGTATGTCTGCTACCGCCTGGTACCACAACAAACTGGCCGACCGCCCTGCCAGCCTGACTGAACATCTTGAAGAAGTGCGCAGTTTTGCGGTGAATGAATACCTGCCGGCCCTGTTCAAAGGAAGCCGCTTGCCTGCTGCAGAGTTCAATCAGGTGGCCTCAAAGCTCGCTGGTTATCTGGGACTGGATGTGAACTATGTCAAGCGTGCGAACCTCAGGGTACAGGCCAACCGGTTTGAAAAACAACTGCTGCGGGAAGAAGGTCTGTCGACCGGTAATTTTGACAGCCGCTATACCACCAATGAAACAGACGATCTGGCCGTGACAACCCGTTATGATGCCGCCAGTGCCGCGGTCAGTGCTGCCTATACCGCCGCGCTGAATGATTATCTGCATAATGATCTCGGTGTTAGCTGGCTGCAGCCATACATTGTGAGCAGCTCTGAAGTCGGTGATAACTGGGTCTGGCATCGCGGCAGCCACAGTGAGCCCCAGTTTGTGCATGCGGCTTCCTATCTGGCCGAAGGCATGAGCAAAAACCCGGCGTTAAAAGTGATGGTTGCCAGTGGTTACTACGATTATTCCACGCCGTTTTTTGATGCCGAGTTTACTTTTGGCCGCCACGGGATTGATATGAGCCGGGTCACCATGACTTACTATGAGTCCGGGCATATGATGTATCTGCACCATCCATCGTTGCAAAAACTGGCGGAAGACACCCGCGCTTTTTATCTTGTGAAATAAGCGGGCGTTTCATAAGGGATACAACGCAGACCAATATTGAACGCGCAGTTCACCCGCATGGTGCCCTGTAAATTGGGGCGCTGTTTATGGCCAACGGGTTATCAGCTTTTATTGGGGGCTTGCTTTTCAAGCTTAAGCCAGTGTTCTGGAAATTGAACCCAATCATATTTTGACTGATTCCACGCTGACAGTGTGGGCTCAGGAAAGCCTGGATCGGTAAAGCACCCCACTGGTATTCCCGTCATGCCCGTAAACATTTCCGCTTCTATATAAAGTGTGGAGCCGCAATTGGAACAAAAATAAGTAGTGACCGAGTTGCCACTCTCCGTTGCAACTCGGAACGATTTGGGCGTACCCTCCCGCCCGGTAATTTTGTGGTTATCAAAATACGCTCCTACGCCAAACACTGAGCCAGTGCGACGCTGGCAGTTCTGGCAGTTGCAGGCCAGGGTGATGCTTGGGTCTCCCCGCACCTGAATCGTCAGTTTTCCGCACATACATTGTGCTTTTCGTTCCATTGTTTTTCCCCAGCCGTGGCTGCCCAATAATCAAGCGTAGTATTGTTCCAGTCTATCCAAATACGCTCGCTTGTCACTTTCTGGCAACCAGGTTACGGAAAACGCATTTGCCATCAGGGTTTTCAATTCCGAACGGGAAAAGTCGCCTTCCTGTTGCAGGGCAATCAGGTTTTCGTTCAGGTAAGCCCTGAAATAGGCCGGATCGTCAGAGTTGATGGTGGCTTTCATACCCCGCTTGAGCATGTCGCGGATTTCCCCTGAAGTCAGTGACTGGACCACAAACTGGTTCGAAACGGGGCACACAGTGAGGCCCAGCCCTTTGCTTTTGATCAGTTCACACAACTCGTCTGATTCCAGCGCATTAACGCCGTGATCGATTCGATCGACTTCTATTTCTTCAAGCACCTGTCGAATGTGTTCTAAAGTATTTTTTTGATTTACGTCGCAATGCATGGTGAGTTTTAAACCCCATTTCCGTGCCAGCGCGAAAACGTCTTTGAATTTTATCGGCGGGTTATTGAACTCGTCAGAATCGAGTCCAACGCCTACCAGCCAGTCCAGATACGGCTCGGCCAGTTTAAGGTGCTCCATGGCAGACTCGGCGCTCATATCGCGTAAAAAACACATTATGAGCTGGCTGCGTATACCAAGCTTGTTCTCGGCATCGCACTGGGCCCGGCGAATGCCCTTAATCACAGTGTCGAAGGCCACGCCGCGAATGGTATGGCCCTGGGGGTCAAAGAATATTTCGGCGTAAACAATGTTTTGTGAAGCGGCTTTGGCCAGATAATCCCAGGTGAGCTGATAGAAATCGTCTTCTTCAATTAGCACGCTCATGCCGGCATAGTAAATTTTCAAAAATGAGGGAAGATCGTAAAAGTCGTAAGCGGCAATCAGTGCCTGAGGCGTGTCGAACGGTAAGCTAACGTTGTTTTTCTTGGCCAATGCAAAGCTGAGTTCCGGCTCCAGGGTGCCTTCAATGTGGACGTGTAATTCTGCCTTGGGCATGTTTTCGATAAATGCTTTCATAATCCAGATTCTCGATACAGCAAAAGGCGGGGAGCAGCAAATACTGTTCCAGAAGGCTGAGTGTTACTCCAGCCGACAGGCATGGGCAGTAAAACGGAGTAAAACCCACCTGAAGAGGGCCAAAATTGAGCAAGTGCACCAATAAAAGGCCACAAACTTTACAAATCGGGGCTGTGTTGGATAGTATTGACGCGCTGTTTCACTCAAAGGTTTTGAATTGAATTCGATTGCCAGGCTGTTTACCGTTTTTGCTGTGATGGTTGCTCTTTGCGGGCAGGCGTTTTCGTACGCCGAAATGCATTGCGAAATGGCCATGCAGGCAACCGGTACACCGGCTTCAAAGCCGGCGCAGAATAGCCACGCAGCCATGGGCCACGCCATGATGCAGCATGGTGATATGAACCATGACATGGCTCCCGTTGCAGAAGCGCAGGCAGCACAGGACTGCTGTGCATCCGATTGCCAGTGCCCGATGAACGCCTGTACTTCCTACACCTGTGTCAGTTTCCAGCTACAAATAGCAGAGGCTGGCGTGCAGTCTGAGGTCTACGCAGCTGCCCAGTCTGCAACCCCAAAATCCAGTATTACTTCCCTTTATCGCCCACCGATAATTACCTGATACAGGATCATTGTGCCTGAAATTTACCGTACCTGAGGCGGTTACAATGGGCTGCCACTGAGCGTTGACCCGATATCATAAATATCAACTAATTTTTTTTACAAGGGACAATTCCGATGCTTGTGAATACATTGCGTTCAGTACGCCTGGGTATTTTGTTCTGTGGTTTTTTGCAAGCGGTGAGTGCTCACTCACAGGAGGCGCTTTCGCTGCAGCATGCCATTGATATAGCGCTCAGTAACGACCCCTGGGTGAAAGGCAGCCTGTTGAAACAGCAGGCGCTGGAAGAACAGGTTGTGGCAGCCGGTACATTGCCGGACCCTACAGTCTCCATTGGCCTGATGAACCTGCCGATGGACAGCTGGAGCTTTGATCAGGAAGCCATGACCCAGTTCAAAATTGGCGTAACCCAGATGTTTCCACGTGGGGATGCGCTGGAAATTCGTCAGGGGCAGTTGAAGGCCGAGTCACAGAAATATCCCCTGCTGCGCGACGATCGTCGGGCCACAATAGAGAGTAAAGTGACCCAGTTGTGGCTGGAGGTGTACCAGGCACAGGCCACCATTGCGTTAATTGAACAGGACAAAGCCCTGTTTGAACAACTGGTGGAGGTAACCCGCGCCAGTTACGCATCGGCCACGGGTAAGACCCGTCAGCAGGACATCATTCGTGCCCAGTTGGAGCTGGTGCAGTTGGATGACCGTTTGACGGTACAGTACCAGCAACTTGAAGCTGCTGCTGCACAATTGTCAGAGTGGCTGTATCAGTTTGACGCCGCTAACCCTGACATGCTGATGAACTTCGACAACGTTGTGCTGGCTGAAGGTGTTGCAGAGCGATTGCCGGAGTTGACGTTAGACCCTCTGGCCGATGCCGGGCTTTCACGCAGCGAACTGGCTCGCCGTCTGGCTGGCCACCCTGCAATACTGGCAATTGACGTTTCCCAGCAGGTTGCGCATAAGGAAACCGAACTGGCCCGTCAGCAAAACCAGCCCCAGTGGGGCGTTAACGCCAGTTATGCCTACAGGGACAGTGCGCCCAATGGCATGGACCGGGCTGATTTTTTCTCCGTGGGCGTCACCTTCGACCTGCCACTGTTTTCCGAGAACCGCCAGGACAAACAGGTTTCGGCTTCAGTGGCTATGGCCGAATCGGTGAAAACCGAAAAGCTGCTAACCCTCAAGGCCATGCTCAGTCAGGTTGAAAAAGGGCTTCGTCAATTGGCGCGGCTCAGACAGCGTGATGGGTTGTACAGCGAGGAACTGCTGGCTCAGGTGCGCGAACAGTCTGAGGCCTCGCTGACCGCCTACACTAATGATGACGGTGATTTCGCTGAGGTGATCCGTGCCCGTATCGCGGAACTGAACGCCAAAATTGCTGCGCTTCAAATCGAGGTGGATATTCTCAAAATCACCGCGCAGCTGAATTACTATTTTGCCCAATCCGGATCCAATCCGGCACCTGTAATGGGAGACAACTAATGTCCGAGAAAACAAAAACAATAATCGTGGCGGCGCTGGCGGGTGCAGCGATAGGAGCCGCAGCGCTGTGGGTATTGCAACCGGCTGAACAGGCACATCAAAGTGACGCTTCCGGTGAGAAGAAACCATTGTACTGGGTGGCGCCGATGGACTCGAACTACCGTCGTGACAAACCCGGTAAATCGCCGATGGGGATGGACCTTATTCCGGTTTATGAAGAAGACGCCGGGGCCGCAGACAACAGTGCCGGCACGGTAACCATCTCGCCTGATGTGGTGAATAACCTGGGGGTGAGAACCGCCAAAGTGGTGCGCACTTCATTGGAATCCAACTTGTTAACGGTGGGCTATGTGCAGTATGACGAAGACACTCTGGTGCACATTCACCCCAGAGTGGAAGGCTGGATTGAACAGCTTTTCGTTAAGGCCGCCGGTGAGCCGGTAAGCAAGGGACAGCCCCTGTACACGCTGTATTCGCCCCAGCTGGTGACCGCGCAGGAAGAATTGTTGATTGCCCTCAGGCGTAACAACGAAACCCTGGTCAGCGCTGCCAAAGAGCGCCTGCAGTCGTTGCATCTGTCGCCGGAATTTATTGCCAAGCTGATGAAAAACAGGAAGGTTTACCAGAGTGTGACCTTTTATTCTCCGCAGTCCGGTGTGGTGGATGGATTGCAGATCCGTGAAGGATTCTTCGTTCAGCCCGGCACCACGCTGATGAGCATTGGGCAGCTTAATGAAGTGTGGGTGGAAGCCGAGGTGTTTGAACGGGATGCCGCACTGGTAAGGGCAGGGCTGCCGGTCACCATGACGCTGGACTATCTGCCGGGTAAAACCTGGCAGGGCGTGGTGGATTATGTTTACCCGACGCTGGACGCCCAGAACCGCACGTTGCGGGTTCGCATGCGCTTTAGCAACCCTGAGCATCAGCTCAAGCCCAACATGTTTGCGCAAGTTACCATTGTTGCAGGTGAGTCGCCCAATACCCTGGTGGTGCCGAAAGAATCGGTGATCCGCACCGGCAAGCAGGACCGGGTGGTACTCGATAAGGGCGACGGGCGCTTTAAGTCGGTGGCGGTAAGCATCGGGCGGGTGACCGGGGAAAATATTGAGATCCTTGATGGCCTTGCCGAAGGCGACGTGGTGGTCACCTCGGCCCAGTTTCTGATTGATTCCGAGTCAAGCAAAACCTCCGATTTCAAGCGCATGAGCCATGACGCCGAGCCGGATTCAGTGTGGATGGAAGGCAGTGTGAACTCGGTGATGGCGGGGCATCGCATGGTCAACATTACCCATGGCCCGGCCGAGGCGTGGAACTGGCCTGAAATGACGATGGATTTTACCGTTGACGAATCGGTTGATATGGATGCCCTGGAAGCCGGGCAGTCGCTGCATTTTGAAGTGACCAAAACCTCTGGTGGTGGCTACAGGTTAACAGGCATCCACATTATGCAAGGCATGGACAACAGCGCTTCTTCGGCCACAGTAAACGGTGTGATCAATACGGTGGACAGCGAAAACCGAGTGCTGAATATCAGCCGCGGCGCCATCGAAAAATGGGACAGGCCGCCCGCCACCATGGACTTCAGAGTGGCAGATGACATTGACCTTTCCTTGCTCAAGGCGGGCATGACCGTCAGCTTTACTTTTGAAGTCGGCGACGATTTTGTGGTGGTGGCGATTACGCCGGTTGATGCCGGCGGGCATGATATGGCTGGCCATGCTGATCACAGCAATCACTGAACCGGGAGCCATTATCAATGATTGAAGCCATAATTCGATGGTCGGTCGGCAACCGCTTTTTTGTTCTGCTGTCGACCCTGATTGTGATTTTTGCCGGTCTTTTTGCGCTTAAAAATACGCCGGTGGACGCCATTCCTGATTTGTCCGACGTGCAGGTAATAGTCAAGACCAGCTACCCCGGGCAGGCACCCCAGGTAGTGCAGGATCAGATCACCTTTCCGCTTACTACGGCCATGTTGTCGGTGCCCGGTGCACAAACGGTAAGGGGGTTTTCGTTCTTCGGGGATTCTTACGTCTACATCATTTTTGATGATGACACCGATTTATACTGGGCGCGCAGCCGGGTGCTGGAATACCTCAGCCAGGCCGCATCCAACCTGCCGGCCAATGCCAAACCGGAGCTTGGGCCGGACGCCACCGGTGTAGGCTGGGTGTACATTTATGCTCTGGCCGACAAAACCGGCCGCCACGACATCAGCCAGTTGCGCAGTATTCAGGACTGGTTCCTCAAGTACGAACTGCAAACGGTACCCGGTGTCTCGGAAGTGGCCACCGTGGGCGGTATGGTCAAACAGTATCAGGTGCAGGTGGACCCGGATAAACTGCGCGCCTACGGCATTCCCTTGTCTTTGATCCAGCTGGCGTTGGACAAGGGCAACCAGGAAACCGGTGCGTCGGTCATTGAAATGGCCGAAGCCGAATACATGGTCACTGCCACCGGCTACATTCAATCAGTAGCCGATATCGAATCCATCCCGCTGGGCATTAATGCCTCCGGCACACCGCTGACCATCGGCGATGTGGCACAGGTTAATGTTGGGCCACAGATGCGCCGTGGTATAGCTGAGCTCAATGGTGAAGGCGAAGTGGTTGGTGGCGTGGTGGTGATGCGCTTTGGTGAAAATGCGCAGAAAACCATCGATGGAGTTAAAGCCAAACTGGCTGAGTTGCAGCGTTCGTTGCCCGACGGCGTGGAAGTGGTGACCGTCTACGACCGTTCGCAACTGATTGAACGAGCAGTGGACAACCTATGGAGCAAGCTGCTCGAAGAACTGGCTGTGGTGGCATTGGTTTGCGTGGCGTTCCTGTTCCATCTGCGCTCTTCGATTGTGGCGGTGGTGACCTTGCCGCTGGGTATTTTGGTATCGTTCATTGTGATGTACCTGCAAGGCATTAATGCCAACATTATGTCACTGGGGGGCATAGCCATTGCCATCGGGGCCATGACCGACGGTGCCATTGTGATGATCGAAAATATGCACAAGCATATGGAGAAGACCCCTCTCACCGATGAAAACCGTTGGCAGATTGTCGCCAAGGCCGCCTCGGAAGTAGGGCCGGCTCTGTTTTTCAGCCTGTTGATCATTACTGTGTCGTTCCTGCCGGTATTTATTCTCGAAGCCCAGGAAGGCAGGATGTTCTCGCCGCTGGCCTATACCAAAACCTACGCCATGGCAGCGTCGGCCGGGCTTGCCATTACGCTGGTGCCGGTGCTAATGGGTTACTTCATTCGCGGCAAGGTGATTTCTGAGCATAAAAACCCGCTCAACCGGTTACTGATTGCGGCTTACCTGCCGGTATTGAAACAGGTACTGAAATTTCCTAAAGCGACATTGCTTGCGGCTATGGTGATCACGGTACTGGGTTTCTATCCGCTGGACAAAATTGGCAGTGAATTCATTCCGCCACTGGATGAGGGCGACCTGATGTACATGCCCACCACCTACCCGGGAGTGTCGATAGGGAAAGCCCGTGAGTTGTTGCAGCAAACCGATAAGCTCATACGCACCGTCCCGGAAGTACAGAACGTGTTCGGTAAAGTGGGGCGGGCGGATACGGCAACTGACCCAGCGCCACTGACCATGATTGAAACCTTCATTCAACTCAAACCCAAAAGTGAATGGCGTGAGGGGCTGACTACCGAAAGCCTGAAGGCGGAACTGGATTCTTTAGTGAAGTTTCCGGGCCTGACCAACGCCTGGGTGATGCCCATCAAAACCCGCATTGACATGCTGGCAACCGGCATCAAGACCCCGGTGGGCATTAAGGTAGCCGGGCCAGACCTGGCGGTGATCCAGGACATCGGCCAGCAACTGGAAACCATTCTTAAAGATGTGCCGGGAACCGCATCGGTGTATTCCGAAAGGGTCGCCGGTGGCCGCTACATCAAAGTGGACATTCAGCGTGACAAAGCCAGCCGGTTTGGTCTCAACATTGCCGATGTGCAGCAGGTGATTTCCACCGCCATTGGAGGCATGAATGTGACTCAGACCGTTGAAGGCCAGGAACGTTACCCGGTTAATTTGCGTTACCCGCAGGACTACCGCAACTCCCCGGAGAGTCTGGCGCGGCTCCCTATCGTGACACCCACCGGGCAGCGTATCGCCCTGGGTGATGTTGCCCGGGTGTATGTGGAAAGTGGCCCGCCGGGGATCAAAAGTGAAAACGCCCGCATCAATGGCTGGAGCTACATCGACATCGACGGTGTGGACATTGGCAGTTATGTTGCCAACGCCAAAGCGGCGCTGGCCGATAAGCTGGAATTGCCGGCCGGTTATTCACTGAACTGGGCCGGGCAGTACGAATACATGGAACGGGCCAAGGAAAAGCTCAGCTATGTGTTACCGCTGACTCTGGCAATTATTCTGGTGCTGCTGTACCTGAATTTCCGCTCATTCAGTGAAGTGGCGATCATCGTGGTGTCGTTGCCAATGGCCCTGATTGGTGGCCTGTGGTTGATGTACCTGGAGGGCTTCAATTTCTCGGTGGCTGTTGGGGTTGGCTTCATTGCCCTTGCCGGCGTTGCGGTTGAGATTGGCGTGATCATGCTGGTATACCTGAACCAGTCATATCAGGCCATGCAGGAAGACTGTGCCCGGCAGGGGCGGGCCTTGACCCGCAGCGATTTGGCGCAGGCAGTAACGGATGGTGCCGGAATGCGGGTCCGCCCGGTGATGATGACGGTCGCTACCATTATTATTGGTTTGCTTCCTATTCTTTACGGCAGTGGCACCGGTTCGGAAGTGATGAGCCGGATTGCTGCGCCCATGGTGGGCGGTATGGCCAGTGCCGTGCTGCTGACCTTGCTTGTGTTGCCTGCCATTTACTTCCTGTGGCGAAGCCACCAGGTTGGCAATGACACCCGACCGCCGTTCAGCCTGCTCAAAACCAGCCGTAAATACCACAAGTGGCTGATGGCGTTCATTGGACTGCAGTTTGTGATCTGGTCAGTGACCGGTACCTACATGGTGTTTTTTGATATTGATTACATTCACGGCGACACCCTGGTACATACGCCGCAGGATAAAATTGACCCCAACACCATTCACTATTCTCAGGCTGAGCTATTTGCTGACCATAGAGGCGCTCACGATGTGTCACTGGGTACGCTGGCCGGGCAAGCGGTTTACCGCTTCCGTGCAGGTGAGCAACGGGTGATGGTCAGTGCGCACAATGGCAAAGTGCTGTCGCCGCTGGACGAAGCTACCGCCGTTGAACTGGCGAAGGCATACTATACCGGTGACGGAGAAGTGGAACAGGCTGAGCTGATTACGGAAAACCCGCCGTTTGAATTAAGCCCCAGAGCGTTACCGGCCTGGCGGGTGGACTTCGACAATTTCGCTGCGCCAACCATTTACATACAGGCTCAAACCGGAGAGTTGGCAGGCAAGCGCCATACGTTCTGGCGTCTGTTTGACTGGATGTTTCGTTTCCATGTCATGGATTACTCCTCCGGTGAGGAAATCGACAATCGTCTGCTGTTCTGGCTCACCCTGCTGGGGATTGGTGGCGGCGTGTCCGGTTTGCTTCTGACCTATTTCCGGGTTTTCAGGAAAAATCCGCCTGGGCATGCCATTACCGATGCGTTGAATTAAGAGGCGAGCAGTATGCAGTGGATAAGAAAAATACATAAATGGGCGTCTTTAGTGGTGGGAATGCAGTTTTTGCTGTGGTTAGGCAGCGGCCTGTATTTCAACCTCATGGACCACCACAAGGTGGGCGGACACACTTATCGCAGCCACGCTCATCACGAACCGGGCGATATTGATGTAACCGCATTGGTAGAGCCAAAAGCGGTGTTGCAGCGTAATCCTAAAAGCGTTGTCATTACGCAAATTGAGTTGCTGGGACAGCCCTATTACCTGCTTACTCATAAATTGGGGCTATACCGGGACTTTGAAAATGACTACAGCCTGGTGGATGCATACAGTGGCGAGCGGGTCGATATCGATGCGTCGTTTGCTACCCGGCTGGCCCGTCAGTCATACAACGGACCGGGGGCGGTGGATTCTGTGACCTTGTTGCAGCCGCCTTTGGAAGACTTCCCCAAGCAAAAGAATGCTACCTGGCGGGTTAACTTTGCCGATGACATTGACACCAGCGTCTACATTGAAGCTGGCTCCGGTCGTGTGGTGGGCCACAGTGACGCGCATAAACGCCTGGCCGACATTTTCTTCATGCTGCACTTTATGGATTACGGAAATGAAGGCAGCTTCAATAACATTCAAATCATTCTGTTTGCCTTTATTACGCTGTGGCTGGCGTTAACCGGACTCATCTGGACGGTGGACCTGGCGTTCCGCGGGCAGTACAAGGTGGCGTGGCTGTCAGCCACAATCCCGGTCAAAATATTTGATCAGCAGCGTCGTCCCCTTTGGGAAGTCGAGCTTTCCAGTGCCACCAATATTCTGGACGGACTGGCTGAGCACGGTATAGCCCTGCCGTCTACCTGTGGTGGCGGCGGCACCTGTGGACGGTGCAAGGTACTGATTAACCCATCAACGGAACCCACATCCGCAGACCATGAGCAGTTCTCTGTTGACGAGTTGGAGCAGGGCTTCCGACTGGCCTGTCAGCACTTCTCCACTGACGTTCAGGACATGACCCTGTTTGACGTGACAGATGCCAAAAAGGTCACGCTGGAACTGACTAACAGCCGCTTTGTCAGCTCGAATATCAAAGAGTTGAGGTTCAAAGTCATTGGCAACCGCCTGACCTATAAAGCCGGGGCATTTGTGCGCTTCTTTATTCCTCATGGGCACGGTGACGTGCGCCCTAAAAACATCCCTCACCAATATGCCGGCAACTGGGAAGGGGTTCCTGATGAGCAGTTTGAACGCCATGCCTGTTTGCGCAGTTATTCACTGGCCAGTGACAGTCACACATCCGAAGAACTTGTGTTTGCCATCAAATACCAGCGTGCCCCTGAGCCCGGAGTTCCGGCTGGGGTAGGGTCGTCATACCTGTGTAATATGGAGCCGGGACAGCGGGTGGATGCAATGGGGCCGTTCGAGGATTTCTATGCCGAGCCAGACTACTCAGGGCCAATGATTCTGATCGGGGCGGGCTCAGGGATGGCACCGCTGCGTTCGATCATTCTGGAGCGGTTGCGGGTGATGAAATCTACGCAGCCGATAAATTTTTACTTTGGTGCCCGAACCGAAGAGGATTTGTTGTATCAGCAAGAGTTCTTTGCCCTGAGCCGTAAGTTCAGCAACTTCCATTTTACCCCGGTGCTGTCCAGGGCTTCGGACGACTGGTTAGGCGCGACCGGGTATGCACAGCAGGTGCTGTTTGCCAATAGCACAACCAGCGACTTGCTGGCGGCGAAATACTTTATCTGCGGGCCAGCAGGCATGATGGACGATGCGATGAACCAGCTGCGAGAGCTCGGCGTTGAAGCAAAAGATCTGTACTTTGATAGTTTTGCCTGATATGCCGGGGTACAGATGGCTTGCGGGTTATCCGGTGAGTTGATAGTCGTTGACGGGGTAACTGTGGTGGAAATATCAAGGGCGCAGATCGTCTTCGGCGCCCTTGATAATTGTTCAGTTAAAACCCAAATGTGCGGGATATACTCAGTACAATGCGTTCGTCTGCCGTGTCCCAGTCCAGATTGGTGTTTTCTGCTGCTATTTCTACACTGAAGCCGGCCAGACTGGTTTGATAAGCCAGTCGGTAGTGGTGATATGAACTGTCGCTACCGTTCCAACTCCATTTATCGCCGTCCCAGGAATTAGACACATCGAAACTGGCCCGAAGGGCATGGTTGGGTGCCAGTTGGAAAGTGTGGGCAACCATGCTCACCGTGTGGTTGGCACCGGTACCAAAGTAATCCCAACTGTACCAGAAGTTTAGCTCTGTGTTACCCAGTGCATTAGCATAGCCAAAATTGGCATAAACTTCCGGGTAGTTACCATCGCTGGATGCGTCACCACCATGATAGGTGTAATAGGCCATGCCGTAGTCAACACTAAACTGTTTGTTCAGTTGCACATACTGGCCGACATAAAAATCCCATTCAATGTTGGTTTCGCCACCAAAGTCCACATTGGAGGCCCAGGTTCCAGCGTAAAAACCCCCATCAAACGCCTTGTCCAGACTAGCCTGGATGGCCGCAGAATTTTGTGTCTGGCTTACCCCATTGAAGGTGTAGTCCGAAGCTGCCGTTACCGAGGTGCTCCAGTCAGCGTGTGCAGTTTGCGTGGTGCTAACCAGCGCCAGGGAAAAGATCAGGGTATTAATTAATGACTTCATAACGTTAACTCATACTCTCAATTTTACTGAAATCGATGGTGTTCTCTTTTGGGGAACCACTAATGTTGGTAACCGTGTGATGCTTTTGGTAAAGAATGTAACCAAAGCATGCGAAAAAGATGGCTATTACCAGAGCACCCACCCATTGGATTTGCAGAAAGTTCAGCTTGAACAGCAGCGTCAACAGAGACAGTGCTGCAATGTTCAAAATGATGTAGTTAGCTTTACCCAGGCGCTCGACCGTCAGATTAAGGTTATCGGTGTACAGTCGGATCAGTGAGTCCAGTGAATTGATAACAAACACCACACCTACAAAAACCATGGCAAAGTTCAGCAACCCTTCGGTTGAAATTCCTGCATCATGATAGTGATACAGAACTGCTAACCAGGTAGCGATCGGGATCGAAGGAAAGATCAACATCGCCAGCAAGACCTGATAGGTCTTCAGGCCACCCACAAAACGTGAGGTAAACTGACCAATCATAATGCTCCAGGCAAACCACCAGAAAAGATAGAACTCATGATAGTCATTCAGCGGCAGTACAAAGTGGTGCATGTTGGGGAAGTAGTCGCCCAGCATCGCCAGGTTGTCCATGTAGCTGGATACTTCGCTGTCTCCAAACGCAAAGGCTGAGGTACCCATAAATGCAATCAGGGCAATAAACAGCCAGCTGGTGGACAGGCTCAAAAAGCGCACATACTTGATGTCGGTACTTGAGTAAACCGCAAAGGCGATTGCTGCGAAAACGATCAGGTAAAATACCGGCAGTATGGACTCGCCATCTCCGATTGCTGGCAGGTACCACGGCAGATTTGACAACAACAGGTAAGCCGTAAAGGCACAGGTGCCAATGATCACCACGTTATTGATCACTTTGACTAATGGTTTTTCAAAGAACTTTACTTTCGGTTCTATTACGCAGAAATAAAAGCAGGTTAAAAAGTAAAAGCCCCAGATGAGAAAGCCCCAAAACCCAAACTCGATAGCGAGGGGATTGGTAAAGCCATACTCTGGGCTTGCGCTTATGTCTGCATAACCCGCGAATTCGGTGAGCGGGAACATGATTAAGCCAACATCCAGGCCGGACGTGAATAAGATCGCAATGAAAGTAAAGGTTCTGACAGGGGTTACGCCCACAACGGGAACATTGCCCCACTTGTAGATAAAGTAAGCCACCGACAACAGGGTAAATAGGATACCTGCACTAAGCCAAATGGTCATTGTCACCCTCCCAATACGAATAAAAATAACTCATAACTACTCCGGTTATTTAGTGTGAAAAATGCGCTTTTGGTCCCTGGAATAAATAGCAACAGCCGTGTTGATGCTCTCCCGGCCCCGAACTGATTCGGGGAGGAGTCTGAAAAGCACGTCCGAATTAACGTTGTGTTGTTTGCCAGTCCTGGCTGGGTGCCACGCGCACGGGTTCACTGGTTTCGGGTTGAATGCCGAGAATTAGGTCTGCGGCCTTTTCTGCAACCATGATGGTGGGGGCATTCAGGTTACCATTGGGGATGGTCGGGAAGATGGATGAATCCACCACTCGTAATCCCTCAATACCATGTACCTGAGTTTTAGAATTAACAACCGCCATTTTGTCTTCACCCATCTTGCAGGAACAGGACGGGTGGTAAGCGCTTTCAACTGCCTGACGGACAAACTGGTCGATTTCGTCATTGCTTTGAACGTGTTCGCCGGGTTGGATTTCGCCATCCCGAAATTCGTCAAATGCTGGTTGGGAAATGATTTCCCGGGTCAGACGGACACAGGCCCGGAACCCTTCAATGTCGTCCGGATGTTCCAGATAATTAAACTGGATCTTCGGCGGCACAGCTGGATCGCTGGACTGCAGGGTTATTTCGCCACGGCTTTTGGGCTTGTTATGACCAACATGTACCTGAAAACCGTGCCCTTCAAAGGCCTGCTTGCCATCGTAGCGTATCGCGGCCGGTAAAAAATGATACTGGATATCCGGCCATTCAACACCGGGTTTGGAGCGAATAAACGCGCAGGATTCAAAGTGATTGGTCACACCCAATCCAGTGCGGTTCAGGATCCACTCAGTACCGATTTTGGCCTTCGACAGTAGTCCCAGCTTGCCATTAAGAGTAATCGGTTGTTTGCACTTGTACTGGAAGTAGAATTCCAGGTGGTCCTGCAAATTTTTACCCACTCCCGGTAGTTCATGCTGGACATCTACGCCGGCATTTTTCAGAACCTCTGCATCGCCAATTCCTGACAACTGCAAAATGTGTGGTGAGCCTATCGGACCGGCACTGAGGATCACTTCTTTATTGCAGCGGGCCTGTTTTGTGGCGCTGCCGACCCGGTATTCCACACCTACAGCTTTTTTGTTTTCCAGCAATACCCGGCTTACCAGTGCGCCGGTAATGATGGTCAGATTGTCGCGGTTTTTAACCGGATCCAAATACTCCCGGCTGGTGGAACTGCGCACGCCATCTTTGACGGTCATATGCATCGGGCCAAAACCTTCCTGCTGCTCGCCGTTGTAGTCATTGGTGACCGCGTAGCCTGCCTGTTCTCCGGCTTTGATAAACGCCTTATACAAAGGGTTTTTCATCTCGTTGCCGTTGTTTACACCGACTTTGCCACTCCCACCACGATAGGAATCTGTCCCGCGGTACCAGGTTTCGGCTTTTTTGAAATACGGCAGACACGCCTGGTAATTCCAGCCTTCAGCACCGTGCTGTTCCCACTCATCAAAGTCTTTGGCATGACCACGTACGTAGACCATTCCATTGATGGATGAAGAACCTCCCAGCACTTTACCCCGAGGACAATGCATCTCGCGGTTGTTCAGAAACGGCTCTGGCTGAGTATGGAACTGCCAGGCATATTTCTTGGTATTCATTGGGATCGACAATGCGGTAGGCATTTTTATGAAAATACTTTTGTCGGATCCGCCGGTTTCAAGCAGCAGCACCTGATTGTGAGGATTGGCAGACAGACGGTTTGCCAGCACACATCCGGCAGACCCCGCGCCTACAACAATGTAATCGAAATCGCTCATGCTGCCTCCTTAAAACGGACTTTCAATTTGGCTCATACCCACATAAACCGATTTGGTCTGGGTATAACTGTTAAGCGTTTCAACGCCGTTTTCCCGGCCGATACCGGACTGCTTGTAACCGCCCACAGGCATTTCAGCAGGTGAGTTGCCGTAACTGTTGATCCAACAGATCCCGGCTTTTAGCTGGTGAATAACCCGATGGGCACGTTGAATGTTCGTACTAAATACGCCTGCCGCCAGACCAAGATCAGTGTTATTGGCACGTGCTATTACGTCGTTTTCATCTTCAAACACCAACACACTCATTACAGGCCCGAAGATCTCCTCTTTGACAATGGTCATGTCGTCATGGCAATCGACAAACACCGTCGGCGCAACGAAGTAACCGTTTGGGGCTGATTCAGGAGATAAGGCATACCCACCGGTGAGCAATGTTGCCCCTTCGGCTTTACCTTTTTCGATGTAATCGAGTACCAGCTTCTGGTGCTTTTCGGAAATTAAAGCGCCCAGATTCACGTCCGGATCCAATGGATCGCCGGCGATAATGTTGTTTTCGGTGCGGGTCTTCAGCTCCGCCAAAAAGGCATCATAGATGTTTTTGTGCACATAGACCCGGGTACAGTTAGTACATATTTCACCCTGGGTGTAGAAGTTACCCAGCATGGCAGCACTGACGGCCTGAGAGATATCCGCGTCATCAAAAACGAGCAGCGGTGATTTCCCCCCCAGCTCCATCGTGACTTCCTTCAGGTTCGAGGTAGCGCTTTGCATCACTTTCTTGCCTGTACCCACCTCACCGGTGAAAGACACTTTTTCTATGTCGTGATGAGTGGTCAGCCATTGGCCGACGTTGGCGGCACCCTGAACCACATTGAAAACACCGGCAGGCATGCCTGCTTCGATAAAGATCTCCGCGAGTTTGATTGCTCCCATCGGAGTTTCTTCTGACGGCTTGAAAATCATGGCGTTGCCCGCCGCCAGTGCAGGACCCGATTTCCAACATGCAATCTGAAGCGGATAATTCCATGCACCAATACCGGCACAAATGCCAAGTGGTTCACGGCGGGTGTAGAAGAAATCTTGCCCCACGGTTTGCTGGGAGCCCAGTTGGGCAGGAGCTAAGCCTGCGAAGTACTCTATGACATCAGCACCGGTTTCCACGTCTACGCAATCAGCTTCCTGGATCGGTTTGCCCGTATCCAGGACCTCCAGTCGAGCCAGCTCATTGTTGCGCTCACGCAGCAGTGCAACGGCTTTGAGTAAGATGCGACTGCGCTCCACTGGGCTCATGGCTGACCATTGTGCAAAGCCCTTTTTTGCACTTTCGATAGCTTGAGCTAGTACATATTCATCGGCTTCCTCAACATGATAGATCTCTTGCCCGGTCGCCGGATTCTTGACTGAAAAAGTGTTGCCGCCGTTATTCGCGACAAACTGGCCGTGTATGAAGTTCTGATATACTGGCAGGGTCATATTAGTCTCCGCTCAATGAAATTAAGTTCTCGATGTAGTGCTTTGCGAGTTGCTCCGCCTCTTTGAACTCCGTTTCATTGGCCTGGCTTAATACCGCCCGAAGCCACAACCCATCTATCATGCCGGCACTGAGTTTGGCGGCTTTTTGCGCGTCAGATTTTGACATCAACGAATTCAACGAAAACAGTAGGTTGCTATAAAGACGTTGGGCGTTGATACGTTGCAATCGCCCCAACCGAGGGGCATGCATCGACTGAGCCCAGAAACTCAACCAGGTTTTGGTTGAACGGGCGCTTTGCTGCACGACGGAAAAGTTTGCCTCAACAATAAACATAAGACGCTCTTTTGGCGTACAGCCATTTTGGGTCTTTGATACGAGCGTGGTACGCAAGTTGTTCAGCAAAAATCTCACTGTGGCCTCGAGCAGGCCGTCTTTACCACCAAAATAATGGCTGATGATTCCCGACGATAGTCCGGCTCGTTTGCTGATACTGTTAATGGTCGTAGCGTGTAAGCCCAACTCTGCAACTGACTCCAATGTCGCCTCAATAAGCTGTTGGCGACGTATGGGCTCCATTCCTACTTTTGGCATAATTTTTTATTGATTGACTGTTCAATTAAAATAAATTTTAAACAGTACGAATTAATTAATCAAGCCTTTGGTTGATGGTTTTTTGTTCTTAACATCCTTATTTGAATTATATTTATATGAATTTCAATAACTTGATTTCACTCTCTAATGTAGTCAAGCAAAAGCAATTGGTTTGAGTTGAATGTAATTTTAATATCAAAATCGTTCAGGTGGAGCAGGTCAGGGAACCAGTATATGCCGACTAAAAAGCAAGCTTTGGCAGAGGTTGAACGGGACTTTAAAAAGTATGAAACATTGTTTTGAACGCAGAGGGGTGTTGGCTGACGAGCCAGCCAATGTTTGCTTGCCCTTAGGAGCCATCAAACTCCCACGCCGGATCTTTTCTGGCCCGGGAGGGCCATTAAAATACCGGAACTGGGCCTGAATTTGTCCACAGGGGCTAATGGCAAAGGGTACGCAGACTAAGCTTGAAGGTCCTCGCCTTTGCCCTGAAAGTGCTCAGAATGAACAAATGTTAAATAAAAAAGATCAACAGGCCCTAGAAAATCGCGGTGGTCTGGGTAATTGAATTTTCCATGGGCTGACGAGGCCTGTCCCTGGTTGTGGGAGAATTATTTCTGCAGGTGGAAACATTCCACCTGTTTGTCGGCTACCAGCGGGCCGACCCTGTCTGAAAAGGTTTTGAAATGTTCGGTTTCAAGGTGATATTCAAAATCGGCTTTTGAGTTGTAGATCTCGTACAGAAACACCAGATTGGGGTTGTTTTCACTCACCGCAACATCAAACACGGTGCAGGCTTCTTCGTTGGAAAGAGAGTCCTCAGCCTGTTTGAGCATTGCCGGCATAAACGCCTGCATCTGGCCTTCATTGATAAGAAATTTCACGGTTACAATGTACATACGTATCCTTACTTTTTGAATTTATTAATTAATTCCTGGATTTCGCTGTCAAGCAAGCGGTTGGCCGGTTTGCCCTGCAACATAAGCGCAATTTTGCAGCTTTCTTCCAGTTCTTCCATACCATAAACGCATTTTTCCACGTCGGGGGCCGAAACAATGGGGCCATGGTTGGCCATGATTATCCCGGGGTGACTGGCGGCAATCGCGCCTACAGCTTCTGCCAGTTTGTCGTCGCCCGGCGCAAAGTAGGGCACCATGGCAATGGCCCCAAGGCGCATGGTCAGGTACGGGGTGTAACAGGGAACACAATTGGTGACATCGTCACACGGCAGGCATGAAAGGGCAGTGGCGTGTGTGGAGTGCAGATGGATCACGCAGGTGTCATCGGGGCGTTGGTCATAAATGGCTTTGTGCAGGCGAAATTCTTTCGACGGCGGCGCACCTTTTAACAGGGTGCCGTCGTGACTGACCACCGACAACTCGTCCGCTTCCAGAAAACCGAAACAGGTGTTGGTGGGGGTCATTACCCAGCCCTCAGCGATGCGGATGCTCATATTGGCAGACGCACCGGACGTCAGGCCGCGGTCAAAAATGGACTTGGCATAGGTGACAATTTTTTGTTTGGCAATGTGTTCGGTTAACAACATGATAAGGTTTCCAATGCTTGAAAGAAAAAGTCTTGCTGGCCGAAATTGCCCGATTTGAGGGCCAGATTTATCGGCTGTTCACCAGGGGTTTGTACCATGGGCACGCCGGGGGCGATGGATTTGCCAATATAGAAGCTGTCCACACCCAGTGCATTGACCACCGCGCCCGAAGTTTCTCCGCCCGCCACTACAAAATTGCGCACACCCAGCTGGTCACTGGCTGCAATGGCCAGCGCACCGAAGGTTTGTTCTATGAGGCCAGCGATGAATTCGGCGCCATAGTTCTGATGATTTTCAGCAATGATGTCGGGAGCTGCGGTGGCTGTGACCAGCGGAGCCCGGTCAATTGCCGAAGCCAGCCATGTAATAATGGAATCCACCGACTGTTCGCCGGTCACCAGTTTTGCCGGGTCAAGCTCCATGACCGGGTGACTGGTGCGATACGCGGCAACCTGCTTTTGGGTCATGGCAGAACAGCTGCCGCTCAGCACCAGCGTTGGTGCGGCGATGGGCTGCACGCTACTGGTTACTTCTGTCAGGTTTCCGCCACAGTCCTCAAACTCTTTTCCCAAACCGATGGCCAGCCCAGAGCCGCCGGTAATCAGTGTGAATGATGACAGGCATTCGCCAATGCACTTGAGATGGTCGGTACTGAGGGCATCCAGCACCAGATAATGATGGTTCACGCGTTGGGTTTCCAGCGCTTCTGTTAATGCTCCCGGGCCTTGTTCAACGACCTGGCTTGGGATCGATACCGCTTTACCTGTGCCTTGGGCTTCCATCATCCGGACCAGTGAAGAATCCTTCATTGGTGTCAGCGGGTGGTCCTTCATTGGGCTTTCATGCAGCAACTGGTCAAACACAAACAGATGGCCCTGATACACCGTACGGCCGTTAACCGGCAATGCCGGGCAAACTACGGTAGAGGCTGCATTAAGCTTTGACATCAGTGCGTCGATAACCGGCCCGATATTGCCCTCTGGCGTTGAGTCAAATGTTGAGCAATATTTGAAGTAATATTTAGCGCATCCCAGTGACTGCAGCACCTCCAGGCAGGCCAGTGACAGTTCAACTGCGTCCTGGACTGGGATGGTTCTGGATTTAACCGCAATCACAACGGCATCCACGTCCTTGATATTGGCAATTTGCTGAGGCGTAGGCAGCCCATTAACCTGAATGGTGCGCAAACCGCTTGCAACCAGGAAGCTGGCCAAATCTGTGGCACCGGTAAAATCGTCAGCTATGCACCCCAGCCAGGGGGTAGAGTCAGTCACTTTGTTCATATTTCTTTTACTTGCATTAGCAATACATTAACTTATACATTATATTATTTGAAGTTTACAGTACCTTGTTCGCTGTAACAGCGGATTAGTGTTCAACGTGCGAATTGAAAGGGTAAAGCCGTGTCATTAAGTCAGCGTGCTTACGAAGAATTACGGGAAAAAATTCTCAACAACGAGTTAAAACCCGGGCGCTTCTTTCTGGAAAAAGAGCTGGCTGAGCTGTTGGGGATCAGCCGTACTCCGCTCAAGGAGGCGCTGGTTAAGCTGGAAAATGAGGGGTTGATCAAAGTGCAGCCCCGCCACGGTATGCAGGTGTTGCCTCTGTCTGCAGATGACATGCAGGAGGTCTATCAGATTATTACCGCTCTGGAGTGCGAAGCGGTGTCGGTTATTGCCAACAAGGGTTTGCAGGACGAGGAAATTGGCCAGCTTGAACAGACCGGAATAGCCATGGCCGAAGCACTGGAGCGGGACGACCTCGAAGCCTGGGCCAAAGCGGATGAAGATTTTCACCGCCTGCTACTGGCCTTTTGCGGCAATGCCCGCTTGAAGCAGACCGTATTGAATTATTGGGATCTTGCCCATCGCGCCCGTTACTTTACCTTGCAGTTACGGGACAAGCCGGTTAATTCAACGCTTGATCATCAGCAGGTGATTGAAGCGATAAAACATAAAGATCCGCAAAAAGCGGTATCGATACATCGCCAGCACCGTGTGAACGGCGGCGCCAGTTTAGTCCGGATCATCAGACAATATCGGCTGGATCATTTGTGATATCCAACGGAAACAGGAAACAGCAACAGTGAAATCAGAATTCTCAATAACCGTATTACCCGGAGATGGTATTGGCCATGAAGTGACGCCAGTGTGTCTGGAATTGCTGGACAAGGTCTGCAAGCAGGTTGGGGGGGTAAGCCTGAATTACAGCTCATTTGCTGCGGGCGCAGTGCATTACAAGGAAACCGGTGTTTCACTGCCCGAAGAAGCCTTGCAGCACGCGTTTGACAGCGATGCCACATTGTTGGCGTGCATGGGAATGCCGAGCATTCGTTATCCGGACGGGCGGGAAATTGCCCCGCAACTGGAACTGCGGGAAAAAATGGATTTGTTCGCCGGCGTCAGGCCGGTGAAAACCATGCCAGGATTGCCGTTACCGCTTACCTCAGAGAAGGCGCAGAATCTTGATTTCATTCTGATACGTGAGAGCACCGAGGGCCTGTTTGCCAGCCGGGAAAAGTTCAAAATTGAGGGCGAAGGTGCTGATGAGGCAGCGTACGACACCCAGAAAATCAGCCGTAAAGGCTGTGAACGCCTGTTTGACTTCGCCTTCGAACTGGGTCGCCAGCGCAGGAATGAAGGATACAAGGGCCTGGTAACCTGTGTTGATAAAGCAAACGTGTTAGGGTCGTTTTATTACATGCGGCAAATCTTCGACGAAGTGGCAGCGAAAAATCCCGATGTGGATAACAACCACGTATATGTCGACGCCGCGGCCCTGCAGCTGGTGGGGCGGCCGTGGCAGTTTGATGTGATTGTCACCGAGAACATGTTCGGTGACATTCTGTCGGATTTGGGCGCTGGCCTAATGGGCGGCATGGGCATGGCACCCTCAGCGGATATTGGCATTGAAAAAGCGGTGTTCCAGCCTTGCCACGGTACGGCACCCGACATCATTGGCCAGGGTAAAGCCAACCCGACCGCGATGTTTTTGTCAGCCGCGATGATGTTACGCTGGCTGGGCAACAAGCACGATAATTCCAGTGCCATTGAGGCCGCGCGTAAAATCGACACGGCAGTTGAGAATGCCTATGCCACCGGTACCTTGTTGCCTTATGAACTTGGAGGCACTTCCGGTACCGAGGCGATTTCGTCGTTGGTGTTCGCAGAACTGGACAAACTGGCCTGACTAAGCCGATGCCCGGGGGAGTTTTTCTTACCGGCAGGATTGGCAGGTTACAAAAAATGATTCGGAGTAGCACTATGAAGAAGATCATTCTACCGGCGCTGATTATGGCGAGTGTCATCGCCACTCTGGCCCACGCCGCGCGGCCTTATCCGGTACGCCCAATCACCAATACGGTGGTGTGGTCGGCAGGTGGGGGCACAGATGCGGTGAATCGTATGATCATGGCTGAAATGGCCAAAGTGCTCGACACCCGCATCAACGTGGTCAATAAAACCGGCGGCATAGCCGGCTCCATTGGCATGAATTCTGTGCTTAGCAAGCGCCCGGATGGCTACAACCTGGTGGGCATATCCAGTTCTAACGTGGTGGCAGCGGTGAACGGAGGCTGGAACGAGCGTTTTGATGTCTGGTCGCCGTTCATCGTCGGCAGTTCGCCGGACGTCATTTCGGTCAATACTGACTCACCAATAACATCACTGCAGGACCTCGTGGCTCATCAGGCTCAATCACAACAGGCGTATAAAGCCGGGGCCGGCGGAACGGGGGGCATTCACCATCTGTATCTGCTGGAGCTGGCACGTGTCAGTGGCGTAGATTTTCAGTTTGTCCCTTACCCTGGCTCGGCTCCCTCTCAAACGGCCGCCATCACTGGCGAAGTGGATGTGGTGATCACCTCCATGGCAGAGCAGGCCCAGTTGATCCGCGGTGGCAAATTGCGCCCGCTGGCAATGCTGCACCCTGAACCATTTGAGCTGGAAGGTGTTGGTACTATTCCCAGTGCGTTCGGCCTTTACCCTGAGCTAGCGGAGCACTTGCCTCTCAGCCAGGCCATTGGTTTTGCGGTTCACCAGAATGCGCCTGACGACGTAAAAACAAAACTGGGTAAAGCCTTTGAAGCCGCCATGCAGTCGCCGGTGGTAAAGCAATGGGCCAGGGACAATTACTATCAGTTGTCTGGCAAGCATGGTGAAGCGGCCCGCGACGAGTTTGCTGCACTGGAGTCGTATTTTACCTGGACCTTGCAGGGGCTGGGTTCGAACAAGTTTTCACCAGACAAATTTGGCATCCCCAAACCCTGATTTTGGGTATCAGGGAGCTGGTTCGCCACTATGAGTAGACAGAGATTGGGTAACCCATGGAACAACAGTCAAACGCGCCGTCGACAGTTCTGACTGCCGGGTCGGCAGCTGATGCGCAGCAGGATTTTAAGGTCGCGCTGGTGTTGCTGGCGGTTGCCGTGGCATTGCTGGTTCATACTCTGGGCTTTCCGATGTCAGGCAGTTATGGCGGGGTAGATAACCAGTGGTTTGTTTCTCCGGCGTTGTTCCCATTACTGGTGTGCGGTCTGTTGGTAATTTGCAGTGGAATGTTGCTTTATAAAGCTACCCGAAAGCAGGGTTTCAGGGGCTTTGGTGAACTGCGAGGGTGGCTGGGTGACTGGCGTAATGAGCGTATAAAAGACCGCTGGTACGTGATTGGCTTGTTGCTGGTTTACGTGTATGTGTATATTCCTTCCACCGACTTCTATCTTGCCTCCGTTGTATTTCTGTTGTCCCTTACCAGTCGTTTTTATTACCCGATGGTTAACGGTCTGAGCCGCTCAAGCACGTTGCATCTGGTGCTGGCCCTATGTCTGATTGCCGTCAAATTGAACGTCAACGTATCAGAAGATACCCATTGGCTGAGCATAAACTACGATGAGGATGCCATCCGGTACAGCGACTTGAGTATGCTGATGGCATTGATGTGCCTGCTGACCTTAAGTGTGTGCTTTCCTCAGAACAAGGATCGCAAACGTGCGGTGATTCAGGTTCTGGTGGTTCTGCTGGTTCCACTGTTGTTGGTTTGCACTTTTAACTTCCTGCTGTATGTACCTATGCCGGTGGAATACGGTACGGTGAGTGATTTCCTGAATTATCTGGTATACGACGTACTGGCTTTCCAGTAGTCAGGAGGCTTGTGATGCTGGAGCAATTTTCCCACTTCTTTTCAACACTCTTTGCCCTGGCAACGAGCCCGACCAATCTGCTGGTGGTTTTCGGAGCCAGTTTTGTCGGCATCATTTTTGGTTCTATGCCCGGGCTCACAGCGACTCTGGGAATCGCATTGTTAACATCTCTGACCTACGGTTTTGGGCCGGATGTGGCCCTGCTTGCTCTGCTCGGGTTATACGTGGGGGCGATATATGGTGGGTCCTACCCGGCAATTCTCATCAACATACCGGGCACGCCTGCGGCAGCGGCAACGGCGCTGGATGGTTACCCACTCACACAGAAAGGCCAGGCCGGGAGGGCGCTGGGGCTTACTACCACTGCGTCGTTTATTGGCACCCTGATTGGCCTGTTGTTCCTGGTTACCCTGTCACCTTTTATCGCCAGTATGGCGTTGCAGTTTACCTCCTGGGAATTCTTTTTGCTGGCCCTGTTCGGCATTGTTATCAGCGGCACCCTTACCAGCCCGGGCACGGTGCTCAAGGGCTGGATAGCCGGATTGATAGGGTTGTTCCTGGCAACTATCGGGCGGGACTCTCTGCAGTATTTTCCCCGCTACACGGCAGGCTTCAGCGAACTGGATGCCGGGCTTGAGATTGTGCCTGTGCTCATCGGCGCGTTTGGCATCCCGCAGGTGATTCGGGTGTTGTCAGAGCGGCGGTCACTGGCCGAAGCGCCTAAACTTGGGCGGATTCTGCCGGAATTATCTGCCATCACCCGAAACATAAAACATATTTTTCGCTCATCAACCATTGGGGTTGGCGTTGGTTCTGTACCGGGGATTGGTGAGGATATCGCCGGTTGGGTGTCGTACAGCACGGCCAAAAATGCCAGTACGCCTGAACAGCAGAAGGAATTCGGCAAGGGCTCTGAAGCAGCAATAGTGTCGTCAGAAACAGCCAACAATGCCTGTATTGGCGGCGCCTTGATCCCGTTGCTGACCCTTGGGATCCCTGGCAGCCCGCCTGCGGCCATGTTGCTTGGGGCGTTGCTGCTGCACGGCATTACCCCGGGCCCCTCTATTGAAGTAGACCATCCGAATTTTCTGCTCGAAGTGACAGCCATTATGGTGCTGGCGTCTTTCGCCATGTGGGCAAATGGTATGTTGCTGGCAAAGCAGGTGGTGAAACTGCTGACCATCCCGGCACCGCTGTTTATTCCGGTAGTCGGGATACTGTGTATTTTGGGCGGGTATGCGCTCGGCTTGAGTATTTTCAATTTGTACATTCTGATACCGGTTGGCATCGCGGCCTATTTTCTGGGAGAAATGGATTTTCCCATTGCACCCATGGTGATAGGCCTGGTGCTGGGTGGCATGGCAGATGAAAGCCTGCGGCGTGCGTTAATGTTGAGTGAGGGCAGCTTCCTGCCCATGTTTGAACGTCCGGTTGCAGTGATTTTGCTGGTGATCATTGGCTGCTTCATTGTTAATCAGATACCGGCGGTAAGAACCAGGACCACCTCTTTCTGGGCTGGGCTGTTTTCACGGCTTGCACGCAAAAGCCCGGTGGTCTGAATGTGCTGATCCTGTTGCTTGCTAAATCCCTTAAGGCGCTATTATGTCTGATAATTTAACTGTGGTGTGTTCAGGAACCGGGTATTTCAGCCAGTTCCACTATGAAGCCTGGAACCGCTTACCGGGGGCAACGATTGTTGGAGTCAACAATCGCAATCGGGACAAAGCCATGGAATTTGCCCAAAGGTTCAACATTGGGGACTACGATAATGATCTGCAGCGCTTGCTCGAGCGCTGTAAACCGGACCTGGTGGATGTAATAACCCCGCCGGAAACCCACCTCCAGGCGGTAAAAATTGCTGCCGGGCTGGGTATTGATGTGATTTGTCAGAAGCCATTTGGTGAAAACCTGGAACAGGCACAAGAGATGACCCGGATTGCCGCCGATGCGGGCATTAAACTCATCGTGCACGAAAATTTCCGCTTTATGCCCTGGTATCGCAAAATCAAGCAACTGCTTGATGAAAACAGGCTGGGCGAAGTTCTCAATGTGGAATTCAAGCTTCGCCCGGGAGACGGCCAGGGCCCCGAGGCCTACCTGGCGCGCCAGCCCTATTTTCAGCAAATGCCCAAGTTTCTGGTGCACGAAACCGCTATCCATCTGGTCGATACCTTTCGTTTTCTGTTCGGTGAACCTAATAATCTGTTCGCCAAGCTGCGCCGCTGCAACCCCCACATTAAAGGCGAGGATGCCGGGCTTATCCTGTTTGAATTTCAAAACCGCATTCAGGCGGTGTTCGACGGCAATCGCTTGCTGGACCACTGTGCCACTAATACCCGCCGTACCATGGGGGAAATGGAAATTGCCGGTACCCACGGGGAACTGCGCTTGAATGGCGAAGGGGGCATACTGCTGCGCGAATTTGGCCGCCAACAGTGGGTTGAACAGCCTTATGAATGGCGGGATCAGCACTTCGGGGGGGATTGTGTATTTAATACCATCGAGCACATAGCCGCACATTACCTTACCGGCGCAGCGCTGGAAAATCAGGGCTTTGAGTACCTTAAAAACATCGAAATTGAACAGGCCATATATCATTCGGCGCACAGCGGAAACCTGATCGCCTTTTAATGCGTTTTCGTTAACTGCCAGTGATTTTTTACAGGGACCAGTAGTGACCATGAATTACCCGCCAGCGTTAAACCTTAATGACATCACTTTTACCGGCTCAGGTCTGGTGCGCCCGGAGTGTGTGCTGGCAACCGCCGCCGGCAATCTGTATGTATCCGACTTTCGTGGTGGTGTGAGCCGCATTGCGCCAGATGGCCAGTGTACGTTCTTTGGCGGTGGTGAAGTGGCAGGGCGAGAGGATCCACCCGGTATTTTAAAGCCCAATGGTATTTGCTTGTTACCCGACGGCAGCTTTCTGGTCGCACATTTGGGTACGGCGGATGGGGGCGTTTATCGCATCGACCGTGAGCACAACATTGAACCCTGGTTACTGGAGGTTGAGGGGCAGCCCCTGCCACCGAGTAACTTTATTTATCTGGACCATCAGGGGCGCTACTGGCTAACGGTCAGTACCCGCCAGATCCCCAGGGCAAAGGGCTACCGCTCGGATGTTCAAGACGGGTTTATCGTGCTTATAGACCAGCACAGTGCCCGCATTGTGGCTGATAATATTGGTTACACCAACGAAGTGTATGTTACTCCCGATGGCAACACTCTTTATGTTAACGCAACTTTCAGTCGTGGAACCCTGCGCTACGACATTGACGCAAACAACAACCTTATTAATCCAACGCTCGCAGCCCAGTACGGGCAGGGTATCTATCCGGATGGCCTGACCATGGATACCGAGGGGTACCTATGGGTAACCAGCATTGTCAGCAACAGCGTAGTGCGGGTGAACCCGAATAGTGGTGAAACCCGGCTAATGCTGCAAGATGTGGATCAGGCGCATTTGCAATGGGTTGAGCAGGCATATCTGACCCATCAGATGGGCCGCCCCCATCTGGATAACGTAAAAAGTGAACGGTTGAACAACATCAGTTCGCTGGCTTTTTCCGGCAACGATTTATCGAAAATAAACATGGGCTGTTTACTGGGGCAGCAGGTGGCCCAGATTGCTTCTGTGTATCAAGGCCTTAAACCCAGCCACTGGCATTTTGACGACTGAAGCAGATTTTACGTTAATAAAAAAGCCCTCCCGGTTTGGGAGGGCTGATTCATTTTTGAATAGTAACCTTTTATTGCAGAATTTTTCTTTCCTTTACCGGGTACCAGTCGGTCAGTTTCTGTGACAAGCGCTCAACCAGTTCAGGGTGTTGTTCTGCGAGATTATGTTTCTCGTGTTCGTCTTCCAGCAGATTGTAGAGCCGTGGAGGAACCAAAACATCCTCGTGGTATTTCTGATAGGAGACGTTCTCACCATCGTAGCTCAGGATCAGCTTCCATGGCCCTTCGATCACCCAGCGATAAAGCAGTGTAGCTTCCGGATTATTAAGATCACCCATATCATGGGCAAAGCCTTCTCCGAAAACGGTGTCACGCTCAATGGGCGTCTGCTGTTTCATATTGTCAAACAGGTTTAATCCTGGCAGTCCTTCCGGTACCTCAATGCCCGCAGCGCCCAAAATGGTGGGCAGAATATCAATACTGCTGATTGGCTCAGGGCGCATTTGCGCTTTCAACTGGCTTGGCAGCGAGAACATAATTGGGGTGCGCACACCGCTTTCTCCCGGGCTTTGCTTGGAGTGGGGTAAAAAGCCGTCGGTTTTGGTTGGGTTGGAAATCCACCCGTTGTCGGAAACGTACACTATCAGGGTGTTGTCCTTGAGGCCTTTTTGCTCCAGATGCTCCATCAGTTGTCCATTGGTTTCATCGAACCACTCGATCATCGCATAGTATTTGGCGATGGAAATGGGCAGGCCTTTGTCGGTGTATTTTGCAAGAATACGCTCTGGTGGTGTGTGAGGGGTGTGCGGCATAAAGGGCGCATACCAGACTAAAAAGGGTTTGTTTTCAGCACTTACCCGGTCTACAAATTCAAAAATGGTGTCCAGCCCCTCACGGCCAATTTTTAGGCCGTCGTCACCATGGCGGCCACCTGGCTGAGGAAAGCCGCGGGTCATGCCTTCATCAAAGCCGCCGCGCTGATAGCTGCCTTCCCACCACTTGCCCGTTTGCAGGGACACGTAGCCTTTTTGCCTGAGCAGTTCCGGCAGGGTGTCCAACGTGTCGATTTTTGCAATGATTTCGCCACGTTGCTGCTGGTAAAGTTCGCCCTCTCTGCCGCCAGGCAGCAATCGGGAAGGATCGTTACCGGTAATGCCGTGCTGCGATGCGTAGTAGCCTGTGGCGACGGTGGCCAGTGACGGGCGGCACAGTGAGGTGGGAACGTAGCCACGTTTGAACGTTACCCCTTCGTGGGCAATGTTATCCAGTGCTGGTGTTTTAACGATATCGTGGCCCATAAAGCCGTAGTCGTTCCAAGCGTGGTCGTCAGACAGTATGACAACAATGTTGGGCGGCGGGGTATCCGAGATCGCTGCCGAGCTTGGCCCAGACTGTGTACTCGCGCTGGAACAGGCGCCCAGAGTCGCAACTGCCATCGAAAACAGAGCAATGCGCAATTTTTTGCCCAGATTATTGCAGGTGAATACATTTTTCTTTTGTAGGTAAAGCATTTACACTTCCTGATGGTTGACTTTATTACCAGTATGCCCGCGCGTTAAAGTAAACGCATTTGCCGACATGGTTATTTATTCGGATTTTGTTTGTTGTAGAGCCAGGTCGTAGATCATGGAACCTGCCAGCAAAAAGGCGCCTACGCCATAAAGTTGCGAATCTTCGTAAGTCACCACATCGGGTTTGTCATTCACGCCCTGAACCCAGCCAAATTTGCCGTCCGGGTGCAATGAACTCTCTAGCACCGTCCAGCCTTTTACAATGTAGGGAAGGTAGTCAGATTGCCCAAGTAAGCCCTGATTGACGCCCCAGGCCAGACCGTAGACAAAAAATGCGGTACCGCTGGATTCAGGCTCGGCGTAGTTTTCACCGCCCAGCAGTGACATGGGCCAGGAGCCGTCCTGCTTTTGCAGTTTCACCAGCGTATTGGTGAGTTCAATGTAGAGGTTTTCATAGTAGGCCCGGTATGGGTGATCCTCAGGTATGTATTCCAGGGTATTGACAACACCTGCGTACACCCAGCCAACCCCACGGGACCAGAAAACCGGCTCACCGAATTTTCCGGTACGGGTAAAGTAGCGGGAGTCACGAAAGACCAGGCCGGTTTTGTCATCTCTGAGGTAATCGATGGTTGCCTTGAATTCCTTGTGGGCGTAGTCCATATACTTCGGATCGCCGGTTACCTGAGTCAGACCAAACCAGGTGGGTGGAGCCATAAACAGGGCATCTGCCCAGCACCAGCGAACCTGGCAGGGGTGAACATTGTCTTCGTTGCGCCCGTCAACAAACTCCAGGCTGGTATCGGCGGCTCGCTCGATGATTGGATCAAACGCTTCGATAAGTGGTGCGATAACGTCGGGGTCGGGATGACGTTCGTAGAACCACAGGTTCATCTGGCCAATAACCTGATCGTCTGCAAAGTACTTTACCCGCCCCAGACGCCAGTCGTGATCATTGCCAACATAACCTATCCAGGTTTCGTAAAAGGGGTTTTCCGAACGCTCTGCAACTTTGGTCAGGCCTTTGTAAAACGCACCCTGGATCCAGCGCCCATAAGCCTCAGAGCCTTTTCTGGCCCGCCCCACGTGAGGCATGTAAGAGGTATGGGCAATTTGCCAGTTAGCGGCTTTTTCAATGCTCTGTAAAACCTGTTGCGGTTGTGGCAGGGAGGCTGTCGGTTCATCTTTGGCTCTGCTGAGCTGGCTCTGAGTCTTTGCTGAACAGGCAGCTAATAATGCCATTGTCATGACAACGGAAACGGTACGCAAAAATGGCTTCATATCCCTAAACCCCCGGTTTTCAAATGTGTTCCTTTGCGTAGGCAAAAGCGTTAACGCATTGAAGCAGATTTATAACAATTCGTTGACGTGGTGTGAAGGGTTTTGTGATTGTTTTTTGTTTAATTATGACTATTTGTGATTGTATTGGGTTGTTTGTGGTTGCTTTGGGCGACGGTAACGGGCATAAAAAAATGCGCATCAGCAACAGGGGCTGATGCGCATTCACTATGACAAAAGGTCGAATTACAGGCGGGCGGTGACGCCCAGCATTACCCGGCGGTCAGTCAGGCCCTGTGAACAGAACAGCGCGCCTTCGTTAACGCACCACTGGTTACGGTCTCCACGCAGCAGGTTGACGCCTTCCAGGCCAACCGTGAACATGTCGTTGATGTCGTAGCTAACACTCATATTGAGCTGGGCACGATCATCGACGATGCGGTTAAGGTCAAAACTGATTTTGTCGTCTGTCTTGAATGAAGAGCGCCAGGTGTAGCGTGCGCGCACACTCAAATCGTATTTGTCGTAGAACAGTGTGATGTTGTAGGAATCCTGTGACAGATCCAGCAGCTCTATACGTTCCATAACTACGTCGTCGTCCAGGGTCGGCGTAGACATGTCAGTATCCGTGCGGCCCAGGATCTTGTTCAGGGCGTTACCATCACCGCTACCGTCGTTGTAGGAATCGATTTTCGAGCCCGCTTCCTGATAGGTATAGTTGGCGATAATACCAAAACCGGATGCCCAGCCTAATGAGTCTTCCCAGGCCGACAGATCCTGTTGGAAGGCTATTTCTACCCCGGTCTGGGTTTCTTCGTTTTCAACGTTGAAAATACTCTCCAGCGGAACGCAGATACCGGCACCTTCGGTTACCGAAGACCATACGTTGCGGTCGGTAATTGTGGGGTTGAAAATCCCGCCTTCTTCACAGGGGGCGGTGATATCACGCTCAATCTGTCCACTTTCACCAATGGGCTCAGCCGGGTTGTCACGTACAGTGGCAAAAATGTCTTCCCGGATTTTATGGAACAAACCAATGCTGAAGAAACTGGCCTCTGACAGATAATATTCGGCCGAGATGTCGAACGATAATACCTGTTCCGGTTTCAACTGAGGGTTACCTCTGACGACGGCGGCTCCGGCACCACCGGGATAGTTAATTGACACTGACATGTCGTTGAAGTCAGGTCGGCGGATGTCCTTAGCGATGCCGCCACGAATCAGCAGGTCGTCGGTGACTTCGGCGGAAATGTTAAATCGAGGCAGCACAAAGTCGTAGTCTGAGGTATCAACAATGCGTTCAAGAACAACGTTATCCTGGGCGTTGTTACCGATGGAGGTGACTTCGGTGTCGATGTAGCGAACACCCACGTTTCCGTTGATGGGAATATCACCAATATCGAAGGAGAAATCACCTTGCAGGTACATGGCTAGGGTTTCTTCGGAAATATCCGAGAATGAGCTGACATTAACGGAAGGTTCATCCATTGCGTCAAGCCCAGCGGTAACCAGGGCACTGTTCAGCGCATCAATTACCGCTGCAGGGTTGCTGAATGCCAGGTCGTTGTTGACCATCAGGTAATCCCGTACGTACAGGGTACGGTTGTCCGCGGCGTTGAAGTTGTCCGGCCCTGCAGTGATGATATCGGAAAACAGGCTGGCCCGGGGGCGGTTGGCATGGTTGGCAGTACTGGTGTAGTTGTAACTCGCATCCACATCGTTGAACTCGGTTGAGCTCTCGTTCCAGCGCAAGCCGGCTTTCACTTCAACAAAGAAGGGGTTCAAATCAGCCACATCGTAGGCGGCATCAAACCGAAACGCGGTTTCGTCATTTTTACGGTTATTCAGTCCACGCGCTACCTGACGAAGCGCATAATTTTGTGGGTTCAGCATGTCGGCAGTCGAAGGTGACTCGGGCAAACCTTCGGCAATGGCAAACTGCAGGGTGCCACCGGATGCGTCAAACACCATTGGAACCGCGTTATCCAGTGATCCCAGTTCTTCGGGTTGCATGGCGTTGGGGTTAATGAAGTCCAGTGTGGTATTCATGCTGGGGAATACGGAATCGGAATCGGCGTAAGAAACTTCTGCCGACAGCATCAGGTTGTCCAACGCCCATTCGCTGCCCAGCGCAAACACGCGGCTGTCAGTGACCCGGGAGCCGGTGATACCGCTTACGCGCAGGTTTGGATCAGAACCTTCGGTGGCGCGGATGATGCCGCTGAGTACCGCCTGCACTTCACCCAGTACCAGCGGGCCGTTGGGGCCGTCTATAGTGCCCAGGTTGATGGTTTCAAATTCTTCATTAATGGTATTGTCTACCACCGAGTTGGCCCCGGTACCGGAGAACAAAGCCCGCGAGGTTTTTTGTGCCCGTTGTTGATCGTTGATGGTGGCATCAAAATACACTTTTACGTCATTGGTGGGGGCGTATTCAAAAGAGGCCGTGTAGTTTTTGGTTTCGTACTCGTAACGGGTGATGACCTGATCAAAGAACTGGGTACGGAAAAACGGGAAGTCTTCGGCACTGGCGCGGCCGGAATCCGGTAGTACTTCGCGGTCACGGTCGTAACGGGGGTCAAAGGAAGCCACATCCTGCTCTGCGTAACTGGCAGTGAAAACCACTCCAATGTCACCGGCGTCAGTGGACCATTTGTCGCCAAACGTGCCTGAAATGCGAGGGTAGGTACTGTCGGCCAAATCACTGTTTTCTGCCTGTACCCGGAATGTGGCTACACGTTCATCGAGGCTTAAGCCCCGCAGGGTACGCAGGTTGATGGTACCACCTACAGAACCTTCAACGGTTTCGGCAGTAGGAACTTTAATAACTTCCAGAGAGGAAATCAGCGCAGCAGGCAGGTCGTCAAAGCTGATGCCGGTGCGGCCGTCACCTGAGCCTACAGTTGCGACACCGTTAATTTCCACCCGGTTGGCGTTGGTTCCGCGAATCTGTACGCCAGTACCGACACCGGCAGTCCGGTCAATCTGCACCCCGGTGATGTTTTCCAGCACTTCCGCCAGGTTCTGGTCGGGCAGTTTACCGATGTCTTCGGCCTGAATAACTTCTTTGATACTGGAGGCATAGCGTTTTTCTGCAAGGGCGCTGGCCAGTGCGCTGCGGATACCGGTTACGTTAATGACTTCAACCGTATTGTCAGCGCTCTCTGAGCTGTCGCTTTCCTGTGCCATGGCAGCAGTGGAAAGACCGCTCAAGGAAGCCGCTACTGCAATGGCTAAACTGGAGCGTCTTTGAAATAGATTTTTCATTGTGTTGTTCCCCGTCTACGTGTTCTCAGATAAAAACTTATACACAAAATAAACCATTATCAAACAAAATTTAAACAATTGTGAGTGAAGTTGATACAATTTGCGCCTTAATGATTTTGCTCGGCGTTGTTTTGAACAAAATCTGTTGGGTAGAGGACAGGCAGCTATATTTACCAAGCACACGCTGACGGCCCTGAATGCCCAACGTCAATTCACGCTCAGATACGCTCCTTTGAAGTTCTGAGTGTTAAAGCCAATAACTGCCCGCGCTTTACTTTCGGGCTGATAAACTATCCGGGCAACACCATTAGCCATCTCTATGTTGCTGGTACCCAATGGTGTGCCCTGGTTGTCAATCAATTGCCCTACGCCGTTGAGCACAGAGAAATAGCCTCGTTCTGAGAAATCGGTTACCCGACTGCCCGCGCTGTCCAGTGCTTCAGCAGTTATTAAATAAGTACCGTCGGATTGTTGGGTTGCTGCCAGTCTGATGCTATCGAGCTTGCCGCTTTCTCCAACCGTATAGTGAACGGTCATAGTGTCAGTGACCTGGCTGCCGTCGGCATGAATGCCATTTACCGCTAGCTCGTTGTCACCGTCTTTGAATGGTACCTGCCATACCAGGCCGTGGGCCGGAAAGTGCCCGTATTGCCTTTGCTTTTCCCCGAGTGACTGGCCATTTAAAAACAGCTCCGCCTTTTCGGTATTACAGTAAACTTTTACCGGTCGCCCCTCCGTTGGCCCGAAACGATGGGTCCAGGTATGGGATTCGATGTAGCAAAACGGTTCATCAGACCAATAGCTGGCAAATACGTAGTAGGCATCCTTGGGACTACCTGCGCGATCGACCAAGCCCTTTTGATTGACATAAGGTATGGGATTTTCGGGCCGCAAGGGGGTGCCAAAATCCTTGAAGGCCCACTGTGCATTACCGGCAAAATTGTCCAGTGACTCGGATACACTCAGATGCCAGTCAAACAGGTTAACGATGTAGTTTTCATTCCAGTCAGAATCTTTGGCGACGCTGGTTACCGCAGACTGATTTACGGCTTCGGTAACCGAAACCTGCGCACCCTGCATGCCGTCGACGGAAACTGGCGTCTCGGTATGCCGGCCTACGTGGCTGGAACCACCATATTCCATATGCAGAAAGGCAGGGTACTTTTGCATGGCGTCTTTCAATGCAGCTTCGTATTGGCCATAGGCACCTCCGTACCAGCCAGCCCAGATCGAGGGCGAAAAGGCATCGACAATTTCGGCACCCGGGTAGTATTTGCGCATTGTGGTCAGGCGTGATGGGTCGAGCTCTTTAACTAAAGCGTTGAGTTTCTTAACGTAAGGCACAATGACCTCATCGCTGCCGCCGCCGGGGAAGTCTTCCACCCAGTACATTTCATTGCCTAATGACCAGAAGGCGATACTGGGGTGATTGAAATTCTGTTCTATCTGACGGGTCAGCAAGCGTTCGGTGTTTTGTTCCCATACTTCTCCGCCTTTACCCCCCCTGCACCAGGGCAGTTCATCCCAGATCACCAGGCCGAGTTCGTCGGCAGCTTTATACACCTCCGGATCCTGGGGGTAATGGCCGAGGCGAACAAAATTTGCACCCATTTCCTTGATCATGCGCATGTCTTTCCAATGTTGCTGATTGGAAAGTGCAGCCCCCACACCAGCGTGTTCTTCATGTCTGTGGGTGCCGCGGATCAGAGTACGTTTTCCATTAATAAAGAAGCCCTGATTGGGACGCATCTCAAACCAGCGGTATCCAAATCGGGTGTCGAGCTGATGAATAACGGTGCGGCTGTCATCAACCAGTGCAACTTTTACCGTGTAAAGGTTGGGGGTGTCCGGTGACCACAACTGGGGTTGTGGTAATTCTGCCAATGACACACTGAAGGAATTGAGCCCGCCTTTCAGAGTGAGGGGCAGCTGCTGCTCCAGTTGCGTTGTTCCATCGGGATTTTGGAGACTAACTACAGCCTGTGTGGCGACGGTTGAACCCGTTTTGAGTACCTGGTAATGCACTTCCGTTGTGGCAGTTTCTTGTGTGACTGCAGGCGTCGCAACCCTGACTTGCTGAATGTAAGCCGAAGGCAAAGCCTTCAGCCACACATCCCTCGTGATACCGCCGAAAATAAAAAAATCGGCTTTCTGTGAGGGGATCAGATCCGGATTGTAGCCGTTTGTTACCCGAACCATTATGTCTGCAGTGCTGTTGGCCGTTACAAAGGGGGTAATGTCCACTTCAAACCCCAGATAGCCACCCACATGGCCTCCGGCCTTGTGGCCATTAACGAAGACCTCGGTCTCCATGTTGGCCCCTTCAAAATACAGGACATGATTTTCAGCCTGCCCGATAGGAAGCTGTTTGCGATACCAGCTGGCCCCTCGCCGGTAACCGGGGATTGGGTCAACAGTATCGGTCGCATTCCAGGTATGGGGGAGGCTGACTGCCTGCCAATCAGAATGCGTAAGGGCCTGTTCGACGCTTGATTCATTGCTTTCAAGATATTGCCAGTCAGCATTGATGTTAGTGACGCCATAATCGGTGGCAAAACACAGAAGAGGTATCAGACTTAAGCCCACTGCCTGAAAAAGGTTACGCCACAATTGATGTGTCAATATCATAAACCAAACCCTGTTGAGTATTTGCTCGTAGCCATGTAGCCCATTTCAGACCTGTCGTCTGAGCCGCTTGCCAATGTATGAAACGGCTTTCCAAGACTGAAAGGTACCCATTTTTTATTAATGTCATATGGCTAAGTGGTAATGCCAATATTTCCAGTCTAGCGAGCTGTACACCACTTGTCCATAGTGAAAGTTACGAAATATTAACAAATGATAAACTTTGTGAGTGAATTTGATTCATATTGTGGGCTGTTTGGTATGCCGGTTTGTATCGGTATAATCTCTTTATATATCAATGACTTTTAATTTTTGTCAGGTATGGTTGTTTTGGGTTAGGTTATGTTTTTGTAATTTTGTATGGTTATATTGGCTATTTTGTTTTCGATTTTAAGCAAACTGGAATAGAATTCGTTTGGTAATACCAATTCAGGTGCAATTAATCGAAACAGAAGTTTTGTCAGGGTGCGTAAATGGAGCTGGAAGCAATTAAAACACAGCGGCTGTATGTCAAAGTTGCTGAACAAATATCTAATCTGGTCAAAAGCGGCGAATTGTCATCAGGCCAGCGATTGCCTTCTGAACGGGATCTGGCAGAGAAGCTTGGAGTCAGCCGGCCCACCATCCGGGAAGCCATGATTGCGCTCGAGTTGGCCGGTATTATTGAAATCAGAACCGGCTCGGGCATCTATGTACTTGATCAGTCACCGGAACTGACGCTGGAAGATGAAGGTGTTGGCCCCTTTGAGATACTGGATACCCGATATATTCTGGAATCAGAGGCCTGTGCATTGGCCGCCGCCAGGATCACCGACAAGCAACTGGCTGAGTTAAAAGATATTATCCTGGAGATGGAGGAAGAGGAAAAACGTCCTGATGCCTCTGAAAAGGCGGATATGAAGTTTCATTTACTGATAGCGGAAGCCAGCCAGAATTCTGCCATTAGCGTGATCATTAAGTGGTTGTGGGAGTTGAGAAACCGCTCTTCACTGAGCCAGCTGTTTATGTCCCGGTTGCGCAAAGAAGGTATTCATCCGTCGATCAACGAGCACAGGAAAATTCTTCGGGCACTGGAACGGCGCGATCCTGAACGCGCGCGAAGCGCTATGAAAGCGCACATTGAAAATGCGACTGAAGCTGCCTCGGCGTATTTTGATTCTGGCAGGTAACTGTACCGCAACGTTAAATTGTTAATTTTTTGAGGTTGAACTACCGCGAGTCGGACCTGAAATACCAGGTTTTGGCTCTGTACCTACCATTATGCTGTTGTATTTTTAGCCATGATTGTGCTTAAATTGATAAGGTGGCCTTACCAATTGGTTGGGGCGTTGAAATTTTTAGGACAACAGTATGAAAGAAACCTGGCGCTGGTTTGGCCCAAACGACTCCATTACTCTGGAAATGATAGCCCAGGCGGGAGCCACGGGTATTGTTACTGCACTGCATGAGGTACCTACCGGACAAGTCTGGCCTTACGACACTCTGGTAGAACGTAAGCAGATGATCGAGCAGGCAGGCCTGACATGGTCAGTCATTGAGAGCGTTCCGGTTCATAATGACATTAAAACCCGAACCGGTAATTTTCAGACCTACATTGAAAACTACAAGCAAAGCGTGATGAATGCCGGCAAAGCCGGTATTGAGTACATTTGCTACAACTTTATGCCGGTGGTCGACTGGACACGCACCAATCTGAATTATCGCCTGCCTAACAACAGTTTTGCCCTGCGTTTCGAGATGAGTGATTTTATTACTTACGACGTTTTCGTACTTGAGCGCAAAAACGCCCGCGATGATTATACCGATGAACAACTTCAGAAGGCTGAACAGCGATTTAATGCACTCACTCAGGACGAACTGAAGTTGCTGGAGGAAAACATCATTGCCGGTTTACCCGGCGGTGAGGGTTCCTATGACCGTGAATCCATTAAAGTAGCCATTGGTGAGTTCATTGAACTGGGCACCGAGGGCCTGAGAAACAATCTGTTCGCCTTTTTACGTGAAATCATTCCGGTCGCAGAAGAGTACGGCGTTAAGATGTGTATTCATCCGGACGATCCGCCGTTCTCGCTGTTTGGTCTGCCCAGAATTGTCTCTACCCAGGACGATGCCCGTAAGGTAGTGACCGCCGTTCCAAGCCAATCCAATGGCCTTACCCTGTGTGCGGGCTCCTATGGCGCCCGAGGCGACAACAATCTGGTCAGCATGGCAGAAGAGTTTGCGGAAAAGATTTATTTTGTCCACCTTCGTAACGTGATCCGGGAAGCAGACGGTTCTTTTTATGAATCTGAGCATCTGTCCGGAGATAACGACATGGTAGGGTTAATTGGGGCTTTGCTGGATGCCGAAGAGAAAACCGGCTTGCAAATACCCATGCGACCGGATCACGGCCATCTGATGGCAGACGAGATTAATGCAGAGGGCGTTAAACCGGGTTATTCCTATATGGGGCGGTTAAAAGGGCTCGCTGAGTTACGTGGTGTGATCCATACGTTCACGGAATTCAAAAAACTGGGTTTGCGTTGATACCTTTTCTGAGGCAGGCAGAGTCTTTATGAAATAGGACTTGCCGTCGACGTTCTGAATTATCGGCAGTGCAGAATTGTCGATTTGCTGTGTTGAAAACCAGTACCTATTTGGGTACTGGTTTTTTGCGTTTAAGCCACAGTAGATAGTGTGGCGGCCCCGATTAGTCAGGGGCCGAACAGTAGTCCAGTTGATTGTTGGCCGGTTGTGACTGACACCGTTTATACAGTTCAGATGCTGCGAGCAGGACCGCACCGGTGCCGTACAGCTGGGTACTGTCTTCCACTACAGATTCAGGGCCAAAGCCTATTTGCTGAACCCAGGTCAGGCTGCCATCGTCGCGCACTGAGTTTTTCATGGCTTGCCAGGCTTTATCTATGATTGGGTTGTAGGTGGCGGCATCCAGTAAGCCATTGTCAACCCCCCAAACCAGACCGTAGAGGAAGAATGCCGTTCCACTGAGTTCTTTTGAGGTTTGCTCTGGTGCCATCAGGGATGCTGCCCAGAATCCGTCTTCACGCTGGGTTTTCACCAGACCTTTTGCCATACGTTTAAACAGGGCTTCGTATTTGTCCTTGTGATTGTTGGGTAGTCCGTCCAGCCCTTCCAGAATATCGACCATTGCCGCGAAAACCCAGCCGTTGCCCCGGCCCCAGTGTACGTCTTCGCCAAAGTCTCCCTTTTTGCCAATAAACCGGGAGTCACGGAAATAGAAGCCGGTTTTTTCGTTGAAGAGGTAGTCGGTAGCGGCCCAGAATTCGTGATTAAAGAACTCAAAAATTTCATCATTACCAGTGATGTGCGCAATGTCTATCCACACTGCGGAAGCCATGAAAAGCGCGTCCGACCAGCACCAGCGCAGTTGGCACAGGCGCAGTTCCTGTTCTCCCAGAGCGTCGCTGTTGAAAGCCAGATCAACATTGGGTTTGGCCTCGGCGATGTGGGTAAGCAGGTTCTTTGATGCCAGTATGGCTTGTTCGCCAGCTCTTCCGCTCAGGTATAAATCAGTGTAGACCTGGCCTACCGCGTAATCGTCAGCATGATACGCCCGCGGGCCGAGTAAAAAGTGATTGGTATCGTCCGCCCAATGCAGGATATCGCGATAAAGCGCACCATTCTGGGTGGTGTCAGCCCAGCGGTTAAGGCCTACGTAAAATGCAGCGTGTACCCAGCCCCAGGTGTTGTAGGTTTGTTTGTGAAAACTGGGAATGTAATCAAAGTTATCTAAATGTTGCAGTTGCCAGTCAGCAACCTGGTTGGCAATCTTTTCAACCTGGTACTGAGGCTGCGCGTCCTGCTGGCACTGGGCCTTACCAGCGACACCTGCAACCATCAAAGCCAGCGCCAACCGACCTAATTTTGATTTTAATCTGCTCACGATTATGCCTCTTGTGTTTTTACAATTTTTGCTAAAATGTTACATGTATGATGTCATACAACAACTGGGGCAACAACAGACTTTTGTGCAAAAAGGGACCTTTCCCTGAGTTTGGTTTGTCAGTATATTTTGTGCCGTATTTCTGGCGGAAATCTTCAGCACGGGTTGTGCTCCGTTGTAAGTTTTTTTGGGCTGGCGGTCATAAATTGCCAGACGGACTTTTTAAACATTGAATAAGAATCTGGATGGAAAAAACACAAGGCAATATCAGTCTCGGCAGGGTTAGTTCATCTTCTCTGACATCGGAACTGACCGCAAAATTGCGCTCATATATACAATCCCAGCAGGTTAAAGTGGGCGACAAACTGCCAACGGAAAAGGCCATCGCAGAGGAAGCGGGGGTAAGCAGAACTGTCGTGCGGGAAGCGCTGGCAAGGTTGAGTGCTGAGGGGCTGATTGACGTCCGGCGGGGGGTTGGCGTTTATGTGCTCAGCAAGTCACCTTCCCGCGCGTTCCACATTTCTTCCACCGAACTGAACATTGCTGAGAACGCCTGTCAGTTACTGGAAATCCGCATGGCCGTTGAAACCGAAATGGCGGGTTTGGCTGCCGAACGCCGTACCGAATCAATGGCAACGAAGTTGCAAGAATTGCAGGATGAGTTTGGTGCCCGGCTAACTCTGGGGGAATCCTTGATTGACGAAGATTTTCAGTTGCATTTGTGCATAGCCGAAGCGTCGCAGAACAGCTATTTTGAACGATTTTTGCAATTCATCGGAAAACAGATGATCCCGGATCGAACCGTTGCCATGGCGGCTGCGGCAGAGCATATGACTATCATTGATTACCTGCATTTGATTCATGAGGAGCATCAGGATATCGTAGATGCAATTATCTCGCAGGATAAACCTGCGGCCCAGGCTGCGGCCCGAAAACACATAGGTAACAGTTTGCAGCGCTACCGTAAGGTTCTGAAAAATAAAGCGTAATTCGCAATAAAGGCAAGCTATTGTTTTAGGCAGGCATGCAAGCGCTCATACTGCGGGCAACCAGGGTTGAGGTATATGCCGACTGGCGTATGTAATAGCGGTTCTGCTGCCAGTTGAAGGTTTAACCCGGGATTGGTTTTTTCTGCCAGTGCTGCACTGACCTTGTCCGCCATGACAAAATCTACCCTGCCAAGCTGCAACAGGCTGAACCCCTGGTTGAGGCTTTCTATATAGACCAGCTTAAGGCCCCGCATAATAAGTTGCTGATGGATTTCACCCTTGCTGGAGGGTCGCAGAACAGCAACGCTTTTTCCTGTGGTTAACTGACGGTCGTTGAGACTGAAGTGCCCTTGTTTACGAATTCGGGCAAGGCCGATTATCACTTCGCCGTCAGACAAACGGTAAAAGTTGGTTGAAACATCCCCTGCCAAAGGGGGATAGAAGCTTGCACACCAGTTATTGTCCTGGATCCAGGTGTGTGCCCTTGCAGGCGGCACTATCAATGGTTCCACCTGGGTTGAACAGTTCTGAAGTTTTTCCCGCAGCAGACGGAACGCAATGCCGTTGTTTTCCATATCGATGCTGGTGAAAGGCGGGTACTCCACCGCCAATACCGGAACGGAATGGTTTTGTGCCAAACTGCTGAAGGCTGGCAGCAGCAGGCCTGTAGCTGTAACTAAGAATCTGGATAAAAACGACTTTTTCATATTGTGCGGGCATTTGCCCCTTAATTTCGACCGGGATTAAATACAACGTCCGATTAAGCCTGGCTCCTTGACATGGTGCCCGCCTGACACAACGGGCCGCAATGATACTATGCGATTGCACAAAAACTGATCGGAACAGAGCGATGCTGTCGCTGCGAGTTTTTCAGCCTGAGGTATGGCTGACTGAACGCAGTCTCATTGCACTGAACGGTGACACCGCATAAAGTAGTGCAGACAATTGACACTCGACGATTTATACAGGCAATAAAAATGATAAAAGCAACTTCTTTGGTGCTGGCTTTGGGGCTTGTATCCCATTCAGCATTAGCGGCACTTTCATCGACGGAACAGCAAATCGTATCCTACCTGGACAGCACAAACTCCCAGGCTGAGGCTCTGCTGGAGCGAAGCGTTAACATTAATAGTGGAACCATGAATTTTGCCGGTGTGGAAGCGGTGGCTAATCTGCTGATCCCTGAATTTGAAGCGCTGGGGTTCACGGCCCGCTTTGAGTCAGGGGAAAAATTTGGTCGGGCTGGCCACCTCATTGCAGAGCTGGAAGGCGGAAAAGGGCCAAAAATGTTGTTAATCGGCCACCTGGATACGGTATTTGAACCGGACAGCCCATTTCAGACTTTTACGCGCCTGGCAGACAATAAGGCAATGGGGCCGGGAATAGCTGATATGAAAGGTGGCAACATCATTATGTTGCAGGCACTTCGGGCGCTGAATCACAGCGGTGATCTGGCCGACATGAATATCAGAGTGGTTATTACCGGTGATGAAGAACTGAGTGGTGACCCATTGTCACTGTCGAAGCAGGCACTGGTTGATGCCGCCAAATGGGCCGATATCGCTCTGGGGTTTGAAAACGGTGACGGCAATCCGGCAACCGCCAATATTTCCCGACGTGGCTCGGTGGACTGGACACTGAAAGTGACTGGTGTACCCTCCCACTCCTCGCAGATTTTTCAGCCCGCAATAGGAGCCGGTGCTATCTATGAAGCTGCAAGAATACTGAACGCATTTTACGAAGGATTGCGAAGTGAAGAGTTACTGACCTTTAACCCTGGCAGAATCATTGGTGGTACTACCATAACCCATGATCGGGCCAGTAACAGTGGTACCTCCTTCGGAAAGAACAATGTCGTGGCGGAGTCGGCCATTGTGACTGGCGACATTCGTGCAATTTCGTTGCAGCAACTGAACCGGGTTCAACAGAAAATGACTGAAATAGTGAGTCAGAACCTGCCACAGACGTCTGCGGTTATCGAGTTTGGCGACGGATATCCACCTTTGGCACCCACCGAAGGGAACAAACAACTGTTGGCTATCTACAGTGCAGTGAGTGAAGATTTGGGCCAGGGCAGTGTTGCCGCGGTTAACCCGCTCAATGCCGGAGCGGCTGATGTATCTTTCACGTCAGAATATGTGTCCATGGCCATAGACGGGCTGGGTATGAGCGGTACCGCCGGGCATACGGTGAATGAAACCGGCGACCTGGATGCCTTACCGGCACAATCGAAACGTGCCGCCTTGTTGATGCTCAGATTAAAGCAGCTTTAATCTTTGAATGGAAAGCCGCCAGACTCTGGCGGCTTCCATCAATTCAGCGGCAGAATTAGCGCGCACTGACAAATTCGTCGTAGGTACCCTGGAAATAGGTTAACTTGCGATCTTTGATTTCTATCACTGAAGTGGCGAGACTTGAGACAAACTCGCGGTCGTGACTGACGAAAATCAACGTGCCGTCGAAGTCTTTCAAAGCCTTGTTCAGTGCTTCAATGGCTTCCATGTCCATATGGTTGGTGGGTTCGTCCATGATGATCACATTGATTTCCTGCATCATCAGCTTGCCGAACATCAAACGGTTCTTTTCGCCCCCGGAACACACTTTAACGTCCTTGACGATGTCATCGGCACTGAACAGCAATCTGCCCAGAATCGCTCGTACCGCAAGGTCATCATGTTTGGGAGTGCGCCATTGAGACATCCAGTCAAACAGGTTCATCGACTTGGCAAAATCCCGGCTCACATCCTGGGCCAGATAACCAATCGCGGCATTTTCCGACCATTTGATGGTGCCGCCGTTGGCGGTAATTTCGTTGACCAGACAACGCAGAAAGGTGGTTTTACCGGCACCGTTTTCACCAATCACTGCAAGCTTGGAACCGGCTTCCAGCAGAATGTCGCCACCTTTGAACAGGGTTTCGCCGTCAAAACCGTGTTCCAAATCGTGTAATTCCAATGCCTGGCGGTGGAGTTTTTTATGTTGCTTGTAAGTAATGTAAGGCGACTGACGGCTGGAAGCGATGACTTCCTGCAATTCAATTTTCTCCATCCGGCGGGCGCGAGAGGTGGCCTGTTTGGCTTTAGATGCGTTGGCAGAGAAGCGGTTTACAAAACTCTGCAGTTCTTTGATTTCGGCTTCTTTCTTGGCGTTTTCATTCAACAGCTGCTCCTGTGCCAGACTGGAGGCGGCCAGGTAGGCTTCGTAGTTGCCCGGGTAGATGCGCAGTTCGCCGTAATCTATATCGGCCATGTGGGTACATACCGCGTTCAGAAAGTGGCGATCGTGTGAAATTATCACCATGGTACACTTGCGCAGATTAAGCACATCTTCCAGCCACTTGATGGTGTAAATGTCGAGGTTGTTGGTTGGCTCGTCCAGCAGCAGAATGTCCGGGTTGGAGAACAGCGCCTGTGCGATCAGTACCCGCAATTTCAAACCTGGTGCCACTTCCGACATTTTGCCGTAGTAATAGGATTCGTCGATGCCTGTTTCGACCAGCAGTTCAATAGCGCGGGTTTCGGCGGTGTAACCGTCCATTTCAGCAAACTCGGATTCCAGATCCGCAACCCGCATGCCGTCTTCTTCTGACATGTGATCCTGGGCGTAAATCTGGTCCCGCTCCTGTTTGACTGCCCAGAAATGCGGGTTACCCATCATGACTGCGTCCACAACCGAAAATTCTTCGAAGGCAAACTGGTTTTGGTTCAGGGTTCCAATGCGTTCACCGGGAGTGACTGAAACATTGCCTGAAGTGGGAGCCAGTTCACCGCTTAAAATCTTCATAAAGGTGGATTTGCCGCAGCCATTGGCGCCGATAAGGCCGTATTTATTGCCGTTACCGAATTTGGCAGAAATGTTTTCAAACAGCGGCTTGGCACCAAACTGCATGGTGATATTGGCGGTGGTGATCAAAAGAGTACTTCCTATGGAACGCAGGCCAGAATGCGCAATGACGAGCGGGTATCTGGGATTGAGGTAAAAAAACGCGCGTACTTTACCCTAATAGGGCTGAACAATAAACCGCCAATCACCAATCAACTCATTTTTATTGCTAACAAAGAAATGGGAAACATGCAGTCGAAATTACTTCTGCATTGGTCAGGGTTTTGCTCCGCAGGCATTTTTTGCTCAGGTTGCCAGTTTGCTTCTTTGGCCGGCTATCCGGTGCAGTGACCACAGCAAAACGGCGAGACCTACCACATCCGAAGCCAGTGCATACCATGCACCGACAAGAAAACTGTATAAGGCCCAAAGCACGACTCCCGAAAACAGAATGATTTTATTGATCACAATACTTTGTTGCAGCGCTGACAAGGTCACCAGAAAAGTCGCCACTGCCGGAATAAACGGCAGGTTTGCGGTGAGGAGAGCGGGCATGTCGCCGCGTTGCACGGACTCAGTGCCATACCAGTAAAAGGCGATGGAAAAGGCAACAAGCGGCATGACACAGGATAATTTTTGACGAGCCTTTTGGGAGGTAAAAATGGCGGCAATGTACACCGCCACATTCACGAAGGAAATCAGGCCTCCGGTAAAACCTTGGTTGAGAATCAATGTCATACCAAAAAAACTGACCGCCAGTACGTTGACCTGCAAAAAGCGAATGCGATCTGTTTGGTAGTAGGCGATCATGGTCAGCAGCACTGCCAGGAGGCCAATCAGATTGGTCAAGATCATCATGCGGCATGTTTGCCAAAGTCAATGGCCCGCTGTACGTCCTGCTTGCCCTTGCTCAGGTACAAAGACAATACCAATAACATGTACACGCCAATCAGACCCCAAACAAAAAACGGGCTCTTTTCGGCCCATTGAGGGGCGTATGCGGATTGCATTGCAAGCAGCACATAGCAGGCGGTGTAACCAAGGTGCAGCCGTTTGCTGCTCTGATCGCCTGAAGCCACCATGTACCAAGCATAGACCACAAGGTGCCAGCACATCATGATCACAAACAGTAAATGCATTTGGTTGAGCGATATTTTCAGAGCAATAAATTCACCCGGTTTCCAGCTGTTGAACTGGTCGGGGGCAGAAGAAAGGGTTCCAATCAGCAGAATTGCATAGGGCAACGCAGCCAGGGTGACCTGGATCAGGTCGAGTATGTACATGGTGATCAGACGCAATGAACACAAGTTGGATAGGTTATCGTCGGTGTCGTTGTGTGAGAAGTACGCGGAATAGGCAAGAAAGTAATAGGAAGTAAACAGGATCACCACCAGAAACAGTACGATCCGTTGAATAAAGCCGTGGGTGTCCAGATTGAGTTCACGGTGGTAAAGGTAAAACTGAATGTACTCGATGGAAACGACCAGAATACCCAGTGCCACAATAGCCAGAATCAGGTCCTCAATCCGGCCTGCTACGTTTTTATATAAATTATTCAAAGTATTACCCCTGATATTTTTGTTGTTATTGGCGTTGCCAGTGTAACAACTCGGCCACATAAGGCAAAATCAGGGGTTTTTTGTCGGTATTTTATACTTCTATGGTCTGATTAAGCTGCGGTATTTTCGCTTTCCACCCGAACTGGGATAAATGCTGCTTCAATGCCTGTTTGGTTTCTTCCTCACCGTGTACCAGAAACAGTTGTGGCCTGGGGTCTGAAAAGTGGGCGAGCCAGTCTGTGAGCTGGGACTGACTGGCGTGGGCAGAGAATCCGCCCAGGGTATGTATTTGTGCCCGTACAACAATCGACTCCCCGGCAATTCGAATCCGTTCTGTACCATCCACAAGGGTTCTGCCGGGGGTGCCGATGGCCTGATAGCCGACAAAAATCACATGAGACTGGCGTCGCCACAGGTTGTGTTTTAGGTGATGGCGAATGCGCCCACCGTTGCACATGCCGCTGCCGGCAATAATGATGGCACCGCTTTCGATGCGATTGAGCGCCATGGATTCTTCGGTCGTAACGGAATAGCGCAGAGTGGGCAAAAACGTATGCAGACTGTGCTGGTGGCGATGGGCAGGGTCATCATGCTGTTCGATTGCTGCAAGGTCTTTGCGGTTGTAAACGTCCTGATAGCGATGGTACAGCTCGGTGACGGCAATCGCCATGGGGCTGTCCAGGCTAATCAGTCGCTGGGGCAACTTACCTTGCTGGTATAGCTCGCCCAGCCGGAACAGAATTTCCTGTGTACGGCCTACCGCAAACGACGGGATTAATATATTGCCGCCGTTCTGAGATGCGTCAATGATTACCTGCTCGAACTCATCGAGGGTTTCCGCCATGGAACGGTGTTCGCGGTCACCATAAGTCGATTCCATCAGAACAACGTCAGCGTCTTGCAGGTAGGCCGGATTGCGCAGCAGAGCGGCCTGGGAGTTGCCCAAATCACCGGAAAATACCAGCCTGCGGCGCACTGTGCCCTCGTTAATGGTCAGCTGTACAATGGACGAGCCAAGAATGTGCCCGGCCTCCGCCAGGCACAGGTCGACGCCATGCAAAACAGGCCGCGGGCTGTTGTAGGCGATGCCTTCACAGCAGGCGAGGGTGGCATCAACGTCCTCCAATGTGTAAAGGGGTTCTATCTCCTTTTTTCCAGAGCGACGCCGGCGCTTGTTCTCCCATTCGGTATCTCGCATCTGCAGGGACGCGGCGTCCTTGAGAAGAATTTCAATCAGTTCGCAGGTTGGTGTAGTCATGTAAATTGGGCCACGGTAGCCGAACTTGACCAGCATGGGCAGGCGTCCACAGTGATCCAGATGGGCGTGGGATAAAACCACGGCATCTATGTCCTGCACCGAAAACGGGAAGTGGCTGAAGTTACCCTGTTCTTCCTTGCGGCTGCCCTGGTACAGTCCGCAATCCAGCAAAATAGTCCCCGACTCTGTTTTCAACAGATACATTGAGCCGGTTACGCCCTCAACGGCGCCTAGAAAGGTCAGTGATGCCATGGGTGTTGCCCCTGTTATTTATTGGCTCGCCACTAGCGGTTCGGGTTCCGGCATCTCTGGGCGAACGATGGCGGCCAGCGCCGTAACCCTGTGGGTGGCTTTGTGCCAGGTTTTGGTGATATGCCAGGCTTCCTGCAAGCTGTCGATGGCTGATGACATTTGTGCAATTTCTATCTGGTGACGGGTACCTGCCATGATCAATGTTGCCTTGATGCGATCTTTTTCCTGCAGGATGGAGTCCAGTGTTGAATTAATGTCGCTGTTTGCAGCTTCTTGGGCATGCGTTACCGTTACCATGTTGTTGTAGACCTGATTCAGGAATCCCGCCAGTTCGGATTCCAGCGTCGGATCCCGGAGTTTTTCCCGGGTATTCCAGCTGGCCGCCAAAGTGTCGGCAGACAGAGTGCAGTCCACAAGGTAGTGCTCAACCCGCATCAGGGTTGCCAGTTGTTCGGTGGTTTCGTCTGGCAGTGCCGCACTCTCCAGATTGACGATAAATCTGGATATTTGCCGGGCAAGGTTATTGAGTACATCGCGCTGCTGGCGGAATTTACTGGCATCATACTGTGGGCTGATGGCCAGTTGGTACAGATTCAGGAATCGCTGTTGTACGACATCGAGTTCATTCAACAAGGCGTTTACGGCCAGAGCGGGTGTCTGGGCAATGGTGTTGTCCAGAAAACGCGGGTGGGACTCGGTTTCTTCCCAGCTTTTGAAGCGCTGCTCCAGCCAGCGCGCCAGATTATCCATAAACGGAAAAATCAACAACAGCCCCAGCAGGTTGAATAGCGTATGGAACAAAGCCAGTGTGATGCCTGTGTCCGGATCCAGGCTGAGCAGGGCACTGATCGAGTTGATAAGGTAGAAAAGCACCGGCAGGATAAGCATCGCCACCACTGCGGTGATCAAATTGAACAGCACCTGCGCAGCGGCCGCTCGCTTGGCGGCTGAAGTGGCACCAATGGCAGCAAATACCGCAGTTGAGGTGGTACCCACATTGGCGCCGACCACCATGGCTGCGGCGGCATACAGGCCAATTACCCCACTCGATGCTGCTGTAATGGTAATGGCAATTGACGCACTGGAAGATTGGGTCAGGGTGGTCACTAGAACTCCAAGCAGCAGGTAAATCACTAACGCTGACATACCGTCTGCGGTGAACCGGGTGAGGGAAAAGGTTTCTACAATACCTTCGAAGCTTTGTTTCAGGACGCCGATGCCGATGAAAAACAGCCCGAAACCAACCAGCGCAACGCCAGCGGACGCCAGTTGCCCTGGGCCTCGCATCAGTTTTAACAGCATGCCAATACCTATCAGTGGCAGTGCGAAAGCCTGAATGTTGACTTCAAAACCCAGCAGGGCAACCAGCCACCCGGTCATGGTGGTGCCAATGTTGGCACCGAAAATGACGCCCAGAACCTGATGCAGGTTGATAAGCCCAGCGTTGACAAAGCCCAGTGAAGCAACCGTAACTGCGCTGGAGGATTGCACGATGGCGGTCATGAGGAAACCGGCCAATACTCCCCTGAGTGGGGTATCGGTCCAGCGGGTGAGCAGGTGGCGCAATCCTGGCCCTGCGGCTGTTTTCAAACCGTCGGTCATCATGCCAATGGCAAGAAGAAAATGCCCAGTCCACCGAGTACCGCGCCGGCTGTACTGATTGCCTCTCCCATAACGTCCCAATTCAATCCAAATGAATTTTAAGCGTAGTGCAGCGGCTGTGATTTGCATTTGCCGCAGATCAAACAATGGGTGTTTCCATAACCGGGCAAGTGAGAAGGGGAATGTAAAAGGCCGTTCAATTTGATTGGGATATAAAAAAAAGCACCTACTTTTGGTAGATGCCTTTTCGATAGTTAAGCGTATCAGATTGTGCTGCACCGGCCCTTAAGGGCTGGCGGTGACCGATATCGGCCTGTCCGAAAATTACTTTTTACTGAACAGTCTGCGTGCGCTCAGTCCCAGCAGGCCAACCATAAACAGACCGATAGATGCAGGTACTGGTACGTCGATAGAGATTTTTTGTACCCGGAAACCGTTATCGCCTTCGTCGCTGTCAGGCTGGATATCAATCAGTGTGGAAAACCCGTCAAGGTCAAACTCGGCTGAATCTGCCGGACCATCGACAAAGTTTTCTGTGTGAGGATAGCCAAAGCGAACCTGTGCACCGTCACCGTCTTCCAACTGAGAAGCCCATTTGGAGCCAAAGAAGATCTCTACCCAGGAAAATTTCGCATCCGGGTCACCGTCACTGGTGAGTTTAAAGAACAGGGTTTCCTGCAAATCCGGTGTATCGTCCAATTTGTAATCGTCGGAAAAGCCGCTGTAAACACCAAGGCCCTGAGTAAACTGTTCAACTTTAACGCCGTCCACTTTCTCGCCCATATAGGAAGCCCGCCCGGTGACGGTCAGAGTATAACCACCAGAGTTAAAGGTGAGGCTATCGTACAACTGGTTACCACCAGGGCCGGAAAAATCAAAGGTGATAATCGCGGCATTGGCACTCGCCCCAAGCAGAAGACCAAATCCCAAACAACATCCTTTAAGAAACTTCATAACATACTCCTGAATAATTTTACTTCTATTAGATTCAAGCGAGGCTAAATCTTAATATTACTCTTTGTGAATAGCACTTAACGTGCCAATCTTTTTAGTTGTTAAATAACAATGGCTTGCGTGATTTTTTTAACGTAGGAAAATCCGAGTGTAAAAAATCCGGACAACTTGATGGCGATTAAACCGTCAATGTGGCCCGGAATTTGAGTTTGCAATTTGAAGGGGTAAATTCCGATGTATCTGCAGCGGGAACTTCAAGTAATCATTCGGTAGGCCATGAGTCGTATTTCCTGGCCAATGAGCTTGAAAAACGGGTTCCAGCTGTCCCAGTTAATGTGGTCATCAATATCAAGCAGTTTAGGATACGCCATCACATGCTGATATATGGCCTGATAAAGGTAAGGAACTTTCGTGGGGCAAAAGACTCCTGGAAAGACTGCGGAGCGGTCAGCGAGATGGCGGTAGGTTTTCTTTTCAGACCTGCTTTGGAGTCGCCTAAGCAGCAGCCACGAGTGTGGTAAAGGATAAAGCGGTGGGCATTGCTTCAGATAGACATTCAGAATATTGCTCATCAGAGCCGGGTCCCACGCCAGGGTGACAATGTCCAAATCGTTGGCAACGCGGATACAGTCTTCACGCTGGATTTGGTAATGAAAATACTCAACAAACGTTTTGTTGCCCTGGGTTGGGGATGCAAAGGTTATGCTCTGGAATTTTGCCGGGATATTTTCTTCTTTCAGCCATAAGGCAATGAGCGGGCTGAGTGCGCCTCCCAGACTGTGCCCGGTAGCGATGATGGAAAGGGGCTCTGAGCCTGGTTTCAGCGACTCCTGTTGCTCTCTGAAGAATTCAAGCAGATTTGAATTGCAACCCAGTATGCCGATGGGCGGCCGCAGCGCCTGCATAACCAGCAGGCCAAAAAAACTGCTTTCTGATATGCATGGCAATTGGTCTTCCTGAAGCTGGGTGATTTTACTGCAGCTTGGTGAAAGGATTGGGTTGTTCTTTCCATTTTTATCTTTTTTCTCTGTGTAGCCGGGCCAAAGTTTCAAATCCTTGGCCTGAAAATTCCAGAGTACCCAATTGGGCAAAGAAATGGGGTTGGTGCCGCGCACCACAATGGCAAAGTGGTTTTCTTGAACTCGGTGTTTAACCACATACACCAGCGCGTCATCAAATTTCGAACCGGGCAGGGCAAACAGGGCTGGCCCCCAGACCCGTTCCCATTGGCCCTGTACAACGGCGCTTTTGGCGATTTCATCATCAATTTCATGACTGATTTTTCTCGCATTTTCACGGTCGGTGGCGGTGGCAGCATAGTGGAAATACGAGATGTAGCAGAGAGCCAGCATTTGCTGGGTTTCGGAGAACGCTGAACTGGGTGTATTGGGCATAATATCTTCCCTGATGGTGTGCTTAGTTGAGGAGTTACAGCCTTACCTGAAAACCATGGTGAGTTGATGTCCTGAATCATCTCAGTCAGTGAAGCTTTATTGAGACGCAGTGTTGGGCCATTGAACGGCCCCAATCTATGGTAGGGGGATTGCTTTTTATTGGCAGATGGCCACCTGGCAAGGCAGTACAGGTGGCATTGATTACGTATTTAGCTACTGCTTGAACAACTCTTTTAGTTTTTTGTCAGCTTTTTCCAACAATTTGCCTTTTTCTTCTTCGAGCTTTTCTTTTGCTTTCGCTTTTGCCTGCTCCTCAACGATATCCCTGGCTTTCGCCTTGGCCTCTTTGATCAGATTCGCCAGCATCTGGTTGAAAATCGCAGCACCCACCTGATCCGCAGGCAGTCCGTCTGGCTCGCCAATCGGGCCGGCATGGAACGTGGGCAAGGTTACATCGTAGGATTTTTTCTCCAGCTTAAGCTCACCAGTTTGCAGTGCTTCCGCATTGATCCTGAGCCGGGTATTCGCAACCGTCACTTTTTTTACCAGTACCAGTGGAGAATCAGACTTTTCCGTTGTTTCCTGTGCTGTGCCATCTTTGGTGGGCAAAGAGGATTGTAGGTTGTCTTTCAGCACCAGCAAATTGGACTGGCCGGACTCGTTAACTTCATATAATACCTGGGGGGCATCAATCAGTATTTCCTGGATCACATAGGGCTCCTTCATGGAAGCGCCCAGGTCCATTGCCAGTTGGTTCAGGTTAAATGCCTTATCGGAAGTAAAGCCGTTTGGATTCATCACCTCCAGACCGGAAATTTCCAGCCGGCCTTCTCTGAAAATGAGGCTAACGCTGGCAACGTTGACATCGGTCTTCAGATATCTGCTGCCCTGCTGTTCAATTTGATTGTGGATGAACTCATCGGCTCCGCTGAGCAGATACCAAATCCCGCCCGCTACGATCACCAACAGAACGAGTAGGAAAATTAACACTTTTTTCATTGCCGCTTCCTTATGCTTTAAACAGATGTGTGCTTATAGTAGATCATGTGTACCGGCTGTCGTAGTTCCGGGCCGATTTTATTTGCCCTGTCCCTGCGCGAATGGGTCAGGTGGTTCAAAAGGCACCAATATTATAGAGAATAACCAAAGTGCCTCCCTTCAGGGTACTGCCATAATTGAGATTGATGCCCACGCCCAGATTGGTAACGTAATTGCCAAATTTAGGTGTGTTGATCAGCCAGCCGGCACCCAGTTCGTAATAGTGTGAACTGCCTGTAGGCTCTGACAGGTAACCGCCTACGTTAACCCGGGAAAACCTGGACCACAGTTGTTGGCTGCTGTTTGTGTCGCGAAAAACAGGGCGGCTGAGTTCGATGCCGTTTGACCAGTACCAGGCATGGGGACGCACATCGTGAGCGTCGATATCTGCATGGATTGTCTGGCCAAAAAGATAATGCCAGGCGGAAAAAAGGCGGTATCGAGTATTGCGCCCCTGCCAACGGTAATTCAGTCGAATAGTGGGTTCGAACATCAGTGCGTTAACGTCGTAATTGGAGAATACCCCATTGATGACCGGCTTGAACGCTTTGGCAAGCGGAGAAATAAACTCGAAAGTGTTTTCGTAGTGCATCCAGCTTGCGCTAAACCTGGCCTGACCCTGCCAGTGGTCGGTGAAATTTTTGAGATAGGAGACGCCCAAGTGAGCACTGTAAACCCGATGTTCCGCTAAATCTCTGGACTCCCGATCAAGCTGAACTCGCTGTTTAACCTGCAACGCGGCAAATTTTCCGGTAAGTGAAATCTGGTCCCCGTTTTCCGTCTGCAACCAAAGCTTGTTCCATGGAAGGCTGACCTGATTCAGTGAATCTCTGATTGCCCGGGCTTCATCGGAACCAAATTCATCGTTGTCGGTTCCCAGTAAGCGATTTGGGTCGAAGTCCCAGACGCCAAGTTGCATGACTTCGTCATCGCTCAGCAGAGAGGCAGTGACCAGGGTTTCTGACAGGTCCTTTTGAACCAAGGGGGTAAACTGGCGCTGCAATTCGCTGATTTCGGGGGTTGAGGCCATAGCGGAAACTCCAATCCAGTAACCGGGCAGGCAAATCGCGAAGAAAAATCTCCATTGGTAATGCATAATTTCCCTATCTTACAGAACGTCAAACATATTAAAGATGAAACCGTCACACCAGTTCAATCGGGCGAACAAGTGGCATTTAATAGTGTAGAGGGATTGAGCGGCATCGCGAGAATAATGGTGTGCGCAAAAACAATGAGCTCGAGCTGGAGGAAATGGCCCCGAATGAGGCCATAGGTTCATTTTTGGTTAACGGGCGTATCGGGCCGGTTGTCCCTCTGCGGGTAAACTGGAGAGAATAAAATCCCGTATGTCCTGATTGGATGTTTCGAGATCCTGTCTGCGGAGATACATCATATGGCCGCTTCTGTAGCCTTTGAAGCTCATACGGCCTTTCATGCGGCCACTGGGGTCCAGCTGCCACAGGGTGTACTTGGCATCAAAGTAATTGGTTGCGCCATCGTAATAGCCGGACTGGATCATAACCTTGAGGTAGGGGTTGGCCGCCATGGCCTGCCGTAAATCCTCGCCGCTGTGATTGTCGTTGTGGTCCCATGGATGCACATTGCCAAACATGTTGTATTTTATATCGGTTTTGAAGTTCAGCTGTTCACGCAGGTAATAATTGATAGCCGGTGTGAAGGCGTGCAGCCACGATGTCAGTTCTGCATTATAGTCGGGTTGGGTACCTGCATCCTGACGGTCCATTCCCAGATAGCGGCTGTCCAGCCTGCCTACGGTTTTACCTTCTGTCCGCAGCAGTTCCTTCCAGAAAAACTGGGGGCTTACATCAAGGTTGTTTTGCGCAATGGCCTGCTCGGACAAGCCGGAATAGGCTGACATCCTGCTGATGATATTCTTTTTTTCAACTTCGGGAATGAACCCTCCCCTTGCAAGTGCAGGCAGCAATTCCTTCAGCGTAAATTCTTCTACCTCGGCGAGAAAAGATTCCAGTTCCATGGCCTGAAACTGGGGAGCAAGCACATTGTGATGCCAGGCTGTGGCCGCGAAGTAGGGTAGACGGTTCGCGGCTTTCACCGGGCCATCCCGTTTGATACCTAACCCGGTAGGAGAGACCAGGATGACACCATTTAAATACATCCACTGCTGATTTTGCAGTGCAAGAGCTAAACCGGATACCCGGGTTGTGCCGTAACTTTCACCGATCAGATATTTGGGTGAGCGCCATCGGTTGTTGCGGGTGACAAATGTGTTTATCCACTCTGCGAGATACTGTATGTCAGCATTGACACCAAAAAACATTGCTTGTTGCTCTTCCTTGCTCATGGCATCGCCGTCCTTATTTTTGAGCACCCGACTGTAGCCCGTATTCACCGGGTTTACATACACAATGTCGGCAACATCAAGAATGGAATAGGGGTTGGACTTGACTCCATAAGGCTGGAGAGGGTAACCCTCATCATCAATGTTCAGTAACTTTGGGCCAGTATAGGCAATGTGCATCCAGACTGAAGCGGAACCCGGTCCGCCATTGAAACTGATCATCAGAGGGCGAGTGGTGGTGTCTTGGGCATCACTACGCTGGTAGTAAGTATAGTGGAGCGTGGCAACGGCCTCGCCGTCGGCATTCCAGACCGGCTGAGTGCCTACTGTTGCGGTGTAGGGAATCTTTTTCCCGCGGATGGTGGTTTTATGCTCGGTTGTTACTTCGGTTTGCGGTTCAATTTCACGAGAGCTGTTCTGTAATTCAGCCTGGGCGGGCAATACAAGAAAAATACAAAATGTCATCATGACACTGAGGAAGCGGTAATTCCTGACCATGTTTGGGTACCTTGGCTATTTTGCGGCGAATTTTATACCAAACAGGCCCAGATCTGAAAACTTGCCCTTTTGTAGTGACAATACATTGTGTTTAATCGCCCGCTATTGTTTGAATTTTTCCGGACCGGTGTCCGGACCAACCATCGTTAGCCACGCAATACTGCACACTGGGTTTAGTATAAAAGTTGTATTTTTGAGAGCCGAGGTGTATTTCATCTGGCTAACTCATAATAAAACATTACTATATTAAACTAATTTTTTGAATTTTAAGTGTTTTTTGTTGCATTTGAGGTCGCTTGAAATTCATTGTTCTGGATGTATTCTTAATTTAGCGTGTCTTTTCAACGGGCCACTTCGAGCCCGGCAAGTGTTTAATCTTACCTCGCAAAATCTTTTAGATTGGTTAACGAATAGAGTTTGTTGCTGCTGTTTTCCGCACAGCATGCCAAGGTCCGGGTTATCTCAGCGGCACGTTTTTTGGCAGAGGCTTCACGGTATCCTGTGGCCGCCCCACGTTACTTCAGGAAGACTGTATGAAATTTTTATTGTTCGCATTGTTATTCACTGCCACTCTGCAGGCCAATACGCTGGATGAGTTGCTTACTGTTCCCCGAAGTGAAGCGCTAAACACGAATATGGAAATTCAGTACCGGATCATCGTCCCCGAGTCCGCGGCCGAAGGAAAGCGCTTCCCGGTGATTTACTGGTTACACGGCAAGGGGGGGAGGGTGCTTGACGATGCCTTTGAGAATTCGGGAATGGGTTATTACAGCCACAGGTTTTATCAGGATGCCGTAGCCCAGGGGTTAATGCAGGAAGCTATTCTGGTGTATATGTATGCCGGGGCGCCGGTCACCATGTGGGCTAACATGCTGCCGGGAGAGTTGCAGTGCCCTCCTCCCAGTACCCGGGTTTTTCGTAATGTTTGCCCGGGGGACAAGTGTCCTGCAGGGTGTGAAAACGGCGAAGAGACTTTTGACGGTAACGATTATCAGGTGGAAACCGCTTTTATTCGGGATTTTATTCCTTATATAGAGCGCAATTATCCAGTGCGAAGAGGCGCAAGGAATCGTGCCATTGCTGGGTTTTCAATGGGTGGCTTTGGTGCCTTTCTTTATGGCTTTCGTTATCCGCGGATGTTCGGTTGTATTGTTTCTGCAGATGGTTCTCTGATCACCGAGTCTCAAACACTCTTTCTGGAGCCGGTAACCTGGGAGAACTACTTTGAGGAAAATGAGATCTATCTCAAACGCAATAGCGTTTTTTATATCGCCGAAGTTTATCAGCGTTGGGCCAGCAGGCAGGATCCCAGCCGTTTGCCCAAATTCGCTGTAATACAGGGAGGGTTATATCCCTGGTACCAGAATTTCGTAGAGCGCCTGGACGAATTGGGTCTTGAGATGACACGCCGTCCACATCCTGAACTTGACCCTGAACTGCCTGAGAACCGCAGAGTGAATCACCATGTGTTCGATGAGGTGATGGCAAGGGATGGTGACTGGATACACAGCTTTATGGAAGGGTGTTTCCCAGGCGATCCCTGATACGGGATAGTAGCCATCAGAGTGGTGAAATCCCACCACTCTGGGCGGTTATTCTGCTGAAGTATTGTTGCCCGCAACAGGTTTGAAGTACATGTCGCTGTATTCGTGATACTCAGGTACCGTCGCTTTGAACGGAGCCAGCGTAAAACCCGTTACCGTTCTCTGTGGGCTTACGTCAAACAGGATCATGGCGTCATCTGCCGCATTCGGGTTGTGCCACCGAATCACAAACCGGTGATCGTCAAAAGGCTCAAGAAAGCCGCTTAGCATGGGCATTTTTTCAGATTCAATGGTGAGTTTTTGGCTTGCGTATTTTATCCTGAATGCACCAAACCACTGGTCTTCAAATTCACCTGCGTACTGTGGCAGTTCAAGCACCACGTGGCCGCTGCCGGCCAGTTCAATTTCCCGTTCCTGACTAAGCACCTTATTGTGCTGCTGTAATGCGGAATAGGCGCTTATCCAGTTTTCTGCTGCTGGCGGTTTGGGTTTACCCATATAAGCCTTGAGGATGGTTTGCATTACAGCACCCCGGGCACCATAATTGGAACCATTGTTCAGCAACACCACCCCCAGGTTTAGTTCCGGAACCAGTGTAACGTAGGTTTGATAGCCGGAAAGTGTGCCGGTATGAGATATCACTTTGTGACCGAGAACGTCGGCCAGACGCCAACCTATTCCATAAGCACTAAACTGAGTTTCATCCCAGGCCCGGTCTATATCCGAAATGGGCAGCAGGGTTTGGGGGGACCACATAAACTCTATGCTGTCAGAGGATAAAAAGGCTTTACCATCGGGGAGCTTTCCACCGTTAAGCCACATGGACAACCATTTCAGCATTTCTTTGGCGTTACAGGTAAGGCCTCCTGCGGCGGCCGACACCAGGCCCTGCTGACGGATTTGGTTGCGGGGAATGGCGTACTGCCCCCTTTGCTCACTGAATCCAAAGCTTACGGCATGATTGACCAGTGCCGATGGAGGGACATCACCGGCAAAGCAGTGCATGCCCAAGGGAGCAAAAATGTGTTTGTCGATAAAGTCCTGGTATTTTTCCCCCGTAGTGCTGGCAATCACTTCTCCCGCGGTAATGTACATCACATTATTGTATGCATACGCACTTCTGAAACTGGTTTTTGGGGTCAGATAGCGCAGATTATGAATGATTTCCTCGCGGCTGAATCCACTGGGTTCTGGCCACAACATGCTGTCGCCAGCGCCGGATGCGAGGCCGCTTCGGTGTGTAAGCAAATCCAGAACAGTGAATTCCCGGGTTACCCAAGGGTCTGCCATTTGAAAATGCGCTAAATGATCGGTTACTCGCTGCTGCCAGTTGAGGTCACCGCTTTCAGCTAAAAGGGCAATTCCGGTAGCGGTAAAGGCCTTGCTCACGGATGCCAGACGAAAATAGGTTTCCGGTGTTACCGGCAGACGGTCTTCAATACTGCGTAAACCGTGCCCTTGCAGATAGACGACTTGATTGTCCTTGACTACCCCCACACTCATTCCCGGAGTATGGAACTGAACAAGTGCCTGCTCGATAACTTCGGGCAAGTCATTCAGGGAGGCGGGCAATGTGCTGGCATTCGCAGGGGATACGCCGAGCATGACACTACAGGCCAGCAGCCCTGTGATGCCGGAAAAATTATTGAATCGTTTGATTTTATTAAACATTGTGCCCCTCATAGTGTGACTTGCTACTGTTGCGTGTCAGCAATCGAAAGTCAACTACCGGGCAGAAAGTGCATGAGTAATACTGCGGCTGAAGATCAGCAATGACGTTGGTCAGATTCCGGATTTTTCAGGCCATGCCAGCGCTTTGAAGTGTTTTCGGCACATGGACTCATAGCGGTCATTGCCACCAATTTCTACCTGGTCACCAGCGGTCAGTGGGGCTCCGTTAACGTCCAGGCGTACTACGAAATTGGCTTTTCGACCGCAGTGGCAGACGGTTTTTAGTTCGAACAGTTTGTCTGCCCAGGCCAGAAGGTAATGGCTCCCCTCAAAGGTTTCACCTACAAAATCGGTGCGCAGGCCATAGGCGAGTACAGGAATATGGAGGTCGTCGACAATGTCCACCAGTTGCCGAACTTGGGCTTTGGTCAGAAACTGGGCTTCATCGATAAATACGCAGTGCAATGGAGCACTCTGAAGTTGGTTTTGCACCGCTTCGAACAGATTGTCGTCGCGGCAATATAATAGGGCGTCAGCCTGCAGACCAATTCGTGAGGTCACTTTGCCGACTTCGTAGCGGTGGTCCAGTGCTGCAGTATATATCAGCGCACGCATTCCCCGCTCCTGGTAATTGTATGCAGACTGCAATAGCGAAGTGGACTTTCCGGCATTCATCGCCGAATAGTAGAAATAGAGTTGAGCCATGGTGTTTACTGTTTCTGATTTTCAAGCCACTGTCTGATTGCTTCAGCGCTGAGGGGCCGTGCGTAGTGAAAACCCTGTAAACAATCCACTCCCATTTCAATCAGGCGCTCGGCATGAGCGTTTGATTCAATCCCCTCGGCGATGGTTTTGCAGCCAAACTCTCTTGCGATCATCAAAGTCGCCCGGATAATAGTATCACTGCCTTCTTCGAGTTTCTGTACGAAAGAGCGATCAATTTTTATGTGGTCAAAACTTAAGGACTGCAGCTGGCTGAGGGAAGAAAATCCGGTGCCAAAGTCATCAATGGATATCTGAACTTTACGGGCCTTGATGGCATTTACCTGTCGGACAACCGTTTCACGGTTGTCTGCGAATACAGACTCGGTGATCTCAAGATGCAGGCGGGTAGGGTCCAGGCCACTGCTTTTCAGCACTTTGTCGAGGGTATTTACAAAGCGGTCGTCCATCAGTTGTATGACCGAGACATTGACAGAAACCGCCACTTCGCTTTCCTGCGGCCACTGGGCCGCGACAATGCATGCCCTATGCAGCACCCAGGTACCAATATCATGGATCAGGCCGGTTTTCTCCGCCAGTGGTATAAATACTGACGGTGGCACGCTGCGATCACCATACTCCCATCTCAGCAAGGCTTCGACGGCCCAGGGTTGCCTTTTGGCTGCACTGAGGATGGGCTGGAACATTACAAACAACTGGCCATTTTCTATGGCCCGACGCAGGCCGTCACGAAGGTCCTGCTCTTCTCTTGCCATCTGGTAAATGGCCTGATTGAAGACGCCCACGCTGCCTCTGGCATTCCGTTTTCGGTTGTACATTGTCAGATCCGCTTCCTGGATCAGTATCTGAGCGGTTTTACCGTGGTCCGGATACAGTGCAATGCCGATGGACGCATCCAGTGAAATCTGGTTTTCCTCAACAATAATAGGGTCGGAAATGCCACTTCTAGCAGCCTGGGCAACCGCAATGGCGGTATCTTCATTGGCGTAGGGAAGTACAATGACAAACTCATCACCACCCCAGCGTGCGAGGTGGTCCGGATCGCAGAAGCGCTTGAGCCGGGTGGCAACTTCAACCAGCACCTTGTCTCCCACCCAGTGGCCGAGGCTGTCATTAACTTGCTTGAAGCCGTCCAGATCGACAAACAGTACAGCAAGTGTGTTGTGCAGTTTTTCGGTGGTACGGATGATTTCTTCCAACTGCCGTATGAAGCCCAGGCGATTCAGCAACAGGGTCAGCGGGTCCCGGTTGGAAAGCCGGTGCATTTCATTGGTTCTGCGGGTGACTTCCGCTTCCAGGCTGGCGTTAATGTGATCAAGCTTTTCATTGCTGCGCCGGAGATCTTCGTTGATGCGACGCACTTCATTACGTTCGATTTTCATCTGCTGAACCAATTCATTATTGGCATGTTTCAGTCTGATGGCTTTATGAAAGAAATTATTGGATTTGAACCCGGTAAACAGCATCGATACCCAAAATAACAAGCCCAGCACACCAATGGTGGTAAAGTCGTCCTTTGAATTAACGACAGACTGGATTGAAATCGGCAGTATCAGCATGCTGCAGTAAAAAATCAGCAGGGTGCGACTGGGCGCAAGTACGGTTGCTGCGCCCGCAGCCATGGCACTCAGAATAACCAGGGTAGTAGCCAATTCGATGGTGTTCATGCTGTTGAACAGGGTGATGCTGTACGCAGCCCAGACGAACGCCATAGCAACGGCGCCGGTGTGAAACCGCAGGAATGACCATTTGGGATTGTAGTCGGTATCTCTTACCCGGGTCTGCCAGTGAAAAGCGTCCACCAGGCGCAGTGTTATGATGCCAATGGTGACTACCCAGAACCAAAATTTTATCGTTGCAGTTTGCGGATTCGGGAGCCCAAATATTAACCCACTCATGGCCACAAAGCTCATGATCATTCCGGTGAAAATGTTACCGTAGAGCAGTTCCAGAGTGTCTTTGGAAGCCAGATGATGGTCGAGTTTTATTGTCCCGGAGCGTACCTGCACAGAAGGGGCCTGACTGCATGTTTCAAATGTTAATGAATTGAAAATACAGCAATCTTTTGCGGATCACAATTGGGATTTCAATCTCAGGGGGGCAAAGTGGTACAAAAAAGGCGGTCATTGACCGCCTTGGGAATATTCAAAAACAGCTTTACGCCGCATGTTGCTGGGTTTCCTTAGCTGATTTTGTATCAGATGCAGGAATCAATTCCATGTCGAAGGTAAACTCATCAACCCGCACGGCAAGTTTACGTTTTTCATTGTAATCGTGCAGTAAAGCGGCTTCCTCATTGGTGATAGTACCTTTCTCAGTCAGCTTGTTAAGGGCATTTTCCAATGACAGGAAAGGCACCACAGGCTCTTGACGCAGGGCTTTTTGAACTTTGGCCAACAGATGTGCAACCGCATGTTTGGCTTTGAAGGCCTGCTCATTGATGTGGTTACCATCACCTTCAATCGGGCGAACCAGATGAGTCAGCTGCGCTTTAACGCTGTTGTCCTGCATGGATGCCAGTGACAGTTCACGCACCAAATCGTCGCTGATGCTGCTGACACTGTTGGTGTAGGTATTGGTTAATACCCGCATCAGACCGCGAGTGGCTGCGTTCGGGAAGTTGTTGATGAAATCTACCAGCGCCTGTTCAGCTTGTTGCAAAGACCACTGCATGGCGTAATCAAAATACGGTTTAGCCAACTTGCGATCCTCGATACGCTGCTCATAGAAGCGCACAGCGGCCATGGCACCGTAGAGGTAGCTCATGACGTCGCCCAGACGTGCTGACAGTAACTCCGCTTTTTTCAGGTCACCGCCCAGTACTGCCAGAGACAGATCAGCCAGCGGTGCCAGCTTTGCTGATAACGCGTTGATGCGCTTTTCGTATTTGCGGACTTCCGGCATGCTGGATTCGCAGCCACGTACAAATGGCAGATAGCTCTTAGCCAGGCTGCGCAGGGAATTTTTCACGCTGAAGGTAACGGTTTTGCGCAAGACTGTATTGAATTCAGCATCGGCACTGGGCTCGTTGCTGTGGATCAGGTCCACCATTTCCTTCAAATACGGATGGCAGCGCATGGCACCCTGACCGAAAATCATCAGGTTACGGGTGAGAATGTTGGCACCTTCAACCGTGATCGCGATAGGCAGTGCACTGTAGCCACCCGCAAGGGTATTCTGGGGGCCGCGCTGAATGGCTTTACCAGCCTGAATGTCCATCGCAGAATTCATCACGTCACGACCCAGCTCGGTCATGTGATATTTTGCAATTGCCGTTACAACGGAAGGTTTCAGGCCCAGCCCAAGACCTTCAGTGGTCAGAACCCGCATGGCTTCCAGCAGGAAAGTTTTGCCGGCGATGTCCGCAAGTTTGCCCTGGATCCCTTCAAAGCGACCAATAGGTAGGCCAAATTGTTCACGCACGAAAGAGTATTCGGCCGCACCTTTGAGTGCAGACTGCGCTGTCGCAACGCCCATCGCGGGCAATGAGATACCCCGGCCAGCGCCCAGGCAGCTAACCAGCATTTGCCAGCCACGGCCGATGTTCTTCTGGCCACCAATGATGAAATCCATCGGAATGAACACGTCTTTACCTCGGGTTGTACCGTTGTAGAAACGTTGTCCCATTGGGTCGTGGCGGTTGCCCAGTTCCACACCAGGGTGTGATTTTGGTAGCAGGGCACAGGTAATTCCCAGCTCCAGCTTGTCACCCAACAGATGCTCGGGGTCAAAGACTTTAAATGCCAGACCCAGCACAGTTGCGATCGGTGCCAGGGTGATGTAGCGCTTGTCCCAGCTCACAGAAAGCCCAATGACTTCTTCGCCGTTCCATTCGCCCTTGGTAACAATTGCAGCATCCGGAATGCCTCCGGCATCAGAGCCTGCTTCGGGGCTGGTTAGCGCGAAGCATGGAATGTCCTGACCAACGGCCAGACGTGGCAGCCAGTAATTCTGTTGTTCCTGGGTTCCGTAATGCATCAGCAGTTCGCCCGGGCCCAGTGAGTTCGGTACCATCACAGTCACTGCCAGGGCACCGCTTTTGGCGGCGATGGTGGCAACAATGGTGGAGTTGGCGTACGGGCTGAATTCAAGACCGCCGAATTTCTTCGGAATGATCATCGAGAAGAAACGGTTTTTACCCAGAAAATCGAGAATTTCCTGAGGGATGTGCTTGCCGTTGCCAAGTTCAAAATCGTCAATCATGGCAAGCAGTTCGGTTACAGGGCCATTCAGGAACGCCTGTTCATCGGCGCTGAGTTTGGCCTGCGGGACATTACGCAGTGCCTGCATATCAGGTTTGCCCTGATAGATGGAAGATTCAATCCAAATATCTCCTGCGTCCAGAGCTTCTTGCTCGGTAATCGAAATAGGAGGAAGGACTTTTTTTAAACTTGTTCTGATACTCATTGTAAACTCATCCGCTCATCTGACCAGTTGTGTGAAGTGATACTACGATGACTTTAAAAAAAGATCAAATATTCCGTTACAAAGTCGTTAAAACGTGGGGCGAATGCGTCTAGCATGAAGCGAGCCCTGAGCCGGAGACCTTTTTGTTTGACGTAAGATCAGGAGGATTTTCGTTTGGGCTACTTATACTTATGAATGATAAACGGATACACTCTAGGGCCTGTTGATCTTTGCTGTTCGAAATTTGTTCTCTCTGAGTGTTTTCAGGGCAAGGCGAGAGTCATGAAGCTTAGTCAGCTAAGTAAATGACGAACAACGCAGCCATGGAAGCACTCAGAGTGAACCCGAAATGCACGACAATTTGTTGCAAAATTGAACACTAAAGATCAACAGGCCCTAGACGTTAGTTAATTGAGCAATAAGGCAGAGTTGGAGCATGGTGGCAGTACCCGCTTGGATCACAGTTTTTTTGAATCGGCCCAAAACAGGTTTGCTCGGGTTTGTAGTACTGTGTCTGGTGATTGGTCTTGGCGCCAAAAATCTTTATTTTCGCGGTGACTACAAAGTATTTTTTGAACCCAACAACCCACAGCGTTTGGCATTCGAGGAAATGCAGAACATTTTCAATAAAAGCGAAAATGTGGCGTTTTTGATAGTCCCTCAATCCGGCACCATTTACGATCCGGTATCCTTCAGCCTGATCCACGACCTCACGCACGACGCCTGGCAACTTCCGCTCTCCACCCGTGTTGAGTCGCTCTCAAACTACCAGCATACCTATGCGGAAGATGACGATCTGGTGGTTACCGACCTTATTCTGTCTGGTCGCGCAACAGAGGAACAGGTCCTTTGGGTCGAATCTGTGGTTTCCGGTAGCCCGGAACTTAAGGGCCGGCTGGTGTCGGAGAACGGTGATGTGGCAGTGATCAATGCAACTATCCAGTTGCCGGATGGTGACCAAACCCAGGAAGTGATCGAAATAGCCGCATTCGCCAGGGATTTGCAAACCCGCTACCAGCAGGATTACCCCAATCACCGAATATACCTGGTTGGTATGGTGATCATGAATGATGCCTTCGCTGTTGCTGCGCAAAACGATGCCCAGACCCTGATCCCCCTGATGTATCTTTTGATCATTATCATGATTGCCATTCTTACCCATTCGTGGGCGGCAGCCCTGGCGACGCTGACAGTAGTTGTGGGCACCATTGTGATTGTGATGGGCGGAGCTGGCTGGTATGGCATTTATCTGAGTACCGCGACAGTGAACGTGCCAACTATGGTAACCACGCTGGCGGTGGCTGACTGCATTCATGTGATTGTCGGCCTGCGTTATTTTCTGGGCAAGGGCCTCAATCGCAAACAGGCATTGCTTGAGAGTCTCAGCCTCAATATCAAACCCATCCTTATTACCAGCATTACCACCGCGATAGGTTTTGTGATGCTGAATTTTTCGGCTGTACCGATATTGGCGCACCTGGGGAATATGGCTGCTGCAGGCGTTATGATTGCGTGCCTGCTATCGCTGACGGTTTTGCCCGCCTTACTGATGCTTATGCCGGTTAACACGGCACAAAAGGATGAGGGCAAGCATGCATTTTTTCGTCGTGGTGGACAATGGGTCACCCGGTATTATCGACGGATTTTGCCCTATTCAGCATTGATTGTGCTGGTCGCCGGTGGATTTGCCTCTCACAATGAACTCAACGATATCGCGGTTAAATACTTCGATCCGGACAGCCGGTTCCGTCAGGCAGTGGATGTTCAGGAGCGCTATCTTGGCGGCATGTCGAATGTGGATTTTGTCGTTTACACCAATGAACCCTACGGCGTTACCGAGCCAGAAGTACTGGCCAGTGTTGACCAGTTTGCCGGGTGGCTGCGCAACCAGCCTCAGGTCCATCATGTGCTGACGTTTTCGGATACCATGAAGCGCCTGAGCATGAATATGCACAACGACGAGGCCGAAGCATACCGGCTGCCACAGAACCGGGAACTGGCGTCGCAATATCTGCTGCTGTACGAAATGTCATTACCCTACGGTCTGGATCTCACCAATCAGCTGGACATCGATAAATCCGCGCTGCGGATTGTGGCGGTGATGAGCAACCTGGGCAGCAACGAGTTTACCGCTTTCGAGACCCAGGCCCGGCAATGGTTTGTGCAGAACGCCCCGGGCTTGCGGGTTGAGGCGGCAAGCCCACCTTTGATGTTTGCACATATTGGCGAGCGCAATATGCAAAGTATGGTGTGGGGTACAGTGCTGGCGCTGATATTGATCTCTGGCCTGATAGTGCTGGCCCTTAAATCCTGGCGTCTTGGGCTGGTGAGCCTGTTTACTAATTTATTGCCGGCGTTGGTCGGGTTTGGTATGTGGGGGCTGTTATCCGGCCAGATCAATATGGCCCTTTCAGTGGTGCTGAGCATGACGATGGGTATTATTGTTGACGACACAGTGCACTTTTTGTCCAAGTACCAGATTGCCCGAAACCAGAAAAAACGTGTTTCTGAATCCATTCATTACGCTTTTGAAACGGTTGGTCTGGCCCTGACTACGACCACACTGGTGTTGGTGGCTGGATTCGGTGTGCTGACACTGTCGGATTTTGCCCTTAATTCAGACATGGGGCTGTTGACATTGATCATTATTGTTGCAGCATTGCTGGTGGACCTGATTTTTCTGCCTGCATTCCTGATGTGGCTGGATCGGGACCGGCAGGTTTCTAACGGAGAGCACTATGGGTAAATATTGCGCCAGCTGGAGCGCGTGTCTGATTTTATTGGCGCTGATGACCGGCAATCTGGTCAGGGCCGATGACGCTCAGACAGAGGGGCTTAGAATTGCCCAGGAACGCAAGGCCCGAGATCGGGGGTGGGACAATTCGGTGGCCGAAATGACCATGATCCTGCGCAATGCCCAGGGCCAGGAAGCGACCCGTGATATGCGAGTTAATACTCTGGAAGTACGTGACGATGGTGACAAAGCACTGACTATCTTTGATTCACCAAAAGACGTAAGTGGCACCGCATTTTTAAGTTTTTCACATGCCAGCGAGCCAGATGAGCAGTGGATTTACCTGCCGGCACTTAAACGGGTAAAACGCATTGCCTCGCGAAATAAATCCGGGCCGTTTATGGGCAGTGAATTTGCGTTTGAGGATATGACGTCCTTCGAGGTGGAAAAATTCTCCTACCGCTTTATTCGCGATGATCAATTCAACGGCGATGATGTGTACGTGATTGAGCAGGTTCCGCAAGATGAGTTCTCAGGTTACTCCAGACAGCTGGTTTGGATCGACAAGGCCCACTACCGGGTGCGTAAAGCCGAATTTTTTGACCGTAAGGGAGCGGCCCTCAAAATCCTGGAATTTGAGGACTATGAGTTGTACATCGGTAAATACTGGCGGCCAAAAACCAGTTACATGTTCAATTTGCAAACCAATAAATCCACCAAACTGGTCACTCATTCCCTCGAGTTTAAAGTGGGGCTGGATGAGTCGGATTTTGATAAAAACAGCCTCAGGAGGGCGCGATAAGTCGTGTTTTTAAGGAAAATTATCAGTGCGGGGCTGATCCTCGCCAGTGGCCAGGTATGGGCCGAATGGGAACTTGGCGGGCTTTCCGGGCTGGAAAATCGCTACTTTCTCCAGGATGCAGCGTATTCCGGCCAGGAACGCATGCAGGTGTCGCTATTCATTGAACCGGAGCTCTACACAGAGTGGAACGACGGGATCGACAGCCTGGTGGTGAAGCCCTTTGTGAGGCTCGACCAACAGGACAGTGAGCGCACCCATGGGGATATCCGGGAGCTGGTATGGCTGCACGTTGGTGACAACTGGGAGAGTCGGGTTGGAGTCAGCAAAGTGTTTTGGGGGCAGACCGAGTCCCTGCACCTGGTGGATATAATCAATCAGACCGATGCTGTCGAATCACTGGATGGTGAAGACAAGCTGGGTCAGCCAATGGTTAACCTCAGGGTATTTGGCGACTGGGGCACCGTATCCGGATTTCTGTTACCTTATTTTCGTGAACGTACCTTTGCTGGCACCGATGGTCGTCTGAGACCTCCGCTGCCGATTGATGCCGATGCGGCGCTGTATGAGTCTGACGATGAGCAGCAGCATCTGGATTACGCTTTACGCTGGCAGAACAGCATTGGTGACTGGGAAGTGGGCGTGTCGTATTTTGACGGTACCACCCGGGAGCCCGAATTGTTATTTCTGGCCCAGAATTCCGAAAGTGTGACACCGTATTACGCTCAGGTGGAACAGTTCGGGCTGGACGTGCTGAAAGTGCAGGGCGCCTGGTTACTGAAACTGGAAACCATTCACCGCCGCGGGCAAAGTGAAGATTTTACCGCTCTGGTGGCCGGGTTTGAGCGCACCAGTGTGGGGGTGTTCGATACCTCCCATGATTTGGGGGTTCTGATGGAATACCAGTTCGATGAGCGCACTGATAACTTCTTTGCTAACGGGCAAAATGATCTCATGCTGGGCCTGCGTTGGGTTTTCAACGACCTGGATGGTACCGAAGTACTCGCAGGTTATGTGCAGGATTTGGATGAACTGGCCACATACAGTGGCTTTGTGGAAGCGTCCAGCCGCATGAGTGACCAGTGGCGCTGGAAACTTGACGCCTACTTTTTGTCATCAGACGATGAAACGGATACCTATTTTTACCTGCGCAGGGACGATCACATTCAACTGACCCTGGAATATTTCTTTTAATTTATTTGTTCGGAAAAATCATGTTTAAACGTATTGCCGCTGTGGCACTGGCGTTGGGAGTGAACGTCCAGGTAGAGGCAACCGAGCGCATGTATGGTGTGCTCAGTAGTGGGTATGCCGATGTGGAATTTGGTGAGTTATCGGAGCAGCAACCCCATTATCAGTTTGCAATGGGGCATCAGTTTCTGTCTCAGTGGTATCTGGAATTTGGTTATCAGTCGCTGGTAGATGGGCTCGATTCGCAGAGCGGCATGAAAGCCGACGCGCTGTATCTTGCGATGCTCGGAAAAGCGGGCAGCCCTTGGGGTGAGCTGTATTACAAACTGGGCGTTATGAACGCCGATGTGCTGACTGCACAAGGCTCCCTGCCAGACGGGACCTGCCGGCAGGGAGGGGAGCCGGGGACTCTGGCGAATACCTGCCATTACGACGAAGGGATTGCTGCTGCCCTGGTTGGGGTTGGGTTTGATTTTCAGCTCAGCATGAATTCCATGGTGCGTCTGGAGTTCAGTCATGCGCGTGGCCAACAGGATTTCAAAGCCAATGTGGTGACGGTTGGGTTGAGGTACAACTTCAACTGAACCCTTTCCTGTGAGGTACCGGATGTATGGTGCCCGGATCGGTTTTGATGGCCTACACTTAAATGTTATTCGTCACGCTGATATCAGTGCCGGTTACAGGAGGAACTACAATGAAAAACGAACTCGACAGCAAGTTTGTTCTGAGGGTGTTTGAAAAGATCCGGCAGCACGGTGAAAAACAGGGCGACAAGTATGTGCTAAATGGGGTAACTGCCTTCACTGATCTGGATGGGTACACCCTGTTTATCGAAGATGCGACTGTAAAATTGCAGTTTGGTTTTCATAATCAGTACAATTTCGATTACCAATCCCAGGCGCAGTTCGAGAGCTTCGAGAAAAAACTCCGGCAAATCGATCGCGAAACTTGAGGGAATTGCGGTATGCCGGCGTTGCAAAGGTGGGCTTGTCCGGGATCTGACGCTACAATACGGCAAATTTTTTCAGGATGAGTCGACGTTGTCTCAAGCAATCAAACCTCCACAGTTCAAATTGGCCTTTCTTGGCCCCCGCTACTGGCCGGTCTGGTTAGGTGCCGGAATTTTGTATTTGCTGATATGGTTACCCTTACCACTCATTCGCTGGTTGGGGGCGGGGTTCGGGCGTCTTATTGGCTGGATAGCCCCAAAGCGGGCCGCCGTTGCCCGCCGGAACATCGAACTGTGTTACCCGTATATGAGCGAAAGCGACAAAGATGCGCTGGTAAAGGAAAATCTCCGTCGCACCGGTATGGCTCTGTTTGAAACGGCCATGGGGTGGTGGTGGCCGGCCTGGCGGGTTAAGCGGATAACCGAGGTTGAAGGTTATGAGCATGTGGAACAGGCTTTGGCGCAAGGTAAGGGCGTGTTCGGCATGGCGCTGCACAATGTGAACCTGGAATTCGGCTGCCGGGGCATCGGTTACATTCACCCGAGTATTGGGTTTTATCGCAAGCACAATAACCCGTTGATGGATTACCTGCAGTATCATGGCCGCGCTAAATCCAATAAATATATGATCCACAAGCGCAATTCCCGTGCCTTATTGTCTGCTCTGGATCATCAGGAATTGTGTCTCTATCTTCCCGACCAGGATTACGGTCGCGCACAAAGCATTTTTGTGCCATTTGGTGGGGTAAAGCATACCGCCACCACTACCGCTACGCTGATGTTCATCCGCCGCTCCAATTGTGTGCCTATGCTGATTTCTTCACAGTATACCGCCCGAGGTTACAAGATTAAGATTTACCCTCCCATGCCCGAGTTGGGAGAAATGGACGATGTTGCGGCCTTGACCCTGTTGAATCAGCGCATTGCGGAAATTGTGCTGGAACAGCCGGAAAGCTATTTGTGGATGCACAAACGGTTTAAAACCCGTCCGAATGAGGATGACCCATCGTTATATGCCTGAATGTACTTCATGCTTTGTAAAGTCTGGCCGATAAGGTATAAATGGTGATTCCCCGAAATATTGCAGTTCGCTGAGATAGGCAGTAGTGGTTAATTGAATTCTATGGCGAAAAAAGGCTATTCCAATACTCTGTTCTGGGCCAGACATATTGCCCTGGCTCTGTTGTTGGTGATCATTGCCGGTGTGCTTATTCAGATGAAGCAGGCTAATGATGCCCGCCCGTTGCCGGAAGGCGCTCCGGAACAAAAGTCGATTGCCAAAGGGCTGTCGGATTTTTACCGTGAGTTCCGCCATTCTTCATCGCAGAAAATCGAGGAAGACGGCGGTGATTTTGTTATTGAATTAAGTGAATCTGAGCAGAACCTGGAGTCGCAGCTCCAGGATATGTCCAGTGACCTGCGCCCCGCCAATCACCGGTGGGTAGGGGAACACAAGCACCGCAGTTTCAAAGCCGGTAATACCCTGCGGGAAGCCATGTCAGATTATGCCCAGCAGGAAGGTATGCAACTGATATGGGATCTCAGGGAAGATTTTGTCATCAAGCATCATTTTCAGATGGACAACACCATTGCCGGCTCGCTGGCTAAAATTGCATCTGCGATTGACAGTAATTTTGACGGTGAGGTTAAGGCCTTTGTCTGCCCTGGTCAGCGTACCCTGGTGGTGACCGTCGAGAGTACGCCGTTCCTGAAAGAAAACTGCAACCGCATCACCGCGGGCTAACCCAATACCTGTTGCCAGATTTCCGAAACCCGCTGGCGGATTTGGCTTAATACCTCCGTATCTGAGGCGTATTTATGCTCCGCAAGAGTGAGCTGGTGGTAATGGTCCCGCAACTTTAGATAACCCTGTTGCAATTGTGTTACTTCTTCCCCTGGCAACAGGCCGGCCTCTCCAACAGCATCCAGAATCCGTAAATTGTCACTGTATCGGGTCAGGGTTGGGTGTTCATCGGCATAGGCCAGTACCCAGTACTGGGTCAGAAACTCAATGTCGGTAATGCCCCCTTCACACTGTTTCAGGTCAACGCCTTCCTCTTTGTTGTTCAGCAGGTGGGCACGCATTTTTTCGCGCATGGAGACCACATCTTTTTGCAGCTCTGAACGCGCTCTTTTTGCTCTCAGGGTTTGATGTCGGATTGAATCAAAAGTAGCGAGTAAGGCTTTGTCACCTGTGATACTCCTGGCCCGAACCAGCGCCTGGTGTTCCCAGGTCCAGGCTTCGTGCCGCTGATAATGTTCAAAGCCATCAATATGACAACACAGCAGCCCTGAGTTGCCGGATGGCCGCAGGCGCAGATCGGTTTCATACAACTGACCAAACAGGGTGGTGGTGTTGAGCAGGTGCATTATGCGTTGGGCAAGCTTGATATAAAACTGCTGTGCGCTGACAGATTTGCTGCCGGTGGTATTGGCCGTGCGCGGCGCATTGTGCAAAAACACCAGGTCGAGGTCCGAGCCATATCCGAGCTCATAGCCCCCCAGCTTGCCATAACCTATTACGGCAAAGCCGGTATTGGCAGCAGCGGGGCATTCCTGGGCTCCGGTATTGAGGTGGTCCGGTATGCCGAAGCGGTCAGAAACCTGCCGCCAGGCTTCATGAATGACGCTGTCGAGAACCACTTCAGCCAGTACTGTCAGTTTGTCACTCACCGCTTCCACCGGCAGGGAACCACTGATGTCACTGGCAGCAATGCGAAGCTGCTGGCAGAGTTTGAATTGTCGCCAGCTATCCATCAGTAGTTCTGTGTCTTCGGGTTCAATCCGCAACAGAGTTTGACGAAGTTCATCCTGATAATGCTGCTTGCTAATGAAGATGTCGGCATTCTGTTGCTGGAGGTACAAGGGAGTGAGTAACTCGTCCAGCAACAAGGGGAAACGCTGGATTTGCTCGCTAATCCAGCCACTGTGATGACACAGCTTCACCAGCTGTTGCAGAACGTCAGGATTTTCCAGTAGCAGATCCAGGTAGGTGGTTCTTCCGGTAACCGCATTGACAACATCCAGTACCCGGCCAAGAACCTGCCCCGCCTGTTCGGGGAGCTGACAGGTCAGTACATACAGCAATTCGGGGATAAGTTTATGCAGGGTTTCCTCACCCCGCTCACCCATGCGGTAGGCCCTGAGTTGCTGGCGGAAGGCGAGCAGTTGGTGATAACACTTTGCTGCTGCCGCTTCGCTAAGCGGTGGGCTCATCAGCTGGGTAAATTCGGATTCATCCAGACCCAATTGCCATGCATCGCGACATTTTACGAACAGTTCATCGTTGTGCCCGCGGCTTTCCTGGGGTTCTTCGATTAACTGGTTGAACTGGGCATGTATTTGCGCCATTACCCGATGCAGACTAGCGTAAAAGGCAGTGTAATCCGGCTCTTTGCACACGGTAAATACAATTTCCTGACCCCATTCCTCGTCGGGCAGGGTCTGGGTCTGTTCGTCACGCCATTGCTGCAGGGTGTGCTCTACTTTGCGCAGGTAACAATAGTCAGCATACAGGGTGTTCAGGGTAGCCTGGTCTATCAGGTTCAGTTTTTCCAGTGCCTCGAGGGTTGCCTTAACACTTTGGGTTCTCAGTTGTGGTTGGCGTCCACCGTGAATCAACTGAAAGCTCTGGGCAAAAAACTCCACTTCCCTGATCCCGCCCGCACCCAGCTTGATATTGTCGGCCAGGCGTCGGCGTCTTATTTCCCGGGCAATCAGCTGTTTCATGGAGCGCAGCGCGTCTATGGTGGTGAAATCCAGATAGCGCCTGAAGGTAAAGGGCGTGAGTATATCCTCAAGTTCTTCAGTGTAGGCGTCAGGAGGGTTCATAATTCGGGCTTTGACCATTGCGAACCGCTCCCAGTGGCGGCCCTGCTCCTGGTAATAATCTTCCAGCGCAGCAAAGTGCATGGTCAAGGGCCCGGACTCGCCAAACGGGCGTAGCCGCATATCAACCCGAAAGACCTGGCCGTCAGCGGTGATTTTTGCCAGTGCCGAAATCAGCTTTTGCGCCAACCGGTTGAAGAATTGCTGGTTTTCAATGGGCTTGCGGCTGCCTTCAGTGTGGCCTTTGGCGGGAAAGCTGAAAATCAGGTCAATATCAGATGAAAAGTTGAGTTCCCTGCCGCCGAGTTTCCCCATCCCCAGGATGAGCATAGGCAGGGGGCCGTGCTCGCCAACAGGCGTGCCATAGTGTTCACAATGGCGTTGGTATAGCCATTGGTAAGCTTCCAGGATCAGTGCGTCAGCGAGTTCGGAAACCTGTTTGAGGGAATCTTCGATGATCTGAACGTTGGTAAGATCACGCCAGGCAATACTCATCATATGCCGGTGCCGGAAATGTCGCAGGGCCTGATGGAAGTCGTTTTCGTGCTCGATGCCGTATAAAGACTGCCTTAAATGTTCGGCATAACTGCTGTGATTGTGGCAGAGGTGCTCGCCCTGGCTAATAATTTCCGTCACCCACTCAGGGTGGCGGATGGCCTGTTCGGCAATAAACTCGCTAAGGCCAAATACTTCTGTGAGTAAATTGCTGTGGGAAAGCAGCGCAGAATGGCCACCCATGGCATCGCAAAAACGTTGCCAGAACTGAGCGCCACGCTCAATCATAATCCTGTTATTTCTTTGCAGCGTAGGCATAATACCAACGAAAAGTCTGTTAAGTGAATAAATTACAAGGCTTTGCCTGTATGGCATAGCCTGTTGAGTCTGGCACAGTTTCAACTTGCTCTCCAGCGCCGTCAACGTCGGTTCTGCGCAGATAAAAGACATGAGGAATTATTAGCGATGGAAAACCTCGTAAAGCTGGTTACCCTGCCACACGATATGTGGGTCTATCTGGCAATTGATCTTGCACTGGCGCTTATGTTGCTGGTGGCGATGAAATGGCTGACCCGAATGTTCAGAAAGGATATGGGGTCGGTGACCGAAGAGTTGGGGGTAAAAGACAATTTTGCCTTCGGCATCAGCATCGCCGGGGGAATGCTTTCCTTGTGCATCGTACTGGCATCGGCCGTGGGTCGCCACATTGGGCATGGCTATCAGAATGCAGCGCTTGGCATGCTGACCTTTGGAGTGGTTGGGATTGTGCTGGTGAAGTTCGGTCGTTTTGCACACGACAAGCTGGTACTCAACCGGCTGGATACCATGGAAATGATCTCCGAACGCAGCGTGAGTGTAGCGCTTGTAGATGCAGCCAGTCTGGTCGCCAGTGCCATCATTTTGCGCAGTATCATGCTGTGGGTGGAAGGCAGCAACCTCAACGCCATTATTGCGGTTACCACCGGTTTTATGGTTGTGCTTGCCATTTTGCTTGTTATGACCCGATTTTACGAGGCCCGCTATGCCAGCGAGAACCAGAACGATTCGTTTCAGGGGGCGTTGCGAAAAGGTCAGTTGGCGCTGGCAATTGATCATACCGGCAATCTGTTGGGTACCGCCACCATTGTCACCTCTGCTGCCAGGTTACTGGTCTACGACCCGGCGGGTTACGTCAGCAATATTACCGGTTGGCTGGTAGTGAGCGTGTGTCTGGCATTTGCCCTTCAGTTGACGGTGCTGTTAAGCAAGAAGATCATTCTTTTTGGCATGAATTATCGTCAGGAAGTCGATCACCAGCACAATGTCGGAGTGGCATCGCTGGGGTTTGCCCTCAGTATTGGTATTGCCCTGGTTGTTAATGGCGTTCTGGAATTTTTACTCTGACAAACAGTACGGTTTGAAGCTTCAGACCTCTGGTATTGGCGTTGTCTGAAATTGATGTGTGACGTTGGTCAGTTCAGAGTTCATTGGGTGTTGTCCGAGAATCAGAGCCTGTTTTTGCACTCGGGAAAGCGATTTTATTCGCGCTTCCCAAACCGACGCCTGAGAACGGTCGGTGCTCTGAAAAACCGCCTGCATAACCAGCGGCCCCTTTCCGCGCAATGATTTTGCTCCTCCAACTATTTCACCGCTGTGCTGACGAAAGCGCCGTACCGGGTCCGTTGTGATGCCCGTATACAGCTGGCCTGTTCGGGTTTGCAGCAGGTAAAGATACCAGCTCGCCGTGGCGCGGGTTTCTGCTTCTGATGATTTGGCTGTTATACTTCTTGGCAATTTTATTGAGGTACTGAAGAAAAATTATGATTCTACCAGATTTCAGCCAGGCCAAAATCCTGATTGTCGGCGATTTGATGCTCGACCGGTACTGGAGTGGCGGGACCGGACGGATTTCTCCCGAAGCTCCGGTGCCGGTTGTGAACATTCGCGAAAGTGAAGATCGCCCCGGCGGTGCAGCCAATGTGGCAATCAATGTGGCCACACTTGGTGCCAGTGTCCGTTTGATGGGCCTGTGCGGTAGGGACGAAAATGCTGAAATTCTGAAAAGTCGCCTCGCCAGCTTTGACATTGACTGTGATTTTTTCGCCATTGAAGGCCAGGACACCATTACCAAATTACGGGTGATGAGCCGCAATCAGCAATTGCTGCGGCTTGATTTTGAAAAGAGCTTTGCCGATGACGATAAGTCAGCGCTTTATTCCGCTTTTGAAACGGCCGTTCAGGAGGCTGATCTGGTGGTGCTGTCAGATTACAACAAAGGCTGTCTGAGTGATCCCCAGGTGCTCATTCAACTGGCGCGACAGCATGGCAAGCCAATTCTGGTTGACCCCAAGGGCAGCAGCTTTGACAAGTATCGTCAGGCAACCCTTATAACCCCCAATATGGCGGAACTGGCCGGGGTAATGGGCGAAGCTGGAGATGAACAAACCCTGATTGCGCAGGCTGAGGCCTGCCGCGATGCCCTGGAGTTACCGGCGCTGCTGCTGACCCGTTCGGAGCAGGGGATGACCTTGTTCGAGTCCGGCAAAGAAGCCTTTCATCTGCCCGCCAAGGCCAAGGAGGTTTATGACGTGACCGGCGCGGGTGACACCGTAGTGTCTACGCTGGCAGTATGTATGGCCACCGGGGTGGCCTTGTCGGATGCCTGTGTTCTGGCGAATCTGGCGGCCAGTGTGGTTGTGGGCAAACTGGGTACTTCTACCGTGTCTACCACCGAACTGGCGGTCGCGCTTGGGCATCAGTCTACACACCTGGATGGTGGAGTGATGACCGAGGAACAGCTGGCTCTGGCACTGGAGCAGGCGCACAAGCGGGGTGAAAAAGTAGTGATGACCAACGGGTGTTTCGACATCCTGCATGCCGGTCACGTGTCGTATCTTGATGCCGCCGGAGCATTGGGTGACCGCCTGATTGTTGCGGTGAATACGGACGAGTCGGTCTCGCGTCTGAAAGGGCCCGGACGACCTGTGAATTCAGTGCAGCGACGTATGGCTGTGCTGGCAGGCCTGAGTTCGGTTGACTGGGTAGTGCCGTTTTCAGAGGACACTCCACAGCGCCTGATTGCCCGCCTGCTACCTGATGTGCTGGTCAAAGGCGGCGACTACAGGGTGGAAGACATTGCTGGCGGCCGTGAGGTGCTGGCAAATGGCGGTGAAGTCAAGGTGTTGCATTTTGAAGAAGGAGTTTCTACCACGGGCATCATTGAACGTATTGTGCAAAACCAGCACAAAGAGGCATAGCCCCTGTGCATGCTTTAGGATAAGCTAGCACCAAAGGAAGTTGCCACATTAAGCATTAGCGGTATCACTATGTACGAAAGTTATTATGGACTGGACTCCAAACCGTTCCAGCTGACGCCGGACCCGGCGTTTTTCTTTGCCAGTAAGTGGCACAAGCGGGCCATGTCCTATTTGCAGTATGGCTTGTCTCAGGCGGAAGGCTTTATTGTCATTACCGGTGATATTGGTACCGGAAAAACTACCATCGCCAACAGCCTGTTGGCGGACATTCAGGACGATATTGTGGCGGCGCAAATTGTCACCCCAAAACTTACTCCTGATGAACTGGTCAAAATGGTGGCGGCCAAATTTGAGCTTGATACCGCCGGCAAGAGTAAGGCAGACATTCTTGATGAGCTGGAAACGTTTCTGTTTACCCTCAGTCAGCGGGGCCAGCGAGCCTTGTTGCTGGTTGATGAAGCACAGAATTTGCCGCTGGAAACCATAGAAGAATTGCGCATGCTTTCCAATTTCCAGCAGAAAGGAAAGCCGTTGCTGCAGAGTTTCCTGCTGGGGCAGGAAGAGCTTCAGCCGATACTGCGGGCACCCAATATGGAGCAGTTCCGTCAGCGCATTGTGGCGTCCTGTCACCTTGCTCCTCTGACCCAGGAAGAAACCCGCGCCTACATTGAATACCGTATGCAACATGCCGGCTGGAATGGCGACGCTTTGTTTGCTGACGCTGCATTTGAGCGCATTTATCAGTTCACCCGTGGAGTGCCACGGAAAATCAATACTCTGATGGACCGGATCCTGTTGTTCGGTTTTCTTGAAGAACTTGAAGTTCTGACTGAGGAAGCGGTGAATGCCGTAATCGACGAGGTCAGAGAAGAGATGTTTGTTCCGGATAAACCTTCAGTTGCTGATGAAGCGGAAGAGATTGAAGTGAGCGTACCAGAGGGAACCCATAAACCGGCGAAGAAGCTCCTGACTCCCAATGGTAATGAGATACAGGATGCCGAATATTATAAGGCGATGCTCAGTGAACTGGTTGATGCACTGGATGATGCCATCAGCCACAAAATCAAGCTGACCCAGTACATTGACAAGCTGCTGAAAAAGAAATACCGCACTTACGTGCGACTGAAATCCGATGAAGATCAGTAGTAAGAAAGGTAATCTAATATGATTGCCTTTTTTTATGCAATTAAATAAGGTTGCCTTGTAGTCATGGAGCAACTACAGTAAAAAAAACTCTGTCAGAAAGGAAGACGATGATTGCTGTGCTAACTGGCGATCTAGTGCATTCAAGCAAAATGTCGCAGCCGGATTTTAACCGCTCGGTACAGGCTGTAGAGACTTTTATTGCTGATTGTACCGATAAATACGGGGCCCAGGGCTATGGCTATCGCGGCGATGCGTTTCAACTGATGTTTCCCGAGCCGCAACCCGCGCTGAACGCAGCACTGCAGTTCAAACTTGCGCTGGGTGCCGGCGTGGGGCTGGAAACGCCAGCCGATTGCACATTATCACTGGCGTACGGTGAAGGGACTGTATCGGAAAGTGGCCCCCGTTCGGCGCTTGGAGAAGCTTATGTGTGCTCCGGGCGTAACCTCGATAGAGCGGCCCGTGGCAGTATTCATGTCGCAATTTGCGGTGGCTCAGGAGATGAGGAGATGGGGTTGCTGTGTGAGTTTCTCAGTCATCTGCTTGGCAGGCTGACAACAAGCCAGAAGCAGTTGTTACACTCGTACCTGGAAAGTGGCTTTGCCGAGCATCGTGTACTTGCACAGCAGCTGCATACCAGCCGGCAGAATATCAGCCAGCGGCTGGCCGCCATCGGCGCAGAGCTGGTCAGAGATTTTGTGTATTTGGTAAATACACGGGTAGGGGGCTGAAATGGAATTACTATTGTTTTTGCTGATGGCCCATCTGATTGGGGATTTTTACGCACAGCCTCTACCCTGGGTGGTATGTCGCACTACACACCACTGGCGTTCGGGCGGGCTGTGGAAACACGTTGCGGTTCACGCGGCACTCAATACCGTTGTGGTGGCTTTTTTTGCTCCATCCTGGTGGGCTGGCATGGCGGCGGTGGTTGCGATTGTGGGCAGCCATCTGCTCACCGACGTGTGGAAGTCTTATCGCCAGGATATTCTCAGGTTTTTTCTGCTCGATCAGGCTGTGCATATCATTATCCTTCTGCTCGTGGCCTGGTGGTTTTCCGATCTGACAGTTGAATCACTCATCGGCCTGACAAAACATGTATTTACGCCGGATAACCTGCGTATCGCTCTGGCCTATGTTGTGGCGTGGCGACCTGCCTCCATTTTCATTGCCAAAGCGCTTAAACCCCATACCGATGCGCTGCAGCAACACGCTGGGGCGCCCGACGGGCGTCAGGGCCTGCTGTTTGCCGGGGCATGGATTGGCTATCTGGAACGCAGCCTGGCCTTGTCCTTTGTTTTGCTGGAACAGTTTGCCGGTATCGGCTTTCTGGTGGCGACAAAAACCGTATTCCGGTTTGGGGATCTGACTAAGGAGCGGGACATGCGATTGACGGAATATATGATTCTGGGCACCCTGATGAGCTTCAGCGTGGCGCTGTTTGCCGGATGGGTGATTGCCGGGCAAACCCCATAGAGGCCTCTCTACAGGGTAAGCCGGAATGCCAGATTAGGTTTATTCGTAGGTGTAACGAATGCCCAGCGTCAGGCGCCGGTCTTCATAATTGGCACCAAAGTAGCTGTCGGTTAAATCACCATTCTTCTTGACCAAACTGACATCCAGACTGCTGACCAGATACCGGCCAAATTGGCGTTCCAGCCCGAATGAGGCGTTGGTGTTCTGGCTGTTACCATTGGAAAAGGTGGCAGACTGCTGTTCAATGTCGGCGAAGCGCACACTGGCGTTGATGTGAGTATGCTGACCAACTGAAAAGCTGGCGTTGATACCGGCTGCCATGGTGGTACGGAACCTGTCCTGATCCAGATAGTCCTCTTCAGTGTGCTGGGCAAAAAGGCCAAATGTAAGACGGGAAAACTGATAGTTAACCTGCCCGTTTGCCGATTTGCGTAACACAATGTTGTCGTCCAGCTCGAAGTTTTCGGAATTGATCACAAACACCTGCTCACCAGACTGCGGTGTGTAGTCGAGATTGTCCGGAAGGTAGCAGGCTGTCAGAGTCGCGTTGTCACCGTAGGGGCAAACCAGCAGGCCGAGCAGAATCGGGTCAGACAGCAAACGGGACGAATTGGTAATGTCTTCGGAATAGCTCAGACTGGAGCGTAGATACTTGGTATTGTAATTCAACGCACCACTGGCACTTTCACCGTAGAAACGCCGCCCGTAACGGGCATCCAGTGACGTGCGTGGGGAGAAAGCCCAGCGCAGATCGATACCCACAAAGGTATCGTCACCCGCTTCATCCAAATCGGACTGGCTCTGGTTGGCCGTTACCGACAGGTAGCGGTTTTCCGATTGGCGGTAGGTCAGGCCAACGCCGTAGCTGTCGAATTCGCGCACATAGGTTTCTGAGCCAGTCACATCCGATACTTCGTTTGATTCGTGACTGGCAGTGAGCCTCAGGCCCCAGTTACCCAATAGCATGGTATCCAGATAGCCGTTTGCATCCTGGCTGACAAAATCACCCTGGGCGGCCGTGTTGCGCTCAGTATTCTGGTAACCGCCGGTAACAGACCAAATCAGAATTTTGGCCTCATCGCCATTACGCAGACTTGCACGGGCTGAGGATGAAGTGCTGTCAAGACCAGCAAAACCGGCAGTCAGGTTTTGCTCAGAATCCACTTTGGCGTAACTGACTGATGCCGATGCGCGAACCCAGTCTCCCTGTTCCATGGTCAGATTTGAAGCAATACGGTTGGTTTGGGTTTTGGCCAAATCCTGTTCATTGGCAAGAAAGTCGGAGACCAGAAAATTTGATGCGTTCGCGTTGCGGTAACTGATACCGCCTGAGGCCTGGAAGCTCAGGAGTCGTTCAATCGCCAGCCAGTTGGCACTGTAGCTGTATTCTGCATAATTGTCAGACTGGCTGTTGTCGTTGTTGTCACGGTTCAGGTGGGTCAACGCACCACTGAAATTGCCCAGAAAAGTGCGGCTTTGATAAGCGGCGTTGAATCTGGGCTTGAGGCTTAGCGTATTCAAAGTTCCTTCGCCCTGGCTGTCAGAATCGACATTCTGGACAATCACATCAGCGTCGGCTGAAGCCGTAATCTTGACCTGATTTGCCAGGCTCATGGCCGGCAAAGTGCCCAACATTACACAAGAGAGTGGTGCGGCCAGCCGAACGCGCTTACTAATCGGTGACATAGAACTACTCTTCACGCTCCGCGTAGTAATACCCATAATATCCGGTTCCCTCCGCGTCATTATTGACGGATTTATTCACCACAAAACCGATCGCCATGTTGGGGTTCAAGCGCTCAACAGCATGGCGGATATCGGAAAGTTTGGATTTACCCTCTTCGGTAACCACAACCGCCTGGCCGGCAAAATTTGCCAGTACAGCTGACTCGGTAATACCAATCAGGGGAGGGGTATCGAATATCACGATACGATCAGGGTAGCGGTTGGCAAACTCGTTAACCGTATCCTGCATCTTCTGGCTGGCGAGCAACTCGGTAGAGAGATGATGAGAACGCCCGGCCGGAATGATTTTCAGCTTGTCGACGTTGGTGTGGTAGAGCACATCCGAGATATCTTCCACTTCACCCAGCAGGTATTCCATCAGGCCGGCTCTTTTTTCCAGCCCCAGAGTGTTGAGTACATTGGGCTTGAGCACATCCGCATCCACCAGCAGTACCGTCTTGTCCTGTTCTGAGGCGATACTCAGAGCCAGATTGGCGGCAGTGAAGGTTTTACCTTCGGACGGCCGGCCACTGGTAACCATGATAATGTTGCTGTTATTCAGGGTGGAAGAGATCGGCCCAAACGCATTGCCGATCAGCTTGCGTTTGATTTCCCGGTATTCTTCGTTGATTTGGGTACGGGCGCCCGTCAAAGAAATAAGGCCTTTAGAGGCCAGTTTCTCCAGATCTATCTCAAATGGTTTGGTTTCTGGCAGTTTTTCGGGCTGTTGCTGAGGCGCCCGGGCCGGTTTGACTGGCACAGCCTCAGAGGCGGTCTGGCTGACCGCTGCCGCTTTCTCCAGGGTTGTGGCTTTCTCAGCGTCACGCTTGGCCTGCTGCTGCCTTTGCAGCGCTTTTTCTATGGTACTGCTCATGACAAGATGCTCTGCATTAGGTTGATGCTCATCATCTCTGCGCCTACCAGCACGCCATACAGTGCCAGAATAACGCCCGAAGATAATGCAAATACAGCCACCCGCGTGCGGTTAACGTTGCGGATATGTTTTACATTTAAATGGCTTACTGAGCCCCAGACCGGATAGTCGGTAATCTGGCTCAGCTGTTTGGCCCGGATAAGTACCGGCGAAAGCTGGCTTATCAGGAATGCCAGTGCAATGCCTGCACCAAAGCCCACTATCAGTACCCCGGTATACAGCAATACCCGTTTGGGGCCAGACGGCTTGAGTGGCTTGAGCGGGGGCTCGATTATTCTGAACTGCAGTTCTTCTGACGACACGTCTGCACGACGGGACAGGTCTGCTGATTCGCGGCGTGACAGCAGTTCTTCGTATTTTTGCTTGGTAATGCCATAGTCCCGGTTCAGGGACGCAGATTCCGCTTCAATTTGCGGCACCAAATCGATTTTTGAATTTAAATCAGCAATTTTACGCTCGAGATCCTGCTCTTTTACCCGCAATGAGGCAATGGTGCTCTCCAGACGGCTGATTTCAAGTTTGAGTTCGCGGTTGAGTTCACCCACCGGCTCATTGCTGTCGGAAGTATCCTGGCTCAGGAAGGCGTCAATTTCTTTCTGGCGAGCCTGGGTCAGACTGTCGAGCAGCGCCTGGGTCTCCATCACATCCGGGTGCAGGTCAGTAAAGCGCAACTTAAGACGATCCATTTCTTCTTCGAGCGCTTTAATACGCTCGTCGTAACGGGTGCGCAATACGGTATCGCCTTCATTGGTAACGGCAAATCCGTCAGCCGCTTTAGTGCTGGAAAGCTGGTTTTTGAGTGATTCTACCTGTTGCTGGGTTTGCCTGATCTGCAGCAGAGTGGCTTCCTGTTCCGCATTCAGCTGTTGCAAACGGGAGTAGAAGGACCCCTGAACGGGCAAAATATCGTTGTACTGGCGTTTAAAGTCAGACAGCCTTTGCTCCGCTTCGGCCAGCCGGCTTTCGTATTCGGCAATCTGTTCGTCAAGAAAACGGCCCGCCGTGTCGGTATCTTTTCGGTTATTCCCAAGAGAGCCTTCAACGAATAAATCCAACGTCTCCTGTACCACTCGTTGTGCGGTGTTGGGGGATGTGGTGCGGTAGGAGATAGTGTAGATGTTGTCCCGCCCGGTGGAATTCAGATCGATGTCTTCTGCCAGGCCGTTAACCAGGGAAGTAAACTCCTGTTCGGTGGCCGCAGTAATATCCAAATCGCTTTCACGGGCAATGGTTTCGAGGTTGGAGCGGCTGAGCAGTGTCCTGGCCATCATCTGGATCTCCTGATCCGGATTGGTCTGAATCGCCAGCCCGCGCAGCAAGGGCTGCAATACCGAGCGTGTGTCAACGTACACCACGGCTTTGGATTCATACTGATCCGGCATGCTTGCCACGTAGGCAAAGCCAATGGGGCAGATCACCCATGAACAGATCATCACAAAGCGTTTTTTGATCCAAATACCCTTAACATAATCAACAAGTTGATTAAGGGTTTGTTGTAAATCCTGCATGTAAAATTGTTCCGACTACGACTAGAACCAGGCTTCAGGGATGATAACAATGTCACCAGGCAGCATATCAACGTTCTCGGAGATATCGCCTTCGCGGATCAAATCATCAATGTTGATGGAAAAGGTTTGTTGCTTACCGTTTACCACGCGTACCAGTTTGGCGTTGTTGCCATCGGCAAACTCAGTTAAACCGCCAACGGCAATCATCAGGTCCAGCAGGGTCATGTGCTCTGTGTAACTGATGGCACTGGGATTGGTGGCTTCGCCAATGACCCGGACCTGCTCACTTAGCGGGCCGACAAAGTTGTTTACGCTTACGGTAACGCGGGGGTTGTTGATGTAGGTGGAAAGTTTTTCCTCAATTTCCCGCGCCAGCATGGATGGCGTCCGGCCGGCAACATCGATATCTTCCACCAGTGAAGTGGTGACTTTACCGTCAGGACGAACGATGAACTGCCCGGAAATCTCGGGGTTACGCCATACAAAAATGGTCAGGGTGTCACCGGGACCAATCAGATACTGGTAATTGTTTACATCGGTGGTCAGAGATGCCCGGGCGGTGGCCTCAGGGAGAGAACTGGTATTACTACATCCGGCGAGCAAAGTGATAGCTGTTCCAAATGCGACTTTTAACAAACGTCTAGAGCAGTACATAAGAGATCATCCTACACATCTTATGGTTAATTTTTTTAGAATATAATTTACCCTAAGGCAAATAACACTATAATGCCATCATGATACGTAGTCTATTAGAATAATAACCTTTATCATGGGTTTGCAGTTGTAGTTACAGGGGGCCAGGGGTGGCAGTAAACAGGCACAATCAAAGTAAGCGTTCAAACATACTCGTACTGAGTGAAGCGCTTCTCATCGCATACATGGGTTACATCACCCATTTCATTCTCATACATTTGTCCATCACCGCGTCCGTTTCTATTGAAAAACTGGCGGTAAACGTTGGGCTTATCACCATCTCTATCTTGTTGTGCTCACTGGCAGTGGGCCTTTACGAAGCCAAGCTGAGGGAGACTTTTCGCGGCATAATCCGACGGATCTTTGTCAGTGTAGGTTTGAGTTACTTTCTGGTTGAGGTGGTCAGCAGGGCGTTTTTTGAACACCTGATCATGGACTCCTACTTCCTGCCTGCGGCCATGTCGGCCATTGTGATTTCTCTGGTGGTATTTCGTTATTTTACCAATCGTCTGGGTTTACTGGGGCTAGGCAAGGCGCGAATTGTCATCCTCGGGGCCGGTGAGCGGGCTTCGATTATTGAAAAGCGCATGCGCCGTGATGTTGACCGCATCGGTTTTGAATTACTTGGGTTTATTCCCATTCCCGGTGACAACCGTGAAGAGGGCATCAAAAAAGAAAAAATCATTCACGTTAAAGTGGATGAAAATTTCCAGCAGTTTATTGCCGACAACGATATTGAAGAAATCGTTATTGCCTGCGACCAGCGCCGAGGAACTTTGCCCATCGATGTACTGTTCGAGTGCCGTTTGCGCGGCATTGAAGTCACCGACCTGCTGGATTTCATGGAGCGGGAAACCGGCCAGATTGTGGTGAATCTGATGTATCCGAGCTGGGTGATATACTCCAACGGCTTTCACAGCCAGAACTATCTGCGTGATGCGCTGGATTACAGCCTCAATGCATTTCTTGCCACCCTGGTGCTGTTTTTCACCTGGCCTTTCATGGCGCTGACGGCATTCATTATTTATCTGGATGATGGTCGGCGTACCGGTACCTCGGTATTCTACAAACAGGAGCGGGTAGGCCTGAACGGCAAGCTGTTCAAGATCATTAAATTCCGCAGCATGCGCCCGGACGCTGAAAAAGACGGTGCCAAATGGGCCAGCAAAAACGATGACCGCGTTACCAGGATTGGTCATTTTATTCGCAAGTACCGCATCGACGAACTGCCCCAACTGTTCAACGTGTTCAAAGGCGAAATGGCTTTTATTGGCCCGCGCCCGGAACGCCCGGAATTTGTTGAAAAGCTGGTGCGGGAAGTGCCGTATTACAATCAGCGTCATAATGTGAAACCTGGTCTGGCAGGCTGGGCCCAGCTCAATTACCCCTATGGGGCAAGTGTGGAAGATTCTATGGAGAAGCTGAAATTTGACCTTTACTACGTCAAACACCAAAGCTTGCTGCTGGATATTCTGATTCTCATCCGTACCGTGGAAGTGGTGCTGTTTGGTAAAGGGCGCTAGTGCTCAAGGTGTTTTAACATGCAGTCAAAAAAAGAGTCTCGCCTCAATGCCATGACGGTAGACGTGGAAGATTACTTTCAGGTTTCCGCATTTGAAGATGTCATTTCTCAGGATGGTTGGGATTTTATGCGTCTGCGTGTTGGGGAGAATACGCACCGCTTGCTCGATCTGTTCGCTGAACATGGGGTTAAATCGACTTTCTTTACCTTAGGTTGGGTTGCCAGGCGTTGCCCGGAAGTGATCAAGCGCATAGTGGACGAGGGTCATGAACTGGCCAGTCATGGTCTGGCTCACCAGCGCGCCACCACCATGACCGAAGCGGAATTCCGCGACGATGTCAGCACCAGCAAGGCGATCCTCGAAGACATTGGTGGCGTGAAGGTAGACGGTTACCGCGCACCGAGTTTTTCCGTCAATGAGTCAAATACCTGGGTTTATGAAGTGCTCAGTGAGTTAGGGTTTACTTACTCTTCCAGCACATACCCTATTGAACATGATCTTTACGGTGTACCGCACTGGCCGAGGTTCAAACACCAGCGTCCGGAAGGGATTACCGAGATCCCCATTCCTACCGTAAGAAACAACGACACCAACACAGGGATAGGCGGTGGCGGCTACTTCCGCCTGTATCCCTATTGGCTTTCACGGCGTCGCATAGAGCGTTTTTTCAAACAGGAAAGTGCGCCATACAGTTTCTATTTCCACCCGTGGGAAATTGATGCTCAGCAGCCTCGCATTAACAACGCACCATTGAAATCGCGTTTTCGCCATTACGTGAACCTCTCCCGTATGGAAGGTAAGCTGGTAAAACTGCTGAAAGATTACCGCTGGGGTACCATGAAACAGGCTTACGAGCTCGAATAAGCGCGGAAAACAGGCAGTCTCCATGAAGTGGTTTAGGGAAGAACGTAATGACTGGCAATGGGCTATAGGGCTTACTGCAATACTGTGGCTGGCATTCTGCTGGCAGGGGCTGTGGACGGCGGCGCAAATCTGGTGGGGCAATGAAATATTCAATCATGGCTTTTTCATTGTTCCCGGAGCCTTGTATCTTATCTACCTGAAACGTTATGCGTTGCAGGCCTGCGGCCTCAAAAGTACTCTTTTGCCGCTGCTGGCGATTGGACCAACTTTGCTGTTGTACGTAATTGGTATTGCCGGCGATGTGCAATTGTTCATGCACATTGCAACTTTCACCCTATTGCCTCTGCTTTTGTGGGCCTTGCTGGGTCATAGAGCGGCGTACGTGGTTGTGTTTCCGCTGTGCTTCATTCTGTTCAGCGTTCCGGTTGGTGAGCAACTGATCCCCTATTTACAGGAGATCACAGCAGATGGTTCAGTCGCCCTGCTCAAGGCAACGGGCATACCACTGTACCGCAATGGCCTTTATATCGAGATACCCCAGGGGCGGTTTCTGGTTGCAGAGGCTTGTTCCGGAGTCAGTTTTTTTATTGCCAGTATTGTCATAGGTACACTCTACGCCTATCTCAATCTGCGAAAAGCATCTAAACGCATTCTGTTCACCCTGATTTCCATCGCGTTTCCCGTAATTGCCAACATCATTCGTGTGTACGGCATCATTCTGATTGCCTACCAAACTGATATGAAACACGCTGCTGGTGCCGACCACCTCATTTATGGCTGGTTTTTCTTTGCGCTGGTGATCATGTGTTTGCTTGGCATAGGTGAACTGATGCGGGACAAAGACGCCCAGTGGGAAGCGCCGAAGCAAAGCGGCGCTCAGCTCACTGCAAAAGTGAGCAACGTCCATGTTTCGGTGCTTGCTTTACTTTTACTGTCGGGTACAGCCTGGACGGGATGGGTTCAATCCAATCTGGCCTCCTTCGCGGGGGCTGAAAGTCACTCATTCACAGTGCTTAAAAACGCGCAGTCAGGCTGCCAGAGCCGGCATGCCTGGCAGCCGGCCATGTCCAATCCAACCGCTGAGCTGATGCAGTTTATGGAGGCGGATGGCCGCTGTGAAATCCAGTTTTACCAGGCCTGGTTTAACGGCGATGGCAATGAGCTGGTAAGCGACCTCAACCGCCTTTACGCTCAGCATGACTGGTCACTGGAGGCTTCTGCGACAGTTACTGTGCAACTGGAGAACCATCAGCTAACCCTGCCGGTAAGAAATCTGGTTTCCCCTCTGGGCAAGCGGGTGCAATTGGTGCACTGGTACGAAGTGGACGGTCAGCTGTTTTCCGGGCAAATCCAGACCAAGTTGTATCAAATTCGTAATGCACTGTTGGGTGGCAACACCCACGGCAGTGTCAAGGTGCTGGTTGCACCTGTCACTATACCTTTGGATTCGCTGACATCTCGTGTTTCCGGTCTGAATTTGAACTCTGCGGAAAGCCGATAGGCAGGCTGTAAAATGGTTTACCTTGCATACCTCCTGCCTGTAATTGTTTCATTGTCCTTTGCAGGGCTTGCGGTTTACTTGCTTGCTGCCTTTCCCATGTACCAGTGGCAGCTTGCCCTTTTCGGATTAGTGTATGCCGCAGGCAGTTGTTACTTTTCCCGCCTTTGGCTCTATGTATTACCGGTGCTCACCGTTGGTCTGAATCTGGCCCCCTGGACTGGCCGCTATGTTGCCGATGAGCTGGACTTCTTCGTCTTGCTGACACTGGCGGTTGCCAGTGCCAAGCGCGATTTTGGTGTGCATCTGGCCCAACGTAGCAAGCTTGTGGCGATTGCCTTTGTTGCACTCTGTATTTTTGTAACGCAGCCATTTGATTTTGTTGGCCTGTTTGAGCCAATGACCACCAACTTCTATCATACCCCCCTGTTTGGCGCAGCCATCCTCAAAGGCATTGTTTATGCCCTGCTACTGAGCTGGCTGCTGCAAGCCCAATTTCAGCAGCATTCCGAAAAAACGCTGAATCATTTCTTATGCGCGGGGCTGCTCACAACCTTTGTCCTGTTCGTTCTGGTTCTGTGGGAGCGGGGCATTCTGGCGACCTGGGCCTCAGATTCTGGGTTGTGGCTGAAACTGCATGCCTTGGCTAACTTCTCGTCTATTTACCGCATTACCGGCCAAATTGCGGGGATGCATACTGGCGGAGAGAGTCTGGATGGCATTCTGCTGTTTCTGGCGCCGGTTAATTTGATGGCAGTGATGTATTTTCGCTCCTCTCGCAGCAGGTTTATCAGCCTGTTGGCAATGGGCTGCCTGCTTTACTGCATTCTTGTCGGCTTTACCCGTGCTACCTACGCAGCGACCGCCATCGGCCTGGCAACCGTGGCTGCAATGTATTGGTGGAGTGTAAGGGGGCGAAACTCCGGAGCAAATGAACTTGCCACGGTTGTTCTCTATGCTGCTTTGCTGCTTGGTACTTTTCTGGTTTTTCAGCGGGCTGGCTACTACGCGCTTATCGCCTCCGGGGGGCTGTTAGTAGCAAGCCTGTGGATAACACAGCAGCGCGGGGTATTAAAAGCGGGATACTGGCCAGCGATGGTTGGTGTTGCACTGGTATTTTTGTTGATTGCTGTTAAAAGCTATCTCGATAGCCGGTGGATTGAGCAAAGTCTCGCGCAATCTGTCTGGCTGGCAGCTGGAATAATAGTCTGCCTGGTTTCAACGCTCGCCCTCGCTCGAAGGTCCCCAGAAGCCGAACCCGTCAGTCAGGTTTTATTCAGAGGGGGAGCCTATACACTGGTAGCAGCGGTGATGGTCACCAGCCTCAGCGGGTCCAGGATCACCATTCGCAATGAAACCATCTGGGCAGATTTACAAACCCGCCTGACCCACTGGCAAGCGGTTCTTGATTCCGGCGAGCCGTCACTAACGGCCCAATTCCTGGGTAATGGGCTGGGAAGCTTCCCGCTCAATCATGCTTTAAACAACATTGAAGTGGTGGCCAAAGACGGGACTTTTTCTGTTTCACAAGGGCAGGGGTTGCTTGAACTTGATTCGGGCGGCGATCTGCAGCTTGGACAAAGGGTTAATGTGACGCCCGGGGGTGAGTACAGTCTGCAGTTTCGCTACCGCGCCCGCGGGCCGGCGGGGCTTTTGGTTAAGGTTTGTCAGCGCAATCTGATTATTTTTGAACACTGGGCAGGAAATTGCACCACTGAAAAGTTCCGTTTTGAACCTTCGCAGGAATTCAAAACCGTTTCAAAGCAAATCAAGCTGGATTCTTTTGATGCATCAGCTTTTGCGCTGCCCGCTACTTTTCTGATTGGACAGAATAACAGCAGCGGCAAAACCGGGCTGACCGGCCTGGCTCTGCTGGATGGCACAGGCAACAATCTGATCAGCAACGGAGACTTTTCGGCTGGTATGGATCAGTGGTTTTTTTATCACGATTTTTCCCACCTTCCCTGGCACATAAAAAATCTCTATGTGAGTGTTTACTACCAGCTTGGGTTTCTTGGCTGCGTTCTTTTTGTGGTGATATGTGTCATGGGAATTGGCCGTTACCGTCACTCTGGTACAGTGGCTGAAGGGGCGTTGCGCATTACATTTCTGGGTATTTTAGCCGCTTATCTGGCATTTGGCTTTTTCGGCGATCCTACTGATTCTGCGCGAGCCAACATGTGGTTTTATCTGGCGGTTTTTACACAGGCACTGTTACTGAAAGCACACTCGGAAGTGGGAGAGCTAAAGCGATGAAAAAGGTACTGGTGTTAACCGAGAACTTTCCACCCATTGAAGGCGGAAGCGGGCGCTGGTTCTGGGAGTTGTATTCCCGATTACCCCGGGAGCAGGTGCTGATAGTTGCTCATAGTGAGGACGGGGCGAGCAAATTCGACCAATCACACAATCTCAATATAATCAGAATGCCGCTTCGTTGCCCTGAGTGGGGACTGAAAAGCCTTACTGGTCTGAAATTTTATTTTCAAACCATTAGGCAGCTGCGCAGCATCATAAAGCAGAATGGGATTACCGAAATCCACTGTGGGCGGGTAATTCATGAGGGCGTAACCGCCTGGTTACTGAATCTGGTTTTTGGCATTCCGTACCGCTGTTTTGTGCACGGAGAAGATGTGGAGTGTGCTGCAAGCAGCCGGGAGCAGGCTTGGTTGGTCAGGCAGGTATGCAAGCGGGCCCGCAATCTTATCTGCAACAGTCAGAATTCCGCCGGACTGGTTGAATCACTGGGGTTTGGAAACGCTGGGCAATGTGCTGTGCTGAACCCAGGTGTGGATACCAACCAGTTTTTGCCAGCTGCGCCAGATTTGGATTTTCGCGCACAGATGGGCTGGACAGACAAGACTGTGCTGTTAACCGTAGGGCGGTTACAACAACGAAAAGGGCAGGACTATCTGATTGAGGCAATGCCTGCTCTGCTCAAACGTAAGCCTGATTTGTTTTATGCCATCGTCGGCAGAGGGGAGCAGCATCAAAATCTGCTGGGCAAAATTCAGCAACTCGGGCTTGAGTCAAAGGTTGTTGTGTATACCAACCTCGACGATTTGCAACTCGTGAAGTGCTATCAGCAATGCGATCTGTTTGTCCTGCCCAACCGAACCATCGGGGGGGATATTGAAGGTTTTGGCATGGTGCTGGTTGAAGCCCAGGCTTGTGGGAAACCCGTTGTGGCGGGTAATTCCGGAGGTACGGCCGAGGCGCTGGCTGACAGTGAAACTGGCAGCATTATCGATGCCGCGACGGTTGCCAGTATTGAAAAGGGTATCGGCGAGGTCCTGGAATCTTTGCCTGTCATGGACGCATCACGGCAAAGACAATTGCACGATAAAACGGCCATAAAGTTTGGCTGGAAGGGCCATGTGAAAAAATTCTCTCGTCTGGTTAATTGGGACGCGGATTGAAAACGGTGCGTAGGCCAGTAGCGGGTGAAGGTGTAGGTGGTATGAAATGAAACGGTTGTTTTCGATAGTTCTGATCGCAGTGGCAGTGATGTTGTTCGCCATCAATCTTTACGGCCTGCGAAAATCCCTCAATCCTGACGCAATATCAGCTGAGAACCTAAGATTTGGCGCGCAAGATGTTTCAATTACACCTGATCAGTTGCTGCTTGAAACGATAAAGCGAGCCGATGAATCTCCTCAGGTGTATGTGTCGAGACTCACACAGGCCATCTCAGGTGGGCTGGCGCATATTCACTGGGAGAGTTATGAACCGGGCCGGTTTAATCAGAGGGTGCCTGTGTGGGAAAACTATTTGTTGTACGCCATGGGCCTATGGTCAGGGATCCCTGAATACCAGCGATATCACTTTAGTTCGCCAGAGAAGTCGATTGAGCGTGGTATTGGCATTTGCGGGGATGCGTCCATGCTGATGTCCCAACTGCTCGACAGAAACCAGATTGCAAACAAAATCATTACCGTGCCGGGGCATGTGATGGTGGAAGTGGATTACGGTGATCGCAAACAGTTGCTCGACCCGGATTTTGGCATTGTGTTGCAGCATGACCTGGCGTTCTATCAGGCAAATCCCAAAATACTCGAACAGGAATACAACCAGGCTGGTTATACCGCAAACGGTGAAGATGTGGTGGTAAACGGCATGTCTGCCAAGGCCGGATACTGGAATGGAGTTCGCCACTTCATTACAAAAAAATATTATTTTGAGAAAATATCTTACTGGGCAATTTGGCTGATCCCGGTTTTCCTGATGTTATCGGGAGTGTTTCTTTTGCGCCGAAACTCAGCCAATTTCAGTTCGGGTGACTGCTAGGATGCTGAGCCGTATTGCCGGTTTTTTTGCAATTGTGGGGCTGCTGTCAACGGTGGTCGGCGTGACCGCATTCTTTGCAAGCGACATAACCCTTTATCAGATAGTTTCGAAATTGACCGAGCGGGGCGTCTTGGAGCCGCCTCCTGTTCAGCGGCAAACCGAGGTGGCCACTTCGGTCAGAAAAACCTTCTTTGAACCCAGAATTGAAGTGCCCCAGTCCTACCGGCGGATTAACGTGAATAATGCTGATGAGTTGCTTGGCGCCCTTAAACAAGCGGCACTGAGCAATGGAAATGCCGCCATTTTGCTGGCTTCAGGGGTATATGAGTTACAAAAAACGGTGTACGTTCAGCACGACAACATTATGGTGATGTCGGAAACCGGCGACCCTTATGACGTTGTGATTAAAGGTGGCAGCGGAAATTTGTTTCGTGTTGCGGCGAATCATTTTTATCTCGACGGGGTGACCCTGGCTGAGGCAAGAAACCATTTAATTCAAATCGCCGGTGAGTCAAACGCAAGTTACCCCATCATCAACAATTGCATATTGCAGGATGCCTACGAGCAGTTTATTAAAGTCAGCTACAACAAACACACCCCGGAAAATACTTCTGTTGGCGGCGTTGTTAAAAACAGTATCTTCCAGTTTACCCGCGGGGTAGCGCAGAACTATTACACCGGCGGCATTGACGCACTGGGTGCAGAAGGCTGGCTGGTAGAGAAGAACGTATTTCGGGATATTGCCAGCCCGAGCGGTCATATCGCTCAGCATGCAGTGCATTTTTGGGTGAATTCCGCCCATAACCGAGTTATCGGCAATTTGTTTGTGGACGTCGACAGGGCCATCGGTTTCGGTATGCCGCTGCCGCAGAACAGTGCGGTACTCAAGTATTCCCACCACGGTGGAGAAATAGCGGAGAACGTCATTTATCACTCCGACAACGGCGACCCTTTCGGCGATACGGCAATTATTCTTGAATCGGCCAGTGACGCCAGTGTGCACAATAATATTGTGTTTATGGAGCACTGGTACCCAAATGCCATCGAATACCGGTTTGAAACTTCGGTGGGCCTGCGAATTTTTGCCAATCGTGTCAATAAATCCATTGCCGCAAGAACAGGGGCTAAGGCCACACTGGCTGAAAACTCAGAGCGATTGTCACAGCAAGGCTTCCTTGCCGAATTCAACGCCATTATGGACAGGCTTGGCATTGAAACCTTGCACGAATCCATTGTGCAGTCCGCCGTAGCGGAATGAGCACAGTTACACTTCCAAACCTGTGTTGTGCTGCCGCAGTGAATTAGACATCTGGAAAACGGCTATTTGTATGGGTTACCAAATACTAAACGTTGACTATACCAGGCCAATTTTGCCAGCCAGGGGTTATCCGCTTCCAAATTGAATGTTTTTGCCACAGAGTTATAAAGCGCGGTTATTTTATGGTGCTGGAATTGCTCATCGCGGACCTCTCCGCTAACCCGCACTCTGGATGCCCGTTGGGAAAAGCACGTCACTTTTTCGTTTCTCAGCGCGTATTTCAGAAACATCTCGCTGTGAAGTGGTGTGTGGTTATGGCGGCAGTAGTCTAAAACCTGAGTAAATCGGTTGCCGTAGGCCTGGATAGCCGAATGGCCGTTCGCGACAGCAAATCGGTCGTTAACGCCTTTCCAGTGTTGCCAGTTAGGTAACTGAATCATCGGTGACTTTGATTTCAGTGCTTTAGCGATAAGGGGGCTGAGTGAATCGTGATAGCGCAAATCCGGGCGGGCAAAAATCACCACATCCGGTTGCCATTTCATCGCCAGATTGGTGACGCAGTGTAAAGACCAGAGTTGGTGGAAAAGGTTTTGTAATGACTGATACTTATCGTCGTACAGGTCACCAAAGCGGCAGATTTCCTCGAATTTGGGATTGGATAGAATATTTTTTGGCGGTTCGAGTAACACTCTGTCTGCGTTCAGAAGCTGGTATTCGTCTCGGTTCAGACCGGATTTTTCGCCACTTCTTGGGTTGTCTATGTAAGCCTGATCGAAAAAATGCGCAAAGGTTCCTGAATTGCCAAGCCGGGATGCGTGCTCAAGAATATTCTCTTTTATGCTGGCAATGGTATGAGACAGCGACCGGGTAATACCAAAAAAGCACACTGCGATTTTTTTATCCGACACTGACGACGTTTCTCCACAATGCCCGCACAAAATGAAGGTGGCTTTTCCAGCTCAACTCCGCTTTTTTGCTGCTTTTATAGAAGTTGATGAAGCTTTTGCGGTCTTCCTGGTAATACAGCTGCAAGGCAATCTGCCGTGTGTGACTGGCGATTTCCGCTTTTGTTTTGTCGTACTGTTGCTGAGATAGCTTTGTGTTGCTCAGGATATCTTCAAGAATGAACCGCCCACCCCGTAAATTGGACACAAAGGAATGCGACATGTTATCACCCTGTCTCCCCAATGTGACCAGCGTACGGTCGACAAAATAAGCCTGCCTGGTGAGGGCGGAGCGCCTTATGATATGGCTGTCTTCAGACGTCAGCACCGTATTGCGCTCAATATTATTGATGCCTTCGGAGATACCGCCAATCTTACGGTAGTGCTCTGCGGTTAATGCCTGACAGGACGTAAATATGGGCTGATAATCAAGCAACGCCAGGTAGAGGTCATCAAAGTGGTATACTGAATCGCTTACTAGATTGCTGTTGTCTGCCAGCCACTGTTGTACGAGATCTTTACTGGTGTCGATTCGCGGCCGACCTTCACCAGTTACAATGTAATTGGTAAATACATACTCTGCCTGTTGGTGTTCGAAAACGTCTAACAGAGTCTGCAGGTAATCCTGGTGCCATAGATCATCGCTGTCGCAAAAAGCCAGGTACTGCCCCTTGGCATGCTCACAGGCAATCCTTCTGGATTGGGTTTGGCGGGAGTTAGCTTTGGCAATAACCCGCAACCGCTTGTCTTTGATGGAGTCCAGAATCTCAAGAGTATTATCTGTGCTGCCGTCGTCAACCACAATCAACTCGAAGTCGCTGTAGCTTTGATTGAAAATCGCACTGGTGACAGATTCGATTAGTGATGCCCGATTGTATGCGGGCATGATGATACTGAAAACGGGCTTAGGGTCAGGCATCGTGGCATATTCCTGCTGGTACAAGTGTGGATTCATACAGATTAAGGATCTGTTTGATAAACAGCGACTGATCAAAATTCTCAACTACTCTTTCGCGGGCATTTTGTGCAATGTTTGCACGCAGGGCAGGTTGTTCGATAAGGGTAATGACGCCCTCGGCCAACTCTGCGGGCGAATGAGGCGGAACCAGTATTCCAGTGTGCTTATTCAGTGCCTCCGGAATGCCATTAACGTTGGTGGTGACAATGGCTTTGGCGCAGGCCATGGCTTCTAGAATGGTAATGGGAAAGGCCTCTTCATGGGAAGCGCACACAATAATGTCCTGATCCGCCAACAGCGACCTCACATCACTTACTTGGCCATGAAAAACAACATACTGGTCAATGTTGAGTTTTATCGCCATTGCTTTGAGCAGTGGTTCACGGGGTTGTTCCAGAATGTCACCGCCAATGATATGAAAGCGCACCTGCAACCCCTTTTGGACAATTATTCGGGCCATATTGAGAAAGTCCTCATGGCCTTTGCGTTTTTGCAGGTTGCCAATAATACCAACGTTTAGCGGTTGGTCTTCGCTACGGGGTTTGCCCGGCGAAAAATCCTCGGTGTTGATGCCGTTATGTATCACCGTGTGCCTTGCCGCCGGAACCAATTGGGACAGAAACGGGCTAAGGTTGCTTTTGAGCTCTTCACTGCAGTATATGAAACTGGCAACCGGGGATGTGCGGTCAAAGGCCCATTTCATAAAGCCTTTGTCGTAGGGAAAATGCACGTGGCAAACCATGGGAATTTTCAGCAGTTTACAAATGGGTTGCAGACTTCTGAAAGCCAGAAGGTCACCGGTATGCACAATTTCTGGTGAATATTTGCGTATCAGCCGCGCATATTGGGCGAACTGCCGTAACGTGCGGACAGGATGTAAAATTTCTGCCTGGCCGCAGCTAACGGGTTCAAAAACGGCCCCGGACTGCTGCGCTTTGAGTCCCAGTTCACCACCATCAGGAGCCAGCATGATGCAACGATAGTGAGTTTTCACGCCCTCCATAACAGAGAGGGTGACACGTTCTGCACCACCAATAACATTGACACTGTGAGCGAAGAATACGTTTTTCATCAAACCGCCAACTACCTTATGTATCTGTTAGAACGGCCCCTTTTTGCGGGAGCGTTTTATTCTGTAACCAAACCTGTCTTTATGCAGCGGCGGGCATTGTTCAACCCTGTTGTTTACCCGCTTGTATCCTGTTATCACTGAACCTCTTGTTGCTTGCCTTGTTACCCAGAGCACCTGCTATTTTTTGCGCATAGTTATACAGGGTTGAAAATTCACCAATGTGTTTTTTCAGCATCAGAACATAGGTTATCGAAAACAGACCGTATGCCAGCGCGTAGGCCCCACCATGCAGGATTAGTTCTATAATCACCGGTGAATCCGGCATGTCGGGCAGCAAAGCCATGAACTCCAGGCTGAACAGGGCGGATAAAATCAGTGGAATAAACAGCAGCAGCATGCGAAACAGGTTGCGAGGCCCGGTGTAAGCGCTGACTGTTACAATCAATAAACTGAAACTGAACACATTTTCCAGCGAAACTCGGATGCCGGTAAACAGAACCAGGTTGTCCAGCCCGGCGAGATACAAGGTGGAATAAATGCCAGTAAAGGCAAAGATTTCATAAATGAATATGTACTTGGTATGACCGTATATGATCATCAGCCTGTTGGCCTGATGGAAGGCAACAAAAGCCGGAATGAGCAAGGAAAACAGTGAGAACAGATAGGCATATTCTACCCACTGGTTACCAAGTAACAATTCCACCAGCGGTTCGCTTTTGGTGTAGCAGAAAACGGCAACCGGAATGGCAATTAGCAATGCGGTGAAGGTAGAAACATTCAGGCTGGTTCTGAAATGTTCGGCTGAATCTTTAATGGACGACAACTGCCGGAGAAGGGGTTCAGTGGCCGGGCCAAGCACCAGGATATTGGGCAGGAAGGCAATGTATTTCATTACATTGTACTGCCCCAGCTGGTTTTGCGAAAAGCCGGACGCAACCAGGAATGTATCCAGTTGAGTACGTCCGTATCCAAGAGAGGCCTGGGCTATTAACCAGATCGAGAAGCCAAATTGTTCCCGCATATTTGTCAGGCAGAATCTTGGCCGGTGGGAGTGAACAAAATAGCTGCCTGTGACCTTGGTCAGAATGGAAATAAACTGCCCGATGACCAGTGCCCAGTAGCTTTCGAAAATCAACGCAATTGATATGGCACTGGCGACCGCGAGAACCTTACCGCACAGGTTGTTGATCACAATGGGCAGCAAGTGCTGCTCTCTGCGCAACAGGTTAAGGCCTGGATTTTCCAACCCGCTGACCACGGTGGTAAATGCATAAAAATACAGAATTTGTGTCAGGCGTACATCGCCAAAATAGTCGGCGACATGGGGGGCCGATACTACCGTTACCGCAGCGATTAACGCTTTGAGGGCCAGGTTGATGGTCCAGCTGGTGTTGAGCATGTCGTCATTAATGTCATTGGCCCGCAGCAGATAGTGCTGGCCACCGGTCTGCCCCAGTATGGATACAAAACCAAAGAATATCGTGGCCATGGCAACCAGACCAAAATCCTCGGGCACCAGCACCCTGGCCAGTACGAGGGTACTTATCAGGCCCACAGATTTTTCGATGAACGACTGGGCGACGGACAAAATACTGGCCAGCAGACCTTTCTTCAATTGCGGCACAAAAATATCTACCTTGAAACTAACTCTGTTATTTGATTGTTGAGGTACTCAGGTCTGAGTACCTCAACGGTTTTGTGCTGACGCACTCTTTAATACCCCGGTATTTGGCCTGGCTTTTTTGAGGAGCTTCGCAAGGCGCTTTCTGACCAGGTACCGTTTTACTTTGCCTAGGTGTGCGGTGTCGGAAACGAAATTTTGCTCAATTTTACAATTGATTTCATACATATCCGCGGGCCAATCCTGAACACTCAATTGCTCCAGGTAGATTTCCTGAATTTTGCCCAGTTCATACCGTGCAATCCGGTTGATATACAGGTTAATGTCGCTGAGTTTGAAGACCGAGAGGCTGTCGAATTCGTAGCCAACGTTATTTTTGTAAGTCACCCGGTTGGGCAGATTGTAATTAAAGAATTTCAGGTCCGTATTCACCGCTTTGGTCAGAAAGGAATCAATCCAGTTCAGACCTATGGGCAGTCTGAAGCTGTCTTCCCTCACTCTTTCAAGAAACTGGCGTTTCAAGCCATACAGGTTTCCGAAAAAGCAGGAGCGCTCAACGATGAGCTCGCGGTAGAAATCGAGATTTCTGCCGGAAAGTGGCATGCCTGCAACAGCAACGGTTTCATCCGGTGTTTGCAACAGGGTCTGTGCAAGTTGTGTAAAGCTGTTTTGTGAAAAGCAGACGTCTGCGTCAACAAAAAAATGCACATCTGCGTCATCTGCCAGGTTATGTGTGTAGTGGTTCCAGGCATTGCACTTGTCACCCAGTTCCAGGTCGACGATTCGCAGTTTTTCAAGCCCCTGCTTTTGTTTAAGCTCATTGAGAACCGTAACGGTATTGTCACTGCAACCATTCGCAATAACGGTCAGGTAACCCAGAGAGGCGTCAACATTGGCAAAGACGCTCGATACTGAACGCGCGATGTTTTTTTCTTCGTTGTAGGCGAACATGGTTATATTGTATTTGCCGACCATAGGCCTCTCCGTTCCCAAAGGTTAATTCCAAGCGTGGTTTGCATGCTCATTCAGGTTGCCGCCAGAGGTTCCTGGCTTGTACCAGCGCTGTGCCGTATGGTGTTGAAATAGCAGATGCACAAACACATAAGCAGATAATAAAAGGGTTCAAACACCAACATATCCAAAAATAATGCACCGACAAAATATCCAGCCATGCCGATAAATGCAGCATTGGAGTAATAGCGAATTGTTTCATCCTTGGAACTGTTTTGTGTGTGTCTGTGCATTCGAAACGCGCACACAAATATATACAGATACAGAATGCCGCTGAGTATCCCGCTGCCTGCCGCAAAGGTGATCAGTGTGTTGTGCGCAACGTGGGGAGAGCGGCCCGGATATTCAATGTCCGAAGCAATTTTAAAGCGGTGCAGACCCACACCCAGAATGGGGTGATTGAGTATCAAATCTTTACCGACCAGCCAGGAGACAATCCGTGGGTTTATGGGTTCCTGGGTACTTGCGCTGGAATTTGTCACCATCTCTTGCGATCGGCTAAGTACATTGCCGCCCTGATAAATAACGACAACCAGAAACCCGGCGATAATCGAGTAGGTGAAAAATTTGGATTTTACCGTTCGCGCACACAGCAGCACCGCCACGCCCAGTGCCAGCAGCGCGCCCCGGGAGCCAGTCATAAGAATGCTGTGCATGATCAACCCCAGCGCCAAAACCATGGTCGCTTTTATCACAATGTTTTTAAAATGGAAAAAGCCCAGCAGGACATAAGGAACGCAGACGACAAACAGAACAGCAAATTTATTGTTGTCGTTGTAGGCGCCTTTTGATGGCCCGGTAAGCCTTCCAGACTGAAAATGGCTCCAGTCTCCGGTGAAATAAGCCAGGTTGGCGTCAAAGCCGTAATAAGCGCCGCTTAATAAGAAGCTGAAACCCAGAAACTTGAGTGCCCGCTCATTGGTAAGCAATGGAAGGCAGGCGAAATACAATAAAATGATGGTATTGAACAGTTCCTGAAAAAGATCTGCGGGGATGCCTCCGGGGTAGGGCGCAAACCAGTGAGACAGATTTACCATCAGCGCAAGCAACATCAGTGCTTTGTTTACCGGCAGTTTATAGATGCTGAAATCAATGTTGCTTTTAAACGCCTGAATGAGCCAGGAAAGCAATACAAGACCGGCAAAAAACTTGAAGGCTGGCAGGCCCTCGAATGACCAGAACCAGACAAACTGGGGCTGCAGAATGGAGTACAGGGCATACAGCCCAGGTGCGAGCCATGGCAGCGATAACAGGGAAAGCATTGCGGCCAGCATGGCCAGGATGGTGATCAGCTTAACCAACGGCGGGCTCCCGGGTTGAAAACCAGCGGCAAATGTTTGCTTGGGTTGTTGGGATATTGAACGGCATATCAGTTCAGCGCACTGTACAGAGAACAGTATTTTTGTGACATCTGTGACACAGGAAATTTATTGTAGAATCGCTGCTCAGCCTTGCTGCCCATTTCTGCACTCAGGCTATTGCTATGAATGATTTGGTTGATTGCAGCGGCAAACGGCTGTTCATTCTGGTTTTCGGTAACAAAGCCGTTTACGGAATTCTTAATAATTTCAGCATTGCCTCCGGCGTCGGTAACCACGCAGGGTTTGCCCAGCGACATTGCCTCTAGCAATGTCATAGAAGTTCCCTCGCTCAGCGATGAAAGCAGAAAGATGTCCATTGCCGCCTGAAGGTCCGCAGGGTTGGGCTGGTAGCCGGTGAGAACAACTCTGTGGCCGATACCGAGGCTGGCAATTTTTGCTTCAATGTTTTGCCTTTCATCGCCATCCCCGACCATTACCAGCCAGGTATCAGGGAATTCCTTGAGGACCAGGGCAAATGCATCCAGCATCATTGCATGGTTTTTAATTGGGTCGAAGCGGGCGATGGTGCCCAGTACTTTAGCGTCTTTCGGGATCCCCAAAGCTTCTTTGGTTTCGGGCACCTTACTCATATCCACTTCCAGCGGCTTTATGCCGTTGTAGATAACTTCGATTTTATCTCTGGGAATGTATTCAAACTCGACTAACGCTTCCTTGGTAGCTTTGGAGATGGCGGTTACCTGGTTGGTGAACTTCATCAGAAGCGGGTTGACCAGTTTGCGCTTCCAGGAACTCGAATCCGGATAAAAACGCCCATGCTCGGTGAATATCACTTTTGCCTTGGTAAAAGCCGCGGCGAGCGCTCCATACACCCAGGGGGTGTATTGGTGGCAGTGCACCACATCGATTTGGTTTTCTAGGATGTGCTTGCGGATAGTTTTTACCAAACTGGTATCAAAGCCCGGTTGCCGTTCATGGGTTGTGATTGCAATGCCGCTTTCCTGCAGTTCTTTACCCCAGGGCCCAAGAGGGGCTTCAATGCAAAATATCGACATGTCGAATTCTGAAGGGTCAGTGCCTTCGATGATGTTTTTGATCACCATTTCCGTACCGCCAATACGCATGTCGTAGGTGATGTGGAGTACCTTGCTACGCGGCATATTTGTTCCACCACATCTGGTACATCAGCATGCTCCAGAGCACGGCTCCGTGGTCCTGTTTTGCGGACTGATGCTGGTTCCAGAGCTTTTCAATCGCCGACTGGCTGAAGATTTCCGTCAGTCCGCCTTCAGAGTTCAGCAGAGCCTTTTCTGCGGTTTGTTTCAGTTCGTTTCTGAACCATTCTGCCAGCGGCACTGAGAAGCCCATTTTCTTTCTGTACAGCAAGGATTCGGGTATGAATGGCTTAAAAACTTCCTTGAGCAGGTATTTCTTTTCACCCTGATTGTACTTTTGCTCTGCCGGAAGTTTGGCGGCAAATTCAGCCACCTGATAGTCGAGGATCGGCGCGCGCACTTCCAGCGAGTTGGCCATGCTGGTGCGGTCCACTTTTACCAGAATTCCGCCGGTCAAATAGGTTTTGATGTCGGTGTACAGAATTTTGCTCAAATGGTCCGGGCCATCCGCCTGGTTGTAGAAATCAACAGTGAGCTGGCTAGGGTGGTAGCCCTGCAGTTGCTGACCAATGTCGGGTTTCACCAGGCTCTGCCAAATATCGTCAGTCATCTGGCTGTTGGTAATGTAGAAGCCCATAGCCGGGTCGTGACTCAGGCTGGTCAGCAGGGATTTGGCCTTTTTACCTATGGAACCAGGAATTGTTCCTGCCAGCGTGGCTAGCCCGGGGAATAGCGTCTTCCTGACAGATTCAGGGAATTTGTTGCGTAGCTTATTCTCGATGTCATCGGTGGTGTATTTTTCGTAACCGGCGAACATTTCGTCGCCGCCATCGCCTGCCAGCGCGACCGTAACGGCCTTGCGGGCCAGCTCTGAAACAAAGAACGTGGGTACCAGAGAAGGGTCTGCAAAGGGTTCGTCAAAAAAGCTGACAATGTGTTCCAACCGCTCGGCTACGTTTTGGTGTACGGTAAATTCGTGGTGCTCGGTATGATATTTTTCCGCAATTTCGCGGGCGAAGTCGGCTTCGTTGTATTTTTCATCGTCAAAACCAATGGTGCAGGTTTTGACCGCTTGCCCGCTGGCTTCAGCCATCATGGCCACCACGCCGGAACTGTCGACGCCGCCGCTCAGGAAAGCCCCCAGAGGCACATCACTCACCATGCGTTGCCGAGTGACTTTCTCAAGCAGCGCCTTAAGTTGTTCGCAGTGCTCCGCTTCACTGAGATGGGAAGTGTGGGCGAAACTCAGGTCCCAGTACTGGTGTATGGACATGCCACTGGCATCCAGTTGCAGGTAGTGGGCGGGTGGCAGTTTATGGATATGCTTAAAAATGCTCTTGGGGTCTGGCACGTACTGGTAGGCAAAAAAATCGTATACCGCATCCAGACGAATGTCGCGGGGAATATCATTTAATGTGAGCAGGGCTTTGATTTCAGATGCAAAAGCAAAGCGGCCATTGTGGCTGAAGTAGTAGAGAGGCTTCTTGCCCAGCCGATCCCGGGCGATAAAAAGCTGTTTTGTGGTTTTGTCCCAGATGGCAAACGCAAACATGCCATTGAGCTTTGCCAGGCAGTTCGAACCTTCCCGGGCATACAGTGCCAGAATGACTTCGGTATCGGTGTGGCTGTTGAATTGGTGGCCCTCGGCTTCCAGTTCTGCTCTGAGCTCAAGAAAGTTGTAGATTTCGCCGTTGAATACAATAACCAGATTGCCGTCAGCCGAATACATAGGCTGGTTTCCGGCTTCTGAGAGGTCGAGTATGCTCAGACGGCGGTGGCACAGGCCGATGTGGTCATCGAGATAAATCCCGCCGGCATCTGGCCCCCGATGGTAAATGGCCTGACCCATCGCTTCGAGCGTTGCTTCATTTCCTTCCAAACCGTTAAATTGGCTGAATCCTGCTATGCCACACATCTTAACTGCTTCCTACAAACTGATATAAGGCCTGATCAATGCGCCGGCTTTTATGGTAAAGCCTAAGGGTAATTTGCGCCATGTATTTTCCACCATTGCTCTGAGTGAGCCGCTGCCGCTTTCGCGCCCCGAGTCAGCCAGTGGTTGTGCCTGGTGGTTAAATTTTTTCCACAACAGCAGTTGCGGTTCTGCTCCCCACTGCTTTTTGAACCGGTACGTCCCTTCTTCATAGGTTGAACGGCCAAAATCAAACAGCCTGATGCCGTTATCGGCGCAATGCTCAAGTAACGACCAGTACAACAGCATATTGGGCGCCAGCGGGTTGTATTCACGCAGGGTGGATGCCCAGGGAATGCAGGCGGAACTGCCATTTTTGAGGATCAGTCCGGCGCCGGCTGGGTGTTCGCCCTTGTACACCACGCTGATCAGCGCGTTGTCACCATAATGCCGGATAATTTGCTCAAACCAGGCCTGTTTGTGCACGGGCGAGCCCAGGTCGCGCATATTGCGCGCGTAAACCTGATAAAACGCCTCGATAAACTCGCTTTGGGTACCCAGACTGACGGTAAGGCCATTTTTCTCCGCTTTACGAATCTGGCTGCGTAGCTTGGATTTGAAGGAGGCCAGCAGGGCTTCACTGCTTTCGGGCAGCGTTAACAGCATCCGCACTTTCTGGCCCTGCATGGCGCCGGAGTCCATCGGCGTCTGGGTGACATCGCGGATTTCAACATACTTGCCGGACTGGCGCTGATTGAATTCGATTAGCCCATTTCGCATAGCGGCCAGTATTTCAGGGCTGTCTGCCAGCCCGTAACCTGCATCACAGTAGGGCAGAGCGCAGATTTTTCTGCCTGCGAACGGGATGTTCATCTGTATTGCCGGCAACACACCAACCACCGCATTGGTGGATTTGCTGAGCGCCATCAAACCGGCAATGGGATGGCCGTAAGCCTGATTGACCGCCCGTTGCCACTCGAACCTGTGATAGGGCGTTGCGAGTGGATCTGCAGCTACATAGGCGTTCCACGCTATAGAATCGGTGGGCGTTGCTGGTTTTAAGTAAAAATCAGTCGGATTATTCACGCTGTTTCCGCCTCCCTGAGGTGTTGAGGTGGATGCTCAGAAGACTGGCGCAGCAGTACCGAGGCCTCTGATATGGTGCAAAATCGCACGTTGGCGCGGGTTTGTAAGTAAGCCACCGAAGCAGCAATGCGCTTACAGATGCGTGTGAAGGCATCCTGCACATCCAGCAGGCCAGTGGCACCATCCAACAGGCTGGAACTGTGCAGGTACATATGAATAACCGGGCTTTGGTTCGCCAGGCTGGTGTCGATAAGGGTATTCATGTCCTGCGCGGAGGTAAGTTCCGGGCTTAAATAAAGCTTGCGCAGCAGTCGGGTGTGCCACAGCACCCCCACCAGTTTTGTCCAAGCCAGCGCGGGAGAAGACAACGTATTGTGCAAGCCTGCTGCGCGTGAAAAATGCTTGTGATTGAAACCCGCGGTAACAGGGATTTCCATGATATTACGCTGGCTTCCTTCACTCAGTGCATCTGTTGTGCTGGGCCAGTAGGGGCGGTTTGGCGCACCCTCACAGCTGAAAAACTCGTTGCGGTAAAAAGGATACACACTGGAATCCACCTGGAAGCCCCGAGCGGCCAGAAGTTGCAGGGTCCGGGCGTTGATGCCCCAGCGACCACTGCGAAAAGAGCGCGGGGCGACGCCGATGTTCTGGCTGATGATTTGGGTCAGGCTGTCGAGTTTCTGAATTACCTGTTCTTCGGGCAGGTTGATGACATGGGATTCGACTTCAGTGGTTTCCCCAAAATACGGAGGGTTGCACCATGGATGAAGGTGAGCACCCACTTCTGCTTCGCGGTTTTTGACAAAATCGCCCAGATGGGCCATTCCCTCAGGGTCCTGAGCCACGGCGTAGTCTACAAAATACGTTGGGCGAATACCCAGATTCCGGCAATGATGCTGAAATGCCGGCAACTGCTGTACGTTTTGTACCGAGCAGTTGTCGCGCGGAAAAGCCTCGTTCCACTGCCATTCTTCTTCGGTGTCTACCGTAAGGACAAACAATACGTCGGGTTTAGGCATCAACTTGCTCTTCTGCCAGCTCGCGGAACAATTCGTAATATTCGTTTGCCATACGCTGAGCCGAAAAATGGGTTTCAACAAACGTTCTGGCGTTGGTGGCCAGTTGCGCAGCGTATTTGGGCTGATCCAGCAGACATTCCCAGTCTTTCTGCAATTGCTCCTGGTCATGCAGGGTGGCGAGTAACCCGGATTCTTTGTTGGTGATCAGCTGATCAACGCCTGCAATGTTGTAGGCTGAAACCGGGATCTCCATTGCGCAGGCCTCCATCAGGCAGCGCGGAATGCCTTCCAGGGTGGAGGTCATTACGAACAGGTCAAAATCCCGCAATAAAGCGAGGCGATCATTACGGAACCCCAGAAATTCAATCGCCGCACTGCTGTTAAGTGTGGTGCAGTATTCTTCCAGTGCGGGGCGCGCATCACCGTCGCCAAGCAGCACCAGGCGGATATCCTGACGTTTGCGATAAAGAGTATCAAAGCAGTCCAGAATGGCGTGAATGTTTTTGCGGCTGATCATCTGGCCAACAAAACCAATGGTTTTAACCTGCTCATCGGGTTTGGGCTGTTTGGTCAACCGCACCGCTTCCACTTCGGAGAGATCGACACCATTCTGTATGTAGGCCAGTTTACTGGCAGGGATGTTGAATTTTTTGACGTCTTCCATTAACTGGCGGGACAAAGGCACCACTTTGGCGGCGTACTTCATGGCCAGACAGCCCAGCCAGATAAAGGCACGAAGTTTGATATCTGCGGCGTTTTCAAAACCGTGGGGAGTGACCACACAGGGGATCCCAGCTTTTCTGGCTGCCATGACCCCAATGATGTCCGATTTGTAACCATGGGTATGCAGCACATCGATTTGCCGCTCTTTTATCAGTGCAGCCAGTTTCCCAACGGCACCAACATCAAAGCGGTTTTGCATTGCCAGACGGTGGGTAGTGCCAATGGGGGCAAACTGTTTTACCAGTTCCAGCTCTTCCGTGCCGGGCTCCTGGGTAACGACAAGTTCGCTGGTTACCGAATCCGGTAAATGTTTGGACAGCGCCAGTACCCAGCGTTCCGCACCATAAAAACCAGTTGAACATATAAACTGTAAAACTTTCATGATCCCTACTTATGTGAATTGGTGCCAATGTTTTGCCTGATCCCTGCCACAGTTCCAATTGCCCGGGCAGGGAAATACAACAAATAAAAGCTGATACACTGGGGCCAGCCAACGTCGCCTCTGGCCAGACGGGTTAATCGCAAGGCATAGACAATAACGGGCAAAATCCCACCAACGAATGCCAGTGTAGCGAAGCCGGGCTCAGAAATCACCAGGCAAATAATCGCCAGCAGCCAACAGCTTAATACCGCGATGGGCACGACAAAGCTCGGCCATTCGCGCAATGGGATGCGTCGGCCAGACAAGGATTTAAGATTGGACTGGCCGCGCCAGATCTCTTTCCTGAACATCGGAATGAAGGCTTTGTCTTCACCAAGATGAACGTAGCTGGCCTTTGAGGTATAAAACAGGTTACCGAGCTGATTGACCCTGTCGGTAAAATAGTAATCTTCGCAGGTGAGCAGGTGCTCAGGAAAGCCGCCGACCTTCCAAAAGGTGTCGCGGTGTAAAAACAGGTTACGGCCGGGTAAAAAGGCCACTTCAGTATCCAGTTCTGCGTTACTCAATGCGGTGCGAATTCGCTCCAGTGAGGGCGCATCAGGTCCGTTCACCTGCATGGCGCTGACAAGCACAATATCATCATCCCGGCTGACAACGCCGAGCATGGTTTCGCTCCAGTTTGCAGACAGTGCCACGTCGGCGTCCAGAAACGCCAGATATTCGCCCTGAGCCTGGCGGGCACCCAAATTGCGGGAGTGGGAGATGGTATGGTCCGGCTCATTGAACACTACAGTTAATGCCAGTTGCTGTTTTAGCTGCGCCAGTTCGTCGGAGATTTCGCTGTTCTGGCTCACCACAATGACCTCCATTTTTTCAAGGTCGAAAGCTTGGGCGGCAATACTGTGCAACGTTTGTAGCAGCATTGCTTCGCGGCCTTTGTGGGGGATGACGAAACTGATTAATTTTTTCATGATTTGCCCACCCAGGCCGGAAGTTGTGGAAAGCGCCTGCTCAATTGCCGGCGCTCATGGTGCAGGGAAAAATTCCGGAGGGTGCGGGCCAGCACCTGCCGGAGGGCTGGGCGGTATAGGGCATCATCCTCAGGGTAGCTGTCCTTCAATGGCATTGGAGCAGGGGTATGCTGATAGCCCATCCAAACGTAATTTTGCATCATTAAACACAGTACCCGGGTGGTAGTGGATTCGCCGGATCCACCCAGGCGCTTTTGAACGGTTTCAAGCAAGGTCTTTGCCTTGGCTTCCGCCTTACTGGCTTCTGCTTCGGGCAAATAATGGCTGGCAAAACGTAATACGCAGATCTTCCTCAAATCCTGGCCGCTCCAGGTCTGGTTGGGAAATTCGAGAATGTCCGGCTTGTCGAGATAGGCGTATTCGTTTTCCGACATCCAGCGTGCGTAATGGCACAGGGCGTCGACAGCATAGCGGTAGCTGGAATCATTCCGCTGGTTTTGCTCTTTAATGCTGATAAAGCGGCAAACGGCCTGCAGGAAAACGGTGTAAAACCAGTTGGCTTCGATGTTATCCAACTGGCGCTTTTGAATGTCTTCATCCGGCTGAATGGTGTTGTAAATAATGTGAGCGCATTTGGCAAGGTCACCGGGCTGGCCGAGCAGGGCGTATCTGTCCATTAGTGCCTGGAGATAATTGCCGGTTCCTCTGTCGAGCGGATAGGCGCCGGTCAAAATATTTCTGAGGCCGGGTACATGGCGGTTTTTCAGCCCCATAAGGGTAGCAACCAGGGTTCCGTCCCCTTCGTAGTAACGCTCAATCCAGTCACATATGCTGAGCAGAGCCTGTTTAGAAGTAGCCGATCCAGTCAGATAATAATGCAACAGCAACCCATTGGTGTAGCAATGCTGCCCACCCGGCCCGCCTCCGCCGGCATGGTCGTCATATACGCCCTTTGGCTGATGCTCAGAATAGGTGCGGTGAGTGGCAGTATGGGCCTGCACATAGTGGTCGGTGTGCCAGAACAGGCCACCGGAATATTCAGGTTTGTCCTGGCAGGTATGGTATACGTCTATATCGGCCACATGTCGGGCGAGATCGTTGGCCAGTGTGAACCATTGCCGCTTGCCGGTTAGCAGGTACTGATAAAGCATCCCATACAATGGGTCATACTGATTATTGTAATGGGAAATAAAATACGTCTCGTCAGGCTGCAGGGCTTTCTCGTGGTCGGCGTACAGCTCGCCAAAATGTCGCCAGCCAAATTCGTCAATGTCCAGGCGCTTGGCGAAGAAGCTATGTTCGCCGCTAACACCTTGCTGGATAAGAGCATGCAGGGGGGCTGAGTGCTGTTGCGCATGAAACCAGCATACGGCCTTGGATTGTTCCGTCCACTGTGGGTTGAGTACGATTTTAAGTGGAGTCTGGTATTGACCAGTAAGTGAAAAATCGCGGGTTTTCTGTTCGCCGGGCTGCAATTCGGTTAGCGGAGCTTGCCGTGACCCTAACAGGCTGATTTGCATTTTCTGGCCGTTACCGCTCACAGATGCCGGGAAATTTTGCCAGAACTGGTCAACGCTGAGTACCGGGCTATGCCTGTTGCTGATGAGTGTAACTGCTGGCTGGCAGTGGTCTTTGCACCTTTGTAGCTGGTTGTTGATGTGCCAGCGAAAGCCGCGAAACGGCAGCGAAACCTGGTTACTTTTATCAACATGTGCAGGGCTCTGCCAGTTGTCGTATCCGCTGGAAGCCTGATAGAGGCAATAGTCGGTGTCAGCTTCCAACTTTATCGGTGTTTCGCTTGTGTCCAGCGATATCGCCAGTGCGGGAGCCTCAGCGCTCAGGCTCCATTGCTCGATCAGTATGGAATTAGGGTCGCCCAAATCCCACTTGCCATCAGGATGGGCTGCTGCACTGGGGTTACTCACTGTTACAGTAGCGAACAGGTCGCCGGTGGACAGCATGATGGTAATTTCCGCTTGCAGCAACACGGGTTTGCCACCGGTAATCGCACTGGCCTGCTGAAACAGTTTTACCGCTACCGTGCGATGGCCGTTTTGACGGGTTTCATATTGGCTGGAAATCAGCCTGACTTCGGCCAACCCTGCTTGTGTGGTTAGCTCGCTATCAAGCCGGATGCCAGCTGAAACTTCCAGGCGTAAAAAACTGTTCGGGTCAATGCTGATGCAATCGCCGCTGTCGAGTTTAATTTCCCAACTGCTGTCAGATTGCGTGACCGGGCAGATCAAAGGCGTTAGCTGTGGTTTCGCTTCAGAGATGAAAATTTCTTCTTGGGCGTTGGCACCAACTGATAGGGTGCCTTCGATATCAAGCCATCGTACCGAGCCATCCTGCCACAATCCGGTTACGCTGCAGCAGGCGTCGACCAAAGGGCCTGCGGTTGTGCTGAGTTGGAGTGCATCAGTTGCCTGCCATAAACCCTTGGGGCAGGGTATGCCGGTCCGGAATCGCCCATTTACGGTGTCGCAGGATGACGAATTTACAACTGAAAATACTGGCGTCGTCATGGGGGCTGAATACTTCTTCCGTGAACTGATTACAACCAGGTTACTTTATCTGAGTTTGTGTGAATTGCCAATTGTTGATCCGCGCCGATGCCCGTCCTGCAACGGTGCGAGACTTTTGACCTGGTCTGAAAGTCGTCGTAACATGCTGGCGGGATTCAGAATTTACGCACTAAGAAGTGAAAGTGGTGGCTGTTTGAAAATTTGTGTGTTGGCACAGCGGGTGCCCTATCCGCCAAATAAAGGCGAGAAACTGCGAAGTTACCATCAGATTAGGCGGTTGGTGGAATTGGGCCATCAGGTTGAGGTGTACTCACTTACTGAATCTGCGCAGGATCAGGAGGACGCCCGGGCGCTGGCACAACAGTTGAATGTCAGGGTTGTGACTGAACGTCTTTCAGCAAGGTGGAAACGCTATCTGTGGGCCTTGTTGCATAACCAGCCTTTGAGTGTCGGAGCGTTTTACACTTCGGCAATGCAGAAGCACGTAGCGAGGTTATTGGCGGATTCCAGTGTGGATGTCATGCTGTTAACCGCATCCAGCCTCGGTTTTTATGTGTTTAACGCCACTCCCAATCCGAATTGCGCCAAAGTCCTGCTGGATTTTATGGATGTAGACTCGGATAAATGGCGCCAGTACGCCGAGCGTGCCAACTGGCCGCTGACCTGGGTATATCAACGTGAATCCAGCGGAATACGCTGGCTGGAACAGCGGGCCAACCAATCTTTCGCGGCCACATTTCTGATTGCTCAGGACGAAGTATCATTGTTCCATTCCAAGGTTTCACACGCCAAACCGGTTCAGGTGTTAGGCAACGGCATGGCTTTCGACGACTTTTACCCGCCTGAAAAAGCGCCTGATCACACCAGGCCCCATTTTTTGTTCACCGGTGTCATGGATTACAAACCAAATGTGGATGCGGTTGTGTGGTTCGTTCAGGCGTGCTGGCCGTCGGTGAAGGCGGCTTTGCCTGGCGCTGTATTTACCATTGCCGGAATGAACCCTGGTAATGAAGTTAAGGCGCTGGCACAGGACCCCAGTATTCAGGTCACCGGTTTTGTCGACGATATTCTGCCTTATTTTCACAACGCGACCGTTTTTGTGGCTCCGTTCCGCATTGCCCGGGGTGTGCAGAACAAGGTCTTGCAGGCCGCGGCCTGCGGTGTGCCCATTGTGACAACTTCAATGGGCGCAGAAGGAATTGGGTTCGCCCATTCAGACTGTATGACCATTGTGGACGATGCTGACGGGTTTGCCGAGGCCTGCATTAAAAGCTGCGAGAACCGCACCCAGTCACTTGAAATGGCACAGTGTGCATTACAACAACTGACAGAGACTTACAGCTGGGAACAGCAGTTGCGACCATTGGAAGAGGCGTTGGCTGAGCTATGAAAAACGGCTTGAAACAGATTTTGTTTACCCTTTGTGCGGTTGCAACGGCACCTTTGTGGCTTTCCTTTCGGCTGTTGGCGCTGGTTGTAAACAAAGACTCGCTGCTGGCTGGTTTCAGCCAGTTGCTTTCGCTGTTGCCCGGAAAATGCGGCACCTATCTGCGGGCCGGATTTTACCGTTTTACGCTGACCCACTGTGCACCGAATGCGGTGATTTCCTTTCTTACCCTGTTTTCACAGCAGGACACAGAGATTGCCGAAGGCTGTTATATCGGCCCACAATGCAATATTGGCAAATGCTCGATTGGACGCAACACCCTGGTAGGCAGTGGCGTGCACATTATGAGCGGAAAAGGGCAGCATAACTTTGATGATCCGGATACCCCTATCAAAGATCAGGGCGGTGTTTTCAGCAAGATTTCCATTGGTGAAAATTGTTGGCTGGGCAATGGCGCGCTGGTCATGGCAAACGTTGGTGCCGGCAGCGTGGTGGCGGCGGGGGCGGTAGTGGTTAACGACGTGCCGGAGGGTGCCATAGTGGGTGGAAATCCGGCCAAAGTTATTAAAATGCGAGGCGAAACAAAAACGTCACAAGCCAGCGTGAAGCGTTAGCCTGATATTAGCCGTTTCAATTTCACAAGGGCCTGAAGCAGCTTACCACGCCAGTTTGGGGCGTATATGGTAACACTGTGCATGCTGTAGTGAGCTGTAGCCAGTGAGCGTTTGTACTGGCTGTCTCCGGCCAGAAAGTCGTAGTTTTCAAACCCCTGGCGGGCGTAGTGTTCCATTATCGCACAATGCAGGACGTAACCGGGTTTGATGTGTCTGGTGGCTATAGCGTAGTTTATCCCACAGCAATAGAAATACACCTGGCTGCCCATCAGCAGATTGTAGCTGAAGCCAATTGTGACTTCGCCGGCTGCAACCCGAACTACATCCGTCAGTTCAGGGGCGGAATGCAGTAACCCTTTATGATGCCTGATAAAATGGGGGTTCGAGAATCCGCTGCCTTCCGCTGTGGCCTGCCATCTGGCCCGGTGCCAGTGGCCCAATTCGTTCAGCCAGGCCAGTTTTTCCTCTGAAGACTTTGCTGCTGAGACGTGGATGGTGCCAAAGGCCATCTCCAGTTCTTTAAACGCTTTGCGAACCCGGGGGCGGGTATTGCGGGAAAGTGTCGCAATGATGTCGCCATTGGCGGGCAGTCGGGCGATTCGCGCCTGCACAGTCTGGTGCTCATGCAGCCCTGTGGGGAGGGTAGCCAGCCATTCGGAATAACAATCTGTCATTGATACCTGAAGTTCAGCGACGTATAAGTGCTGGAATATCAGCTCCATCAGAGCCTGAAAACAGCCCTTCTGGTATTCTTCGGCACACTGAATGCGGTTATGTTCAATCCAAACCTGATCGCAGGGAATGTTACCGGCCTGATTAAGGTGTGCGCGGGCAAGAGGCAGCCAGCCCGGCCCCCGGCGTTTAACTGAAAACAATGCCACGCCAACCAGTGTCTGATTTTGAAAAAAGCGCACCATATCAACGCAGTGATCAAGCGAATTCAGCCAGCATTCAAACCAGTGCCGGGTAAGAAAAGGGGAAGGTGGCGCGTAGCGTTCAGATAACTCAGCCATCGCCTGAGAGTAATCCTCAGGAGCGATGGCTGGAGCATAATGAGCGGAGATGGAGCTCATTTCGTTATGAGTTACCCTTGCTTGGCTGACAGTTCGTCAATCATGGACTTGGTGTCCATGATATTGGCGTTGTCTGGCGCCAGTTTCAGAGCCTGTTCAATGTAAACCCGCGCCTGTTCCAGTTCACCTTTGTTGGCCAGCAGGTAGGCATAGTTGTTCAGTGAAACCGGATTTCTGGCCATAAGGGATTGATCCACACTGGCATACAGGCTCATGGCGGATTCAGGCTCTGTTCCGGTGACCAGCGTGGCCAGCATCATTTTCACCGTATCATCACTGGGGTTAGCTTCCACATGACTTTTCGCGAGGTTGATGGCTGCCCTGGGCTGAGAGCTTTTGAGCAGGCTGTCGATGCTGTTAACCGCATATCGCGTGGTTGGGTTAAGCCGATAGGCCTGGATGTAATGGCTGGCAGCCGCCTTATAGTCTCCGGAGGAAGCAGCGATGGCACCCTGCAGACCGGTAACGGCATCCGGATGGGCTTCGCCGTCTATCAGGCTGAGCAAGCGTTGTGCTTCGTTAATGTTTTTGTTCTGCAAAGCGCTTAAAACCAGGGTTTCCTTTTGCTGTAAGGAGTACGAGGCTTCCGGTACGCCTGCAAACAGGTTGGTCAGTTTTTCACTGTCGCCAGAGCCTTTGTAGTAGCGTTCGAGCATCTTAAACGCACTACCGGAGACTGGTTCACTGCCAATCAGGCGCAATGCGGTAGTTTCGAAGCGGTCAACTTCGCCTGTTGCAACCAGGGCATGCAGGTACTCGCCCTTTTGTTGTTCGGGAAGCTTGAGCAGAACTGCCTGCCCATCAACGAAACCTACCAGTTCCTTGTGCATTTCCTGTTGTGACAGGTAACTTACCAGCCCGGCGCTGTGCTCAGGGCTGAATGTGTTTTCATTCAGTATTTGCGATGCACCGAGTTCAAATTTATTCTGAAGGATCAACTGGCCAACCAGCATGGTAAGCAGATCTTCTTTGCCCTGAAGCGCCTTTTTCGCCTGCTCAATGTCAGCTTGTGATTCGGACGCGTTTACCAGCAGAGTAATGGACAATGGGTTGGCATTATTGTGTTTCAGTGCTTCCAGCCCCAGTTGGCGGGCTTCGGCATTACTGCCTTTGCCGATGGCGCTGAGCATTCTGAGGTTGCTCTTGAAAGCCGGTGAAGACAGCGTGGCACCTTTAATGACTTCGTCTGCTTTGTCAAATTGCTTTGCCTGCAGCAGTGACTGGATGTAAAGCACCGCGATTTGCGGGTTTTCTGAATCAGCCTGATAGGCTCTTTCAAGGGAATCAAGCGCACTGGACTGGTTGTTCTCCAGTTTTGCCAATATTCCCTGGGATAGGTGGGTGTACGCAGAGGAGGGGTTGGACAACGCCAACTCTTTTAAAAACTGCCCGGAAAGCTCGGTTTCGCCGCTGGTAGCAAATTTGACCGAGGTAGCGCTCAGAATTTCTTCATCAGACAGTTTTTCACTGCTCTGAAATACCTGCTGAGTCATCTTCTCAAGCAGTGCAGTGTCTTTAAGTTTGGCTGCCAGCGCCAATAGCAGATTGTTACCTGCTTCATTGCGTGACAGTTTGCCCACCAAAGGCTGCAGACTTTGCAGTGCAGATTCATAGTTGCCTAAACGAAAAGAAGCGGCAGCGGACAATACCCGTGCTGACTCACCCAGTCGGGGGTCGTTCACTACGTACTGGGAATATTCACTAACCTGTTCCAACTGCTGATTCTGGTAGTGGAATACTGCTTTGGCGTAATTTGCCAGCGGGTGTGTTTTGTATACTCCCAGTATTTCGGAGGCATACTTTTCAGCTTTTTCCAGATTGTTTGACAGTAAAGCAGAACGGGTCAGCAATACCAGCGAGCGGTTGTCTCTTGGACGCAGCAGCCGGTATGACTCGTAAGCGTCGTATGCCGCGGGAAAATTGCCCTGGCGCTCTGTAAGCATGGCATTTAGAAGATGGGCATCCGCATTGTTTTTATCCAGCGCGATGGCCTGGCTGGCCAACCTCTGCGCCCGTTGAACGTCATTTTGTGCTACGGCATTGAACGCTAAACCTAAGGCGGCGTAGCTGCTGTTCAAATCTGAAAGAGTGGAGGCAAGTTTGTCGGCCTTCTCGGCCCGGTCAAGGTTCAGGGCTGCGTTAATGGCAAACGCGGCGGCCTGATCAGTAAGCGGCCCATGAGTTTGGTCCAGCAGTTCAAGTGCTGAATTGAATTCTTCCAGCAACGTTGCCGTTATTAGCATACCTTCAAGCGCTGACTGGCTTTTTGCAACCGCATAGACATCATCAAAGTTTTTGCGTGCGGAGGCGAAACTACCAATACGGAGCTCAGCCTGAGCCAGCAAAAGCCGCGCTTCAATATTATCGGGTTGTTCTGCAAGAACGTTTTTGGCAAGGATAATGGATTCGGAGGGAGCATCTATCAGCTTTTGTTGGGCCGATGACAGTTTTTCTTCGTTGCTCTGGCCACCACAGGCGACAAGGCAGGAGGTTAACAACAGGGTACTGCAAATTCGATACATGACTACAACCTAAAAAAAAGGAGCCGACTTCGGCTCCTAACTTAACAAATGTGCTGGTAAAAGACTATGCAAATCTGCGTCTTAGACCCAGAGCCAGCAGAGCCAGACCAGACAGCAGCAGAGAACCCGGAGAGCTGGCTTCGATGGAAGCACTGGCGTCGGTTTCGGTTTGGCGTGCCAGCAGGTCGAACTCACAGCTTGCGTTCGGGCCGGCACAGCCTGCGGCGTCACGGATCAGTTGCTTCAGTTCGTCCCATTTGTCGTCAGCGGCAGATGGGTCACCAATCAGGCCTGAGCAGCCACCGAATGGGATGTCAGTATCAGGCAGTGAACAACCAGCGCCGTTGGCTTCTGCAGTGATGTCCCAAGCGTTGTAATCGTCTTTGGTGTAGTAGTACAGCTGACCTGCATCACCGTTACCTGCCAGGTTGGTGTCACCAACAGTTACGCTCTGCAATGATCCAGGGACTTCGCTGTAGCTGCCAACACTTTGGTCGATGTTGGTATCAACGCGAATGGTTGGGTTAGTTGCGTCAGGGTCAGCAACCAGGTCTGCAAAAGAGTTACCGTACTGGTCATACAGCAGGTCTTCCGCTGCCTGGATGGTTTCGCCCAGAATGTTCAGAGTGAACAAACCGCCGCTGGTTTCGCTGTCCAGGCCGCTAACATCAAATGACCCAGCCAGAGCCAGGCGGTTACCCATATCGTCGGTCAAAAACAGGTTGAAAAGACCATCAGTGATATTGGCGTAAAGAATTTCGTCAGAGTCACCGTCGATGATGCCATCGTTGCTCATCGCTTCTGCGATTGTGGCACACACAGGGGCTGTGAAGATGTCGGTAACAGTACAGCCCATAGTCGCTGTGTTTACTGCAACAACGTAATCTTCAACTGACAAACCAACGTTTGCAGCCATGGTTGCAAGTGCAACTTCTGATTGAGTAGTTGCTACTGCAGTACCAACCAACAGGTAATCGGCAACCAAAGAGTAGCTGCCAGAGAACGTTGAACCACCAATCTGAGTATTGTTCAGATAGTAGGCTCCCAGATTAACGTTGTTGCCGAAGTCGAAAACGAATTCGCCGTTGTTAACAAAGCCGTCCTGGGTGGAGTCAACGTAGTACGATGACGGGTACATTTGCAGGAAGTCCAACTCATCAAACACGATTGCGTCAGAAAGGTCGCCATCCATAGTTGGGTCAAGTGTAATTGGGCTTGCCATAGCGCCGGCAGACAGTGCAGAGCTCAAAGCAAGTGTAAGCAGTAACTTCTTCATTTCTATTCTCCATGAAACAAAATTGGGCAATTCGCAATCAGTAAAGCAGGTATCTTGCCAACTTTTAAAACTCATTTAATTTCAATGGTTTATCTAAGCTTGCTCGATTGACATGGATCCGGTCTGTAAAAAAGTCTGACAACATCTTCAGTCTTTGAGAACGATAGATTTGGCTATCCGGTACTTGAGCTTTTGCAGTGGCCCACGGTTGCCGAACGGCAGATACGAGCGTTTGAATTTATTTCGGTAGGCATCGAAATGAAGGCCGTGGGGCGCCGCTGGCACTTTGCCGCGCTTCAACAGAATTTTGAGAGCGTTTGTGGCGGTTACACCGGCGCAAAGTTTCACTGCCATTGGGGTGGACGGGCCTCGGTGCTCCCGGAAATTGGCGGCTGTTGGGTCAACCAGATAAGGGCGCTGAAGCATAAATGGCGACAGCCCGACCAGAAATTTGATGCATTTTTCTTCCAGCGAGGAAACTTCGCTCATGTCGAAGTAATCATTAAACGACATCTTGCCCGGCATAAAGGTAAGCAGAGACACACCCATTCCGAGTGGGGCTGCGGTGAGTGCGGGAATGCCTTTTTCATGGCAGCGGGTAAATACCCGTTCGCGGATATCAATAGTAAAAAAATCCAGACCATCAATGAACAGGTCAGCGTTGCGCAAAAAGTCATCCAGGTTGTCGGCATGGATACCCAGTGGAAACTCACTTATTTCGCATTCGGGATTAATGTCACGCAGAGTGCGGGCCAGTACCGAGTTTTTGGGCTGCTCCACCGTAGACATGAAAGCGCCGGCCTGGCGGTTCATATTGTGAACTTCAAATTCGTCAAAGTCGGCAATGGCAAAGCGACTGATCCCCAATCGTGCCAGAGTGACCGCATGCTCAAAACCCACACCTCCGGCACCGGCGATGGCTACCTTTTTGTTTCTGAGGATCTGCTGCTCTTTGGCGGTCAACCAGCCAATGTTGCGGGAAAATGCATCTTCGTAATTGAACATAACGGTGATTTGGTACTGCTCTATTGGTTGCGGGCCGACAATTCTATCGACTTTTGAATGTGCTCCAGCATGACTCTGAATCCGGGTGTCAGGCTTTTATACAGTAATTTCTGGTTAATGTAATAGGGCGCACGCTTGCCATGATAGTCCACTACCGGACCTATTTGTTCAAACCGGATCCCGACAAACCCCATGCTTCGTGCCAGTCTGGGTTCCATCATGACGTATGCATGCTTGATGTTTTCATGCATGGCCAGTGCTGCAGCTGAGAAGTAAAGCCCTACGGCGATAAACGGGAAACAGCGCAATTCGGTTTCAGAGTAGGTGCTATAGTTTATCGCCCCGGTTGCGGCACCGGCAAACCGGTCCATCTGACGTCGGCGGAACACATTCGGTACCGCCAGACGTGAGACTTCACAAATATCCTGGCGGGCAAAATTGGTTGGATTTAAAGACGCATTAGTAATTGAATCGAGACAGTATTTTTCAATTGGAAGCTTGTCATCGCTTTTTTGTGGCGTAACGATGCGTACGGTGCCCGCGTACTGTTGGGTATTGAGATGTTCTATCAGGCAATATTTGGCGTAACGATCGAATTCGTCGGTTTCTTCTCCGTTTTCCCTGATGGGTTCAAAGCCCAATTCATTGCAGTAGACATTGTGCCGGATCTGAAAGACCTGACTTTTCAGGTCCTCATTGCTGGCAATCAGCGGCTGCAAATAGCGGGAGAAATGGCTGCAAATGTCGTTGGCTTCTTTCAGTTGCCTGTAGCCATCCAACAATTTTCCGAGTTTTGAGCGCTTACCAATTAGCCGGGTTAACTGATCAAGCCAGCGGTTGTCATTTGCATCCTGCAACATTCCTGTGGCGTTTGAGGGTACTGCTTTCATTGTCCTTGGTGTGTCCTGACGTTTAACCAATCGCTGGCATAGTTAGCTAAGCACGATAGCCTTGAGTATAGCCACATATTCATAAAGGGCGCTACGGCTACTTTCTAGTGCATCAATTGAAGGTAATGATATATAAGGTTTTAGTTTACCACTACTGTGAAAATCCACCGGATAGAAGTAATACTCCCTGACCTCCTTCACCATCATCATTTTAAGCCGGGTTGCATGGGTTGCTGAGGAAACCACCATAACGGATTTGTTTTTGATGAGGGGGCCGATGGCATCGATTTCAGTTTGGGTGGTGGTGCCCTTACCTACCGTTTTAATTTTATTTTCGTTCATCCCCAGCTCAAGTAAAAATGTTTCAGCCTGGTGTGCGTAGGAAACGTCACGGTCTGCAAGAAAATGCCCCCCGGTTACGATAACGGGGACGTCATGGCGGCGGGCAAGTATTGATGCCTGAACCAGTCTTTGTAAGGAGCATTCGCTCCAGCGGGAAATAGTGCTGACATCACCCTCGGTATTAAAGTAACAGCCTGGGGTAAAAATAAGCTCGGGTTTGATGTTATCCGCTTTATTCAGAGTTGGCATATGTTCCAGCGGGTATAGCAGAACATCACTTACATAACGCTGTGAGAATATCAGCACAATAACCGAAGCGGCCAGCCAGCACCGTTTTGCTGCACGAGTTCGCTCTGTGCGTTGTGCAATAAATCCGGCGGCAGTGAGAAACACAGCGACATTGAACGGGGAGATAAAAAATACCGCCAGAGCTTTTAGAAAATCCACCTGAAAACCATTCCTTTTCGAGTTTACGTGCTACTATGGAGCCGATAAGGAGCGTTCAAGCTAACAGAACAAGGTGAAATATGAAAGTTGTAAGTACCCGAATTTCTGCCACATTTAACTTATACTTCGCGTTTTTTACCTGCTTTTTAGCGTCATTTCCCTCACAGGCCGGCATGGTTGATACGGTTGAGAAGGTCACTGAGAGTGTCGTTGCTATCGGTTTTCACTCGCCCCTGGATCACAGTGCGCCAAAGGTTCTCGGTACCGGATTTGTAGTCGGAGACGGTACCTGGGTTGCCACAAATTATCATGTTGTTGATCAGTTGCTGGATCCACAAGTCGTGCAGTATTACGTTGTACTTACTGGTACAGGAGATCATGTTTTACAGCACCCTGTGGAAATAAGTGAAATAGATCCTGTACACGACTTGGCCCTGCTAAAACTGCCCATCAAACTGTCACCGCTCAGGCTGGTAGACGATGAAATGCTCAAACCCGGAAGTGACATCGCTTTTACCGGCTTTCCGCTGGGCTCGGTTCTTGGCCTGTATCCAGCGACTCATAAAGGTATGGTTGCCGCTGTTACCCCGGATGCCATACCGGTTTACAATACTGATCAACTTACTGCAACTATGATGAAGCGGTTAGGGCAATCGCAACGAATCTACCAGTTGGATGCCACAGCCTATCCGGGAAATTCAGGTAGCCCGGTGTATTTACCTTCAAGTGGCGAAGTGATTGGGGTTATGAACAAAGTCATCGTTCGTGACGCAAAAGAGAGTGCACTATCCAGCCCCAGCGGGATTAGTTATGCCGTACCCGTGAAGCATTTACGGGCACTAATGAATAAAGCAAACGCCGGGTAGGGTGTCAGCTTTTTTAACATTCCTAAATTCCGGACAGTATGGTTTTTTATATATTCGATTAAAATCAATAACTTGAATTTGAGGCCTGATTATTGCTAAGTTAAGGGCAGCATATAGTTCATAGGGTGTATCATGAGCCAGTCAAAGTTTGAAAATGGACGTCGATCGTTTGTCAAAAAGGTAGCTGTTGGGACAGTTGTTTCCAGCCTGCCCGCTCAATCCGTTTGGGGCGCATGCAATGCGTCGGGGATTTCCGGTGGATCCCGGGTTATTTCGTTAACCTGTTCCCTGCCGGATATTTGTGGTGGCTGGTCTCCTGGCTCCTGGCAGAAATTTGTAAATGGATCTGGGGGAAGGGATACGAACGGCGGATTGCAAAGCGATAAGCTGACCAAGCTGTTCACGGTTCCGTGGCCGGCCAACGACTGCGTTTATGATCATTATTATGATCAATTGCAGGCGTTTTTCGCTGCGACAACACTTACACTGGGCGATGGAGGAATCATCCCCAAACTGCAATTCAATATTGCGGAAGTTTTCAGTAAGGACGATACCGGCAATTCCAAGATGGATTTGTCTGCACTTTATCTGAACTGCTATTTCGGCCTGGCAACCTGGGATACATTGTTGTATCCAACGCTGGATGAACTGATGAACGCGGTTTGGGCGGGCATGTGTGTGAATATGGGCACCCGCAGCAGTGATGGTTCTTACGGGTACCCAACCGGCTCGTTTGAAGGGTTAACCATGGAAAGCTACCTGACCGGTACTTACAAGTATGAAAGCTCACCTAAAGGTTCACTCACAGAACTGGCAAGCGCGCCGTTAAGTTGTCAGCCATCATCGGGCAGTGCCAACCCGAACCAGACACGGTAATTAAACGTTGCGCCAACGTGCGTCTTTGTTAGATTATTCGTTAATCTGACATGAGGTAAGTAATTTGTTGTACTCGCACATCGTGATTAAAACAATGCCGGATCGCTCCGGTATTGTTGTTTTTAACCGCAATACTTTTACTACCCAGTTTATTCAGAACCCTTTTGTTGAACAACTCAAGGCCGACCCGGTTTCAGGTGAGGTCGACTGGAACTGGTTGCAGTCACAGTGCGGGCAAAATCAGGATGCCCACGGTTTTTTGTCAGACCTTGTTGATTTGGGTCTGGTAGACGGAGGCAGCCGTGATCATTGATACCGGGCATTACCGGTTTCGCGTATCCGGAGCTCCGGAATATTGCTACTCAGAACTGAGCCGCATGTATGGCGACAGTGTGAATCTCTCCCCTGAAAAACCGGTGGATTTTCAGCTTGATTTCACATCAACCTCCTGGCTTCGAACACTGGTTCGCCCGCAAAGGGTACTGAATGTCGACAATCAGCGCATTTTTAACCCTATTGCCAAGGACAAATGTCTGCCTTCCATTGAATGGGGAATGAACTGGTGTGTGGCTTCCTATGACCATACCCGGTTACTGATTCACTCCTCAGTGCTGGTAAAGAACGACAAGGCAATTATCTTTCCTGCAGCTCAAGGCTCGGGGAAAAGCACACTGGCAACCTTGTTGGGGCTGAATGGGTGGCACCTGTATTCCGACGAGATGGCAATTGTGGATTTGAATTCTGCGACAGTGAGTGCGGTACACAGGGCATCTTCGCTGAAAAACCAGTCAATTAAAGTCGTACACAGCCAGTTTCCCAATGCCGTTTTTTCCCGTACCACCGAAGGCACTCAAAAAGGTGCCATTGCCCATGTGCAGGTACATTCCCGGGCTGAGTTTGATCACTTTGGCCCGGCCAGTGTGGTGGCCGTGGCGTGCCCCAAATACGTTGGTGGTGCCAGGACTGAGATTCTGCCGCTAAATCAGTCCCAGGGTTTTGCGCAACTTGTGCGCAACAGTTTTAATTACAGTACCCTCGGTGAGCAGGGGTTTGAGACCCTGTTTAAGCTGGTGCAGGGTGCTGAGTTTTTTGCCCTTCGTTACAGTAACGTCAATGAGATCGGCGATTTTTTGGAAACGCTGGTATGAAATCCGAAGCAAGAGCGTTATTTGACTGGTTACTGACCCCCCGGCAAGCCCTTGAATGGCAACCGCAGGAATGGGAGCGGGCGTTAAGAATACTGCGTGCCAATGATATGCTGGCGACCTTTGCAGGTTTGTTTGAACCCGGCGATCTGGAGCAGTTATCGGAATATGCCCGCAGACACCTGCATTCCGCGGTGACTTATTATCAACGGCAGAAGCATCAGGTGCATCATGAAGTGGAATTGTTGCATGAGTTGATGGCTGGGGCCGGGTGTCACCCCGTATTTTTGAAAGGTGCCGGTTACGTGCTGGCAGAGGATTCCAATCATCGCGGACGGCTGATGTCTGACATTGACGTCATGGTGGACAAAAGTGAGTTGCGACGGGCTGAACTGGCTCTGCTAAACTCAGGTTGGAAGGCCAAGGAAGTCACCGATTATGATGATCGTTACTATCGGCAATGGAGCCATGAGTTGCCGCCTTTTGTTCATCCCGAGCGGGGAACCACCCTGGATTTGCACCATACTGTATTACCCCCGATAACCGGCAGGCGCATTGAAACTGTCACACTGTTTGACAACACTGTACAGACTGATTCGGGATACACCATTTTTAACCTGAAATTTCGCTTGCTGCATTGCATCATTCACCTGTTTTTTAACGAAGACTATGAAAAAGCCTGTCGGGATGTATGGGATATTCATTGCCTTGCAGAGCAGTTTTCTCAACCTGAATTGATGGAATTTATTGCGTTATCACAGCAGTTGGGATTTGGAACTGAAGTGTGTTTTGCGCTGAGATTGAGGCAGTATTTATTGGGAACCGAATACTGTGACCAAGCCAGTGAAACACTCAACCGGCAGTTGCGTGGGCGAGAATGGATGGTGAAACGCGTTATTGCACCAGCGGTGATGCCCACCCACCCACTGGTGGACACGTTTGGCACCAGGATTGCAAAGTCGCTGATGTATCTGCGTGGTCACTGGGTCAAAATGCCACTGCGAATTCTTCTGCCCCATGCCGCCACGAAAAGCTATCGGGCTCTTGTGTCGTCGGTGATGGGTAAATACCACTACGAAAGCTGATTCTTTGAAGAGGGAACCGTTTTGAAAATACTTGTTACCGGTGCAGCCGGTTTTATTGGAGCCGCGGTATCACAATACCTGATGGATCGGGGGGACATCGTAGTCGGTCTGGATAACATCAATGACTATTATGATGTAAACCTGAAGTTTGCCCGTCTGAAGAAACTTGAATCCAGCCCATCTGCTGCCAATTTCAGCTTTGTGAAAATGGGTGTGGAGGATCGCAGCGGGATGGCTGATTTGTTTGAAACCCATCAGTTTGATCGGGTGGTGCATCTTGCCGCCCAGGCCGGGGTTCGTTATTCGCTGGAAAATCCACACGCTTACGTTGACGCCAATCTGGTCGGTTTTATGAATATTCTGGAGGGGTGCCGCCACAACAAGGTAGGCCACCTGGTGTACGCGTCTTCCAGTTCGGTTTATGGCGCTAACGAAATCATGCCTTTCTCCGAACAGCATAATGTGGACCACCCGGTTAGCCTTTATGCTGCATCCAAAAAGGCCAATGAACTCATGGCTCATACCTATAGCCATTTGTATCAGCTGCCCACAACCGGGTTACGCTTTTTCACCGTATATGGCCCCTGGGGGCGCCCGGACATGGCCTTGTTCAAGTTCACCAAGGCCATTCTCGAAGGCGATAAAATCAGTGTGTATAACTATGGCAATCACCATCGTGATTTCACCTACATTGATGACATTGTCGAGGGAGTGGTACGTAGTCTTGATTCAGTTGCCCAGAGCAATCCACAGTGGTCCGGTAAACAGCCTGACCCGTCCTCCAGCAGAGCTCCGTGGAAGGTTTACAATATTGGCGCTCAGACTCCTGTCCACCTGCTGAAATTTATTGAAACCCTGGAAACGGCCTTGGGTATGGAAGCGCAGAAGGAATTGCTGCCTATGCAGCCCGGGGATGTACCGGATACCTACGCCAGTGTTGAAGCACTGGTGCAGGACACTGGCTATCGCCCAACTACTTCAATTGAAACCGGCATACAGGCATTCGTTGACTGGTATCGCGCGTTTTACAAGGTGTGATTATCAATCAGGCTGTGGCCAGAATAGCGGGGCCACAGCCTGGATTGTCTCTCAGTTGTTACCTGTCAGGTGTGCTTTCATTTCCCGTCGACGGGCGTGCAGCAAGGGTTCTGTGTATCCGTTGGGTTGTTCCTGGCCCAGCAGGATCAAATCCCTGGCAGCCTGAAAACCAATCGACTCATTCAGTTCCGGCCCCATAGGAATGTAGTCACTGTCACCTTCATTTTGTTTATCAACCAGCAGTGCCATGCGCTCCAGCGACTCTTCGACCTGTTGTTGCGACAACAACCCGTGGGCCAGCCAGTTTGCGATATGCTGGGAAGAAATCCTCAGCGTTGCCCTGTCTTCCATAAGCCCGACGTTGTTGATGTCCGGCACCTTTGAACAGCCGACTCCCTGGTGAACCCAACGCACAACGTACCCCAGTATGCCCTGGACATTGTTGTCCAGTTCCCGCTGGATCTGTGCACCGGAGAGGGCAGAGGGGTTACTGAGCAACGGTATTTTCAGGATGTCCTCAAGACCATCGTACATTGGGTCCAATTTCTTCTGTACGTCAAATACGTCGACCTGATGATAGTGCAGGGCATGCAGTGTCGCCGCTGTAGGTGAGGGCACCCAGGCCGTACTGGCGCCAGCATTGGGGTGTGCGAGTTTGCTTTGCATCATATTGGCCATCTGGTCGGGGATTGGCCACATGCCTTTGCCTATCTGAGCCTTGCCGCTCAACCCGCATTTAAGCCCGGTGGCCACATTGGCTTTTTCGTACGCAAGTAACCAGGGCAAAGATTTCAAATCGGCTTTGCAGGCAAATGGCCCTGCCAGCATAGAGGTGTGGATTTCATCACCGGTGCGGTCCAGAAATCCGGTGTTGATGAACACAACGCGGCTCTTTGCCGCCTCGATACAGGCCTTGAGATTGACGCTGGTGCGCCGCTCTTCATCCATTATCCCCATCTTGAGAGTATTGGCCGGTACGTCAATCAAACGTTCAATTCGGTCGAACAGGGCATTGGCAAAGGCCACTTCCTGCGGACCGTGCATCTTGGGTTTGACGATGTAGATGCTGCCTTTGAGGGAATTTTTTACTCTGCTGTTGCCAAGCAGGTCGTGCTTGCCAATTAATGCAGTGATCACTCCATCCATGATGCCTTCAGGGACAGGGTTACCGTCATACAGTATGGCGTCGCTGTGCATAAGGTGGCCGACGTTGCGCACAAACATCAGGCTGCGGCCAGGCAAAACGAGCTTGTCTTCCGGATTTCCTGGCTGGCTTGGCGTGTAATGCCGATCATCATTCATCTTGCGGATGATTGTCCTGCCATTTTTTTCCATTTCAAGTTGCAGGTGACCTTTCATCAGGCCAAGCCAATTTTGGTAAACCAGTGTTTTGTCCTCGGCATCCACGGCGGCAACCGAGTCTTCACAATCCATGATCGTGGTCAGAGCCGCTTCCACAATGATGTCTTTGATGCCTGCGGGATCACTTTTACCAATCGGATGAGAAGCATCGAGCTGAATTTCGAAATGCAGGCCATTGTGGATGAAGAGCAGGGTGTGGGGATTCTCCCTGTCTCCCTGATACCCGAGCCATTGGCTGGGGTTTACCAGTTCAGTGTGTGCAGAGTCGTCCAGTACTATACGAATTGCATTATCTGTAATCTGGTAGGCAGTAGAATTTACGTGGCTGCCCTGTTTTAGGGGAAGCAGGGTATCAAGCCAGGTTCTGGCTGCCTGGATAACCTTCTGGCCTCGTGCCGGGTTATAGCCGTTTCCGGCTTCAGCTCCGTTGTCATCGCCAATAAGGTCGGTGCCATACAATGCATCGTAGAGACTACCCCACCGGGCGTTAACCGCGTTGAGTGCGTAGCGGGCATTATTGATGGGAACCACAAGCTGGGGGCCGGCCATGCGGGCAATTTCGGCGTCTACCCCGGTTGTAGTGATTTGTACGTCATCCGGTTGCTCAGTCAGGTAGCCAATCTTTTTTAGAAAGTCGTGGTAAATTTGCCCTGAGACCGGATGCCCCTCCCGGTGGTAGTCATCTATCCGCTGCTGAAGGTCATCCCGGCGGGTCAGCAATGCCCGGTTTGGCTCCACAAAATCGCCGAGGAGGGATTCAAAACCCCGCCAGAATACCGCGGGCTCGATTTCGCTACCTGGTAACGCTTGCTGATTAAGAAACTGGTCGAGAATTTCCGCAACCAGTAACTTTCCTCTATTAATGTATCCTTGCATGTTAACCTCTATGCTGGCGTATTTAATTCCAGTGTAGAGACAGTTCTGGCGTATTTTTAATTTATGGTTTCTATCTCTGCCATAAATATTGCGAATGGTTAAGGGGGTTAGTCTGTTGCGGACTCTTCAGCTACTTCCGCGATGAGTCGACGCAGCCATATGTGGCCGGCATCATGGTGAAGTAGCGCGCTCCAGGCCATTTTCAGAGCGATGGGGGGAATATCAAAGGGCGGCTCTTTTACCACTACACCGGGATCATCCTTGAAGATCCGGGCAGCACGGCTGGGCAGGGTGGCAATCAGGTTCTGGGTTTTTGCAATCTGCAGTGCAGCGTGATAGTGGCGGGTGAACACCCGGATGTCCCGTTGCTTGCCCAGCTTGGTCAGTTCCGCATCTACCCAGCCCAGCTTCTGTACTTCATTCGGGTCAATCCCCACCCCGACACCAAAACCGGTCTTGCTGACCCAGATATGCTGTGCACTGAGGTAGCCTTCCAGGTCCCAGTTTTCCGCCAATGGGTGACTTGCGCTCATTACGCAGCTAAAGGTGTCGTACCAAATGACTTTCTGATGAAACGATAACGGTAATTCATCAAATCGGTTAATGGCCATATCGACCTTACCTTGCTCTACGTCGTGAAAGGTAACGTCGCTTGGCGTGATCAGATCCAGGGTAATATTGGGTGCCAGCCGGGCTAACTTGCCGAGCAGTTCCAGCAGCAGGGTACTTTCTGCGTAATCACTGGTCATGATACGAAAGGTTCGGTTGCTGGTGGCCGGTTCGAAGTCGGTTTCCGGTTGGATGGAGCTTTCCAGTTTACTGAGGACGTCCCGGATCACAGGTTGTAATTCCAGTGCCCGCTTGGTTGGCGTCATGCCGTCACTGGTGCGCACCAGCAGAGGGTCCTTAAACAAATCCCGCAGTCTCTTAAGTCCGTTACTCATGGCTGGCTGGGTAATGCTTAACTGGTTGGCGGCCCTTGTTACGCTGCCTTCCCTGAGCAGTACATCCAGGTATACCAGCAGGTTAAGGTCCACCTTTGCGATATTCATTTGTTTAATGCCCTAAATAATGATTATTGAGTTTGTCTATTGTACCGGTGAAATGACTCACAGTCAGATAGGCCTTTAGTGTTAGGTTTATCTCATCTGAAGAGGTCAGAAGACGGTAGTTACCTACAACATACAGGAAATTAGGTGAAGGTGAAGCAAAACCGCAGCCGGATTTGTTCCACGTTGCCAATAAATAGTGTGAATAATTGGCAGGCAATGGTAACCAATGAAGTCTGACGTTAAGAAAGTCTGACAAAAAAGGCTCCACGAGGGAGCCAAAGTGCTTCAGAGGGGTAAAGTTACAGGTTGAACTGGTTCATGGTATTGTCTTCACCGGCTGCTTTTAAAGCGCCTTCGCCAGAGAAGTATTCCTTGTGGGTATCGCCCAGATCCGATCCCGCCATCGCCTGGTGTTTGACACAGGCCAGCCCGCGGCGGATTTCCTGGCGCTGAACACCGTGCACATAGGCCAGCATGCCTTCCTTGCCAAAATAATCTTTGGCCAGCGTGTCGGTAGACAATGCTGCGGTGTGATAGGTGGGCAGTGTGATCAGGTGGTGGAATATACCGGCTTCGCGGGCAGCGTCGCGCTGGAATGATCGGATTTTGTCGTCCGCTGCAATTGCCAGTTCAGATTCATCATACTGGGCTGACATGAGGTTGGCGCGCTCGTAACCGGTCAGGTCGCGGCCTTCTTCCTGCCAGAGATCGAAAACCTGCTGACGGAAGTTCAGCGTCCAGTTGAAGGATGGAGAATTGTTGTATACCAGTTTGGCATCCGGTACCACCTTGCGAATGGCCCGAACCATGTCACCAATCTGGCCCACATGCGGCTTCTCTGTTTCTATCCACAGCAGGTCTGCACCGTGCTTCAGTGAAGTGATGCAATCCAGAACTACGCGGTCAAACCCGGTACCGGCTTTGAATTTAAACAATCCGTTGGGCAAACGGACCGGTTTGGCGAGTTGGCCGTTCAGTTTAAGAATCATGTCGCCTTCGTTGATGTCGGAAAGTGACGTTACCGGGCTGGTTTCCAGGAAGGCATTGTATTGTGAGGCCAGATCTCCTTCCTGGGTGGAAACCGGAATTTTCTGAGTCAGCCCGGCACCCAGTGAATCGGTGCGCGCTACTATTACACCGTCATCAACGCCCAGTTCCAGGAAGGCGTATCGGACGGCGTTGATTTTGGAGAGAAAATCTTCGTGGGGTACGGTAACCTTGCCGTCCTGATGTCCGCATTGCTTGGCGTCGGAAACCTGATTTTCAATCTGGATGCAGCATGCTCCGGCTTCGATCATTTTTTTGGCCAGCAGGTAGGTGGCTTCCTCGTTGCCAAATCCGGCATCAATGTCGGCAATTATGGGTACGACATGAGTTTGAAAGTTGTCGATTTGAGCCTGGATGGCAGCAACATCCCCTCCGTTTGCTTTGGCCGCATCCAGTTGTTTGAACAGGTCGCCGAGTTCCCTGGCATCGGCTTGGCGCAAAAAGGTGTACAACTCTTCAATCAGGGCTGGGACTGAGGTTTTTTCGTGCATTGACTGGTCCGGTAACGGGCCAAACTCGGATCTCAGAGCGGCAACCATCCAGCCGGAAAGGTACAGGTAACGTTTATCAGTCGTTCCCTGATGTTTCTTTACAGAGAGCATTTTCTGTTGCCCGATAAAACCATGCCAGCATCCCAGAGACTGGGTGTACTGGCTGCTGTCTGCATCATATTCCGCCATATCCCTGCGCATAATTGCCGCAGTATAGCGGGCGATATCCAGACCGGTTTTGAAGCGGTTTTGCGCCTTCATTCGGGCAACATAGTCTGGATTAATCCCATCCCAGGTTCCGTCTTTGGCCGCTTTGAGGGTGGCAATGGTGTCAATGTCCTGCTGGTAGTTTGACATGAGCGATCTCCGGTTTTTCAGTTGTGTAGGGTATTGTTCGACAGTCATTGTCGTCCGGTTTCATCTCATAGTAGGCGTGCGAGTAAAATAACGTAAATATATAATCATGTATCCGTAGCATAGTTTTGGTGAATGTTTGTTTTGGTGGGATAATGACCGCAGTGGCAACTTGGGCGGGCCAATCCAGCTCTGTAGCTATTGTCTGAATTGAAGATTTGGGACGGGAATGGGCAGGCCGAAAACTAGGGCGACTTATTGTAACGGGGCTGATTGTTATCAGCATCCGCCAAGGCCCAATATAGTTTCAGTGAATGTCTGGTGTAATCTGCTCTATTCGGTAAAAGCCGAAACAGAATCTTTCGGCTTTTTCTGGCATTTAACTTTGAGCCAGCCAGAACACTGCTTTACACTATGTTAATTGAAAATCAGGGATGTAATTATGAAACTCAGAATTACCCTTTCGGCGCTCATTGGCGCTGCGCTTATTCAGGGGTGCGTGTCGCCTGAGGTTGCCTCGACGGGTCAACCAGAACAGCCCCAAAAGCCAAAGAACATCATAATGGTAGTTGCAGACGGAATGGGGCCTGCTTACACCACTGCGTACCGCAATTACATGGACGATCCGGGTACAGAACAGGTTGAACTGGTGGTACTGGACAGAATGCTGGTGGGCAATGCTTCCACTTATCCGGCCAATGTGTCCGGTTATGTCACGGATTCTGCTGCTGCGGCGACGGCTTTGGCAAGTGGAGTGAAGTCCTACAACGGTGCGATTGGCGTGGATGAGAACAAGGTGGCGGTTGAGTCGGTTTTGCAACGCGCAAAAGCTTTGGGTATGCGCACCGGCGTCGCCGTTACGTCGCAAATTAATCACGCAACTCCGGCCGCCTATCTGGCGCATAACGAAAGCCGTAAAAATTATAATGAAATTGCTGACAGCTATTACGACGACAAGGTAAATGGCGAATTTGTTGCGGATGTGATGCTGGGAGGAGGAACATCCTATTTTGAGCGGGAGGACAGGGATATTGTCGCCCAGTTCATTGATGCTGGCTATGAGTACGTTGATACCTACAATAAGCTGGCTACTCTTCCGGCCGGGTCGAAAGTACTGGGCCTTTTCGCGCCCGTAGGATTGCCTCCGGTGCTGGATGATTCCCGCAAGAATCGTCTCGCTTATCTAACCGAACACGCCATCAGGCATCTTGAAAATGAACGTGGTTTCTTTTTGTTGGTCGAAGCCAGCCAGGTAGACTGGGCGGGTCATGACAATGACATTGGCTCAGCCATGGCGGAAATGCACGATTTGGCCCTGGCAATGGAATACCTTAAAGATTATGTCAGCCAGAACCCGGATACACTGGTATTGCTGACTGCCGATCATAGCACCGGGGGCCTGACCGTTGGTGCCAATGGGGTTTATGAGTGGCGGCCACAGTACCTTCGTGGGCTGAAAGGGTCGGCTGTAGCCATCGCTACTGAACTTGTCAATCAGTCACAACCGGCGGTTTATCTGGCAAACCAGCTGGGATTTGAACTGACGGACGAAGAGCGGCAGCTATCGGTTGAGCTTGCGGCACAGAAGGATGTAAAGGCGGCACATAAGGCAATAAAGACCCTGCTGGATACCCGTACCAATACGGGGTGGACGACCGGTGGCCATACTGGTGTAGACGTGGAAGTGTTTGCAGTTGGCGCGGGTAGCAGCCAGTTTGCCGGCCAGTTGGATAATACCGATATTGCCAAGCGCATTTTTACGTTGCTTCAGGGGGCGTCACCAGGCGCTTTATCAGAGCCTGTTAACGGCAGTAGGGATTGCGACTTTAAATCAGACTGGCATTGTCAGTAGCACATCCCGATTCATGCAGTGAACCGCTGGGGCAGGTGGAATGCATGAGGCAATAGGTTTTTCAGTATCCGGTTAATTCCATAAACCCCTGCCCGCTGTGGCTTCCGGATACTGATATTGCGCCCTCATAATACGGATAAACCCCTTCATTCCACTGGTTCTTCTTAAACCTGACAAGTTCGACGTCAATATCTTTTTCGACAACCTTCAGACGCCAGCGTGTGGGAAGACGTTTGTTATTGACCTGTTCAAATTCCTTGGGGGTAAGCTGCAGTGATTGTTGATCCAGTTTTAGTACAGTTCCATCAGGTGTGATCAGAGTGCCGCTCAGGTGGGCATTGGTGTCATCCATACGCATACGAAACGCCATCAGCTTTGCGCCGTTATCCAGGTGCAGGGAAAACCAGTCCCAGCCATTTGCACCGGCCTGCATCAGATGCGATGTCCACTCGTGATCATACCAACCCGGCCCATTTACCTGGTGGGTTTGCCCGTGAAGATTGATTTGCCCGCTAAGCTGTAAAAAAGGCTGGCTGTAGTAATAGGAACGTAATTTTCCGTTTGCAGATTTTTCACTGTAACCGCTGTTTCCATGCAGGATGTAATTGCCTTGCGTGATCAACCTTGCACGGAATTTCACTGAGTCTGATAGCGTGACTGTGAGCGTAGCCGGAAAAGGGGTTTCAGGCAGGTCACTCACCCAGTTCCAGTCGTCGACAAACAGTGTAAATGGGTTTTGGGTTTGCCCGGCATTGCCAACTGCCCCTCTTGCCAGCCGCTGTTCAAACCAGTGCTCATCCCGATTATGCAGCGAGACATGAGCCATCCAGATTTGATCATCACTCCAGTTGGAATTGCGCTGTGTGGGGTTTCGAAAACGAAATAGTGTGAATTGCAGAGCGAACAACTGACCAGACTCATTTTCCAGGTTGGCAGTCAGGTACCACCATTCAAGTCTGTAGTCTGGATGAGCCGCGTGATCCTGCGGCAGTTGCAGTGGACGGTTGAGAGTAACCTGAGCGTAATCATACGACCGTATGGGTGAGTTTTCTGGTGGTGGACTATCAGCCGGTTTGCAGCTGAACATAAACAGGCAAAGCAGTATAACTGCATGATTTTTCATTACAGTACCCTGGTGTTACGCAGATCTAACCGCCCGTTCAGGCGAGCGGCTGGAATACAAAGCACCATCAGCATTATGCCGATGCTGGTGAGTATGGCCTGCATCAGTAGCGCAGAGTCAACGCTGACAGGGTAAATCCAGTGGAACGCATAGCGGTTGACTTTGTTAATCAGCAGCCAGCAGAGTAGCAGGCCAAAAGGCATTGCCATCAGGGCGGCGAACAGACACAGTGTACCGTACTGAATGAGCACCGAAAGGCGCAGTTTCAGGGTTGATACGCCCAGGCTTCGAAGCAGAGAAAGTTGCGCTGAGGTTTGTTGCCCAAGCAGGGCAACCGAAATCATAAACGAAAGTCCCGCCACCGCCAGGGTAATGATGTTGAGGTGATTGGTAACCACAAAGGTCCGCTCAAACTCCTCCATGGACAGCTTTCGCAGAGCCTCTGAATCAAACAGCTCTCCGCCAGGAGCGGCGTGGTTTAGCCACTCGGTTAAGTCGTTCAGCGTGGCTGGTGTACCGTACCATATAGCGTATCTGTATACCGGGTCACGGCTGGACTCAATCAGCCTGGCATTTAACAACACCTGCGAATTGGGATTTCCGTAATCCACATAAATGCCACCGATTACAGGAGAAATGTGCGTTCCGTCGTTCAATTGCATCGGCAAGCTGTCACCCGCAGATAGGTGGAAGCGAAACGCAAGTTGCTGGTTGATCACTGCTTGTTCTCCTGTGTCAAAGCGTGGCCAGTCAACTCCGCCATCAGGCTCAATCTGAACGCTGGACTGAAATCGTGAGTCTGCAGGTAAACTTCGTAGCTCAACAGAGTGCCCGCGGTGAATCGCGCTGGCCTGAAGCCGTTCAAATAGCGATATTCCAGCTGGGGGAGGTTCTGTGACGGGCAATGGGGCTGCCAGATAGAAAGGGGCAATAATGCGAGCCTGCAGCCAGGAGTCCGTGGCCTGTCGAAAACTGTCCACCATCACGGTCATTCCGATGTTGGCGGTCAATGCGATAAAAAAAGCACACACGGCAAGGCGTGTTTGCTTGCTCAATTGTAGTGTACTCGCGATTGACCAGTGGGCCAGGGGCCAACCTGCGGGAATGAATTGAGCGCATAGTTTCAATAAATGTGGCATGAAAAGCAGCATCACCCCTGTACCGGCCAGCAGGGTGAGTGCGATTGAGATTAGGGCCCAGGCCGGTGATTTCGCCAGTATAGTTGTCAGCAGGGCGCTTGAGCACAGCAGAACGGTTGCTCCTTTGAGCCACCGGTCAGCGGGCCTTTGCCTGCCTGGCCCCCGGCCAGTGAGGTTTCGCTGCAGTTGTCGGATAGGCACATAAGTGATTGCAGTAATGACCAGGGCGGTTGCTGCCCAGGTTATGGACATCAGCTGCCAGGGATTGATGGGCAGCAGGATAAACTTGGTTTCAAGCACATTGGTGAATGTCTGGTTTATGCCTGGGGCGAGCTGTTGGGTTAACAGGATGCCAAGTACCATGCCGACGGAACTGGCCGTAAGGCCGAGAAACAGCATTTCCAGTGTGACAGAGGTTGACAGTGTTGTGACACCAATTCCCAGTTGCCGGAGTTTTAGCAATGTATAAAGGCGAAAGCGCAGCATCAGATGCAGTGCATTAACCACGATGAACATACAAACTACCATCATCAGAACACCCAATGCCCAAAGGCTGAGTTTAAAGCTGTCACCCAAAGTGCCACCGGATTCAATTGTGGAAGACCGCTTCAATTGTAAATGCGTTGGCAATAGATTCCTGAGTGCGCGTTGTCGTGATTCTGGCAGGGAAGAAGTGACTGCCAGGCCTGTCAGAGGGTACTTTTCAGTGGTTCGGCTAGCGGTAAAAAAGTCTGCGATGTCCATGACCAACATGTGTTTTGGAAGTGAAGCGGCGCTGACTTCCAGTACAGGGAGTGGGGCGGCGTCATCCGTTAACAGGCTTTGTTCCTCTATCAGCCTGGCAGTTTGAGGGTGAGCCCATATTCGTGCAGATTTCTCGCTTAACGGCGAGAACACAGGAAATGAGGCCGGCTTCCAGGGCAGTGCTGCAGTGTCTACGGCCAGCAGGCTGAGCCCGGAAGGCGTTGAGCCAGTGTGCTCAAAATACAATGGTCCGGTATAGTGTACAAACGCAGCCAGTTCGTGAAAGCCAGCCCGTCGTAAGTGGGCATAATCTTCACGGGTCAGGGGCAATTTGCCGGAAGATTCGACTGTCCATTTCGGAGCAATCCAGGCCGCATTGTTGTCCGGCCACTGCTCGCTGGCTCCCTGATTAATCAGGTGCACCATGACAAGGCCTGAACTGGCAATGACGATGGCGACAAAGACCAGAATGCTTGTCCACGGGTGCTTGCGGTTCAGTGCCACGCAGGTAAGCATTGTCAGTCGGAAAGGCTGCCACTGAGCAGCTTTATTTGGCAACCAGCTGGCCATGCAGTAGTTGCCATTGCTTCGTCGCCAGTTGGGCGACAGACTGGTTGTGCGTGACGACAACCAGCGACGTATGGGTTTGATTGCACAGCGTAAACAGATGTCTGGAAACCTGTGCGGCGGTTTCTTCATCCAGATTGCCGGTGGGTTCGTCGGCCAGCACCAGCGTAGGTTTGTGGCACAACGCCCTTGCGATGGCAACCCGTTGCTGTTCCCCGCCGGATAATTCAGCTACCGGGCGTAAGCGCAAATCGCTCAACCCCAGTTTGCCGAGCAGTTCGGTAGCATAATTAGGGGTGAAGTTGCCTTTAAGGCGGGCGGTAAATGTGACGTTGTCCCACACATTGAAACAGTCAAGCAGGTTATACGCCTGGAAAACCATACCCAGATGCTGGCGCCGGAATTTATCTGCGGCGTGTTCATCCATGTCACTCAGCATCAGTTCATTGAGCCTGATCACACCGGAATCCGGTTTGTCGAAACCCGCAATCAAGGTCAGAAGTGTGGATTTCCCGCTGCCGGAAGGCCCCTGTATGCTGGCTGAATGACCCTGGGGTAACGAAAAATCCAGCCTGTTCAGAATGGGGTGAGGCTGGTGAGGAAACTGTTTGGTGACACTGTGGAGGGTAAGCATGTCTGTACGTACGTGTTTACCCTCAAAAAAGCCCAGCCCGAGCGGCTGAACCGTGTGGGAAATAATCAGTGGTTGATGAAGTTATCCAACTCTTCACCGGTTATTTTGCTGATTTGCGAGAACAGGTACCACAAAGCTGCTACCAGCAGCACCATGCTTGGGATCACAATTACGGGATAGCTGAGCGCCGTCATTCTTCCAAGTTCCTCGGTGTAGGCGGTGGTTCCGGGCTCGCTGACCAGAATCATTTTTGCCAGTACGTAATTGAGTGCAGACGATAGAAAAAACGAACTGGCCACGATGTAGGAACTGACAGCTACCTTTTTATCAAACTGTTTTTGCCTGTTCTTTACCGCCAGGGCTTTATTCAGGGCCTCCCAGTTAATAATCTGATCATTCAGTATTAACACCCTCACCAGTGGTTTCTGGGTAAATTGGGTAGCCAGCACGGCCAGACCAATGGCACCCGGAATGGCAGCTTCCTTGATGGCGATGTATTCCGCGGGGAGTTCCAGCAGGCTGATGCCACCGGTCAGCAGAACACTGACAATACCTAGTATGGAAAAGCCGTTTATTTTTCCCGAACTGCGTAAATCCCAAAGCCCGTAAGCGACAGGAAAACTGAGCGCAGCGACAATGCTCCACGCTGGTCCGAGGTAATCTTCAGAGCTGGCGTAGCTCATGATCACCACAGGGATGATAATATTAAACGCCAGGTTACCTAAAAAGCCCTGATTTTGTTGCGATTTTACTTCCGATGCTGAATTCATGGGGTCATTTCACTTCTTTGAACTGCTAAATTATACGAAATCTGCTCACTTGCCCCAAGCCCAGGCTGCGATTATTCCGCCAATAAATCCGAATATATGATACTCAAAAGAAATAAACTCCCGGGTGGGGAGCAGGCCACCCAGCAAGCCACCATAGAGTAACGCCACCAGAACAGAGATAACGATGTAGGGAATTTTTCGGCTGCGGAACCCGGCAATGAGCAGAAATCCGAAAAAACCGTACACCATACCACTGGCTCCAATATGCACTGCACTGCGGCCAAAGCACCAAACGCCCAGCCCGCCAATCAGGCACACCGACAGCGTGACCAGCCAAAAGGTACGGGTACCCCATTGCAGCGCCAGCCACATAAACAGTAACAGTGGAATCAGATTGGCAATTAGGTGCTGAGGTGTCCCGTGCACGAAGGGCGCCGTAAACAGGAATGGTAGCGACGAAACATCACGGGGAACCAGTCCAAAATGATTCAGGCTATTGACTGACAGCAGGTTGATGAATTCAACCCCAATCAGCAGCATGGCAACGGTTGTCAGAAATCGGAGCTGTTTTTTTAAAGTGGGGGTTTGATTCATCATCAATGACTGACTGTACCTTGTTGAGCACAATTGGCTTTCAGAACGCCCGTAATGCGGCTTAGGACGCCGATCTAAAGCCAATCATATCGGCGCTGAGGCGGTGATAGAAGCCCTAATTGAATGTAAAGGGGGGCTTTGAATGGTTAGTTTGTAACGTTTTGTAATCCTGATCTGGTTCACCACAGGAGTGCAAAATCGGTCAAAGTTTAATTTGTAATGCTTATTAGAATATAAGTTATTAATATTTATGGATTCCTGGGTGTGGTGTTGGAATGGAGTTTTGTTGATTGTGTAATTAGTTGACCATTCGGTTAGTCTTGCTATGATTGAGTTTGTAATCTGTTATTAATGGGCGAAGTGTGTATGGATACTGAAGGTACTTCTGTAAAGATGAACAAAAAAGAGCTGGTGCGCAAGAAAAACCAGACTCTTTTGCTCGACGCAGCCGAAGCCTTGTTCTCTACGCTGGGCTACGACAGAACCAGTGTGAGCCTGATTGCCGCGAAAGCCAAAGTGCCTAAAGCGAATGTTCTTTATTATTTCAAAAATAAAGAAAATCTTTATTCCGCGGTGCTGGAACGGATCATGTCCGGGTGGGGCGTTGGCCTGGTGGATTTGAGCGCAGAGGATGAACCTGCACAGGCGCTGTATCAATACATCAGGTTTAAAGTTCGGGTGTCCTGCGAATTTCCGGCTCAATCCCGCTTGTTTACCACAGAAATCATTCGCGGCGCGCCACATTTAGGCGCACATTTGCGAGAGCAGACCCGACCGTGGTTTCGCAACATCATTACGGTTATTCAGGCCTGGATTGATGCCGGTAAGATACGTCCGGTTGACCCATCACACCTGCTGTACATGATCTGGTCATCAACTCAGTACTACGCAGATTATCAGACCGAGGTGTTCATTCTCGAGAACAAGCTGGAGTATGAAGACAGTGATATTGAATCCATCACCCAATCCATCAGCAAGGTGATACTCACCGGGCTGGGGCTGGAAGTGCCCGAATTGAATTGATCAAAAGACGGGGATGGTATGTGGTTAGGGCTAAACATTCCGTTGGTTAGCCCCCCGAACCACTACTTTGCAAAGTTTGCCTGAATACGCAGGTTGAGGTAATCCTCAGCGCTGATAGGCGGGTACTTGTTTTCCGGCCCCTGAATGATCATATCTTTATTGGCCTGGCAGAAAAACGCCAGGCTATATCGTGAGCCTTGGTATTCGCCTTCCCGGGGCATTCTGACTCGGTGTAGGGTACTTTTCAGCTTATCATCACTCCAGCGCATCAGCATGTCACCGATGTTACAGGTAATGATACCATCCTGAGCCTTGGCGCTGGTCCAGCTCAAGGCGTCTTGCGCATCCTTGCCAGCGCAGGCCTGCAGCCCGTCCTGCCCGGTTTTCTGAAATACCATGGTCAGGCAGTCAAAATCGGTGTGCGCACCTGCTCGCCACAAGCCGGCATCCACGCCTTGTTGTTGGAGTGGCAGGTAGTGCAACAGCCGTAATGTGGACTGATACTCCGGGCTGGAACGATCGTGGGCACGGGTGAAGAAATCCCGTTCAAAACCCAGTTTGTCGGCGAAGCAGGACAAAATCTTCATGCCCAGTGCCCAGGCCTGCTGCTCAAATGCCAGGGTTATTGATTTGAAATCCGCTAGTACCTGCTCCTGTGGCCACAGCGAGGCCATGTGGGGCAGGGTGATCTGGTAGGATTCCTTTTGGTCCTGAGTGCCGGTGGAAGGGCGCACCTGGGTCATAAATTCCCAGCCGACGTTCTGGCCCTTTGGCCGTGCATTGAGCGCTTTTGTTTCCGCTGGCAGGGCAAAATAGGATTCGGCAATGCCGAAGGTCTGCTTGATGGTATCCAGCGTGATGCCATGATTCTCAACCTGAAAAAAACCAACCTGAGTGGCGGCTTGCCACAGGGCTTCGGTGATGTGCTGACGCCGGTTTTCAAAATCACTGAAATCGATCAATGGTATTTCAGTGCAATCATTTTCAACGCCCATACCGCCAATCCGGGTTTCCAGATTGAGCTCATCCAGGCTGTAATGTTGCTTTGTTGTCATGGTTATCTCCAGTTGTGATAGCAATTGGAGCAATGCCAGATTATCTCAAACCTTGCCGCTTATACTCCTGTGAGTGAGGGTTACGCTTTTCCTTTGGTCAGGGTCCAGCCAAAGAAGTAGCTTTGGATCCAGTGCACCAGCTTGAACAACGCCAGACTGATAAGGGATAAAAATATCAGCGCCGCAAATGCCTGCGGAACTTTAAAGAACGAGGTAGAAAACTGGATGAAGTAACCCAGCCCCTGTTCGGCAGCAACAAATTCGGCTACTACCGCACCGATGATCGAAAGGGTGATCGCTACCTTCATGCCACTGAATATGTGCGGCAGGGAATAGGGCAGGCGAATGGCCAGCACTTCTTTGTATCTGGGGGCGCGCAGTGAGCGTGACAGGTCAATCAGTTCCGGTGGTGTGGCCAGCATGCCGGTCATGGCCGAGACCACCAGCGGGAAAAAGGTGATCAGGCAGGTGATCGCCAGCCTTGGAGCTTCACCGGAGCCAAACATGGTGATCAGCAGCGGTGCAATCGCCACCACCGGCGTGGATTGCACAATAACCAGAAATGGATACAGGGTTTTAGACAGATATTGGGAATTGACCATCAGCATGGCCAGCGGAATGCTTATCATTAGCGAAAGACCAAAACCGAGCAGGGCCACACGTAATGTTGCCCACAGATGCTCCAGCCAACGGGCGGGCTCCACTTCCATGAAGGACTCAAATATCAGTGACGGCGAAGGAAACAGGTAAGCCGGTACGTCGAAGCTGCGACATATCACTTCCCAGGCGGGCAGCAGCATGAGTAAAGTCAGTGCGGGCAGGTAACGGTTTAAAGCGGAAAAGTGTGTCATTGAGCGTGCCTCACAGGTTGACCAGTTTTTTATTTATCGCCGTCACCGATGCCTTGCTATCTTCGCCTGCTTTATGCGGATGATAGATGTGCTGGCGTATTTCGCTCGCGTAGGTGGCAAAGGCCGGGTCGTGTATGGTTTCAGCACTGCGTGGCCTGGGTAGTTGAATATCAATCTGCGCTGACAAGCGGCCTGGCCTCGGGCTCATGATCAGTACCTTGTCGGCCAGTAATACTGCCTCGGTGATGGAGTGAGTGATAAACAGTACTGTTTTGGGGCTTTCATTCCAGATCCGTAGAAGTTCAAAACCCATTTCCTCCCGGGTGAGTGCGTCCAACGCAGAAAAGGGTTCGTCCATGATCAAAATTTCCGGGTCCATCAGCAGCGCCCGGGCGATACCTACCCGCTGTTGCATGCCACCAGAGAGTTCATTCGGCATGCGTTTGGCAAAGTCTGCAAGGCCAACCATTTCAATCATCTTTTGTGCTTGGCTGCGGGTTTGGGAAGATACCCGGCCGGTTTTATGCTTAACCGGAAACACCACGTTTTCGGTGACATTAAGCCAGGGCAGCAATGTGGGTTGCTGGAATACAATGCCTATTTCATCACGGGGTTCGGTCACCGCAGTGCCAAATATGTTCACCTGTCCTTCGGTGGGCATCATCAGGCCACTGAGCAGGCGCAGCAGTGTCGACTTACCGCAACCGGAAGGGCCGACCACGGCAACGAACTGGTGCTTTTCAATGTCAAAGCTGACGTTCTGCAGGGCCAGAACCGATTTACCCTTATCGGTGGGGTAGCTGTGGCTGACGTTTTTCAGGCTTACATAGGGCTGCATCAGTTAGCCTCCACAAAGTCACGGGAAATGGCGCTTTCGGGGTCAAGCTTTGCGGGGTCAATGTCCTGTGCCAAAGCAATCAGACGCCAGGTTTCAGCCAGTTTATTTTTTTCAAAATTTCCCAGACCATGGGCTTCGCTGGAAGGGTTATGTACCAGTTGCCGAATCGACATGATGGTATTGGCAGCCACAACCGGGTCCACTTCCGGAACGACCTGGTGGACCATTTCGCCCGCTTCTTCGGGGTGTTGCCAAGTGTAAATCATGCCCTTCTTCAACGCCTGTAGGAACCGTTTGGCCACATCCGGGCGGTCTTTTAGAAACTGGTCATTGGCAATCACTGACGATGAATAGATGTTTAGCCCGGCGCCGTACCAGGGAAAAATATTGACCTGCAGACCGATCTTCTCCGCTTCGGTTTGAATGGTGACGGTATCGGTTACCCAGGAGGTAATCGCATCAGTGCGGCCATGCAACAGCATGGGCGCGAGGCTGCCCGGATTGGCCTTTACGTGCCTGATGCCGCTTTCTTCCAGTCCGTTTTTTGTCACCACATAGGGGAAAAACAGATTGGAGGAAGTGAACGGAGAAGACGCAACGGTCTTTTCGGCCAGGTCCTGAATGCTTTCTACGCCTCGGCCTTTTACAGTGAAAAATGCGTATGGCGCTTCTGAGAACACGTTCATTACACCGGTTACAGGGATGGTATTGCTGGCTTTTGCGGCAAGCAGTGCCACTATGTCGGAACGGCCCACGTCTGCATGGCCGGCGGCAATCTTGGTGATGGCGTCCGTTGAGCCTTTGCCCTGGGCTATCTTAACCTCAAGCCCCAACTCTTTGAAAAAGCCCTTCTGTTGAGCAACATAGACAGGGGCTTTGTCGCCTCCGGGTAACCAGTCCAGTTGATAAACCACGGTTTCAAGGGCCTGGGAAGGCAAGGCTGACAGGCATAAGGCGGCTGAAAGCGCCACGGTGTTAAGTGTCTTTCGTATCATAGAATGCTCCTACTGATGAACAAACGAATCACGGCTGGCCCCAAAAGCATCGTTTTAAAGCAACGCTTCACGGGCTGACAGCACGCAGACGTGCTCGTTTGTTATTGAGCAATGACCATGATCACATTACATGAGGTAAAGGATCTTTCCGCTTCTACTCAAAGCTAAAGAATGTTCTGACGAGAAAGCAGTGTCTGTGCCAAAAAACAAAAAAATATGCTAAATCAGTTGGATAAGCAATTGCTGGACACATAAAGGAGCCCAAAATCGACTCAATCTGCACCAATGCAGTGCGCCTTTGAGGTTGTTCAGTGCAGACCATAGGGTTAGTTTCTATTTTGATGACTGGGAAAACCGCTTATTAGATAATGTTTTATATAGGTTTTATTCGTTTTTATGCAATCCTGACCGAATGGTCCACTTGTTGCAGGGTGGAAGGGGTAAGTCCCGCCCTGGGCTGTGGCTCTGCAACCGTTCTCCGGCAGAATCACAGCCTCCGGGCTCCTTTTTCATTAAGGTCAAGATGAACTACTTAATTCAAAATGCCCGTGCCATTGCTTCGGGTACCCAACATGCAGCCGACATTCGTATTGGTGGTGGCGTGATCACCGAAATCGGCCATTCACTGGCGATCAGGCCTGATGAAACCCTGGTGGATGCCAGCAACTGTGTAATCTACCCGGGTTTTGTCAACACCCATCATCATTTGGCTCAGTCAGCACTGAAAGGGGTCAAAGCCGGTTTGAATCAGGGGTTAGGGGAATGGCTGGCCAGTGTGCCTTACACCTATTGGCCCCATTTTACCCCTGAGTTGATGTACGATGCGGCGCTGATTGGGCTCAGTGAACAGTTGCGTTCCGGTGTGACCACCTGCGCCGACCACCACTACCTGTACCACCAGGCATCGACCGCTGAACTGGAAGACGCATTGTGGCAGGCTGCGTCAGACCTGGGTATAAGATTGGTATTGTGCCGTGGTGGTGCAACCGTTCAGGGCAGCCACAAAGGCCTGCTCAACAACAACATTGTGCCTGAAACCCTTGATTTGGCGTTACATCGGATTGACGCCAGCCGTCGTCGCTATCACCAAAGCGGTGCCCGACCCATGCGCCAGTTAGTGGTTGCCCCTACTTCAATTGTGCATTCCTGTACACCGGAAGATTTGAAAGCTTTCGCAGCCTACGCCAGAGAGCATGGTCTGAAACTGCATTCTCACCTGCTGGAAGTCGAATTTGACAACATTCAGGCCCAACAGAAATACGCTATGGGCGCGGTGGAGTTCGCCCAGTCCTGCGACTGGCTCGGCAAGGATGTTTGGTTTGCACATCTGGTGTGCACCAGTGCCGAAGACATTCGTTTACTGGGCGAGTCCGGCACGGGTATTGCCCATTGCCCAACCTCCAACTGCCGGCTTGGTAGTGGTATTGCACCGGTGTTGGCAATGCAAAATGCTGGCATGCCGGTAACGATTGGCGTGGACGGCTCGGCTTCGGCTGAGTCTGGTTCCATGATCCAGGAACTGAATTTGAGCTGGCTGCTGCACCGGGCCCTGCATGGCGCGGACGCTACGCAGGTGGATACCTGCTTGCGCTGGGGCAGTGTGAATGGCGCGCGACTGCTGGGCTTAAATGACATCGGCGAAATTGCCGTTGGTCAGGCCGCCGATTTAGTGCTTTACGATCTCAGCCACTATCGCTACCACGGTATGCACAGTGCGCTGGAAGCCCCCCTGCTGGCGGGCGAGCCGGTGCACATAAAAGCCAGTTTTGTGGATGGCCGGCAGGTGGTTGAAGACGGCGAAGTAATGGGGCTGGACAAACCGGCGTTGATGGCACGCATGCAAACCGGCATGCGAGAGCTGGTAGAACGGGCGCTGGGCTAAGCAACTGTATATGTACGAAGTCCACTCCCCCTGAGTGGTGGGCAATAGTGAATGACTCATACTTAGGAAAAGTTAATCAGTTGTGCCGCTCCGCTCAGAACATCCACAAGTTTCTGAGCGGGGGCAGATAGATGGATTTAAGTAACCTGTGTGAGTGGGGGAGGGAGTGCAAGCAATTTGGTACGTTTACCCCAAAGGCTTGCGCACACTATCAGCACAAAAATGGCCAGGTATACGCTGCAACTGATAAACAGGCCAACGCTGCCAATCACTTCCATAACCAGTGACGCCAGAATGGGGCCGGAAATGGCCCCGACGCAATAGCTGAACAAAACGGTACTGGCCACGTGGGACACCTTATCTTTGCTGAACAAATCGTTCGCGTAAGCCGAGCCGATGGGGCTCAGGGTCATGGAGACTGCACCGTAAAACAGTGCAGCCAGGCTGAAGCCGAAGCCCATCTGACTGATATTGAGTAAATTGAATGTAACCAACAGCAGGCTGCCAAGCAATGATAACAGCGCCGCGCTGAGCATAATCATCTTACGGTTAACCTTGTCTGATAACCAGCCGATGGGCCATTGCAACAGCAGCCCTCCAATTAACACCAGTGCCATAAACTGGCCGACTTCTGCGTAATTCAGCCCTAACCCTTGCGCATAAATAGGGCCAAGGCTCAGAAACGAACCGTTTAACAGCCCCGCCATCAAAGCACAGGCCATGCCCAGCGGTGCGGTTTTAAATACCTCAATCAGTGCAAACCGCTTGAAGGTAAAGGTTTTGGGGGTATTGTCGGTCATCGCCAGCAGTGGAAAGCAAGCAAGAATGAACAGGGAACTGACCAGCATAAATAGCTGGTTACCGGTGGGGTCACCGATTGAAAACAGCAATTGTCCACAGCCAAGCGCCAGGTTGTTGACCACCATGTAGACCGACAGTACCCGCCCACGATTGCCATTGTTTGCGCTACTGTTGATCCAGCTTTCGGTAATGATGAGAATGGTGCCAACGCAATACCCCGCCACAAAGCGTGATGCAGCCCAGCTAGCGGGATCGACAAATGCCTGGAAGGACATCGTGCACAACACCAGCAGTAAGGCAAACAGCACAAAGCCGCGATGAAAGCCAAAATGGGGTAAAAACAGCCTGGCTGTGCAGGCGCTGAGCAGGATCCCAGCAAAGTAGGCCGCCATGATAATGCCGATGGCTACCATGGCGAAGCCTTCAATGCTTGCCCTGACACTCAGAAGTGTCGAGAACAGGCCGTTGCCCAGATACAAAAAACCGTAGCAGGGCAGAATGACGCGTAACTGATGCAGCGTCTGACGCATATAGGTTTACGCCTTAAAAATTAATACTGAAAGGAGGAGTCCCAGCTGACCGGCAGATCCAGTAAACCCAGCTTGTTGAGCTGTTCGTACTGTGCCTGTAACCGCGTCGCCTGATATTGCCCGAGTTGATCGCCTTGTGCGTCATTACCTTTTACCAGACGGTACTGCTTGATTGCTCGTAGGGTTTTGGCCATCAGCTCCGGGGTTTGTTGCGGATTAAGCTGATTGATCAGTGTCAGTGCTGGAGCCGGGTCGCCTTCGACAAATTCCTGCCAGCCTTTGATTGAAGCCCGTTTAAACGCGGCGGCTACCTCTGGGCGTTGCTGCAGTGTCTGCTGGCTGGTAAAGATATGGCGGTAAGGGTCAAAGCCGGATTCGGACAGCAGGATTACCTGTGCTTCAACACCCTGATTGGCCAGGTGAATGGGCTCACTGGTCACGAAACACTGCTGAATGAAGTCTTTATCGGTGGCAAACCGGGCCAGCGAGAAATCCAGCGGGATAAGATTCATTTTGATGCCCAGGGTTTTGGTCATGTATTCTGTGTACGACAGCGATGACTGCAGCATGACGGTGCGGCCATCCAGATCGTTGAGGGTCTCAACGTTGTTTTCCGGGTGGAACATCACACACTGGGGGTCGTGCTGAAAGTAAGGAAACAGACCAACCAGCGGCAGCCCGCGGCCAATGCCGATCAGCGTAGTGTCACTGGTGCCGATGGCAAAATCCACCTGACCCAGTGCAACCGGAGAGCGAATGTCCCGCATGTTGGCGCCAGAACGGATTTCGACTTCCAGCCCTTCCTGTTCGTAATACCCTTTGGCCAGTGCCTGGTAGAAGCCACCGTGTTCAGGCTGCGGATACCAGTCGGTCATCAACAGCACTTTTTCAAGTTGCGGGCCATCGGCTTTGTTTCCACCACAGCCCGCTATTGCAGTCAGGGTCAACGCGATAATCAGTAGTTTTCTCATCATTTAAACCGCCTTTTTAATTGGATTGAGCGTAGGAGTCGTGCCATTTATGCAGCAAGCGCCAATGCAGAATGTTCACCAGGCTGACGAACAAAAAGCCGATGAAACAGGCGGTAAAGGCTGCCGCATAGAGCGCCGGAATTTTAAGCTGTGAGCTGAACACCACCACCACAAAGCCTAAGCCGGCGTCCGAGCCTGAACCCATACCGGCTACCGTATCGCCGTACAGGGCACCAATCGGTGTCAGCGCTGCGGCAACCTTCAGGCCGGTGAGGAAGTAAGGCATGGCGTATGGAATACGCAGTTTGAGCATTTCGTCTCTGGCGCTGCTGTTGTAGACCCGGAACACGTCCACCAGGTTTTTGTCGGTAGAGCACAGCCCCATGGTGGTGTTGGCAACTATCGGGAAAAAGCAGATCAGGAAGGTGATCACGGTAATGCTGGCCAGCCCCTGGCCAAACCACAGAATGATAATAGGAGCCAGTACAATAACCGGCATCATCTTGAGCAGCAAAATGTAGGGGTAAAACCCTTTGTACGCCCAGCTGCTGTAGGCCAACAGTACAGAAATCAGTACCCCGCCAAGCAGAGAAGTGAAAAAGCCAATCAGGCAGGCCAAGGTGGTCTGCAGGGCACCGGATATCAGGGTGGATTGTTCCTGGCTGCCTGCTTCAATAATGTCGTGAGGGGCGGGCAACTGGAAAATGGGAATGTCGAACAGGTAGATGACCAGATACCAGATGGCAATCAGTGAGACTCCCACAATGGCCGGCGGAAAAATTCGGGATACGGTTGCGTTCATGCTAAATTCCTCAGTTCATGCAGGGTTTGGCTGACTTCTACGACCTTCTGCTGAAATTCAGGCAAGTTGCGGGTTTCAGAGGTTCTCGGGAACGGCAGGTCAATGGGGATTTCGCGGTATATTTCACCGGGGTTGGCGGACATCACCAAAACCCGGGAAGACAGAAATACCGCTTCAGTGACCGAGTGAGTCACAAATACGCCCACCCAGGCCTGCAGCTGTTTCAGTTTCAGCAGCTCTTCGTTGAGGTCGTCGCGGGTCATCTCATCCAGGGCACCAAAGGGCTCGTCGAGCAGCAATAACTGCGGCTCAATGGTCAGCGCCCGGGCAATCGACGCCCGCATGCGCATACCGCCGGAAAGCTGGCGGGGATAATGGTTTTTTACATGGCCAAGGCCGACCATTTCGATAAGCTGGATGGCTTTGCGTTCTGCTTCCTGTTTGCTGGCACCGTTGAGTTCCAGTGGCAGCATGACGTTGGCGATGACGGTCAGCCAGGGCATCAGGTTGGCATCCTGGAACACAAAACCCATTTTGGGGCGAGGGCTGGTTTGCTGAGTCAGAAACTGAATATCGCCTTTGGTTTTGCTTTCCAGGCCGCCGAGTAATTTAAGTAAGGTGGATTTGCCGCATCCGCTGGGGCCAATCAGCCCGATGAAATCGTCTTCGGCAATCTCAAGGTTAATGTTGTTCAGTACAGTAGGCCCGTTGCCGTATTGTTTGTACAGACCCTGGATGGAAACGGCGGGGTCGGCCGTGCGAATCTCCTCAGAATCGCTCAGTGCGGTGGCAGCGGTTAGGTTAGGCATCAAAACTCTCCTGGCCTGACGGTAAAAATATCAATAATAAAGCGTCTCTTTATAAAAATATGCCCCCGGTAAACTGGGTTAACCGGGGGCGTCTGGCTTAGAACTTATAACTGAAGGTGGCAGTAAAGCTTCTTGAGCGTTCAGGAAGAATACTCAGGTTACCGTACAGCCCCGGGAAGTTGGCTCTGAAGTAAGTTTCATCCAACAGGTTGTTCACGGCTACCGCAATGCGGTAGGTCGGTGTGTCGTAGCTCACCGAGCCGTTTAACAGCTGATAGGATGGGATTTGCAGCGTCTCGGTAGGAGAGGCGTTCACTTCACCTACGTAGGAGTAACTCAGCGTGGCACTCAGTTCATCCGACAGCGCGTAGCGGCCCGACAGGTTAAACGCCTGCTCAGGAATACCACCGCGATCCGGGTTGTCGCCCACGATCACCATGCCGTCCAGGGCACCACCCCAGTAAAGGGTTGGGTCCAGTTGCGGCACGTCTGAGGCACCAATAAAGGAGAACTTGGAGCCGTTAAGAGCGGTATGCACCACTTCCATTTGTGCGGCACTGGCCATCAGTTGCAGGTTGTCGCTAACCAGATAACGCAGTTCCATCTCAACCCCTTTGGAGCGAATGGCTTCGTTGGACTCACCGGCTGCAGCGTTGCCGTTGACCTGAACACGCTCCTGATCAAACCCGGCTACTGCGAAGAAGATGCGGCCGTCCAGCCAGTTGGCTTTGACACCGACTTCCGCCATTTCAGATTTACCCAGCCAGTCACCGGAGTTCACAATGGCAGGGTCAATGGTGTCATGCACACCGGTCAGAATGGTGGTTTGCTCGGCCAGGGTCACGTAAGGAATAAACCCGCCCGGCAGCTGATAGGACACACTGACGTTATAGGAGAAACCGCCGTCGGTGTCGGTTTGTGCTGCGTCAAAAATGTCCGGAATCGAGCTTGGGTCGTAGGCGAAGTTATGAATGTCGGTCACTTCGCCAACAGAGGCTTCAATGTCCACGTAGTCGTAACGGGCACCGACCAAAATGCTGAGGTTGTCTCCCACCTTGTTGTCGGCCAGGAACGCAAAGCCCAGCTGGGTCATCTTGTTGTAGTTGTTGGTGCCCCACAGGTCGTCGCTGTTCAGCGGCGTAGCCACATAGCTGCTCTCGTTGTAACCGACGCTCAAATCCACACGGTCAAACACTTCATGGATGTAATCGTTGGCACCCCATGCGTCTACGTGACGGATGGAGGGCGATACCTGAATGTCAGAGGTCACGCCATCAAACATAAACTGCTTGGCGAAAATCAGCTGGTTCTCCACACCCCAGGTGTCACCGGCTTTTGCAAAGCCGTAGGAGATCATCGCTTCACTTTGTACACTTTCAAAGAACAGCTTGTTGGTGATGCTCCAGCCACTTTCCGTTTCGTGCATCAGGTCCAGATAAAGGGTGGTGACTTCGGTATCGTAGTAATCATTCGGGTCGATAAGAACGTTACGGCCATCCAGTTTGATGGTATCGCCCTTGATAATAGAGTTTTGCGCTGGAATGGACGCCGGAATGATGGTGGATGGGTCAACGGTACCGCCACCACACCACATTTGCAGGCCGGCCCAGCAGTTGGTGCCGTCATAGTTGGTGCCGCTGTCTACAAAACCGGCAACAAATTCGGCATCGTCGATCATGCCATTGTTGTTGGTGTCATCCGGAGTAAACGCTGGCTGACCGGTAATGTAGGTGCCGTTGCTCAGCAAATCAGCGGTTACCCGGTTCCAGCCGCCATTCTCGTGACCACTCCAGTCCTGGTACATACCGCCGAATTCTATCCGGGTGGCGTAGCTGAGGTCCATATTGAAAGCGGCCTGCAGCAGGGTTTGCTTGGTGTAATCGTTTTTGTAGAAGCTGTCAGAGTCTTCCAACTCACCATAAACGTAATAACCCAGCTTCTGTTCACCGAGTGACAATGGCCCGCCCAGTTCACCTTTCAGCTGGTTCTTGTTCCAGGAACCGGTGGTGTAACTGACTTTACCAGTTGCTGAGTCGAGGTATGCACCGGTTTCGGCGCGGGCGGTTTTGGGGACAAAGTTCATCGCACCACCCACCCGGCTTGGGCCGGCAATCGGAGACATTGGTCCGCGGATCACATCAATACGGTTGCTGGCACCAATGGCCGTTGGGTAGGTTCCGTCGTTGGTCAGTCGTTTTACACCACGGAAGTAGTTGTCACCGGCGGTACCGCGAATGTCCAGTGAGCCTGCCACACCAAAGAAAGAGGTAGTGAAGGAACCGGGTACAAAGGTTGCCACATCATTAATGCTGCTGATGTTGAATTCTTCGATGAATTCACTACTCACTGAGCTGACAGAACGCGGGGTTTCCAATACGGATTTCCCAAAACCGAATACCGAACTGACCGGCTCAGCCTGCAGCAGGCCAAGGTCGTCCGACACTTCTTCGGTGACATAGGTGTCGAGTACGACGGGTTCTTCACTTTCCTGAGCTTGTATCCCCAAGCTCGCGGCGGTTAATCCAACCGCCACTAATGATTTATAGGTTTTCACTGATACATCTCCAAAACACAGTCCAAGGTGGCAAAAGCTATCGTTGTGACAGCACAGTTACATGTACTGCAGCCGGATTTGCACGATTCGTACCATTGCTAACCAATTGGACAGGATTTTTAGTATAAGGTCGTTTTTTGGTCATGCTGAGGGGTTTGAATAAGGATGGGTAAGATATGTTTTTTTGGGTTATATTGCCTATTTATTGGATTTTAAAGTGAATTCACCCCTATTTTGCACTAATTGAGAGCGTAGCATGCCCATTGGTGATGCAAGAGGTAGTTGTGTTTTTTGTTTTGACCATGCAGACAGGATGTCGTTGACGGAGATTGTTTTTTACTCTCTAATAAAAAATCAATTGTTGTCGCTTTTAGCGAAATTCAATCCGGGTACCGCCCGGAATTCATGGAGCAGGAAATCGTTTTATGGCCTTAAAACTCTGGAAAGATCTTTCAACACTGGATTTTGAAAATCTTGACCCTCACAACACCGTTGCCCTGTTGCCCCTGGGGGCAATTGAACCCCATGGCCCACACTTACCCATGTCGACCGATTCCCTGATCGCCGAGTCATTGTGTCAGTTGGCCGCCGAGCTTGTACCGGATGACATCAACCTTTTGCTGATGCCAACTTCAGAGATTGGTAAATCCACCGAACACAGCTGTTTTGAAGGCACCATTACCCACACCGCCCACACCCTGCTGGATGTGTGGATGGAGATAGGGGAAAGTGTGGCCAAAGCCGGTATCAAAAAGCTGATATTCTTCAATGCCCACGGCGGCCAGCCGCAAATTATGGAGATATGTTGTCGTGAACTGCGGATAAAATTCGACATGCTCACCGTTGGTGCCAGCGGCTGGAGTTGCGGTTCACCTGAAGCTGAAGGGATCCCTGACGACGAGCGGCGTCATGGCATACATGCGGGGCAGGTTGAAACATCGATTGTGCTGCATTTGCGCCCGGACCTGGTCAAGATGGAGCATGCACAAAATTTTGAAGGCTTGCTCAAGGACGTCGAAGCCCGCTTTGAACACCTGCGCATTATTGGCAGTACCTATGTTGGCTGGCAGGCTCAGGATCTGCACCCCTGCGGTTGTTCCGGGGATGCAACCCTGGCAACCGCCGAGCTGGGCAAAATCTACACTGATCACTACGCCAAAGGTCTGGCCAACATCATCAAAGATGTGGCGGAGTACCCGCTGGAGTGGATCCGCAGCCGGGCTGACTGGCAAGGCGTTCAGAAAGTCGAGCGGAAAGCTTAATTGAAGAGAATGCGGTGGGCAGGGCTCACCGCTTCAGACTATTCCAGTGCCAAGGCGTCCCGGGCCAAGTCAGCAATTCTGCCAATTCGACCTGCCACTTCTGCAGCCAGAGGTTGTTCTTCAAATCGGGTGCTTTCGCCCCGGTGTACCAGCCGTTCACCGTTCACATACACTGCTTCGATGTTACTGGCATTAAGAGAGAAGACAACATGTGATGCCGGATCAAAAACCGGGCCGGATAAAGGCGAGCGGGTATCCAGTATTAAAAAGTCAGCCCGCTTGCCTGCTACGAGGCTGCCAACCTGATGGTCTATTTTCAGCACCTTGGCCGTTTCAAGAGTGTGCAGGCGTAACATGGTCATGGGGTCCAGGATTTCGGCATCCTGATATTTCATGCGGATGGCATACAGGCCCATTCGCATGTTTTCGAACGGGTCGGCAATGTCGGCACTGGCGGCACCGTCAACCCCCATGCCTACTTTCAGCCCTGTCTTAAGGTACCTGGGAATATCCGGCAACCCGGAGGCCAGACGGCCGTTGGACAGCGGGTTCCAGATCATTGCCCCACCGGCCTGGGCAATATCCTGTAGTATGCTTTCATCAGGATGCACAAAGTGGGCGAAGGAAACAAAGTCGGCGGCGGCACCGGCCTGCTTCATCAGTGGCCACTTGAGCCGGTCCTGCGCCGCTTGCTCAAACGGTTCCAGATAATGGTACTGAAGGGTGATATTGTGCTGTCGCGCGAGCGACAATTCAAAGCCCAGCCGTTCGGTGGCGTAAAAATTGGCTACCGCGTTGAGTGAAAAGCCCATCAGGTTGAGGGGCTGGCGTTCATCTGCATAGCGCTGTACTAGTGTGTTGAAATTACGTGCAACCTCACTGTCAGTGAGTTTCAAATCCGGGTTGTAGGCAAACACCGTATTCTGACCGGAATCCAGTGAAGCAGTAAGGCTTTCGAGATAATCCTGCTCACCGGAAGCCAGGCGCTGTGAGTGGTTATAGCAGGTAGTAATACCGTGGGCGAGTTGGTCGAGGGCGCCATGCAAAGTAAAGTGGTAAAAGTCGCCGCTACCGAAATATTGCCCGTACGTCCGGTGCAGGGCCTGCAACCAGCCGTGCAATTCCTGATCCTGGGCGATGCCACGAAATGCACTTTGCCACAGGTGATTGTGACCGGATACAAAACCGGGCAGGATAATTTTGCCCTGTGCGTCAATCACCGAATCCGGCTTGATGGCACCGCTATACTGGCCTGCGCCCAGCTCGACAATGCGTTCATCTTCTATCAACAGGTAGCCCTTAAAGTGCTCCGGCTGAGCGGTGTCCACCGGCACAATGGTGGCATTGCTGAACAACTGGGTTGCGGCCTGCAAGGAAAACGACAGACTGGCGGCCAGGCTGATGAGCGCCTGCTTGCCAAGGTGGAATCTAGTCACTGAGTGGCTCCTGTTGAGAGTGATTACGTTTATTGCGAAATTGGCGAAGTGAGGCGAAGGACAACAGCCCCCAGCAGCACAGGGTCAGGGCACCTGAGACCAGCCATAGGAGGAATATGGCCTGCTCGATGCCGCTTGGTTGAGCCGCCACACTGTTCTTGATTGCGCCGCCCAGAGCGATGGAAAAACCAATGCCGATGTTGGTGGCAAGTGAAATGGCGGTAGCAATCTGACCCGGCGTATGGGGTCCGGCACTGTTGACGGCGAAGCTTTTGCACGCATTGTTGATGATCCCCATGGCTAAACCGCCGACAAACCAGCCGGCATAGGCCGCCGCCAGCCCGTAGTGCAGGGTTATCATTACCCCAAGGCAAGCAAGACCAAGCAACAGCACTGAGAACCCCAGCCATAAACAGGTAATTTGCCCCAATCCGGTCAACAGGCGGGCACGAACGTTTGAGCCACTCAACCAGCCGAGGCTGGCAAGAGTCAGTACCACGCCGGCCTGCAGGTTGTCGGTGTGCAGGGCCTGGGTCAGATACAGAGGAAAATAGGTTTGCAGGCCAAAAAAGATGGTGCAGCAAGCCAGCGTAATGCACACGGAAATCGACAGTGGCTCCCGGGCCAGCCACCATTGTTGCGGCATGTTAGTGGCGGTAACCCGAATACTTAGCATCGCTGCTGGCAACAGCAGGGACCAGTGCCAGCCGAATGGGGTAGCGAGCAGATAAATCATCAGGCCCAATCCGAGTGCCATCAGCAAGGGTTCTTTGAGTGGGTTACCGCGAGTGTTGTGGGACTCTGGGCCCAACCCGTTCAACTGGCCCCTGAAAATCAGCACGCTCAGTGCGAGCAGTACTAACTGTACTGCGAAAATGAAGCGCCAGTGGGCAACTTCGAGTAACCAGGCGCCAATGACCGGCGCGATCAGCGACGGGATCACCCAGGCAATATCCACAATGGACAGCACCCGTGGGCGGCTGGTGGCACAGAAACACAGTTTTACCAAGGCGAAGGCAAGTGTAAGACTGATGCCTCCGCCAATGCCCTGAAGGGTTCGGGCCAGCACAAAACTGCCCACGTCCCAACTGATAATGGCGAGAATGTGGCCGGCCAGCAGGCACCACAGTGAAATGGCCAGCACCGTTGTGGCGCCTTTGCTATCGAGGCCTTTGGCAGTCCAAATCATGCCGGATATTGAAGCAACCACATAAGCGCCCATCATCAGCCCGTACCACTGCTCGCCACCTAACTCGGTATGGATGCTCGGCATCGCCACCACCAGCACCAGCTCGTTAAACGCATGCAAAGCGGTGAGCATTAGAATGCCAACCAATACCCGCACATTCAACGGGTCGGAGCTGCCCTGTGGCGCCGTGGGTGAGCAGGGTACGGGTGGGGTCACAGTTCAATCACCAGGGTGTCTGATTTGGCTCTTGAACAGCACAGGGTCATGATGTCGTTGGCGGATTTTTCATCCTCCGACAGGATTCCGTCGCGGTGTTCCACCTCGCCATCCACCACATTGATCAGGCAGGCGCCACATATTCCTTCACCGCAGACGTTGTCGATGTCGTAACCGTTGTCGTGCAGTACGTCCAGAGCGGATTTATCCGCCGGCACCGTGAAGGTTTTATTGGAACGTTCCAGTACCAGCTGGAAGGGAATATCCTCGTACACCTGGTGATTGTCGGCTTTGAATTTTTCAAAGTGAACCGAGCCTCGTGGCCAATGGGAGGCAGCCTGTGCAACGGCATCCATCATCGCGTTCGGACCACAGCAGAACAGGTGACGACCGGCAACGATGTCGTGCAGCAAGGTGTTAAAATTCAGGCGCTCGCCATCGGGGTCGCGGCTGAAATAGAAATGTACTCTGTCGGCAAATTCGCAGTTGCGCAGTTGTTTGACAAACGCGGCATCCCGCTGGTGGCGGGCACAATAGTGCAGCTCAAAATTCTGCCCCTGCTGGTGAAGGGTTTTGGCCATCGACAGCAACGGCGTAACACCAATACCACCGCCTATTAGCAGCGATGTTTCCGCCCCCAGTACCAGCGGAAACTGGCTCTTGGGGCCGGAGACCACAAGTTCATCTCCCACATTAACCTGCTGGTGCAAATAGGCGGAACCACCGCGGCTGTGCTCGTCGAGCAAAATACTCAGGCGGTAGGCGTCGGTTTCTGATTGGGCATTGGTCAGGGAATACTGACGCACCAAACCATTCGGCAGGTGCAGCATGATGTGGGATCCGGCCGGTGGCGCGGGCAATTCGCCGCCATCAGCACGCACCAGTTTGATGGTTCGGATACTGGCGGTTTCCTGCGTGATACTTTTCACCTTCAAGGGTGTTTTGTTTAACTGAGTCATTTTCGTCCCCTGAAGTTAAATTTCGCTAAGGTTTTCAATTTGTTCTGGCGTCATGTCTTTGACCTTCTCCCATGCCATACTTTTGCCTGGGTTGAGCAGTTGTTTGGGGTCAAGGCGTTTTTTCCAGGCCAGGTGGGTAAAATTGGCGTTGTGCATGCTGCCCGCTTCAATTTGGTATTTGTGCGGGTCGGCAACCGGGCAGCCACAGGCTTCGTAGGTGCCGATGATTTCGTACAGGCGCACGTCCGTGGTGTAGCGCAGGATCGGTACATCGAATGAAATCAGTTCGCCATTGAGCACTGCAAATTCGTGGTGCTGGAATACTTCCTTTTTGACCAGTTCATGCACTTCCCGAACTTTTTCCACGGTCAGGGGTTGTGGAAAGGACACCTGCAGATAGGTCATGGCTTTATCGGCTTTGAGTACCTGCAGGTTGCTGTGGTTATACGAAAACTCATAAACCAGCGGTAAGCCTTCGGCACGAATTTGTTCGTTGGTCATCGACAGTTCCAGCACCCCTTTGTGGTTTTCTATGGCGGCCTGCAGTGCGTCGACTTCACGATCATCCACCATAGTCACCATCAGGGCTTTACCGGTGGGCACATACCCATCCAGAGCGGTGAAGTAAGTGCGGTAGCGGTGATCCAGTACCGACAGCAATTTGCATTCGATGTGCGGGTTTTTGGCAATCGCCAGGGCGGCCTCATAAGCTTCAGGGTAGGTGTCAAAGGTCGCAATACAGTTATGCCAGGTACGGGAGGGCACGGTCCTTAAGGTGACTTCGGTGATCACACCATTGATGCCCCAGGCGTGATGCACCAGCAGGGTGTCATCGTTTTCGAAATAGTGGCACTGGGGCTGCGCTTCCACTGAATAAACCTTAAGACAAATGATGTTGCCTTTTTCCCGCAGCGGACCGTTGTTCATGGTACCAATTCCGGCAGACCCACCGGCCACAAATCCCCCTACCGTGGCAATATTCTGGGTAGAGGGGAACACCGGCAGTTCGTAACCCTGTTGTTTAAGTGTCTGGTTCAGCAGTTCGATGTTGCAGCCGGCTTCGACCCTCACATAGCCTTCGCCAATCTCGAGGATCTGGTTGATGGCGTTCACATCAATAATCATTCCGCCTGCCAGGGGTACAGCCTGCCCGTAGTTGCCTGTTCCGCCGCCGCGTACCACAATCGGCATGTCCCAGCGGTAGGCTACCTCGAGGCAGTGCAGCAGCTCTTGCTGGGTTTGTGGCTGTACCACAATATCAGCGAACTGATCACTGAGCTGGCGCTCGAGAATGGGGCTGTACCAGAAAAAGTCCCGCGAATGCTTTTTGACCTGAGCGGGTTTGCTGAGAACCTTTATGCCATTCAGATCCTGCTGGAACTGTTGCCAGTCTATCTTGATCTTTCCGGAGATGGCGTAGCTTGCATTAGACATGTGAAATTCCTGTTGTCGCAAATTTGTTCAAATAATCGGTGAGCAAAACGCAACGGACGTTGCCTCCGGCCACCAGTCCGGCGGTGCTGGTAGCCGAGCTGATCAGCAACTGCTGCAGCGGTGCACCGTCTGTATAGGTGGGCGCAACGCCCAGTGCCCGTTGGGCATCGGTGGTAATAGCCCTGAGCCAGTCCGCGAAGGGCGGGTCCAGGTGGGCAGTCAGGCAGGCCAGAGACAATGCATTCATAGGCGAGTGCTGGCCCAGCGGGCAGAATGCATCCTGAACGTTGTCAGAACCAATGGTGACGGGTACGCCAGCGGCTCTGAGCTCCCTGATACGGGTAATTCCGCGCCGATCCGGCGTGCCGGAAGTACGGCCTTGCAGGTACAGGTTGGTGGTGGGCAGGGCGGCGATGGTGATGCCGGCGCGCCGAACTTTATCGATAACTGTCTGCAACGGCCGGCCATTGAGATTCATCAGGCTGCACACGTGACCGCACAGAATATGGCCCTGGTAATTACTGGCAATAGCCGCATCTGCGATTTGTTCCAGTCCGGTCAGGTTGGCAGCCAGACCTTCGTCTACGTGAAAGTCCAAATTCAGTTTAAAGCGGTTAGCCAGTTGCAACAGGGTTGTGAGCTTTTCCTGCATGCCGTCCTGGGCGAAGACAAACGTGCCGAGTACGCCACCGTCCCGGGCAATTCGCGCGGCTACTCTGGTAGCCATCGTAATATCGTTAAACAAATCCAGTGACGTGAGGGCTGCATACTGAACTGTGAGAAGGGGCTGCCATTGTTGGGCAAGTTGTTTTATGACGTCCCAGGCGAGAGGAGGTGTGTCATCCTCGCTCCAGTCCACATGGGTGCGCACCAGCTGGCAGCCGGACTGGTAGAGCTCTTCCAGCCCCTGATTGGCACGCTGGTAAACGTCTTCGGCGGTCCACTGGTGTTTGTCGGCGGCCATGCTCTCGATGGCCTGCATCAAATCGCCACCCACCGCACCAAGGCGATCAATGGTGTGGCATTTGTCCAGATGGGCGTGCACTTCGGTCAGGCGTGGCATTATCAGTTGCCCGTTTAAATCACAGGTTTCATCGGCACTCACCGGCTCATCTGAGCCAGCAAAGCGCCAGACCTGAGCATTCTGGATAATCAGGTCACCGCGCAGGCAGTCACCATCAGCTTCACCGCCAAACCCTTCTGGCTGGCGAATGAATGCTGCGGGTATGCGCGTATTCTTCAATAGCAGGGTCCGGGTCATTGCGAGCCTCCGCGCAATTGGTAGAAATACAACGTCCGGCAGCGGCGTATCCGGGATCTCAGCCTGGAGGCGCTGTGAAACTGCCTGTTGCGGTTTGTGCGTATTGATGACTTCATGGTGTTGGCCTTGTTTTATTTTTGCAAACAGACGGCGATGGACGCATCTGGTCGAGGCTCTTTATCTTGTGCCAGAAGAGTGAAAAAGATTTTAATGTTAATTAAATCAATATTTTAAAAGTTCATTCCCCAACTAAAATAAATATGTTTTACTAACGTTCACCGAGTATTTTTGCAGTCAAGAGATGTTATGACCCCCTTAAATCCCGCTTCTTTACCCGCACCTTTTGGACGTTACTCCCACGGCGTGGAAGTGCCCGCCAAAGGGCGCCTGGTGAAAACTTCCGGTCAGCTGGCTCTGGCCAGTGATCTTTCCATTCCCGAGTCTGCTTTTGAGCAGGCCCAGCTGATTTTTCAGTATCTCGATGCCATCCTGCAGGAGGGTAATATGTCACGCCAGGACGTGATACATCTGGCCGCCTACGTGACTGACCGGGCCTACATGAAAGAGTACATGCAAGCCCGCGACCTTTACTTTGGTGAGCTGACTCCGCCAGCTTCCACCCTCATCATCGTATCCGGTTTTACCCGCGAAGAATTCAAAGTGGAAATTGAACTGCTGGCCATGGCGGACTAGTCCGCCAGAGCCTGCGCTACCGCCTCACCGTACAGCCCGTCGAGAAACCCCATAAACCACCGGTGTACGGCGAAATCATGCTGTTGCATCAACCGGTCCTGGGTGGCTTTGTCCTGAACCCCTGAGCGCCCGTATACATGCGCTTTACTGAACTGCCAGCGCCGAAAGGCGGGTATGGTTACCTCCGGGTGAAACTGAAAGCCATAGGTACTGGGCCCGTACCGGAATGCCTGCTGGCCAAACAGCGCACTTTTTGCCAGCAATTGCGCACCTTGTGGCAACTGAAATTCATGAAAGTGCGCCTGTGGCACCACCAGTGAAGGGGGAAACAGGTTGCAAGCGGCATTAGCCGGTGTCAGCTCGTAATAACCAAACTCAAACGGCTCTCCGGATTTGGGGCCAACCTCGGCGCCCAGTACCCGAGCAATTGACTGGGCACCCTGACAAATGCCCAGCATTGGCACCTGTTTATCCAGGCACTGGCGTATCCAGCGGTTTTCCTGGTGCAGAAACGGGTGCTTGTGTTCTTCAAATACGTTGTACTGACCGCCGTACAATGCGGTTGCAATTACGCTGTCATCCACCTCGCCAAGTGACTCACCAAAGCAGGGGCGCATGATCTGTGGCTCAATGCCTTTGTAACGAAAGTAGGTTATAAGCCGGTCATCCTCGGGTTCTTCGCCGTGACGGATCAGGACCACCCGCGGGCTCAGCTTTTTGAGCTTTTCCAATTCTCATACTCCCGTCTCTGGCTGGCGAAGTTGATCCAGGCATTGGCCTGACTTTTTACCGAACTGAACGCCCGTGCTTTTTGTAATGTGGCTTTGCCCGTTTCCAACTGACCGGATTGTATCTGTGCTATACCCAACAGAAGCCAGGCTTTGTCAGCTTTGTCTAAACCTTTATCTAGGGCTTGTTGCAGCGACTGTTGGGCGTCCTGCCAGCGTTCCAGTTCAATCAGCAGTCGGGCCTGTTTGAGCAGCGGTGCGCCGTCATCAGCCAGTTGCGCCAGTTCGCCATAGGCAGTAACAGCCCGGGGCTTTTCTCTGGCCTGCTCCCAGGCGCCGGCGAGCATACCAAGGTGTTTTTCATTGCGGCTGATCAGTTCCTTTTGCAGGGCGGCAGCCAGCAGTCTGGCAGCCGGTTCCGGTAAACCCTGTGAAACGGTCAGCTGTGCCAGCGATATAATGCTGGATTCGCGGTCCAGAAAGTTCTGCTTCCAGGCCAGCTGCAATACCGCTAACGCTTCGGTTTCCTGTTCCAGCAACATGTGTACACTGGCCAGTTGTTCCCAGTAAGTTTTGCTGGCAGGCCAGCGGGACAACATCTGTTTGAGGGTCTTCAGTGCATCCGGGTAATGCTTTTGTTCAAACTGAGCCGCCAACAGTAACTGGTACCAGGATTCCTTGACTTCCTCAGCTTGGGTAATGGCCTGTAGGGCGTAGCCCTCCGCTTTGGCGTACTGCTTGAGCTGGGCGGTGATGTTGGCCAAAAACATATGGTCATTGGGCTTGGGTTCGGGCAAAGCCTGATACCAGATTTCCGCTTCGGTGAGGGCCTCGGCAAACTCACCTGAGCCGGCGTACAGCTGAGCCATCATGTAGCGGATGTTCAACGACGCTTTTTCCGGCAGCTTGTTCAGGGCCAGGCTGTGGCGAAACTTGTCTATCGCTTGCGGGTAGCGGTTGCTGGCCATCTCGGCATATCCCCAGGTCTGCAGCACGATGGCGTTAGACAGGCTGTCTTCTTCCTGGTCCTGAGCCAGCGCTTTAAGTTCCTGAACGGCATCACTCAATTGGTTGTTACTCATCAATTCCTGAATCTCAGTCAACTTTTTATAAGTCGACGGAGAAATGGATTCCGCCTTGAGAGGGGAACTGGTGCCAAGTAACAGCAGAGCTAACGCTGCCAGCGGGGCACGGACCTTTGCTGCTAATTTAGGTCTCATGATGTGTCTCCTTAACTGTCTGCCAGGGTGAACTCAATGGTCTGAGTTGCTGTTTGTGCTTCCGGTTGCCCGTCGACGATTTTGGGGCGAAATTTCCAGCGCATCATGGCAGTGATCGCCGCTTTGTCGAACAGACGGCGGGGATTGGACTCAATCACTTTGGCGTTGGCCACCGTGCCGTCAGGGCGAATTGAGACGGACATTTTTACATAGCCTTCAATTTTGGCCTGTTTGGCGTTGCGTGGGTAAACCGGCGCAACCTGCACCACCGGGATCACATCGGAATCGAACCCAGCCACGCCGCCGGTCAGTGAACCCGGGGCACCCAGAAACGGGCCGTCACCACCGCTCAGCGGCATGTCCAGGCTGGGCAAATTCATCGCCAATGGCTGCACCGACTGGCTGGCGGCATTGTCGCTGGTGGTTACATCCGGGGTTTGTGGAGGTTGTTCAGGCGGCGGGGGCTCGTCAGGAAGCTGGCGGTCCTTTTGTTTGGCACTCTGCTCACTGACTGTGACCCGCACAAAATTAAGATAGGCGGTATCGCTTTTCTTATTGAACAACTCATCGTCCGGTTTGATCATCAGTTCCATTAAAAAGAACAGGACTAAGCCGATGCCTGTTGCAACGATAAAGGAGGTGACAAATCGATTGAGCATGGCGCCCTCCTTAGTCATTGCCTTTGGCGGCAACAGAAATATTCGCGGCTCCCGCCAGTCGGGCCTGGTCCATCACTTTGATCAGTATGTTGGTGTTGGAGCCTTCATCAGCAACAATCACCACCGCACCGCCTGGGTTCTCTGCCAGCGCTTTTTCAACGTTGGCCCGCACTGCCCGGGGGTCTATGCGGCGCTTGTCTATCCAGATTTCGTTGTTGCTGCTGATCCCAATCTGTACGCCACCGGCTTCGGTGGCAACGGCGGTTTCAGCATTCGGGCGGGTCACGTCTACGCCGGTTTCCCGTACAAAAGATGATGTTACGATGAAAAAGATCAACATGATGAAGACCACATCCAGCATGGGCGTCATGTCTACCTGGCTTTCCTCTTCAATTTCTGCGTATTTCTCGTAATTCATAATTTAAATCCTGTAAATAATCCGCACTGCGATGCTTAGCCGTGCTGGGGGGCCAATGTGTCGTGCACGTCCCGCAGTGCTTTTTTGTAACGTCTGTCGAGAATCGACATCACCGGGATCGCGGTCAGTGCCGCAACCATCCCTGCCATGGTCGGAATAGTGGCGGCGCTTACGCCATCCGCCATGGAACGGGGGTTGTTGGAGCCGGTGACAGCCAGTACATCGAACACCTGGATCATGCCGGTAACCGTCCCGAGCAGGCCCAGCATTGGCAGCAATGCCACCAGGCTGGGGATGATTTTCATGTTGGTACTGAGCTGGCAGTCCAGTTCGGAAATCATTTGCTTGCGCACGTTGTTGCCGTACCAGGAGCTTTTGTCCCGGCGCTGTTCCCAGCGGGCGGCCGTGGATTTAAAATCCTGCGGAAAATCCCGGTAGATGTAGCTGAAGCGTTCCAGTATCAGCCACCACAACAGGATGGTAGCGCCCAGAATCAGCCATAACACGCTGCCTCCGGTGTCCAGAAAGTCACGCATCAGCATCATTACCTCATGCATGTTGCTTCTCCCTGGGGGCAGCCATTTTTTCAGCCTGAGAAGAGATCATTCCGGCTGCCTGTTCGGCGAGAATTTTGGTCAGGCCCTGGGCTTTGCTGCTCAGGAAGCTGTGTGAAAGCAGCAGCGGAATGGCCGCCACCAGACCCAGAACGGTAGTAACCAGTGCCTGGGAGATGCCTCCGGCCATCAGCTTCGGGTCACCGGTACCAAACAGGGTAATGGCCTGGAAGGTACCAATCATACCGGTTACCGTACCCAGCAGGCCCATCAGCGGAGCAATAGCGGCTAGCACTTTGAGTACTGGCAGGCCTTTTTTGAATTCGTTGATGTCTTTGAGGATCACTTCGTCGAGCTTTTTCGACAGCACGTCCACTTCCAAATGGCGGCTTTCGTAATACACACCCAGCGCGCGGCCCAGCGGGTTGTCGTTGTTGAACTGGTCCAGGTCAGCCATCTGCTTTTTCATACCGCTGCCTAAACGCTTAAGCGCATAGAAACGGCTCAGAACCAGCAGCATGCCAACAAGTAGCAGGCCGAGGATCACATAGCCGACTTCTTTACCCTGTTCGATTCGCTCCATCAGGGTAGGAGATTGCACCAGCAGCCCCAGCAATACACCGCGGGACGGATCAATTGAAAAGGCGACACGTTCATTCTGGCTGGCGCTGAGACCGGCGGCGGTATCCCGGTGGTAGCCTTCCGGCTGACGGGCAAACTCAACCAGTTCATTGTTTTCCGGCAGGTAGTTTAAAAACAGATCATCAGTGACAACGTTAAATGTACCAACCCGGGTCACCTCCGACTGGTAGTGTTCGCCATTGGGTTTGACCACGTCGGCAGTAAAGCGGGAGACTTTGCCACTGGCGGCAATTTCATCGAGCATCAGGGTCCAGAGCTGGGTCATTTCTTCAATACGTGGCACTTCGGTACGGCTGGCCAGGGTCTGGATGGCCTGTTGCCGCTCCGGCATTTCCAGTGACACCAGTGAGTCGTAAAGGCCGGATTGCACGTCACCGGCCATTTGCCGGAACACCCCAAACAGTTCGCCTAAGTCACCCACGCGGTTTTTCAGCAGAGTGTTGAGTTCGGTCAGTTCCTGCTCATTGAGGTCGAACTGGTTTTTGAGTTGTTCCCGCTTTGTGACCAGATTGGCCAGCTGGGTATCAGCGGCTTTTTGCAGTTCAACCTGCTGTTGATAGGAGCTGATAAATTCGGCTTCGCGCTGTTGATTGTGCGCACTCTCAGCTTTTAAATCGGATTTGACGGTGTTCAGCAAATCGGCCAGTGGATCTTCCTGAGCTGCAACCGGTGCCGCAATCAGTACACCGGCCAAAGACAGGTGAGCGAGGGATTTAAGACGAACAAATGGGTTTAACATCTTCATTTTGATACCTTGGACTCGGTTGAATTACTTGGGGCTGTTTATTGCTAGGGTAAGCAACTCGGGTGGAGCCTGTTTGCGGGCAACCCGCAGGCCATCACGAATGGCCCGGCGATAATCACCGGGTAAAGTCTCCCAATTGCGGGTTTGGGGGTTCCAGCGCCCACTTTCGTTGCCGTCCAGAGTTTGGTAATACAGCCCCAGGCGACCAATTCTCAGAAAATCCACAGAGCGGGGTTGGTTGGCGGTTACCAGCTCGTCATTGTAAGCTTCGATGGTTTTTCCGTACTCCATTTCGATGTTGTAGGCTTCCATAATGCGACGGTATTTTTCACCCACGGTAACGTCAGCACGGTCAATCAGTTGGGTGAGATTTTCAACCCGACTGGTGCGTTCATGGAGTAAAAAGGGCGCATCAGCGTCAATCAGTTTTTCCAGGGTATCCACCATCTTAACCATCAGTGGCAGCACACCCAGTTCAATCTGATCAATCTGCTCGGTCTGCGCTTTGATTGAAGTCATTTCCTGTTGCTGCGAGGCAACCAGTTTTTCCAGCTGGGCGTTGTAAATTTCCAGGCTCTCGGCCCGCTGGATGGCTGAGCGGTATTGTTGCAGGGCTGCGGCCTGCTTATCGGACAAGTTGTCAATTTTCACCTGGCTGGCAGCGGCCTGACGATTAATTTGCTGTTGCACGCTGGCACTCTGCTCAACCGTTTGGGCGGTCGCGAGTGGGATACAGGCTATACAGCTAATTGCTAGCAATGATTTCTTCAACATATCGATGTCCATGTACGGTTAACTTGACTTCAAACAGAGCGAACGAAAACGTTCCATATAACCGACGATGCAGAATCGGTGCCAATGCTGTCCGATTGGTCAGTGTATATGGTTTGGTGTTGGTGTGTGGCGGGTTTTACGATTCATAAAGTCTGTTATTCATGGCTTTATAAGGAGTCTTTTCATGTTTGGTTATCCTGACCGATCGATTTAGATTCTGCACCAATGTGATCCTTCGGTTGCTCCAAACTGTGGCAAAAGAAGTTCGCCGGTGCAGAATCATTGTTCAAAAATAGTAGCGGCGCGACAAATCAGGTTTCGCTTTAATCACTGTCTTTCTGGTGCAGAAACAGCAGGGTGAGAAACAGCACAACAATAAACCGAAATGCGGCCTGCTGACCGTTCCAGGTGCTCGATTGCCACATCAGAAACCATTCCGCACCTACGGTCATAAACCCGCTGAACCACAGCAGGATCCCCACCGTCAATCCCCAGCTCGCCAGCCCCTTTGCCAGCACGAACTGTTGGGCCGGGGCCGCTCTGTAGCGCCACAATTGCAATGCACCGATGCAACATAAAGTACCGGTAAGGGCTTCAGCAGTGATGATCAAAGCGTAGAAAATATGATGGATAAACGGGTTTTCCACCGCCCTTGAGGTCAGCTGGTTTCCTTCGAAGGTGGTATCCATGGTCAGCACATGTTGAACAAAGGCAAAATTGGAACCGTAGTCCACCATGTTGTTGTACGCCACGAGCAATGAAAACACGCCAGCGCTTGCAACAAGGCTGGTTTTTATCAGTCGGAAAGAGTTCATAAAGTTCCTAGGGGTTATTGTGTACATCAACACGCTTAAACCCTGTTTCTTTGCAAGAATCATGTCTTAAATAACCAATCGGTCAATTAAATTTGATACATATAAATTGATTCCTTCCTCAATGAAGGTTAAGAAGTGGTTTAGGTAACTGCAGTTATTTTTAGGATTTTTGTACTTTGCTTGATGGATGGTATGGATGTTTTAAGTCATTATATTGACCGAATGGTCAGCTTGGTACGAACTGTGCAGGAACCCGACCATCTGAACGGGTTTTAATTAATGGATGCCGTCCATTTTGACCTGACTTGTTGTTTATTAGTGTTTGATGGCATAGGAGGAGAGCATTTGATTCAGTTTATGCTCAATGATGAATACATCGAGCTGACCACTGCTGCACCAAATCTAAGCATTCTGGATTGGCTGCGTATTCACCAGGGGAAAACCGGCACAAAAGAAGGCTGTGCATCAGGTGATTGTGGTGCCTGCACGGTGGTGGTAGGAGAGTACCAGAATGGTGAATGGCATTATAGGAGTGTCAACGCCTGTCTGATGCTAATCGGTAATTTGCACGCCAGGCACTTGGTCACGATAGAGGCGTTAAGCCCTGCTGCACAGGCTTTTGATGACCTGCACCCGGTGCAACGGGCCCTAGTGGAATGTCACGGCTCCCAGTGCGGTTTCTGCACTCCCGGTTTTGTAATGAGCTTGCTGGCGTTGTACCTCAACCATTCACAGTATCCGGGTAAGCGCACGGTCATCCATGCATTGGGCGGTAATTTGTGTCGGTGTACCGGTTATCAACCCATTCTGAATGCAGCTCAACGATGTTTTGCTTACCCCAGAGTCAGCTCAGACTGGCTGGCGCCAGCACAATTGCTCGAACGACTGGATAAACATACTGAGGTTCCTTCATTAACCAGTGGGAGCCACTGCTTTTTTCTGCCACAGGATCTCGGGCAACTTTTGCAGCTTAAACACGATTACCCTGACGCTCGTTTTGTCGCAGGAGGGACGGATCTTTCGCTGGAATACAGTCAGCAGTTGAAGTGTGCGGAGCCCTTAATTTCGGTCAGTCAGTGTACGGCCCTGAAACGCTTCACACACACGGATACAGGCACTTTTATTGGCTCTGCTCTGACGTACGGTGAGCTTGTGGGCGACTTCTGCTCTATTTATCCGGAGACCCGGGAGTTGTTTGAACGATTGGGATCCTGTCAGGTTCGTAACGGCGGTACACTGGGGGGCAGTATCGGCAATGCTTCTCCGATTGGTGATCCTGCACCGCTTCTGATTGCCTTGCAGGCACAGATTGAAGTTCAGAGCCTGCGCGGTAGCCGGCGAATGCCATTGGAACAGTTCTTTGTTGACTACCGGAAAACCGAATTGGCAGATGACGAAGTGATTGTTGGTTTCCATTTGCCACTACGTCCGGACGGATTGCACCTGGCCTGCCATAAAATTTCCAAACGCATTGAGGATGACATTTCGGCGGTGTGTCTGGTGGCTGCCTTTGAGTTGGAACATCAGCAGATTCAAAACGCCCGCTGTGCGTTTGGTGGTATGGCTGCAGTGCCCGCCAGAGCGCATCATACTGAATTGGCGTTGGAGGGGCAGCCATGGTCTTTGAATACCCTTAAATCGGCTGGCGAACATATCCAGCAGGATTTTTCTCCACTGTCTGATGTCAGGGCCTCCGCGGAGTACCGATTGCAGGTAAGCCGCAATCTGTTTACCCGAATCTGGTTTGAACAGCAGGCCCGCATTGACAATGTCAATCCTTCTCCGGTCACGAGGATCCAGCATGCGGCACTTTAAAATTGAACATTCTGCCAAAGCGATGGCCCAGGTGGGCCGTTCCATTCCCCACGAAAGTGCCATCAAGCAGGTGTGCGGTTCGGCAACCTATCTGGACGATAAATCGCCGCCGGTGGATGGCTTGTTTGGTTACCCGGTACTTGCGGGTGTTACCTGCGGCCGCATTGTGACGATGGACACTTCCGCAGCTACAGTAATGCCCGGGGTGGTACGCATTATTACCGCCGCTGATGTGCCCGGCCTGAATGATGTAGGGCCAGTGTTTAAGGGTGACCCATTATTCGCTGAGCAGAACGTTGAGTTTCACAGCCAGCCATTGTTACTGATCGTCGCCACCAGTTATGAGCAGGCCCGCAAAGCCGCCAGAGCGGTGCAGGTGGAATATGAGGTAAGCCCAGCGCAACTGGATATTCACCAGGCCATCAAGCAGCAGGATTGGGTGCGGCCTCCCCATGCCTTGGAACAGGGCAATGTGCAACAGGCGCTTGTCAATGCCCGTCATTGTATTTCCGGGCAAATGCACATTGGCGGGCAAGAGCATTTTTACCTTGAGGGCCAGATCAGCATAGCGTCACCCACCGAAGATGGTGGCATGTTTGTGCAGTGCTCAACCCAAAACCCGGCGGAGATCCAGCACCTGGTCGCCAAGGTCCTGAATCGCCCGTTTAACTATGTAACCGTGGAAATGCGCCGCATGGGCGGCGGGTTTGGCGGCAAGGAAACCCAGGCTGCCGCTTGGGCGTGTATGGCGGCGGTGGCGGCACACGTGACCGGTAAAACCGTTCGGATCCGCCTTGCCCGCGGGGACGATTTCAGAATTACCGGTAAGCGACACCCGTTTTTCAACCGCTATCAGGTGGGGGTCGATGAAACTGGGTTGATTGAAGCGGTAGACATTGAACTGAACGGGTATTGTGGTTATTCGGCGGATTTGTCTGACGCCATCGTAGACCGGGCGCTGTTTCACGCCGACAACGCCTATCACTACCCTAATGCCCGCATCAATGGCAACCGCTGCCGCGTGAATACCGTCAGCCATACTGCATTTCGCGGCTTTGGTGGGCCGCAGGGTATGATGGCAGCAGAGCAGATTGTTGATGACATTGCCTATCATCTGGGTATTGACCCACTCAAGGTGCGCAAGCGCAATCTTTACCGGCCGGGGCGGGATTTAACACCCTATCGGCAGCGGATTGAGCAGTTTGTGATGGCTGACATGATTGCCCAGGTTGAAAGCGAGGCACGTTACTGGCAGCGCCGGGAAGCTATTACTATGTTCAATCAGCTGTCACCTTTGATCAAAAAGGGCCTGTCGCTGACACCGGTGAAATTTGGTATTTCCTTCACCCTGCAGCATCTTAATCAGGCGGGCGCGCTGGTGCTGGTGTATTCCGATGGTTCTGTACATGTCAACCACGGTGGTACCGAAATGGGCCAGGGGCTGAATACCAAGATTGCGCAAATTGTTGCACAGGTCTTTTCCATAGATGCCGAATTGATACTGGTCAACGCAACCCGTACCGACAAGGTGCCTAACAGTTCTCCGACGGCTGCGTCCAGTGGAACAGATTTGAATGGCATGGCGGCCCTCAATGCGGCTAACACCATCAGACAGCGTCTGGTGGAATTTCTGGCTGACCACCACAGGGTTCCAGCAGACAGCGTTCGCTTTGAAAGTAGCCGGGTTTACTTTGCAGGGGGAGAAATGGATTTTTCTGAACTGGCGCAACTGGCTTATGTAAACCGAATCTCTCTATCGGAAAGCGGCTTCTACGCCACACCCAAAGTTCATTATGACCGGGATAAAGCCGAAGGCCATCCGTTCTTTTACTTCTCCCACGGCGTGGCGCTTAGCGAAGTTGAGATTGATTTGCTGACCGGCGAAAACACCGTCACCCGGGTCGACATATTGCATGACGTAGGCAATTCAATTAATCCGGCCATCGATATTGGTCAGATTGAAGGGGGCTTCATTCAGGGTATGGGGTGGCTGACTACCGAAGATTTGCGCTGGAATGCAGACGGTTCGCTGGCCAGTGCCGGGCCGGCGACTTACAAAATCCCGGCAATCGGCGATACACCGGCGGAGTTTAATGTCAGTCTGTATGACTCCGAAAACCCCGAAACCAGCGTATTTAAGTCGAAAGCCGTGGGGGAGCCTCCGTTCATGCTGGGAATAAGTGTGTGGAGTGCAATACGAAACGCGCTCGCCAGTTTGACTGATTATCGCTTTGCGCCTTCACTGAGTACGCCGGCCACGCCGGAAGCCATACTCAATGCGGTAGCTGAAGCCCGTCAGTGGGCCGCGGCCCATCTTCACAACCCCGAAGCGACTGGACGCACCACGGAATGCTAGGGCCTGTTTATCCTTGTTGTTCGAAATTTGTTCTCTCTGTGTGTGGTTTCAGGGCAAGGCGAGAGTCATGAAGCTTAGTCAGCGAACAACGCAGCCCTGGAAGCACTCAGAGTGAACCCGAAGGGCAGGGTTTGTCGCGTTTTTCTACTTCGTTAGTGGCTGTTCATGCAGATGACTGCACTTCACAGCCTCTGCCTTGCATAAATGCACGACAATTCACTGCAAAATTGAACACCAAGGATCAACAGGCCCTAGGTTGTTACGGTGCAATTCGCGAGCTCGCACCGCGCCATAAACGGGTACGGTACATGTATGTAATGAGTGGATGTAATGGAAAATTATTTGTTTGAAGTCAGTCACCTTGTGTTCCGTTTTTTTCACATTGTGGCGGGGATCGCCTGGATAGGGGCGTCTTTTTATTTTGTCTGGTTAGACAACAACCTGACTAAACCACCCCAGTGGAAACAGCAACAGGGTATCGGTGGCGACCTGTGGGCCATTCATGCCGGTGGCATTTACGAAATAGCCAAGTATCAGTCCGGCCCGGGGCAGATGCCCGAGCGTCTGCACTGGTTTAAATGGGAGGCCTACACCACCTGGATATCCGGAGCCTTATTGTTTAGCCTGCTGTACTACGTTGGTGCAGATGTGTACCTGATCGACCCTTCCAAGTCGGCTTTGCAGCAGGCCTGGGATATCACCCTTTCGGTGCTGAGTATCGCCTTGGGTTACCTGATATACCGCGTGTTGTGTAAAACACCTTTGCTCGGTTGTGGCCGTTTGTTTACCGTTGTGGCACTGGGGTTGCTGAGTCTGTGGGCCTGGGGTATCGATGATCTGTTTTCAGACCGGGCGGTGTATATTCATGTCGGCGCACTGATTGGTACCTGTATGGCAGGCAATGTTTTCCATGTGATCATGCCAAGCCAGCGCCACATGGTGGACATGATAAGCAGCGGTAAACAGCCGGACCCATCGTTCTCATTGCGGGCTAAGCAGGTATCCATTCACAACAATTATGCGACCCTGCCCATATTGTTTATTATGCTCAGCAATCATTTTGCCTTTACCTATGCTCACGAAATGGCCTGGCTGGTGTTAATAGCACTGTTTGTGGTGGGCATGTGGATCCGCCATTTCTTTAATTTGAAAAACCGTGGCATCTACAAACCCGCAGTACTGGTGAGTGGTATCGGGGCATTTTTTGTTGTGATCCTCGCCATTGCGCCTTGGTCGCAGCAAAGCTCCGCGGCTTCAGATGATCCCGTTTCAGATTCGCGGGCGTGGCAAATTATTGAGCAGCGTTGCACCGAGTGCCACAGTGAAAACCCCAGCTCACAGCTGTTTGACAGCGCACCGGCCGGGCTGGTGCTGGATACGCCTGCGCAGGCCAGGCAGTTTGCTGCGCTGATAAACAGTCGTGCAGTGGTCAGCAAAGACATGCCTCTGGCCAATCTTACCCGGATGACCCACGAGGAACGCGCTCTGATTGGCCGTTGGGCATCACGGCAGTAGGGTGTTTTTAGATTGTCAGGCGATGATATGGGGCAGGTAGCGGGACAAGTCCTGAGTGATCGGGGAGGTATCTTCCCGAATTGAAATGCCCGCTGGCTGGTTGTCGACCAGCCAGCTGCCAATCAGCGTGTAATTTTCGTCGAACCGGGGGAGTGGTTCATACGCTTGGATTATAAAGCCTTCTTCACCATAGGGGCCATCTGATAACTGACTCTGCAGCTCCCCTTTACTGTTGAGCATGCTGATGTTAGCTCCCTCACGGGAAAACAGCGGTTTTTTGATCCATTGCCCAGAACCGGTTTCAGGCAACGCAGCGGGTAGCTCATTTTCAAAGAACGCGGGCAACAGGTTAGGGTGATTAGGGAACCGTTGCCACAGCAGGGGCAGCAGCGCCTTGTTCGACAATACGGTTTTCCAGAGCGGTTCAATCCAGTTTACTGCTGCACCCTTCAAGGCATCAGCGTAATCCTCCCGCAACATGAACTCCCAGGGGTACAGCTTAAAGCACTCGGTGATGGGGTGATCACTGAGATCGGTAAACACGCCGGTGTCGGCCAGGCCGATATCTTCAATGAATACAAAATCGGCTTGCAACCCGGCGGCAATGGCACAATCCTGAAGGTATTGCACTGTGCCCCTGTCTTCTTCGGTGCCCTTGCAGCAGGCAAAATGCATTTGGTTGATACCGTAATGACGGGCGATTTCCTGCATACGGGCAATAAGCTTTTCCTGCAGGGAATTAAACTGATCTGCCTGGCGTGGCAGGTGCCCGGTATCCACTTGTTGCTCTAGCCACAACCACTGCCAGAAACCGGATTCGTACAATGAAGTAGGGGTATCGGCGTTGTTTTCCAGCAGTTTGGCTGGCCCCTGGCCGGAATAAACCAAATCAAGACGGGAATACAGCGAGGGCTGGCGCTGGTGCCAGGAACTGGCCACCGCTTCCCAGTGCGCTTCAGGGATTTGGCATTGCTTTAACAGGCGCTCGTCGCGAACTACCCAGTCCACCACCTCAAGGCACATCTGGTGCAACTCTGCCGTAGGGTCTTCCAAATCCTGTTCAATCTGCTTGAGTGTAAACTGGTAGTAAGCACTTTCATCCCAGTACGGTTCACCGTACAGGGTATGAAAATGAAAGCCGTATTTCGCCGCCTGTTTCTTCCAGTCAGGCCTGGGAATACTGGTCACCCTCAGCATGTGCTAGCCGCCCCAGCCACCGGAACGACTGCTGCTGCCCCAGCTGGATTTGGCCCGCACGCTGCTGCCGAAGCCGCCCCGGTTGATGGTGCGGTTTACGGTGGGTTTGGGTTTGTAAACGTCGGGAGAAACCCGGTAATCGCGTTTGCGAATGTCGCCGTCAAACACATAGCCGTCGGCGCTGATCCAGCGTGAGCGGAACGGTGAATAGGGTGAATACGAGGTATAAATGGGCTGGGAATAGTATCGGTTCGGCGATAGCAGGCTGCTGACCATATACCCGGCCATAAAGGGCACAAAAAAGCTGCTGCCACCGGATTCCGCCTGTCGGCACTGGTTGGCACCAAACTCGTATTCACAATCGTATTCGCTGTTAAAACGGGGGCTGGTGCGGGCTGCTTCGTCCAAAGCGGTTTTATAGGCCGCTTCGCACTGGGCTGTAGCACCCGGATTATCGCGGGTACAGTCTTCCAGCGAGGTGTAAATTTTAGCTTCCTGGCGGTCGTCGGCACAGGCAGACAACAATATACCGGCAATGCCCACGGACAAAGGTTTGAGGGCAAAACCTTTGCGCATTTGCGCGAGGTTGATGGAGCGGGTACGTTTTTGATTCGTCATTGCCACACCCCTTTATCAGTAGGTCATGCAGGCGGCGTTCAGCAGTCCTACCGCGATGGACATTGCGGCCAGCATGATCCCGGCAGACACCTCGTTGTTGTTGATGCGCTCAGCTATTTTGGGCATAAAGGTGAAACGCAGCAGAGCAAATGCCAGTGATTGCGCCAGCATCGCTACCAGGCCCCAGATGGCAAAATCAATAATCGATACCGAATTGGATGCTGCCCCGGACAGCGCCAGGGCAAAGCCGATTAGCGCCCCGCCGAAACCCACCGCAGCCGAGACATTTTTCTCTTCTTTTACCAGCTTCCATTCGTCGTGGGGGGTGACAAAGGCGTAAACCACCTTGAAAATAAATAAAAATACAATCGAGATACCAAAATACACAGCAAAGCTTTGCAGGCCTGCCAGAGAATTCAATACTGTATCCATTATGGGTCCTCTATCCGTTTATTGTTATGTCTGCGGGTTGTATGTCAAAGCCGGTGCTGATGACCAGGCAACGGTCGGCGTTATTACCAACGATTTTTTCCTCGCCTGCGATAAGCAGGGATTCAGTTCGATCACCGGAAACAGGGCGCTCGTAGAGCATCATAAACTGATCGGTGGTGCTGATATCACCGTCTTCTTCATACGTGGTTTCGGTTACCGCAACAGGTGGGGAGTCATTGCCAACTGCATTCCACACCCGGGTGTATGTATGCCCTTCCAACTGGTAGGTAGGCTGTGAAATCAGAGAGGCTAAACATTCCTTCCACTGGGCATCGCTGCCGATTGTCTTGGTTTCGTAAAAATGCCATAGCTTCACATCGGTAATGTGGTTTTCGCTCAGCCCGCCATCCAGTACAACCTGCAAAAAAGCGTCGTCATCAGTATAAAAACGCAGCAGCGTGCCGCCAGTGTCCAACGGTGCCTGCCCCACTGCCTGAATGAGTTGCGAACGGGCGGCCTGGGAAATGGTGAGTTCCGGCTCCAGCAGGCGCAGCTTCAAATCATCCAGTTCAAAGGAACCGCCAAGATACAACCCCATTACCTCGGGGGCCTTGGGGCCGGAAGGTTTTTTGCTTTTTCCAAACAGTTTACTGAACATGATTATTCCCCCAGTTGGCTCCAATCAAACAGGCCGAACCGTTTGTCTGCGATATAAAATACCGAATCGCCGGGTGACAGTTTTACATCCATAGCGGGGTTTACCACCATTTTCTTGTAGGCAGCCCCTGGCGCATAACCGATAAAAATGGCGTTGTAGTAACGCTTCATATTGATGAACAGCCGCTCGGCCAGTATGGGAGCAGTGCCTTCCGGTATGATAACGGAGAACTGGGCCTGGCCTTCATCCACACTGATCAAATCGTGATGCAGCATGCTGGAGCCTGGGTCAAATGCGGCTTTCGCCAGCATTTCTACTGCTACGCTCGGAGTACATTCAACCTGCGGGCAGTGTTGTTGTAGCAGCGGTACCAGGCTGTCGTCGGTGAAGTAAGCCACCTGATGTGCCTCGGGGTTACGATTGCTGCAATACAGTGCGGTGGTGAGTGTGACGTCGTCCTGTGGATTATCAATGAGTATGGTTGCGGCATCGGCAACGCAGGCCCTGTCCATGTCTTCATTTTTGTTGAAAGATTTGACATGCACAAATTCGATTTTGCCAGGCATAGGGTTGGTGATGTCGGCACTGACACAAAGAACAATATCAGGTTTGTTGGGCAGTGCGTCCCGCTCTTTTAACAGCAGGTTGAGCAATAACATGGTGCGTTGCCCATTCCAGCCAATCACCAGAATATGATTTTTTACATTTAAACTTGTCATACCCATTAATCCTTTCTGCCACTGTACGCCCACCCAGGCGGCGATGCGGCCAATTACCGTTGCAAAAATACTCAATCCGGCCGGGATCACGTAAAACGCCACTACCATTTTGCCGGCTGGCGTTGCCGGAGAAAGATCACCATAGCCTACGGTAGAAGCAGTGACTGCAAGCCAGTAGATAAAATCGATTTGTGATACCAGCGCCTGTTCACCAGCCAGATACAACAACCCCCAACTGCTCAGGGTATAAAACAAAGTGGTTAGTGCAATGGTATACCAGCGTAAATCGGCAAAGTAACGTTGCACAATTTTTCGAATGCGGATCCAGGTTGTCATAGTGCAAGCACGCTCGTCGTTAAAAATCCCTGTTTATCGGGAGTTGAGCAGTATGCCTTTTTTATCAAAGAGATGGCAAATATGAAAAATCAGGGGGCATTGCCCCCTGAACGGAACTTAACTGCCCAGAATACGGCTCAGTTCGTCATCAGCCGAGCTTTGTCCGCCCTTGATGCCAGCCGCAGCCAGGCGCTTTTCGAGATCGCCGCTGGAATCTTCAGCTGCCAGTTCCTCAGCTGCCTGCAACTCTGCGTTCTTCAGCTTCTGCTTTTCCTGAATGCGAGCCAGTGATTCGGTGGCAGTTTTCATTTTGCTGTTGGCACCCATATGGCGGGATGACACGGCTACCTGCGCCTTCTGCACACTTTCAGTGGCTTTAACCATATCTACCTGTTGCTCCAGACGACGCAGATTGGCTTTGGCCTGCTGAATATTGTGTGCCAGCTGTTTTTCGGATTGCTGGAACTGGTCCAGGTAGTTTTGTTCCTGTTCACGCTCCGCTTTGAGGTCGGAGACTTTCTGGGCACAGTCCAATGCCAGCTGGCGATCAGTGTCTATCGCTTTGCGGGCATGATTTTCGTATTCCGTTATGGAAGTGTTATAACTTTCAATCTTTTGTTCAGACAGTTTACGTTTGGCCAGGATCTGCGTGCGGGCATGGTCAGACTTACGCAATTCTTCCTTAGCTTCACGAATTTCCTGTTCCAGGATACGGATGGCCTGGCTGTCAGCAACCGCTTCGGCTGCCTCAGTGGCGCCACCCTTTACTGCAGTGATGAGTTTTTTCCAAACAGACATGGGCTTCTCCTCAGATGATTGCCGTTATTTAAGATGGGGTTCGTAAGCATCCAGAAAGGACGCTACGTTCTGAAACAGTGTTTCCACTTCAATGACGATGGTTTCGGCTTTTGAATGGGCGCTCAAAGCACCAAACGCCGTGTAGTATTCCTCTCCGCCAATGTTGGATATGCCCACTGTAGTAAGGGGGAATACCATGTGGGTTGACAGTATTTCGTGGTCCAGTGCCGCTTTGTCTTTTACCTGTGCAGCGCTGAACAACAGACTTTCAACCAAAATTTGTTCCCCGCTAATTGCCAGCCAGGCATCAATACCATCCTGATTGGCAATCAGCAGGCAGTTTTCTTCGCGGGTGACGACAAAATCGTCATACTCTTTTAACAGGGACTCCAATTTTGTCAGATCCCAAACCATAACCTATCTCCTTTACGTTAGAAGCGAACATGTCGAGCCTCACTGTAGCGATAAAATGCCGGGCCCGCCAACAATCGCAAAATCAGTGTAGACAGACATGGGGGTTATCGTCAATAATTCAAATACTCCAAATGTGTAAATAAGTGTGTTTTTGTAAAAAATAACTCACAAATGGTGATTTTATGGCGAGTGGAAATAATTGGCGTCAGGTAGTTCAACGTGTCGTTAAGTCGGAAATGTCGGTGCGCGGGGTAAAATACCAGGCACTCAGTGACCGGCTGGCGGAGATTGGTATAGTACAAAGTGCGGATAATCTGCGAAATAAAGTGAATAAGGGCATTATGGGGGCGGATTTGTTTCTGCAGATCCTGATGGTGTTGAATGCCCGGGCGGTAAGTTGTGAGAGCATTGAGGAGATCCTGGTCGATTTGGATCAGAATGCCTGACGCACTCGTAAACTAACATTGTGCCTTCCACGGGCATTCTTTGTTCCGATAGGGTAAAATCCTGCGAGTTTTTTCGCCAGTACCGGACTGTTCCGGAGCCGGCCGTTCCATTGAACTAAAATCAGTAAGAAAATCATGAAATTAAGCGACTTCAGTTTCGAATTACCTGAACATCTTATTGCCAAATACCCCACTGAAAAGCGCACCGCCAGCCGCCTGTTGCATCTGAATGGCGCAACAGGTGATGTTTTTCACCGCCAGTTTACCGATATGCTCGAACTGGTAGAGGAAGGGGATCTGCTGGTTTTTAATAACACCCGGGTGATACCGGCACGCTTGCTGGGTAATAAGGCTACAGGGGGGCAGGTGGAAGTATTGGTTGAACGTATTCTGCCGGACGATTCGGTGCTGGCACACGTGCGGGCCAGTAAGGCACCTAAACCGGGGACAAAACTGATTCTTGAGCAGCAGGTAGATGTGACTGTGCTGGGGCGTCAGGAAGCTCTTTTCCATTTGCAGTTTGACGGGGACGCACCGGTGCTGTCGATTCTGGAGTCTTTCGGACATATGCCGTTGCCCCCTTACATTGACCGGCCTGACGAAGGTTCGGACAAGGAACGCTATCAAACGGTTTACAATCAAAAACCCGGAGCTGTAGCTGCGCCTACGGCGGGCTTGCATTTTGATGATGATATTCTTACCGCATTACGAAAAAAAGGCGTGAATCTGGCGTTTGTTACTTTGCATGTCGGGGCGGGTACGTTCCAGCCAGTGCGGGTAGACAACATAAAAGAGCATAAAATGCATGCCGAATATGCAGAGGTGGGGCAGGAGGTGGTGGACGCCATACTGGCTACCAAAGCCGCTGGTAAGCGGGTAATTGCCGTGGGGACTACGTCAGTTCGTTCACTGGAATCAGCCGCGGTAGCTGCAGAGAACAGTGATAAACCCTTACTGCCGTTTTTTGCCGATACCGACATTTTCATTTACCCGGGTTTTCGTTTTAAAGTGGTGGATGCCATGTTCACCAATTTCCATTTGCCTGAATCAACACTGATGATGCTAATCAGCGCCTTTGCCGGGCGGGAAAAGGTAATGGCGGCCTATCAGCAGGCGATCGAGCAGGAATATCGCTTCTTCAGTTATGGCGACAGCATGTTTATTGAAAAGGCCTGATCCAAAGCCCACATTAGCGGGCTTTGAGAGCAGCTAATTGCATCATTCAGTTGCAGCGGCTTTGTCTTTTTTCAGCCACTCACGCAACGATTGAAACAGCAGATAATAGAGCGGCACCAGCAGTGTACTGAGAATAGTGACCGAGATCATGCCGGCCATTACCGGGACTCCCAAAGCCACCCGGCTACCCGCGCCCGCGCCGGTTGCGATAACCAGTGGCAATACACCGAATACAAACGCCAGTGACGTCATTAATACGGCTCTGAAGCGCAGTTTTGCTGCTGTGAGCGCCGATTCGAACACGCTTATGCCTGCCTTGCGCTGCATCATGGCAAACTCCACAATCAGTATGGCAGTTTTAGTCGACATGGCAATCAACAACACCAGACCTACCTGGGCGTAAATGTCATTCGGCAGCCCGGTGAAATAGAGCGCCAGCATGGCACCGAACACCGCCAGGGGTACGGCCAGGATCACCGCAAAGGGAATTAACCAGCTTTCGTACAATGCGACCAGAAACAGGTAAACAAATATCACCGACAGGCCAAACAGAATTGGTGCCAGATTACCGGCTTCCAGTTCCTGCTTGGATTGCCCTGCCCATTCGAAGGTGTAGCCCGCAGGTAACTGAGCAGAGAGCTCCTGCATGACGCGAATGGCGTCGCCGCTGGAGTAGCCCGGACTGGGCTCACCCTTGATTGCTGCGTTGCGATACAGGTTAAAGTGGTTGATGGCGGTAGGGCCAAGTATTGGTTCAAGTTTTGCCAGGCTGGTGATGGGGACCATGTCACCATTGCTGTTGCGTACAAAGTAATTTTGCAGGTCGGCCGGTTGCAGGCGGAATTCAGGAGCGGCCTGCAACATTACCCGGTATGTCCGGCCGTAAAGATTGAAATCGTTCACGTACAGGGCCCCGAGTTGAGTCTGCAAGGTCGCGTAAATGTCGGTGAGCGCGACTCCCTGTGCTTTGGCTTTGTTGCGGTCCACCTCAAGCATGTATTGAGGGACATTGGCGCGATAGTTACTGAAAACCCGGGTTAATTCCGGCCGGTCATTGGCTTCGTATATCAGACCATTCATAACCTGGGCTAACTCTGAAGGAGAACGTCCTTCAGTATCCTGCAATCGGTAGTCGAACCCGGAACTGGTGCCAAGGCCGGCTATGGCGGGCGGGTTAAACATCATAATAGACGCTTCAGACAGTGCCCAGGTTCGGCTTTGCAGCCGGCCAATAATCTGTGGCAGAGATTCAGCCGGATCGAGGCGTTCCTCCCAGTCTTTCAGAACCACAACACCCAGACCGTTGTTGGAGCCGTCGCCAGCCAGCAGCGAGACACCGGCAACTGAGATGAAATCGGTAACTGAGGGTTCTTCCAGCACAATATCAGCAATTTTCTCCATCACCCGGTTGGTGCGGTTGGCAGAAGCGGCATCCGGGAGCTGTACATCGACAAAGAAAAAGCCCTGGTCCTCGTCCGGAATAAATCCAGTAGGTACCTGGGTGGAAAGCCAGCCGGTCCCTCCGAAGATGACAACCACCAGAATGGTGAAGATGGCCGCGCGGCGCAGCAGCACTTTTACCACTGAGGTATATTTGCCTGTCAGCGCATGAATGAATTTCTCCAGCGGCCGCAACCACGCCATTGGCTTAAGGGTTTTTTCGCTCAGAATCATAACGCACAGGGCAGGGCTCAGAGTAAGTGCATTGACGGCGGAAATCAGTACGGCAATTGAAATGGTAATGGAAAACTGTTTATACAGTTCTCCGGTCAGGCCCGGCATAAAGGAGACCGGAACAAACACCGCCAGCAACACTGACGTGGTAGCAATCACCGGTCCACTAACTTCTTTCATTGCCTGACTGACGGTTTGAGCCATGGGTTGAGTGGGGTTCTCGTGAACCAGTCGCTCCACGTTCTCAATTACTATGATGGCGTCGTCTACCACTATCCCAATGGCGAGCACCAGTCCAAAAAGCGTGATGGTGTTTATTGAGTAGTCCATTGCCAGCATGAAGGCGAAGGTGCCGATCAGAGAAACCGGAATTGCGATACAGGGGATTAATGTTGCACGCCAGTTTTGCAGGAACAGGAAAACCACCAGAATAACCAGGATGATTGCTTCGTACAGTGTGTGCACCACTTCTTCTATGGACACCTCAATAAAGGTGGTGCTGTCATAGGGAATGGTGTACTCGAGTCCGTCTGGGAAGTTGGCCGCCAGTTCCTTCATCCGCGCCTTAACCAGTTTGGCCACTTCCGTGGCATTGGCGTCGGGCAACTGGTATATGACCAGAAACGCGGTGTCCTGCTTGTTGAGTTTGGAAGTGATGCCGTAGTTGTAGGCGCCGATCTCGATGTCGGCAATGTCACCCAGACGGACAAAGTTACCGTCCGGGTTGGCCCGGACGATGATATCTTCAAATTCCTCGACTGAGTCGAGCCGCCCCTGGGCCTGGATGGTGTACTGAAACTGCTGGCTTTCGGGAGTGGGCGGGGACCCCAGCTTTCCTGCGGCAACTATCACGTTTTGTTCATTCAGAGCGGCCTGCAAATCGGCAACGGTCAGGCTCAGGGCCTGCATGCGCTCGGGGTTTAACCAAATCCGCATGGAATACTGCTGATTGCTCATGACTTTGGCTTCGGCAACGCCGGGCAAACGGCCCAGAGGTTCAGTCAAAAAGTTAGTGGCGTAGTTGCTCAGGTAAATGGAATTCATGTTTTCACGATCAGAAAACAGATTGACGCCAAGCAGCATGTTGCTTGAGCGTTTTTTAACTGAGATGCCTTGCTTTTTTACCTCAGGAGGCAGGCGCGGTTCGGCCAGGGCAACCCGGTTTTGCACGTTTACCTGGGCTATGTCGCTGTCGGTACCAACTTTGAACACTACGTTGATCACTGCCACACCGTTAAAGCTTGCCCGTGAAGTGATGTACATCATGTCTTCCACCCCATTGACCTGTTCCTCGATGGGCCGGATGACCGACTCTTCCACTACCTGGGCTGAAGCGCCTGGAAAGGTGGTCGTGATCCTAACTTGCGGTGGGGTGACTTCCGGGTATTTGTTCACCGGCAACTGGATTAGCGCAATCAGCCCGGCCAGCGTGATAACAATTGAAATCACCAGCGCGAACTTTGGGCGCTCTATAAACGTTTGGCTTATCATGGCGACCTCGGTTAGCTGTTAATTTCGGATACCGCACCGGTAATGGGGTCTACTTTTTTCTCCACAGGCACGACTACCGTGCCGGGGCGAACCTTTTGCAGGCCTTCTATGATTACGCGTTCATTGGCTTCCAACCCGGACTCGACCACCCACATGGCATGAACTCTTCGACCCAGAGTGACAATTCGGGTGGCCACCTCATTTTGTTCATTGACCACGAGCACAAAGTAACCCTGCTGACTGTTTTGAACGGCCATCTGAGGGACAATAGGTTGGGAATCTTTGACCTGGCTTTCCACTATCAGAGTAACAAACATGCCGGGTACGGCCAGCCCGTTCGGATTCGGGAACTCGGCCCTAAGGTCAACGGTACCCGTTCCCTGATTAATTTTGGTATCGGAAAAATTCAGTTTTCCTTTCACATCCAGTCGGGTGCCGTTTGGCAATGCTACGGTCAGGTCGAAAGGAGGATCCTTGATGCCGGTAGCTTCATCCTGATGGTGTTGCACGTAGTTTATATAATCCACTTCTTCAATCTGGAAATTTACAAAAATCGGGTCGATGGCGGTCAGTTCGGCAAGTACACCACTGGATGGCCCAACATAGCTGCCGATGTCGTAGGCGAGGCGGCCAATTCGCCCGGCAAAGGGCGCACGGATTTCAGTGTATTCCAAATCCAGACGCGCTTTCGCCAGTGCCGCCTTGGCGGCTTCGACCCCGGCCTTGGCCTGTGAAGCGCGGGATTCGAGGCGATCGAGATCTGCGGCAGAAATAAACCCTTCTCCAGCGATTTCGCGCCCACGTTTTAAGTCCCGTTCTGCGCTTTCAACTTCAATAATGCGGCTGTTCAGCGTGGCCTCGGCCTCTGCAACGGTAGAGCGAAATTCGATGGGGTTGATGTTGAGCAACAACTGACCTTCGTCTACATAATCCCCCTCCTGAAAATGTCGCTCGACTAGTTCTCCCTCAACCCGGGCGATAATGTCAGTTTGTTTGGACGCTTCGGTGCGCGCAACATACTCTCGGTAGGTGCCAATTTCCTGGGCAGCAATGGTGAATACGCTGACCGATGGAGGCGCTGAAACCACCTTGGGGGTTTCCTGCTTTTCGCAGCCTGTCAGGGCTGCGGTGAGCAGCAGGGCAAACAGCAGCGAGAAAAATTTGTGAGGGGAGAGGAGCCGCAATTTCCGATAATGCATTGTGATGTCTCCTTGAGACCGTAACGCAGGATATTGAAAGAAAACGGAGTCTTTATCAGCTTCAGACTTCTGCTCAGTATAGCAACTGGGTGGAAGCCGTCAGAAAATTATCGGGATTTATACTCATGACACAGGTTTTTTGTTCAATGGGTGATCTGCGTGCTGGAACTGGTATAATCGCGACCAATTTTATTTATTCATGGCTCCGGCGGTTACAATTGCGCGAAGTGTTCGCAATCAGCCCCTGGCGCTCAACCTTTGGAAAGCCATTTTCATGCAATTTGAGTTGTTAAATACCGATGGCGCTGCCCGACGCGGCCGCCTGGTCTTCGAACGGGGCGTAGTCGAAACCCCAGCCTTTATGCCTGTGGGCACCTATGGAACCGTAAAGGGAATGACTCCGGAAGAACTGGCCGACAGCGGTGCCCATATTTGCCTTGGCAACACCTTTCACCTGATGTTGCGCCCGGGAACCGGCATTATTCGCCAGCACGGTGATTTGCACGACTTCATGCACTGGGACAAGCCCATACTCACCGATTCTGGTGGTTTTCAGGTATTTAGCCTTGGAGATCTGCGTAAGATCACCGAAGAAGGGGTGACGTTCCGCTCGCCCATCAATGGAGAGAAGATCTTGCTGACTCCAGAAAAGTCTATGGAAGTGCAGCGCGATCTCGGCTCTGACATCGTGATGATTTTTGATGAATGTACGCCTTACCCTGCCACCGAGCAGGAAGCAAGGCTGTCGATGGAAATGTCACTGCGTTGGGCCAAACGCAGCAAAGATGCGCACGGTGAAAATCCCTCAGCCCTGTTCGGTATCATCCAGGGGGGAATGTATGAAGACCTGCGGGATATTTCGCTGGCCGGCCTGGAAGAGATAGGGTTTGACGGTTATGCCATTGGCGGTCTGTCGGTTGGTGAGCCGAAAGAAGACATGATCCGCATCATTCAGCACACCGCGCCACAAATTCCTGCAGACAAGCCCCGATATCTGATGGGCGTGGGTAAACCCGAAGACATTGTTGAGGCAGTGCGTCGGGGTATTGATATGTTTGATTGTGTAATGCCAACCCGCAATGCACGCAACGGCCACCTGTTTGTTACTGAAGGGGTAATTAAAATCCGCAATGCCAAACATCGCAACGACACCTCTCCGCTGGATGAAAATTGTGATTGTTACACTTGTAAAAATTATTCCCGGTCATATCTCCATCACTTAGACAAGTGCAATGAGATACTGGGAGCCAGACTCAATACCATTCACAATCTCAGATATTACCAGCGGGTAATGCAAGGATTGCGGGATGCCATCGCTGCAGGCGAGCTGGATGAGTTTGTAAAGACCTTCTACGCACAAAAAGATATGCCAGTACCGGCGTTATAATTACAAAGAAAATCAAAGAGGAAAACCAATGAGCTTATTTATCTCGAACGCTTACGCACAATCCGCTGGTGGCACACAACAGGGCGGTGGATTTGAAATGCTGATCATGCTGGCAGTGTTCGGTCTGATCTTTTACTTTTTGCTGTACCGCCCACAGGCCAAGCGCGTTAAGGAACACAAGGCTCTGGTTTCGTCCCTGAGCAAAGGTGACGAAGTGTTAACCCAGGGTGGTCTGGTTGGCCGGATCACCAAAGTTTCCGAAGAGAAAGATTTTGTTGAAGTTTCACTGAACGAAAGCAACAACATTGTTATCCAGAAATCCGCCGTTACTGCTGTGTTGCCCAAAGGCACCATGAAGTCCATCTAAGTGTTTTGGCCGGCCGGGGTGCTTCCGGTCGGCAACAAGGAATGACCCCGTGTTAAATCAGAACTCCATCTGGAAGATCCTGACAGTGGTGGTGCTTATTGGCCTGTGCACCCTGTATGCCCTTCCAAACTTATATGGTGAAGATCACGCCATACAAATTTCCGCAGGCCGCAATGCCACTGTTACTGCCGACATGGTCGGGCAGGTTGAACAGACCCTGCAACAACACAATATCGGCGTTAAGCGGGTTGAATTTGAAGATGAACAAATTCTGGTTCGTGTAAACGACTCCGATTCCCAGTTACTGGCCCGAGAAAGCCTCGAGCAGGCTCTGGGGCAGGATTATTTTGTCGCCATGAACCTGGCCCCGGACACCCCCCAATGGCTTGAAGATCTGGGTGGTAGCCCAATGAAGCTTGGCCTTGATTTGCGTGGTGGTGTGCACTTCCTCATGGAAGTGGACATGACTGAGGTGATTGAAAAATCACTGGAAGACGCAGAAAACGATTTTCGTACAGCATTGCGTGAAGAAAAACTGCGTTACCGCTCAGTGAGTGAGCGCGACGGGCACCTGGACATCACATTCCGTGATCAGGAAACGCTTGAAAAGGCGGAGTTTTTCCTGCGCAACCGTAATCGCGATCTGACCTATGCCGAGATGGATGGATTGGTGTTACGGGCTACGTTCTCAGAATCAAAATTGCAGGAAATCCGCGATTACGCGGTTAAGCAGAACATCACCATCATCCGTAACCGGGTTAACCAGTTGGGCGTGGCGGAACCTCTTGTTCAGAAGCAGGGCGCAGACCGCATTGTAGTGCAACTGCCGGGTATTCAGGACACCGCGCGGGCGAAAGAAATCCTCAACGCTACTGCCACCCTTGAATTCCGCATGCTGGACCAGGACAACGATGTACGCGATGCCGTTAACGGTCGGGTACCTCCAGGTTCACAGGTGATTGAAGATCGCAACGGTATGCCGCAGTTGCTTGAAAAGCGTATCATGCTGACCGGTAACCACATTATCGATGCCAACAGTGGGGTTGATGAGTATGGCCTGCCGAACGTAAGCATTACGCTGGATTCGGAGGGCGGTAACAAGATGTCCCGCGCCACTCGCGGTAACATCGGCAAGCCCATGGCAACGGTTTTCATTGAATACAAGGCCACCGGAGAGCGCAACGAAGATGGCAAGCTGGTGTTTGAGCGCCATGAGGAAGTCATTAATGTCGCAACCATTCGTGCTCAGCTGGGCAGCAAGTTCCAAATCACAGGTATAGATTCCCCCAAGGAAGCCCGGGATTTGTCTTTGCTGTTGCGTGCCGGAGCACTGATTGCGCCAATTCAAATCGTAGAAGAACGCACCGTGGGGCCAAGCCTGGGTCAGGAAAACATCGAACTGGGTATGCAGGCCATTATGTGGGGTCTGGCAGCGGTGTTGGTATTTATGCTGATTTATTACAAGGCATTTGGTGTGGTTGCCAACATTGCGCTGGTTACCAACCTGGTGATGATTGTGGGAATTATGTCGATGATCCCGGGGGCCACCCTGACTTTGCCGGGGATGGCGGGCATTGTGTTAACCGTGGGTATGGCAGTGGACGCCAATGTACTGATATTCGAGCGTATCCGTGAGGAGCTGCGCGATGGCCGAAGCCCGCAGCAGGCTATCCATCTTGGTTACGACAGTGCCTTTTCAACCATACTTGATGCCAACATCACTACATTTATTGCAGGCCTGATTTTGTTTGCAGTGGGTACCGGGCCGATCAAAGGTTTCTCGATAACGCTGATGATTGGTATTGCTACCTCCATGTTTACTGCCATTCTGGTCACCCGTGTGGTTGTGAATGCTGTATGGGGTGGGCGTAAAGTAAATAAGTTGGCGATTTGAGAGGCGATATCATGCAATTATTGAAATTATCCGACACCGTCAACTTTATGGGCCTGCGCATTCCCGCGCTGGTACTGTCGACCGTTTTGATGCTGGGCTCGCTGGTGTCGCTGGGCGTGAACAAACTCAACTGGGGGCTGGATTTTACTGGCGGAACCCTTATTGAAGTGGGCTACGCACAGCCAGCTAATCTGAGTGAAATCCGTCAGGCTCTGGGCTCGGCAGATTTTGAGGACGCCATAGTCCAGAATTTTGGCAGCAGTCAGGATGTGCTTATTCGCATTGCGCCCCGTGACGGCGTGAATGCCAATACCATTGGTGACCAGGTACTCAATGCATTACGTGCGGACAGCAGTGATGTTGATATGCGACGCATTGAATTTGTTGGCCCCAACGTTGGCGATGAACTTACTGAACAGGGCGGGCTGGCAATGCTGGTAGCCCTGATTTGTATTCTGGTCTATGTGGCAATGCGCTTTGAATGGCGTTTCGCACTGGGGTCGGTCGCGGCTCTGGTACACGACGTGATCCTCACGCTTGGGTTATTCTCTGTGCTGCAACTGGAATTCGACCTGACGGTTCTGGCAGCGGTGCTGGCGGTGATCGGTTACTCGCTCAACGATACTATCGTGGTGTCAGACCGTATCCGGGAAAATTTCCGTAAAATCCGTAAGGGTGAGCCGGTTGAAATCATCAACATTTCCCTTACACAAACACTCAACCGCACCATCATCACCTCATTAACCACGGTATTGGTTTTGGTAGCATTGTTCTTTAAAGGTGGGGCCCTGATCCACGGTTTTGCAACTGCATTGCTGTTTGGTGTAGTGGTGGGAACCTATTCTTCTGTGTACATTGCCAGCTCTGTGGCATTAGCCCTGGGCATAAGCAAGGAAGACCTGATGCCTGTGCAGGTAGAGAAGGAAGGTGAGGATCTTGATCCACTTCCGTGACTTTGAGTGTTTCTAAAGTTCAAAAAAATCCGGTGCCTGTCACCGGATTTTTTATTACCTCGGTATCCAAAAGATTTGGATAGAACATTAAAAGGCTGTCAGTTTAGACATTCGGAGGGGGGACGCGCTCCCAAGGAGCGCATTGTATTACTTAAGGTGTTTAACCAAACCTTGTAATACCTTAACGCTGCCGGCCACAACCTCACCTTTAAACAGGGGGTCGTTGCCACCGGTGAAATCGGTAACCAGACCACCGGCTTCGCGCACCAGAAGTTCTCCGGCTGCGATATCCCATGCTTTAATGCCGCGTTCCCAGTACCCGTCATAGCGGCCAGCGGCTACATAGGCCAAATCCAATGCTGCGCTGCCAGCCCGGCGAACATCACCACATTCATGGAAAATTTTGTTCAGGCTCAGGGCGAATTCGCCGAACTGGTTTTTGTTTTTAAATGGAGTGCCTGTGGCCAGAACCGTCTCGCTCAGGTCCCGTGGCTTGGTAACACGAATGCGGTAGCCATTTAATTGGGCACCGTTTCCACGGCTTGCAGTGAACAGCTCGCCACGAATGGGGTCAAAGACCACAGCCTGATCAAGGCGCCCCTTGTAAAGCAGAGCAATGGACACGGCAAAATGTGGAATGCCTTTGATAAAATTGGTGGTACCGTCCAGAGGGTCGATGATCCACTGGAAATCGCTTTCGCTGCCTGACGTTTCTCCGCTTTCTTCACCCAAAAATGTGTGGTTTGGGTAAGACTGCTGAATTTTGTGAATAATGGCTTTTTCGGCCTCTTTGTCGATTTGCGTGACGTAGTCGTTGGCCGCTTTGGATTCTTTGACCAGATCGTCACGGTTTTCAAAACCGCGGACAATGATTGTACCGGCCACGCGCGCAGCGCGCACCGCAATATTCAGCATCGGATGCATGGTTACCACCAATTGTAAAAGATCAGAAAATGACGCGAACCCCTAAAATAGCCAGGTTCATTGCGTCGAAAAACGCGCGAAGTTTAACAAAGGGGAAAAAATATGCAATCGCAAAATCGGGCCGTGCTCATAAGTTACTGACTTGCTCGGGATTTGCCCCTGCTGAAATAGCCTCCTTAAGGTGGATTGTGCTATTATCCGCAGCCATCCAGAATGCGATACATCCATATCTTATGCTCAACCAAATTCGAATTGTGCTGGTCAATACTTCTCATACCGGCAACATTGGCTCAGCGGCCCGGGCCATGAAAACCATGGGACTCAGTAACCTGTATCTGGTCGATCCGGTACAGGCTCCGGACGGAAAGTCCAGTGCCCTGGCTGCCGGTGCCGGTGATGTACTGGCCAGCGCCAAAACGGTGGCAACCTTGCAGGAAGCAGTGGCGGATTGTGGCCTGGTAGTCGGTACATCAGCCCGTTCCCGCACCCACTCCTGGCCAATGCTGGAACCCAGAAGTTGCGGTCGCAAGATGATAGCTGAGGTCGCCAATTATCCGGTGGCTCTGGTGTTTGGACGTGAAAACAACGGGTTAACCAATGAAGAGTTGCAGCAGTGTCATTTTCACGTGTGCATACCGGCGAATCCTGAATACAGTTCACTGAATCTGGCTGCGGCAGTGCAAACATTGTGCTACGAAATCCGCATGGCCTATTTGGAGGCCGGTGAGCAGGGCGGTGAATCGGTACCTGAATACCCGCTGAGCGATGATCTTGAACGATTCTATACGCACCTTGAAAGCACCCTGCAAAACACCAATTTTATTGTCAAAAATCATCCCGGTGTGGTGATGACCAAGTTACGACGGCTGTTTAATCGTGCCCGGCCGGAGGCGCAGGAATTGAATATATTGCGTGGTATTCTGTCGTCTGTTGATAAATCCATCAAAGAGTAAGCCATCGTGTTTGAACGTATGAAAGAGGACATTGCGGCGGTTTTTCATCGGGATCCCGCTGCACGCAATACGTTTGAGGTTCTGACAAACTATCCGGGCTTGCATGCAGTATGGTTGCATCGCCTGAGCAACAAATTATGGCGTCATAACTGGAAGTGGCTGGCGCGCAGTCTGTCTACTTTCAGTCGCTGGTTAACCGGTATCGAAATTCACCCGGGAGCAACGCTGGGGCGCCGTTTTTTCATTGATCACGGCATGGGGGTGGTAATTGGCGAAACCGCTGAAGTAGGCGACGATGTCACACTCTACCATGGGGTTACCCTGGGTGGCACCAGCTGGAAAGCCGGCAAGCGCCATCCGACCTTGCGCAATAATGTGGTTATCGGTGCCGGGGCAAAGGTGCTTGGCCCGATTGAGATTGGTGAGGGGGCTAAGGTTGGTTCCAATTCTGTGGTAGTAAAAGACGCTCCTGCAGGCGCTACCGTGGTAGGTATACCTGGCCGGATCATTGTTACCTCGCCATCTAAAGGAGATGGGGTGCTGCAGTCAGAGCAGCGAAATAAAATTGCCCGCAAGTACGGTTTCGATGCGTATGCAGTTTCGCCGGACAATCCTGACCCGGTTGCCAATGCCATGGGCGTAATGCTTGAGCACATGCATGCGATGGACGCCAAAGTAGAGGAAATGTGCAAGGTCATACAAACTCTGGGAGGGGACGTCTGTAGTGATAATCTGCACAGTTTGTCGGCAGAGGACTTTATCGATACAGGCTTGTCTCCTGTAGTGCCAGAGTCGGTCAGGGAAGCCCCGGAAAACTACGATCCCAAAATATGACCCCAACACAGGCGGGTCTCCCACAGGCAAAGTTCCTCGAAAAATCGTGCAGACACTGGAATAATACCTGACTAAATTCAAGGGTCTTATACTTGACCATTTTAGTCGGGTATGGAACAATTCCGCCAGTTTTTGGATGGCAGGAAAGAACCATGAAATTAACCTCAAAAGGGCGCTATGCAGTTACTGCAATGCTGGACGTTGCACTCCATTCTACCCGAGGTCCGGTGCCACTGGCGGACATATCGGAGCGCCAGGAAATTTCCCTGTCTTATCTTGAGCAACTGTTTTCCCGCCTTCGAAAAGAGCAACTGGTTGATAGTGTGCGTGGTCCGGGTGGTGGCTATCTGCTAGGTCGGGAAGCTGAAAAAATTGCGGTTGGTGAAGTCATTCGCGCAGTGGACGAACTGGTTGATGCCACCCGGTGTCAGGGCCATGCGGACTGCCAGCGTGGTGAACGTTGCTTAACCCACAGCTTATGGCAGGATTTGAGCGATCGCATCAGTGCGTTTCTGGACTCAATTACATTGGGTGAACTAATGGCTAAGCGTGATGTACAGGACGTAGCCGGGCGCCAGGATAAAAACAAGGCCATCAATCAGGCCATTCAGGATATCGAAGTCAGCATTCAGCTTTAAAGTGACTTTAACAATGAGTAATTCCATATATCTCGATTACGCTGCTACGACGCCGGTTGACCCAAGAGTTGCCGATAAAATGATGGCTTGCCTGACCATCGACGGTAACTTCGGAAACCCTGCATCCCGAACCTATCGTGCCGGCTGGCTGGCCGAAGAAGCCGTGGATGTGGCCCGTAGCCAGGTTGCCGAACTGGTTAACTGTGACCCCCGTGAAATCGTGTTTACCTCGGGGGCGACAGAGTCTGACAATCTGGCGATTAAGGGTGTGGCCGAGCGCTATTGTGACAAAGGCAAACACATTGTTACCGCCAATACGGAACACAAGGCGGTGCTGGACAGCTGCGCCTACCTGCAAACTAAAGGTTTTGATGTGACCTATCTGCCAGTAGATTCCGAGGGGCTGATAGATCCACGCCAGGTTGCACAGGCCATTCGCCCGGATACCATTCTGGTTTCACTGATGCACGTAAACAATGAAATTGGCGTTATTCAGGATATTGCCGCCATTGGCGAACTGTGTCGGGAAAGGGGTGTGCTTTTTCATGTCGATGCAGCGCAAAGCGCGGGCAAGTTGCCAATAGACCTGAATGAGCTCAATGTTGATTTGATGTCTTTCTCGGCGCATAAAATTTACGGCCCGAAAGGGGTTGGTGCTTTGTATGTGCGTCGTCGCCCTAAAGTGCATCTTAGTGCCCAGCTTCATGGCGGCGGGCATGAGCGTGGGATGCGTTCAGGTACCTTGCCTACCCACCAACTGGTTGGGCTGGGTGAAGCGTTTGCGCTGGCCGGGCAATATATGGCACAGGAGTCCGAACGACTGCGTGGCTTGCGTGACAAACTGTGGAGTGGTCTGCAGCAGCTCGATGGGGTGGTGCTGAATGGTCACCCGCAACAGCGCATATACAATAACCTCAACGTGAGTTTTGCCGGGGTGGACGGAGAGAGCCTGATGATGGCACTTGGCGATATTGCGGTATCTTCCGGTTCAGCCTGCAATGCGGCCAGTCTGGAACCGTCTTTTGTGCTTAAAGCGCTGGGGCGGGAAGCTGAACTGGCGCACAGCGGTATTCGTTTCAGTGTCGGGCGTTTCACCACCGGGTCAGATATCGACTGTGCAATTGGAAAAGTCGTAAACGCAGTCAAAGGGTTGCGGCGGAGCTGTTAGCGTTTATTGCCCAAGTGCTGAACGTTATCCGGTTCGGGAGGAACCCTTTACGGGGACTGGCGTTGAAATATCGGCCACTTTAGGGCATGATCCGGCGCGCTTTTTGGGCTGGCCTTTCGCACTCCTCCGCAAATTACCTCTGAACAGGGTGGTAACCTCATCGCTACGGCGGTGGAGGGGCTAATACTTGAGTGAATTAGTCAGGTATTATACAATTTAACCAATTTAAAAACGCTGATGCTGCCTGGGGGCAAAGACTGTTAAGTCGGGGCGAAGGCTCTCAACCAGGCAATTATTCGACCACGAGTCCGTGTTGGTCGAAGCCCAATAAATTGCATCAGACGTAGCAGGCAAATGAGTGAGATCCCAACATGAGTGAACAGATCGAACAGGCGCTATCGAGAAAATACGAAGCCGGTTTCACCTCTGAAATTGAGTCTGAAACCTTCGAATGCGGCCTGGACGAATCGGTGATCCGCAGAATCTCGGCCATCAAGAATGAGCCGGAGTGGATGCTGGAATGGCGCCTGAAGGCTTTTCGTACCTGGCTGACAATGGAAGAGCCCGAGTGGGCACACGTTGAATACCCGAAAATTGATTTTCAGGCCATATCCTATTATTCCGCGCCCAAAAGTATGAAGGACAAACCCAAGTCGCTGGATGAGGTAGATCCTGAATTGCTCCGAACCTATGAAAAACTGGGTATTCCTCTGCATGAGCAGGAAATGCTTGCAGGTGTAGCGGTAGATGCAGTGTTTGATTCCGTTTCCGTTGTGACCACCTTTCGTGACAAGCTTGAAGAGGCCGGCGTAATCTTCTGCCCAATTTCTGAAGCCGTGCACAAGTACCCGGAACTGGTTAAAAAGTATCTTGGAACCGTGGTGCCACGAGCGGATAATTTCTATGCTGCCCTGAACAGTGCCGTATTTACTGACGGCTCATTTGTCTATATTCCCAAAGGCACTCGTTGCCCGATGGAATTGTCTACCTATTTCCGTATTAACCAGCAGAACACCGGTCAGTTCGAGCGCACTCTGATTGTGGCCGACGAAGGCAGTTACGTCAGCTACCTGGAAGGCTGTACTGCGCCACAGCGAGACGAAAACCAGCTGCACGCTGCGGTGGTGGAACTGGTGGCCATGGATAATGCCAGCATTAAATATTCTACCGTCCAGAACTGGTACCCGGGTGATGAAAACGGCAAGGGTGGTATCTACAACTTTGTAACCAAACGGGGTGTGTGCCACACCAGTGCCAAGATTTCCTGGACCCAGGTGGAAACCGGTTCCGCGGTAACCTGGAAATACCCCAGTTGTGTGCTTAAAGGCGACAACAGTGTGGGCGAGTTTTATTCCGTAGCCCTGACCCGTGGCCGTCAGCAGGCCGACACTGGCACCAAGATGATTCATATTGGTAAAAACACCAAATCGACCATCATCTCCAAAGGGATTTCTGCCGGGCACAGTAACAATGCCTATCGGGGCCTGGTGCAAATGGGGCCGAAAGCCGACGGGGCGAGAAATTTTACCGAGTGCGATTCCCTGCTGATTGGGGATAAATGCGGCGCGCACACGTTTCCGTACATCGAAAGCCGCAATCCAACCGCCATTGTTGAACACGAAGCCACCACCTCCAAGGTGAGCGACGAACAGTTGTTCTTGTGTCAGCAACGGGGTCTGGATACCGAAAAAGCCGTGTCGATGATCGTCAACGGTTTCTGTAAGGAAGTATTCAAAGAGCTACCAATGGAATTTGCCGTCGAAGCTGGCAAGCTGCTCGAAATTAGTCTTGAAGGTTCAGTGGGGTAATCAATGCTTAAGATCCAAAATTTACATGCCAGCGTCGAAGACAAAGACATTATCAAAGGCCTGAACCTGGAAGTGAACCCAGGCGAGGTGCACGCCATTATGGGCCCCAACGGTGCCGGTAAATCCACCCTGGGCTATGTGCTGTCCGGCCGCGAAGGTTATGAAGTTACCGAAGGCAGCGTTACCTTTAACGAAAGCGACTTACTGGAAATGGAAGTGGAAGAGCGCGCCCGCGCAGGCCTGTTTCTGGCGTTTCAGTATCCGGTTGAAATTCCAGGCGTAAGCAATATGGAATTCATGAAAGAGTCGGTTAATGCCATGCGTGAAGAGCGCGGGCTGGAGCCACTGACTGCTGCGGAATTCCTCAAGAAGGCCAAAGAAGCCTGTAAGCAGGTTCATTTGCCGCTGGATTTTCTCAAGCGTGGTGTCAACGAAGGTTTCTCCGGTGGTGAGAAGAAGCGTAACGAAATCATGCAGATGATTCTGGCAGAGCCGACGCTGTGCATTCTGGATGAATCGGATTCCGGCCTTGACGTAGACGCATTGCAGGTAGTGGCCGATGGCGTTAACAGTCAGCGTGACGGCAAGCGCAGCTTTATTGTGGTTACCCACTATCAGCGCCTGCTGGATTACATCAAACCCGACTTCGTGCACATTCTCGCCGATGGCAAGATTGTCAAAAGTGGCGACGCATCACTGGCACTGGAAGTTGAGAAAAGCGGTTACGCATTTCTGGGTAAAAAATACGAAGAGGTGGACGCATGAGTCAATGGCTGAGCCAGGTCATTGATGAGGCCCGACAGGTCACTGATTACCTGGAACCTGTAAGACAACAGGCCATCGCAAAATTGCAGCAGAACGGCTGGCCGGGGCGCCGTAACGAGTCCTGGCGTTTTACGCCGCTATCGTCACTGGAAAAGCGCCAGTTTCAGGCACCTTCCGCAGGCAATACACCTGTAAGCAGCGTTGAGACCATCACTGGCCTGAATGCCATTGAACTGGTGTTTGTAAACGGCGAACTGGTAACCAATTTAGCTGCGTTGTCGTTGCCTGAGGGGCTGACTATAACCAGCCTGGCACCGGATAATGCTCTACAGCAGCAAGCCATCGCAGAATTGTTTGGCAGCATTAAGCCCGGGCATCATGTGTTTGGCCTGGTGAACGACGCTCTCTGTCAGCAGGGCGTGTATGTGGATGTTGCCGCCGGAGCAAAGATTGAACCTGTTATACGTATCATCAATCAGGTTGATGAGGACGCCGATACCCACAACCGCATTCTGGTGCGGGTGGGTGAGGGTGCATCGGTTAGAGTAATGGAACAGGGAGAAGGCAGCGTAAGCAGCGTTTCTACTCTGTTTGCCGAATACTGCATTGCCGACAACGCTCATCTGGAACACTACCGTATGGTAATGTTCAGCGACAGCGCGCGACACATCGGTGGCTGCCATTTTAAGCTTCACAATGCATCAAGTCTCAACAGCACCCTGGTTGGCTACGGCAGCGAATTGAGTCGTCTGGACGTGGATGTGATCCACGCCGGAGAGCATGCCAACGCTAAGCTCAATGCCATTTATCTGCTGGCAGAAGGTGAGTTGTTTGATCTGCACACCACGATTGAACATGCCATGCCCAACGGCACCACCGAAGAGAATGCCCGCGGGATAGTGGGTGATCGTGCCCGGGCGGTGTTCAATGGCCGCATTCACATTCACCGCGACGCGCAGAAAACCCTGGCCGAACTGAACAACCGAAATTTGCTGTTGTCCCGTCGGGCTCTGATCAATACCAAGCCTGAGCTGGAAATCTACGCTGACGACGTAAAGTGCGCTCACGGCGCTACTGTTGCCGAAATAGAAGAAAAAGCCCTGTATTATCTGATGACTCGAGGCATTTCCCGCAGCAAAGCGCTGGTGATGCTGAATTTCGGATTCATTCAGGAACTGGTCAATCAGATCCCGAACAAAGCCATCAGCGAATGGCTGTTACCCAAGCTCAGTGAGCGCTTCCTGATGATGGAGGTCAAATGAGCCTTGACGTGATGGCGCTGCGGGCGCAGTTTCCAATTCTCAGTCAGCAGGTTGACGGTAAACCGCTGGTTTATCTGGACAACGCGGCCACCACGCAAAAGCCACAGGTGGTGATCGACGCACTCGTTGATTTTTACACCAACTGCAATGCCAATGTGCATCGTGGCGCCCATCATCTTTCCGATGAGGCGACCCGTCGCTATGAACTGGCCCGGGACCGGGTGGCGCAATTTATCAACGCCAATCGCCGCGAAGAGGTCATCTGGACCAGCGGCACCACGGAAAGCATTAATATCGTGGCGAACGGCCTGGTTCAGAAACTGGGCACTGGCGATGAGGTGATGGTGACCGAGATGGAACACCACGCTAATCTGGTGACCTGGCAGCAGGCCTGCAAACGCAGCGGCGCCCTCCTGAAAGTGGTGCCCATTCACGATAATGGTGAACTGGATCTGGCAGCCTTTGACAGCCTGCTGAGCCCGCGTACCCGCCTGGTGGCATTTCCTCACGTTTCCAATGCGTTAGGTACGGTTAACCCCATCAGGCAACTTACCGCCAAAGCTAAGGCGGTGGGCGCCTGGGTACTGGTTGACGGAGCCCAGGGCATCGCTCATGGTGACGTGGATGTGCAGGAAATTGGTTGCGACTTCTACGCGTTTTCCGGCCATAAGATTTTCGCTCCCACCGGCATCGGTGCTTTGTGGGGCAAATTTGCGGTGCTCGATGAGTGGCCGGTATGGCAGACCGGCGGCGAGATGATTGCCGATGTGGAATATCTTTCATCCACCTGGGGGCAGTTGCCGAACCGCCTTGAAGCTGGCACTCCCCACATTGCCGGTGCTATTGGCCTTGGTGTGGCGGTGCAGTGGTTTGGTCAGCTCAATAGTGCAGACGTGCAATCCCATGAGCAGGCACTGCTCGCGTCTGCGATGGAGCAGGCGCAATGTTTCGACGGTATCCGGCTGATCGGCACTGCAGCGAAAAAAGTTGGCGTGATGAGTTTCCTGCTGGAAGGTAGCCATCCTGCCGATGTGGGCTTTATTCTTGACCGTCAGGGCGTGGCCATCCGCACCGGCGATAATTGTGCCCAACCATTAATGAAACGTTTGGGGATACCCGGCACCGCCCGCGCATCCTTCTCTATCTACAATACCTTGGAAGAAGTGGACCGTCTGTTTGACGCCCTTCGCAAAGCCAAAATGATGTTGGCGTAACAGGAGGCATTATGACTGTTGAAACCTTCGTTCCGAGCACGTCTGTCGTCACCCTTACAGACAGTGCAATTAAGCATTTTGAAAAGAAACTGTCCTCCCAGCCTGGCAAGTGTATTCGCCTCTCCACCAAGCTCAGCGGCTGTACCGGTTATGCATACGTGCTGGATTTTGCCGATGCGCCACAAGCGGGGGATGAGATCATTGCAGCGAGCCCGACGTTAACGGTCGCGGTTGCAGAGGATGCTGTTGATCTGCTGCGCAACACCGAGATTGATTACGTGATGGAAGGCGTCAACGGTGTGATCAAATACCACAATCCGAATGTCGTGGACGAATGCGGCTGCGGTGAAAGTTTTAACGTCGGCTGAAAGTAATCCAATGACTCAGAAAATGGTGGTCACAGAGCGTGACTGTACGGCACGCCGGGTTCCGGCTGGCAATGTTACAACCATTCCGGAGGGTGAGTTTGTCACTATCACTCAGGATTTGGGCGGCAATTATACGGTTACATGGCGAGGCAATATGTATCGCATCGACGGTACTGACGCCGATGCTATTGGCCGCAAGCCCCAGGCGCTGAATTTCACCCCACCACAGGGTGGTGGGATAGATGAGAAGCAGGTTTGGGAGGCGCTCGAAACCATCTACGACCCGGAGATCCCCATCAATCTGGTTTCATTGGGCCTGATTTACAAAGTCTCTGTTGACCAGCCCTCACACACCGTCAACATCGATATGACGCTGACAGCTCCTGGCTGCGGCATGGGGCCGGTGCTGGTCGGCGATGTGGAATACCGTGTCGGCATGGTGCCAAACGTGAAAATGGTCCGGGTTGAACTGGTGTTTGATCCGCCGTGGTCACGGGACAGGATGAGCGAAGAAGCCCAGCTTGAAGCCGGGTTGTTTTTTTAGTCAAGAAAAGGAATCTCCATGCAATTGCCGAGCAGTGAAGAAATTGTTGACGATCTGGCGTTTTTTGATGACTGGGAACAGCGCTATCAATACATCATTGATTTGGGCAAAGCCATTCCGGGTTTAGCCGAAAATGAGCGCACACCTGACCGGCTGGTAAAAGGCTGCCAGAGCAGTGTCTGGCTGGTATCCCGAATTGAAAACGGGTTAGTCAGCTTTGATGTGGACAGCGACGCTGTGATTGTCCAAGGGTTATTGGCACTGGTGCTGGCTGCCTATAACAATAAAACCCCAAAGCAGATTCTGGACTTCGACATTGAAGGCTACTTCCAGGCACTGGATTTGGAACGTCACATTACTCCCACCCGCGGCAATGGTTTGCGCGCCATTGTGGCAAAAATCCAGGAACTGGCACGCCGTTCGATTAATTGACGGCACAGTCGTGCTCATCCGACCCGTTTTAATAACACTTGCCACGTTTGTATGGCGAAAGATAAAGTGGCGGGCAGCGCAGGTGCAGGGAAGCTGCCAAATCTCTGGTCAAGCAGTGAAGAATTGCCTATAATTCGCGGCCAAAAATTTTCACACTATCTAAATGGAGACAGAAAAATGGCTCTTGAGCGTACTTTTTCTATTATCAAGCCTGATGCCGTAGCTAAGAACGTTATCGGTGCAATTTACAACCGTTTTGAATCTGCTGGCCTGCGCATCGTTGCATCCAAAATGCTGCACATGAGCAAAGAACAGGCTGAAGGATTCTACGCTGAACACAAAGAGCGTCCTTTTTTCGGTGCTTTGGTTGATTTCATGACTTCCGGTCCGGTTATGGTTCAGGTGCTGGAAGGCGAAAACGCAGTAGTGAAAAACCGTGAAATCATGGGTGCTACCAACCCTGCAGAAGCGGCTGCAGGCACATTGCGTGCTGACTACGCGGTTTCCATCGACGAGAACGCGGTTCACGGCTCTGATGCGCCAGAATCTGCTGCCCGCGAAATCGCTTACTTCTTCTCTGAAGAAGAAATCTGCCCGCGTACACGCTAAGTCGCACAGGTTCGAAAAGAAGGAGCGACAACGCTCCTTTTTTTGTACCTGCTGACGGGCCCCGTGATGTCTTTTTTTGGGATTTTCGCGTAAACCCAGAGTAGAGGTGGCCGGTTTGTCAGACCAGTGCGCTGTGCTATAATCCGCTGCTGATTTTTTGTCTTGTCAGTAAGCACGCATCAGCGGTACTTTTTCGCTGACGAAGGTCAGTCAGTTAACGATTGAAAAACACAGTCCAAACCCCGGGGTTTGGCGCATTATTTTTGCTGTAGGTCCTGCCGGTGACTTACCAGCAGCCGAACAGCAGTCAACAAGGCCAAAGGTATATGACCAAAACTAATCTGTTAAATCTTAATCGCGAAGGCTTGCGTGAGTTCTTTAAGGACATTGGCGAGAAACCTTTTCGTGCAGATCAGGTTATGAAATGGATTTATCAGCATGGGGTCAGTGACTTTGCCGAGATGACAAACATCAACAAGGATTTGCGCAACAAGCTTATTGAGTGTTGTGAAATCAGGGCCCCGGAAATTGCCTATTACCAGGAAGCCAGTGACGGTACCATCAAGTTTGCCCTGGCCCTGGAAGGCGGCCAGGAAGTGGAGTCCGTGTGGATCCCGGAAACTGAACGCGCTACTCTGTGTGTGTCTTCCCAGGTGGGCTGTGCACTCGAATGCACTTTTTGTTCTACTGCCCAGCAAGGTTTCAACCGCAACCTCAGTGTCAGTGAAATCATAGGTCAGGTGTGGCGGGTGGCAACTTTTCTGGGCCTGTCCAAGGATTCTTCCAAGCGACCTATCACCAATGTCGTGATGATGGGGATGGGAGAGCCATTGCTGAACCTGAAAAATGTCGTTCCTGCTATGGACATCATGCTCGACGATTTCGGATTTGGCCTCTCAAAGCGCCGGGTTACCCTGAGTACTTCCGGTGTCGTGCCTGCGCTTGATATGCTGGGTGATCAGATTGATGTGGCACTGGCCATCTCACTGCATGCACCTAACGATGAACTGCGTGATGAGATTGTACCTATTAACAAAAAGTACAACATCGAGACTTTCCTCGCCGGGGTGCGACGCTATCTGGCCAAATCCCGCGCTAACCAGGGTAAGGTAACGGTGGAATATGTCATGTTGTCACACATCAATGACAGTACCGATCAGGCTCATGAACTGGCAAAAGTCCTTAAGGATACGCCTTGTAAAATAAACCTTATTCCGTTTAACCCCTATCCAGGGTCACCCTATACGTGCTCCAGCAATTCACGTATTGACCGGTTTGCCAAGGTTCTGATGGAATATGGTTTTACCGTAGTGGTTCGCAAAACCCGCGGTGACGATATCGACGCGGCATGCGGTCAGTTGGTGGGCGATGTTGTTGACAGAACCAAACGACTGTTGAAAAAACAGATGAAGGGTGAAGCAATATCGGTAAAAATGGCACAATAACTAAATGACGACCAAGAGGTAAGAGTCTCATGCGATTAGGCATTATTGCTTGTGCTTTATTGATAGCAGGGTGCGTTAGCCAGCCACAGCCAGGCAGCTTTTCCAGCGATGGTTTTGATCAGCAGGAAGCTGCCAGGACCCGAATCTCTCTGGGGCTGACCTACCTTAAAAATGGTAACTATACTCAGGCTAAGGTAAATCTTGATAAAGCACTTGAGTTTGCCCCGCGTATGGCCGACTCTCATTATTCTCTGGCCTACTATTATCAGTTGGTAGGCGAGCACGTAAGGGCGGAAGAAGCGTACCAGAATGCACTAAAGCTGGAACCTTCCAATCCGGATATCGCCAACAGCTATGGCGCATTTCTGTGCCAGCAGGGGCGCTATTCCGATGCCAAGAACTATTTCCTCAAAGCAGTCAATAACCAGCAGTACGCCAACTCGGCGGAAACCTATGAGAACATGGCATTGTGTGCCCAGGGCCAGGGGCAGTTGGATGATGCCATTGAATATTTTAAAAGTGCGCTTAACCACCAGCCAATGCGCGCCAAAAGCCTGTATTTGCTGACAGATCTATACGCCACCACTGAACAGTGGGAACTGGCAGCACAGACCCTGAAGCGTTATGAAAGGGCAGGAAGGGTATCTCCGGACAGCCTGAGGCTGGCAATTTTGATTGCGCAGGGGCAGGGGAACTGGGAGATGGCCCGTAATTATGGGCAAATGCTGACGACGATGTATCCAACCAGCGTTCAGGCGGCTGCCTATCGGGAAGCACTGAGTACACAGCCTGAACCCAAAGCGGTGAGAAAATCCAAGTCGGCTGTGGTTACCCAGGTGCCCAGCCGGCAGGTAAGCCAGCAGGCGAGCCAGCTGGCAAGTGAGGCTGCAACTCTGGTTAAACCGGCAGCAGAATCAGCTGCAGATGAAGCGTTAATTCTGGCCGGGCAGGAACCGGCTGAACCCGAGGCAGCGCCCGAGGCCTTAACACCGGCCAGTGGCACGGGTGAGGTATCAGAATCGGTTCAGTCTGAACAGCCTGGAGCGTCAGTGGAGCCAGAACCGTTTACAGAACTGGCGCAGGCCAATCCGGAATTGGATAGCCAGGCCGCCGAGCCAGCAGTCGATTCTGGCATTGCGGGTGAAGCTGAGGGGGAAGCGTTAACTGAAGTGAACTCTGCTACCGATGATGCAGTCGAAGCAACGACGTCAGATGCACAATCAGTGTCTGTCCTGCCCGCAAGTGAGGATCCAGAGCAGGCAGAGTTAACGACTGCAGAAGACGCCGAGCCCCAACCTGAAGAAGCGGCGGAACTGGTTGTAGACACTGCAGATTTGCCAGTGCCTGCTGAGGCCAATGAGGAAGAGCGGGAAGCAGTATTGCCGGATATGAATCGCCCGCAGATTGCTGAGCGCCCCCGGTTCCATATTGTCCAGCTTAAAGAAAATCTGTACCGTATTTCAGTAAAGTACAACGTGAAAATATCTACCCTCCAGCAGTGGAACGAACTGAAAGACCCCAGCGATATCGAAGTGGGGATGAAGTTATGGTTGGTACCGCAAGAACAACAGAATAATTAGGTAATCGACATGGAATTTGAAGACAAACAGACAGATGAAGCGGAAAGCCCGCCGCCACCCAGCCCGGGTACGCGGCTCAGAGTTGCCCGAGAGCAGCGTGGTATAAGCCAGCAGGCTGTGGCTGAAAAGTTATTTTTAAAAGTAAGCCAGATAGCTGACATTGAGGCAGACAGGCTCGATGAAAGAACCAGCGTAACCTTTACCAAAGGTTACATTCGCCTGTATGCCAAATTGTTAGGGCTTGATGACAAGCTGTTGCTGGACGAATTTGAAACCCTGCACAATGCGCCCAAGTCTCCGGCAAAGCTGCAGAGCTTTTCCAAGCGGGTTGCCAAGCAGGCCCATGATGACCGATGGATGATGGTCACCTACGGGATCCTGTTTTTATTGGTCGCCGGGGTGGTACTCTGGTGGTATCAGCAGTCCCGGGACGATGGATTGAGTCAACCCCGGGAAACCAGCCTTGTCACTCCAAATCCATCGGCTTCCGTCCCGGTTGAACCTGAAGTTCAGCAGACGTTGCCTCAAAGCGGTTCCGATCCGGCGTTGAACCCGGAGTTTGAAGATACATTGGTTGAAGAGCCGCCTGTGGCCGAATTGAGTCAGGCTGCGCAAACGTCATCACCAGTGTCGGGTTTTGAGGATGAGCCAGTTGTGGAGGAAAATTCGTCGATAGCGCCCGGGCAAAATGAAGTGGCACAAACGGACGCTCCTACGCAGGCCAGTAATACGCAAGTACAGAGCGCTGATTTACCCAATGTTGAGGTGACATTTACTTTTGGCGCAGATTGCTGGGTAAATATTGAGGACGCGAACGGAGAGCCTATTGCCTATGGTGTTAAACAGGCCGGAAGAATAATGACGGTTCGAGGGGTGCCTCCGTTTGATGTGACGCTTGGTGCACCTAATGATGTTGCCATTGTTTACGATGGCGAGCCCGTCGATATATCCTCGTTTCAGAAAGGTCGCACAGCGCGATTCAGCTTGCCCATTCAGGAATAGACATGTTTGCAGAAAGTCCGATAAAACGACGTAAATCCAGCCGGATTTACGTGGGTAAGGTTGCGATTGGAGACGGTGCTCCGATTGCAGTCCAGTCCATGACTAACACGCCAACCACTGATGTTGCCGCCACGGTTGAACAGATCCGCCGTATCGTTGCTGTGGGTGGTGAAATTGTGCGGGTATCCGTACCCACTATGGACGCCGCCGAGGCCTTCAAAGCCATTCGCGAGCAGGTTGACGTACCTTTGATAGCCGACATTCATTTCGATTACCGCATCGCGCTTAAAGTGGCTGAATATGGCGTTGATTGCCTGCGTATTAACCCGGGTAATATCGGCAACATGGAACGTATCCGCGCAGTAGTTGATTGTGCAAAGGACAAAGGCCTGCCTATTCGCATTGGTGTGAATGGCGGTTCGCTGGAGCGTGATCTGCAGGAAAAATATGGTGAGCCGACTCCGGAGGCACTGGTTGAGTCGGCCATGCGCCATGTGGACATTCTCGACAAGCTGAATTTTGATCAGTTCAAGGTCAGCGTAAAAGCCTCTGACGTATTTTTAGCCGTAGGTGCCTATCGTTTGCTGGCCGACAAAATAGATCAGCCGTTGCATCTGGGTATCACCGAAGCCGGTGGTCAGCGTGCGGGAGCGGTAAAGAGCGCCATCGGTCTGGGCATGCTGTTGTCAGAAGGAATTGGAGATACCTTACGGGTTTCCCTGGCTGCCGACCCGGTGGAAGAAATTAAGGTGGGTTTCGATATTCTCAAATCCCTGCGTATTCGCTCCCGAGGCATCAATTTCATCGCCTGCCCGAGTTGTTCGCGTCAGGAATTTGATGTAATCGCAACAGTCAATGCCCTGGAGCAGCGTTTGGAAGACGTACTCACACCAATGGACGTTTCGATTATTGGTTGTGTGGTCAATGGCCCGGGTGAGGCGGAAGTATCTGATTTGGGCCTCACCGGTGCGCGCAATATGAGTGGTTATTATCTGGATGGCAAACGTCAGAAAGAACGTCTTGCCAACGACGACCTGGTTGAACAACTGGAAAAACGCATCCGGGCCAAAGCCGGTTTGCTCGAGCAGTCGAGGCAAATCCCGGTAACCGTGAAAGACTGAAAACAATGCCGGGCTGCCCGGCATTGTTGTTTATTCGCAAAGCCCCTATAATGCCGGGCTTTTATTCTATTTGCAGCATGAGAAATTCAGGTGGCTAAAACAATTCAGGCTATTCGCGGAATGAACGACACCCTGCCAGAAATCTCTGGTACCTGGCAGCGTGTTGAATCGACTCTCAGGCAGGTTGTGGCCAATTATGGCTATCAGGAAATCCGTACCCCCATCGTTGAGAGCACCGATCTGTTCAAGCGTTCCATCGGTGAAGTGACAGACATCGTCGAAAAGGAAATGTATACCTTCGAGGATCGCAACGGTGACAGCCTGACCCTGCGCCCCGAAGGTACCGCCAGTTGTGTGCGGGCAGGCAACGAGCATGGTTTGCTTTACAATCAGCAGCAGCGCCTGTGGTACCTTGGGCCCATGTTTCGCCACGAACGTCCGCAGAAGGGACGTTATCGCCAGTTCCATCAGTTTGGTGTTGAAGCCTATGGTCTTGATGGTCCGGATATTGACCTGGAAGTTATCCTGTTAAGTGCCCGGCTCTGGAAAGCCTTTGGTATTGCCGACAAGGTGAGCCTGCAGATAAATTCGTTAGGTTCAAATGAAGCCCGGCAAGCGTATCGGGATGCTCTGGTGACCTTTTTGAAGGCCCGGGCTGACCAGCTGGATGAGGACTCGCTGCGCCGTCTGGAGTCCAATCCATTGCGTGTGCTGGACAGCAAGAATCCGCAGGTTCAGGCAGCCATCGCTGATGCCCCGTCGCTGCTTGATCATCTTGACGACGAATCCAGACAACATTTTTCCCAGTTGTGTGAACGATTGACGCAAGCGGGTATCGAATATGAAGTCAATCCGCGCCTGGTTCGGGGGCTGGATTACTATAACCGCACCGTTTTTGAGTGGGTGACAGATAGCCTGGGCGCTCAGGGCACGATCTGTGCCGGAGGCCGTTATGACGGCCTGGTTGAGCAACTGGGTGGCAAGGCGACCCCTGCGGTGGGTTTTGCTCTGGGTATGGAAAGGCTGGTGCTGCTGTTGACGACCTTACAGGGCGATCAGCAGGATAGCAGCAGTGCAGACGTTTATGTGTGTATACTGGGTGACGAAGCCCAGTCCTATGCCTTGGGCGTTGCCGAGGAATTGCGCGACAGTTTGCCGCAAGTTCGGATTATGATGCACTGCGGTGGTGGTAACCTGAAAAAGCAGCTCAAACGAGCAGACAAAACCGGAGCCAGCGTGGCGTTGTTGCTGGGCAATGAAGAAAGCCAGAACCAGCAGGTGGTGATAAAGCCGCTGCGGGATGGCTCTGAGCAGGCAACAATGGCATTGGGCCAGTTATCTGGGTATCTGGAAAGTTTACTCGGCGAATAAACAGTTTAATTTTACAGGTGAGACGCTCGGCGTTTCACCCGGCAAGTACAGTGTTAGAGGTAAAGTAATGGAACAGTTCGCTACAGAAGAACAACAAGTTGAAGCGATAAAGCGATTTTGGAAAGACCATGGCACCGCAATCATCGTTGGTGCGGTGGTTGGTCTGGGTGGCCTGTGGGGCTGGCGAGCTTATTCTGAATCCCAGATGGCAGCACAGGAAGCGGCATCTGCGGCATATCAGCAGGCTGTTGAGTCTATTGAGCAGGAAGGCAGCGACAAACTGACAGCCTTTATTGCCAACAATAATGACAATGGTTATGGGCACATCGCCGGTCTGGTAGCGGCTCAGCAAGCTGTAACCAATGGCGATCTTGAAGGTGCGTCTGCGCATCTGAAGTCGGTTGTCGAAAGCAGCGAAGACCCACACATTGTGGCGTTAGCCAGTATCCGTCTGGCCCGCGTACAGGTTGAACAAGGGTCTTTGGAAGATGCACTTGCTACCATTGAAGGTGTCAGCGACAGTGCGTTCGATGCTCAGCTAAGTGAACTGAAAGGTGACATCTACAGCCGTCAGGGCAAGGTAGACGATGCGAGAATGGCGTACTCCAGTGCCCTGGAAAGTGCGGCCAATAACCCTTTATTGCAGATGAAACTGGATAACCTGTCCGTTACATCCGGTTCTTAATCAAAGAGGTCTTCACATTGTCTCTATTATCCCGTGAAAGCCAGGGGCGCAGTAGTCGTGCCCTGGGACTATGCCTGCTGCTCACCGTTTCATTAACCGGTTGTAGCACAGTATCGGATTGGTTTGCTGACGACGAAGAACTTGAAATCCGTCGGCTGAAGCCAATTGAAGCGAAATTTGAACCACGTGTGAGCTGGGATGTCAGTGTCGGTGACGGCATTGATGACTATTATTCGCGCTTGCGCCCGGTGTTTGCCTACGACAGGATTTTTGTTGCGGATCGACACGGAGAGGTGGTTGCGCTGGATCCCGAATCCGGTAAAACCGTGTGGGAGCAGGATTTTGCGATTTTCCGTGACACAGGCTCACTGGATTTCATCAGTCGCCTTTGGGATAGTGGAGATTCAGCCCGTCTGGCCGGGTTATCCGCCGGCAACAATCTTGTGTTTGTGGGTACCGAAAATGGTCTGGTACTGGCGCTCAGTGCTGAAAATGGCGAGTTGGTCTGGGAAGCCAGGGTTGCCGGAGAGGTACTGGCAGCACCAGTTCTCGATCAGAATATTTTAGTGGTTAACACCGGGGCTGGAGTCCTTATTGGACTCAACGCTGATACCGGCGAACAGTTATGGAGCCATGAAACTGACGTTCCGCCACTGACACTGCGGGGTATTTCTGCCCCTTCAGCCGCCAATGGTGGGGTTTTGGTGGGGACACCTTCAGGCAAGCTGCAGGTCAATATTACCGAAAATGGATTGCTGGCCTGGGAAACCGCCATTACCCAGCCTGCCGGCGCGACTGAACTTGAACGTATCGTCGACGTTGACAGCGCGCCACTGGTTTACGGTGGCATTGTGTATGTTGTGTCTTACGATGGTTCTCTGGCCGCAGTTGAACTTCGAAGCGGACGCCTGATCTGGAAGCGGGAATACGCTTCATATCGCAACATTGCTCTGGGTACCAACAGCTTGTTTGTTGTTGACAATAATTCCAACGTCTATGCACTGGATCGCCGAAACGGCGTAGAGTTGTGGTCACAGGGCAGTTTGAAAAAACGTGCGCTTACAGCCGCCGAGCCAGTTGGAAAGTACATTGTGGTTGGAGATCACTGGGGTTATCTGCATTGGCTTGATCAGGAAACCGGCGAAATTGTTGCGCAGCTTGAACTGGGCAGTGACGATGAAGACGAATCTGTCTATGTGGCACCCCTGAAAGTGGGTAATGACGTGGTCGCCATTACCCGTGATGGTGTGGTTGCACGCATCACTGTGCCCGAATAAATCCGCTACTCACCCGGTTGCCCGACAAAGCTGACGGCAACCGGGAATGCAGTTATACTTCTTTTTCAAAGTTTCAGTTAGCGAGCGACTCACCGCCCGCAAATCCGCTTATCATTTAGGACATGCTACATGTTGCCAGTTGTTGCCCTGGTCGGAAGGCCCAATGTGGGGAAATCGACCTTATTCAATCGCCTGACCAATTCCCGTGACGCTCTGGTTGCGGATTATCCTGGCTTAACCCGGGACCGGAAATACGGCCAGGCCAATTTTGAGCAGCAACAGTTTATTGTTGTCGATACCGGCGGTATAACCGGTGATGAAGCGGGCATTGATGCCGAGATGGCGCAGCAGTCGCTGCTGGCCATCGATGAAGCCGATGTAGTGTTGTTTCTGGTGGATGCCCGCGCCGGTCTGCTGCCTGCCGATCAGGGTATCGCAGACCATCTTCGCCGTTTGGACAAAACCGTGTTTCTGGTTGCCAACAAGGTTGATGGCATTGACGGTGACAGCGAAAGTGCTGAATTTTACTCGCTGGGCCTTGGCCACATCCATCAGATAGCAGCGGCTCACGGCAGAGGAGTCAGCCAGCTGATGGAAAAAGCGTTGTCGCCATTGTCCGAAGCCTTCCCCGATATGCTCGCCCAACCTGAACAGGGGCATCAGGAACTGGATGCCGAAGAACAATTGGAACGGTTGCAGAATCTGCCCATCAAGCTGGCCATTGTGGGTAAGCCGAATGTAGGTAAATCGACCCTGACCAATCGTATTCTGGGCGAGGAACGGGTTGTGGTGTACGACATGCCCGGTACGACCCGGGACAGTGTTTACATTCCACTCACCCGCGATGAGCGTGAATACATTCTGATCGATACCGCTGGTGTCCGTAAGCGCAAGAAGGTATCTGAAGCGGTCGAAAAATTCTCGATTGTGAAAACCCTGCAGGCCATTGAAGAGGCTAATGTGGTGTTGCTGGTGATAGATGCCAGAGAAGGCATCAGTGACCAGGATCTGAGCCTGCTTGGCTTTATTATTAACTCCGGCCGTTCACTGGTTTTGGCGGTGAACAAATGGGATGGCCTGAGTACCGATGTGAAGGACGAGCTTAAGCGGGAACTGGATCGTCGCCTTGGGTTTATCGATTTTGCCCGTCTGCATTTTATCTCTGCGTTGCATGGAACCGGCGTTGGCAACCTGTTTGAATCGGTGGTTGAAGCCTATTCCAGTGCGACGAGAAGGGTGAATACTTCCTTGCTGACGCAAATTATGGAGATGGCCCAGGACGATCACCAACCACCTCTTGTAAGAGGGCGCAGGGTGAAAATGAAATATGCCCATGCCGGGGGCTACAATCCGCCGGTTATCGTTATCCACGGTAATCAGGTAGACGATTTGTCCAATGCCTACAAACGTTATTTAATGAATTATTTCCGTAAGGCATTGAACGTAATGGGCACGCCCATCAAGATTGAATTCCGTGAGGGCAGTAACCCGTTTGAGGGCAAGAAGAATCAGCTCACCCTGGCTCAACAGCGCAAGCGCCGCCGCATGATGGCGTTTCACAGCAAAAAGAAATAGTAACGGCCGGTTTTCAGGACTCACCAGGAAGGGATTGTTTCTCCAGCAGTTTACGTAGCCCCGACATTAAAGGGGATTCCGTTGGTACGTGAATTTGTGGCATAGCTTCGGCAACCAGTGCATCGGCGACGGTTGCCGGGAAAGTCGCACTCAGCTTGATGATTTTATCATGCTGGCGAAATACATAGGTGGTGGCGTACAACGGTTCTTCATCCGCGGACTGTGCACTCAGCGCCAACATAAATCCCACATCGCAGCCAGCGCAATTCATATTAAGCGCGGTGGGTTGAATTGGGCTGTCCACTTTCAATTCAAGCCCTCTGGCCCTGGCGATTAATTCCGCGTCCCGGTGTTCTTTTTCAAGCGACTCCCACAACACTTTATGGGTATCCTGAGTCAGCGGCGCAACAATGGGCGACACTGAAATGTCCAGCAACGCATTTTCATAAGCTGGGTGCACGTAGCGGCTAATAACGCCCTTGAACGGATCCCGGTATAGCTGGGTATCTGATTGGGTAAAATTTTCGATGTGATCAGGTAATCTCATTTGCGTGAGGTAGTCACTGGCCTTTACCGAACGGTAAAGATACTCAGCACTGAAAAGGTGCCTCTGCTCTGCTGTGTCCAGCCATAGCTCCAGTATCTGCTGTGCGTGGTGTTGCTGATGCTGACGAAATTCGCTGTCAGCTACCGTGCGGATAAGCTGACTGTCAATTTCAACGCCCCGCCACTGCAGGGTAACTTCAGTAAACAGATGAAATTCAGTTGGAAGGGGAGTCGTACTGGCAGTGATGAATTTGACGCTGCGCTGCCACCAGGCAGAGGTATCGACAACGGCTGCCTGGTTAGCGATCAGCAATTCATAGTCTTGTTCGGTGCCTGAAGCCACGACCTGCGAAAATTGTTCCTCCTGCATCAGCACAGACAAAAAAGTGTCGGGCTGAATTGCGTCTTCTTCACAGGGGCTTTTGTGCTCCTGCAAGGCAGCACAGGCTTTACTGACGTCTTCACTGAGGTAGGTTGAATAGACCGCGATAGCCGTTTCGGGAGTTGGGCCGGCACTGACAGAGGCGACAGCGCCGACAGAGGACCCAGGCAGCACGGTGTGCGCCTGACATCCGGTCAGGCAGAGGATGACTGCTGCTAGTAGTTTATTCACCGAACTGCCCCTGCGAATTCATTAAGACAGTTTGACGGATTCGGCTATGCCAAACAACCGTTATTTTTCAAAGTACTAGAAAACATAAAAGGCAAACAAACTTGTGCAGGAAAGCCCTTTTCGGGCGTCATGGTCAGGGTTTGTTATCGCCCTCTATGCCTTTGATTTCGCTTATTATTTGTCCGGATTTTAATCGTGTGGTAATGGTATCTCCAACCTTCACCTGGTCCGAACGCGTTAACGGCTGCTGTTCTTTAAAGGTAATGCTGTATCCGCGGGTTAGCGTTGACAGCGGGCTGACGGATTGCAGCAAGTGAACCTGACCCGCCAGATTTTGCTTGCGTTCATTCAGTAGTGCCTTAATTTGGCGTGACAAGCGCTGTTCAAACGTTGTCAGACGTTGCTTTTGTATCACCAGCTGACGTTGTGGATTGTGGTATGTAAGTTTTTGTGTGGCACGCTCGAATTGGCGTTGATGAAGGCTTAACCTCGATTTCATGGCCTGGTACAGTGCGATTTGTAACCGATCGAGCGACTGGTTTTGTGCCTGAATACGGTTTGCCGGGTGAACAGTCCGTAAACGCTGGGAAAGTATCTGTAATCGGTGTTGCTGGCTTTGCAACAGAGTCTTAAAACTTCGCAGCAGTTTCTTTCGGCAATCGGCCAACAGGTTGCGTTGGTGGCTTTGGTCCTGACTGAGTAGCTCTGCACCGGCCGAGGGGGTAGGGGCGCGCAGGTCTGCGACAAAATCCGCTATGGTCACGTCGACTTCATGGCCTACTGCACTGACTACCGGAATTTCGGAAGCCAGAATCGCTCTGGCCAGCGCCTCATCGTTAAAACACCACAAATCTTCCAGTGAGCCACCGCCCCGGGTTAGCAGGATCACATCCACTTCCTGGCGACGGTTGGCGGTATGAAGCGCCTGAATGAGTTGCTGAGCTGCGCTCTCTCCCTGCACCATGGAGGGGTATACAATGATATTTGTAGCCGGGCTGCGACGGGCCAGCACTGTCAGAGCATCGTGCAGGGCCGCGCCTGATGCCGAGGTAACAATACCAATCCTGTTGATGCTTCGTGGCAGCGGGCGTTTGATGGCCTGATCGAACAGGCCTTCTGCATACAAACGGGCTTTTAACGCTTCGAAAGCCTGTTTAAGCTGTCCTTCACCGTCGCTTTCCATGTGCTCCACAACCAGCTGGTAGTCGCCACGGGCTTCGTACAAACCTACTGAAGCGCGCACCAGAACCTTGTCGCCTTCTTTCGGACGCTGCTGAATCAAGCGATTGGTGTTGCGGAACATGGCTGCACGAACCTGGGCTTTCTGGTCCTTGAGGGTAAAATACCAGTGCCCGGAGGCGGCACAGACAAAATTGGAAATTTCTGCCGACAGCCACACCAGTCCGATCTCGCTTTCCAGAATGGTTCTGGCCAGGCGGTTCAGCTTGGTTACGGTAAGAATTTGTCGCTGGCTGGCAGACGACAGTTCAGAAGGCAGTGTCGACCCAGTCCGGGTGGATCCCGATGGCATTTGATACATTACTAAAAAAACCTCAAGTTTAATGCGAATAGAGTTTACCTGATTATTAAAAAACACTACAATTGCGCCGCAATTAACCCCCCGACTAATAGGTGTTGTTGCATGCTCAGAATCATCCAAGAAGCCCTTACATTCGATGATGTGTTGCTGGTTCCCGGCCACTCAACGGTGCTTCCTCATACTGCTAATCTGCAGACTCGTCTTACCCGTGGTGTGACCCTGAATATTCCTATGGTATCCGCAGCAATGGATACGGTATCTGAAGCCCGTCTGGCCATTGCATTGGCGCAGGAAGGGGGCATGGGGTTCATTCACAAGAATATGACTCCTGAAATGCAGGCCAAGCATGTTCGTGAAGTAAAGAAATACGAAAGTGGTGTGGTTTCCGATCCGGTTACTGTGTTCGAAGATGCCACCATCGGCGAAGTTTTGGCGTTAAGCCAAAAGCTGGGCTATTCAGGCTTCCCGGTCACCGACAAAGACAACAACCTGATTGGTATTGTAACCGGCCGTGATATGCGTTTTGAAAATCGTCACGACCTGCCAATCAAAAAAGTTATGACCCATAAAGAAAACCTGGTCACCGTCAAGGAAGGGGCAAATTCTGAGCAGGTCCTGAATCTGATGCATGAACACAGGATTGAAAAAATTCTGGTGGTGGACGACGCATTCAAACTCACAGGGTTAATTACCGTAAAAGATTTCCAGAAAGCGGAAAGCAAGCCGAACGCCTGTAAGGATTCATTGGGCCGTTTGCGGGTGGGTGCTGCCGTGGGGGTAGGCCCGGGTACCGATGAGCGAATCGACTTGCTGGTTGAAGCCGGTGTGGATGTTTTGCTGATTGACACGTCCCATGGTCACTCTCAAGGGGTTATTAATCGGGTTAAAGGTGTTCGTGAAAAATACCCTGAGCTGCAGTTAATTGCTGGTAACGTGGCTACCGGTGACGGTGCTAAAGCCCTGGCCGAAGCAGGCGTGGATGCAGTTAAGGTGGGAATTGGTCCGGGTTCCATCTGTACAACCCGTATTGTAACCGGCTGCGGCGTACCGCAAATTACCGCCGTTGCTGATGCAGTTGAAGCGCTGGAAGGCACAGGAATTCCGGTGATTGCAGACGGCGGTATTCGCTTCTCGGGCGACATCGCCAAAGCCCTGGCCGCAGGTGCAAGCTGTGTGATGGTAGGCAGCATGCTGGCCGGTACCGAAGAAGCACCCGGTGAAGTGGAACTTTACCAGGGCCGCTATTACAAATCCTACCGAGGAATGGGATCTCTGGGGGCGATGAATCAGAGCCATGGTTCTTCCGACCGTTATTTCCAGGACCCGAATAATGCCGAGAAGCTGGTACCCGAGGGCATTGAGGGGCGGGTTGCCTACAAAGGCCCAATTGCCAATATTATCCATCAGCAGATGGGTGGCCTGCGCTCTGCGATGGGGTTAACCGGATGCCCGACCATTGATGATTTACGTACCCAGGCAAAATTTGTACGGGTAACTTCGGCCGGTATGGGTGAGTCTCACGTGCATGATATCAGCATCACCAAAGAGGCGCCAAATTACCGTTTAGGGTAAAACCCGCGTAGCAACATTCCCCAACAGGCTGGTTATTCACCAGCCTTTGTGTTTTTTAATACTTAGGTAAAAACATGACCACAAACATACATGACCACCGTATTCTGATCCTGGATTTTGGTTCACAGTACACCCAGCTTATCGCCCGTCGGGTAAGGGAAATTGGCGTATACTGCGAGCTTTGGGCCTGGGATGTCAGCGAAGAGCAAATCCGCGAGTTCAATCCGAAAGGGATCATTCTTTCAGGTGGTCCGGAGTCGGTGACCGAAGCGGGCTCACCCCGGGCGCCTCAGTATGTCTTCGAGGCTGGTGTGCCGGTGCTGGGTGTGTGCTATGGCATGCAAACCATGGCTGAACAGCTTGGTGGCAGCGTGCAGGGTTCAGACAAACGTGAGTTTGGTTATGCCCAGGTTGAAATTGTCAAGCCCAGCCCTCTGACCGCCAACATTGAAGATCACATTGGCGACAACGGTAACGCCTATCTGGATGTGTGGATGAGCCACGGTGATAAGGTCATGCCGATTCCTGCCGGGTTTGAAACCGTTGCCCAGACTCCTTCGTGCCCGCATGCGGCAATGCAGAATACAGACAAACAGTTCTACGGTGTTCAGTTCCACCCGGAGGTCACCCATACCCGCCAGGGCATGCGGATCCTTTCCCAGTTTGTGCAGGAAATCTGTGGCTGTGAAAAACTGTGGACACCGGGCGCCATCATCGAGGACGCCGTAGAGCGCATCAAAAAGCAGGTGGGCAGTGATGAGGTGATCCTGGGGTTATCCGGTGGGGTAGACTCTTCGGTAACCGCCATGCTGTTGCACCGAGCCATTGGCCCTAAGTTGACCTGCGTGTTTGTTGACAACGGTTTGCTGCGCCTGAACGAAGGTCAGCAGGTAATGGATATGTTTGGTGACCATTTTGGTCTGAATATCATTAAGGTGGATGCCGAAGAGCGATTCCTGGCCGCACTTAAAGGTCATGAGGATCCGGAAGTCAAACGCAAAATAATCGGCAATGAGTTTGTCAAAGTTTTTGACGAAGAGTCCAATAAGCTTACCAGTGCCAAATGGCTGGCTCAGGGCACCATCTATCCGGATGTGATTGAGTCTGCTGGCTCTGCAACCGGTAAGGCCCATGTGATCAAGTCGCACCACAACGTGGGCGGTCTTCCGGAAGACATGAAAATGGGTCTGGTAGAGCCACTGCGTGAATTGTTTAAAGACGAAGTGCGTAAGATTGGCCTGGAACTGGGCTTGCCTTATGACATGCTCTATCGCCACCCATTCCCGGGGCCGGGTCTGGGCGTTCGGGTATTGGGCGAGATCAAGAAGGACTATTGCGATCTGCTGCGCCGGGCCGATGCCATTTTTATCGAAGAACTGCACAACGCTGACCTGTATCACAAAGTCAGTCAAGCCTTTACGGTGTTTTTGCCGGTTCGTTCGGTAGGCGTAATGGGCGATGCCCGTAAGTACGACTGGGTTGTGTCACTGCGGGCAGTGGAAACCATCGACTTTATGACCGCACACTGGGCACACCTGCCTTATGACTTTTTGGGCAAGGTGTCTAACCGAATTATCAATGAAATCGACGGCATTTCCCGGGTAGTGTATGACATCTCCGGTAAACCCCCGGCGACCATTGAGTGGGAATAGCTCCTGGCGTCATCAGAGAAAACCCAGCTGACATGCTGGGTTTTTTTGTACAAAAAAATAAGTCAGCACCTGGCATCAACTAGGGCAGTCAGCAGACGTATTATTGGTTCTGGCAGAGTTTCTTCGTTAAGGACCTGCTGAGCGGCGGCCGATGTGTGGTATTCAGAACTTTGGCTTTGCATCACCAGTGCCACATACACGTCATCGTCCAGATAGGGCTGAACCAGGGTTTCGACATCGCCCCAATCGAAGTCTTCACAGGTCAATGGCAGTTGCGTCGTTGTCTCTGTTGCCAATGCACCTGCACAGATGCTCAGTGCCATCAATAAGGAAAGTAATTTGAGCATAATAGGGCCAGCTCTTTTTTGGTAAATGATGCGGGTGTGCCATTATAGTGTTTTCATTCACTGGGTAGTAAGCAGAAGTTATTCAGCGCTCTGGGACGCTACCCAAATATAACCGGAAAACTTTTTATGCGCGCAATTGGATATCAGCAGGCAACACCAGAACTATCGGCAGATTCGTTTAATGTTATGGAATTGCCAGATCCTGTCCCTAAAGGCCGGGACTTGCTGGTGCGGGTAAAGGCATTATCCGTCAACCCGGTGGATACCAAAATACGCCGTAACGTGAGTGCCGAGCCGGGAAGTTTTAAAATTCTGGGCTGGGACGCAGTGGGCATTGTAGAGCAGGTTGGCAGTGAAGTGAGCTTATTCAAACCCGGTGACCGGGTATTTTACGCTGGCGATATTTCCCGCCAGGGAACCAATGCCGAATTGCACCTGGTGGATGAACGAATAGTGGGACCAGCTCCTCAATCCCTGTCGGATGCCGAAGCGGCGTCTTTGCCGCTGACCGCGATTACTGCTTGGGAGTTATTATTCAGTCGGCTGGGGGTGAGTCCCGGTAGTGACGGCAAATTGCTGGTTATTGGTGCTGCAGGTGGGGTGGGGTCGATACTGGTTCAGCTGGCCCGTCAGCTTACCGGGTTAACCGTGATTGGCACCGCATCCCGCCCGCAAACCCGTGAATGGGTTGAACAGCTGGGCGCCCACCATGTGATTGATCATGCTAAGCCATTGGACGAGGAACTGGCAAAGCTGGATATCGCAGAGGTAGATTACGTTGCCAGCCTGACTCATACTGACAAACACTTTACTGCCTGTGTCAACGCTCTGAAACCCCAGGGTAAGCTGGCCCTGATTGATGATCCGGGCGCGCTGGACATCGGTCTGATGAAACGCAAGAGTCTGTCACTGCACTGGGAATTCATGTATACCCGCCCGTTGTTTAACACTGACGACATGCAGGAACAGCATAACCTGCTCTCGCGGGTTGCTGATCTAGTTGAACAAGGTGCAATCAAAACTACCCTTGGCCAGCACCTCGGCGCAATCAGTATTCCGGGCCTGATTAAGGCTCACACAATACTCGAATCGGGTAAGGCGTGCGGCAAAGTGGTGCTTGAAGGTTTTGAATTCTGATCTGATCAGTATAAGGGGCTGGGCTATGTGTGAAACCCTATACCCTGTTGTCATTGCACTTTCACAGTAAACGTGTTTAATTGCCGTCTTAAGATGTATTTGCTGAGGTGTCGTACAGTGAAATTTAACAGTATCGGCAAGCTGGTCATAACCCCCGTGCTTGCTGCGTTTACCCTTCTGATTGTTTTGAATGCGTTGTCTATCTACAAATCCTTTTCTCTGCTGAGTCACTTTGATGAACTTAAAAATACCTTGGTACAAGCTGAACGCGATGTAAACGAAACACTCAGCGATTTTAAGACCCAGGTTCAGGAATGGAAGAACGTTCTGCTGCGTGGCTATGACGAAGAGGCGCGTGAAAAATACTGGAAACGGTTTCAACAGCAGGAAGCCAAAATAGGCCTGTCCCTGGATAGGTTATCGGCAAACCCCATGGTCAGCGACGAAGCGAAATCCCTGATGACTGAATTCAGGCAGGCACACAAGTTGATGGCGGATAAGTACCGAGAAGGTTATCGGGCTTATGTCGATTCAAAATTCGACCCTAAGGTTGGCGATGCCTTTGTGAAGGGAATTGACCGTGAACCTGCCAGGTTATTGAGCTCGGTGGCTGAAATGATAGCAGAGCAGTCATCCCAGGCGTTTTCCTCATTGCGTGATGGAACCCGAAAAACTCTTTGGCTGTTACTGCTGGCCTCCATCAGCCTGTCAATTGCCAGTATCGTTTTTGTCGTTATTCTACTTCGTCGTCAGGTGATTGAGCCCGTGAGGCAAATTACCGCTTGCATTGGTGCGCTTGCGGATAATCGCTACGATAGGCCTTTGCATTACAGCAGCCATCATCAGTTGGGAGAACTGGCCGATTCAGCCCGTGCGTTGCAGGGCAAACTGCAAAGTACCGTGGAAGTTTTGCAAAAAGCCGAGCGGGATATGAATGCGTCGGTGGGGCGTCTCAACGAAGTCAGCCAGTCTATTGAACACGGTGCGCTTGAACAACGCAATACGTCTCGGTCACTGGATTCCAGCACAGATAAGCTGCGCGAGATTGTTCAGAGTCTGGTAGCTATAACTGATCAGGTTGGGGCCGCGACAACTAGTTCAGAAAGTAACGTAGCGACCTGCTACCAAACATTTGAACAGGCTAACCGGGGCTTCAGACAATTGGCTACTACGGTTACCGAGTCGGCGGATATTGTCACCGAATTGCAAAGCCGCAGTGCCAACATTTTAAAAGTGGTCAATGTGATTAATGAGATTGCCGACCAAACCAATCTACTGGCGCTAAATGCGGCCATCGAAGCAGCAAGAGCCGGAGAACACGGGCGCGGCTTTGCAGTCGTTGCTGATGAAGTCAGGGCTTTGGCGGCCAAAACGCAACAATCAACCAAAGAAATCAATAACATCCTTTCCAGCTTTGAGCAGGAAGCCAGAGACGCGGTAAAGGTAATGCAGACTGGCAAGGCGCTGTCTGAAGAGAATGCCACCGAAGCCAGTCAGGCGCTGGAGGTACTGAATCGTGTTGTCGAGGACATCAAGGAAACTGCTGCTGTGGTTGTGGCGCTGAATCAGGCCGCTGATCAGCAGGAATCGATTTTGTCCACAGTGGAGTCGTTGACGCGAGAAGTGATTGAATCTGCTGAACGTTACCATGAACTTTCCAGTCGAAATGATTTAGCTATGTCGATGCAGGACATGGCAGGCAATGTTGAAAGAGTGGTGAAGTCCTTGACCCGCTAGTACCCGGTTGACACACTTGCTGCAATGATCCGACAGCTAGGCCTGATTGTCGGATCATGTTTATGACCTGAAAAGGTTTCAAAGTAAGGCTGATACATCGGGAACGCTATGACTGTCAATCCACCGCTGGTTTTCCATCCTATTTATAGTCAGTTGCCTTTGCCGCCCAGGCACCGGTTTCCGATTGAAAAATATCAGGGAATCCGGGACCAGCTGGAAAAGCTTGGCGTACCCGACAGTCAGTTTGTGCGGCCAAACCCCATTTTGCCAGCGCAACTGAACACGCACTTTTGTTCCAGCTATGTAAGCAGTCTCCTGCAGGGCACACTGGACCCCAAGGCTATGCGCCGTATTGGCTTTCCGTGGTCTGAGCAACTCATCAAACGAAGTCTTACGGCGGTGGGAGGCACCTGTCTTACTGCCCAACTTGCAGTAAAACAGGGTTTGGCGCTCAACCTAACCGGTGGTTACCACCACGCGTTTGATAATTATGGTTCTGGCTTTTGCCTGTTTAACGATTTGTATCTGGCGGCACATGAAATGCTTGCTGAGCCAGGTGTCGAGCGAGTGCTGATCATCGACTGTGATGTGCACCAGGGCGATGGTACCGCCTATTTGTGCCGCGACAACCCCGCTATTGCTACCCTTTCCCTCCACGGTGAAAAAAATTTCCCCCATCGTAAACAGGTTTCCGATATGGATTTTCCGTTGCCTAAAGACACAGACGATGAACAGTATCTGAATACCCTTGATGAAGCCTTGCATCTTGCGTTTCGCCACTACGCACCGGACGCGGTGATATACGACGCTGGCGTGGATATACACCAGGATGATGATCTGGGGTTACTGGCGGTCACGACTAAGGGGGTAAGGGCGAGAGATGACATGGTGCTGGCCGCCTGTCGGGGCAAAAGACTGTCAACAGCCTGTGTCATTGGCGGCGGGTATCAGCGGGACATTGACGCGCTGGTGCAGGTGCATATGCAGTTGTTTCTGGCGGCGGGTCTTGCCATTTAACTCTTTTTAGTCCCATGTCTCCCTCTTAGGAACAGTTAGTTATAGAAACACCATCTGTACGCCCAGGCCAATGCGCTCCTGCGAGCGGTTATAATCAATCAATGAGTCGCCGTAGCCGTTGAAATACTGAAGCAGCAGCTCATAACGTGGGGAAATGGGGTAGCTGAAATTGAGTTCAATGCTGCCACGGTTGGATTCAAAATCCATGTTATTGCGCAGCAGCGCAATCATTTTGACATCGCCAAACCGGGTGCCGTAGCCGAACTCTGCCCGACCGTAATAATCGGAAATGTCCGGGTTGTCGTCGCCAGTTGGATCGTCCGGGGTGGTTTTCTCGTCTTCCGGTATGCGGTACCAGGCTTTGAGGTAATACAGGCTGTCTTCGTCGCTGAATACCATGGAGCCAAAAAGGCGGTTCCAGCTTCGCGAACGTTCTCCGCTCTGGCCATTCGACATGTGATTGAAGCCCAGCTGCACAGAATTGAACTCATGGCCCAAAAAGGAAATGTCGGCACGCCGATAATAGAACAGTTCTGGCTGATAATTGGTTTCGCGGAAAGGTTTGGACACTTCGCTGTTATACAGTTGCCAGAAGGAAGTCAGGGTAAAACCAAAATACACACCGTTGGCGCTTTGATGGTTTAAATACAGTGGCAGTTTTACACTAAGCTGAAATTTGGCTTCCTGGTTATCCACATTGTCTGGTGTCAGCGCCGCATTGCCGATGGAGTTGGGGTTGGTCACATAGCTGATGGGCAACAGGTAGTTGGGCTGATACTGAGTTAAGGCAAAGGGGTTAATCGCAGAGCTGTTTTCAGACTCGTAGCGGGACGACAACATACCGGAAGTACGAGGTGCCGGAATGGGTTCAAGTGTATCATTATCTTCCTTACCGGAGGTCGTCTGCGCACAGAGCAGGAGCGGGCATAGCAATACTGAAAGCCCGAGGAAAGTCACATGGAGTTTGTTCAATGGGGGTTCCTGAAATCAGAATTGCAGCGTTTGTCCTTCGGCTGCGGCAAAAAGGGTTAGTTCTGATTCTGCAATTTCTATGTACTCATTGCAATGCTCAACGATGGCGTCGATGTCATCGTCGGTGCGTTCCGGGTCGTGGCTGTAGAGGGCTAGTTGCTTGGCATTGCAGGCCATAGCCAGCTTGACCGCTTCTTCGGCGACCGAATGCCCCCAGCCGGATTTGGTTGGCATGTCAGCGAGCATATACTGGGCGTCATGAATGATCAGATCGGCGTCACGGGCAAACTCCACAAAGGTCAGAAAGTCGGTTTCCTTCTTGTACGGAGGGTAGAGTTCGTTGTCCGTCATGTACGCGATTTTGCGCTTGCCGTCGCGAATGCAGTATGCACTGCCTTTACCCGGGTGGTTCATTGGTAAACGTGAAATGGTCGCGCTGCCCACCTGCCAGCTGTCCTGGGATTCGGGCAGGACGTTGAGTTCGATGTTTGATGTCAGTGCCGAGGATGGAACCGGAAATACCGAACCCTGCATCTGTTTGATGATTTGATCATACTCGGGCAAAGAGGTTTGCCCGGGTGTAATGATAATGGGCCGGTCTTTTTGGTATATAGGCGCAAAAAACGGAAAGCCCTGAATGTGATCCCAGTGGTTGTGGGTCAGCAGTAAATGGATGGGGGTCTGTTTCTTGATTAACTGGTTGCCCAGAAGGCGGATACCGGTACCGGCATCAAGGATGATGTCGGTACCGTCACTCAGACAGATATGGACACAGGCGGTATTGCCTCCATAGCGGACAAAATCGGCTCCGGGAGTGGGAATGGAACCACGAACGCCATAAAAGGTTAACTGCATGTGTCCTCCGTAAACTTCAACAGGGTCTGGATGCAGTGTAATTATAAAGACGCGATAAAGTCGCTGACTGCTTCAATATCCAGCAATTGTTTTTCACCGCTGCGGCGGTTTTTGTATTCGACCTGTTGATTGTCCAGATTTCTCTCACCGATAACAATACTGTGAGGTATACCAATTAATTCCATGTCATTAAACATCACACCCGGGCGCTCTTTGCGATCGTCAAACAACACTTCAACGCCCTGGGCGGTCAGAGTAGCGTAAATTCGCTCAGCCGCTTCCATGATGCGCTGGGATTTGTGCATGTTCATGGGGATGAGGGCTACCTTAAAAGGTGCGATCGGATCCGGCCAGATAATGCCGTATTTGTCGTGATTCTGTTCAATGGCGGCGGCAACAATGCGTGACACACCAATGCCGTAGCAACCCATGGTCAGAGTCTGGTGCTTGCCCGACTCGCTCAGTACGCCACAGTTCATGGCTTTGGAGTATTTGTCGCCGAGCTGGAAAATATGCCCCACTTCAATTCCGCGTTTGATGTCCAGCACCCCATTGCCATCCGGAGAGGGGTCACCGGCTACGACATTGCGAATATCGGCGGATTCGGGTTTGTCCGTCCAGTTGGCATTGGTTAGCAGGGTATCAGCTTTGCCGGCACCGCAGACAAAATCCACCAGCGCCGCTGCGCTGTGATCCACCACCAGCGGCAGCTCCAGTGCCAGCGGGTTGGCAAACGCCAGCGGGCAGTTCAGTAACGCGGCGGCCGTGTCTTCGCTGGCAATCTGTAACGGGCTGGCAATGCCGGGCAGTTTTTCGGCTTTGACTTCGTTGAGGGTGTGATCCGCACGCAGTGCCAGTACCACCCAGTTGTCGCTGTTCTGCTCGTCTTCGCTGTGCGCCTTTACCATTACCAGTTTCAGTGCTTGGGCTAGGGAAACACCGTTTTCTTCACAGAAGGCTTCGAGAGACTGCTGCGTGGCGGCTTTCTCACTCGCTGGCTGACCGGATGCTACTGCGGTCTGCTCTGGAGCAATAGCTTCGGCCATTTCAACGTTGGCGGCGTAGTCGGAACCGCTGGAGAATGCGATGTCATCTTCACCGGAAGCGGCCAGAACGTGGAATTCATGCGACACACTGCCACCAATGGCGCCAGAGTCGGCAATGACTGCACGGAAATCCAGCCCCAGGCGGGTAAAAATGTTGCTGTAGGCTTTGTACATGGCCTGATAGGTTTTATCCAGGCAGTCGCTGTCCATGTGGAAGCTGTAGGCGTCCTTCATGGTGAATTCGCGGCCGCGCATTATGCCAAAGCGGGGGCGCACTTCGTCGCGGAATTTTGTCTGGATTTGGTACAGGTTCAACGGCAACTGCTTGTAGCTGCTGATTTCATTGCGTACCAGCGCAGTAATCACTTCCTCGTGAGTGGGGCCCAGTACGAAGTCGCGCTGGTGGCGGTCTTTAATGCGCAGCAGTTCCGGGCCGTATTCTTCCCAGCGCCCGGATTCTTCCCACAGATCGGCGGGCTGTACCACAGGCATCAAAACCTCAATTGCCCCGGCTTTGTTCATTTCGTCGCGCACTATATCGGCAATTTTGTTCAGTACCCGCAGGCCGCTGGGTAACCAGGTATACAAGCCCGACGCCAGTTTACGGATCATGCCGGCACGAAGCATCAACTGGTGGCTGATGACTTCCGCGTCAGATGGGGTTTCTTTCTGCGTCGACAGTAGATATTGGCTAGTGCGCATTACGGCTTATCTTCCTTATCAGGGGTCAAAAATTAAAACCCGCGTATTCTAGCAGTAACCCCAAAGGCAACAAAGCACTAATAGTCAGTTGTTGGGGAAGGGGGAAAAGCCTGTGACCAGGATCCGGCCTTCCTGCACCTTCCAGGCAATATCCACATCATAGAGTGCCACCCGGTACTCCTTGTCATCGTTGTCGTCAAACTGGCGATAGGCCGGGCGGGGGTCCTGCTGCAACACCTTTTCCAATAGCGCCGGAAGGTCTGGATAGCGGCGCGCCAGTACTGCCAAATCTGCCTTGGCTGTGGAGGCAATTTCTACCGCCCGATTGGGCAGTGGGGCGTAGTCTTCCAGCGCGTCCGTGGCGTGGGGCAGGGCGTCGGCGTAGTGGATATAGGGTTTGATGTCGACGATGGGGGTACCATCAAGCAGGTCAACCCCCTCAACCAGCAGCTCAAGCTTCCCCCGGTTCATTTGGTGGCCCAGGTTGCGTACTACAGACATGCCAATCCCATTGGGCCGGTGGGTGCTGCGGCTGGCAAAAACCCCCAAAGTGGCGTTACCGCCCAGCCGCGGTGCTTTTACGGTGGGCTTCCAGCCCCGCTCGACGGTGGCGTGAAACACAAACAACAGCCACAGATGGCTGTAGCCCTCGAGGCCTTTCAGGCAGTTTGCGTCGTTAAATTGCGGCGCAAAACGGACAGTGCCTTTGGCGCTGGCCAGGTTCGGCTGGCGGGGAATGGCGAATTTCTGTCTGAACGGGGTGGTGATATTGCCAATTGGTGTTATGGCAAAATTGGTATCGGGCATAGCGTACTGGCAAGTCCTGTTTCTATGGCGGGCGGTTGACTGCTCCCTGTCTTACTCAACCGGCCATTTGGGCGCATTTAGGTGATTGAATTTTTTCACTATGTCACTATAACTGAGTGTGGCCCCTTAGGGGCAACGTTTTTTCTGGTATTGCATTGGAATTAAACAACAACATGATCGTATTAGGACGCTTATGATCTGCGTAAAAAATCTCTCCAAAATGTTTGACCAGTTCACCGCAGTGGATGACCTCAGTTTTGAAATCCAGTCCGGTGACATAGTCGGCTTTCTCGGCCCGAACGGGGCGGGTAAATCCACCACCATGAAAATGCTTACAGGCTTTTTAACGCCTACGGGTGGTACTATCGAATTTGACGGCCAGTCGTTAGATTCAAATCAAAAAATGATTCAGAAATCGATTGGCTACCTGCCTGAAGGTGCCCCAGCCTATGGCGACATGACAGTATTCGGCTACCTCAATTTTATTGCCGAAGTGCGGGAGCTGAAAGGCGACGTACGCCGGGAACGTCTGAAAGAAGTCATTGAGAAAGTGGAGTTGCAATCGGTGCTCAATCGCCCGATAGAGAACCTTTCCAAAGGCTTCAAACGCCGCGTTGGGCTGGCTCAGGCCATAATTCATGACCCCAAGATCCTGATTCTGGATGAACCCACTGACGGCTTGGACCCCAATCAGAAACATCAGGTTCGCCGTCTTATCCAGGCTCTCTCACGGGACAAGATAGTAATCATCTCGACTCATATACTCGAAGAGGTTACCGCAGTGTGCAACCGGGTGATGATCATCGCCAGCGGTAAACTTAAATTTGACGACACACCGCAGGCACTTCAGCAACGCTCCCGCTATTATCATGCAGTGACCATGAAGCTGAGTTACGCCGCCGACATTTCCGGGCTGGCCGAAATTGAAGGGGTTGCCGACATGGAAGTGGACAGAGTCAGCGGCGAAGTGACCCTGTTCCCGGAATCCGGCCAGTTCATTCTTGGCCCGGTTACCGACTATGTGCAGCATCGCAAACTGCCGGTGGACTCACTGTTTGTGGAGCAGGGGCGCCTGGACGAAGTATTCCGCAGTATCACTACCGAGGAGGCAGCGGCATGAGAAATGTGTGGATCATAGCCAAGCGGGAGTTTTCCAGCTTTTTTGCTACTCCGGTGGCGTATGTGTTTATTGCAATATTTCTGATGTTGAGTGGTGTTTTCAGCTTCTTCATCGGCAATCTTTACGATCGTGGCCAGGCTGACCTGTTGCCATTTTTCAATTTTCACCCCTGGCTTTACCTGTTCCTGGTACCTGCGATTGCCATGCGCACCTGGTCGGAAGAGCGCAGGTCCGGCAGCATTGAATTATTGATGACCCTGCCAATCAGCATCTGGGAAGCGGTGCTGGGCAAGTTTCTTGCCGCCTGGGCGGTATTGGGGCTGGCGCTGGTGCTGACTTTCCCATTGTGGCTGACGGTCAATTATCTTGGCAATCCGGACCATGGCATCATTGTGGCGGCGTATGTGGGCAGCTGGCTGATGGCCGGAGCCTTTCTTGCCATCAGCATGTGTATGTCGGCACTGACCAAAAACCAGGTGGTGGCCTTTATTCTGGCCGTGGTTGTGTGTTTCCTGTTTGTGCTGAGTGGTTCTTCCATGGTGGTGGATGCATTGCAGCCCTGGGCAGGGAATTTACTCATCGATACCGTTGCCTCCTTCAGCTTCCTGACACACTTTGAGGCAATGGCTAAAGGGGTTCTGGCGCTTAACGATGTGGGCTATTTCGTGCTGTCTGTCGTTATCTGGTTGTACGCCAGTTTGATCATTATCGAACAGAAAAAGGCTGATTGAGATCATGAAAAAGACTTCTGCAATTTTCAGCTTGGTGTTACTGGTGCTGCTTTTTGCCGGCCTGGTAGTAGTTAACAATCAACTGCTCAGTACGGTGCGGGCAGATTTGACCGAAAATCAGGTGTATTCCCTCTCGCAGGGCAGTAAGGACGTGCTGGGTGAACTGGACGAGCCCATCACTCTGTATTATTTCTTTTCCGATTCAACCTCAAAGGGCATGACCAGCCTGCGCAATTACGCTGATCGGGTGCGCAGCTTGCTGGAAGAGTATGAACAGGCATCCAATGGTAAAGTCAGACTTGAAGTGATTGACCCTGAGCCGTTCTCGGAAGCCGAGGACAAGGCCAATCAGCTGGGCCTGACCGGTGCCACCATCGGCCCGGTTGGCGAAGCCATTTATTTTGGCCTGGCCGGAACCAATGCACTGGATGATCATTTTTCCATCGCGTTTTTTGACCCGCAAAAAGAGCAGTTTCTGGAGTACGACATCAGCAAACTGATTTACCAGCTCAGTGACCCTGAGCCGGTGACTGTGGCTCTGGTTACCGATCTTCCCGTGACCGGTGGGCAAAACCCTATGACAGGTCAGTTCAGTCCGGCCATGGTTTTCTATGAGCAGCTGGCTCAGCTTTACGATGTGCAGGTGGTCAGCAGTTCGCAATCTGACCTGCCAGAAGGCACGGATGTGGTGATTCTGGCCCACCCCAAAGGGTTATCTGAGTCGCTGGCATACGCGGTGGACCAGTTTGCCATGCACCAGGGGCGGATCCTGGCGTTCGTTGACCCGCACTATGAGTCTGATCCCATGTCGATGATGGGCTCCATGGGCGCAAATCAGTCTGAGTTACCCATGCTGCAGAAATGGGGCGTGGAAGTGTTGCCAGAGGTAGTGCTGGATGCCCAGCTGGGGCTGGACATTCGTGCGCCAAGCGGCGGCATTGTGATGCACCCGGGAATTCTGGGGCTGACTTCGCAAAACCTCAACCGCGAAGATGTTACTACCGCGAACCTTGAATCGATTAATGGGGCTTCCATGGGGGCCATTCAGCTTGCGGCGAAAAGCCAACTGAAGCTGGAGACTCTGGCGAGCAGTTCGGACAACGCAACCCTGATGCCAGCAGACCTGTATGCCCAGACCCAGGACCCGGAGCAACTTCAGCGTAATCTTGGAGCGGCACCTCAAAGTTATGTGGTTGCAGCCCGGGTGACCGGCTCAGCAAATTCGGCGTTTGAGCAGGCTATGGACGACGATGTTGAGTTTGTTGCAGCAACGGACAAGTTAAACCTGGTGCTAGTATCAGACGCAGACTGGTTGGCGGACCGATTCTGGGTTCAGCAAAGCAACTTCTTCGGCCAGACAATATTTACGCCCTTTGCCAATAACGGTGATTTTGTCACCAATGCGGCGGAAAACCTGGCCGGTAGCAATGCACTGATCAGCGTTCGCAGCCGGGGGACGTTTGCCCGCCCGTTTACCCGGGTTCAGAGTCTGGAATTACAGGCGGAAGCCAGATTCCGTGAGCAGGAAGAGCGTTTACAGGCTCAACTCGCACAAACCGAGGAACAGCTTGCCCAGTTGCAGAGCCAGCCAGGGCAGGGTGGGGCGCTGGTACTGACTCAGGAGCAGCAGGCCGCCATTGACGAATTTGTTGAACAGCGGGTTGCAATACGCAAGGAACTGCGGGATGTGCGCTACCAGCTGGAACGTGACATCGACCGATTGGGAAACTGGCTCAAGTTTCTCAATATCGCCGTGGCGCCATTATTGCTGGTAATTGTGTTGTTTGGGCTGGCCAAGCTGTTTAGGCGGCGGGCAGGCAAGGAATATCGGGGAGAAGCGCTATGAGTGTACGTGTTCTTGTTCTTACCGGCCTGGTTACCGCAACGGTTGGCGCAGGGTTCTGGTTGAACTCGGGAGGCCATGACAGTGCCCGCTCCCTGACTGGCAGCAATGCAACAGTTCAGGCGAATGCGCAACAACTTCTGTTGGAGGGTTTGGCACCGCAGGCGTTGAACATCGATCAGATCAGGATTGAGAATGCGGCCGGTACCCTGTTCAGCGCGCGTCGCGAGGGAGAGAGGTGGCTGGCAACCCATCTTGATACTCAGCGTACATTTCCGGTGGATATAGCGCCGTTATCGGATTTGGTCAGCGAGTTAAGCGAGGCCCATATTCTTGAGTATAAAACTCGAAAGCCTGAGAATTATGCCCGATTAGGGGTGGAGTCTCTCGCGCAGGACGATGCGCAGTCTGTCAAGATTTCGCTGTCTGCAGGGGACAGTGAGTGGCAGGTGCTGCTGGGCAATGTTGCTTCCAACGGTCTGGGTAACTATGCCCGCCTGCCGGACAGCGCTGTCAGTTGTCTGCTGGACGGAGTGATCACGGTTCCGGATTCTGCCAGTGACTGGTTGCAGCAGGAAGTTTTGCCGTTTACGGCTCCAGACATTGATTCTGTGCTCTTCCAGAATCAGGGCGGGAGTTTCACTATTAAGCGCTCTGATGATGGCGAGGAAGGCTGGCAACTGGAACCAATTGACCAGGAACAGACACTGGTCTATCCCGGGGTGCTTGAGCAAACGGTTTCCGACTTGGTGGAATTTCGCTACCAGAGGGTAACGCCTTTTGCAGACAGCGAGTGGGATAACGCTGAGCCGCATTCCGCAGTGACGTTCTCGCTCAAAGATGGCAGCAAAGTATTTGGCCACCTCAGTAATGCCGATGAAAGTGGCAGCTTCCGAATCTGGTTTAATACGCCGGATTCAGGGCACTGGGTAAGTGACTGGGTGTTTTTGCTTTCGGATTTTCAGGCCCAGCCGTTCAGAAAAGCGCTGGACGATTTAGTGGAAAAGCCTGAGCAGTAAGGGCTCTTTTTTAATGAGATTAAACGCCCGCTATCGGTTTTGATATCGGGCGTTTTTTATTGTAAGAAACTTTGAGTAGCATGCTGTCGAAAACGCTACTTTTTGCCGGACGGGTTCAGGCACCCATTCAGAAGCGCCTGAAAGTACGGGCAGCCTTTTTCTTCCGCCAGTGCAATGTTTTGCTGGTAAATCTGGTCCGGATCACCGTAATCCTGCAATGCCCGTTCAATGTCGGCTTCACGTATCAGGTGAAAGGTGGGGTAGGGTGCGCGATTGGTAAAATGCCCGGGCGAATCCTCTGGTTCGCCTTCGAATACATAGCGCGGGTGAAAGCTTGCCAGCTGATAGATACCTTCATAACCCCAGCTATGGAGAAACTGCTCGGCAATGGTCAGCAGATCCAGGTAGCCTTCAAAATCGTCGTAACCGGCCGGAACCATCAGCAGGGTGGTTGCTATGCCTGGCTGTTCGTCCAACCGTTGGCACTCCTGCAGCAGCTGAGTCAATATCGCTTCATCACTGGCTTCTTGACAAACGGCATAGTGAATACGCTCCGGGTGTCGGACAAAACGCGCAAACGGGCAAAAATTATGCTCAATGACAACGTCATCCAGCCATTTGCGCGTAGCTTCAATCACCCGGTTTGTGTTCATGAGTGATATTTGACGTACGCTTCCAGCGTGTTTTCAATCAGGCTGGCAACTGTCATTGGGCCTACGCCCCCTGGAACCGGCGTTATCCAGCCTGCGCGCTCTTTTGCGCGTTCAAAGTCCACATCCCCTACCAGGCTGCCATCGTTGAGGCGATTGATACCCACATCGATCACAATTGCGCCGGGCTTGATCCAGTCTCCCGGAATAAAATTGGGTTTGCCTACCGCCACTACCAGCAGGTCGGCTCGATTGACGTGGGCCTTCAAATCCTGGGTAAATTTATGACAGGTGGTAACTGTACAGCCCGCCAGCAACAATTCCAGTGACATAGGCCTGCCCACAATGTTGGATGCACCAACGATGACTGCGTCCAAGCCCTTCACCGGGCGCTTGGTAGCCTCAATCATGGTCATGATGCCTTTAGGCGTGCAGGGGCGCAGAGCCGGAATACGCTGGGCCAGGCGGCCAATGTTGTAAGGGTGGAACCCATCCACGTCTTTGTGCGGGTGAATACGCTCGAGAATCTGTTCGGCATTGAGCCCGGCCGGAAGGGGTAACTGTACCAGGATCCCATCAATTTCAGGGTCTTCATTCAGAGTGTCAACCAACTCAAGCAACGCCTGCTGGCTACTGTCGGCGGGCAGGTCATAGGAGCGGGATACAAAGCCCACCTCTTCACAGGCTCTGCGCTTGTTGGCTACATAAACTTGTGAGGCTGCGTCGCTGCCGACCAGCACTACGGCGAGGCCAGGCGGACGTTTCTTTGCTTCTTTAAGCGAATCTACATAGGAGGCAACGTGTTGGCGAACTTGTTTGGCAATCAGTTTGCCGTCAATCAGATGAGCGGTCATAGCGTATTTTGTGTCTGACAAAGCTAAGCAAAGGTGCGTATTGTTTCATAACTTACTGTCATCGCAAAGTATCAGGCTGATCAATCTACGCATATTTGCCCATGGAGTTGATGGAATTGCCGGGACTCTGCTACCGGAAGTACAAAGTGGCGCAAAAAGCAGCAATGTGATGGCTTTGTGAGCGCTTGGGTATTTTGCTCAAAAAAGTGTTTGACGAGGTTAGGGCAAGTAGGTAATATGCGCCCCCCGTAGCGGTAGTGAAATTCACGCCGTTACAGAGTCGGTGAGTGGCGCAGCTTGGTAGCGCACTTGTTTTGGGTACAAGGGGTCGCAGGTTCAAATCCTGTCTCACCGACCATTTTGCAAACGCAGATTCGTCGAGCGTCCGTAGCTCAGCTGGATAGAGCAACGGCCTTCTAAGCCGTGGGTCGCAGGTTCGAATCCTGCCGGACGCGCCACGTGCGGGTCAGGCGGATTGAACCGGGTACATAAGCAGTCTGACAAAGACGTGCTTTATGTTACACTTTAGCTTGCAACGCTGGTTGCCGGTTAAAGACGGGTCAAGCATGCGTTTTGCATACTCCCTGTGGTGGGCGTAGCTCAGTTGGTAGAGCCCCGGATTGTGATTCCGGTTGTCGTGGGTTCAAGTCCCATCGTCCACCCCACTTTCCTGCGGAAGTGGTGGAATTGGTAGACACGCTGGATTTAGGTTCCAGTGCTTCACGGCGTGAGAGTTCAAGTCTCTCCTTCCGCACCACGTCTGCGTATTCCTGACTCGTCAGATATACCAATTTTCAGTTCGGTGAGTGGCGCAGCTTGGTAGCGCACTTGTTTTGGGTACAAGGGGTCGCAGGTTCAAATCCTGTCTCACCGACCATTCGATATTCTCAATTTATCCCAAAAATCTTGATCGTAAATTTTTAAATTACCTCACAGAATTTTCAGTGTTTCGGAAGGAATGTCCAGAAACAGCGCGACTCTCTGTCCATTGCGCAACACTTCAAATTTCAGGGTATGGGCAACGCGTACCGCGCTATCTATGGCCTCTGCCAGGGTGGGGTCATCAGCATCCAGGCCATTCACAGTAAGCAGTGTGTCGCCTGGAAGGAAGCCGGCACTGGCAAACAGGGCCGGGTTTACGCCGGGCATAACGCCGAGCCCCTGATTGGAATCACCCCCGGGTATCGGGCGCACAATGTGTTCGAGTTTGCGCGGCCGATTACCAATTTCCTGGGCTTCACCGACAGGTTTATTCTTTTGGGACTTTTCTGAACTTTCGTCAGGCTGGTGCTGCCCCTGACTCAGCCTCAGCGTCCAGGTCCGGCCATGGTAGCTCACTTCCACGAGATGGGGTTCTATCGCGCGCACAATGACACCGCTATCTGCCACTTCATCGCCAATAGAATAGAGAGACCTCTGTTGCTGGTACGCTATCAGTGCGCTGCTTCGTGCCGTGTCTGAACTGTAGGCAATACCCATAAGTTCTAATCCCATCGCTTCAAATCCCGGCACCTGGTCCGGCAGGGCTGATAGCACTGACGGTTGCAGGGTTTTTGAGGTGGACGATGCTGTTGAAAGTGGCTCAGGCATCTGTTTGGGAGCGTAGGCTGGTTGTTGTGAACGCATCAGCACCGTGGCGCCAACAACTCCCAGACCCACGGTAAGCAATCCGGCTAAATGTCTCTTGCGCATACTGCATGGTACCGATTACTGCGTGGAGGATGGTTTCACGCTAGCACGGGAAAAGACAGCATGCCAATGGCAAAGTGCGATTTAATTTCAGCTTAGTTCCTGAGCTTGCTTATGACTTAAAAATTGGGATCAGAATAATTAATTTGACTTAAAAAATGAATTAAACATTTGCGCGAACGGGTTTCATAATTTAAGTCCAATCTCATGTTTTATGGTGAGATATTTAATTATTATCAATAAAAACAATGCTTTGCGTTTACTTGGTTTACTTGGCACGAGCTGTGCAAATACTCAGCAGTGAAGTTCAAAGGATGAAAACTCGGAGTATTACTATGACGTTCAGTAATTCCTGTAAGACACTGTTGGCTGCAGCGCTGACCATAGCGTATGGAATTTCAGCTACCTTGATGAATGGCTCTGCAACCGTTAACGAAAGCGTACCGGCCGCAAGTGTCACCCCGCCGGTGGTCGAAAATCAGCGCGGGGAAAAATCCTATATTGTTCAGGGGTTACCCGCCGATGCACTCATTCGGGCGATCCACCATGTGGGAGGCGAAGTTTCCCGGGAATTTCCCATTATCAATGCTGTCAGCGCATTGCTTACCTCAAGCCAGGCTCAACTGCTGGCTCAGAACAGCCAGATTCGTCTGACCGATGACAGAAAGGTTGTGACGATGGGGGTGACGCAACAATTCGCAGTGGATAATTTTGTTGCAACCCAAACCCGCGCAGCCCAACTGCATCAGATGGGGTTGAAGGGTGACGGTGTGGTTGTGGCGGTACTGGACAGTGGTACTAACATGCAGGGCACTAAAGGGGCTCACCTGCTAACTGATAGCCGGGGGCAGCAACGGGTTCTGGCCAAATACAATGCCAGAAACGGTCAGCAGAGTATGCCGCTAAACGATGACCAGAATGGTCATGGTTCCCACGTCGCAGGCATTATCGCCAGCAGTCTTAACGCAAACGGCAAGTTTAACGGTATTGCGCCAGACGTTGATCTGGTTTCCGTTAAAGCCTTTGATGCCATGGGCAACAGTTCCTACTCCATCGTATTGGATGGCCTCAACTGGATTTATAACAACCGTACTATTCACAGAATCAAAGTAGTGAATTTGTCGCTTGGTGCAGAAGTGCGCTCTCATTATTGGGAAGACCCAATCAATCAGGCAGTTATGAAACTGTGGCAGGCCGGGGTTGTAGTTGTGACCTCTGCAGGTAATACCGGTACTGAGGCGATGACCATTACCGCGCCGGGTAACGTGCCCTACGTGATCACTGTTGGTGCCATCACGGACAGTTATACACCCTATGATTATTCTGATGACAGAATGACGACATTTTCTTCACGTGGCCCAACAGAGGACGGCTTTGTCAAGCCGGATGTTGTTTCCTGGGGTGGGCACATCAGTACCAAGGTTGATTCACTCTCCATTATGCAAAATTACACCAAAGATTTGTTTGGTGAGGACTATCAGGTTATCTCTGGCACGTCCCAGTCTGCGGCGGTGGTTGCGGGTATCGCTGCGCTGATATTGCAGAACGCCCCATGGTTGAGCCCGGACGATGTGAAATGCAGCATAATGTCCAGTTCTAAAGCCGCGTCTACGCCGGATGGCATGCTGGCCTACAGCCCATTCGCGCAGGGAGCCGGTCTTGTAGATGCCTATAACGCTGTACTGATGTTCCAGCGTGGCTGTGCAAACAGTGGTTTGGATATCAATGCCGATTTGGCCGGAACTTCTCATTATCAGGGCCCAACCCAAATAGATGAAAATGGTCAGTTCTATCTGGTGTCAGACAGTGGAGCGGTATGGAGTGAAGGAACGGTCTGGAACGAAGGCACTGTTTGGAATGAAGGTACTGTGTGGAACGAAGGCACCGTATGGAATGAGGGTTCGGTGTGGAATGAAGGCACGGTATGGAATGAGGGCACGGTGTGGAATGAAGGTACGGTTTGGAACGAAGGCACTGTGTGGAACGAAGGTTCGGTCTGGGATGAAGCGACAGTGAAAAAAGAAAGCGGCGATACTCATCAGTAACAGAAATGAAGCTGGAACGCCCCAATGTTTAGGGGCGTTCACCGTGTTTCTTCAGCTACAAAATACAGACTTTGAAACAGTAGTAACGCAGTGTATTTATTGATAAATAAACAAACTGTACTGGAAAGTACAGTGTTGGTCTAAATCAGTTGCCCATTTTAGTGAAGGAGTACTTTCACGCATATTTCAGGTCCTTTTGCGTGAATGAAAGCAACCATGTTGAAAAAAAAATTTACCTCAATAGTGATAAAAGTTCTGGCTGGCCTGGCATTGCTTTTGGCCAATGCCAGTTTTGCCGAACAGAATATTCGTTTTGATCGTCTGTCGCTGGTCGATGGATTGTCCCAGGAAAGTGTGCTGGCTTCGTTTCAGGACAGTGATGGATACATGTGGTTTGGTACCCAGGAGGGGCTCAACCGTTTTGACGGGTATCATTTCACTGTGTATTCCTACAATGACATGCGCCCGGATACGCTCAGTTCCGACTGGGTTTATGACATCAATGAAACACAGGATGGGCTGTTACTGATAGCTACCCGGGGCGGGCTGAACGTCTTTGATAAAGCCAGTCAGCTGTTTTCAAATTTTCGTCACGACCCAAATGATACCGCGTCTCTGTCCAATGATAACGTGAGGGCCATTCATAAGGACCAGCAGGGGCGAATTTGGCTTGGGACGGACGCAGGGCTTAATAAATTCAATCCTGCTTCCGGTCAGATACAACGGATCGCCATGCTCGGGTCGCTGGGTGAAAAGGCAAACAAAATACACGCTATAACCGAAGACATTGCCGGCGGATTATGGATTGGCAGTGATGGAGGGGTTTATCGCTATGATCCCGTGAGCAACAGCCTCTCCGTATCTCCGGATGAATTTGCGCGCATTAGTGGGTTGCAGGCCGGACGTACCCGCTCTTTGATGGTTGACGCTAACCAGCAGCTTTGGGTCGGTACGTTTGGCTCTGGGGTCGCTGTCATCAATCTGTCGGTTGCCACGGAACCGGCTAGCGAATTTTCCCAGCCGGAAGACCTTGCGGGGCTGATTGTGGTGGATATTTTTGAATCCAGAGACAAGAAAGTGTGGCTGGCGACGGATGCCGGTTTATTTAACTGGTCGCCAGTTAGCCAGCAGTTTGAAGCGATTCGTCATGATCCCAAAGATAGTTACAGTCTGTCAGGAAACAAAATAGCTTCAGTCATGCAGGACAGGGGCGGGGTTTTCTGGGTTGGTACTTACAGCGGCCTGAACAAATGGAACATCGCTACCGCTAATTTTGCTCACTATCATGTTGGAGACAGGGTTGGCGAAGGTCTCAGCCATAACCACATCAATACGTTCTGGGACGCCGGTGAGGACCAGGTTTGGGTGGGAACCTACGAGGGTGGTCTGAATCTTCTTGATACCAAAACCGGAAACGCGAAGGTGTATCTGTCAGACATGGCTAACCCGGAGCAGTCGCTGCAAAGTGACAAGGTAATGGCACTTTTCTCCCGGAATGACAACGAACTTTGGATCGGTTACCGGGATAAAGGTCTGACCCGTCTGAACCGCCAAACCGGTGAATTTCGTCATTATCGCTTTTCGGATTCTGACCCCTACAGCCTGGGTGCAAACGGGGTTACTGCCTTTGAGCACGCTGAAGGCGATAATTTCTGGGTTGCTACTTTCAACGGCGGCCTGAATATGTACGATGCCAGAAATGACCGCTTTATCCGCTACCAGAATGATCCAAATGATCCCCAGTCGCTCAGCAGTAACAAGGTGTTATCGGTAACCCGTGATTCCCGTGGACTGCTGTGGGTGGGAACCTGGGATGGTGGATTGAACGTTTTTAACCCGGCCACGGAAACATCGTTTCGACTTAATCATGATCCAGACGTTCCAAACTCACTGGGCTCAAATGTAGTCTGGTCTGTTCTGGAAGACAGCAAAGGCAATATGTGGGTTGGTACGCAAGGCGGAGGCCTTAATTTGCTTAGCGCGAGCAACCGGGCCAATCATCGCTACGAATTCGAACGTTTCAACCGCCACTACGGGTTGCCCAGTAACGTGGTTTACGGGGTTCTGGAAGATCAGGATGGCATGCTTTGGATGAGTACCAACCGGGGGATGACCAAATTTGATCCGTCAGAACGTTCGCTGCTGAATTACGACTCATCCCATGGTTTGCAGGGCAACGAATTTAACGCAGGGGCCTACCACAAAAGCCGGGAAGGACGGTTTTACTTCGGTGGTACCAATGGTGTAACGGCTTACTATCCTAAGGACATTTCTCCCAATTCCCATGTGCCGCCGGTGGTTTTAACCAAGTTCCAGCGACTCAATGAGATTGAGTCGCTGGATGCTTTGCAGCGCCGCCAGGGGCGGGTGGAGGTTTCCCACAAGGATTACCTGATTGCATTTGAGTTTGCCGGCCTGGATTACGCTTCACCCAGCAACAACAGGTATGCCTACAAATTGCAGGGGTTTGATAAGGACTGGATTGAAGCCCGAGATATCCGCAAGGCAACATACACCAACCTGCCGGCGGGCAATTACGTTTTCAAGGTAAAAGCTTCCAACAACGATGGGGTATGGAACCATCAGGGTGCGGACGTCGCATTAACGGTATTGCCTGCTCCCTGGTATTCCTGGTGGGCCTACACCATCTACAGCCTGTTGATCCTGGGTATGATTTTTTGGTTGTACCGCTCCTACCAGAGCAAACTAACCAAGGAAGCCAACTATCGTCATGAACTGGAGCTTGAAGTCGCCAAGCGCACCAGTGAACTGAGTGAGGCCAACAAACGGCTGCTGAACGCCAGTGTGACGGACCAGCTTACCGGTTTGCATAACCGCCGTTACCTTAACAATATCATAGAGCAGCAGACTTCCCGGGTAATGCGGGCGTTTGACAAGGCCAAAAAAGCCGGCAAAGTGTCCGCAACAGAAGGGCCTAGGCTGTTCTTCCTGATGTTTGATCTCGATGGATTCAAGCCTATTAACGACAACTTTGGGCACGATGCAGGCGATCAGGTCATCATGCAGGTCAGCGATTTACTGAGGGAGGTATCACGAAGTGCCGATACAGTGATCCGATGGGGAGGCGATGAATTTTTGTTGATTGGTCAGATTCAGTCACTCAGGGAAGTGGAGATTCTGTCAGAACGGCTACGTGAGGCCATCGCTAATCATGGCTTCGATATTGGCCTTAAACAAAAAATGTATCTGTCCAGTTCGATTGGTTACAGCTGTTTCCCTTATTCCCATCACTGTCCGGAGGCGCTTACCTGGGAGCAGGTGCATTTGATTGCTGACAGCGCTCTGTACATGTCCAAGGAAGCGGGGCGTAATTGTTGGACCGGTCTGGTGCAAAGCAACGACGAAGTGCCATTAAGTGTGATGAATACCCTGACGCATCATCTTCAGGAAGGCGTCGATAAGCGTTACATCAGGGTGCGTCAGCGCAGCTGTCTGAAAAGTGTTGCCACCGAATAAGCCGATTACCACAAGGATCCCTATGCGATTTGAGCAAAGCGGTAACTCACTTAAGGTTCTGATTTGTGCGAGTAAAACCTGCAGGGAACTCGCTGCGTTACTGAGCACGCCGGTAAACTGGGAGGCTGAGCATGTCTTCTGCGCAGCAACAGCCTTAAGTTACCTCGAAGGGGAATATCCTGCGCTGGTATTGATTGATCAGGCATTCAATGGCAATGGATTTGCATTCTGCCGTGAAATCCGTGGTAAGCGTGGTTTCGCTGAACAGCCGGTTTTGATGCTGGTGGACGAGGCTGACAACAACACCATTGAGGCATTGCGGGAAAGTGGAGCCTCAGAATTTTATGCCCTCAATTACGGGTCACCTTCGGCGTTGGGCTTTCGCATTGAACAGATGCTCAGGTGTGCCCGGACCCGGCATCAGCAGTCCCCGCAAGTGGAAGAAATAGACACCCGCCATATTGATTCGCTAACCGGTCTGTTGAATCGACGACATTTCAAATACCAGTTTGAACAATGTCTTAAACAGGCCTCGGATCAACGTATCGGTGGCGCAGTGATGCTGGTGGATGTGGACGACTTCAAACGGGTCAACAGTTCCTTTGATTACCAGACCGGTGACTATATTCTTAAAGTGCTGGCGCGCAGGCTGGCTTCGGTGATCCGCGACAGCGACATGATTATGCGCGATGTCAGCCACGTGCAGTCGCAACAAATCCTGGCCCGAATGGGGGGGGATGAATTTACGTTATACATAGATGGGGTGAGTGAGGTCAGTACCTTGCTGTCAATTGCTAACCGATTGCTGGAAGCGATTTCTGTTCCATTGGTGTTAGACGGTTACGAGATGGTGATGTCGGCCAGTATTGGTGTGGCAGTCTTTTATGAAGATGGTGAGAAGGTGGATACCTTGTTGCGCAAAGCCGAACAGGCGATGTACGCATCAAAATCCTGCCCGGGGGATCCAATCACATTTTATAACCCGAATATGGAATCTGCGGCCCGAACCCGCTTACTACTGGAATCGGAAATGCGTAAAGCGCTGGAATGCGGCCAGTTTTCCCTGCACTATCAACCGCAGGTTAACGCCAGCACCGGTGATGTGACGCGTATGGAAGCTTTGTGCCGATGGCAACATGCGGAATTTGGCTTTATTCCTCCGGATGAATTTATTCCCATAGCGGAAGAGTCGGGCTTGATCGCGATGCTGGGGGACTGGGTTCTGGCTCAGGTTTGTCGGCAGATTCGAACCTGGTTGTCTGAGGGGGTGAACTGTCAGCGGGTGGCGGTGAATGTGTCGGCATTGCAGTTTTTTAAGTCGGATTTCGTTGAGAAAGTCGCTAATACGCTGAAATTTTATGGCGTTGACGGCAGTTTTATTGAGCTGGAACTGACCGAAAGCATTATTATGAGTGATGTGAATGAAAATATAAGCCGGCTTAAAAGTCTGAAGGAATTGGGGATCACCCTTGCGATAGACGATTTCGGAACCGGTTACTCTTCATTAAGTTACCTTAAGCATTTGCCAATCGATACGCTCAAGATCGAAAAATCATTTGTTTCTCAGATTGCGGAAAATGCGCCTGACCTGGCAATTATTGAAGCCATACTTGCTTTGGCGAACCGATTGGATTTCGATGTGGTTGCCGAGGGTGTTGAAGAGCCCGCGCAACTGGCCTTTTTGCAGGCCAAAGGGTGCGATTTTTATCAGGGGTATCTGTACAGCCGGCCCCTTCCTGCATTGCAGGCGGCCACCTGTTTTACACCTCACAAAACGCGAATTTCGGCCTGCCCGGCTCTATAAAACGGCAAATAGCGGCAAACTTGTTAGCTGAATCAGTTCAGGGCTTTGGCAGTGAAGACCGGATTATTCTGCTGTCTATGAGTGAGCTTTTTTTTCCATTTGTAAAGTGTGGGCTCACTTACACCAAGGATTTCCGCTGCCAGTGACATGGAGCTGGGGTTGGACGCCAGTAATTGTTGCAACAGGCACAATTTCAGGGTGTCCAAGCATCCGTCAATAATACACTTGCCTTGGGCTATGGGAGCCAGGGCTTTTTGAACCTCAGCCCAGGCCGGCGGGCGATCGCTTCCATTCTGACCAATCTTGTCAATCCTGCGACGCGCTGTACTTTGTGACATATGCAACTGAATGGCGGTGGCCTTCACATTACCTTGCTGCTGAACAAAGGTTTGCTGGAGGATTTCGTCCTCCAGCCAGATTCCAACGGGTGAGTGGAAGAATACGGCGCTGCTTTGTATCTGCTGAAGTACCTCCTTCAGTGCCTCACTGACTTTGGTGAGGCAGGCTTGAGAGTCAGCTTCCGGCAGTGAGAACCCAGCAGCCACATCACAGGGCGCCTGTTGTATTTCCTGCGTTTTCCCCGTTGATGGGATTGGCGGTGGAAAGTGGTTTGTTGAAGTAAAAAGGGCTGGATTATCTGAGTTGGAGGGAAGCGTAGCTGCAGTCTGTGGATCTAAATTCAGGTCCTGCCAACGAATTTCCTGGGTGTCGGTGAGCAATGCGGCTTGCATCAGTCTGTTTTCCAGTTCACGAATATTTCCGGGCCAATCGTACTGCTGCATTTTGGCCAGAGCCTGTTCAGAAAGAAATTTATTCTCGTTATCGTACTGCTTGGCGTAGCGATTTAAAAAATGCCGTGCCAATAGCGGTATGTCTTCCTTGCGCTCGCGCAGTGGCGGTGAGTGCAGGGTGACTACATTCAGCCGGTAGTACAGGTCTTTGCGAAAACGCCCCTGCTGCACTTCATGCATCAGATCCCGGTTGGTTACTGCAATGATTTTTACATCAACCCGGATATACTCGTGGCTGCCCACGGGAGTAAAATGCTTTTCCTGAACAAAGCGCAGTAATTTGGTTTGCATCGCCAGAGGCAACTCGCCAATTTCGTCCAGTGCCAGAACGCCTCCATCCGCTTCCTGGAATTTTCCGCGGCTACTTTTTTGCGCACCAGTAAAAGCTCCTTTGGCATGACCGAATAATTCAGACTCAATCAGGGTTTCCGGGATGGAACCGCAATCCACAATCACAAAAGGTTTTTCACGTCGTGGGCTGAATTTGTGTATGGCGTGCATAAGGCGTTCTTTGCCGGTTCCACTTTCGCCCAAAATCAGCACTGTGGTGTCGGTAAGTGCGGCGCGCTTGGCCTGACGCATCAGATGATGCATGGACTCAGAGCGAAACACCATCAGGCTGGATTTGATATTTTCTTTCAGTTCTTCCAGCTCAGTTTGCAGGCGTTCTTTTTGGGTCACCAGTTGTTTGTTGAACTGGGCTTCCAGCCGGGCTCGCCGCAATGCCTTACCCATTTGCCGGGTCAGTCCGCAAAGCAGAACTTTGGTGTCCTGGGTAACACTGAAGCGGTTGGGGTGAGCTCTGAAATAGAAGAAGTCTTCGGTTTCCATGCTTAACGGGATCAGCACGGCAATCACGTCGTTATCCTCGAATTCTGCAATTTGCTGAGACTGGGTGAGATTTGAGGTCAGAGACTCAAGTATTGCGTGATGATGCGCATGTTCCGCAGCAAAAGGAACCGCTTCATCATTATTGTTGATTTCATAAAGCAACAGGGAATCGGGGTGCTGCGAGGGGGTGTAAAGCCCTGCAATATGAAAATCAAAGGTTTGTGCCAAACGATGGATGACCTGTTGCAGTAACGCCTGGAAGTCATTCTCGTCAGCAATGATTGAAGATATATCCCATAACAGCAACATATTGCGGTAATCGGTCACGGTGTCGGCGGTGAATATTCCGCCTAAATAACCAAATTGTGTCGCTTCCAGGGAAAAGTGTCCGCTTTTCCAACTGGTAATGGAAGGCTCAGATTGTTGCTGGGCCGCCTTGAGGGCCTGGTCGGCGCGTGAAATCAGGATCCCGGCTTTCTCGCTGCTTGATTTAATGCTCTCGTCAAACATAAGGGTAGCCAGTCCCGTGCTGAAGCAAAGTGAGACGGCATTGTCGAGGTATTGCTGGCTTTGAAGACTGTCCTGGAGCTTGCGGGCAACCTGTTCAGTTTCATCGGCGTGGTTTACCGGCAAACCCACGCCAAACAGGGCTCCGCCAAATCGACACAGCAGGTCCTCATTGCGGGTAACCCGTTTGAGCTGGGCTGAAATTTCCGTGATAACCCGGTCACCGGCTGCATGGCCAAACTTCTGATTAATGCTGTGAAAGTCCCGACAGTGAATCATTATCAGCCCCACTGAATGATGCTCACACAATAACCCCAGTTCACTTTGCAGTACTACACGGGAGTTGAGTTGCGTAAGGGGATCTGAAAGCAGACTGTTGTGGCTCACCATCAGCCTGAGAAGCTGGGTATGAGTGTCGAGCAGGCGCAAAAAATTTTGCCGCTGGTGTGCGAATTCCGGATGATCAATGCCGCTTAGCAGCCACCCTGGCGGAGGGCCATCAAAAGTAAGACACAGCCAGCATGGCCTGGATGAAGTATGCTGTGCCGGAGTCTGGCGCCTGGAATGCGGATATTCCTCTGCCTTGACAAGGTTGGGTCGAGGTGGCGCCTGTTGGCCTATCTCAACAAGCAGCAGATTATCCTGACAGCGGTAAAAACGGTAATTTTTGCATGGGGAAACGTAGTATTCCTCGGCTTTATAAAGCAGCGACTCCACACGCACACACACAGGGGGCTGAGGTATGTGGGGCGGGGCCCATAATCGTGGATGGTGAGCAGAAAGGGCTGGACATTCCAGCACCGCGCCCAGCGCATTAGCGGAAAATCGAATGTTCTCAAGGTGCGCTTGACATACATCTACTGGCCGCACGTTTCATCCTTAACTGCATGAGGTTACTAAGCGTTCGCGGGAATCGTTGTCAGACAACGCGTGAGTTTCATGTAAACAGTTTGTTATTTACCTACAGGGCGAGACAGTTGTCAATGCATAAATATACTCGACTCAGCAAAGTGCTGACTGTATACTACTGCGTCTTTTTTTAACCAATGTAGTTAACCTACGGTTTATACCAGCGGTTTATTATCGTTGAATTATGCCTCTCTCCCGGTTGTGGTGGGCGAAGAGCCTGGCTGGGCAGGGAGGGGAATATAAACGTCTGATAAGGCGTCAAGTTGAGGTAACACAATGCAAGTTTCAGTCGAGACGACCCAGGGTTTAGAACGCCGTCTTACTATTACCGTACCTGCTGAGTCCATTGACTCTGCGGTTAAATCCCGTTTGCAGCAACTGGCGAAAACACAGCGCATTAATGGTTTTCGTCCTGGCAAGGTGCCAGTGAGTGTAATCGCAAAGCGTTACGGCCAGGCAGTCCGTCAGGAAATCGCTGGCGACGTTATGCAGCGTAATTTCTATCAGGCTATCGTGCAGGAAAAAATTAACCCGGCGGGTATGCCAAAATTCGAACTGACCAAAGATCAGGATGGCGAAGACCTGGAATTTGTGGCTGCGTTTGAAGTTTACCCGGAAGTAGAAGTTAAGGGTGTTGATGAGATCGAAATTGAAAAGCCGGTAGTTGAAATTACCGATGCTGACCTCGATAGCATGATGGAAACTCTGCAGAAGCAGCACGCCAGCTGGAAAGAAGTTAAGCGCAAAGCCAAGAAAGATGATCGTATCGTTATTGATTTCGTTGGAAAAATTGACGGCGAAGAATTTGACGGCGGCAAAGCAGAAGACTTCACCCTGGAATTGGGCAAAGGCCGAATGATTCCTGGTTTCGAAAAGCCACTGGTGGGTGCCAAAGCTGGCGAAGAAGTGAAAGTCGAAGTGACTTTCCCTGAAGATTACCACGCCGAAGCATTGAAAGGTAAAGATGCCGTTTTTGACGTTACCGTGAAAAAGGTTGAAGGCCAGCAACTGCCAGAAGTTGATGATGAATTTGCCAAACTGTTCGGTGTTGACGAAGGTGGCGTTGACGCGCTGAAAACTGAAGTTCGCAAGAACATGCAGCGTGAACTTGATCAGACTTTGAAAGCCAAAGTTAAAGAAGACGTAATTGCCAAGCTGCTTGAGAAAAACGAATTTGATATTCCTCAGGCACTGATTGACCAGGAAGTTAACGCCCTGCGTGAGCAGGCCAAGCAGCGTTTCAGCCAGCAGGGCGGTGGTCAGAACCTGCCGGAACTGCCAGCGGAACTGTTTGCTGACAATGCCAAGCGCCGTGTTAGCATTGGTCTGCTGTTAGGTGAAATCATCAAGGTTAACGAACTGAAAGCTGACGAAAACAAGGTTAACGAACTGATCGAAACCTCCGCTTCTGCTTATGAAGATCCACAGGAAGTTATTGAATATTACAAAAATAATCAGGAACTGATGCAGCAAATGCAAAACGTGGCTCTGGAAGAGCAGGCGATTGAATGGGTATTGGAAAAAGCCAAAACTCAGGAAGTCAGCAAAGGTTTTGACGAGGTTATGAACAAACAGGCGTAATTTTTCACTGCCTGATTGACTTAACCTGTCAGCAACTGCTTAAATGCTCGGAGCCCTCCGAGCATTTTTGTTTTTAACGCTAAGAATCCAAGGTAGCTATGATACATACCCCATTTGACCCACAGAACGCTTTGGTCCCCATGGTTGTCGAGCAGACGTCCAAAGGCGAAAGGTCCTACGATATTTATTCTCGATTACTGAAAGAGAACGTCATTTTCCTGGTTGGCCAGGTGGAAGACCATATGGCCAATTTGATTGTGGCTCAAATGTTGTTCCTGGAAGCGGAAAATCCGGAAAAGGATATCTATCTTTATATTAACTCCCCTGGTGGTTCGGTAACGGCCGGCATGGCAATTTATGACACCATGAATTTCATCAAGCCAGATGTGAGCACTGTTTGCGTAGGCCAGGCGGCCAGTATGGGAGCATTTTTGCTTTCAGGGGGGGCTAAAGGTAAGCGTTATTGTCTGCCTAACGCGCGAGTGATGATTCACCAGCCTTTGGGTGGATTTCAGGGGCAGGCTTCTGATTTTGAAATTCACGCCAAGGAAATCCTGTCTATCAAAGAGAAACTGAACCGTCTGATGGCACAGCACACTGGGCAGGATTATGAAACCGTAGCCCGTGATACTGACAGAGATAACTTTTTAAGTGCCCTGGAAGCCAAAGAGTATGGTCTAATTGACCAGGTACTGACAAATCGATCTGACGCAGCCGCTACTAAGTAGTATAGTTTATAGACAACCTGAGCCAATGGGGTGGCCCCGCTAATTTTGGTGGTTCAGGCAAGGCAGAGGCAATGAATAATGAGTGATAAACAGAGCGGAGACGGTGACAATAAATTATTGTACTGCTCGTTTTGTGGCAAAAGCCAACACGAAGTTAGAAAGTTAATCGCAGGGCCTTCGGTTTTCATCTGTGATGAGTGCGTTGAATTATGCAACGACATTATTCGTGAAGAAATCAAGGAAATTGCGCCCAGGCAAAAACAGGACGCACTTCCCAAGCCCCACGAAATCCATGCACATCTGAATGACTATGTGATTGGTCAGGAGCATGCGAAGAAGGTGCTTTCCGTCGCGGTTTATAATCACTATAAGCGGTTGCGCAATGGTGACGTGCATGACGGAGTTGAACTGGGTAAAAGCAACATTCTGCTGATCGGCCCTACCGGCAGTGGTAAAACCCTGTTAGCCGAGACGCTGGCCCGTTTGCTGGATGTTCCCTTCACCATGGCTGATGCTACAACACTGACCGAAGCCGGCTACGTGGGTGAAGACGTTGAAAACATCATTCAGAAATTGCTGCAAAAATGCGATTACGATGTGGAAAAAGCCCAGCGAGGCATTGTTTACATCGATGAGATCGACAAGATTTCACGCAAATCAGATAACCCTTCTATTACCCGCGACGTTTCCGGTGAAGGGGTTCAGCAGGCCTTGCTGAAACTGATTGAGGGTACGGTTGCTTCTGTTCCGCCCCAGGGAGGCCGTAAGCATCCTCAACAGGAGTTTTTGCAGGTTGACACGTCTAAGATCCTGTTCATTTGTGGTGGAGCATTTGCCGGCCTGGACAAAGTGATTGAGCAGCGTGCACACATCGGCAGCGGTATTGGATTCGGTGCGCAGGTTAAATCCAAGGACTCTAAACAGGCCATCAGTGAACTGTTTAAGCAGGTAGAACCGGAAGATCTGGTGAAGTATGGCTTGATTCCGGAATTTATCGGTCGTTTGCCTGTGGTAACCAGCCTTGAAGAGCTTAACGAAGAAGCCTTGATTCAGATTTTGCGTGAACCGAAAAACGCAATCACCAAGCAGTATGCAGCGCTGTTTAACATGGAAGATACTGAACTGGAGTTCCGTGAAGACGCCCTGCATGCTATTGCCAAAAAGGCCATGCAGCGCAAGACCGGTGCCCGTGGGTTACGTTCTATCGTTGAGGCCGTTTTGCTGGATACCATGTATGAATTACCGTCCATGGAGAACGTGACCAAAGTGGTAATTGACGAAACCGTTATCAAAGGTGAGTCTAACCCTATTTTGATTTACGCCAGCAATGACAAAAAGGCTGCTGCAGAGTAGTCTGAAATTTAACCAAAAAAGGCCTGAGGGCCTTTTTTTTGTGCCCGTAATTCCTGAATGACTTGCCTTGGTCTGGCTTTTCGATAATGGTATAGGTTCTGAAGAGAGAAAGGATCCCAGTACTCAGAATTGGTTTGAACTTTGAATCGCCATCCCCATATACATCGACATAACTAACAAATAGAGAACACGTATGACAGTTGAGCGTGAAAATCGCATAGAAATTCCCGTCCTTGCACTTCGGGATGTGGTTGTGTACCCCCATATGGTCATACCACTGTTTGTCGGTCGCGAAAAATCCATCCGTTGCCTGGAAGCTGCGATGGAAAACGACAAGCAGATTTTTTTGGTTGCCCAGAAAGACGCCAGCATTGACGAACCGGAAAATGAAGACATTTATACAGTTGGTACGATTGCTACCATTTTGCAGTTACTGAAGTTACCGGATGGGACGGTTAAGGTTTTGGTCGAAGGGAATGTGCGTGGCGAAGTGGCCAGCTACACACAGGCAGAACCTTATTTCGTTGCAGAGGTAAGCCGTATTAGTGACGAACCGCTGGGAGAAAGTGAACAGGAAGTACTCATCCGCTCCGCGGTATCGCAGTTTGAAGGTTACGTTAAGCTCAACAAAAAGATCCCGCCTGAGGTACTGACCTCTCTCAATGGTATTGACGACGCTGCCCGACTGGCTGACACAATGGCAGCCCATATGCCGCTGAAACTTGCCGAGAAGCAGAAAGTTTTGGAAATGAAGGGCGTCAATGAACGTCTGGAATACCTGATGGCACTTATGGAAGGCGAAATTGATCTGCTGCAGGTAGAAAAGAAAATTCGTACCCGTGTGAAAAAGCAGATGGAGAAAAGCCAGCGCGAGTATTACCTCAACGAACAGATGAAAGCCATCCAGAAAGAATTGGGCGAACTGGATGAAGCGCCGGATGAATTTGAGACTCTGACCAAAAAAATCACCGATGCTAAAATGCCCAAGGAAGCAGAGGACAAAGCCAAAGCCGAATTGCAAAAACTCAAGATGATGTCACCCATGTCAGCTGAGGCGACGGTAGTGCGCAGTTACATTGACTGGTTGACTTCGGTGCCCTGGAACAAGCGTAGCGCGGTGAAAAAAGACCTGGCGCGGGCTGAACAGGTATTGAATGCCGACCACTATGGTCTTGATAAGGTCAAAGAAAGGATCATCGAATATCTGGCAGTACAGCAGCGGGTGAAAAAGCTGAAAGGCCCCATTCTCTGTCTGGTAGGTCCACCAGGTGTGGGTAAAACGTCATTGGGCCAGTCGATTGCAAAAGCAACGGGCCGGAAATACGTGCGCATGGCCTTGGGGGGAGTGCGGGATGAAGCGGAAATTCGTGGACATCGCCGAACCTACATTGGCTCCATGCCAGGCAAACTGATCCAGAAAATGGCTAAAGTGGAAGTAAAGAACCCGCTGTTCCTGCTGGATGAGATAGATAAAATGTCTTCCGATATGCGTGGTGACCCGGCTTCCGCACTGTTGGAGGTATTGGACCCGGAGCAAAACAACAGCTTTAGCGACCACTACCTGGAAGTGGACTATGACCTTTCAGATGTGATGTTTGTTGCTACCTCGAACAGCATGAATATTCCCGGGCCGCTGCTCGACAGGATGGAAGTCATTCGTCTGTCTGGCTACACCGAGGATGAAAAACTGAATATTGCTACCCGTCATTTGATTTCCAAACAAATGGAACGCAATGGCCTTAAAAAGAATGAACTGGATATTACCGAGTCTGCGATTATCGGAATCATTCGATATTACACTCGCGAAGCCGGTGTACGCAGTCTGGAGCGTGAGATTTCAAAAATCTGCCGGAAAGCGGTAAAAGACATTCTGCTGTCGAAGAATAAAAGCAAAGTTGTTGTGACTCAGGAAAATCTGAAGGACTTTCTGGGCGTGCAGCGCTTTGATTATGGCAAGGCCGATAAGGACAACCAGATTGGTCAGGTCACTGGCCTGGCCTGGACCCAGGTGGGCGGAGATTTGCTGACGATTGAAACCACGGCGGTGCCAGGTAAAGGGAAAACGACTTTCACCGGTTCTTTGGGTGATGTTATGCAGGAGTCCATTCAAACTGCCATGACCGTAGTGCGCAGTCGTGCGGAGAAGTTACGCATTAATGCAGACTTTTACGAGAAGCGCGATATTCATGTGCACGTACCCGAAGGTGCGACACCGAAAGATGGCCCCTCTGCTGGTATTGCAATGTGTACGGCGCTGGTTTCTTCTCTAACCGGAAATCCTGTTCGGTGCGACGTTGCCATGACAGGGGAAATTACCTTACGTGGGGAAGTGCTGGCCATTGGTGGCTTGAAAGAGAAACTGCTTGCCGCTCATCGTGGTGGAATCAAAACTGTGGTGATACCTAAGGAAAATGAGCGGGATCTGGAGGAAATTCCGGAAAACGTGAAGCAGGATCTGTCCATCCACCCGGTTAAGTGGATTGATGAGGTTTTGGATATAGCATTGCAGGAGCCGGTAGAGTCGTTCCAGGTTGTGGGTGCGGTTTAAACCCGGACAGCAGGGCTGCAACTCGCTTTTTTAAAGGGTTGCAGCTTTTTTTTACGTTAATTTGTATAAAAAATAACCATTAGGTGCGGCTTTTACCATTTTTTTTTAAATTTGGGGCTTCCAAGTCGCAGGAGTTGTGATACCTTAGCTGAGTACTCGCTCTAAGCCTTGTATATCAAGGGGTGTGGCGAACCTACTAAAAATTAACAAACTGTAACATGTGGCTTGATGTAACTATTCAAGCTTGTTATAAAGTCCGGGCAATCTACGAGAGTAGTGCGGACAGATAGTATAATAACAATCGAAGGGGATTATAATAGTGAACAAGTCTCAACTTATCGACCAAATCGCTGCTGGTGCTGACATTTCTAAAGCTGCTGCTGGACGCGCTCTTGACGCATTCACCGACGCAGTAACTGGCGCTCTGAAAGATGGTGACCAGGTTGCATTGGTAGGTTTTGGAACCTTTGCGGTTCGTGAGCGCTCTGCTCGCAGTGGTCGTAACCCTCAAACTGGTGAGACGATTGAAATTGCCGCAGCTAAAGTACCTTCTTTCAAAGCTGGTAAAGCTCTGAAAGACGCTTGTAACTAAGCTACTTATACCTGAAAAAGGCGATGGCTATGCCATCGCCTTTTTTATTTGTGCACAGGTCTTTAGCTTAAGCGCTTTTTATCTGTTGGGAGCAAATCCTCCCTCTTCAATGCCTTATTCGCGTTTAAGTTGGCCATAGTGAAAAATAGGGTTTTATTTTCAGGACTTAGTTAACCTGTTCATACTGTAGCGGGAGGTAAAACTTTCGCCTTTGTGTTGAGGAATAAGCTATAATTCGGCCCTATTTTTGTCTGGGGCGGTCGGCAATCATGCCAGGGCCGGGAAATGTACCCAGGCGCTTCATTGTAAGCAACGGAGTTGAAATCGAGTCATGCTAGAAAGAATCAGAGAAGGCTCTCAAGGCCCTTGGGCCATGGTCATTATTGGCCTGGTTGTATTGAGTTTCGTGTTTGCCGGTGTAGGCAGTTATCTGACTTCATCAGGAAGTTCAGCGGCAGCCACTGTCAATGGTGAAGAAATCAGTCTGAGCAGTCTGGAACGCGCCTATCAAAATCAGCGCGCACGGATGGAATCCCAGTACGGAGAAGCCGTCGCCAGCCTGTTTGCCAGCGAGGGATACACTCGTGAGTTTCGTCGTAATGTCCTTGAGCGGCTGATCAACGAAAAACTGATCGAGCAAAAGGCCCGCGATCTGGGTTTGCGTGTCAGTGATGAGCAAATCAAGCAAACTATTGTTCAAATGCCTGAGTTTCAGTATGCAGGTCAGTTTGACAATGAGCGTTATCAGGCTGTTTTGCGTCAAAGTGGCTTTCAGCCCAGTGATTTCAGAGATTATCTTCGTGTTCAGATGACCCGTGAGCAACTGGCCCGCGGCCTTAGCGCCACCGCTTTCGCATTGCCTGGAGAAATTGACCAGGCATATCAATTGCAGTCGCAGACCCGTGATGCACGATACCTGACCATCGAATCCGGCCCGTTTGAAGCACAGGTAACTGTGTCGGATGACGAAATTTTTAATTATTATCAGGCTAATCTCACGGCGTTTGATACGGACGAATTGGTCGATGTTGCTTTTGTACTTCTGAGAGCAGATGAATTGAAAGACGATGTGCAGGTGACAGATGAAGACATAGCCGAGTTCTACCAGAACAATCTGGATCGCTATCGTACCGCTGAGCAACGTCGTGTTTCCCATATTCTGGTAGAGTTCGGTGATGATGAAGAGGCGGCTAAACAGCAGGCCGAATCATTACTGACGGAAATCAATAACGGCGCCGACTTTGCCGAAGTTGCCGAGAAGAATTCAGCCGATGCATTCAGTGCTGAAAACGGTGGTGATTTGGATTTCATTTCAGCTAACGAGATGGATCCGGCTTTTGACGAAGCCGCATTTGCCCTGGCGCAGGTTGGCGATGTCAGTAGCGTGGTGCGTTCTGATTTTGGTTTTCATATCATTAAACTGACCGATATCAAGGCGGAGGAAATTACCGCGCTTGAATCTGTGAGTGAAGAAATTCGCGACACTCTGTTGACTGACAAAGCCATGGAACGCTACTACGAGCTGCAAAATACCATGGCGGAAATTGCGTTTGAAATGCCGGACACGCTGGAAGATGTGGCCGGTGCCATAGACGGTCGTATTCAGCAGACAGGCCTTTTCTCCCGCCAAAGTGCGCCAGCGCCACTCAATGTGCCGCAAGCCATTGAAGTCGCTTTCTCACCTGAATTGATAGAAGAAGGTGTTAACAGTGAGGTGATTGAGCTGGATGACGGCCAGGTGGCGGTTATGCGCGTAGTAGCCCATGAGCCTCAGCGCACTCAGGCACTTGAAGAAGTAAAAGACGGCATAGTGGCTACGCTACGTGCTCAAAAAGCCCAGCAGGAAGCAGAAAACTGGGCAACTGCACTGGTCGAAAAAATTCAGGCTGGTGAAGATGCTGAAGCGCTGCTTGCCGAACGTGATTTGAGCTGGCAAACCGCTGAGGCCGTAACCAGAAACACCAGCGAGGTTCCAAGAGCCTTGGTATCTGCGTTGTTCCGACTGGCTCCTGAAGCTGGCAATAGCCTTGAAATCAGCCCATTGGCATCTGGTGATGTGGGAATTGTAGAACTGCTAAAGATTAACCCGCCAGCCGAAATGGAAGAAGCTCAGCAAACTGGTTTGCGCCAGCGTATTTCCATGCAGCACAGCCAAAGTGACTATGAAAATTACATTGCCGCCTTGCGCGCAGATGCGGACATCTCGATCTCCGAGCAACTGTAAAAGCGTCGTTGTAACGTAGATTTGAAAAGGTGCTGAATTCAGCACCTTTTTTTATGCCCTGTTTAACGGTGATTGAGGCATTTTTCGGGTTTGTTCAAATCAGTTCCTGTTCTGGGGTCAGTGAGTTAGAAACAGCATAAGAGAGTAGAAAGCACCGATCACCAAAGACAGCACCAAAATGTATGTAAATCCCTGCTTACCTTGTGCCACGCTATACTGGTTCATTTTCAGATAAGCAAACCACAGTACGCAGAGGATGAGAGGAATAAGAATAATAATTTTAAGCACCGGCCACCTTTATTTGCATCACGGGTTTGGGCCAACGGTATTGGCATCCAATTTCACTCGTTTGTACTACATCTTATAACCATGTGATTCATTGCGACAACTTATACTGTCATTATGGTTTGTCATCAGGCAAATAAATACTGCACTATCAATGGAGAAGTTATGCAATTGAGTCGAATAGTTTTGTTGTCGGTGTTTTTGGGTGTATTCAGTACTCCAGTGCTCAGTGAACCGCCGCACAAAGCGGAAAAGTTGCCAAAAGGCTTACATAAAAAAGCCCAGAAAGGGAAGGAACTGCCACCAGGCTGGCAGAAAAAGCTGCACAAGGGGGAAAGGCTGGACCAGTCAGTGTATGAAGCTGGCAATGTGATTTTTCGGGATCATGAGAAAGGCGTAATTGCCATCGAAGTGGATGACAAAGTTATCCGTTTGCTTGAGAGCACCCACGAAATCATTGACGTTCTGGATGAGTTTTAACCGCCGGTGCAGACAATCTGTGAGCCTTCACCGGTTAGTTATGCGGCCTTCGTATGCCTAGCTGTGACTCCGCCATGGCGACCACCCGTTCGTCAATCGGCGGAGGTTCAACCGTAACGCCTTCACTTAACCGGCTAACCAGAGTTTTTAGAACTTCTACCCGGGCAAACCACTTGTGTTCCGCAGGGATGAGTTGCCAGGGTGCCTGAAAGGTATCGGTCAACGCAAACATCTGGTCAGTGGCTTCGATATACTGGTCACGTTTGGCGCGGTTTACCAGATCTTCGGACGTTAACTTCCAGCGTTTGTGCGGATTGTGCAGCCGCTCCTCGAACCGCTTCAGTTGCTCCCCGGCACTGATGTGCAGGAATAATTTGATGATTTTAACTCCGTCATCAATTAGCAGTCGTTCAAATTCGTTGATTTCCCGATAGGCGCGCTGCCATGCGTCCACGGTGACTAGCGAGTCCACCCGTTCGACCAATACCCGCCCATAATAGGAGCGATCAAATAGGCACAGACTTCCGGGTAACGGCAGCCGAGTCTGAAACCGGTAAAGGTAATGCCGGCCCTGTTCCTCCTTACTTGGGGGCCCAATGGGATGCACCTGGTATCCTCTTGGGTCCAGATGTTCTGTTACCCGGCGAATGGCCCCGCCTTTCCCCGAAGCGTCCCAGCCTTCAAATACGATAATCGCGCGGCGTTTCTGATGGTAGTAGGCCTGTTGAACGTGCAGCAGCCTTTTTTGCCACAACTTTAACTGTTTTTTATATTCAGACTTGTCTTGCAGAGACGGGAAGTCACAACCGTGTTGAACACTCAAGTTCCGATGGCACAGTAGGGGGGCCTGTTGTTCTTCACTCATTAAAAAGCTCCTGATCTGCGATGCATTCAGGGAGTCAGCAAAGCAACAATCTGCTGGAGGTTAGCGCAATGATGTCACGCCCTGAAATTCATTCAGAGATCAGTATAGCCTTGCACTGTTGACTACGTTGTTAGCATCCAGTTCGATGACGCACTTATAGAAGTGAAAATGTATCGGGCTGGAGAAGACAATGGATGTGCCTTTGGACGTCTGGGTCAGGGAATAGGTGGCGTGTTGTGCCGTTTGGAGTTGTTCGGCCACGTTATTCATTGATATACCCGGAACAAAATTTTTGCACAGATACTTAATCTCATTTCGCGCTTCGTTCCAGAAGAATGCGGTACTTACAATAACGACGGCAGAGAAAAAAACAAAAATTAATGCCGCGGTAAGCTTATTGCCAGGCATGCGGTACTCCTGAGTTGATGTGACTGGTCTACAGCATATCACAGTCACGTTAAAATCAGAGGTGAACAGGGTAATCACTGGACTAAGAGGTCTGGTTCTGCAGATAGCGTTGACGCTTTTTGTCGTTGAGCGCGTGTAAGTCCACGACGATCAATCCGTCTATACAGTCATTAAACCCCGCATCTACGCTGAAATCTAAAAACGCCGCACCGCCACGTTCCGCAATTTCCGTATATTGCTTATACAACGTAGGAACGTTCACTTTCATGTTTGCCAACAGGTGCTTGAGCAATGCAAATTCGCTTTTGTAGTCATGGCCGTGGAAGATGGGCAGCAAAGGAGAAGTTATCTGGTAGGGGGCACGGGCAGAAGCAGCGCCGAATCTGGCCGGAAAATAGCAGCGGTAGAACTCAACCAGCAGGTCTTTCGCAGGTTGGGGGTAGGCGTTGCTGATACTGACCGCACCAAACAGGAAGCGATAGTGCGGGTATCGGTTCAGGAACGCGCCAATTCCGAACCATAAGTAGTCCAGACTGCGTTTTCCCCAGTATTTTGGCTGCACAAAGCTGCGACCAAGCTCGAGGCCGGACTCGAACAGTTCTCTATTTTCCTGTTGTGGGTAATGAAACAGACTGGCAGAGTACAATCCGGTGGGGTGGCCCGCTGCGGTCAGGGTTGCCGCGTTTCCAAAGCGGTAGGCTCCTGCGATTTCCAATGCTTTGTCATCCCAAAGGATCAGGTGGAAATAGTGCGAATCATAGGGATCAATGTCTCGTCGTTTGTGAGTGCCTTCACCGACGGCCCGAAATGCAATTTCCCGTAAACGCCCGATTTCTCTCATTATCGGGGAACTGGAGTTGTGCTGATACAGATAGATGTGCTTGCCGTCGGTAGTCTGCCCGAGGTGCTCACAGCTTTGTTTGATTGCTCCGGTCAGTAACTTCCTGTCTTCCGGCAGCGCGATTGGGGCCTGAGTAGTAAATATGCCTTTTTTGTTACTTCCGATGCGGTAAAGGTGTCGCTTGAACAGCTTGACCTGATCTTTCAGCTCAAAGGGCAATTGCTGATAGGACTGCAACGGGATAATTTCACCAATTCTTATGGGCAGGTGACGGCGTTTATGCCGAAACATTTCTTTCACCAGCAGCAAAGTGGACAACGGTTTGCAGAGCATGGAAATACTGTAGAACAGCGGTGAGTTTTTGGCGTCGATATGGACAGGCAGGATTGGTGACTTGGTTACCCTGGCAATGCGCAGAAAGCCTGTATGCCAATGGGTATCCCGCACACCCTGTGGGCGCAGACGGGAGACTTCACCGGCAGGAAATATCAGCAGTACGCCATCCTGGTTAAGATGACGATGAATGGCATCGAGGTGCTGCTTGTGGGTACCACCATGTAAAGTGTTTACCGGCAACAACATACTGTGCATCGGTTTGATGGTCATCAGCATCTGATTGGCAACCACTTTGAGGTCATGGCGCACTTCACTGACCAGCTTGATGAGTGCCAGCCCATCAAGCGAACCCAGTGGATGGTTGGCTATGATCACAACCCGCCCTTCACTGGGAATGCGTTCCTTTTCAATGTCGCGTATGGAGTAGCTGACATTGAAATAATCCAATACCTGCTCAACAAAATCGATGCCTTCGTAATGAGGATAGGCCTTACCGAATTCGCAAATTTCCCGTTCGTGCAACAGATGTCGCAGAGCGAAGGACAAGGGGCGGAACAATAGCGGGTTATTCGCTACATTCGGGTAATGTTTGCTGAGTACGTCTTCTACGGTAAACATGGCTTTCTCTGGTTATTTTTGTTGGTCATGCACTTATGGGAGGTGCTACAGGTCATGTTAGGTAAATGGTCATGCCGCCCGGGAGCCGATACTGTGAATCGCCTTGGTGGTCGGAATGCTCTGTTGCCAGTGCGGGTCCATCCAATGAATAAGGTTGAGGTTGCCGTTTGCATCCTCAACCAGTGCGGAACAGGTTTCTATCCAGTCGCCGTCATTGATGTAATGGATACCATTGTGATAGCAGTCTTCGGGGTGATGAATGTGGCCGCATATCACACCGTCCAGTTGCATCACGCGGGCCCGTTTACAGCAGGCTTCTCTAAAACGAGCTATGGCCAGATTGGCGCCTTTGATATGTTGTTTAAGGTATCCGGCCAGCGACCAGTAGCTATTTTTTTCCATGCGCGCAGGCGGTTGTACCAACGGTTTGCGAACAGCAACCATTCGTAGCCCTTGTCGCCCATAAAGCGGTGAAGCTTGCCTAGCGTAACATCAGCGTCGAACTGGTCACCATGCAGTACCAGATAACGTTTTCCGGCCGCAGTAGTATGAACGTATTCCCGATGCAGTTCGATTTCGCCGAACTCCATTCCACAATAACGTTGCAGGGGAGCGTCGTGGTTACCAGGAAGGTATACCACACGCGTGCCCTGCCGGCTTAATTTCATCAGTCGATGAAGAACCTGATTGTGTGCTTCCGGCCAGCGGAACTGCCTGGACATTTGCCAAATATCGATGATGTCGCCGACCAGATAAACGGTATCGGCGCTGAGCCGATCCAGAAAATCCAGCAGGTACTCGGCTTTGCAGTCTTTATGACCCAGGTGAATGTCAGACAGCCATAAAGCGCGAAAGTGAGTGTCTTGCATGTTGGCGTTTCCCAATTTGCATCATTGGAAGGCCAATCTAGTCAGGAAGCTTGAAGGAGGTGAGTCAGTTTGTTGACAATTGAATGAAAATTTATTGACGTGAATATGACAGCAGACACAAAAAAAGCGCCCAAAGGCGCTTTTTTTACTGCTGCAAAATAAGTGCAGCCGACAGGCTTACAGCGCTTTAATTTGCGCAGCCAGGCGGCTCTTATGACGAGCAGCTTTGTTCTTGTGAATCAAACCCTTGGTAGCCATTCTGTCAAGAATCGGAGTGGCAGCAGCCAGTGCCGCTTGAGCACCTTCTTTATCGCCTTTAGCGATGGCCGCTACTACTTTTTTGATACTTGTACGAGTCATGGAGCGGCGGCTGGCATTATGCTGACGACGCTTTTCGGCTTGAATTGCACGTTTCTTAGCAGACTTAATGTTAGCCAAGGTGTAACTCCCAAAATAAATTCATGTCAAAAACGAGGGTGCGGATTGTGCCTACCAATCGGCCAAATGTCAAACGTTTTTGGCGTCTGAAGCCAATTTCAATTTATCCGCAGATTTGCCCCGAAATGCCCGGAGTATAACAGAACGGAGCTATCAGATGCAGGTTCCGGGGCGGATTTCGTAAAAGCGTTTAATTTGCGGCTAAAATCGCCACAGTGGGAGATTTCACCGGGCCGGGCAATCGGCTATTATGGTTGGCTAAAGTCATTATCACCAAGCAGCAAGCAAAGAGGTCGTGTGTCAGGGAAGTTAATCAAATCCGGGATCATTGTCAGTGTCATGACATTGGTCTCGCGGGTATTGGGGCTGGTTCGCGATGTGTTTGTGGCCCGCCTTATGGGGGATGGAGCCGCCGCTGACGTCTTTTTCTTCGCCAACAAAATTCCCAATTTTCTGCGCCGCCTGTTTGCCGAGGGGGCATTTGCGCAGGCTTTTATACCGGTACTAACGGAAGTGCATCACGAAGGCGACAAGCAGCATTTGCGGGAATTTGTTGCCAAAGTGTCCGGTACCCTGGGCGCGATTGTGTTTGTGGTTTCGCTGCTGGGCGTTTTGGCGTCACCGGTACTGGCAGCGTTATTTGGAACCGGCTGGTTTCTGGCCTGGCTGGACGACGACCCGGCCGGGCAGAAATTTGTCCTCGCCTCCGCCATGCTTAAAATCACGTTTCCGTATCTGGCATTTATTTCATTGACCGGCCTTTCCGGTGCCATTCTCAATACCCTGAATAAATTTGCAGTGGCGTCATTTACGCCGGTGTTACTGAACGTTTGCATCATTACCTTTGCCGTATTTGTCTCACCCCACCTGGAACAACCCGCTTATGGCCTGGCCTGGGGAGTATTTGTGGGCGGCATTGTCCAGTTGGGTTTTCAGTTGCCGTTTCTGTATCGCGCCGGTTTACTGGTCAAGCCCCGGTGGGGCTGGCGCGACCCGGGGGTTATAAAAGTGCGCACTCTTATGATACCGGCATTGTTTGGGGTGTCCGTGGGGCAGATAAATTTGCTGTTTGACACATTTATCGCCAGTTTTCTGATGACCGGTTCAATCAGCTGGCTCTATTATTCGGATCGTCTGTTGGAATTTCCTTTGGGTCTGTTCGGGATTGCGATCGCCACCGTTATCCTGCCGACATTGTCACGCAATCATGTGGCCAAGGACCCCACAGCGTTTGCTGGTAACATGGACTGGGCGGTACGCATGGTATGTTTTCTGGGGCTACCCGCTGCCGTCGGGCTGGCGGTGCTCGCCGAGCCAATCCTGACGGTGATTTTCCAGCGAGGGGCTTTTACTGCTGAAACCGCCAGAATGGCATCCTACTCACTGATTGCTTACTCGTTCGGATTGCTCAGTTTCATGTTGGTGAAGGTACTCGCTCCCGGGTTCTACTCCCGCCAGGACACCCGGACGCCGGTCAAATTCGGTATCTGGTGTATGGTTGCCAATATGGTTTTCAATCTGGTCCTGGCAATACCTTATGGCTATATAGGTCTGGCGACGGCCACCAGTATGTCGGCAACGCTCAATGCAGGGCTGTTGTATTTTACCCTGCACAAACAGGGTGTATTCCGGGCCAGCAGGGATACAATTTTGTTTGTTGTACGCATTGTGGCAGCCTGTGCTGCAATGGCTGCAGTGATCCTGTGGGTGTATGGAACAGAGCCTTTTGAGTTACTGGATTTAAGCGGCAAAATATACCACTTGGTTTTGGTTATCGTAGCGGCTGTTGTCACTTTTTCCGGAGTGGTGATTTTACTGGGTACCCGCCCCAGACATTTCCGTACGGTGGGAGGATAGCAACCAAATTCAGGCTGCCTGGCCGAATATTGTGAAGGAATGATGCCGGCTGGTTGAGAAAGGCCCGGTCAACAATTGGTATTAGGCGGCGGGTCGTTTATAATCGCCAGCTTTGTGTTACTGGCAGCAGCAAAAAGGCAAGAGCATCAGGTGGAATTAATACGGGGTCTTCACAATCTCCGCGAGCAACATCGTGGTTGTGTGTTGACGATTGGCAAATTTGATGGCGTGCATTTGGGCCATCAGGCGGTACTGGCCAATGTTATCCGGCAGGCCAGGGCACTGGGCCTGCCTGCCACCGTTATGGTGTTTGAGCCTCAGCCTGAGGAAGTATTCACGCCTGAGCAGGCACCTGCGCGCATTAGTACCTTGCGGGACAAATATACGCTGTTGAAAGCCCAAGGCGTTGATCGATTACTTTGCGTTCAGTTTAACCGTGCATTTGCTGCCCAGTCTGCTTCCCGCTTTATTGAAGATTTGCTGGTCGCCCGTCTGGGCGTTAAGTTTCTGGTGGTGGGTGACGATTTTCATTTTGGTCGTGGACGGCAGGGGAACTTTGACATGCTGGAGCAGGCAGGCGCGAAATACGGCTTTGACGTGGTCAGCACGCAGAGTTTTCGTATGCAGGATTGCCGCATCAGCTCTACCGAAATTCGCCAGGCACTGGCCCTTGGGGATTTTTCCAAAGCGCAAGGCATGCTGGGGCGGCCGTTCTCGATTTGCGGGCGGGTAATTCACGGCGATAAAAAAGGTCGCACCATTGGTTTTCCCACCGCTAATGTATTGTTAAAGCGGTGTCAGGCCCCAATTAAGGGGGTATTCGCTGTGAGAGCAGAAGTTCAGGGGCAGTGCTTTGATGGTGTTGCCAATGTCGGAGCGAGGCCGACAGTAGACGGTGTTCGTACTCAGTTGGAAGTGCATTTGTTTGATTATGCAGGCAGTTTGTACAGCCAACTGATTGACGTACGGCCGGTTAAAAAATTACGTGAAGAGCAAAAGTTTGCCTCTTTTGAAGAATTGAAACATCAAATTGAGCTCGACGCCCATCAGGCGCGGCAGGTGTTTGAGATAGTGAAGTAAGTGCTGCACCCATGCAGCCTCAGGTAATCCTGACAAAGTGGACGGATAGAACAATTTTATGAGTGATTACAAAGCCACATTAAACCTCCCCGAAACGCCATTCCCCATGCGCGGTAATCTGGCCCAGCGGGAGCCAAAAATGCTCGAAGACTGGCAGAATAAAGGGTTGTATAAGGCCATTCGCCAGGCCAGGCAGGGCAGCAAGCCGTTTATTCTGCACGACGGTCCTCCTTACGCCAATGGCAATATTCACATTGGTCATGCGGTGAACAAGATCCTCAAAGACATTATCGTAAAGTCCAAAACCCTGTCAGGCTTCGACGCCCCGTACGTACCGGGCTGGGACTGCCATGGCTTACCCATAGAACTGATGGTTGAAAAGAAAGTTGGCAAACCCGGGAAAAAGGTAACTGCGGCCGAGTTTCGCCAGAAATGTCGTGAATACGCTCAAAAGCAAATTGATGGCCAGATGGCCGACTTTAAGCGCCTAGGGGTGCTGGGTGAATGGGATAACCCCTATAAGACCATGGATTTCCGCTCTGAAGCGGACATCATTCGTGCGTTAGGGAAAATTGTCGAATCCGGGCATCTGGAAAAAGGCTTTAAGCCCGTGCACTGGTGTACCGAGTGCGGTTCGGCGCTGGCTGAAGCCGAAGTAGAATATAAAGACAAAACTTCACCAGCGATAGATGTGAAATTCCCGGTTGCCGATGTGGAAGCCATTGCCCAGGCGTTTGGTGTGGATCCACAGCATCTGGCCGAACACAGGACCTCAGTGGTTATCTGGACCACCACACCCTGGACGCTCCCGGCGAATCGGGCCATCAGCCTGCATCCTGAGCTCACTTATGCGCTGGTGGAACTGGAAGACAGCGGAGACTGGATTATTGTTGCCCAGGATCTGCTGGAAAGCTGTATGAAGCGATATGGCACTAACAATTTTAATGAGGTAGCCAGTTGTCTGGGGCAGTCTTTGGATACCCTTGAAGTAAATCATCCGTTTCTGGATATACAGGTTCCCTTGATTCTGGGCGAGCATGTTACCACCGAGTCAGGTACTGGCTGCGTGCATACGGCACCCGCGCACGGTGTTGACGACTTCAACGTAGGTAAGCGTTACAACATCGAAGTGTATAACCCGGTAGCCAATAATGGCGTATATCTGGATAACACGCCGCTGTTCGCCGGTCAGTTTGTGTTCAAGGCCAATGATGCCATTATTGAAACCCTGGCTGAGCGTGGCAACCTGCTGCTGAATGTCGCTTATGAGCATAGCTATCCGCACTGCTGGCGGCACAAAACCCCGATAATTTTCCGTGCTACGCCACAGTGGTTTGTAAGCATGGACAAAAAAGGTTTGCGAGAGTCGTCACTGGAACAAATCAAGCAGACCAAATGGATCCCTGACTGGGGCCAGAACCGTATCGAAAAAATGGTTGAAGGTCGTCCGGATTGGTGTATTTCCCGCCAGCGTACCTGGGGTGTGCCAATTCCATTGTACGTCCACAAGGAAACGGGTGAATTGCATCCTGATTCCGCCCAACTGATAGAGCAGGTGGCACTGGAAGTCGAGAAAGCCGGAATTCAGGCCTGGTGGGATCTGGATGATTCAGCATTGCTGGATACCGATGTGGACCAGTACGAAAAAGTTTTGGATACGCTGGATGTGTGGTTTGATTCCGGTGTAACCCATTATTTTGTGGTGGACCGCAGAGAAGACCTGCCTGCCAGTGCCGACCTGTATCTGGAAGGTTCTGATCAGCATCGCGGCTGGTTTATGTCGTCACTGATGACATCTACTGCCATGCACGGACATGCGCCTTACAAAGAAGTACTGACTCACGGTTTTACCGTGGATGCCCACGGTAAGAAAATGTCCAAATCGGTGGGCAACGTGGTTGCGCCTCAGGAAGTTACCAACAAACTGGGCGCTGATATTCTGCGCCTGTGGGTGGCTTCTACCGACTATCGTGGTGAAATTGCGGTTTCGGATGAAATATTGAAACGTGCCGCTGATGCCTATCGCCGACTGCGCAACACGGCGCGCTTCCTGTTGGCCAACCTGAATGGGTTTGACCCAGCTTCAGACGTGGTCGCACAGGACGATATGGTGGCGCTGGACCGCTGGATTGTCGCTCGTGCCAACACTTTGCAACAGGAACTGGTGGAAGCGTTTGAGCGTTATGACCTGTTGGTGGTGACGCAAAAGCTGACCCACTTCTGTTCCATTGAGCTGGGCAGTTTCTACCTTGATATTATCAAGGATCGCCAGTACACCGCCAAACAGGACAGTGTTGCGCGGCGCTCATGCCAGACTGCGCTTTATCATATTATAGAGGCTCTGGTACGCTGGATGGCGCCTATCACCAGTTTCACTGCCCAGGAAATCTGGCAGGAAATGCCAGGCGAACGCAGTGAGTTCGTGTTTACTGAAAGCTGGTACGACGGTTTTAGCGCTTTTGTTTCAGACAGCCAGTTTGATGATGGCTACTGGGAACAAATCCTGGCGGTTAAAGACGCGGCTAACCAGGCGATGGAGCAGGCCCGAAAGGACGGGCAGCTCGGAGGCTCACTGGAAGCGCAGATTAACCTCTATGCCGAGGGTGAACTTTATGATGCTCTGAGCCGTCTGCAGGATGAGTTGCGTTTTGTGTTGATTACCTCTGCGGCGGTGGTCGGAAAGGCCGCCGATAAACCCGCTTCGGCACAGGCTACCGAAGTTGAAGGGCTGTGGCTGGAAGTGTCCAAGAGTGAAGGTGCCAAGTGTGTGCGTTGCTGGCATCATCGTGAAGATGTGGGTTCACAGACCGAACACCCTGAACTGTGTCAGCGCTGTGTTACCAACGTAGACGGAAGCGGAGAAGTTCGCCATTATGCTTAAGTTGTTGTCGCAGACCGGCCTGCGTTTTTTGTGGCTGGCGTTAGTGGTCTTCATTCTTGATCAATGGTCCAAGTATGCGGTGGTGGATGCCATGCACCTGTACCAGTCCATTCAGGTGATGCCACTTTTCAATCTGACCTATGTACATAATTACGGTGCCGCTTTCAGTTTTCTGCATGACGCGGATGGCTGGCAGCGTTGGTTTTTCAGCATAATTGCGTTTGCTATTAGTGGGCTGATTTTATGGTGGCTCAAGGGGACAAACCGCGAGCAAACCTTATTACCGGTGGCGTTTAACTTTATTCTTGGTGGTGCCCTGGGTAATGTTTACGACCGCCTGGTTCATGGGTATGTCATCGATTTTCTGGATTTTTACGTTGGTAACTGGCACTGGCCGGCTTTCAACCTGGCAGACAGCGCCATTTTCATCGGTGCCGCCCTGCTGCTTGTGGATCTGTTCAGGAATAACGAGCCTTCCGAGTCCAGCCCGTCTCAGGCGTCTTCGGACAAGCTGTAACAAAGAGGAGTACGGGAATGACTGAGTCTGAAAATGTGATAGGGTCAAACAGCGAAGTGCTTTTGCATTTTGACCTCAAGCTGGAAGATGGCTCCGCTGCCGACAGCACAAGAGTGAACAACAAGCCTGCCAAGCTGGTGATGGGGGACGGCAGCCTGACGCCGAATTTTGAAGCCTGTTTGCTTGGCCTGAAAAAGGGCCAGAAAAAGGCATTTACGCTGAATGCGGATGACGCATTCGGCATGCCGAACCCGGACAATATTCATCACATGGATCGCAGCCGTTTTGGATCTGAGCTCGGTATCGAAGAAGGTATGATTCTGGCGTTTTCGCAGCCGGACGGCTCGGAAGTGCCGGGGATTATCCGCAGTATTGCCGGCGATTCTGTAACCGTCGATTTTAATCATCCACTTGCCGGGCAGACGGTGATTTTCGATGTTGAAATCCTGGATGTCAGTTCCACGGGTCCATCCAACCAACCAGTGGCCTAGCCCGGTTGATTACAGGCGAGTAAGGAGCATATCGATGCAAATACATTTGGCCAACCCCCGTGGTTTTTGTGCTGGTGTAGATCGGGCTATAACCATTGTTGAGCGGGCGCTAGAGATGTTCAAGCCGCCGATTTATGTGCGTCACGAGGTGGTTCACAACCGTTTTGTAGTCGACGGGCTGAAACAGCGCGGCGCCAAATTTGTGGATGAACTTCATGAAGTGCCGGATGACAGCATTGTGATCTTTTCTGCTCATGGTGTTTCCCAGGCGGTGCGAAATGAAGCCAGCAGTCGTGGGCTGAAAGTGTTTGATGCAACCTGCCCTCTGGTAACCAAAGTGCATATGGAAGTTACCCGTGCCAGCAAAACCGGCACGGAATGTATTCTTATAGGCCACGCTGGACACCCTGAGGTGGAAGGCACCATGGGCCAGTACGATAACCCTCAAGGGGGCATCTATCTGGTTGAGTCTATTGAAGACGTAGCACGTCTTGAAGTAAAGGACCCGGCCAAACTGTATTATTGCAGCCAGACAACCTTGTCGGTGGACGATACTGCCGATGTGATTGATGCCCTGCGCGAACGTTTTCCGGATATTCATGGTCCGCGTAAAGATGACATCTGCTACGCGACCCAGAATCGCCAGGATGCTGTGCGGGAACTGGCTTCCGATTGCCAGGTGTTGCTGGTGGTAGGAGCACAGAATAGTTCCAACTCCAATCGCCTGCGTGAACTGGCTGAAAAGGTTGGGGCGCAGGCACACCTGATTGCTGACGCCAACTGTATTCAGAAAGCATGGCTGGACGGTGTTGAACACATAGGCGTAACTGCCGGTGCATCAGCACCGGAAGTGCTGGTGCAGGGAGTTGTCGAACGGTTGATGGAATGGGGTGCGGTAAAAGCCAGCGAGCGCCCTGGGCGGGAAGAAAATGTTGAGTTTGCCGTGCCCAAGGAATTGCGAATTCGGCAGGTTAGCTAACCGGTATGGAACAAAAATGGCGCTGAATTCGGCGCCATTTTTTTGCCCTAGCGCCAGCACTGCGCCGGAGTGCGGTTCATCGACTGATCAAGGGTCAGCGTGGTACAGCCGGTATCGTCAGTCTGACTGCCCTTGGCTGTGGCGGTTAGCGTGTAGGTAGTAGCAGTAACGTCACCCGCTGTGAAGGTGTAATAATCGGAAGCTGGCAGTGCCAAATTGGCAGTTGCTGCATAACTGTTGTTTTCCAGCCGATATGCTTCCTGTTGCATTTTTAACTGCATCAATGCGCTTTGGCCGTCATTTCGTCGCGACTCCCGCATCTGACTCTGATAAGAAGGCATGGCGATCGCGGCAAGAATGCCCACAATCAACACCCCAATCATAAGTTCCACTAAAGTAAAACCTTTTTCCTTTGTTGCCAGGTGTGAATGCTTCATACGTTATGATCACTTCCAATACGTCGGTTAAAAAAATAATCGCTTACTATAACTTCGTAAGTGTTACGTGTTTCACTTTCGAAGACCTGATTCATGATAGGTGAAATTGGGAAGTGGTAAGGTTTTATGATTTATTCGAAGGTATAGGTAATGATGCATTGCCATAGGCAGCAAGGTTTCACATTGCTGGAGTTGATGATAACCATTGCCATAATTGCAATTGTGGTTCGCATTGGTGCTCCCTCCATAATTACAGCACAGAAAAATCTGGTCCTTAAAGGTGCGGCCGAATCCAGCTACTACACCCTTCAACAGGCCCGCAGCCATGCAGTACGACAATCCAATGACATAGTGGTGGATTTTTCCGGTGGCACCAACTGGTGCATTGGCATTACTGACCAGGGTGACTGCGATTGCGGCACCGCGAATTCCTGTACCGTAGACGGCGTTGAAGAAGTCATACGGGGCGATGACTATACCAGCATTACCATGCAAAACCTCAATTTTGGTGCCAATAACCAGGCCACCTTTGATGGTGTTCGGGGCCTGTCTCTGGGCAGCGCTGGTAGTATCGAACTGTCAGACGGTGATCGCGAAATCCGGGTTCAGCTGAATAATGTCGGGCGTGCAAACGTGTGCGTGGTGGCGGGCAATGTGGGGACCTATCAGGCATGTTAAAAATGGCGAAACAAACCGGTGTGACACTGATGGAATTGCTGATATCACTGGCACTTGGGGCCAGTGCGTTGGTTGCGGTTGCCTCACTCATCGGCTATGGCATCGGCACTAACGCCAATCTGATTGCCAGTGCCCGGCTGAATGAGGAAGTCTCTTCTGTGTTGTCGCTGATGCAGCGTGATATAAGACGGGCTGGGTATTCCGGCGCGACTGTTGCGACTGTTGCCGATCCCGCAGGCAGCCCATCCGCATTTTCAGATTCCCTTCAGGTGAGCGAATTCACAGGAGAAGCGGCGGACAGTTGCGTTTTGTTCTCCTATGACGCTGATGGTGATGGCGTGCTGGATGGCGGTGTCAATGGCGACAGTTTTGGATATCGGCTGAATAACCAGCAGATTGAAATGCGTCAGAATGGCAGTGATTGCGAGGCAACCGACTGGTTAGATCTCACCGACTCTGGGGTTATCAATGTAACAGGGTTGAATTTTGCGCTCACTGAAACTGTTGAGAGCAATGTAACCACCACCACAATGACCATTACGCTGCAGGCTGAGCTGGTGGCCAAAGACCAAATTTCCCGTCAATACACCCATTCTTTTCTGGTAAGGAATTTCGATGGTTAATGGCTCCCTAATGATTCGCCCTTCATCTCAACGGGGCATGGTGGTACTGACTACCGTTGTACTGCTGTTGGTGCTGGCGCTACTGGTTACCCTCTATGCCGGCAGAGTTAAGAGTTTTGAGCACAAGATTTTGCTCAATACCCAAAGCCACCAGTTGGCGTTTTCCGTTGCGGAGGCAGGCCTTGCCCGTGCACTTGGCTGGCTGGGCGAAGACCCCGACTGGGATGGCAGTGCCATCACCGATGTGCTGCCAGAGCAGGGAAGTTTCACTGTCACCGGTAACCGGCAGTCCGTGACCAGGGAGTCCACCACCATGACACTGATCACGCTAACATCGGTCGCAGACTCTCCGGATGGCATTTCCACGGTCACGCTGAGCGAACAGGCGCTGCAATATTCATTGCTGGCTAACCCGCCGGATGTTCCCCTTATCGTAGCGGGCGGTCTGGATGTAGGCGGTAATTTTGAGGTTGTTGCCAATCCCAATGGAGGCGGAGAAGGGGTGCCTTTGTCTATCTGGACCGATTTGGATGTGGATATGCAAAACGGTAGCGGCACTACCTGCGGGCTGCAGGAGTTCAGCGACGGTAACTGCAGCGGTTCGCCTTACTCTGAAAAAGGATTTCAGGATTTGGACATCCTGGATAACGACACCAATTTCCCGCCGGATCTCATGGAATATCTGTTTAATTACCCCACTGAGGATTGGGCAAGTTTGCGTGCTGATGCCAATCTGCACTTGTCTGACTGTTCCAGCCTGGGCGCAACCTCCAGGGGCATGATATGGGTAGACGGCGATTGTACACTGAATTCAAACGTGGTTGTCGGTGCAGTGGATAGCCCGGTAATTCTAGTTGTAACCGATGGTGATCTGACCATGAACGGGGGAGCGGAAATTAATGGAATGGTGTTTTCCTTTCGTAAACCCACAACCACTGCAGATTTCGAAATGAATATGATAGGTGGAGCAAAAGTAAATGGTGTGGTGGTTTCAAACCACCCTGTAGGGCACGCCAACGGTACTTATAACGCCGTTTATGACGCTGAAATAGTGGCTGAATTAATCGAAAACGAAGACTTTTTGCGCGTGGCCAGGGTGCCTGGCAGCTGGAAGGATTTTTAAGAGGTATCACATGCAAAAATCCCGTGGATTTACGTTAATTGAAGTATTGATCGCCGCACTGATTGTTATGCTGGGGGTCACCGGATTTGTTACCCTGCAGGGTGAGTTCATGCGCAGTGATGCAGCCTTGAATTTGCGTGCAGTTGCCATTCAGTTAGCTGAAGAAAAGCTCGATGATCTTCGCCGCTTTGACGTTTTGGAGGTCACGGCCGGGGAACTGGCCTACAACGACATTGACGACAATCTGGGGGGCACTTTACCGGCAGGTGATTTGACGGTAGCGGTTGGCACCGACAATGGTCGCACTCACCAGTTTACCCGCAACTGGACCATACTGGATAAGTACTTCGTTGATACCGACAACGACGGTGATGCCGACACCTGGCTGGATGAAGGGGACGCTGGACTGCCGTTGAACATTCCCACTGTTTCGAGTCAAAAGCAGGTAGCAGTCACTATTCAGTGGACAGACCTGGAAGGCGAGGTGAAATCGGTGACTGTCGAGGGCAGCCTCGCACCAGTTCCTGCATCCAGAAGCTTCCAGGCAGTGAATGAAACCGATGGTGCCAAAACCACTCCCAAAGTGGCTTATACCCCCGGAGAGGCACCGGATGTGATTTCATACGAACTGGGAAATGGTGAAAGTATTGAAACCAGCAAACCCGTACCTGAGATAGATAATCAAGGCGACAACAATATTGTTCAGTTTGAAACCATTCGTTACATAGACTTGCCCGGACAGACTGACAAACTGGAGCAGGAAGATTTTCTAACCGTAAACTGCTCCTGTAAGCTCGGAGGCTGGGGAAAAGCCAAAACGCCGCATATGACGGTATTGAAAGATGGCGAACTCACAGTTGAACCGGGTAAGGAAGTTACCAAAGCTTACGGTGTGGTGGCTGACAACCAGCAGCCAGCCCAGTGCACTGCCTGCTGTCGTGACCACCATGACACATCGACGATGATCTCGGAAGAACAGTATTTCCGCGATGAAAATGGCTCACCCCATCAGCATTACAAGCGTCAGGCCGACGGAAGCTTTGTTGATGCGGATTACGTTGGCGACCCATACGATGAAGTGTGTCGGTTTAAGCGAGTGGATGGATACTTTGAAATTTATCCGGACTGGCAACTGATCGACATCATCCAGTTTTCTGACAAATATCTGCTGTCTGAAACCACGCTGAATAATTATCGTACCTACACCGAAGCCGTCATATCAGCAGCCGTACAGGGCAACTCGTTGCCGGCAAAACCAACAGACCGCAATATTACCGTTACGCCGGGTGGCTACCAGTTGATATCCAGGGGTATTTACCTCGACCGCATGAAGTCTTCTCATCTGACAGAACTCAGATCCATGATCAGTTCCGGTGAAGCTGACTGGAAAGCAGCTGCCCCGTTCTACGATGTCAATCTTACGCTGCTGACTGAATGGGATTCTGATACACAGACGGTTGCAACGGTAACTAACGAGGACATTCAGACGATTCTCGACCCATCCAACGACTTCTACGGAACCTACAGCCGGGGCAGGGTTGAAGCCATTACTGACGGAACGTCAACGGTAACCGTCGGCGGTATGGCGTACAACGGCAGTATTACCGGAACCGGGGCGATTTCCCAGAAGGAAGTAGATAACGCTGTTTTTGATGACAGCATGCTGGTTACCGTAGACAGTAAGTCGGCCTCTGAAAAGTTTTATGCCCTGATTGGTAACATCAACTGTTTGATTACCATTGATGGCATTACTGAGGCTTGTGAAACCAACAATGATAAAAGGTCTACCTATGTGGATCTGACGTTGATCACAATTACCAATACCCCGAGCCAGTTTAGTTGCCCGATCACCATTCCAAAAGGGAAGTCCACGCCGTTCTTCAGTTGCAGTAACGTGTCTGAAAACTGGGCCGGCAGCGTGAACTTTGCTCTCAGCGTACCGGGTTACACCACCACTATCTCCATTCGCTATCCTGACGGAAGTGTAGTGGAAACCGACAAATTAGTATTGGGTGAAGGACTGTCCGATACCTCGAATCAGGATTACAGCATCGTTGTTGAACTGGTTCGATAAAGCAAGTGACGTGAACTAAGCCAAAGGCCGTTAGAAAGGGATTTCTGGTGGCCTTTTTTTGTGTCTTACAGGCCGGGTTGCCCTACTTGTGGAGCGACCCACTGGTTGACTTGAAACCACAATTCAGGACGTTCAAATGCAGTGTGGGTGATTGTTCGTTCCCGTGTCAATTCAAGCTCGGATCCTGCGGCGGAAGGCCAGGACAAAGTCACACTTAAGCGCGGATGTGCCCACTCACTGCTAACCACACAGGCATCGGGGCAAAGTGGGATATCATTTGCCGGAGGCACGAAGGGAAGTCCTGTATTAAAGGTCTGTTGCCTTAATATTTCCAGACGATGTAACTCCGAGGTGAGCACCTGATAGTGCAATTGCCGCTCATGCAGGCTGTTCAGGCTGGCGTGAAATACCAGGGTAAGTTTTACCCCGGCAAGAGCTCCAGAGGTTACCAGCAAGGCTGACAGGCAGACTTCAATCAGACTGAAACCTCCTGCTTTATGATGAGGTATGGTCATAGGAAATCTCTCCAGCTGCCGGGCAGTGGTAACAGTCGTTGTAAGTCAGGGTGGTTTTGCAAGTTCGCTAACAGGTCAGGGGCGTACTCAATCGTGATGGCTGAGTCTTCGGACATTGAATGATTGACGAGCAGTGCACCTTTGATCTTCGCATTCACAGACATGGACAATCCATAGCTAAAGCCTGAATCGTGGCGAAGACTGACTACCAAGCCGAAAATCACCGCCCCCTGCTGCATTTCCAGGCTCCCGTTTTTGATCAGAATCAAAACGGGCTCCTGTTCACTGCCCAATTGGGTGTCCGCTGGCAAGCTGCAGTTTCCGGTAACCCAGATGAACCCGCCATCCTGTTCAGTTGGACAATCGTTTTCGTAAAACCGGTGGGCCAGTGGTCTGAGTAAATCCATCTCGTTGTGTGGGACCCCAAACAGATAGTCGATAACATCGTCAGGCGCATGCACATCAGAGGTAATCACATCCCCACTTACTAACAGCGGTCCAGAGCGCGCCTGTGATTGACATAATGTCAGGCGGAGTGACTCTGTGCTGCATGTGAAGCGGTTGCCGGTGGCGAAGCTGACGGGCTGTGAACTCCACAATGCCAACCGTGCTGTTTCCGCAGCGAGCTCAAATCCGGCAGAAGCGGCAGGTTCAGTGGTGAGAATAAGTGCTGCGGGAGGACGGTTGAGCAATATTGGCAAGTGCAGGACAGCCTGGGTGACTGCGGCCTGAAGTCTTCCAGATGCGCCGGTTCCGGTGGAGGATAATGTAGCCAGGGTTAACTGTGCCTGTTGCATCTGGAAGCTGTTTATCGATTCAATCATTGATATTTCATCGGCAGTCAGATTTTGCTGCCAGTCCGTTGTTGAACTGAGCCGGAGTTTGAGTGAGTCAATCTGGTTTTGTGCCATCTGACGGGCTGTTTCAATTTCTACGGAATTATTCTGGCTTTGCAGCCGGTCATTCAGAGCCAGACTCACCATCAGTGCGCTGCTGACGCTTACCCCCAATAGTAGGATAATCGGGATCAGCAGAGCCATTCCCCGGGGAACTGTGTCATACCGGTACATTGCGCATCCTTACCGAAAGGATCCTGAGGTGTGAAATGGCGGGGGCCTTTTTCAGCGAAGCCTGCACCCGGATGGTCAGCAGGCTGCCCTCAGAGGGAGAGTAGGGCAGCAACGAAAATGAAAGCTCCTCTATCTGAACAATACGGGAATTGGTCAGGTCATGCCAACCTCCCGCCTGGCAACCCAAACCATTCTGACGCAACTCTACTGCACGGTCTTTGAGACGAAATCCCATCTGCTCATTGGGATCTTCTGTGTCCAGTGAACCATTATGATTGACATCATAGCTGAACAGGATGCAACTGTTTGGAGCTTCCTGGGCATGTGCTTCAATTCGGGTATGTTTTGCAAACAGGTTATCAGGCCAATTGGAGTCCGGCGCCATCATGCTGGTAATGGTACCGTGGTATCCCGCCCTTCTCAGTTCCCGTTGCATCGAATCGGTCAGGGCACTGAGTTCTTCTTCCAGTTGCAAACGTTCAGCGAGTTTCTGATGATTTTGCATCAGTTTTACTGAATAGCTGATCACCGCTGCATACATTCCAAGCCCCAGCGCGCAGGCAATCATCAATTCAGTAAGAGTAAAACCCAGACTCAGGCGTCGCATGACGGGTAGCCTCCCAGCAGCCCCTGGCTCATACACATCCTTACCCGGCCAAGGTTATTGATGACGATTTTTCCCTTTCGCTGGCCATCACTGAGAATCAGGGTTCCTGCATAGCCATAAGCCCGGCCATGAACCGGATCAAACCGGGTTCTGTGGTTGGCAAAAGTCAGGGAATCCAGCGTGACCCGCATCGGAGCAGGCGCACTGACCTGCCAGGATTCCCCCTCAACCTGGCAATGCCGTTCTACCCGGCAGTCACAATCGGGTTCCTCTGTAAGGCCAATGCACCAGCTGTTTTGAGTTTGAATAACGGCATAAACGGGTTTTTGGTGGGCCAGGGCAAGGTTCTGAGCTTTGCGAAACAAGAAGTAAAGTTGCGACAAGGAGCCTCGCAGCGCCTGTTTACGCTGGTAGTCGGTATAGGAGGGTATGGCCGTCATAAGCAGAATGGCTGTCAGTGCCAGGGTGATCATCAATTCCATCAGAGTCAGACCTCTTTGGGCCATAGGATCCGTCCTTGAGTCCGGCAGTAACCGAGCCTGCCACTTGTTAGTCTGATGTCAGCCTAACTGCAGTGAGAGTAAGGTGTAAGCTGGCCAAAGGTAAGGAATCCATCATGACTCAAAAAACACAGGGAATGACACTGCTGGAATTGCTCATTGCGGTTGCCATATGTGGGATCTTGTTCGGGGTTGCAGTACCTGCTTACCGGAGTCAGCTCCAATCGGGCCGTTTGCACGAAACCCAGTTAAAAATGATGGAGATATACGCTTCCCAGCAAAATTTCTATTTGCAAACGGGCCGGTACGCTGAAAAGTCAGCATTGCCCAGCGTACAGTTGCCCGGATTTCAGTGGAATCTGGAAAATTTGACCGAGCACAGTTTTACCCTCGTGGCGACTGGTGTTGCCGGAGCGGTTCCGGCCCATTGTACTCGCATTACAATGAATCATCAGGCGCAACGGAGTCCTGCCGATTGTTGGCCACGTTAAGGCGTTGCGTCAGGTTATGCAGGGCTGGAGAAGGAAAATTTTTGACTGATTACCTGTACTTACCCGGGCATTGGCCTAAACTTAGATGACTTAGTACCTTGTGTAAACTCATCCGGCTTCTTCCGGATTTACAATAATGCCTAGGGGGCAATCACGCCGCTCTCAGGTGCGCCTGTCGGGAATTTTCTTCCTCCTGCTGACAGGCCTTACTCGAATAGCGTAAACTCTGTTTAAATCAGGACGCCATCACTAACTATTGGACTTAATGATGCAGAAACAAGACGTTATTCAGGAGATGAAGGTTTTACCTTCCATTGATGTCGGGTATGAAGTGGCTCGCCGGGTCTCTTTTATAAAACAACAGCTCAAAGCTTCCGGGCTTAACGCTCTGGTCTTGGGCATCAGCGGAGGAATAGATTCCTGTACACTGGGTCGTCTGGCTCAGTTGGCTGTAGATGAACTCAATCAGGAGCATCATGAAAAGTATCGGTTTGTCGCTGTCAGATTACCCTTTGACGTGCAGGCAGATGAAGCGGATGCGCAAATGTCTGTAGATTTTATTCAGCCCAGTCAGTCGGTTACAGTGAATGTTAAGCCAGGAGCCGATGCCATTCATGAAGCAACCTGTGAGTCTCTTGCCGGAGCAGGGTTATTGCCGGACGACGCTGCGAAGCAGGATTTTGTCAAAGGCAATGTCAAGGCCCGAACCCGGATGGTGATTCAGTATGAAATCGCTGGCATGGTGGATGGTTTGGTATTGGGTACGGATCATTCAGCGGAGAACATCACCGGGTTTTATACCAAATATGGTGATGGAGCATGCGATTTGGCTCCCTTGTTTGGGTTGAGTAAGCGTCAGGTTCGCCAGGTGGCTGAGCATCTGGGAGCGCCTGCAAAAATTATTCACAAGGCCCCAACGGCTGATCTTGAAAGTCTTACGCCCCAGAAAGCTGATGAGCAGGCACTGGGTATGACTTACGACCAGATAGATGATTTTCTGGAAGGTAAGCCGGTACCGGCTGAAGTGGAAGAAAAGCTGCTGTACATTTATCAACGGACCCAGCATAAGCGGGTTCCCATTCCAACCATTTATGATGAGTAGCCTGCAATGAAGAAAGTAGAAGCCATTATTAAGCCATTCAAAATGGATGACGTACGCGAAGCCCTCGCTGAAGTGGGAATTGCGGGAATGACGGTTACGGAAGTGAAGGGCTTTGGGCGTCAGAAAGGTCACACCGAACTTTATCGTGGTGCTGAGTATCAGGTCGACTTCCTGCCGAAAATGAAAGTGGAAATGATTCTTGCGGATGATTTGGTCGAGCAGGCCGTTGAGGTCATCCAGAATTCAGCCAGAACTGGTAAAATTGGTGACGGTAAGATATTTGTTTACGATGTGGAAAGTGCTTATCGTATCCGCACCGGGGAGCAGGGCGAAGACGCCATTTAGTAGCTGACTTCAAGCACACGGGCTGAACGGCAGTGCCGTTCAGCCCGTGCAGGTCACATTAGTGATGGTGACCGCATCCGTCAGCTCCGTGGGCGTGTCCGTGAGCAAGTTCATCGGCAGTGGGTTCGCGAACATTGACGATTTCCACCTCAAAGGTGAGTGGCAGCCCTGCCAGTGGGTGGTTGCCGTCTACCACCACTTCTTCATCGGTAGTATCAATAATCATCACAGATTGCTCACCCTGCTCGGTGGTAGCACGGAATGACATGCCGACTTCTACTTCCATTCCCTCGAACATGGATTTGGGCACCGCCTGAACCAGTTGATCAACTCGTTCTCCATAGGCTTTTTCCGGTGCAACCGTGACGCTGAACGATTCGCCGTTTTGCTTGCCCTGCAGTGCTTCTTCCAGCCCTTCAATCAAAAATCGGCGGCCCAGCAATACGGTCATTGGGTCTTTGCCAAATGACGAATCAAGTTCGGTGCCATCTTCAGAGGACACTTTATAGTGCAGTGTTACCACACTGTTCGGGGTAATGGTCATAGTAAATCCTAATTTTTTTCGCCTTTTGGCGCGTAATTCATCGGGTTGAGGTTTTCAGGAACCGGCAGATTTTGGTGCTTTTGGCTCGTCAATGGAATAGGGCAAAGCCACCTTTTCAAGTGTTACATCTGGTAACTGTGCGAGCCGAAAGCAAGTTGTTTCCTCTGCCTCCAGGGGCAAAACTGCCAGCAACCAGCTTTCCGCTCCCAGTTCAGCACTTCTGATCACGGTTCCTGCGCGGCGCCAGTTTTCACCCAGTTGCATTTCTACCATATCACCCGGGCTGATATTTGTCGCCTGGGAGAGTCTGAAGATCCTGGCTGCACGTTTGTTTTTCCCCAGGTATCGGGTTCGGGCGACAACTTCCTGCCCCATATAGCAACCTTTGTTGAAATCGATGCCATTAAGGGCCTGAACATTCATCATCTGCGGGACAAATTCATTGATATTGGGGCCGCTAACCAAGGGAATTCCTGCCTGAATTGACAAGGCCTCAAAAACTTCAGAAGGGAACAGTTCCAGGCTGTTTACTAAACAATATTCATCGAATGCTTTTTTTCCATCGGGATTGAGGAGAAGCAGCCAGTGTGAATCAGCCATTTCCAGCTTCACCGCCAGTCCCAATGCACCTTGCACCAGCGCTAAAGGTGTTTGGGGCAGGGAACCGAATGAATTTTTAATGAATTCTGAAGCAAGAGGACCAGAAACACAGTATTGCGCCCAGTGTGTGCTTTCGTCAGTGATTTCCACCCGGGAAAACACACCGTATTTTTTAAACTGAGCGAGTGAGTGCGGCAAAGCATCGCCATTGATGGAGAGCAACAGCGCGCCTTCATGACGGCAAGCCACGGAGAGTGACCAGGTTTTGCCTTTGAAATCACAATGTGCAGCACGACGGGCCTGGTTATCCGGCAGAGCTTTGATGTTGATGGTCAGCTGACCGTGCAGAAATTCATCCTGCTGTTCGCCTTCCAACTTGATAACGCCATAGTGATCGAGTTCAATCACCAGATTGTCTGGTAACCGGTCCAGTCCCGCAGGCAGTGGCATAGGTTGTTCTCCGAATTAAGCCAATGTCCGATAACATGGGGGAAGATTGGCAGGATGCAAGGTCAGGCTGAGAATTATGTTTCTCTTCCGGTTATTAAGGGCGCGAGTCTGTAAAAAAGGGCAGTGATCCAACGATTGCCCCCGTGGTATAGTGCCGCTATAAAAAAACTGGATGTGATGAATCATGTTTTCACCAAAAAGATTAGCCCGTTTAAAGTGGGCGTGCCGCCGGGGTATGCTTGAACTTGATGTGCTGTTTATGCCTTTTGTGGATGAGGCGTTTGAGCAACTTGACGATGAACAGCAGGAAACTTTTGAACGTCTGCTGACCTGTGACGATCCGGATCTGTTTGCCTGGTTCATGGGGCATCAGAAATGCGAAGATCCCGAGCTGGCAGAGATGGTCGCGATCATTCTAAATCGTGTCAAAGTATAGGATTGTCTATACTCCCTCAGCATGGCGGAAATGGACATTCCTGATCCCACCGTTACTTTTGGCAATAAACTTTCCCTTATACCTCTATACCGTTTGGACCTGGCTGGACCCCTGGTGTTACTTTGCGATGGTATTGGGGCTTGCCGTGGCGCTTGGAATTTGGCAAGGTGTGTCAGCCAGTCCCAGCTCAATGGTCTTCAGGCTAGCTGAAAATGGTGCATGGCAAACGTTGATGATCGATAACAAGCCAGTAGAAATGCCTGGTGGTTGTCTTCATAAAAATTGCCGGGTGACACCTCTGGCATTGCATATGGTGGTTTATCAGCCCACTGTTGGAGTTAAATCCTGGTGGCTCCTCAAAGGGGAATGCAGTGAAGCGGACTACCGAAGAGTCGCCCGAATCATATATGGCCTGCAGGGCTTACCGGAACAGGAAATGTTTCTATGATAGCTCTTTATCTGCGCAGTCTTTTTCAACGCGGGAACCCGCAGCAGTTGAATCAGTTCAAACCGCCTCCGATTCCTGAACAAAAATTCAGTGCGGAAGTGACGCCGGACTCTGAGCATTATCAGCGGTACTGTGAAATGGTCGGCTGGTCTTCTGAAAAACACACTCACCCGTGTTATTTTCAGATGCGAGCCATGGCTTTGCAGATCCAGTGCCTGACTGCACCGAACAGTCCGTTTCCGGTCATGGGGCTGGTGCACAGGGCCAATCGTATCCGCCAATGGCGAGCCTGCCAGTTTGAGGAAGCAGTCAGACTAACCGCCTATTATCGTTCGGTGGTGCCTCATGCCAGAGGCTGGGACATTGAAGTTGTCGTCAGCGGTGAACAGAGCGGAAATACAGTTTATGAAGCGTCCGGAATATATCTGGTGCGAACTCCGGCACCACATGTCGCTCCCAAAGTGAAGGGCGCCACACACCAGTCAGACGCGTTTGCCGATTATTCAACCGTGGCAGAAATTGATGCCAGTCAGGATCTCGGTCGCCGTTATGCTGCAGTATCCGGTGACTTCAACCCTATACATCTGAGCCGTATCAGTGCAAAAATGTTTGGCTTTAAGCGTGCCATTGCCCATGGTATGTGGAGTCTGGCCCGATGCTACTCGGCGCTGGATTCTGCCATGTCAGTTGCTCACCGAAATGTTGCACTGGACTGTGAATTTCGCCGGCCATTATTTCTGCCGGCAAGCTGTAAGCTGTTGCGGGATAAGTCGCAGGTAGCGTTACCGTTACATTTTGCACTGACGGATTCCAAGCGCGTAACAACTCATCTGGTGGGGTCGCTTTCCCATTTCGATCGTTGATGACGATTGCCGGAACAGTTCCGGTTATCTCAGGTTGATAACGATCCCGGAGCTATCCGGGCCCTTCTTCTATCTGGAGTGAGTATTGTGGGTTCAGCCGAATCCAGGGTGTCAGGGTAATCGAGGTTGAAATGCAGGCCCCGGCTCTCTTTTCTGTTCATTGCGCACCGAACGATCAATTCGGCGACAGTCACCAGATTCCGAAGCTCCAGCAAATTGTTGCTAACCTTGAAGTGGGCGTAATATTCCTGTATTTCCTGCTCCAGAAGCTGGATCCTGCGCATGGCGCGTTCCAGGCGTTTGTTGGTTCGCACTATGCCAACGTAATCCCACATAAACAGCCTCAATTCATGCCAGTTGTGCTGGATAATGACTTCTTCATCTGAGTTACTGACCTGGGTTTCATCCCACGGAGCAATGGGTTCCTCTTGGCCGGAAGTGCTGAGTTGAGGGATAATATGCTCCGCCGCCGCAGAGGCAAATACCACACATTCCAGCAGGGAGTTTGAGGCCATTCTGTTGGCACCGTGCAGGCCGGTGTATGCCACTTCTCCGATGGCGTATACGTTATTGAGATCGGTCCTTGCATTGAAGTCGGTCATCACCCCACCGCAACTGTAATGGGCGGCAGGGACGACCGGGATAGGCTGGCGGGTAATGTCGATCCCCAGCGCCCGGCAACGCCGATAGATATTGGGAAAGTGTTTTACGATAAAATCCGCAGGCTTGTGGCTGATGTCCAGATACATGCAATCTGCGCCCATGCGCTTCATTTCATAGTCGATGGCCCGCGCAACAATATCCCGGGGAGCCAGTTCACCTCGCTCGTCAAATTTGTGCATAAAGCGGGAACCGTCGGCATGACACAAATGGGCGCCTTCACCGCGCAAGGCTTCAGTGATTAGAAAATTGCGCGCCTGTGGGTGATACAGGCAAGTAGGGTGGAACTGGTTGAATTCCATATTCGCAACCCGGCAGCCCGCCCGCCATGCCATAGCAATTCCATCACCGCTGGATACGTCCGGATTGGAGGTGTACTGGTAGACCTTGCTGCCGCCCCCGGTCGCCAGCGCGATAAAACGGGCGCGGATCACCTCAACCTGTTCCCTCTGCCGGTTCCAGACATACGCACCTGTACAGCTGCCGGGGTTTTCCTTGGAAGCAATTAAATCAATGGCGTTGTAGCGTTCAAAAAAGTGAATGTTGGGGTGGACAGACACCACATCGTTCAGGGTAATCTGCAATGCCTCACCGGTCGCATCGGCGGCATGGAGAATGCGTCTGTGACTGTGGCCGCCTTCCCGAGTAAGGTGGAAACGCTGTTCCCCTTGAGCGTCGGTTTCGGTATCAAAGGGCACCCCATAACCGATAAGCCAGTTGAGGGCGTCTTTGGCCCGCTCGGCGGTGAACCGAACGGCGGCTTCATCACACAGGCCTGCACCGGCATTGAGCGTGTCGCTGACATGGGCATCTACGGAGTCCTGCTCATCAAAGACGGCGGCAATACCCCCCTGCGCGTAGCGGGTAGACCCTTCATTGCGATCACTTTTGCTGAGAACTATAACCTGGCAATGATCGGCCAGTTTGAGCGCCAGACTGAGCCCGGCGGCACCACTGCCGATAATCAGTACATCACAACGGTGCTCAATGGCAGACGCTGCCCTGGAAGATAGTGAAGAAGCCACTGATTTCATGTATTGTTTAGCGATTACAGTTTTAGCTAAGGTTCGGCAAGTCTAAAGGATGGCCGCCAAAACACAATGGGCAAAATTGCATTCCGAGAGTGAATTTACCTATATATGCCAATTTGTTGCGAACTTTTTAGCAGTCACACAGTCTATCTCGTTGCTTGCATGAGCTATTGAGAAGTAGGCAGTAGAGGAGAAATGGCTCGAATGAGCGAGCAGATTACCGATCAGCAGTTAGTGGAACGAGTTCAGTGTGGTGACAAGAATGCCTTCAACCTGCTGGTAACCCGTTATCAACACAAAGTCATGAATTTGGTATCCCGGTATGTGAAAAATACCGGTGATGTTGCGGATGTTACTCAGGATGCCTTCATCAAAGCGTATCGTGCGTTACCCAATTTTCGGGGCGACAGCGCGTTTTATACCTGGCTGTACCGAATCGCAGTAAACAGTGCAAAGAACTATCTGGTTGCCCAGGGGCGTAAGCCTCCGGCTACAGATGTTGACGCGCAGGAGGCTGATTTCTATGAAGGCAGTGATGCGCTCAAGGAACACTCCACGCCAGAGCGCAGCTTGTTGTCTGAAGAGATCGAAGCCACCTTGTTTCGGGTGGTGGAAAAGTTGCCGGATGATTTGAGAATGGCAATTACATTGAGGGAAATTGAAGGCCTGAGTTATGAGGAAATTGCCAGTGTAATGGATTGCCCGGTAGGGACGGTGCGTTCACGGATTTTCCGTGCCCGTGAAGCAATCGACAAGGTTATACAGCCATTGTTGGAAAGTTGATCAAAAAAATCTGGAACTTTTTGCAGATGAAGAACCCTAACAGGCTGTGTTAAGGTGGTAAATGATCGAAGGATCAGGAAAAAGGTTTATGACGCAACAGCAAGAAAAACTGTCTGCTTTTATGGACGGCGAGACAGATGGCAGTGACATCATTGATGCAATCAAAGAGGACGCTCTGCTTAAGGCCAAGTGGCACCGTTATCATGTCATTCGTAATGGCCTGCGTGGTGAGGCGTCTGTTTTACCCGAGTTGGACATTACTGCCAGTGTAGCTGCAGCGCTGGCTGATGAACCTACGGTTATGGCGCCCAGGAAATCCGGCTGGAAAGCCGTACCTGTAGTGAGCAATATTGTTCCGTTTTTCAAACAGTCTGGCCAGTTTGCCATGGCAGCCTCAGTTGCCGCAGCAGTTATTCTGGGGGTTCAGCAATACAATCATCAGCCAACCCCGGAAGAGCCGTTTTTGACTGCACCTACTGTCGTTGGACCGCAGGGGGGCCTGGCTCCGGTAAGTTTGGAGCAAACCAGGGCGTTGCCACGCAATGACATGGCTTTGTTGTTGGAGAAAAAACGCAAAATCAATGCATTGATAGCGGACCATGAACAGCAGGTTCAACTGAAGCAGGCGGAAGAACAGAGTGCCGCTGCGGAAGAACATCAGCAGCAGGACCAACCCAAGTAGTCTTAATGAATATACCACTTTGTTTTTGTGTACCAGCCCTCAACCGGCTGGTACATGTGTTTTTGCGTGGCAGTAAATTCTTTGCCGCCAGTTTTTTGGCCTTGTCACTGCCCATTGGTGCTCAGACAGCGGACTACCCCGATTCTGTTGTCAGTGAATCTCAGGCTGCACCGGTAGAACCTTTTACCGAAGAGGGAGTGGCCAGCCGTCCGGTTATGACCGCCCGTGACTGGCTGCTCAGGCTTACCCATGCCACCCGGCAACTCAATTTTCAGGCCACCCTGGTTCAAAGTCGCGCCGGACAGGAAACCATTCCTTTTTTGTGGCGTCACGGAGTGATGGAAGAAGGGCTAACCATGGAGCAATTGAGCTTACAGAACGGGCCCGGCCGTGAGCTGATTCGGGTCGGGAATGTTGTGAGCGTGTTTGAACCGGATGTCCCGCCTTATAGTCTGCACTCACCGGTAATCAATGGCCCAATTCCCAGCGAGCTTCTGTACGCACCGGATTCCCTGCGAACCGGATACGAGTTTGTGCTGGTGGGTAGGGCCCGGATTGCAGGCCGTCCGGCCCAGCAATTGCGAATAGTCAGTCGTGACAACAGTCGTTTCAGCTATCAGCTGTGGCTGGACGAAGCCACCGGTATGCCACTCAAGCTCAATATGCTTGACCTTCAGGGCAGCCTGCTGGAACAGATTCAAATTACCTCCCTGTCAATACAGGAAGAACCGCCGGCCTATTTTACCAGTGTAAACCAGGCGTCTTTACCCAGACCGATGGCGATTGTGCCTAAACAACCCCGTCAGCATCAGTGGGAGGTGGATTATTTACCCAGCGGTATGACAGAAGTGCGGCGGGATATACGCCGACTGGCTTTGACTGGTCAGGTCGTGGAGTACAAGATGTTCAGTGATGGGCTGGTTGATGTGTCGGTTTACGTTCAGTCTGCGGCAGAGGCGCTGGGCAGCGATTTGGTGTTGCGACACGAACTGAACACCTTTTTGACTCTGACTGATGGTCAGGCACAGGTAACGGTAGTGGGTGAAATACCACTGAAAACTGCCAATGCCATCGCTACTTCATTGCGCCTTAAAGGGGAAGGGGAATGATCACCGAGTCAGCCCGGGTCGTCGCCGTCAGTGGCGACAGGGTAACGGTTGAGGCTGCCATTAAAACCACCTGCAGTTCCTGTCAGGCGCAGAGTGATTGCGGTAGCGGGGTTATCTCCCGGGCACTGGCTCCCAAAGTTCAACAGTTGACTGTGTCCACACCGGTTCCGGTCAAAGTTGGAGATATGGTTCAAATTGGGTTACCTGAGGCTGGGCTGGTTTCGGCTTCCGCATGGTTATACCTTGTGCCGCTGATGATTTTTCTCTTCAGTGCAATGATTTTGAACAGTTGGCTTCCTACGCTGGGACTGTCGAGTGAGCTGTGGGTGTTATTGGGCAGCGCGCTTGTTACCCTTGCTGGGTTCGTACTTATTTCAGGTCACCTGAAAAAACTGGACAAAAGTCGCTTCCAGCCAGTATTGCTTAACACTTCAGTCTCAAACGCAGCTTCAGACCTGACGCGGTAATCACCCAGGTTTCCAGAATCTGGTTGCCGGGGTGCAAGTCCATTCGCTTTTCGGGCAATAAATAGGTAAAATCCGCACGCTTTGCCGCCCAAATATGGCCCGCAACGTGCCGGCAATCCGGCGACAGGCTCTGTCCTTGCCCGAGCAAGGTAATATTAATTGACTTTCTTTGCAGGTTATTTCCAGCATTATGCAACAATCGCACATTCGTAACTTCAGTATTATCGCCCACATTGATCATGGAAAATCTACTCTGTCCGACCGCCTGATTCAGCATTGTGGTGGGCTCTCAGAGCGTGAAATGGCGGAGCAGGTGCTGGATTCCATGGATCTGGAAAGAGAGCGTGGGATCACCATTAAAGCACAGAGTGTAACGTTAAATTACAACGCAAAAAATGGTGAGACCTACCAGCTGAATTTTATCGATACTCCCGGACATGTGGATTTCACCTACGAAGTTTCCCGCTCGCTGGCCGCCTGTGAAGGTGCCTTGCTGGTAGTGGACGCAGGCCAGGGTGTAGAGGCCCAGACTCTTGCAAACTGTTACACCGCCATTGATATGGAAATGGAAGTGGTGCCGGTACTGAACAAAATCGACCTGCCACAGGCTGAGCCAGAACGTGTTGCCGAAGAAATTGAAGATATCGTGGGCATTGACGCTATTGACGCAGTGCGCTGCTCGGCCAAAACCGGTGTGGGCATTGAAGACGTGCTGGAAGTGATTGTTAATCAGATCCCTCCTCCCCAGGGAGATCGCGAGGCTCCTTTGCGCGCGCTGATTGTTGATTCCTGGTTTGATAATTATCAGGGCGTAGTGTCACTGGTGCGTATCATGGAAGGCCAGTTGAACGTTAAAGATCGTATCCAAATCATGTCCAACGGTCAGGTTCACCAGGCTGATAAAGTGGGGGTATTTACTCCCAAAGCGCTGGAAACCGGTGTACTGCGGGCCGGTGAAGTGGGTTTCATCATAGCCGGCATTAAAGAAATTCATGGGGCACCGGTGGGAGACACCATTACGTTGGCCAAGCAGCCGGCCACAACGCCATTACCGGGTTTCAAGAAAGTAAAGCCGCAGGTTTATGCTGGTGTATTCCCAATCAGTTCCGACGATTACGAGGATTTCCGTGACGCGCTGGCCAAACTGAGCCTGAATGACGCTTCACTGTTTTATGAGCCGGAAAGCTCAGCAGCACTGGGTTTCGGTTTCCGTATTGGTTTCCTTGGTATGCTGCACATGGAAATTATCCAGGAGCGTCTGGAGCGTGAATACGACCTCGACCTTATCACCACTGCACCTACCGTGGTTTATCAGGTACTCACCACCAAGGGTGAAACTGTTGAGGTGGATAACCCCTCAAAACTGCCGGCAGTGAACGACATTGCCGAGATTCGTGAGCCAATGGTGGAAGCCAATATTCTGGTACCACAGGATTATCTTGGAAATGTGATCACATTGTGTGTTGAAAAGCGCGGTGTGCAGACCAACATGGCGTATCACGGCAAGCAGGTGGCGCTGACCTATGAACTGCCGATGGCGGAAGTGGTGCTTGATTTCTTCGATCGCCTTAAGTCGACCAGCCGCGGATTTGCGTCACTGGACTACAACTTCAAGTGCTTCCAAACCTCCGACATGGTGCGGGTAGACATTCTGATTAATGGTGAACGGGTTGACGCGTTGGCGGTGATAACTCACCGGGAGAATTCCCAGTCACGGGGCCGTGATCTGGTCGACAAACTGCGTGAACTGATTCCTCGCCAGATGTTTGATATCGCTATCCAGGCGGCAATCGGAAACCATGTGATTGCCCGCAGTACGGTGAAACAGCTGCGTAAGAACGTTATCGCAAAATGTTATGGTGGTGACGTCAGTCGTAAGAAAAAATTGCTACAGAAGCAAAAGGAAGGAAAGAAACGTATGAAGCAGGTTGGTAATGTTGAACTACCTCAGGATGCGTTCCTGGCAGTACTCAAGGTGAGTAAGTAATGGCTAACTATTTTTCTATACTGCTGGTGGTGCTGACGCTGGCAACCGGTTTGATCTGGCTGCTGGATTCTCTCTATTTCGCGCCTAAGCGCCGTGCGAAAGTGGCTCAGGCTATCGGTTCCGGAAGCAGCAGTTCAGCCATCGACCCTCCCGCCGAGTTGCCTTATCTGGTCGACACGGCCCAGCAGATTTTTCCGGTCATCGCGTTTGTTCTGGTATTACGTTCATTTTTATACGAACCGTTCCAGATCCCTTCTGGCTCAATGATGCCTACGCTGTTGGTAGGGGATTTTATTCTGGTTGAGAAATTTGCCTATGGGATTAAAGACCCGGTATTCAGAAGTAAAATGATAGAGACCGGTGAACCACAGCGGGGCGATGTAGTGGTATTCAAGTACCCGGAGGACACCAATATTGACTACATTAAACGTGTGGTAGGGTTACCGGGTGACACCGTGATTTATCAGAATAAGCAGATTTACATCAAGCCAAAATGCCAGGGCCTGCAGCAATCCGAATGCCCCAAGCTAACACCGGTACCGGCAGAATTTCAGGCCCGGGGTGAGTTTGTTCAGGATATGGCGCCGCTGTTGCGCTACACCGAAAAGCTGGGTGATGTGAGCCATGACATTTTGCGTCACCCAATGCGTGACGTCCATCCGTCCAATTACTACACTCAGCCGGGGACCCGCAGCAATGAATGGGTGGTCCCCGAAGGGCAATATTTTGTCCTGGGCGACAATCGTGATAACAGCCGTGACAGCCGTTTCTGGGGCTTTGTACCCGATGATAATCTGGTAGGAAAAGCCGTCGCTATCTGGATCAGCTTTGAATTTGAGCGGGGGCCGGACAGCTGGCTTCCATCCTGGGTGCCAACAGGCGTGCGCTTCAGTCGTGTGGGTGGCATTCATTAATGAATGGTATCGACAGGTATGCTCAACTGCATAAGGTGTTGGGCTACGCATTCAAGAATGATCAATTGCTTCAACAGGCGCTGACGCATCGCAGTGCGGCGAAAAACCACAATGAACGACTGGAATTTCTCGGCGATGCTGTTCTGGGTATGGTCATCGCTGAAGCGCTCTACCAGCGCTTCCCGGATGTGCCAGAAGGCAAACTGACGCGTATGCGTTCCACCCTGGTGAAAGGGGATACGCTGGCGGAGCTTGCCAAGGAAGCCAGGGTCGGGGACCTACTGAAATTGGGTCCCGGGGAGCTGAAAAGCGGTGGGTTCCGGCGCAGTTCAATTCTGGCCGATGCGGTTGAAGCCATTCTTGGCGCGCTGTATCTTGAAGCGGGGCTGGACACGGTTCGTGGCGTTATCCTCTCATTGTGGAATGAGCGAATTCGCCGCCTTGATCCCAATGAGCATCCAAAAGACGCCAAGACCCGGTTACAGGAGTATCTTCAGTCCCGTAAGCTGCCGTTGCCCGTATATGAAGTGGTGAATATTTCCGGTAAGGATCACGCGCAGACATTTGAAGTGCAATGCAGCGCAGAGGGGCTGGAAAGCCCGGTTTGCGGGCAGGGCAACAGCCGCCGCAAAGCTGAGCAGCATGCGGCACAATTGACCTTGGAGAAACTAGAACATGCTCCCAAATGAGGTCGGAACCCACTGTGGTCTGGTTGCCATAGTCGGGCGCCCCAACGTGGGCAAATCCACACTATTGAATTGCCTTTTAGGGCAAAAAATCAGTATTACCTCGCGCAAACCACAAACCACCCGTCATCGTATTCTGGGTATTGACACCGAAGATGATCGTCAGGCCGTTTACGTGGATACCCCCGGTTTGCACCAGGACGAAAAGCGGGCCATTAACCGTTACATGAATCGGGCGGCGTCTTCCTCGTTGGCAGAAGTCGGATTGATACTGTTTGTGGTTGAAGGTACACGCTGGACCGAAGACGACGAAATGGTGCTGCGAAAGGTGAAGGGCGCGAATCTTCCCTGTTATCTGGTCATCAATAAGGTCGACAAGGTCAAAGAGAGAGAATCCCTTGTTGATCATTTGCAGGAGTTGTCGCAAAAGCATAACTTCGAGCAGATTGTGCCCATCAGTGCAAAGCAGGGCAAGCAGGTAGATGTATTGCGCAAGCTGGTTATGGACTCCTTGCCGGAAAGTGAATTTTACTTTCCTGAAGACTATGTTACCGATCGCTCTAGCCGCTTTATGGCTGCGGAAATCATTCGCGAGAAACTCATGCGCTTTACCGGCGATGAACTGCCATATTCGACCACCGTAGAAATTGAACAGTTCAAGCAAACCGAAAATGGCGTATTTCGAATCAACGCGCTGATTCTTGTTGAACGTGAATCGCAGAAACGGATGATCATCGGTAAGGGTGGTCAGCACTTGAAAACCATGGGGGAACAGGCCCGGCTGGATATGGAGCGGCTGTTTGACACCAAGGTTTTTCTGGAAATGTGGGTAAAAGTCAAACAGGGTTGGGCGGACGATGAGCGCGCGTTACGATCACTGGGCTACGGCGAAGACTGATTTTGTATTTGCCCGGCAAGGGAGACAACATGGCGATATCTGACATTCGGCGACAATATTCTCTGTCCAGCCTGAAAGAGGCCGATCTGACAGACCACCCCATTACGCTTTTCAGGCAATGGCTTGAAGATGCTATCAACACCGGAATACCAGACCCGACTGCCATGACTGTGGCTACAGTGGACACAGACGGCCAGCCTTCGCAGCGCATTGTGTTGCTTAAGGATGTGTCTGAGTCCGGATTTGTGTTTTACACCAATCTGGGCAGCCGTAAAGCCCGGGAACTCTCGGTTAACAATCGGATATCGTTACATTTCCCCTGGCATTTCATGGAGCGGCAGGTGCGGGTTTGTGGCAAGGCTCAGCGTTTGAGTGCAGCAGAGAATGCCCGTTATTTTCTGTCCCGCCCTAAAGACAGCCAGATTGCCGCATACGCGTCCAAACAAAGCCAGCCCATTTCTACCCGTGAATTGCTGATGACCCAGTTTCATCAGCTCAAGCAGAAATTCGCCAACCGGGAGTTACCGGTTCCGGATTTTTGGGGTGGGTATCGAGTCGTGCCCCATCAGATCGAATTCTGGCAGGGTGGAGAAGACCGCCTGCACGACCGCTTTGAATATAACCTTCAGGACAACGGCCTCTGGCAGGCACAACGGCTGATGCCGTGATCTCTTAAGGTTCAGACTTCTGTGATTGACAGTCATTGCCATCTGGATTTTCCTGATTTTGACAATGATCTGGACTCGGTGATCGCGGCCAGTCTGGCGCAGGGCGTCAAGCGATTCATGCTACCGGGCACCGAAGTCAGTCGCTGGCATCGCCAGTATTCTGTAGCCCAGCGCTATCCTGAAGTGGATTTGGCTTTGGGACTCCACCCCTATTTTCTGCATCTTCAGCCGAACGATGCCTTTGAGCAATTGCAACGGCAATTTGAGGCAGTGCAGCCCTCAGTGCTGGCAGTAGGTGAAATTGGCCTGGATGCAACGGTTAAAATGCCTGCAAGGGAACAGGAACACTGGCTTGAGCGCCAATTGTTGCTGGCTAAAGATTGTGGACTGCCGGTCATCCTTCATCACCGCAAAACCCAGGACAGATTACTTTCCATCATCCGCAAAACTGGTTTTGACCAAGGGGGAGTGGTGCATGCTTTTTCAGGCAGTGAGCAGGTTGCCAATGCATTTATTGAGAAAGGCTTTTTGCTCGGGATAGGTGGAACCATAACTTATGCGAGAGCCGCAAAAACAAGACACACTATAAGCCGGCTGGCGTTACAGCATCTGCTTTTGGAGACAGACGCGCCGGATATGCCAATGTGCGGCCGACAGGGGCAGCGCAACAGCCCTGAGTTTCTGAGTCAGGTGGTCAGTAGCCTCAGCCAGTTGAGCGGCGTGGAAGAGCAGGAAATCATCCGCCAAACCACTGACAATTACTGCCGCTTGTTCAGAGTTTTGCGGTAAAACGTTCGGGCAGATACACGGTTTGCCTTAAAACTCAGAGTGTGACGCATCTTGTAGAACCCCCGGGTCAGATATACACCCAGAATAAACGCGATTAGCGCCGCGACGGCGGTAATGCGGGTGCGTAGCTGCTCATAATGAATTGGTGGATCCAGCACTACACTGCTGTCGATTAGAATGCGTAAGTAGCCAATTACCTGGTCACTGCTGTTTTTAATGTCTGCAACGTGGGTGACCGGTGGTTTAGTGCTCAGGTAGGCCTCACTCACCATCGATACCGTGTTTTCTGCCGGAGCCAGCACGATACCTTGACTGTCATAGACCGTGGCCTCCTTAACACTGGCCTCCCGTGTCAGTATGGCAAGCAGGTTGTTCAGTGCAGGCAAATCCGAATTGGCAACACTGGGGGCTATGATACGGCTGTACTGACTGGCCAGGATCTGGCCGGTTTGCTTTGATTCAAATTCCAGCCAGTTGCTTTGTTGTTGCTGGTACATAAGCAACGCATACGCCATTAATACAGAGGTCAGGATTAGCACTACGGTGTGAAAGATGCGTTTTACCGCCCGGTAGCCACTGTGAGTGGCCGAGATCAAATTTCGTCGCTCGTCCGCACTGGCTTCCGCTGAACTGATGCCAGGGGCCTGCGTCATTGTCGTCGTGTCAGATTTACTGTGCACCATACTATACAGTGATAGGGATCAGGAATGCCTTGACTCTCTTCACCTTAAGTGAATTGGTGATTATTGCCAAGGGGTTATTTCCCAAGCGGAAAAGATTCGTTAGGATGGCGGGTAATTTTGATGTAAATGGAAACCAAATCGCTGTGACCAAGATTGATAGTGCTGCTCCCTCGTATCATAGTGCGTCTTTTTTATCCGGATTACTGCAACGTGAAGATGAATCCTTAAGCTTCACGGCGCAGGGCTGGATGGTTCAGCCCCGCGTTGAAGAAAAAGGCTCAATGCCTCGTATTGTGGTTGCGGCGCAGGCACTTACCCTGCATCAACTCGAGGGGATTTTCACTGCTCTGCAATCCTGGTGCGTGGCCGGTCCACTGGTTAAACATCCATTCAGCGAGAGATTTGGCGATACTGTGGTGAGCGCCCCGGTAAGGCAGACCCGAAAGGGCGGTTTGCAACAGGCGCTCGGAAGCGTAGCGGAAACCTATCACGCTGATATTGCAGTGGTGAATGATTCTCCTTTGCTAACAGAGCCGGGCCTGCTGGTTATGGACATGGATTCGACCGTGATCCAAATTGAATGCATTGACGAAATTGCCAAACTGGCCGGCCTGGGTGAGCAGGTTGCTGCGGTTACAGCGCAAGCCATGCGTGGAGAACTTGCGTTCAGCGAGAGTTTGATTTCCAGGGTGGCGTGTCTGAAAGGCGTACCTGTGGCCCAGCTTGAACAGATCCGTAACCAAATCCCATTGATGCCCGGTGTCGCCACGCTGATAGCTGTACTCAAACAGCACAACTGGCGGGTGGCCATCGCCTCAGGCGGTTTTACCTATTTTGCCGATTATCTGTGCCTGCGTCTCGGCCTGGATGAAGCCCGTTCCAATACTCTGGAAGTGCAGGATGGCAATCTGACCGGCCGGGTACTTGGAAACATTGTTGACGCTAAGGTTAAAGCTTTAACGGTGCAGGAATTACAGCAGAAATGGCAGATTGCTGATTCCCAGACTATTGCAATGGGCGATGGCGCGAACGATTTGCTGATGATGGAAACCGCCCGGCTTGGAGTGGCCTGTCACGCCAAACCCATAGTGAATGAAAAGGCCGATGTCGCCATTCGATATACAGGATTGCAGGGCTTGCTTTACTACCTCAACTGCTGACCGGCGAAGTCAGGCGTCTGCGCCGGTGATTTGTGGCAGTATTTCGGTGTCCGATGTACCCGCAAGTTTGCGATTGCGCTGAATGGTCTGGCTGTCGTAGCGGTAGCGCATGAGTACCTCATCCGTGATGTCCACCAGATGCGCACAGGCTGCAATGCTCCAGAGTTTTTCTTCCAGTTCTTTGGCCCTGTGAATGGCGTAAACGCTGACGTAATTGATTTCTGTCAGCAGCATTTCCAAATCGGGTTTTCCGGTTGTGGCCAGAACGACGTGCAAGGCAACAAAATTTCCCCGATGCAATGCCTCGCGGATAAAATTCTGTTTTAGGTCGTCAGAAAGAAAACGCTGGGTAAATCTTGGCATTATCGCCAGCCGGCTTTCTTTCTGTGAAGGGTCAAAGGCAATAAATACTTCACGGCGTACTACCTGGTGTTCCGTACGCACCTGTTTAACCCCTTGCTGAATAAAGGGCGCGTCCAGGTTACGGTCACGATACATAAATTCCAGGTTCATTCTGCCGGGTTCGGAAAAGTGGCTGAGCAACCGTCGCAGTCTCGTTTCATGCTGGCCGACAATGCCTCCCTGAGGCTCATAATGGCGGCCGGATTTGCTCATGGCGAACGCTACTGAAGGGGTATTGCGCGCATTGATACATCGCAAGGCGTGGCCCATACCCGGAATTTCCTCTTCATCGGGGTAAGGTTTCAATGCACCTCGATTCTGCTTGATAAGCGTTTCGAAGAAGTGCCTTGCGCTCTGGCCTGCATTACCCGGAACGGCTTTAAGGTGCAGAATGTTTTTATCCCGGTTGTAATGGACAACCTGATATTGCATGTCCATGATTTGGTGCTGCTGCGTCATGGCCTGAAGGGCGGGAAAACCGATGGCGACCTGGCTGTCAATGTCACCGCGGTATTCGCCGTTTAATTCAATTCTCAGCCCGCTGATGGAAATGTCTTCACTGATCCCTCCGAGTTTCTGCCCGCTTTCAAGCGCCTCCAGGGTGATTTTTGAACGCAGCAGGTAACGGGTTTCCAGCCGCTGATCTTCAAATTTATAGCGAAAAGTTTCAATCTTGACCGGAGGTCGGTTGCGTGGGTGACCAAAAAGGCGCAGATGACTGAGGCTGGAGCGGTTAAATTTGTTTTCTGAGTAGCGCTCCTGACCTTCTTCGCTGGTTACATCGCAAATGTGTACAATTAAACCCAGGTTTTTAAGCCGGGACATCAGTCGGGGGGATGGTGGTGAATTCTGCCGTTTGATTTTGTTGCCCACAGAATCGGGAATGGAGAGGGGGCTGTGGGCCTGTTCAGGCTGCATTTCGGTCATTGACAGCTTAAATACTCGCCAGCTGGCTTTGCGCGAGCCAAACCCAAGAAAGACCTTTTTGAGGATATCCTTTTGTATAAGCTCTTCGCTGGTGGCAGAGTAAAAATAGGTCTTTTCGTTTTGCAGATGGCTGAAGCAGTAAACAAAGGTCTGACGTTGTCCTTCAGGGCGCTTTTTAAGCCACAGTAATCTATTTGGATTCAGCAGATAACCCAGCCGGAGTTCCTCGGTTTCATCGCTCCAGTAAGAGAGAATGTCGCGGTTAACAGTGTTGTACATGGCAAACCGGGGCGACAAGGTTCCGTCAGTGTCGTCAATGAACACCGGTAGTTCTGGTGAGAGCGGCGAAAAACACTGTTCCATCGATTTATTGACGATGGCCTCGATGGTGTTAGAAATATTGACCTTGTAGCGCCGCTTGTTGCCATGGATAAAGTTTTCCAGAAAGCGATCAAACGGACCATTGGCGAACTCAGTGGCCCGCTTTAATTGCAGGTACTGGACGTCTTCCCCAGGAATGATTTTTATCACCTGATAGACAATGCCATTTTTTTTGTCGAGGGAGAACTCATCTTCAAGGCCACGAAACAGAATTTGCACGTGTTCGCCGGGCTGAAACAGATGATGTTGGCCCGTTTTTATCCTCAGGCCGCTGGTGGAAATGTCCACGGTGTTACCCCGCACCTTGACCCCGCCCTCGCTCACCACCTCAATGCTGACGGCAAAGTTCATACGTTCGTGCTGACGTGTAGCGTAATCCAGCATGTTGAGCTGGGGTACGTCATAGCGTTCGAGGGTAGCTGCAGTTCTATCCGGATTTTTGGTTTCTTCCGTTTCCAGTGCTTTATCACGCATTACCCGAAAATTGTTTTCGGTGTGTTGCATGGCTTCATAGACACCAAAGCAGTAATAGCCAAACAGCCGAATCTGTTGTTCAAAAACCTCAAGGGCGACAGCATCCAGATAATGACGAATGCCCTGATGTTCGTATAACTGACAGTCTCCGTCCACCTGGCCTCGCAGGTCAACGGAACGCATGCAGGGGCGGGCCAGACGCTTAAGTTCCATTTTAATCAGAAAGCGCTTTTCACGAGGCAAATCTGTGGTCAGTTGGGTGAGAACCTGATCAAATTCCGGTTCCTTCACCACAGACTTCAGTTTCTCGATGATCGCTGCGTACTGCTGCAGGTCGTGACTCATGACATCTCTAATTGGAGGGGGACAAACCCCAATCAACACCCATTTAACTGTTATCGACCAAACCAACTGTGGATTTAGTAACCAGGGAAAACTGTTGTGTGAGAACAGCATGAACTCGTTCTGGTAGAAGTGTAGAATACCCAACTTTCAGCAATTTACAATTTTTAAACGATTATGGCAAAACGCAAAACCGCTTACGTGTGCTCGGACTGTGGTGCAGAATTTCCGCGCTGGCAGGGGCAATGCAGTGAATGCAAAGCCTGGAATACCATTTCGGAGTATGTGGTAAGTCCAGCAACGGCTGCCAAAAGCGGGCTGTCCGGATATGCAGGGCAAACCAGCGCGAAGATTGAGACACTGAACACCATAGATCTTGCGGCTTTGCCCCGTTTCAGTTCCAGCTTAAAGGAGCTGGACAGAGTATTGGGTGGTGGGATCGTTCCAGGATCAGCCATGCTCATCGGAGGCTCCCCCGGGGCAGGGAAAAGTACACTCCTTTTGCAGGTGATGTGCCATTTGGCCGAGGGGCACAGTGCACTGTATGTCACTGGTGAGGAATCGTTGCAACAGGTTGCCATGCGTGCCCGCCGACTGGGTTTGCCGGACGACAAACTGATGATGCTGGCGGAAACCAATGTGGAAACCATTTGTCAGCTGGCGCTGACCAAATCCCCAAAAATCATGGTGATCGACTCAATACAGGTCATGCATGTTGCTGATGTGCAGTCCGCACCCGGCAGTGTATCGCAGGTAAGGGAAAGTGCAGCCTATCTGACCCGTTTTGCCAAGCAGAATCACATTGCGATGTTTTTGGTTGGCCATGTCACTAAGGAAGGTAACCTGGCTGGCCCCAAAGTTCTTGAACACTGCATTGACTGCTCAATGCTGCTGGAAGGGGAAAGCGACAGCCGATTTCGCACCTTGCGCAGCAACAAAAACCGCTTTGGCGCGGTGAATGAGCTTGGGGTATTTGGGATGACGGAGCGGGGCCTGAAGGAAGTCAGTAATCCGTCGGCGATATTTCTGAGTCGCGGCGAGCATCAGGCACCCGGCTCAAGCGTGATGGTTATTTGGGAAGGCACCAGGCCATTGCTGGTGGAAATCCAGGCGCTGGTGGATTATTCGCAAATGGCAAACCCCCGCCGCATTGCAGTTGGGCTGGAGCAAAACCGTCTCGCCATGCTGCTGGCGGTGCTGCACCGCCACGGTAACGTTCAAATGAATGATCAGGACGTGTTTGTCAACGTGGTGGGTGGTGTGCGTGTGGCCGAGACCAGCGCAGACCTGGCGCTATTGCTGGCAATGGTGTCCAGTTTTCGCAACCAGTCACTGCCCAGGGACCTGATCGTGTTCGGCGAAGTTGGCCTGGCCGGTGAAATCCGCCCGGTTCCCAACGGTACGGAACGCATCAGTGAGGCCGCTAAGCATGGTTTCAAAAAGGCCATCGTGCCCAAAGCAAATGCTCCCAAACAACCCATACCTGGCATGCAGGTTATTCCTGTCAATCAGCTGAATGAGGCCCTGGAAGCGCTGGCATAAAAGCGCATCCTGGTGCCTTGGGCCTGACGCCCACTTTCTTTATCACACACCCGCGCAAAAATTCGTAGTCATCAGATGTTAGCGATATGTTGGGTTTGTGACTTGCACTTTAATAATTATTATATTACAAATTCACGATTGACCGGAATTGGGTTGCGGTGCTTTTGCTTTCTTCCCGTCTGCGGGAATAGCGTTGGCAGGTGACTTCCGTTAGCGAGCGAGACTTGTTGGTGGAACAACCGTGATCGAAGTGCATCAAGGAGAAGAAAGTGGAGCCTGTTCGCAGCATACCAGTTCCAGCGGCGGCAGCCTGGCCGCACATTGTTAACGGCTTGGCCCTGTCCAGTCGGAGGGGGCCGAGGCCTGAAGGCCACAATGCCGCTTTTGGTGGTGTACTGGCCGCCATCTTCATGTTGCTTTCGATATCGGCCGGGGCTCAACCTTTAAACGTGGTTGTCATCATTACGGATGACCAAAACGACTGGAGTTTTAATCAGTTATATCCAGGGGTAGTGACGCCATCACTGGATGCGCTGGCTCGCCAGTCGCTGATTCTCGATCATGCCTACACTGCCAGCCCCGTATGTGGTCCTTCCCGGGCAGCGTTTTTTAGCGGCCTTTATCCTCACTCAACCGGTGCGTACCTGAACGGCGCGGATCCCTGGCGACAGGGACGTTTGCAAACTACAGAAACCTTGCCGGAACTGTTTAAGCGCAACGGTTACATGACGTTGGGGGCCGGAAAGCTGTTTCACGCCAAACTGAACGAGGGCAGAGAAGCCAACGTCTGGGATAATGCGCCTTTCCATGGTGGATTTGGCCCTTATCCCGAGGAAGCCCACCGCATTGCGGGTCGGGACGAGCCGGCGGATACCGTGGGGGCAAAATTCTGGGGTGTTCAGGAGTGGTCCGGGCCGGATGAGGACTTTCCCGACGTTGTTAACGCAAATCGACTGATTGATTTTTTTCAGCAGTCACATGAAAAACCATTTATGGCCGTATATGGTCTGTGGCGCCCCCACACGCCCTTTACTGCACCCAAACGCTTCTTTGATTTGTATGATCCGGCAAAGATTCAGCTTCCAACCGGTTATAGAAGCGAAGATCTGGATGATGTGCCGTATTATGGCCATAAACTCAGCCAGATTTGGGGACAACGCTGGCAAAGTTCGGGCGCTGCCAACACTGACAACTGGCGGCGTATTCTCCACGGTTATCTGGCTGCGACTTCCTTTGCTGACTGGAATGTGGGCAGAGTGATTGAAGCCTTGGACAACAGTGCCTACGCCAACAACACCCTGGTGCTGTTTTGGTCTGACAACGGTTTTCATCTCGGAGAAAAAAATCACTTCGAAAAGGCAACAGTCTGGGAACGCTCCGCTCATATCCCCGCGCTAATTCGTTTACCCGGCCATCATAATGCAGGGCAGCACGTGCTTCAGCCTGTCAGCAACATTGATTTTTACCCGACTATTCTGGACTACACTGGGCTCGCTGGTCCGGCTCACAAGCTTGATGGTGAAAGCCTTCGGCCGTTGCTGGAAAAGCCGAGACAACTGTGGGCCCGCCCGGCAATCACCACCTATGGGGAAAACGTATATTCAGCCAGGGACTATCGTTACCGTTATATCCAGTACCCCGATGGCAGCGAGGAGCTTTATGACTTGCAACTTGACCCTCACGAATTCCGCAATCTGGCAGATAAGGCCGAATTTATTGAGGTGAAGAAACGGCTTGCCGCGTTTAAACCCAATATCTGGGCGGAATCTCTGGGGGGCCGGAATGGCTAACTGGCTGGATCTCAACCCACTGCTGACGCGCCTTTGTCGGGCGCTCAAGCATAAGGCAGTCAATAGTATTAAACTCATTCCACTCAGACATTTACAAAACATTGACAATATTAATGATATTATAATACATTAAGTAAAGGCGGATTGACCCGCATCTGGTTAACAATAAAAACAAGTGAGCAACGATTTTGCTAGAGTGGGCAAGTATTTATCTGCTTCTCATACTGGGCGCAGTACTACAGAATACCATTGGATTTGGGCTTGGGTTACTCTGTGCACCCATTTTGTTGCACCTGTCTCCCGAATTGGTGCCGGTGCCCATGATACTTAATGCACTGCTGATTACTCTGATTATTGCGTGGCGGCACCATCAGCACGTTGAAAAACGCCAGGTCAGTTATGCCATTCTCGGAGGTACGGCGGGCGTAGTTCTGGCAAGTGTTGCGATGGTCTATATTGACCATCAGACCTATCGTTTTTTGTTTGGCTGCATAATCATTGTTGCCGTACTGCTTTCTCTGATTGGAATTCGCCCCAAAGTCACCAACCAGGCCAGTGCTTGGGTGGGGGCTTTGTCGGGAGTAATGGGGACGCTTACGTCAGCCGGAGGGGCGCCGATGGGTTTGTTGTACCAACAGGAATCCCGTAACACCATTAAGGCCAATCTCAGTGTTTTCTTTATCTACATCAATGCAGCCGGTGCCCTGGGGCTGGCGGTTTCAGGATACGCTACCACCGATGATCTGATTAATTTTTTACTTTGTGCACCTGCGGTGCTGTTCGGCTGGTGGCTTTCACGGTTTGTTAATCGCAGGATAGATGGCAATATCATACGACCTCTGATCCTGACCGTCGCCTTTTTGGCCGGTATAGCCGCAGTATTTTATTAAAAAGATATGAGTCAGTTTACACATTGGGAAGTCCCCATTCGAGCCCTGGGTAACGCCTGCCTTCTGGGAGAAAATCCGTATTATCATCGTAGCCATCAGCGCCTCTATTGGGTTGATATTTTTGGAAACAAATTGCACTGGATGGACCTGGCGTCCCAGCGCATTGAAACATTGGCTACAGCTGAGCGCCTGTGCTGGGTGGTGGAAACCGAATCTGAACAGTTGCTCGCAGGTTTTCAATCCCGGCTCTGTTTGTTGGATACCCACAGCAGCGAAAGCAAACCCTGGTGCAGGCTCGCGGACGAACCTGGGCACAACCGCCTCAATGATGCCACTGTCGACCACTACGGAAACCTTTGGTTTGGCTCAATGGATGACAATGAGGAAAAACCCACTGGAAGTCTGTACTTTCTTGGGCGTGGAAAGTCGCCTGAGATAAAAGATACCGGTTATACAGTCACCAACGGCCCGGCGCACTGTGCGCGAACCAACCGTCTGTTTCACGCCAGCTCAACCGAGCGGCTGATTTACGTCTTTGACATAACAGAGCAGGGCGATATTACAGGTAAAAGAGTATTTGCCCGATTTTCCGAAACAATGGGCTACCCCGATGGCCTCACCGTGGATGATCAGGGCGGATTGTGGGTGGCTCAGTGGGGAGGCGGCGGTATTGTTCGATTTCAGCCTGATGGAACACCGGACCTGCGGATTGCACTTCCCGCGCCCTATGTGACCAATACATCCTTTGTTGCCAGCAGTCCGGGCCGGTTGTATGTGACAACGTCGACTCTGAAAATGTCGTCATCGGAAAAACAGGCGTTTCCCGATGCCGGAAAATTATTTGAACTTGATATCAGTCAAACCGGGCTGGGTGGAGTTTATCCCCCACATTTCCGGCTGACGTAAACCGAATACGGAGGTATTTAATGAGATTATTGGCAACCATGGTTATTGTCGCTGGGGCTTTGACGAGTGCATCGGCGCTGGGCAACAGCGCGGAAACCGACGTGCAAAAAACTTTCAGCAACCCGATTCTTCCTGGTTTCCACCCCGATCCTTCCGTTACTCGGGTCGGCGATGATTACTATCTGGCTACTTCCAGTTTTGAATGGTTTCCGGCTGTGCCAATTTTTCACAGCAAGGATTTGGTCAATTGGGAACTCATCAATTATGCGGTTTCAAAACCGGAATATTTGTCGGCCCTCAATGAGGTTGAAAAAAGCCGCGGTATTTACGCCCCCACATTGCGTTATCACGATGGCTGGTATTACATGATCACCACCTGTGTAAAGTGTGGCGACAATTTTTATGTAAAAACCCAGGACCCGGCGGGGGAGTGGAGTGCGCCAGTCTGGATAGAAGGGGATCGTGGAATCGATCCTTCACTGTTCTGGGATGATGACGGAAAAGTTTATTACACTGGAACCGGGATCCTGGATAAAAGCAAAGCCGACTGGATAAACGCAAACGGGATCTGGATCCAGGAAATTGATCTGGAAACCGGCAAGCTGCTCGGCAGCAAAAAGCAGCTTACCTACGGCCATGCTGTGAATGCCCGCTGGACTGAAGGGCCGCATATCTACAAACGAGATGGCTATTACTACCTGATGGTGGCGGAAGGTGGAACCGGAGAGGACCACGCGGTCACCATTTTCCGCAGCGAATCGGTAACCGGCCCCTACGTTGCAAATTACAAGAACCCTTTGCTGACTCATCGTCATCTGGGTTCCAACAGTGCCATCCATTCTACGGGCCATGCAGACATGATAGAAACCCAGAATGGTGACTGGTATGCGGTAATGCTGGGTAAGCGTCGGTTTGACGGTTTGTCTCCCCTGGCAAGAGAATCGTTTCTGACTCCGGTCAGCTGGGAAGATGGCTGGCCGGTGTTTAATCCAGGGGTAGGTTTACTGCAACTGGAAGAAGTTCGTCCTAATCTGCCTTGGACTCCGCTTGATACCAAGTCAGCCAGAGATGACTTTGACCAGGCTGGTTTGCGCAAAGAGTACAATCGATTACGCGCGCAGTCGCAGGATTGGGCTGAGGCGAATAACGGTATGTTGAGCATCACCCTGAAACCCGATCAGCTGGGGCAGGAATTTCAGCAGCCAGCAATGCTGGTGAGACGGATCCAGCATCCCCAGTATACGGCTTCGCTGAAGATGAAATTCAGCTCTGAAAACGCAAATGAGGAAGCGGGGCTGGTGATTTACCGCGATTACCAGCATTACTACAGCGTGGCAAAAAAGGCCAATTCGTTGGAGTTGACCGCCGTAAATGATGGCGAGGTAAACGTTCTGGCCAGCATTCCCTACAAACCGGCTGATGCGGTGATTAAGGTCGAAGACACCGGCAATGCATTGACTTTTTATGTGGGAGAATCTGAATCTGCACTAAAAGTAATGGCTGAAAATGTTGACGCCAGTTATACCAGCGATGACAGCGCTGGTGGTTTCAACGGCCCGATGGTTGGTATGTACGCCAGTGCTAACGGTGTGACGTCTTCGAGTCATGCGGAATTCGACTGGTTTGAATATCAGCCCTGATTTGACAGGCCGTCGACTGGTTAAGCCGCACAGAGTGCGGCTTAATTGTCATCAAGGAGTGAAACATGAAAAGTATGCGTTATGTATTGTTTCAAGGTGTGGTGTTTGTACTGATGTTACTGTTAATGTCGGGCCTAGGCCGGAGCTAAATGTGTCTGGCCGTTGCCTGTCGAGCCAGGGAAACTGACTTCAGACTCTGAGGTCAAGGGTGTCCCGGGGCGAGAGAAACAACACCGGGACTCCGGGTTTTACCATCTTGTCGGTGTAATTAACCCAGTCAATTCTGGCTCCCTGATCGTCATACAGCTTGATCACATCCCCGTTGTTGCCCAACTGGATCTTGCCCAGTTGCTTAATAACAACCGATTCGCCGGGGGCCAGGGTAACATTGCCAACCGCAACAGGATGGTCCTGGTTGTCTGTAAGTGTCCAGTTGGTAAGGTCCACATCCTCGGCTCCGAGGTTGATTAGCGCTATCCATTCGTTGCCCCTGTCTTTACCCCTGGGGTTTACCAGTGCGGCGCTGATGAAAATATCCACAACATCGTCCTTAATGGTTTGCCTGGCGGAAATCTCGTTTTGTATGTCTGAAGGTTTGGCAACCTCAATCATTTCCGGAACCAGCACCGGTTCACCGTTTACGGTTCTTTCCGATGTGGTGTTGGTTGGCCTGGTGCAATGTTTCATGGGGTTTGCGTGGTATACCTCAGGTTCAAACTGCAGGCCTGTCAGCTCCTCAATTTGTGCCACTGTGGTTTGGTAAACCTGGTTGTTGTATTTTTTTCGGCCAGATTTGTCGGCCAGTGCTTTTTCATCCTGATAAATGATAAAAGCCCGAACTTCCAGTTTGTCCTGCTTGTTGACAAAGCAGACGATTTTGAAGAAGCCCGCAGGTACCAGTGCCAGAGGCTGACCACTGGGGTGTACGGAACGATCGTAGTCAGCATAGAAAGGGCCTGAATAGGAGGTGATTTTACCGTCTTTGTCGAGCTCCAGTGCGTAAACCCAGTCTTCCAGGCCAAGCCACTCGTCCTGGTTCAGGTTTGCGTGTTGCAGGCAGGCATTGGTGTAGTAAAAGGTTTCGTTGGACGCTCGTTGGGCTTCCGGGGTATTAGCCCCCCAGGCTGCCGAGGTTCGTCTGGCCATATGGCCGCGATCCCAGTCGTTATTGCGGTAATAGGCATTGTCGAGCTGAAACTCTGGCGCGATCCTTGGGTCAATGCGCCATCGGTCCGTTCTGTTGGTTTTTTTCAGCAGATTCTGGTCGATGTTGAGGGCTACAAATACCGGTGAGCGGCGCTCTTCGGCACCGTTCATTGCCAGTGAATAGTGGACGTAATCAGCGATGATGGCACCGGTAAGATCGAGGTCCTCAACAATGTCAGCTTGAAGATGCGGGGCAAAGGAAGGCAGTGGCAGGTTAAATCCGTCAAGAAAATTCGGGTCGTAAGCGTTCATGGGGCAGGTGCCTTGAGTATCCGGGAGAACACAGCAAAAAGAATAGCGCGTTTCCCGGATAGTGTTATGACACTGCAATGAATCTCACGGAGGTTCAGTAAAAAGTCACTTAACCGTGGCTTAGTCGGTTTTGCCTGAATCCTCTCCTTTTGTCAGGCCGGTGGGCTTCAGGCCGCTGTAACGCTGTTCGCCGCCAAACAGGCTTTGGCCCTCTTCATTCTGCCGGTTGACCTGGGGTAACCAAGCGCGAAATTCATCCATTTGGGGCCGCTGTTCAGCACTGCCTGCCAGGTTATGCCACTCGTACGGGTCTGAGCTGTGATCATAAAATTCTTCCCCACCTTTGTCGTAACGAATATAGCGATAAGGGCCATAGCGCACAGCATGGTTGTTGTAACCCTGTGTGGTGATGGCTGGTATGCGCCATTCTTTGTCTGGTGTCTTCATCAAATCCACAATACTGTGCCCTTCAACAAAGTCTGGAGCTGCCTTGCCGGTGAGTTCTGACAGGGTTGGCCAAAGGCTCTGCAGATCCACTGCGGTCTGCGTGGATGAATTGGCCTGGGTTACACCCGGCACATACCAAATGTAGGGAGTACGGGTGGATTCTTCCCACAGGGCGAATTTGCGCCAGCGGTGTTTCTCACCCAGATGCCAGCCATGGTCGCCCCAAAGCACCACAATGGTGTTGTCTTTGTTTGGGCCATTGAACAGTGCATCCAGAATTCGCCCAACCTGCACATCCGCGTAGGTGATGGCAGCCAGATATCCGCGAATGGCCTGCTTCCAGCCATCCTGCTCCAACACCATGTCGTGCTCGCTCGCATTGCTGGGCGGATAAGGCAGGTCATCCAGGTCGTCCTCAAGATAAGGAGGCAACTCAATAGATTCGAGCGGGTACATGTCAAAATATTTTTTGGGTACATGCCAGGGCAGGTGCGGGCGAAAAATACCGGCGGCGATAAAAAACGGTTTGTCGTGCTCAAGTCCAACTTGCTCTGCAGCCCAACGGGCGACATGGTAATCCCACACAGCATCGTCGCCTTCATTGACTTCCGCAATGCTCATCTCGCCGACGGTATAGCGTTTGGTGCGGCTCTGGTTTGCCAGTTGTGCATCTGCGAGATCCTGTCCTTCTAACTGGTAGGGGTGCTTGATTTGGCTGCGGGTAAAGTAGTTGTCCCACTCCTGCGGGCGGATCACCTTGTCATTGTGGAAAATTTTGCCACCGCCAAGTACGGTATAGCCCTGTTGTTTGAAAAACGCTGGCAAAGAACGATTAGGCCCGATAATGGAGCGCCAGTCCCGGCCATTTTCATACACCCCGGTAGTGCTCGGGCGCATGCCGCTCATCATGGCCGTTCGGGTGGCATTACAAATGGCAGATGGCGCATAGGCTCGGTGAAAGCTCATGCCACGTTCAGCCAGCTTGTCAATATTGGGCGTTCTGACCTGATTATTGCGCCCCAGGTGACCTACCCAGTGGTTCAGATCATCGACTGATATCATCAGGATGTTGGGCGGAGGTGGGTTGGCGAGGGCCGACAAGGTAAGCAGTGTGCCTGCAATCAGTAACATCAATGTTTTCATGTCAGATTCCTGTGGTTATTAATGACTGCCTTGGTGCCACGGGTGAATATTGGATTCCCCATACCTGTCATCATAATTGGTGCTGATTGTAAAATAAAAATATTGTATTACAAAATGAAATTTGAAAAACTGGTTACCCATTTGTTAATTCATTGAGAGTTGCCCTGATGACCAAGCTGATTGTCAGTCTGATTTTTTGCAGTTCAATTTTTACTGCGGCAAAGGCTGCAGTTCCTGATAGCGGGGACTTCACCGTACAAGCAACTGATTTAATGGTTCAGGGCAGTGGTTTTCATACTATGGACCAGGGGCGAATCGGCGTAGCTCCGGATCAGCGGCACCATGCTGCTATCGAGTCTGTGGTTCCGGCCGGAAATGGTCGGTTTGACATATATTTGCATACGGTGGGAGAGCCGAGCGGGCAGAGCTATTTTACCCTCAAAATTGCTGACCGGTTGGTTGGGCAATTTACGGTTCCTGTGGCAGTCGAAACCACCCAGGTAGGTGACCGGTTTGTGGCTCATTTCCGTTCGGTAGAAATTAATGAGGGTGAGCGCTTCACGCTGCGAGCTGAAAATGACACGCTCGATGGCGAGCGATTCAGCCGTGCTCTGTGGGACAAGCTGCGTTTTGTACCCTTGGACAAGGACCCGGGCAAAGAGAGCGTAAGCTACCAGACTATACGTACCCAACAGGAAATCGAAGCAGGCCCGCAATTGCAGCTGCCCAGAATGGACGATGGAAACGGCGAAGTGACCATCAGCGGCGAATTGAAGCAGTGGCACCCGGTCACGCTTAACCTGAGTGGCCCGTTTGCCCACGAAATGGACCTGACACCAAACCCGTTTCTGGATTACCGGATGTCAGTAACCTTCAGCCATGAGTCTGGAGTTCCGAGCTACACGGTACCCGGCTACTTTGCCGCTGATGGCAACGCTGCTGAGAGTTCAGCTCAATCCGGTACTTTGTGGCGGGCTCATTTGTCCCCTGACAAAGCCGGGCGCTGGTTCTACAGGGTTTCCTTTGTGCGGGGAGAAAACGCTGCAATAGAGCCATCAGTTGGGGATTATGTAGTGCCGTATCAGGGCCAGAGCGGTATTTTTGTAGTTGAACCGACTGATAAACAGGGGCGGGATTTTCGGGCCAAGGGACGTCTGGAATATGTTGGCGCTCGCTACCTTCGCCACGCTGGAAGCGGTGAGTATTTTATCAAAGCTGGTACCGATGCACCCGAGACACTGCTGGCCTACGAAGATTTTGACAACAGCCTGGGTATGAAGCCCAATCTGCCGCTGAAAACCTGGCAGCCACATGCCAAGGATGCCAAAGCCGATGATCTGCGCTGGCAGGGTGACAAAGGCAAGAACCTTTTAGGGGCGCTCAATTATCTGGCTGACAAAGGGCTTAATGCCTTGTCGTTCCTGACGTATAACGCGGCAGGGGATGGCGACAACGTGTGGCCGTATGTTGAACGCAACGGCAAGTTGCACTTTGATGTATCCAAGCTGGACCAGTGGAACATGGTATTCACTCATGCCCAGCAACGTGGCCTGTTCCTGCACTTCAAACTGCAGGAAAACGAAAGTGATGATCATCGTCATGGGGCGGCCAAAAAACCGCGAATCATTCCTGAAGCCCTTGATGCAGGCAAACTGGGTATTGAGCGTAAGCTGTATTTACGTGAACTGGTGGCCCGTTTTGGCCATCATCTGGCGCTGAACTGGAATCTGGGTGAGGAGAATACCCAAAGCTATCAAGAGCAGCGTGATATGGCAGCTTATCTTAAAGAGCTGGACCCGTACGACCATCTAATCGTGATCCACTCATTCCCTTCCCAGCAGGAATCGGTTTACCTTCAGTTGCTTGGAGCCCAGTCGGTTCTGACCGGTGCTTCCCTGCAAAATCATTGGCGTTCGGCACACCGTCAGACCTTACGCTGGGTGGATGCATCTGAAGCAGCAGGGAAGCCGTGGGTAGTGGCAAACGATGAGCAAAACCCGGCCGGAGCAGGAGTCCCACCGGACCCGGGCTATCAGGGCTTTGACGGTTGGGTTAAGGAAGGTGACAGCCAGTACAACCTGCATGACATTCGCAAGATGACGTTGTGGGGCAACCTGATGGCAGGTGGAGCCGGGGTAGAGTATTATTTTGGTTATCGGTTACCTGAGAACGATTTGCTGGCAGAGGATTTTCGCAGTCGTGACCGCTCCTGGGACTACGCGGCAACGGCCATCGGATTTTTTCAACGGCATCAGATCCCACTGCAGCGGATGCGTAATCTTGACGCACGTGCGGCGGTGAACCATCCCGACAAAATTGCTTGGGCAATGGGTGCTGAAAACGAGATGTACCTGGTGTATTTGCCTCAGGGAGGCCAGGCTACTCTGGATTTAAGCGTCGATTCTGGCACCTTTCAGGTACAGTGGTTCGACCCTCGAAACGGCGGTGTCCTGCGCCAAAGTAATGTTAAGCGCGTGTCAGGCGGCGAGCGTGTTTCATTGGGAAAACCACCGGAAAACGCAGACGAAGACTGGCTGATTCTGTTGTCCCGTTAACATGGAGACACCCTTAATTTCAAGTCGATTTAGTTAATGACATTTAAAGTCATTACGTTAATATGATGTGCAAAGTTATGTAGTTTGTTAAAAATCGTAATGAATCTGACCAATAGATACCCTAGCCTGGAAGGCAAAGTTGTGCTTGTTACTGGTGGTGCGTCGGGTATTGGCGCCAACCTGGTTGAAGCCTTTTTCAGCCAGGGGGCAAACGTAGCTTTTCTGGATCGAAAAAATGATGACGGCGAGGCGTTGCACGCCCGTTTGACCACACGCTATGGCAGCCACAGCAAGTTGGCTTTTTTCCCTTGTGATTTGGTGGATGTCGCTGCTTTGCAATCAACCATTCAACAGGTCATTGCCGAATTGGGGCCTGTCAATGTGCTTCTCAACAATGCCGCCCACGATGAACGTCACGATTTTCGTGAGGTAACCGTTGAGTACTGGGATGAGCGTGTGGCGTTGAACTTGCGCCATTACTTTTTTGCTGCGCAGGCAGTCTATTCTGGCATGCGGGAAGCCGGTGGCGGGTCCATCATCAACTTTGGTTCAATCAGTTGGTACGCCCGATATGGTGGAATGCCCGGTTATACCAGCTCAAAAGCCGCGGTAGAGGGTTTAACCCGAGGGCTTGCCCGGGACATGGGGCACGATGGTATTCGTGTCAACACTTTGATCCCGGGGTGGGTAATGACCCAGCGGCAAATTGAAACAAACCTGGCAGACCAATCTACCCGCGAAAGCATTCTGGCAGAGCAGTGTTTGCATGAGTTTGTAAAACCAGAAAACGTTACTGCAATGGCACTGTTTCTGGCCTCCGACGACAGCCGCATGTGCACGGCACAGAACTTTATTGTCGACGGTGGAATGATTTAATCCGCCAGTCATCACACTGTTCTTAAACTCCATAATCCTTTGTACGCATGTTGCGCTGTCAGCCACTGGCAGCGCAACTTCGACCAGCCTTGGTTTTGGCCTAAAACCTGCCGGGCTCTGAGCCGGGCCCACTCCCCGTTTAATACACTTTACTGATTTTCCACGAAACCTGAGTGCACACTTGTTACTTTATTGTTATCGAATTAAAAGTATTATAATATCACTTTAATATTTAATCGATGCTCCATCTTTCACCGGTGGCAAACACAGATTTCTTAATGAGGTTAAGATGAATATCTTTGGCAAAAAAACAATGGGTTTGGTGCCGGTGGCAATCTGCGCCGCTATTGCAGGCTACCACGCGGTCACCTGGCTTGGGCAGAGTGCTCATGCATCGGAGCAAGTGTTACCAAAATCCATATCTGAGCGCGTAGCAGATAAACAGTACCCGGCCATTTTTCAGGCCTGGAACCCGCTGGACATGCCCCATGCGTTTCCGGACACAGAGCAGCGCCAGTTTTTGGACAATGCGGCAAAGCACAGTTTGTTATGGGAAGAGCCGGTAAGTCAGTTAGGCTTTGGAACCCGCTTGGTGATTGGGCTTGAGTGGGATCATCAGTATCCCGGGCTGGCCACCGGGTTTACCCGGCAAACACTGACAGTAGCGCGCAAGAATCTGAACTATCTGCACGACAAAAATCCCAATCTGGTCACTTTGTTTGAAATACGCTGGCGCGACGCCCCCGGCAGTTACTTACCGGAGGACAGCGACTTCTGGGCACGGGATGATCAGGGGAATCGGGTCTTGGGCTGGGATGGCGGCCCGGAACCTTATTACATGCTCAACTATGAAAATCCGGATTTTCAAAAACGTCTGGGGGAGCAGGCCAAAGCAGTTATGGCATCCGGAGTTTACGACGGCGTAATGCTCGACTGGAGTGGCTACCTACCGATTGTCAGGCAGGTTCGTGAACACATGGGCGAGGCAGGGTTACTTCTGGTCAACATTCACGATGAAATCGACAAAGGTAAGCAGTATCAGGATTACATCAACGGGGCCTTTATGGAGTGTGCGCCGAACGGCCGCACGCCGGAAAATCCCAAAAAGTTGTGCAGCTGGGAGTCGATGGCCGAAGCGCTTAGCTATTACGAGCAGAATTTCCGTAAGCCGACCATAAATGCTTTGGAAGCCTGGGGAGCGCGCAGTGATGATCAGGCAATGCGAGCCTTGACCACGCTGGGCCTCACCCATAGCGACGGTTATGTACTGTTTGCCGATCCCAATCCGCTACCCACTCCAGACCATATGCACGACTGGTATGGCTTTTGGGATGCGTCACTGGGTAAGCCTGTGAGTACCATGCAGGTTTTGCCTAATGGCGCGGTGACACGAGAGTTTGAAAATGGCCTGGTTATATACAATCCACAGGGAAATGGAGCGGTAACTTTGGAGCTTAACCAGACCTATCGTTCGCAGGCTTCAGGAACAACCATTCAGGTAGTCAGCCTGTCCGATCAGGACGGTGATATTCTGCTGGATAAGTAGGAGGACGTATGCGCACACTGAGTTACGCCTGCTTGTGGTTGTCTGCATTGATCGCGCCGTTTATGGCGACAGCGACCGGGAATCTGGTGACGTATCCGGCTGGCAACACCAGCGAGTTGTTACCAGCCTCTGACTACTATGAAGTGGAGGTCCGGCAGGGGGAGGTATCCCGTTCACTGATCGTGTACATGAGCCGCTCAAACGGCGGTGCAACCAACAACCGCAACAGACCGGTAGCAAACGACTCCATCTCATGGGCGAATTTTTCAATGGGGGCACCGGTCGAAGTTACGGTAACACTGCGTACAAACCTGCCTGGTGACACGTCCGGACCTGTCACTGTTTTACCTACCCGTAAACACGTGAGCGTTCAGCGCCGGTCAGAACGTGAAATCTCATTTACCCTGTTTGAGCCGGGACAGTACTCGGTGGAAATGGGGGCCCAAGGGTACAAGAATGGTTTGCTGCTGTTTGCCGACCCATTGGAACAGGATGTGCCCGAGCCGACAGCCGCCGGGGTCTACAGCTGTGCCCCTTGTACCCTGGAAGGATTGAATGGGATTTCAAAAGACTACCATACGGTGCGCTTCGAACCGGTGGCTCATCACATTGGGAACTGGTACCCCAAAGGTCATGTTAAAAATATTTATCTTGCAGGTGGCGCCGTTGTGCATGGGGCTATCCATTTTAACGATGCTGCTAACAATGGTTCCCGGGTGTACGGGCGTGGTCATCTTGACGGGCGCATGTTTGGAGAGGGCAGTGAGCGCAGCACCAAGTTTCATATGGTGGAGGCATCGGGTGATACCCGGGACATAACCGTAGAAGGTATCATCATTTCCCAGCCTTCGGCCTTTGCGGTGCGACTGTTGGGAAAGAACAATGACATTCATTGGGTGAAAACACCCGGAGGCTGGCGCTTCAATAACGATGGGTTGGTGGGGTATGAAAATACCCGAATCAGCAACAGTTTTGTCTGGGCCAACGACGATGCCATCAAGCTGTACCGGGACCATCAGCAGATTGATAACCTGGTGATCTGGCACCTGACCAACGGTGGCAGCTTTCAGTGGGCGTGGACCACCATTGATACCCAGGATGTTGAGGTGCGAAATGTCGACATTCTGCATGGCGAGTGGCCACACGACGGCCGTAACCAGGGGGTGTTCAATCTTAGAGGCAGTGCGTTACGAGGGCAGGTTAAGGTTCAGAAGGACTATCTGTTCGAGAATATCGTGATTGAAAACCCCATCAAGGTGTTTGTGAATCTGCAGCCCAATGATGTGCCTCACATCATCAAGAATGTCACCTTTCGCAATATAGAGTTCAAGGCTGGGAAGGATGTGGTGAACCGGATAGTGGGTTTCAGTGAAGAGGCAAAAATAACCGATATCCTGTTTGATAATGTGAGAATGAACGGCGAATGCCTTACTGCCGAGACAGCGCGAACGTTAGCCAATTTTGAATTCAGGCATACCGAAAGAATTGAGTTTCGTTGCCCCCAAGGCGTGCGCAAAGTGAGCGGCTACGGTTACGATAACCTAATCGAACTACACAATAATTCTACCCGGGTGCACATCGCGCCGGATTTTGGCGCCAAGCTCGTCAGCTACGCGCTCAATAATGTGGAACTGTTGCAGCAGGAGCCCGGTGAATATGGCTGGCAGTTACAGCCTGAAAAGTTAGCCAGTGGTGAGCAGGCACCACCGTTTAACGGTGGTGGCCGCTTTGATGTTGGAGATACCCGGAACCATCCTGATCGTGCCCGCCTTATATACGGAGCCTGGCAACCGCAAATACTGGGCGATCGCCATGTTCGCCTGGTCAGCAGCTATGACCCGCAACGCGGGCTTCGGCTCACCCGGGAATATCAGCTCGATGAGCAGGGTAGTGGGCTTACCATTCGGTTCAGCATGCGCAACGAAAGCGCGGCAGAACAAACAGCCCATTTCTGGAGCCGCCCGTTGGCACAGGGAGGTGGAATTTTTGTCAAAGCGCTCAAAAAAGGCCATCTGTTTGACGGCGGAGTGGTAGTTCGGGACCATGCCGGGAACATATCTACGCTCCCCAGAGATCCGAATATACTGCGCAGCGATGACTATCTGGTGGTTAAAGGGCAACCGCCCTTTTTTAAATTTGGTTTCGATTCACTTGCCCCGGAGCATTACTACTGGACCCCAAATGGATTGATGTTTTCCGGCAGCTATCCGGTGTTTGCCGATGGGAACTATGTCATGCCCGCTGAAGGCCGTTACTCGCTTTACTACAACACCAATTTTAAGGGCCGTTCGGTTGCCGAGCTTGAGCCCCTCAGCCCTGCCTATACCCTCGCGCCCGCTGAATCGGCCGAGTTTTTTGAGCGTTGGGAGCTGCAGTCCTTGCCGTTTCCTGGTACCGCCGAGTCTCTTAGTCTGAATGAAATTTTGACTCAAATGGGTCTTGTCTCTCAGGAGAAAAATACATGAAACGGATGCTGATGATGGGCCTTGTCGGCCTGTTAATATCAATGCCTCTTTGTAGTCAGGAGCTACAGCGATTTACCCCTGTGCCCGGGGCACAAGACTACCCCCGGGGAGTGGAAATTTCCGATACCTACCGGGTGCTGGTCAAACCGGCTTCCGATCCCGCTTCCTGGCAGGCTGAACTGCACCAAACGGCTACCTATCGGCTGTGGCCGGATTACGTTGACCCGGAAACCCTGCCCGCCAAACACAAGAATACCGCTGTACACGTTGCCCAGGTAGACACCGACGTGCGTTTACGGGTTAGGGTGGAATGGCTGGGCAGCCAGAAAGTACGAAAACTGGTGCTCAAACCCAGTCGTTATAAGGAAATGCATCAAAGCCGTCAATCCGGGCAGGACTGGGTGGAATTCGAACTGGACCCGTATGAGGTAACCCGACATGTGCTGGTGGAAGTGAACCCGCCTGAAAAAGACACCGACGCCCTGCAGGATGGGCTGATGTTTTTTCTGAACCCCCCTTCCAGGCCTCCGGCAGGAAAAATTCTGGTGTTGCCCGCCGGGGTTATCAATGAAAAGTCGCCCTATTTGGATGAACTTAATCGCCTGCTTGTAGACGCCAACTCGCCATGGGATGGCCTTTACATTCCCCAGAACACCATCATTGACGGTCGGGTGGATATCCGCAAACCGGGTTTCAAGGTTACCGGCCGGGGAATGATCATAGGTTCGCGCTGGCCGTTCGCAAAGTCTACACCAGGCTGGCGTGACCGTTACCCGTCCTACATCAGCCCTGAAGGTGAGTGGGTCAGACCCCTGTTGTCATTTAAGGCGAATGAGGGAGACGATGATCCGCGCAGCTATTTTGAAGGTGTGCTGGTGGCCCATCCTTACCATTTTTGCGTGGGTTGGGCCTATCTGAATGAAAATCTCAAAACTTTTGGCTGGCGCTTTTCCAGTGATGGCGTTCACGGTCATATCAAACGAGGCTCGTTTATGCGGGTTAATGACGACGCCACTTATGCCAGTTCGGGGCTGATTGAAGACAATTCGTATTGGGGTATGGTCAACGGCGCGGCCTTTCAGCTGGGCTGGGGGCTGAAAGCAGATAATGACGCAACCGTTTATGTGCGCCGCTCCAACATTTTGCGCGGAGAGTGGGACAACACGGTCGATACCGGCCTGGATATGCTCGGCGCACCTGAAGGTGTGCCACGGCCCGATGTGAAAACCGTAAGCGCCAACCGGGGCGTATTTGCCGGAACTTACCGGACGGGCGGAGCATACACGGTGCGCAACAAGCATTTTGAGGACATTGTGATTGACGCGCAGGTGAATCGTTTATTCTATCTGGGTTCGCGATCTGAAAAGGTGTCTTACCAGAATATTACGTTTAAGGACATCCATTTTGCCAAATCACCCAGCTACGAGAATGTAGTGAATGTACTGAGCGGGGGGCAGATTATAGATGGTATGGTGTTTGACAATGTGACAGTTGAAGGTGAGCCGCTGCAGAGTCTTGAGGACCTCGAGCCGTTGGAGGCGCGAAATATTCAGGGAGTAACCTTTCGATGAGCAGAAGCCAATTGCGTATTGCGCTGTTAACCTGGGCTGCACTGTTTGCGGCAGGGGCCAATGGTACATCGGAACTGCAGCTTGATCAGGTAGAGGGCCGTCTGACACTGATGCAGAAGGACATTCCGATGTTGCAGGCTCCGCGGGAAGGCTTCTGGTCTGTAGGCGTGAACGCCGGTGGTCTGGACGAGCTTAATTTCCTGCATGCGCAAATCAGCGAAGTCAGTCAGTATGAGGACTGGACCGTCTACGCAGGGCGGCTTGAGATGGAAGGTGGCAACTGGTTATTGCGAGACAGTTGCCAACCCCAGGAGCAGAGGATCAAATGTATCCGACGTTTCGAGTGGCAGGGGACCCATACCCTGGAACAGGTAGTACTGAGTGTACGCTGGCAGTCACCTTCGGCGCAGGCCAAGACATTTTTGCCCGGGCTGGTGTATTACGGTAACCCGGCTGCGAAGAAAATGGACCCATCCCGGATTGCGCACATGAGTCAGCAGGCCGGAGAGTTTGTGCAGTTTGAAGAGCATCGTTTTCCCATGCCCTTTGCCTATCTTGAATGGCCACAGCAGGAGCACTACGCAGGAGCTGCGGTGCATTCACTGCCTTCTGCCGTAGCGCGTGGTAACCGGGCCGATTTATGGTGGTCGCTGGGTACCGCTACCGCAGCCGGGCACAGTGAAATTCGCCTGTTGTCCGGGCCGGTGGGCTTCAACCGGACAGCTGACGTCGTCAAGTTGTATCAAAAGGAAAACGCGCCCTATCCTAACGCCACCATGCAGGTAAGGCCCGGCGATGTGATTGAAAAAACTTACTACCTTCAGGCTGACACTTTTGCCCAGCCAGGAAGTGGATTCCGGTTGCCCATGTATACCTCAATGGATATTTTTCAGCCCTTTGACACCCGCCGTTACCCGACCTTTGACGAAGTAGTCGGCGCCAAACTGGCGTTCAGTGAAAAGCGCTTTATGCAGGGCGAGGGGTACAGCGGGTTCAATATGTTTGATCATCAGTTTCGGCGCCAGATTGTCATGGGCTGGGCCGGCCAGTCTGATGCACCAGGCTATTACCTGCTCGCACTGGGTAAAGCGCACGGACGTCAGGACTGGATAGAGCAGGGGCGTCAGGCGCTCGATTTTCTGACCCAGGCCCCGTTTGACCCAAATCAGGGCTTTGCCTTGCGTTACGCTGTTGATGATAGCAAATGGTCTCATTATGACCATGTCTCGCAGGGCCAGGCGCTGTATATGTTTGCCAAGGCCATCGAAACTGGCCGGCAGATTGAGGGGCTAGATACGGCCAAATGGGAGCAATTCTTCTTACGCGGAGCTCAATGGCACGCGCAAAATATTCTTAAGCCTCAGTGGTCGCCGTTGTCTACCAATGAAGGTTTTTTAGTAGCGCCGCTTGCATTAGGGGCACGACTGTTTGACAACAAAGAGCTTGGGCTGGCGGCAGTAAAGGCAGCTGACCATTACGCCAAGCGTCATTTGAGTATGGATGAACCCTACTGGGGCGGAACCCTGGATGCCAAAGGTGAGGACAAGGAAGGGGCCTGGGCCGGGTTTCAGGCATTCATGGCGGTCTACGATTTAACTGGTGAGCAGCAATATCTGGAATACGCACAGCATGCTGCGGAAGTTATGCTCAGCTACACGGTGGTGTGGGACATCCCCATGCCAGCCGGGCGACTCTCCGATCAGGGGTTCAAATCCACAGGCTGGACGGCAGTGTCGCCGCAAAACCAGCATTTGGATGTTTACGGTGTGCTGACCACCCCCTGGCTCAATCGGTTGGGGCAATTGACCAACGATGCCAGGCTGCAACAACTGGCCCGGGTGATGTATCTCAGTTGCGGGCAATTGATTGCTCCCACCGGTGAGCAGGGTGAACAGATCCAGCACACCAACTTTGTGCAGAGCAAACACAATATCAAGTTGGCCGGAGCGCAGCCAGACCCTGGCACCTTTCGGGGTGGATATTCGGAGGAATGGACAGTTTTGTGGATCACCGCGCATTTCCTCACCGCAGCGGCCTTATTGAATGAGCAGGGCGAAGAATGGTGAGGATTTTTCATTCCAATAACCCGGTTATATGGGCTAATTCAAAGCATTACCGGTGCCTGTGAATAAGCGTGTCGCAGGTTTCTGCTACTGAGCTTACTGCCCCGATGTAGGCAGCGAGCGTATTCGTATGTTGCGATAAAATACCTCTGCGCCTTCAGCTTGTAGCAGCAATTTGCCCGAGGTGAGTGGGGCCCATTGCTGTGTTGAATCATCCCAGCGCCGAAAATCCGCAATCTGCATTACGGTAATGCCGTTGACCCTATGAATAGCTCTATCGCCTTCGACGATAATTTCGAGACGGTTCCAGCCAGATACCTCAGACGGCTGATTATGTCGAATGCGCAGGATTTTCCCGGCTACACCGGTTGCAATCCAGCGTTGCTCGACGGCGTGGGGAAGGTAGCTGTAGTGTGCCACCTGACCGTTAGCAGCCGGTGTATGGCTCCCCGGGTCCAGCCAGGCGCTGACCTGGGTTCCAATGGTATAGGTATCGCCGGTTTCTCCCTCCTGGATCTGACTTTCCACACTCAGAGGCCAGGCGGGCCTTCCCTGGCCATGCACGTGGTAGAGCAGGCCTGCATCACGCAGAAGTTCAACCCTTGGCTGAAATTTGGCTACACCCCAGCGGTATTCAAGTGACAGATGATAGTGGGAAAAGGACTGCTTGCTCACCAATGCCGCAAACGGCTGGGCACTGCCATTTTCCTTACCGGCGTACACATGAATGGCGCCGTTTTCCACTTTAAAGTAATTTTCTGCGCTGTCGTCCGCTTGGTGGTGCTTGATAAGAATCGCGTCCCAGCCCTCAAGATCGCAGCCATTAAACAGTGGCTGCCAGTCTGCCCCCTGTGTGGCTAACGGTAAGGCCACGACCAGCCAGGCCAGACGGCTCCGTTTTGAAAACGAACAGAAAGGCAAGCAGGCTGACCAACATGCCCGGAAATGTAGCAGCGATCTTCTCATGATCTTTATTCCAATGGTGGTTTCTGCGCAGCCAGCATGCACATGCAATCAGGTTGAAAAGGTTAATGATATGTTATATATAATACAATATTAACTATAAGGCCAGAATAAAGGATTGCCGCCGTGATAGGTTTTGGAAGACATTGTGTGAGAGTGGCCCGATGGGCAGGGGTTGGTGCTCTAATGGCAGCATGTTTGCTGCCGGTTGAAGCAAATGAAACCTTGCCTTCGGTTTGCTTTGAAAATCCGGTATTGCCTGGGTTTCATCCTGATCCTTCCATCGTGCGTGTTGGAGACGACTTTTATCTGGTTAACTCCTCGTTTGAATGGTTTCCCGGTGTCCCAATCTTCCACAGTAAGGATTTGGTTAACTGGCGTCAGATAGGCCATGTGCTCAACCGCCCGTCCCAACTGAATATGGTAAAAAACCGGCCGTCCTCCGGGATTTGGGCGCCAACCATTCGCTATCAAGACGGCCTTTTTTACGTGGTGGTGACCTGTAAACAATGCCAGAACAGTGAGCATGAGAGTAACAATCTGTTTGTTACCGCCAAAGATCCGGCGGGCTCCTGGTCGGAACCTGTCTGGATAAAGGGCGCCAAAGGCATCGACCCCACTTTATTTTGGGACGATGATGGCAAGCCCTACTATCTGGGAACAACTCATGATGAAAGCATCGGCGGGCCCCGTAAATGGCCAACCGAAGACAGAGTCTACATTCAGCCGATTGACCTTGAGACTGGCTATCTTACCGGTGAGCCAACCATTTTGCTGAACGGCCACGCTCAGAATGCCCGTTTTGCTGAAGGGCCCCATTTGTATCGCCGGGATGGCAAATACATTGTGATGATTGCCGAAGGGGGAACCTGGAACTCACATGCCATAACGGTGTTTGAATCTGATAAGCTGCTCGGTCCCTATCAACCGCAGCAAATTAACCCGGTTCTGACCCATCGTCACCTCGGCAACGACGCCCAAATTACCACCCTGGGCCACGCTGATTTGGTAGATACGCCTGATGGAGACTGGTGGGCAGTTATGTTGGGTGTGAGGCCCCGTTCCAACGGCAATTATTATCTTGGCAGGGAGACTTTTCTGACGTCGGTGTCCTGGCAGGGCACCACGCCAATTTTTAATCCCGGATTCGGGCGGGTGTTTTTGCGTGAGCAACGCCCGGATTTAGAACCCGAGATGTGGGTAAAAAACCACAGAGACGAGTTTGATGGCACCGAGTTGGCGCTGCACTGGAATTTCTTGCGTACCCCACAATCGGATTTTTACCGTATCAGTGACGGTCAGTTGCTGTTGAAAGCCAAGCCTGTAGCGTTAACCGAGCAGGACAATCCGGCGCTGGTAGCTCAGCGCATTACTTCACACTATCAGCAATTTGGCACTCAACTGGATTTTCAGCCGCAAGCAGAGCATGAGGCGGCAGGACTGACCCTGTACCAAAACGATCGGTTTCACTACCGGCTGGAACGGTTTGTCGGCGGTGTTCGCCTGATACGAGCCTACAACACAGATCGCAAGCAACTGGCTGAGACGGTTGTCGCTAGTGCCGATTACCGCGAGCCCTCGGTTCAGCTGTGGGCAAAACTGACCGGTGATGACATTCAGTTTCTGTTCGGTGAAGACAGGCAAAGTTTGCAACCGCTTGGTGAACTCCAAAGTGTGGATGCTATCAGTACCAATCACAGTGGTGGATTTATTGGTGCTTACGCGGGCGTGTTTCATACTGGGAGCTTGTCTGGCAGTTGGGCCGGATTTGACTGGTTTGATGCAGCTCCATTAGCTACCCGGGATACTCTGCCTCTAACTGAGTACAACCCCCTGTGCAACTGAGAAAAGCAGCCGCAGCTTTTTGCTGCGGCGGGTTTTTGACTTAATTTTTCGCCTTACCGGCCTGGAAGGAGTTTCAGAGCCGGTAAGGCGGTCTGGCCATATCAGGCCAGTTTCAACAGCACCGAATCGTGTGCGCCCAGAGTCACACTTACGTGCTGATTGTCGGCGCTCACGCTGTAGCGTTGCCAGACATCCTGCGCACTCTGGCGAAGTTTGCCTGGCAGGGCGCTGAATTCAAATGTAAACGTGTGCTGTATGTCGTTGGTATTGAGTATGGCGACATAGGCGGCATCGGTAAGGGTACTCTGGGCAAACCAGAATTCACCGCCGGATTGGGAAAACAGCCGGTGGTTGTTGGTGGAATGCTGGTTCACGCTGATGGCATCCGAATTAGTCAGCAGCGGCAGAATCTCCGCGCGGCTGCGAGGCAGATCGCCCCCAATCATGAGCGGAGAACGGCAGATGCACCATAAGGTCATCAGGGTATGCAGTTCGGCCTCGTTGAAGTTGGAATGGCGATTGGCCTCACCCGATTCGCCTCTTGGCATGAACCCAATCGGCAACATGTCCGCATCCGGCCAGTGTCCGCTGATGGCGAACGGTGCCCAAATTGCGCAGCGCTGCATCTGCTTTTTCAGGGATCCCCATTCATCCCAGAAATCTGCTGAAATACGCCACAGGTTAGCGTGGTTTCGCAGGTGATTGATGAGCGTTGTTTCGGGGCCACCGGGGGACAGGCTGAGCAACATGTCCCGCCCGCAGGACTTGATCGCTGAGGCAATACCTTCAATGTCATCAACCCGGTACGGGGAGCCTGTTCCGGTCGGGGAACCGTCACTGTTATGCACTTCATGCCAGGCGTTGACATCGTCGGCTTTGATGTAGTCAACACCCCATTGGGCGTAGAGTTCAAAAATAGAATCGTAGTAGGCCTGGGCTTGCGGCAGGGCAAAATTCAGGGTTTGCATGCTGTTAAACCAGGGGCAGTTTTCCCGGTCGTAGGCAATTTGATCAGCAGTGACCCGTGTGCCCTTGACCGGGGTTTTCTGCTTCACCGCCTGCAGGGGAATGCCGCGCATTATATGCAGGCCGAACTTAAGGCCCAGGCTGTGCACGTAGTCGGCGAGGGGTTTTAATCCCTGTCCATTTGCTGATGAGGGAAATTTCTCCGGGCAAGGCAAAAAGCGGCCGAACTCGTCGATGACTACCGGAATATCATCCTGCTTGTAGTTGTAGCGATCGGCGCCGGGTGCATACCAGCCCAGATCCAGAACCACATATTCCCAGCCAAAAGGCTTAAGGTGCTCGGCAATAAATTTTGCGTTCTCACGCATCTCTTGTTCGTTAATGGTAACGGAAAACCCGTCCCAGCTGTTCCAGCCCATCGGCGGGGTGCTGGCCAATCGAGAGTTAAAATGTGATTTCATAATAATTTGCATCAAAGATAGACAGAGAATAAACCAATAAAACCGAGCATCAGCAGGATGCAGAGACCTGACCATGTAGTGACGCTGTTGTACCAGCGATTACCCAGTCCTTCACGAATATTCAGACCATGGATATTGAAAGTCAGGTCGTCGGTTACCTGTTCCGGGCGGGCAGGTGCAAGCAGTTTGCCCAGAGCCACACACAAAAACATACAGAACAACCAATTGATGACCCCCTGATTTGCATACGGGATCAGAATGTCCGGCGCCGAGCCGGTGTTGACCAGCACTTTAATGCCAATACCAAAAGCAAAGCCACTGCAGACGGTTATCAGTGCCGCTGAACCTCCAAGGCGCTTCCAAAAGGTGCCTAGCAGGAAGACCGCTGAAAACGGTGGGGCAAAGAAGGTAAAGAGTTCCTGAATGTAGGCAAACAAACTGATTTTTTGCGTGCTTAGCCAGATGCCCAGTGCAATTGCACTGACCAGCAGCACAAAGGTGGTGACACGCCCGAGTTTGACCAGTGATTTTTCGTCTGCCTCAGGTGCGTAGAAACGCTTGTAGAAATCCATAGTAATCACCGCTGAGGTTGAAGTCAGCACGGCACTTACGGTTGACTGAATGGCTCCAAACAGTGCCGCTATCAGCAACCCTTTGAGGCCAAGTGGGATAACCTCTGACACCAGCGCAACGTAGGTTTGGTCGGCAGTTTGGCGAATGTCATTGATGCTGCTGCCGCCCAGTATGATCTGGGGGTGCATGGCAAAGTAAATCAGGCCGGGAACTACCACGATAAACGGCAACAATAGCTTCAGGTAGCCAGCGAAGGTAATGCCCATTCGGGCGTGGTACATGTCCCGGGCCGCAAACACCCGCTGGATCAGAAATTGGTTAATGACTGTGTACCACAGCCCGATATAAAAGAAACTCAGGATCCAGTGGGTCCAGGGTACCAGTTGGTGGGTGAGTGGCTGGATCACAGATAGCCTGTCATAACCGGAGGTTCCAATCGCTTCCTCACTGATATGACTGACCGCACTAGACCAGATACCCGTTTCAGCGCGGTTACGTTCCAGCATAACGCTGATCCCATTCAGCACGTCTCCGTCACCCAGAGCCAGTAATCCAAATACGGTCACCGAAGTACCGCCGATGATCATCACCATTATGGTTATAAAATCCATCCAGGCGACGGACTTTAGCCCACCCCAGATTGCCCAGATCCCGGCCAGGATGCCGATGAGTGCAATAGCGACATAACGCCCTTGGGGGCCGGGTTCCCAGCCCATCAGGCTGTTGATATCCAGAATGGCGTCCAACGCCAGCCCTCCGCCATAGATAACCGGGGCCAGGAAAGCAAACACGTTGGCAATAACCGTAACCGTGGCAAAAAATACTCTTAATTGACGGTTGAAGCGACGTTCCAGAAATTCAGGTGCGGTGAATACCTTGGCGGAGAACAAAAAGGGAATGAAGATCCACACCATGAAGGTGAAGGCTATGACTGTACTCCATTCACCCGTGGCGACTGCAATGCCGTAGATAAACGCAGCCCCGACCAGCCCAATAAAGTGTTCGGTGCTGATGTTGGCTGCAATGTAGGAGGACCCCACCACATACCAGGGTAGCGAGCGACCGGCAAGAAAATAGTCTTCTGTGCTGGTTTGAACCGCCGATTTCTGGCGCTGGCCGGCCAGGTAGCCAACCAGACTAATAATCAAAAAGTAAGCAAAGAAAAAACCCCAGTCGGTAAGTTGCAGGCTGATGATTTCTTGCATGACGACTCCGTTATCCCACGCTGGAAATTTAAAATGAGATATAATATTACAAATACTTTTACTGACGTCCAGCCATTTGTTAACGGTTTGATGCCAAAGTGATCGCCCCAGATAACACCCGTTCACTGCAGGCTTTTCAAGCGGGTCTCTCAGGAGCATCAGAAAGTTTCTTTCCGACATGCCGCAACGGTCACCCGCCTCCCCTGTACACAGGGTAGTAATTAACTTAGTATCTCCTTGCGTATTATTCAGTTAGCGCTGCGTATGGTTTTCGGCGTACTGGGAGACTGGGCGCGGTCTTCAGGTATGTATGCCGCTCTCTGCGTCGCTAGCCTCGCGGTTATTCTTTCAGGTAGTTGTTGGAACTCCCGATTTTTTACATTCCGGTAACAGATAATGGTTGCTGAGTTAATTGTAATATAATATCTTTAAAGATATGTTTAATGATGTGATATAGGGAGCACCTGAAATGGGGCAAAACCGCATACGGATGGTCGGCTTATGGTTGCTGGCAACCTCCGTTCTTTCGGCTTGTTCCGCCGAGCCTGAGTCGGCTGTGAACCAACAAATTAGCACGCAAACGGTTTCTTCTCTAAATGAAAAGCCGAATCTGGTTTTTATTCTGGCGGATGACATTGGTTTTAACGATCTGTCAGTCAATGGCCAGCTGCATTTCCGTACCCCCAACCTGGATCAATTGGCCGCGCAGGGGACCCGGTTTACCAATTTTTATGCAGGCTCTGCCGTTTGTGCTCCTTCTCGAAGCGTATTGATGACAGGTCAGCACAGCGGTCGCACACCAGTGCGCGCGAATTTTATGACCCTGACTGACGAACAAGGCAACGAGACTTACAAAGGGCGCAGTTTTGAACCCGAGGAAATCCTGGTTTCCGAAGTGCTCAAGGATGCCGGTTATCAAACCGGACTGGTCGGAAAGTGGGGACTCGGTGAGGCCAATGACAGCGGTCATCCTAATAAGCAAGGGTTTGACTACTTCTTTGGTTTTCTGAACCACGTCCACGCCCACAATCATTTTACTGACTTCCTTTGGCGCAATGATGAACAGGTGCCGTTAAACAACAAGCCCAAAAAAGTGGATTGTGCCTATTGCTACAAATTTGATTTTGAGGGCACCGTGACGCCCGAGGAAGAGCGTTTCGAATACGTAGACGAGCGCTTGCGTGAAGAAGCCTTGTCGTTTATCGAGCGCAGTGCGACCTCGGATCAGCCCTTCTTCCTGTTCTATTCACTTATTTCTCCCCACGCCAATAATGAAGCTGATCAGGTGGAGTGGGCCCATGGCCTTGAAGTGCCGGACTATGGTGAATTCGCTGATAAACCCTGGCCAGAAACCGCCAAGGGGTATGCAGCCATGATGCGTCATATCGACAACTCTGTGGGGGCGGTGGTTGAGAAGCTCGAAGCTTTGGGAATTGCAGACAATACCATCATAATCTTTACCGGTGACAACGGGCCGCACGCAGAAGGCGGCAATGATCCGGATTTCCACGATTCAAACGGCGAATTGCGCGGAATCAAACGTGATTTGTACGAAGGTGGCATTCGTATGCCCACCATTGCATGGGGGCCCGGTCTGGTACCTTCCGGGCGCACCAGCGACCACATGGCTTACTTTGGTGATGTAATGGCAACCTATGCCGAACTGGCCAACGGGCAGTTGCCTGGCAACCTCGATTCCATCAGCTTTGCTTCTGAATTGCTCGGGCAAGAGCAAACAGAGCAACACGACTATCTGTACTGGGAGTTTCATCTGCACGGGTCTTCCCAGGCCGTGCGGCAGGGTAAGTGGAAGGCTATTCGATTACCGCTGAAAACCGGTCCAATCGAACTGTATGATCTCAGCGTTGACCCGGGTGAGACCCATGATGTGGCTGCCGAGCATCCGCAACTGGTGCAGCAGTTTGCCGCGATAATGGACGCGAACCATTTCCCCCATCCCAACTGGCCGGTAAGTACCAGTGATATGAGCCCTGACCGCAAGCGTCGTCAACTGGCATCCGAAGAATAAGGAGAGTACATGAACAGTTACAGTTTAATAGGTCGGTTGTGCCTGCTGGCTGGGGCAGTCAGCCTTGCCGCGTGCAGCCAGTCGACGATAAACGAACCCGCTTCAGAAACGTCTGCCGACAAACCGCTGAATATTGTCTGGATCATGGCAGACGATATGGGTTACGGCGATTTGGGTGTGTACGGACAGCAGAAAATCCAAACGCCCAATCTGGACGAAATGGCCCAGCAGGGCATGAAGTTTACTGATTTTTATGCCGGTACCACCGTATGTGCACCGTCCCGTTCGGTATTGATGACCGGTTTGCACATGGGCCATACACCGGTGCGAGGGAACGCAGACAAAACCATTCAAACCCTGGTGCCAGATGATTTTACTGTGGCCGAGTTGCTTCAGGATGCCGGATATCAAACCGCACTGATTGGCAAATGGGGGCTTGGGGATGATGGCAATACCGGACTACCCAATGACCAGGGCTTTGATTATTTCTTCGGTTACCTGAACCAGGTTCATGCCCACAATCACTACCCGGATTTTCTGTGGCGCAACAAGGAAAAAGTGCCATTGCCAAACGTTGTTGAGCCTGCACCCTTTGGTTATATGTCGTTCCACGGCGGTGTGGTAAGGCCGGAAAACCGCAAGGTGAATTCAAGCGATCTGTTCTATCAGGAGTCGGTTGAGTTCATTCAGAATGCCGGAGAAAAGCCGTTTTTCCTATACGTTTCATTGACTTCCCCGCACGCCAATAACGAAGCTGAGAAGGTCGACTGGGCCCACGGAATGGAAATTGATGACTACGGACAATACGCCGATCTTGACTGGCCGGAACCCGCCAAAGGCTACGCGGCTATGGTCAGCCGTATTGACGAAGGGGTCGGACAGATTCTGGATACACTCGAACAGCAAGGCCTGGCGGAAAATACACTGGTGATTTTCACCTCGGATAACGGCCCGCATGAGGAAGGCGGCAACGATCCGTACTTCTTTAATTCGTCTGGCCCGTTCAGCGGTACCAAGCGGGCGCTGACTGATGGGGGCATCCGCATGCCGTTTATTGCCTGGGGGCCGGGAATTGTGCCTGCCGGCAAGGTTTCCGATCATATCGGTTACTTTGGTGACCTGATGGCTACTGCCGCCGAAGCCGCAGGCGTTGAGGCGCCAGCCAATCTCGACAGTGTTTCTTTCCTGCCAGTGGTGACCGGCCAGGAAGAAGCCCAGCAGCAACACGAAATGCTGTACTTCGAATTTTACGAAATGGGTGGCATTCAGGCAGTGCGTTATGGCGATTACAAAGCCATTCGTACACCGTTCCACACCGGCCCGATCCAGCTATTCAATGTGGTCGACGATCCCAAGGAACAGCTGGACATTGCCGGGCAGAATCCTGAGATTGTGGCGCGGATTGCAACGTTCATGGATAAGGCCCATGTCCCTGATCCTCGCTGGACACCGTCTGCCGGTGCAGCAGGGCGTGACTAGAGAATAATGACAATAAGGTAAGTATTTTATGATTGAACTGAGTTCTGTTGACTGGGCGGTGCTGGCTGGGTTCTTTGCCCTGTTGGTCGCCGTGGTGTATTTTTCCATGCGCCAGAAAGAGGAAGACACCACCGATTACTTTCTGGCCGGGCGCAACGCCACCTGGCTGACGATAGGGGCGTCGATTTTTGCCTCGAACATTGGCTCAGAGCATTTGGTTGGCCTGTCCGGTGCCGGTGCATCGTCAGGAATGGCGCTGGCGCACTGGGAGCTGCAGTCCTATATCATCTTATTACTGGGCTGGGTTTTCGTGCCGTTTTACTGGAGCTCCGGCGTATACACCATGCCTGAATTCCTGCACCGTCGTTTTTCCGAACGCACGCGAACCTTCCTGGCGGCCGTTTCGATCATTAGCTATGTGTTGACCAAAGTGGCGGTGACTGTGTATGCCGGTGCGCTGGTTCTGCAGACGTTGCTGGGTATCGACACCATCTGGGGAATTGACTTTTTCTGGGTTGCCGCCATCGGTATGGTGGTAGTGACAGGTATCTACACCGTTTTGGGGGGCATGAAAGCCATCATGTGGACATCTGTGCTGCAAACGCCGGTATTGCTGATTGGCTCCATTGTGATCCTGTGGGTAGGCCTGGACAAGGTTGGAGGCTGGGCTGAAGTAGAGCGCCTGAATGCCGCCAACATGCACCTTATCCGCCCCTGGGATGATCCGGAATTCCCCTGGCCGGGCGTCATATTCGGTTCTTTCATTATTGGTTTTTGGTACTGGTGTACCGACCAGTACATTGTTCAGCGTGTGTTGTCCGCCAAGGGGATAAAAGAAGCCCGTCGCGGAACCATGTTCGCCGGTTATCTGAAGCTGTTGCCAGTGTTCATCTTTCTGGTGCCCGGAATGATCGCCTTTGCGCTGCAGCAAAAAGGGCTGATTTCCTACGATTCTTCCGATTCGGCCTTCGCAACGCTGGTTTCTGAGCTGTTACCGGTTGGGGTGAAAGGCATTGTAATTGGTGGTTTGCTGGCCGCCCTGATGTCGTCACTGGCATCCCTGTTCAACTCATCGGCGACTCTGTTTACCATCGATTTCTACAAGAAGTTTCATCCCAAAGCGTCCGAGAAACACCTTCTGCACATCGGCCGGCTTGCCACAGTGGTGATTGTGGTGCTGGGGATGCTGTGGATCCCACTTATGCTGGCTTTGTCGGCCAATCTGTTTGAGTATCTGCAGCAGGTTCAGGCTTTGATTGCTCCGGGGATTGCAGCGGTGTTCCTGTTAGGAATTTGCAGCAAGAAAATCACTGAAGCCGCCGGTTTCTGGGGCCTGGTGATTGGTTTTATTCTGGGAATGGCAAGGCTGGTGATGTCGTTCTTCGCTGACCAGTTAGCGCACATACCGCTTTTGGGCTGGTACGCCAACGCCAACTGGCTGTACATCTGTGTAAGCCTGTTCATTCTGGTGTGTGCACTTATGGTGCTGATCAGCCTGTTTACGCCTCAGGCCAAAACGGAGGATCTTCAGGGCCTTACTTTCCAGACCATGCCGGAAGAACTTAAAAGCGAAGTGAGAGCCGGTATAGATATCTGGGATGTGATTCATACCGGTGCCGTTCTGGGGATTACCTTGTTTATTTACTGGCGTTTCTTCTAAGCGCCTCATCCTGAAAATCACCGGGGTTTAACGCCCCGGTGTGCATTTCAGGCCTCACTAAAAGTGTGTTTGTGAAGGAGTTGATGTGAATTTTATAGTTCGTATTCAATGCTTTGTATTGTCTGTAGGTCTGGTCATTGGAGGCTGTGCCAGCCCAACCTCCCAGGAGCAACTGTCATCGCAAAGCGCCACCGACAAACCCAATTTTCTGTTCATCGCGGTAGACGACCTCAATGTTTACAACACGGTTCTTGGGGATCATGAAACCAGCTTTTTGCGCAAAGTGTACCCGGATGACTCTGTTCGCCAGTCCGTGATTGGGCGGCTGACTCCAAATCTGCAGGAACTGGCCCGCCAGGGAGTAACCTTTTCCAACGCGTACAGTGCCGCGCCCTTATGCGGACCTTCCCGCACCGCACTGCTAACAGGAGTGCCGCCCCATGTGTCTGGCTATTATCAGCATGATAGACATTTCAGGGCTTATTCTAGCTTAACCGACACAGTTACACTGCCCCAGTATCTGAAGCAGAATGGGTACTTTACCAGCGGCATCGGCAAAGTTTTTCATAAAGGTCGCAGCTATCTGGATCGTGGTTACTTTAGTGACTGGCCGGATCAGATTTATTCCTGGAGTCATTGGGTGGAAGTGAATTCTGGTACTTCCTCACAGCATGATTCTGTGCAGGACAATTCCGAACAGTTGAGTCGTTACTGGCACAACGATGGCAGTAAGCCCGCCTTCACGCGGTTTGGCGTCACACAGGTGCCGACGGAATTGTCGAACGATTACCTTAACGCCAGTCATATTGCCAATCTGATGGTCGATGGGCAGGCCACCCGCAAGGATGTGAACGGACAAATTCAGCAGGTTGTTTTACCTAAGGAACAGCCGTTTTTTCTGGCTGCAGGCATCTTCGCACCCCACTTACCCTGGGTGGTGGAGCAGCAGTATTACGATTTGTTTCCTCTCGAAGAGATGGCAATTGATGATGAGTTAATGGCGTGGCTTGAGTGGGATGCCCGTGATCTTGCTGACAGTGGCAAGAACCTGGTCAGTAAGAGCAGCTTTCAGGACATGCTGCAGTATGGTCTGACTTTGGATGGCGTGGGCGGGGATCTGAATGCCTGGAAGGCAAAGTTTCAGGCCTATCTGGCTACCATTGCCTATGCGGATCGGGCCTTGGGGGTACTCAGGGAGGCCATAGACCGTAACCCGCGTCGTGATAACACCATAGTGGTGCTGTGGAGTGATCACGGTTACCACGTGGGCGATAAGTTCCGTGAGGGCAAGATCACCTTATGGGAAGCGGCGAACCACGCCAATCTGCTGATCATTGATCCGCGACGCGAAAAAAATCAGACGGTTGAATCCCCGGTCAGCCTGCAGGACATTTACCCGACAGTGGTTTCTCTGGCAGGCCTGGGGCGACCTGAACATGTATATGGTGAGGACCTTACCGATATGTTGAAGCAGCCACAGGCCACCCGGGATCGTGTGATCCTGAACACCAACGGTGAGGGCAATCACGCTTTGAGGGATTTACAGTATCGCTATCTGCGTTATGCCAACGGTGATGAGGAACTGTACCAGATGATCAGTGATCCACTAGAACAAATTAACCTCGCGGGCCTTCCTGCCTTTGAACCAATTCTAAAAAAATACCGCCGCGCGCTGGAACAGGAACTGGCAAACCCGGCCGGGTATCATAAGACTAATCAAAAATAAGGACTAACCCATGCACTTTAATAAGCGCCTACTGTTGATATTATCTATGTTTACCGCGTCGGTTGTGGCAACTGAGCCGAAGGGCGAATGGCTGCCGCTATTCAACGGCAAGGACCTCAGTAACTGGGATCTCAAAATTCGCTCAGGGGATGCCGAGGAAGCTAAAAAGGTGTTCAGCGTGCACGATGGAATGGTGCACGTATTTCGTCATCACCCGGACAAATTTTCCCTCAACAGTGGCAGTGCCACCCATGGTCTGATGTATACCCAGACGGAATACAGCCGTTATATTTTTCGCTTCGAGTACAAATGGGGCGAAAAAATAATGAATAATTTCAGGCAGTTTCAGTACGACGCTGGGATGTACTATCATGTTTACAACGACAAGATCTGGCCTTTCGGTCTGGAATACCAAATTCGCTATGATCACACCACTAACACCAACCACACCGGTGACTTCTGGGCATCGAACGTTTCCATGCAGTGGTTTTCCGACGATGAAGGCAAGAACTTTGTCGCACCCTGGCAAGGAGGCAAACCGCAGGAAATTCGCCTGGGCGAGCATCGTGCACTGAAGGATGCCCCTTATCACGCATTGGACGGTCAATGGAACCAGGTTGAGGTTATCGTTATGGCAGATAAATACGCCATTCACAAACTCAACGGGGTGGTTGTCAATTACGCCACTGATTTTGATCACAGCGCTGGGTTGATAGGTCTGCAATCGGAAACGGCGGAGATTTTTTATCGTAATATCGAGATCCTGCCGTTAAATGAGTTCATTCCGGCCAGCGAGTTTTTGCCATGAAATGTCTGCCCAGGTTCATGCTTTGCTTTGTGGTTTTGCTGTGCGCCTGTCAGGCGACACCGCAGACTAAATCCATTTTAGTGTTTACTAAAACAGAAGGATTTCGCCATAAGGCAATTGAACCAGCGGTTGCTGCCCTTACTCAGTCGACTCCCCGCTATGGCTACCAGTTGGTAGTCACGGAGAATGCGTCGGATTTTAATCCGCAAAACCTTTCCCGCTATGCAACGGTGATGTTCCTGTTAACCACTGGAGATGTACTGGATGAACAGCAACAGCATGCGTTTGAAAATTATATAAGTAACGGCGGCAGCTTTGTGGGTGTCCATTCGGCCACCGACACGGAAAAACGGTGGCCTTGGTACGGGCAGTTGGTGGGCGCCCGTTTTATCGGCCATCCCAATCACCCCAATGTAAGGGAAGGGTTGGTTCATCCGGATGGCCATCCTCATCCCTCAATAGAGTTCCTCCCCGATCCCTGGCTGAAAGAGGATGAGTGGTATGAACTGGAGTACCTCAATCCTGCCATCCAGGCCCTGCTTTGGGTGGATGAGACCAGCTATAAACGCTCTGACGAGAATGCCAAACAGTCACTTCGACCGCTTGCCTGGGAACTGTCGATTGGTAAGGGCAGGGTGTTTTACACGGCTCTGGGGCATACCGCAGAGTCCTATCAGGACCCGCTGTTTTTGCAGCACCTATGGGGTGGGATCATTGCAGTAAATCAGCCACCTGTTCCTCAGTAACCACCTCGAGCCATTTCTTTAACGGCCAAAGTCATCGCCGATAACTGAATATATAATATTTTATTATTAATGATAATGGTCAAATGTTGACCATTATTGCGCATAATGAAGCGCTCAAAGTTGGTTATTTCTGCATTTATATGATTTTTTGATGATCGATTTTGACTATGTAAAGAAAAGGTAAATTTTTTTGGTCTGATAGATTGCGCTTTAATTATTATATTGTATTATATATTTTAATTGTTATGAAAAAGCACATTCTGTTTAACCCACACTAACACACAGTTCGCTGATTAGACGTTTGAGAACAGCGATATAAGGGAGTGACAACATGCAGTCAAAAACCATGCACAACAAACTGACCCTGAATACCAGCCTAATGCGTGCGACGTCTATGTCGCTGCTGGTGTTTGGTTTGTCATCCGGTGCGCTTGCCCAGGAACAGGCAGCAACCGAAACTCAGGCAACTGACGGCAGTGAAACCGTTGAAATTATTGAAGTGACCGGTATTCGTCGCTCTCTGTCAGACGCCATCATGGCCAAGCGTGCCGCCGACCAGATTATGGACGCCATTTCCGCCGAAGACATTGGTAAACTGCCTGACGACAACGTCGCCGAAGCCATGCAGCGTATTACTGGTGTCCAGATTGGGCGTACCGACGACGGCTCCGGTGGTAACTTCCAGGTTCGCGGTCTGAGCCAGAACCGGGTAGAAATCAATGGTCGCTCAGTGGTAGGAACGGGCTCTGATAACCGTGTAAACGCCTTTAACACTACATCTTCTTCTTTGTTCAAAGGCATCGAAGTTATTAAGTCGCCCACGGCGGATATGGTGGAAGGGGCGATTGGTGCAACGGTACGGCTGAATACCTTCCAGCCACTGGACTTTAAAAATCCGACCATCAGCGCAGCGGTAGAAGGCACACAGGATTCATTGCATGACGATGCCGGCTACGCAGCCAAAGGCTTCGTTACCGACAAGTGGGAACTGGATGGCGACGGTGAAATTGGTGTGCTACTTAATGTGTTTGCGGAAGAGCGCAATGTTCAGGTTGAAGGCATGGCAGTTGACTGGCGGGCCGCTCATAATAACCAGGACCGCAATTTACCGGCCGATCATGTTTTTGAACCCAATGAGTTTCTGGTTTACTCCCCTCGTCAGGCAAACGTAGAAAACCGCCCATACACTATTGACAAGAAAGGTTTGGATCTTACCTTCCAGTGGCAGGTTAACGACAGCCTGGAACTCTACAGCAATACTACGTATCAGGAATTCGAACGCGCCCGTAGCCAGGCCCGTCTAATCATGTTTGCGGAAAACGGTCAGGCCCGCTATCAGTCGGTAGATGACTATCAGATAGATTTGTTTGAACGTCAGGCCCGTGAGGGCGAGTTCTTTGATCAGAACGGTACGCCGGCGGAAGGTACGCTGCAGCGCGGTATCATATACGCCGGTCGCCTCGCTTTTCCCGGCGGTGCGCCGGGTCGTGCGGCAGCCAACTTTGAAATCATAGAAGAAACCCAAATCGCACAGGGCCTGGGAGCCAACTGGCAAATCAATGATTCCTTGCTAATGGAAGCCGAGTACGCGCTGTCGAAATCTGATTGGTACCGAGACAACCTTAATACTTCCTACAACGTTGGTGTGAGAAATCTTTTCCTTGTGCCAGATCCGGACAACCCGGGACAAATGATGGAATCGGGACTCAACCCGGATGTGGTGTTCGATCTTACTGATGCCACCGAAATGGGCCAGTACTATTTCGATATGGAGAAGTTTGCCAATGAACTGGGTATCCCGGCAGAAGAGGCGACTCTGGCTAATGTGGATCTGTTTAACTGGAATAACTTCTCCGGTTTGCTGACCGACCGTAACACCCAGGAGCAAAGCTTTAAACTGGATTTCAGTTACTTTATTGATGGCGACCATTTGTCTGGTATTAAATTTGGTGGCCGCTGGGCGGAATTTACCACCGATCGGGAAGAGTCTCGTTTGCAGGGCGCGGGTTGGAACAACCATTCCATCCGAAGTGGAGCCTATTTGAACTCGGACGGCATTGACTGGAACGGTAATGGTAACGATACAGACGGCAACCGCACCGATTTGGTATTGATTAACGAAGATTTGGATGGACTCGCGGATCGCTTCTTCCGCCCTACCGGTGACTTCCTTACCGATTTCAGTGGCCAGGTGACCACAGGGTTTATCGAGCCAGTTTACGACAGGGGATTGTGGACTGAGGTACTGGACACTTATTTCCCAGGTTTTGAAAACGAGTCGAGAACGGTTCTACCATGGCGCTGGGAACCCAACCTGACCTACCCCTATGACATTACTGAGGAAACTCAGGCGGTGTACTTCATGGCGGACTTTGACGGTACTCTTTTTGGCCTGCCATACAGTGCCAATGCCGGTGTCCGTGTGGTGAAAACCGAGGTGACTGCTGACGGTTATGGTGAAGATTTTGTCATAGACAGTGAGGGCTACTACTACGCTGATCGCAATGACATTGACGCTGAAGAAGCACGAGCAGCTGCCGCTGGTGAATTGCCCAACCCGGCCAACATTCCGCGCACGGAAGCCGGTGCAGTGGATGCGCAACTGGTTGCTGTTGTGACTCGTCGCAGTGTGGAAAATGATTACACCAACGTGCTGCCCAGTGCCAACATTAATCTAAATGTTGCAGAGAACATGTTTGTGCGCTTTGCCTACGCAGAGACCATTACCCGTCCTGATCCGGGCGACCTGGCGCCCGCACGCAGCATTCCTCAGGGCGGTGGCGGTACCGGTAATGAAGGTAATCCAAATCTGGAGCCCTTAAAAGCGAAGCAGTTTGATGTGAGCTGGGAGTGGTATTTGGATGAAATTACCAGTATTTCTGCGGCGTATTTCCATAAAGAATTGGAAGACTTCCTGCAAACCGAGTTTTTCACCTTACAATCTAAATCCGACACTGATGATGACGATATTGTCACCATTGGCTCCGATTTGGTTTCCATGCGCCGTGAAATCAATGGTGGCGACGGAACGGTTGACGGTATCGAACTGGCCTACCAAACCCAGTTTAGCAGTCTGCCCGCGCCGTTTGATGGCTTGGGTATGGTGGCGAACTACACCTATACGGACAGTTCACAGAAGTCTGGCTTTAATGAACTGACCGGAAGTGCTCTACCAGTTCCTGGACTGTCGGAAAACAGTTACAACCTGATTCTGTTCTATGAGAAAAACGGCTGGTCATTCCGAGCTGCGTATAATTACCGTGATTCTTTCTATGATGGAGATTCACTGGGTGTGACGGACCCCCAGTTGTACACGCAGGACCCTGGTGCTCTGGCGTTGGGTCAAGAACAATACATCGCTTATTCGCCGACTATTCCGGTGTTTAAGGATGCCATTGGGCGCCTCGACCTGTCCATGAGTTACACCTTCGAAAACAACTTGCGTATATACGCTCAAGCGCAAAATGCTAACGTTGAAACGGAGTACAGCTACGTGGGTATTCAGGACGAAACCAAGTATGCCCGTTCATTCAGCAATATTGGCTCGTTGTATAAGTTAGGTATAAGCTGGCGTGGTAACATGTTCTAAACCGCAGCCCGGTTTTGACTTAACCAAAATACAAAGGCCCGCTACGGGCCTTTCAGAGTGTTGATAAAGTTTGGCTATTCACATTAAACACTCTGCAGACTGGAGACAAACGTAGCGAGCGAAGAAAGTGCGAGGAAAAAGTCGCCGAAAAACCGCAGTTTACAAATGGTAAATGAGGATTTTGAGAAGACTTTTGACGCCGCAATTTCGAGCACAGTAGTTTGTCATCAGTCTGAAAGGCCCGTTACGGGCCTTTGTTGTATGAAGGGCAGATAGGTGAGTGTTCTTCACAAAAGCCTGAGACGTTGGCATGGCCACACCAGGCCGGACAATGCCCGTGCAACATCAGAAGCTGTAACGCACACCAATCGCGCTACTTAGCCCAAATTGGATTTCGTCATCATTCTGGCGGTGATCCTCGTCATGCATTTCCAGTTGCGGTGCCAGTTGCCCGTACAGCTCCCAGCCTCTGGCGAAATAAAACTTGATACCTAATGGCATTCTCAATCCGTAGTCATGTTCACCCATGTACGCGCCAGCGCCAAGGTACCAACTTAACGGAGCTGTTTGCTCGAAATTGCCCGCTTTAAACAGATAGTCAGCACTTACGCCGTCGTTTCCGGCAAATAATTGCACATTATCGATTTGTGCCGTCACTCCCAGGCCTTTGTCAATTCCAAGGCCGACTTTAAAAGTTGCGGAAGCCGAGAAGGGTAAAACCAAAGACAACGCTACTGCGAGGCGTACTGCTAGTAATTTCATAAAGATAACCAAATATTGTCATTGTTAAATTTTTCTATCCTGGCTCAGTGTAATAATACCTGGCCTGAAGATAAGTTTGGGCGGGGAACTTTGCAGATACTTATTTGGTATCACGCGCTGGCATCTTAGTTAACCCACAGGGGGGAGGCAAGGGAATATAGGCAGGGGTGATAGTGTTTGCCTGAATATCGTTCAAATAAGCGGTTTGGGAACCTGTTGAGAAATCAAACGAAAAAGAATGGGTGAGGGCACAGTGCCTAATAAACCAAGGGAAGAGAGACTGCGCCCCTGGTGCAGTCTTAAGTTGTTATAATTAAGCCCTAACCTGACCGCCGGTTTTGCACGGATTTAATCTACCTTCCCCGGTATTCACCGCTTGATACGGTTGCGGGTTCTTTGACTGTATGGCGTTGCCCATCTATCCACGCATGAGTTTGGAACCAGAACATACAGCCAAGGTTGCCATTTGATTCCCAACTTATCGGGTAGGTTACTACCTTGTCATACTGGTAATGACCAATCTTCCCAAGATTTGCCTTTTCAACTTCACTGACGTTTGTCACCTTGTCGTTGCAAATTATATAGCAAGCTGATGCTGCATCATTTGCACAGAAGGCCACTGCCGTTTTATCCGGGCTCCAGACTAGTGGATACGATTGTTCTATAGCAGCCGCTGGATTAGCAAAGATTGCTAAAAAAAGTGAAATATGTTGAATCATCCTTGCTTGCCTCTAGAATTGTTGCACTTCCTCAGGGCCCGGGTCGCGGTAACGTGCGTCTTTAATGGTAAAGACAATATTGCCGTCAGGGTCAGTAGAAAGCTCAAAAGGTACCAGCGTCGTGCCTTGGGGATTAATGGTATAGGCGTTGTCATGCTGGTTTTCCAAAGCTGTCAGAGATTCATGGCTGATGTATTTACCATTTAGAAATGCCGTCATCCACCAGTTACCGTTCTTGTCCTTAAAAGGCGTTCCATGACCCAAAAAGCGCCCCAACCATTGTCTTTTGCCGTAGGGACCTTGGATGTTGTCCGCTGTCGTATAGTATAAGTTGTAACTGCCTTTGCGCATAGAATCTGTGCTCCAAGCCGTGCCGAGCATAATATACTTTCCTGCGTGCCGGATGAGATAACAGCCCTCGTGGCCGATTTTGCGATCAGACGGTGAAATTACAATGGGGTCACCTTTAATGGTTGAGAATTGGTTTTCCATTTTAATTAATTCACAGGCTCTGTAGAGCAGGTACGATTGGCCATCGGTGTCCCGAAACAGGCTGGGATCATGTCGGTGACCCAATGCTGCGGGTTCGGTAGTTTCCTTATATGGTCCCATAATATTGTCAGAGGCGACAATAACGGCCTGTTGGGCGTTGGTGGTGTGGGTTATGTACCAGCGATTGTCCAGCCAGTGCAGTTCGGGGGCCCATAATAAAGGGGTCTGGTGCTGCCGTCCAAGCTCAGCCAGATTGTTATTGAATTTTTCAACCCAGGGTAACTGGCCCAATCGGTAGGGAACTCCTAACAGTTCCCAGTCAGCAAGGTTGGGGCTTCGCCATATCTCAACGCCCTCCTGACGATAGTTTTCGGCTGCGCCTCCGGTAATGTGGTGAAGCCGTGTTCCGGTTAGATAGTAGAAATTATCCGGCCCCAATATGATGTAAGGATCACGGATGAAGTTTGGGAAGGCGAGATGCACCGCACTATCGTGTTTAATCAGTGACTTCCTGGCTTCCGCCTGCAGGTGGAAGCGCGTGTCGGTTGCTCTATCTGAAGAGGCCTCGTTTTGAGGTGCCGCACATCCGCTGAGTATTAGCAGCGCAAACCAGAACCTCAATATTTGGTTGCTTGACATAATGTTATTCCTTTTGAGTATTACTGGCCCATTTTAGTTGTTCAAACCGGGTCAAAAGAGTGGTCAGGTTGATTACAGCCAGTACGTTTTTTGCCAGTTTTGGTAACTTATGGTTACCTGGTAAGCCTTTTCTTCCTGAACTGGCAGGCCTTCCAGACGATGGTTACCGCGGGGCAATTGCCCCTGTTCCACCTGCTTGCCGCTGGCATCTGTGATCATGTAGTTCATGCCATTGTAAGGCAGGTAGAGTTCGTAATGATCACGCTTGCGGTAGACATAGGTGAAGTATTCGGCAATGTGTGCGGTTGAAAACGGCTCCCCGGCCGCCAGCTGGCTGCGATGATTGAGGTCGGCCATGATGGCGGGAGCAGCCTGATAGAACCGCTGCTGATTGTCTGCTTCGAGCTGCTGCGACAGGCCACCATCCTGAGGATACAGGCTCGCCGACAAACCATCTATGCCACTCAATAACCAGTGGGTGGCGGCATCACTCTGATCGGGCTGGCCGAAATAGTATTTTGCACGGTAAAAAATCTGTCCCAGCCGGCTGAGGTCAAATTCCGCTTTTTCCTTCCACTGGTTGCTTCCGTTCACAATGCCGGTTTGCCCCACTGCACCCAATTCAATCAGAAAAACCCCGGATTGCTGAGCCGCTTGCTCGTGCAGGTAGTGGCAGGCTGCGCCATCGTCGCGGCAATTGGCTACATCAAAAGGCGCCTGCGGGCTACCCTGTGCGAGGCTGGACTTGGTCCAGTGTGAGACAAATCGCAGGTTTTTCAGTGTGTCGGTTGCGGAGGTATCCAGCAGGTGTTTTACCACAATGGCTGATTCTGTCATTGGCCCCCAGTTCAACACCCAGACCGGCTGTTGCCTGGCGTATTTCACCAGCGCTTTGACAGTAGGAAACTCGGTTAGATCAGTGTAATCCCGTTGCGGGTCAAATTTATGTGGCTGTGGCTGTTGTGTGAGCGATGACCAGTAAAAAGGAATCGTCGCCTGCATGTCCGGGTAATGTTCAATGAGCGCCTTTCTGTCGTGCTGATAGGCAGGAATAAAGGTTTGTTCTAAAAACGGCAGTGGATTGTGCAGATTTTTGCGATTGGTCGAGCCGACGACAACCGCTGCAATGTGATAACGGTTACTGCTCAGTAACAGCGACGCCAGTGAAACGATGTCGTCCGGGTCGTTTTGCGGGTGGCCACCGCTGCGGCGGTCTCTGGGGTCCGACAGGTCACTGTACACCCATACGTGAGGTTGGGTTTGTTCAGCGTTGGAATTCTGGGCAAGTGACAGGCCACTACCCAGTAACAGTCCGGCCAGCAGTAAGCTGCGTTTCATGCTTATTCCTCTTCAAAAAAAAGCGCCCATGTTAATGGGCGCAAGTGAGTTATTATCTTTTATTGGTTGTTGTGTTTGACAGGACCTTTGGGCGGAACCCAGGCCTCGGAAGAGCCGGGTATTCTGCTGAAGCGGTACAGGCCTGCTCCGTGGGCGGGCAGTACCCTGGAGAAACGTTGCTCAGCGGTGCCGATGTCTGCTTTGTTCCAAAGATCCCTGACTTTGTAAGCACCGCGCATGTCTTCCATATTGAACTCGAAGCCAACGGCTTTTTCTTCGTCCCCAAGGTTGAACAGGGCAATGAAGTAGTCGCCATTGCTTGGGTCCTCGGCAATCCAGGCGGCGTAGTATTTGTTAACGTTACCGGATTTGTCGGTTTCTTCATCCACACGGATGATCTGACGGTTGTTGCGGCTGTGCTGGTTTACGTACAGCACTTCATCGTTTTTGAAGAAGGTCTCGATGGTTTCCATTGGCGTGGTGTTCAGTTCTGCGCCAATCATCAATGGAGAGCGCGCGATGGTGAACAGCGTCATTAGCGTGTAATGTTCTTCCAGGGTAAATTTCGACATGCGCTCTTTACCGTGGGGGCGGTCATCCAGTGACAGACGGCCAAACGGGATCATATCGGCATCGGGCCAGGTGTGGTCGCCAATAAACGGTGACCATTTATCCATCAATTGGAAACTGCGGCGCAAATCCACCCAGCGGTCCCAGAAGTCGGCCGATACCCGCCACATGTTGGCGTTCTGTTCCAGGTGGTTGGCCTGGGCAATGGGGGCTTCCCCACAGGAAAGGCTCAGAACCATCGGGCGACCGGCGTTATCAATGGCCTTGCGCATCATCTCAATTTCGCCGCCGTAGTAACTGTGGAACGGCGCCCCGCATATGCCCATCATATCGTCTGCTTTGATGTAATCAACGCCCCATTCTGCGTACTGCTGAAACAGGGAATTGTAGAATTCCTGGGCCCCGTCCAGACGGTAGTCAATGCCGAACATATTATTGAGCCAGCCAGCATGATCATTGAATTTGCCAATGTCCCGTGCAGTTTTGTCTGTACCCAGAATCGGCGTATCCAGGTACCAGGCTTGTCTGTGCATGCCACGCATGATGTGAATACCGAATTTCATGCCCTTACTGTGCACATAGTCAGCCAGTGGTTTGAAACCCTTGCCATCTGCTGAAGAGGGAAAGCGCTCCGGGGCGGGTTGGAGGCGGCCATACTCGTCCAGCGTTACCGCCTCGGGGTATTTCATCGAACCGTCTTCGTTGAGGCGAATGTTGGGGTGACCAATTCGGCGCTCGTAATTCTCCGGGGTGTTGTGCGCGCCCGGAGCAGGATTCCACCAGATGTAATCAATCACTGCGTATTCCCAACCATGTTCCAGCAGGTTGTCAGCCATAAAATCCACGGTTTTACGAAAATCCTCTTCATTTATGCGACTGTCCCAGGCATCAAAGCTGTTCCAGCCCATTGGCGGGGTTTCGGCAACCTGGGTGAGCAGGCCCGAATTTTCCTGCGTTGAAATGGCCGCAGAGGCCTCCAGAGAGTCGGCCTGGCAGCCGCTTAACAGTGCGCTGCCCAGTAAGGCCGCGAGCAGTGTAGGTTTGAGTTGATTCATTATGACTTTGCCCTGCTTTTATGTTGCAAACAATACGTTAAAAAATTAAAGTTATAATAATACAAATAATTCTGTTGTAAATGCTTTCGGTAAAAATCCACTCATAGTCTCACAGAGCATTAACAAATGCCGTGGTGTCTGGCCGGTTCCAGCTGAACAGGGTATTTCAGCCGGGAATGGCCGTTGAGGATGCTAACCGGAATGGTGAAGAACACTTACCGGGAGGGGAATCGAATGAAGAAAGCCGTAACGCTGTTCTGTTGTTGGTTGGTGGTGAATCTGGCGCACGGGGCACGCCCTGACTGGCAGATTGCCGATGTTCCTCTTGCAACCCCCTGGGCTTCTGATGTCGACCCTGGCTCGGTGCTGGGCGAGTATCCAAGGCCGCTGATGCAGCGCTCACAGTGGCTGAACCTGAATGGCGTGTGGCAGTTTCAGCAGGCCGGGCCCGGCGATGCCTATCCGCAGCAGGCTCTGGCTGAGACCATTCTGGTACCGTTTGCCTGGGAGTCGGCATTATCAGGTCAGCGCAAGGTACTGAACACGCACCGGGCCTGGTACAAACGCACTTTTCGTGTGCCCGCCGCGTGGCAGGACAAACGTCTGCTACTGCACTTCGGTGCGGTGGACTGGCAGGCGCAGGTGTTCGTAAACGGGCGTTTTGTTGGTCAGCATCAGGGCGGGTTTGCGCCTTTCTCTTTTGACATCAGCGATTTTATCGTTGTTGGAGCGGAGCAGGAGGTGGCGGTAAATGTGTACGATCCGGGTTCCGCAGAGGGCGTCGCATTAGGGAAACAGGCTAACCAACGCTTTGCTGACCCAGGCCGTTATACCTATTCACCAGTTTCGGGGATCTGGCAAACCGTTTGGCTGGAACCAGTAGGTGAGCGTTACATCACTGCCCACAGGGCAGTCAGTGACATTGACCGGCAGACACTGACGGTACAGGCAGACGTTGATTCTCACCATGGGGATGGCTTAAGGCTGAGGGCTACGGCTTTTTGGCAGGGCAATCCCGTTGCGCAGGCTGTTGGCTCCCGGCTTGATCCCCTGGTGCTGGAGATTCCCCAGCCGCAGCTATGGTGGCCCCATTCGCCCAATCTGTACGACCTGAAACTGGAGTTGTTGGCGAGTGACAGCGACGAGGTTCTGGACCAGTTCACCAGCTACTTTGCGATGCGGAAAATTGCCATTGAGGACCGGATACGCAACCGTCGATCAGCGGTAAAGGTGCTGACCCTGAACCATAAGTTTGTGTTTCAGTTCGGGCCGCTGGATCAGGGCTACTGGCCGGATGGGCTTTACACTGCACCGACAGACGAAGCGCTCAGGTGGGACATCGAACAGGCTAAGAACTGGGGCTTTAACATGATCCGCAAGCACATCAAAGTCGAACCCCAGCGCTGGTATTACTGGGCGGACAAACTCGGCATGCTGGTATGGCAGGATTTGCCCAGCACTTTCAAACCCCGGTTTGAGTCAGAGAAAACCCAGTTCGAAACCGAAATCCAGCAAATCATCAAGTCGTTCTGGAATCATCCGTCGATCATTCAGTGGGTGGTATTCAACGAACACTGGGGGGCGTACGACGTAGAGCGGATCACCCGGAATGTGATGGCTCTGGATCAGACCCGCCTGGTCACAGGTAACAGTGGTATTGATGCCGGTGAGCCTGACATAGATTACGAAGTGGGCCACATCAAGGACAATCATCATTATCGCCCACCCACCAACCCGTTTGCCAACAATCGCCGTGCGGTCGTGAACGGTGAGTACGGGGCCATTGGTTACAAAATATCCGGCCATTTGTGGGACAGCGACGGCGAGTGGGTTCACCACAATTACGCTGGTAAACCGGAGGCAACAGAGGAATATCTGCGCTTCATTGGCATGTTGAACGAATTTAAACATAACGATGAATTGTCGGGGGCCGTATATACGCAGTGGACTGACGTCGAAAACGAAATGAACGGTCTGTACACCTATGATCGCAAGGTAGAAAAGCTCGACCATAAAAAGGTACGCGAAGCCAATTTATCGCTGTGGCAGAACGACCTGGGCGATTCGGTTGCATCGGCTCCCAAAGCTCTCAGTGAGGACGGAGGGCCTGAAAGTGTGTCTAATTAAGAGGGAATTCAATATGGCCCGCATGTTGGTATTGTTACTTGTGTTTTCGGTGGGGGCATTCGCTGCGCCGGATAGCCAGCGGCCTAACATCATTCTGATGGTGGCGGACGACCACGGACGTGAGGCATTTGGTGCCTATGGTAACGAGGCGATTCGAACTCCTCATTTGGATAAACTGGCGAGTGAAGGGTTGCGGTTCAACCATGCCTACGCCACTACCGCCAGTTGCAGTGCCAGCCGTTCTGTATTGCTGACCGGCCTGCATAACCACGCTAACGGCCAGTATGGCCATGAGCACAGCTACCATCATTTCAGTACCTTTGAGTCTGTCCGTAGCCTGCCGGTGAGGTTGTCGGAGGTCGGGTACGTAACTGCCCAGGTGGGCAAGTTTCATCTCGGGCCCAGGGAAGTCTACCGCTTTGACCAGTTTTTGAAAGTAAAACCGGACCCCACTCTGGGTCGTGAGGAGCGCAACAGTGTGGGCATGGCAAAAGCGGCGCAGGCACTAATAGAAAGCGCCGGTGACCAGCCTTTTTTCCTGTATCTTGCAACCAACGATCCCCACAGAGCTCATCTCACCAACTCGCTCGGGGACAATACCTTTGGTAACGCCGCAGACGACGAAGGGCAGGGGCTGGCGCGGCTGGATTACAAAGCCGAAGATGTCATTGTGCCGGATTACCTGCCGGACATTCCGGAAGCCCGCCGGGAACTGGCGGAATATTATCAGTCAGTTGGGCGGGTGGACGAAACCATGGGCGAACTGGTGCGAATGCTAAAAGCTGCCGGCCAGTATGAAAATACCGTGATCATTTATTTGTCGGACAATGGAACTGCCATGCCCGGCGCCAAAACTACGCTCTATGACCCTGGGGTACGTCTGCCGCTGGTGATCAAACCGGCTGGCAATTATTCCCAGGCGGGGGGGGCGACTGAGGCAATGGTCAGCTGGCCGGACATTACCCCTACCATTTTATCGCTAGCTGGGGTGCAAGTGCCGGGCGACGAATTTCATGGCCGTGACATCAGCCCGGTATTAAAGGCCCCGAATAAGACAGCGGGGTTTGATGAAGTATATGGTTCGCATACGTTTCACGAACTCACCATGTACTATCCGATGCGTTCGGTACGCACCCGGGATTTTAAGCTGATATGGAATATTGCCGCCGGTCTGAGATACCCGTTTGCCTCAGATCTCTATGTATCCAGCACCTGGCAGGGCACAACGGAGCGGGAGCTGGTTCGGTTTGGCAAACGCACCGTGGATGCCTACCTGCACCGACAGCCGTTTGAGCTTTATGACATGCGCGGTGACGGCAGCGAAGCCATTAATCTTGCTGAACATCCGGATTATCAGCACATCAAACAGGCGCTAATCGAAAAAATCCGTCAGTTTCAGCAGCAAACTTCAGACCCCTGGCAGTACAAATGGGAATATGAATGAGGGCATTAACGAAACCGCCGCAGGAAATATTGCGGCGGTTTAGCGTTTAACGGGAGCGTGGTCTCAGCGGCACCCTTTGTGGGGTGTAAGTCGGGCCATCAGACTGAAGATTACCGTCAGCGTCAAACCAGATGGGGTCAATGACCAGCATGGGTGATTGGCCTTCGATGATGCCATGGGCAGACAGCCACAAGCGTCCGTCCGGACCGGTAAACACTTCATTGTGACCTACCTGGTTGAATGGGTTGGCAGTATCGCCTTCGTATTTGAACCCACGCTGTTCGGCCATTTCCTGGTTTTGGGCACCGTAAAATGGGTTGTTCGGATGCTTGGTCCAGGGGCCGGTAATAGTTTTCGCCGTGGCATAACCGATTTCATACCCACGGGTCCAGCTGGAGTAGAACAGGTAGTAGGTGTCTTCGTTTTTGATCACATAAGCACCTTCGATGCCGATGGAATCCCATTCGTAATATTTCTCTACCTTGTCGATAGGCCGGCCATCGTAGCCCGGTGTTTTCTGACGTGAACCGTCCATATTCAGCGCATAGTCCACTTTGCCAGGCTGGATTGCACTGACCGGTTCGGTAAGGAAGGTTCCGGTTTCCAGGTCTATTTGGGCGAATCCGATGCCAAACCCTCTGCCTTGATTCCAGAACGCCCAAACTTTGCCGTCGTCGTCTTCAAAAAACGTAAGGTCGTTACCTTTTGTGAGCGGAGCCTCTTCAGTGACAACCCGGTATGGGCCTTCAAGGTTTTCTGCGACCGCGTAGCCGGTGTATTGACCCTCATAACCGAGTTCGTCGTTTCTGGCGTTGAACAGGGCGTACCATTTTCCGCCAATTTTGTGAATTTCCGGTGCCCAGAAGCGGCGGTAATACCATTTATCGGGTTGTGGGCGTTCAACCACATAATCGACAAAATCCCAGTGGTTGAGATCTTTGGAGCGGTACAGCACAACCCCCTGGTTAAGTTCTCCATCGGTCTCCTGTCGGGACCAGTGAGGATAGCTGGTCCCTGTCAGGTACCACCAGTCACCTTCGCGGAAAACCTGACAATCACGCAGACCGTTCGGGTCAATACCTGCCGTGATTGGGTTCTGGTACTCAAAATATTCAGTTTGTGTGGCTGCCACAGGTACCGTATTGCTGCATGAACTGAGGGTAAACAGGCCGCTGATAGCGGCTAACGCGGCGTGGGATGGCTTCATAATAATTCCTGACCGTCTAATTGTTGTTGAAATGTAATATAATATTAATTCTATGTGAACTGCGAAGTGGGAATTTTTTCTCACAAGCCGTTTACGATTTCCGGTAATGGCATGCGCTCAACGCTGTTGAGCTCCGGTTTTCCGCCCCTGGCACCGGAGCCACTGGCCGTCCAGATGTACCCATCTGCGATGCCCAGACCGGAGCCGTGCCGCCCTTGTAAAAGGCCCGGCAAACTCAGCCATTTCTGATTTTCGGGGTCGTAGACTTCGGTTTCATTGTGTGCAGGTGATTTGCGTTGGGATTCTCCACCCACAACCAGCAGTTTACCGTTCACCGCCAGTGTGGAGTTTCCTGCCCGCGGAGTGGGCAGCAACTGTGGCAGAACGCTCCAGCGGTTGGTTTGTAAGTCAAAAACATCGATCTGGGGGATAAGACGGGTAAATACCTCTTTGGTTGCCTGGGAGGTTTGCCGCCCCCCGGCGGCGTACAGCTTGTTGCCAATAACGGCGGCCTGGAAATGATCCCGGGAATGAGGTGCATCGGGCAGCTGTTGCCAGGTGTGTTTTTTGAGATCAAATGCATCGAGCCAGTTCACGTAGCCGCTGATGTGGCCGTTGGTGGTACCTGCAATCAGATACAGCACATCACCAACTATCACCACCCCGGCCGCACCCCGACGCCTGGACTCCGGAATCTCAGGTCCTTTCTGCCAACTGTCTCTGGCCGGGAAGTAAAAATAAATATTGGGCACCGGCTTTTCCCCAGGGTAAGGGCCGGTCAGAGCACCGGCAATGATGATCCTGTCCTGCCAGAAAACCGGCTGGAAGTGATGAAGTTCGATAGGAGGTGCTGCCCGTGTCATCCATTTTCCTGAGTCGAGTGCCAGCATATCCAGTGGCTGAATACGGCGCCCACCAAGCAAATAGAGGTTTTTTTCCACCACCACCAAACCGGCCTCATGGCGCGGGTGCATCTCGCCACTTGCACTGAACGCCTGCCATTGCGCCGTTGCGTGCTGGTTAAAGAGGACTAAAAGCAATCCACACCAAAGGGATAACGGCAGCCGAACGTAGTACCGGGAAAAGGGACGTGACATAGTAAAGGCCTTGTTGACAATGAGATATGTCCGACTTGCACAGCCCGAAGGAAATCTCTATTATGAATTACAAATATATTACAATATTAACAATGGGTGTCCAGTAGTGAAAAAACTGTGGTTTGCATATTTGTTATGTGTTTCGTTTTCGGTAACAGCAGAGCGCCATCCTCCGAATGTCATATTCGTTTTGGCTGATGATCTGGGTTACAACGAAATTGGTGCCTACGGTCAGCAGAAAATTCATACGCCGAATCTGGATAAGCTGGCTGAACAAGGGATGCGTTTTACGCAATTCTACGCCGGAGCGCCGGTATGTGCGACGTCGCGCAGTGTATTAATGACCGGCCAGCATGCTGGGCACACACGGGTGCGGGGTAACGCATTTCCAGAAGATAACGGCCGACAGGAATTGTATGCCGAGGACTTTACACTGGCGGAATTATTCAAACAGGCCAATTACCGTACGGCGCTTATTGGCAAGTGGGGGCTGGGCATGAACAACACGCAGGGCCACCCAAATGAGCAAGGCTTTGATTACTTTTTCGGTTATTTGAGCCAGCATCACGCGCACAACTTTTATCCCACATTTCTGTGGCGCAATGATTTAAAGGTCGGATTGCCTAACACCGTGCGCCCTATGGGCAATGGACATCTGTACGGAGCGGGGGTGGCCGTTGACAAAAAAGTGTATGCCCCTGATTTATTCATTGATGAAGCGTTGAGCTTCATTCAGCAAAACCGGCAGCAGCCATTTTTCCTTTACTATGCCACCAATGTGCCCCATTCGAATAATGAGGCCACTACTATACGCCGGGCCGATGGTGCCGAAGTACCTGAGTTGGGGGAATACGAGAGTACCGACTGGCAACTGGGTTCCAAACGTCATGCAGCGATGATAACCCGCATGGACAGGGATATTGGTGCCATGATGGAGCAGGTAAAGCAGTTAGGCATGGAGGACAACACCATTTTTATCTTTAGTTCCGATAACGGTCCTCACGTTGACCATGCAGAACCTATGGACTTCTTCTCTCCCAGCGCACCTCTGCAGGGTTGGAAAATGGAGTTGTGGGAAGGCGGCATTCGTGTGCCTCTCATTGTCCGCTGGCCGGCCACGGTTCCTGCGAATGTGGTCAGTAATGAAGTGGGTTATTTTGGTGATTTTATGGCGACGTTTGCCGACATTACGGGTCAACCGGTCCCGGCAGGTACCGACAGTCAGTCTCTGATGCCGCTATGGCAACAACAAACACAAAACTACAAACCTCATGAATACCTGTATTGGGAATTCAAAGGTCGCGATACCGGTGTGGTGGCACTTAAGGATGGCCGTTGGAAAGGTATCGTGCGGGATGAAGACCCAACCAGATTGGCATTGTTCGATTTGGCTGCCGATGTGGCTGAGCAGCGGGATGTCAGCCAGGACCATCCTGAACTGGTCGAGGAATTGTGGGCTTACCTACGCAGTGCACGCAGCGAAAGCGAACACTGGCCACCTATCATCACGTTTTAATAGGCTCTGTTGGAAAGGCGTTTATTTGCAGAGTGTTTAGTTTGAAACGTGGGATATTGTTATACTATTGGGCCCGCAGTTAGCGGGCCTTTTTGGGTGTGATGATTACTTGGCAATACGCTTGTATTTGAGGCGGTGTGGTTCCACCACATCCTGACCGTAGGTATTTTTAAGCCAGGTTTCGTAGTCGTTGTAGTTACCTTCGAAGAAGTTCACCTTACCTTCATCGCGGTAATCCAGGATGTGGGTGGCTACCCGATCAAGGAACCAGCGGTCGTGCGAGATAACCATGGCACAGCCGGGGAATTCCAGCAGGGCATTTTCCAGTGCCCGCAGGGTTTCCACGTCAAGATCGTTGGTCGGTTCGTCAAGCAGCAACATGTTTCCGCCGGCTTTAAGCAGCTTGGCCAGGTGCACCCGGTTGCGCTCACCACCGGACAAATCCTTGATGAATTTCTGCTGGTCAGTGCCTTTGAAATTAAAGCGGCTGCAATAGGCGCGGCTGTTAATTTCGAAATTGCCGATGCGGATGATGTCCTGATCGTTGGATACTTCTTTCCACACCGTGTTGTTTTCGTTCATGTGATCGCGGAACTGCTCAACACTGGCGATCTGAACGGTTTCACCAATCACGATTTCTCCGCTATCTGGTTGCTCGGAGCCGGTCAGCATGCGGAACAGGGTGGACTTACCCGCGCCGTTGGGACCGATGATGCCGACAATTGCACCTTTGGGTACGGTGAAATTCATGTCGTCAATCAATACCCGATCGCCGTAGGATTTCTTCAGGCTTGATACTTCAATGACCTTATCTCCAAGGCGTTCGCCCGGTGGAATGAATAGTTCATTGGTTTCGTTACGTTTTTGGTAATCGGAAGTTGATAGCTCTTCAAACCTCGCCATACGGGCTTTGCTTTTCGCGTGGCGACCTTTCGGGTTGGAACGAACCCATTCCAGTTCCTGTTTCATGGACTTCTGTCGGGCTGATTCGGTGCGCTCTTCCTGTTCCAGGCGTTTTTCCTTCTGTTCCAGCCAGGAAGAGTAGTTGCCCTCCCAAGGAATACCATGGCCTCGGTCCAGTTCCAGGATCCAGCCGGCAACGTTATCGAGAAAATAGCGATCGTGGGTGATAGCAACCACGGTGCCTTCGTAATCGTGCAGGAAGCGTTCCAGCCAGGCCACGGACTCAGCGTCCAAATGGTTGGTGGGTTCGTCCAGCAACAACATGTCGGGTTTTTCGAGTAACAGGCGGCACAGGGCGACCCGGCGTCGTTCACCACCAGACAGTTTGCTGACATCGGCGTCCCAGGGGGGCAGGCGCAGGGCATCAGCGGCACGTTCCAGGGCATTGTCGAGATTGTGGCCGTCTTTGGCCTGAATGATGGCTTCCAGTTCCCCCTGCTCTTTGGCCAGTGCGTCGAAGTCGGCGTCCGGCTCGGCGTAGGCCGCGTACACTTCATCCAGGCGTTTGAGCGCATAAGCCACATCGGCAACCGCTTCTTCAATGTTGCCGCGTACGTCTTTGGATTCGTCGAGCTTTGGCTCCTGCGGCAGATAGCCGATCTTTATGCCTGGCTGGGGCCGGGCTTCACCTTCAATTTCGGTATCCACGCCCGCCATAATGCGCAACAGGGTGGATTTACCAGCGCCATTTAAACCCAGAACACCAATTTTGGCGCCAGGAAAAAAGCTCAGGGAAATGTCTTTTAGAATGTGACGATTGGGCGGAACGATCTTGCCCACCCGGTGCATGGAATATACGTATTGTGACATGGAATGTCCTTGGGAAATTAAAGCTTTGTTGTATCCGGTTACGAGGCCGATCTTAACGATACACAACAGAATACCCAAGACCAATTGCCTCTGAAGCGCGGAAGGGTAACAGAAACTTGCTGAGGTAAAAATAGGTGCTCTTTAGAATTTATACCAATCCGTTGATAGTTGCTATTCTCAGGGAAGCTGCAGGACTGTTACGCAGGTGTGGGCCTTTTTCGGGTTTTAGCCTGCAGTGTTCACAGTATTGTGCTGTAAAATTGCCCAAGTGCTTAAAATTCGCAGTTTTCAGGGCGACGAAATGGCGCTTTTACAGTAGCATATGCGCCAAATTGCTCTTTTAAGGAAGCCGGATGACCAATCAAGCTAAAACGGCCTATACCCTGTCTGAACTGGCAGAACATGTAGGCGGGCAGGTCCAGGGCGACGGAGACGTTTCCATATCAGGTGTAGGAACCCTGTCTCAAGCCACAGGCCAGCAAATCTCTTTTCTAACCAATACCAAATATAAGCCGCAACTGTCCAGTACCCAGGCCGGTGCAGTTATTCTGCAGCCCAAAATGGCTGGCGACAGTCCGGTACCAGGCCTTTTACACAACAATCCTCATGCCGCGTTTGCCCGCATCGCACAGTTATTTGATACCACGCCAGCTACCGCAGATGGCATAGCTTCCTCAGCGGTGGTCGCATCGTCGGCCTCTTTGGGGGCCAATGTGGCGCTTGGTCACAATGTGATCATCGAGGACAACGTGGTACTGGGCGACAATGTGGTTATCGGTGCCAATACCGTTGTCGGCAAGGGAGCGAAAATTGGTGAAGGAAGCCGGATTTACCCCAATGTGACGATTTACCATGACGTTCAGATTGGCAAGCGGGTAACCATTCACAGCCAGAGCGTAATTGGGGCCGACGGGTTCGGGTTTGCCAACGACAGTGGCGTGTGGGTTCCCATACCACAGACCGGCACGGTGCTGATTGGAGATGACTGCAGCATCGGCGCATCAACAAGCATCGACCGCGGGGCCATGGACGATACCATCATCGGCAACAACGTCATTATCGACAATCAGGTGCAGATAGCGCACAACTGCATTGTTGGCGATCATTCCTGCATCTGCGGTTCGACCGGTATTGCCGGCAGTTGCCATATCGGTAAATACGTGATTATCGGTGGCGGATGCGGGGTGAATGGTCACATCAGCATCTGCGACAAAGTGCAGATCACCGGGTATACCATGGTGGTGCAGGACATTACCGAACCTGGTGTGTATTCATCCGGCCAACCGGCCATGCCCAACCGCGAATGGCGCAAGAATGCCGTACGATTACGCCAGATTGATGCCCTGTATGATAGGGTTAAAGCATTGGAAAATAAGGCCTGAACCGACTGTACGGTGAAATTCACGGCCGATTGGTATAAATCGGCCACAAAGCGGTATACATACTGGTCAAAATGAATAGAATATGCCTTCGTTTAAAGCCATCGCATTTACGCAGTTAAGGAGCCTTCATGTTACCTCGTGAAATGACCATTGCCGATTTTGATCCGGAATTGGCTGAAGCCATGAGCAAAGAAAATGAGCGTCAGGAACACCACATTGAACTGATTGCCTCAGAAAACTATTGCAGCCCCCGGGTCATGGAAGCGCAGGGATCACAGCTGACAAACAAATACGCTGAAGGTTATCCTGGCAAGCGTTACTACGGCGGTTGCGAGCACGTTGATGTGGTTGAGCAACTGGCGATTGATCGTGCCAAGCAACTGTTCGGTGCGGAGTACGCCAACGTGCAGCCTCACTCCGGTTCACAGGCTAACGCTGCAGCCTTTATGGCGCTGTTGAATGCCGGTGACACTGTTCTGGGTATGAGCCTGTCTGAAGGTGGTCACCTGACGCATGGCTCCCACGTTAATTTCTCAGGTAAAACCTACAATGCGGTTCAGTACGGTCTGAATGAAGAAACCGGCGAAATCGATTACGAGCAGGTTGAAGCGTTGGCCGAAGAACACAAACCGAAAATGATCATTGGCGGTTTTTCTGCGTACTCCGGCATTGTTGACTGGCAGCGTTTTCGCGCCATTGCTGACAAAGTAGGCGCCTACCTGCTGGTGGATATGGCACACGTAGCGGGCCTGGTAGCGGCAGGTGTGTATCCTAACCCGCTGCCACATGCCCACGTTGTTACCACTACCACGCACAAAACTCTGGCCGGCCCCCGTAGCGGTCTGATTTTGTCTGCCTGTGGCGACGAAGACATTTACAAAAAGCTTAACAGCTCAGTGTTCCCTGGAAATCAGGGGGGCCCGCTGTGCCACGTGATCGCGGCCAAAGCGGTGGCGTTCAAGGAAGCCCTGCAGCCGGAATTCAAGGAATATCAGCAACAGGTTGTCACCAATGCTAAAGCTATGGTGGCGGTAATGCAGGAGCGCGGATACAAAATCGTTTCCGGTGGTACTGATAACCATCTGTTCCTGCTGGACCTGATCGACAAAGACATTACCGGTAAAGACGCCGATGCCGCGCTGGGTCGTGCCAACATCACCGTAAACAAAAACTCGGTTCCCAAAGATCCCCGTTCACCGTTTGTAACCAGCGGTCTGCGCATTGGCAGCCCGGCCATTACCCGCCGCGGCTTCAAAGAAGAGCAGGCCAGACAGGTTGCCAGTTGGATTTGTGACGTACTGGATAACCTGGGTGACGAGAGTGTTGAAGCCCGCGTTAAGCAGGAAGTTCTGGCACTGTGCGAGCAGTTTCCGGTTTACGCCTGATAGTCAGTCGTGGCGTTGTTCTCATTCGGGGGCAACGCCCAATGAGGACAACCCATGTTTTGCCCGTTTTGCAGCGCTCAGGAAACCAAAGTCATTGACTCTCGCCTTGTTGCCGAGGGACATCAGGTGCGCCGCCGCCGGGAATGTATTGTGTGTCACGAGCGCTTTACTACCTTTGAAAGCGCGGAACTGGTGATGCCTAGGGTTATCAAACGGGATGGCTCCCGTGAGCCCTTCAACGAGGACAAACTGCGCGCCGGCTTGCAGCGTGCGCTGGAAAAGCGGCCGGTGAGTACCGAAAAAGTTGAGCAGTGCGTGTTGTCCCTCAAATCCAAACTTCGCGCTACCGGAGAGCGGGAAGTGGCCAGCGAATTACTGGGCAATCTGATCATGAATGCGTTGAAAGAACTGGATAAGGTAGCTTACGTGCGTTTTGCTTCTGTGTACCGTTCTTTTGAAGACATTCGGGAATTCGGAGAAGAAATTGCCAAGCTCGGCGACTGATGGCTGCCATATTGAATTTCCCCTCAATTACAGAGTGTTGAGGAGTTAGCTGTGAACTTCTCTTCCGCTACTGATTTCCATTGGATGGCAGAAGCCATCAAACTGGCCCGAAAAGGGCGTTTCACTACGTCTCCCAATCCCAGAGTGGGATGCATTGTTTTAGACGCTTCTGGCGAACTGGTGGGGCAGGGCTACCATATACAGGCAGGCACCCCGCACGCTGAAGTGCACGCCTTGCGCCAGGCGGCCGAGCGGGCCAATGGCGGTACGGCCTATGTCACTCTGGAACCCTGTAGTCATTTCGGGCGCACGCCACCCTGTGCTGATGCCCTGATTGAGTCGGGGGTAAGCCGTGTGGTTGTAGCCATGACCGACCCGAACCCACAGGTGAGTGGACAGGGTATCCGCCGTTTGCGTGATGCCGGTATTGAAGTGGTGTGTGATGTCCTCAGGTCGCAGGCAGAGCAGCTCAATCGCGGGTTTATCAAGCGCATGACCACCGGGTTGCCGTGGATTACGGTGAAGATGGCTATCAGTCTGGACGGTAAAATTGCCCTCGCCAATGGGGTCAGTCAATGGATCACCGGCCCGCAAGCCAGGCGCGATGTGCAGTTGCACCGCGCCGCCAGTTGTGGGGTCCTGACTGGTTCCGGCACCGCATTGGCGGATGACCCCAGTTTACTGGTGCGCGAACAACAGGCCCGTTTTGACGAATATCCTCTCGAAACTCTGCGCCAGCCAGTGCGCATAGTGGTAGATACGGCTGGCAGTCTGCCCGAGACTTTGCAATTGTTTCGGGACGGTTTTACCACCTGGATTGCCAGTGCGTCCGGTGCTGCGGCTGCATCCGACAACGTGATAAACTTGCCGACTGGCCGTAATGGAAAGGTGGATTTACGAGCTTTGCTGGTGGAGCTGGGCCAGCGTCAGTTGAATGAGGTGTGGGTTGAGGCCGGGCCGTTACTGGCAGGAGCTTTTTTTGCCGATGGCCTGGTGGATGAACTGATTGTGTATCAGGCACCCAAACTGCTGGGCAGCGAAGGCCGATCTATGCTGGTACTGCCCGAGTTTACAGCCTTGAACCAGGCGATTGAGTTGGAACTTCAGCATCAGTGCCAGGTTGGCAATGATAGCAAAATGACCTATCTGGTGCGACGCACCGGATAACCGAAAAGAGAGTTATTGCATGTTTACCGGAATTATTCAGGCATTGGGTACCATCCGCAGTCTCCAGAATAAAGGCGATGACATCCGTCTGACTGTCGCCAGCGGCGGGTTGGATATGTCAGACGTTGCTCTGGGTGACAGCATTGCAACCAACGGTGTGTGTCTGACCGTAGTCGATTTTGGTGATGACTATTACGCAGCCGATGTGTCGGCAGAGACTATCCGTCTTACCGGCTTTGCTAATTATAAAGCGGGCTCGAAGGTGAATCTGGAAAAGGCCATGCGCCCGATAGACCGCTTCGGCGGTCACATTGTCTCCGGCCATGTCGATGGCGTAGGGGAGATTACCCGGATTATTGATCACAGCGACTACGTTGAAATCTGGGTTAAGGCCCCCAATGATCTGGCCAAATACATTGCTCACAAGGGCAGTATCACCGTAGATGGTGTGAGCCTCACGGTGAATAAGGTCAACGGCGCTGAATTTATGCTGTGGATCATACCGCATACGCTCAAGGAGACCGTGATTGGTAACTATCGTGCGGGTACCAGGGTCAATCTGGAAGTGGATGTCATTGCCCGCTATCTTGAGCGATTGATGATGGGTGAAAAAGCGTCCCAGCCGACTCAGGGAAAAGGTATTGATATGGCGTTTCTGGCAGAAAACGGTTTTCTTCGCAAGTAGTCCGAATATTTAGGTTTTTAAGAATTAATTTATGGCATTAAACAGCACTGCAGAAATCATCGAAGACATTCGTCAGGGTAAAATGGTGATCCTGATGGATGATGAGGATCGGGAAAACGAGGGTGACCTGATCATGGCTGCCGAACACGTCACTCCTGAAGCGATCAATTTTATGGTGACGCATGCCCGTGGATTGGTGTGTTTACCCATGACCCAGCAGCGTTGCCGCAAACTCAAGCTTCCATTAATGGTGGATAACAACGAAGCCCAGTTTTCAACCAATTTTACCGTATCCATTGAGGCAGCCCGTGGGGTTACCACCGGCATTTCTGCCGCCGACAGAGCCACCACTATACGCGCTGCGGTGCACCCTGGTGCTGTCTCTACCGATATCGTGCAGCCCGGTCATATATTTCCACTGATAGCCAAAGATGGTGGCGTACTGAATCGTGCCGGGCACACCGAAGCCGGTGTGGACCTGGCTCGTCTGGCGGGCTGTGAGCCTGCCGCAGTGATTGTCGAAATCCTCAATGACGACGGCACTATGGCCCGTAGACCGGAGCTGGAAGCATTTGCACAAAAACACAATATCAAAATAGGCACCATTGCCGATTTGATCGAATACCGTAATCTTAACGAAACTACCATCGAAAAAGTCGCCCAGTGTCATCTTCCCACTGAATACGGAGACTTTGAGCTGCATACCTTCAAGGATGTGATAGACAATCAGGTGCATTTCGCACTGGTGAAAGGTGACATTCTTGAGCATGAAGCTACATTGGTACGTGTTCACTTGCATAACACCTTCAGTGATTTGCTCGGCTCAACCCGTTCAATTAAACGTTCCATGACGCTACCAGAGGCAATGCAGCGTATTGCCAGCGACGGTGGAGTGCTGGTGCTGCTGGGCAAGGAAGAACATGTAGAAAACCAGGTTCGGCGTTTTGCCGCAGAAGATCGCGGTGAGCAGTCTCCCGGTGCCGACTGGCAGGGGTCCTCAAGAACCGTTGGGGTGGGCAGCCAGATTCTGGCGACACTGGGTGTGAAGAAAATGCGCCTGCTGAGTAAACCTATCAAGTATCACGCTCTGTCCGGGTTTGGCCTGGAAGTGGTGGAGTACGTTCATTAATGTCTGCCGGTGTGTATCGGTGCCGACAGCCGCACCGGAACACACAATCAAGCCATTCAGTTTACGCGCAGTTGTGCTATACTGCGCGCCGTTTTTCACGAGGATTTATACGCATGCAGGTCATTGAAGGTAACATTCGCGCAACCGGTAAGAAATTTGCCGTTATCGTGTCCCGTTTTAACAGCTTTGTGGTAGAAAGTTTGCTGGAAGGTGCTTTGGATACACTGGAGCGTCACGGTGAAGTAAACGAAAACGACATTACCCTGGTTCGGGTGCCTGGTGCCTATGAACTGCCTGTGGTTGCCAAAAAACTGGCAGAAAAAGGTGGATTTGATGCCATAATTGCTCTTGGGGCAGTGATCCGTGGTGGTACACCGCACTTTGACTTTGTTGCCGGTGAATGCAACAAGGGGCTGGCCCAGGTAGCGTTGGAGTACGGTCTGCCGGTATCTTTTGGCGTGATCACCACCGACTCCATCGAACAGGCGATTGAGCGTTCCGGAACCAAAGCGGGCAACAAGGGTGCTGAAGCAGCACTGGGCGCGCTGGAGATGGTGAACGTAATCTCATCATTAAACGACCTGTAAACAAAGGTTTATTACGTGAAAGTGTCAGCACGACGTAGAGCGCGTGAAATCGCGCTGCAGGGGATTTACTCCTGGCAAATGAGCAAAAATCCGGTTGAGCAGATTGAACTGTCTCTGGCCACCAGCAATGACATGCAGAAAGTGGACATGGTTTACTTTCAGGGCCTGTTGCGAGGCGTGGTTAAGCAGGCCGATGTCCTGGACGCTTCGATCAAACCTTATCTTGGGCGTTTGCCGGAAGAGCTCGATCCCATTGAAAAAGCCATTTTACGCCTCGCTACTTTTGAACTGACCGAGCGCATGGACGTGCCTTATCGGGTGATCATCAACGAGGCGATTGAACTTGCCAAGTCGTTTGGTGCCGAGGAAAGCCACAAATTCATCAACGGAGCTTTGGATAAGGCCGTCCGCACCTTACGAGAGCATGAACGGGGTTAAGTGATTCCCCGTTCATGCCTGCTTCATAGCATTAACTTTACTTCGAATTATAACGTGAAAGAATTTGACCTTATAGGCCGCTATTTTGCCAATGGCGGTTACCAACGCAAGGATGTGCTGGTGGGAATTGGGGACGATTGTGCCATCACCACTCTGGCCGAGAATCAACAACTGGCGATTACAACCGATACCTTGGTTGCGGGAGTACACTTCCTTCGAGACGCGCCAGCCCGATCGGTAGCTCACAAAGCCGTTGCTGTTAACCTCAGTGATTTGGCTGCGATGGGAGCCGAGCCCGCCTGGATCAGTTTGTCACTGTCCATGCCACAGATGGATGAGGTATGGCTTGCAGAATTTGCCGAGGGGCTGCATGAGCTTACCCAGTATTATTCGGTACAACTGATCGGTGGCGATACAGTAACCGGCCCTCTTGCAATGACAATTACCGCTCAGGGTTTTATACCGCCGGGCAGCGAACTGAAGCGCAGTGCAGCCAGACCAGGAGACTGGATCTACGTTACTGGTACCCTGGGTGACGCCGGTGCGGGCCTGGCGATACTGAAAGGTGAGGTTGAGGCACAGTCTCCGGAGCGGGATATTCTGGTAAACCGCCATTTGTATCCCACACCAAGAGTCGCCGCCGGCACAGCCCTGCGACGAACGGCGAATGCCTGTATCGACATTTCCGACGGAATGCTGGCCGATCTGGGCCATATTCTTAAGGCATCGGGTTGCGGAGCCACAGTGCACGTAGACAGGTTGCCCATATCCAGGGCGCTTTATCAGCACGCTGGCGCCAAGCAAGCTTACGAGTTGGCTCTCACATCCGGTGATGATTACGAACTTCTGTTTACCGTGAGCGAGGAGCAGCGCGGGAACCTGGAGACCTCACTGGCCAGCACCAACGTCAAAGCAACCTGCATTGGGCAGGTAACCGGCCAGACTGGTAAAGTCGACCTGAAGCTGTATGATGAGCCCTATCAGCCTCCCGAAAAAACTGGTTACCAGCACGAGTTTTAATGCAGCCCGAATTCAGAAAGCGCATATCTTTGCTAAACCCCATCCATTTTTGTGCGTTGGGGTTTGGTAGCGGGCTGATTCCTGTAATGCCCGGAACCTTCGGTTCTCTGGCCGCCATTCCGTTGTTACTGTTGTGTGGTGCTCTTTTGCCGTGGCAGTTTGCCGCCATTACTGTGCTACTGAGTGTGGCCGGTATCTACATTTGTGGAAAAACCGCGTATGACATGAAGGTGCACGATCACGGTTCCATTGTGTGGGACGAAGTGGCGGGCATGTTTGTGACCTTTCTGCTGGTCCCCCTGAGTGCCTCCAGTCTGGCGCTGGGCTTTGTACTGTTTCGCTTTTTCGATATCGTCAAACCCTGGCCTATTGGCCTGATTGACAAGCGTTTGCACGGTGGTACCGGGATAATGCTGGATGATCTTGTGGCAGGTGTAATGGCCTGTGTGTGTTTGCACACCACGTTATACCTATGGCCTTTTTAAGCACCTAAAACCGATAGCGTAGCGTCTGCTGAGTGCTTACTGTGAAAAACGTGAATTTATCAACACTTTGAAATGGCCCTTTAAGGGCCATTTCAGTATTCAACGGGCTGGGATTATTCGCCCAGGGCAGTGCGCACTCTTCTGATAATTCCGGGCGCATCTAATTCGTGTTCGGCGTACATTTGTTGCTGGCTGCCCTGCAATATAAAGCTGTCTGGCAGACCCAGATGAAGCACTGGTTTCAGGGTCTGGCCAGAGGCCAGATATTCGGACACTGCACTACCAGCGCCCCCCATCACACAACCATCCTCAAGCGTGACAAGCAGGTCGTGCTTTTTCGCTGCCTCGTCCAGCGCGGCGGTATCCAAAGGTTTGACAAAACGCATGTCGTAGAGAGTAGCATCAAGAGTTTCTGCCGCCTCTTCAGCGTAAGGCAACAGGGTGCCAAAATTGAGAATGGCGACTTTTTTACCTGTGCGCAGTGTGCGTGATTTACCCGGTTCAATTTCGTACATGTCGCTATCGGGAACCACACCTTTGCCGGCACCTCGAGGGTAGCGCACTGCCGCAGGCTGCCGCGCCTTGTGCCCGGTATACAGCATTTGACGGCATTCGTTTTCATCAGCCGGTGTCATTATTAGCATATTCGGAATACAGCGCAGGAAGGCGATATCAAACGCTCCCTGGTGGGTTGGTCCGTCGGCACCGACTATCCCGGCGCGATCGATGGCAAACAGGACCGGCAGATTTTGCAGAGCCACGTCGTGGATTAACTGATCGTAAGCGCGCTGCAGGAAAGTAGAGTAAATCGCCACCACAGCATTGTAGCCTTCTTTCGCCAACCCCGCGGCAAAGGTGACAGCGTGCTGTTCTGCAATGGCAACGTCGAAATACTGCTCGGGGTACTGTTGTGAAAACGCCACCATCCCTGAACCTTCTCGCATGGCCGGAGTAATCGCCATCAGTTTGGGGTCCTGGGCAGCCATGTCGCACAGCCACTGGCCGAAAATAGCGGAAAAGCTGGGCGCTGAAGGAGCCGATTTTGGCAGAGATTGTTCCGCTGGGTTGAATTTGGGAACCGCGTGGAATTTAATCGGGTCTTTTTCTGCCTGCGGGTAGCCCTTACCCTTGCAGGTGACTACATGCAGCAGTTGCGGCCCTTTGAACTTACGCATGTTGCGCAGGGTGTCAACCATGGCATTCACATCATGGCCATCGATGGGGCCGATGTAGTTAAACCCCAGTTCTTCGAAAATGGTACCAGGAACTACCATACCTTTGAGGTGTTCTTCTGCGCGGCTTGCAAATTCCTTGATGGGGGGAACATTACTGAGTAATTTTTTGCCACCGTCACGGATTTTATTAAAGAAATTTCCGGTCAGCAGGCGAGCCAGGTGGCTGTTGAGTGCGCCCACATTTTCCGATATCGACATTTCGTTGTCATTCAGAACAACCAGTAAATCTTTATCGATGTCTCCGGCGTGGTTCATGGCTTCAAAGGCCATACCCGCAGTTAGGGCACCATCTCCGATAACCGCAACAATTTTTCGGCCCAGCGCTTCTTTTTCTGCGGCGACAGCCATCCCCAGCGCGGCACTGATGGAAGTAGAGGAATGCCCAACGGCGAAGGTATCGTAATCACTTTCCGGAGGCCAGGGGAAGGGGTGCAAGCCTTCCTTCTGGCGAATGGTTGACATTCTGTCTGCCCTGCCAGTAAGGATTTTGTGCGGGTAAGCCTGGTGGCCCACATCCCAGATCAGACGGTCAAAGGGCGTCTGATATACATAATGGAGAGCGACGGTCAGTTCAACAGTACCCAGGCCAGATGCAAAGTGACCACTGCTCTGGCTTACGCTGGCAAGCAGATATTGGCGTAATTCGTCAGCCAGGGTTTTCAGTTTGTCCTGAGGGAGCTTACGCAGTTCTTCAGGCGTATGAGCCAGTGCCAGGTTTGGATAATGTGCTAAATCTAGAGTCATTCTTAATCGTTCTTAAATTCGCCTGTCACGGCCTGCTTCAGTGGTCCCGTTTGACCATCAGGTCAGTGAACGCTGCTAAGTAGTCGGTATTGTAGGGTAAAGTGTGCAAAGCTTGAAGCGCTTGCGCATGCAGATTGGCTAATTCCTGCTTTGCAGGTGCCATACCCAGTAGCTGCGGAAAGGTGTTTTTACCCAGCTCAATATCAGAGCCCTGCGGTTTGCCTATTTGGGTGGCGTCGCCCTCAACATCCAGAATGTCGTCCTGCACCTGAAACGCAAGGCCAATCAGACGTGCGTATTCAATCAGTTGCTCGCGGTGCTGGGGAGCAAGGCTGTCACTGACCAGGGTGATCATTTCTACACATGCGCACAGCAATGCGCCGGTCTTGAGCTGATGTAAGCGGGTCAGTTCGGTCAGTGAAATGGTCTTGCCGGTGGAGGCAAGATCAATCGCCTGCCCGCCACACATACCCAGGTATCCAGCGGCCTTTGCCAGAATTGAAATCAACTGGGCACGCTTACTGTTGCCGCAGCTGCTCATAGGGTGGTCGGCCAGTATGGTAAAGGCCAGGGTTTGCAGTGCATCACCAGCCAGAATGGCTGTGGCTTCATCGAAGGCAATGTGGCAGGTAGGTTTCCCGCGGCGAAGATCATCATTATCCATGGCAGGCAAATCATCGTGCACCAGCGAGTACGCGTGAATACATTCAATAGCCATGCTGATGGTCAGTTGATCAGACCTTGGAATATCCAGGGTATTACCAACCAGGTGTACCAGCAGAGGGCGCATTCTCTTGCCTCCGGCCAGCAGAGCGTGTTGCATTGCCATTTTCAGTCTTGGAGCGTGTTCGGGCAGCAGATCAATCAGATTCAGCAGGCTGTCATCGGTATGCTGCTTGACCTGCTGGTGAAGATCTCTGAAATTCATAATAGTGCCTGTTGAAAAGTCGACAGATTAGGGCCGGTCTGACCCGGCTTTCATACTTGGAACGGGAAGGGTTTTACTCTGAGTCTTCGGATTTGAATTCCTGCAAGGTTTCCTGACCTTGCTCACTCAGTAAAATTTTCACTTTCTGTTCTGCCTGATCCAGCGCTTGCTGGCCAAGGCGGGAAAGCTTTACACCACGCTCAAATTTTTCCAAAGCCTCGTTCAGAGGTAATTCCCCCTGTTCCATTTCATTAACGATGGACTCCAGTTCGCTCAACGTTTGCTCAAATGTTGGGGTTGAAGGTGCTGATTTGCTCACAATAACGCTGCATTTATGTGTTGATTGCATTAAAGCGCACATTAACTGAGGGGCGGCGCAGGGTCAAATGGTTTGTCCTGTATGCCCGTTGTCGTATACGTGAGGACAATTTTGGTTATAGAAATCCTGAAAATTGCCGATAGAATAGCAGGCACAAAGTAGATTGGTGTCATAACTGTTTAATTTTTATCCATAACTCGCCCCAGTGGCGTGTTGCCAGCAGCGTAGTTGCGAAGTGAGGTACAGCAGGTGGATTTAGCAACCGTCATAGGTATTTTGGGTGCTATTGGTTTTGTCGTAATGGCTATGGTCAGTGGCGGCGAAGTGAACATGTTTTTGAATGTGCCATCCATTCTCATCGTGTTCGGTGGCAGCCTGTTTGTAGTGCTTTCCCAGTTTACCCTTGGACAATTCTTCGGTGCCGGGAAGATTGCCGGAAAAGCCTTCATGTTCAAAATTGACACGCCGGAAGACCTTATTGAGCGCGTTGTCGAGATGGCGGATGCGGCCCGTAAAGGCGGTTTTTTGGCACTGGAAGAACAGGAAATTGATAACCCTTTTATGCAAAAAGGGGTCGATATGCTGGTTGACGGCCATGACATCGAGGTGGTTCGCGAAACCCTGGCCAAAGACATTGCCATGACCAGTGAGCGACACGATTTCGGTGCCACAATATTTAAAAGTCTGGGTGACATCGCTCCGGCAATGGGCATGATTGGTACGCTAATTGGTTTGGTTGCCATGCTGTCGAACATGGATGACCCTAAAGCCATCGGGCCAGCAATGGCGGTAGCACTGCTGACAACCTTATATGGGGCATTTCTTGCCAACGTTATTTGCATTCCAATTGCGGTAAAGCTGGGCAATCGTGCGCAGGAGGAGCGCCTTAATCAGAAACTGATTTTGGATGGCATCATTGGTATTGCCGATGGGCAGAACCCCAGAGTGATCGAGGGAATGCTGAAAAATTACCTCGCTGCCAGTAAGCGCAACCCTGGTGACGACGAGTAAGCAGTATGGCTGATCAAGACGACTGCCCTAAATGCCCACCTCCCGGGTTGCCAGGTTGGATGGGGACCTTTGCTGATTTGATGTCGTTGCTGATGTGCTTCTTTGTACTGTTGCTGGCGTTTTCTGAAATGGACGTACTTAAGTTTAAGCAGATAGCCGGCTCCATGAAGTTTGCGTTCGGAGTGCAGAATAAAATTGAGGTAAAGGATATCCCTAAAGGCACCAGTGTCATTGCCATGGAATTTCGGCCCGGCCGGCCGGACCCGTCTCCGATTGAAACCATTCAGCAACAGACCATAGAAATGACCCAGCAGATGCTGGAGTTTCAGTCCGGTGAAGAAGACTCTGCAGGAGGCCGGCAGAAGCAGCGGGGAACCCAGCGTGGCGGACAGTCGCAGCAAACGGCCATGGAGCAGACTTCCTCCGCACAGAAAAGCCAGGACAACGAAGACGTCAGTGAGATGATGAAGAAAGTGGCGCAACAGCTGCAAAAGGAAATTCTGGACGGTGCCATTGAAATGGAATCTCTTGGTCAGCAGATAACCATTCGGATTCGAGAGAATGGTTCGTTTTCGGCGGGATCGGCATTTTTGCAGCCCCAGTTCAAACCAATCCTCAAAAAAATTGGTACCTTACTGGCGGACGTTCCTGGTGAAATAGAAATTTCCGGTCACAGTGACGGGCAGCATATATCTAATGAGTTGTATCGCTCCAACTGGGACCTTTCTGCCCAGCGGGCCGTGGCGGTAGCAGAAGAGCTGCGCCGTGCTCCAGGTTTTGAAGAATCCCGGATGTCAGTGGTTGGCAAAGCCAATACCGATCCGGTTGTCGCCGATGCCAAGAATGCCGATCAGCGGGCCAGAAATCGCCGGGTTGAAATTAACATCAATCAGGGTAAACCTATGCTTTCCAAACCGATTTCAGTCGTCGAGCCAGTTTCCTGATTGTCTGGATTAACGCCCGTTTTTGGGCGTTTTTATGCTTACTCAAAACACTACAGCTGATTGCGAGTATTTTGTTACTGTTTTGGCGGCGGATTTTCCCATCGCTTCTGAATGGAATGCAGTGTGCCGTTTTCGACAAGGGTCTGATACGCCTGCTTGAAGTCGTTAAACACCCTGTCTGGAGTTTGCTGGCTGAACGCAATGAACATAGCGTCTCTCTGGGAATCTATTCGTAGGCAGGGTTTAAAGTCTTCCAGCTTCAAACCCGCATCTTCTGCAAAGTAGGCCAGCGACAGGGTGGTTCCCATTATCATGTCAACCCGTTCACTTCTCAGCATGCCTATGGCCTGTTCCCAGTCAGTAACCAGATACAGATTGTTTGGAGACGTAAAGCCATTTTTTGTCAGGAACTGGTACTGATTGTCGTTGCGGGGCACCGCAATGAGGTAGCGCTTGGCATCATCGAGCGATTCAATCCGGATGTTGTTATTGGCGTTCAGACACCAGAGGTAATCCTGCTGACGATAGACTTCCCCGACCCACCTGAACAGGTTTTCCCTGCCCTGTGTTCTGGCGATGGAATAGATAAGGGTGTTTTTTTCTGTCAGTGCTCTTTGGTATGCACGGGCCCAAGGATAGACCCGTACCTCAAATGAATAATCCAGTTTGCCCAGCATGGCCTGAACAACCTGATGGGCCATTCCGGTAACCACGCGGTTATCCTGAACAACCTGAAAAGGGGGCAAGTGTTCTGTGACAATGCTTATCTTTTCATTTTCATTCTTCGCACTGGCGAAGCCGGTTAAGCCAGCTGCAACCACCAGTACTATCACTGATAAAGTTACAGTTGCATTGCCTTTCACATTAATTGCTCTTCAGGGTGAATATTAACACGCCATTTTAAAGCTAATTGCACGTTTAACGCCATAAAAAAACACCAGAAATTGGCGGTAGAGCCGGCGTGAATTCAGGTAAAAGGGCTTAACCTGTCCGATTCAGAACATCACGGTAATGCGGCTTGGTCAGCAGCATCTGCACTGTACTTATGGTGCGTTCCAAAAAGCCGCCTTCGCAGTATTTCAGGTAGTAGACCCACATGCGCTGAAATCGTTCATCGTACCCCTGTTCAGCCAGAACGTCCTGCGAGCGGGCAAAAGCCTGGTACCAGTCATTAAGTGTACGGGCATAGTCCAGCCCAATGTCCTGGATGTCGCGAATGGTCATATCGCTGAAGCGTTTCACATGTTCTGCAAGTACATGTAATGATGGTAAAAAGCCTCCGGGGAAAATGTACTTCTGGATGAAGTCGACGCTGCTTGCGTAGTTATCGTAACGGCGGTCATCAATGGTGATGGACTGCAACAGCATTAACCCGTTGTTTGCCAGCAAAGAGGCGCATTTTTCAACGAAGTTGCCCAGATAATCTTTGCCTACTGCCTCTATCATTTCTATGGAAACCAGTTTTGAGTATTGCCCGCTGAGCTGACGGTAATCCTGCTTCAGCAGGGTTATCCTGTCCTGCAGGTTCTCCTTGTTCACCCAGTCAAGGGCGTAACTGTATTGCTCTTCCGATATTGTGGTTGTGGTTACCTGACAACCGTAGTGCCTGGCCGCAAAGACTGCCAGCCCGCCCCAACCGGTACCGATTTCCAGAAGATGATCGTCAGATGTGAGCTGCAGTTTATCGCAGATTACCCTGAGTTTATGCTGTTGGGCTTCGCTCAGAGATGTTGTGGTATCCGGATAAATGGCGCTCGAATACATCATGCTGCGGTCGAGAAAATGGCTGTACAGGCGGTTACCCAGGTCGTAGTGGGCCTCAATATTACGTTTGGCCTGTTCGTGGGTATTACGGCGGCGAAAGTGCTGCCACTTTAAAACAGGCAGAGTCAGCCACCTGAATTTGGCTTCCCACTTATCCAGTGCACTCAAATTTCGTGCAAAAATTCGAATCACAGAGGTTAAATCCGGTGTTTCCCACAGCCCTTCCATATAGGACTCACCAGCACCAATGCTGCCACCCAGCAACAGCGGGCGATAGGCCTTTGCCGAATTTACATTGACCTTGGCTTTAAGTGATGAGGCGGGGTTACCGAACTGTGCAACTGTATGCCCACCTTCCATAATTTCAAGATGACCATAGGAGAGGTGGGTCAGAACGTTAAACAGCGCACTTCGACACAGCTTGTCTGAGAGCGTCGCTTCAGATTGAGGGGAAGATACTATTTCTGCATGAGGCATTATTTTTGTTCCTGACTGTCCATAGGATGGGGGTAAACCGGTGCACGTTTTAACCAGAGCTTCAAAGCCTGCCAGTAAATTCCCGCGAGGGTTTTAATCGTCATGCTGGGTATTTTGAATAGCAAACTGCGCACATTTTCTGAGGTCAGTGGCATTTTCTTCATGGTTAGCCCGGCACTGAATACCCGTTGTTTCTGTTCACAATTCATTATCAGAGAAAGCGTTTCATCCGGTTGCGATATCTGCCATTTGTAGGTCATGTCCATGGGGTTAAATGGCGAAACGTGAAATGCTTTGGCTGTATCCTGCTGGTCTTTCAAATCCACCAGATAATAGTGCCTCTCATTCCAGGGGGTATTGCTGACTTCGGCCAGCATGTGGCTGAATTTGCCATCTGTTCCACGCAAAAAGTAGAAGTTCACCGGGCTGAAATAGAGGCCGAAGCAGCGAACCTGCCCCAACAGAAAAACCTCCCCCTGATGCGTGTGACCGGCCAGTTCAGAGATTTTTTTGAGGACCGACTGCTTCAGGCTGTCATCGGGCGCACCCACATAGTCACGGCGCCGAAATCTGAGTGGGGAAAATCCAGAAGTTGAAAAATAGCGGACCTTGTCAGACACGTGGCTGATTTCATCGAGGTTCAGCCACATCAGGTAAATATTGTAGCGAAAACTGTGTTTAACCGGTTTGTGGCGGGCGTGGAATACCTGGCCGCAATATATGGCGCTGTCCATTAGAGTGTTACTCCAAATCGCTCACATACATCCAGTGCGCTGCGCACCCCATCCTCGTGGAAGCCGTTGTACCAGTAGGCGCCACAAAAATGCAGGTTGTTCGCACCACATATTTGCTGGCGCTGTTGCTGGGCACTGACCATCTGCAGGCTGAACTGGGGGTGCGCATAGCGATACCGCCCAAGAATTTTGCTCTGGTCGATCTCTTCCGAATTGTTCAGAGTTACGCAGAAAGTCACCGGCGCGCTGATTTTCTGCAGAATATTCATATTATAGGTGACGGATGCGGGTGCCGTTTGCTCTTCCTGGGTTTCCTTGAGTCTATAATTCCAACTCGCCCAGGCCAGGCGTCGTTGGGGCAACTGATTGATGTCGGTGTGCAGGATCACCTCGTTTGACGCATAGGGGATTGCTCCCAGGATAGCTTTTTGTTCAGGTGTCGGTTTAGCCAGACATTTGAGTGCCTGGTCACTGTGACAGGCAAATATTACGTGGTCGTAGGTGTCCTGCCTGCCGGTTGAATCAGTCACACTGACTCCCCTTTCCAGTGGCTGCACATCGGTGACCCGGGTATTCAGGCGTATGCCGCGGTGAAAGGGAGCTGTCATCGGTTCTATGTAGCTATGGGAACCCCCTTTCAATGTATACCATTGAGGGCGATTGGTAATGTTCAGCAATCCGTGGTTGTTAAAGAACTTGAGGAAAAATCGTAGAGGGAAGTGTTTAACCTGTTCCAGGCTTGACGACCAGATTGCCGCGCACATTGGATAGAGATAATAGCGACAGAAGTCAGCAGACAGTTTGTGGCGTGTGACGAATTCTTCCAGCGTTACCGAATCGGCAGGTTCGTTACGCTGACTGATGGTTGTTTTACATAAGGCATTGAACCGGACTATGTCTCTTACAACGCGCCAGAACCTGGGGCGCAGCAGGTTTCTCCGCTGCGCAAACAATGAATTCAGAGTATTCCCGTTGTACTCCAGATTTGCTTTGGTACTGTGCACGGAAAAGCTCATTTCGGTTGCCTGACGTTCAATATTCAGCCTGTCCATCAGGGCAATGAAATTTGGATAGGTCCAGTCATTAAAGACTATAAAACCGGTGTCAATCGGGTATCGGGTTCCTTCAATGTTGACGATTTTTGTGGCGGTGTGTCCACCCAGGTAGTCGTTGGCTTCAAACAACGTAATGTCGTAACGCTGACTGAGAAGATAACCACAGGTCAATCCTGATATCCCTGACCCTATAATCGCAATTCGTTGCTTCATTCACGTATTCCTGATGACTTACTGTTGCTTGCGCAAGGCCCTGGATATATGGCTTTGCAATTTCGCTGGCAATTGATTGAGCAGCCTGAGCATCCAACCAAACAGGGTTGGAAAGTAAATGCTGCTGTGTTTACTGAGCAAACCGTTCAGCATATCTTCTGCAGCCCGCTCGGCGGAAATTCGGGCGGGCATTTTAAAATCGTTTTTATCTGTTAGTGGGGTTTCTACAAACCCCGGGGATACGGTTTGAACCCGAATACCCCTGGTGGCTAAATCGACCTCCAGGCTTTTGGCAAAATAGTGCACTGCTGCTTTACTGGCACCGTAAGCCTGGGTTCGACTGAACGGAAGCAGGCGGGCCATGCTGTCGACTACTGCAATCTGACAGCCTCTGGTCAGCTTGGGCAACAATGCTTCAACGCAATAAACAACGCCAAAAAAATTGGCCTCAAAAACCCGACGGAACATGGCTGAATCAAAATTGTCTATGTCCACATACTCACAGGTTCCAGCATTTAGCACCGCGATGTCAATGTAGCTGTGATCCAATGCGTTAATGGCAGTGATAGTGGCCTGACGGTCTGAAACGTCGAACTGGCAGGTGGTCACATTATCTGTCTTTGCCAGCTGTTCCAGCGCCTTTGCATTTCTCCCACAGGCGATAACTTGGTGGCCTTTAGCTGCAGCGTGCAGTGTCAGCGCTTGGCCAATACCGGATGTCGCTCCGGTAATCAGGATAGTTTTCATGACTGCAATCTGCCTTTTATCTTTTTGACCAGCCACCCCACCACCGGAATGTGCTCATAAACCATTTGACCCACATCATAATAGTCCCGATGATAATAAATACCTGAACTATCGACTTTTAATTGTGATATGCCGGGCAGTTCAATGTGCTTTTTGAGGGATGCCGGGCGAGCGTGCATGGTCCAGTTGATGATGTAACTGAAATTGTCCTCATTGGGCTGGCATGCAGTTACAGCGTGAATATCGAATTTGCAGTAATCCGTCATGGTTACCATGTTGGCGAAATACTCTTCTAACGCGCTCAGGCCATGGTGGTGAGCTATCGGGTCGATGAATTCAATTTTGGGTGAATAAATCGTCTTCAGTTCATTCAGATCCAAATTGGTAAAGTCGCGGTACATTGCGCTGAATCGTTCAGTAATAGTCATTGGTCGGCCCGATGGTTGGTTCTGAATCCATTACAACAGAAAAGTGACTGCGGATCATAGTATTACAAACTTGTAATGATGACTGAGACCGTTTTGGGATCCAAATCCTGCGCCGTTGCGTAGTCAGCCTAAAAAGAATTGGGAATATTATGAAGCCAGAGTATTTGCCTCTGTTCCCGTTGTCGGCACATCTGTTGCCGGGGGGGAGAATGGCGTTGCGCATATTCGAACCGCGGTATGTCCGTATGGTCAAGGATTCCTGTGCCAACAATACAGGATTCGTTCTGTGCATGCTCAATGCCAATGGTGATAAAACCAGTAATGAACATATTTATCCCATTGGAACCTATGCCCAGGTGGTGGATTTTGATTTGCTGGACGATGGTTTGCTGGGTATCAGGGTAGCGGGTCTGTATGCTGTTGAGGTCAGGAATATCCGAACTGAAGCCGATGGATTACGAGTCGGAGAGTGCAGGGCTTTGGAACCCTGGACCTGTGATATCACCCCTGAGCAGCTTGCACCAATGGATCAGCGTCTGAAAGAAATTTTTGACCGTTATGATGAGTTGGCGGCGATGTATGACAACCCCGCGTTCGACGATCCTATTTGGGTAATTCACCGCTGGCTGGAATTGTTGCCGGTTGATGCGAAACAAAAGCAGCATTTTTTAGTCCAAAAGGATTGCAGGAAACTGCTAAACTATCTAACAGCATTGGTGCAGTGACAACCATAGCGACTTTGGGTGTTGGAAAAGCGGAATTTTCTCTCGCAGTGATCCTGTTTCCAGTTTGGCTCGTAGCCCATATTTATACAGCAAAGAAAAACGCGGACAAAACTTATGTTAGTTGGAATTCCATCACAACAAAGTAATAACGTCGTAAAACCTAAAGAATGTGCAGCGGAAATGGCAGAACACATCGTCGCCGTTGCCGAAAAGCGGTGTAAGGTGTCGTTCGCAATAGTGTTTGGTTATTTTGCTCCCAGACTTCGCTCTTACGCGCTCAAGCAGATGGGTAACGAAGCGCTCGCCATGGAACTGGTTCAGGACACCATGTCGAATGTGTGGCAGAAAGCCCATCTGTTTAATTCTGAAAAAGGATCTCCCTCCACCTGGATATTTACGATAGCCCGAAATATTCGGTTTGATATGTTGAGGAAACTCCAGAACAGAAAGGAAGAAATTTGCTCAGAAGATTTATGGCCGGTATTGTGCGAGCAAACCGCTGACGTTAATGAAACCTCGCTGGACGAGCAAATTACACTCGAGCAGGTGGGGTTTTTGTTTGATTCACTTCCCCGTAAGCAAAAGGCTGTAATTGAAGCGATATACATAGACGGTAAATCGCAGCAGGAAGTTGCCGATGAACTGGACATTCCGTTAGGAACCGTGAAGTCGAGAACTCGCCTGGCCTTGCAGCGACTGAAGAGTATGTTGTGATTGCATGATTAGGTGTCATCCACGCCTTGAACAACTGGTTAAGTTCGTTGAGGGCAACCTGTCTTATTCTGAGTCCATTCTCATTGCAGCGCATTGCGACATGTGTGATCACTGTCGTCGTGTTGTGGATTCTGAGACTGCGGACCAGGCTGAAACTGCGTTCGGTACCGATGTCGTGCAGGCAGGGCCGGATTTCGATGCGATGTTCGCGCGTATCACCCAACTTCCAGCAGCACCCGCTTTCGAGTCTGGCGAGGTGCTTTTCAAACCACCGTCCAAAACCTCGTTAGAACTGGATGGAAAATCTTTTCGTTTGCCCCGAACCTTACAAAATCTGGCCGGAAAAACCGGTAACTGGACCAGTCTTGTCGGGCGCTTGTGGCAGGCGCCTGTTGATTTGGGATGCCACGGGGTAGCCAATTTTATCTACATGGCAAAAGGGGGCAGTGTGCCTGAGCACACGCACCGGGGGACAGAGTTCACACTGGTACTGGATGGAAAATTCAGTGATGGTCTGAACGACTATGACACTGGTGATTTCATCTACCTTGATTCAGAGCACACCCATGCACCAAAAACGGAATTTGCAGAAGGTTGCCTGGTGTTCAGTGTATTGGATCAGCCGTTGCATTTTACGTCCGGTTTGGCTCGTCTGCTAAATCCTTTCAGCCATTTGTTTTTCAGATAGGCGTAAGGCAAGACGATTCACCAATGAAAAAGCTCCCGAAGGAGCTTTTTTGAGTTTTAACCGATAAAGTCGCTGTCCGGGTAATTCAGCTTCAGCGTTTTTATTGCATTTTGCTTCAGTTCTTCAAGCCCGAGTTGGTCATAGCTGGCAACCATAATCTCAAGGGCCTGCTGGACCTGGTCTGAATCCGGATAATGCTCAACCACATAACGGCCACGGTTGGCAGCCGCTACGTATGCCTGACGGCGCATGTAAAATCTCGCGATGGCAACTTCATATCTCGCCAGCCGGTTCTTGATATACAGCATTCGCTTGCGTGCATCGGCGGAATACTTGCTGTTGGGGTATTGCTCAATCAGTTTTCTGAAATCTTCAAATGCTTCCCGGGATTTCGCCGGATCACGGTCGGCCCGGTCAATACTTAGCAACTCCTGGAACATATTATTGTCGGCTTCCATGTTGGTAAGGCCACGCATGAACATGGCGTAGTCCACATCGGAATGATTCGGGTTTAGCCGAAGGAAGCGATCGATGGTTGCCAGGGTTTCCTGGGTTTTACCGGATTTATAGTAACTGTAAATCAGGTCCAGTTGGATCTGATGAGAAAGTGGCCCGAAAGGGTAGCGAGAGTCCAGGGCGCTCAGAGTTTGTGCGGCGGCGCTGAAATTGCCGTTTTCTATATTGGCTTTGGCCTTTGCATAGAGGGCCTGTTCACCCATGTTCACCATGGCGGCCTGCTCAGTTGCTTCATCGGAAGAACTGCATCCGGTCACTGAGACCATGATACCGACAACCAGTGGCATCATTAAACGAAGTGATTTCATAATAATTTTTGTTTTCCTGCTTAACCGTACTCTGTGTTATGCGTGTTGAATTACTAAGATTCCTGCCATTCTAACGCACTCAAAGTTGTAAACTCCATACAAAACTGCCAAACAATACAGTGAAGCAGAATAAAGCTTGTTATAATAGCGGTTTTACCACAACTGACGGATGTTATGAGTCAATCGGACAACCAGGTGAGCTTGAGCGCTGTGACGGGGTCTCACCATTTTGGGCAAAGGTTAGATCAGGTTTTAGCGGATTTGTTCCCCGAGTATTCACGTTCCAAATTAAAAACCTGGATACTGGATGGCAATGTCAGCGTAAACGGGGCGGTGCTCACCACTCCGCGGCAAAAGATGTTTGGCGACGAGCAAATAGAGATAGAAGCGCGCGTCGAAGTTCAGGTATCCAGCCAGCCACAAAAAATCGCTCTGGATATCGTTTACGAAGACGACAGTATTCTGGTCATCAACAAACCTGCGGATTTGGTCGTTCATCCCGGCGCAGGCAATCATGACGGAACCATTTTAAACGCCTTGCTGGCCCATGTTCCCAACATTGATACAGTGCCCAGGGCTGGAATTGTGCACCGGCTGGACAAAGACACCACAGGGCTGATGGTCGTGGCTAAAACCCTGTCGGCGCAAACCCATTTGGTTGATCAGTTGCAGAACCGGGTGATGAGTCGTGAATACGAAGCGCTGGTGATGGGAACCATGGTTGCAGGCGGTGAGGTGGACGCCCCGATTGGACGCCATGCTACCAAGCGCACCCTTATGGCTGTACGGGAAACGGGCAAGCCGGCAGTGACTCACTACAGGGTTATGGAGAAGTTTCGTGCTTACACCCATTTAAGACTGAAACTGGAAACCGGGCGTACCCACCAGATCCGGGTACATATGGCCTACATCAAGCATCCTTTGGTGGGTGACCCAGTTTACGGTGGTCGGCCCAGGCTACCCAGAGGAGCTTCCCCGGAGTTTGTTGAAGCACTGAGAGGTTTTAATCGTCAGGCTCTGCATGCCGTGCAATTGTCACTGTTTCATCCGGAAACTGATGAATGGATGACCTGGCAGGCACCGTTGCCTGACGACATGGTCCATCTTATCGGGCAGGTGCGTGAAGATACCCGCCAGAATCCGGATTTTGACCTGTAGTGATACCCTTGATAAGGCCTGAGTGGAACGCGCCCGATAATGTGGTTGCCTATACCACAATGCGTAACGGGGGGGGGAGTCTGCCTCCTTATGACAGTCTGAATGTGGGGGATCATGTTGGGGACAACCCCGCCCACGTATTATCAAACAGGGCGCGGCTGCCACATTCAGATAAAATCGTCTGGCTCGAGCAGGTTCACAGTAACCACTGTGTTACTTTTCCTGCAGTTGAGCGCCGGGCTGATGCGTCCATCAGTCGCAGCAGCGAATTTTTTTGTGCGGTGATGACTGCGGATTGCGTTCCTGTTCTTCTGTGTAATACGCTAGGTACAGAGGTTGCTGCGGTGCATGCCGGCTGGAAGGGGCTGGAACTTGAAATCATTGCTTCAACGGTGAGGCAAATGGAGTCCAGGCCGGAACACCTGATGGCCTGGGTCGGTCCGGCAATCTCTGCAGGGTGCTATGAAGTCCCCCTGAATTTGGCCCGGCGGTTTGAGGCCTGGCCTGATGCATTGGTTTCGCATCCAGACCAAGGCAAAGCCTGGCTTGATTTGCCATTAATCGCTGCAATTCAGTTGCAGGAATGCGGTATCTCTAACGTGGTGCAATCCAATCTGTGCACCTATTCGAACGAAACGCAATTCTATTCTCACCGCCGGGCCCAGCATCAGGGACTGACACAAACCGGCCGCCAGGTCTCTGTCATCGGTATGCTTTGATTCACATCAAAAAGATGTGTGTAGAATTTAGTCTGTTGGCTTGAATCCTTTTGTAACTGAACCCATAAATTATGCAGGGTTATTTGCAGGGGAATGAATCCATGCGCTTAGACAGATTTACCAGTAAGTTCCAGTTGGCAATTTCCGATGCTCAATCGTTGGCATTGGGGCGCGATCACCAGTTTATTGAACCAGTCCATCTGATGACCGCCTTGCTGAATCAGCAGGGTGGCTCTGTGCGTCCGTTGTTGGATCAGGCTAACGTAAATGTTAATGCACTGCGCTCTGCGCTGAGTGAAGCGGTAGATCGCTTACCCCGGGTTGAGGGTATTGGCGGAGATGTGCAATTGGGTAAAGACAGTGGCGTGCTGCTCAATTTGTGCGACAAAATTGCTCAACAGCGAAAAGACGAATACATCACCTCGGAAATTTTTGTACTTGCCGCGCTTCAGGACAAAGGACGTCTCGGTGACATTCTGCGTCAGTTGAATGTCAGTAAAGAGCAAATTGAAAAAGCCATTGATAACATGCGCGGCGGGCAAAAGGTTACCGACCCCAATGCCGAAGATGTGCGCCAGGCACTGGAGAAGTTCACCACCGACCTGACCGAACGAGCCGAGCAGGGCAAGCTGGACCCGGTCATTGGCCGTGATGAGGAAATTCGCCGCACAGTGCAGGTGTTGCAGCGACGTACCAAGAACAACCCTGTATTGATTGGCGAACCGGGGGTGGGTAAAACAGCGATTGTCGAAGGCCTTGCTCAACGGATCATCAATGGCGAGGTGCCGGAGGGGTTGAAAAATAAACGGGTCCTGTCGCTGGATATGGGAGCTTTGGTTGCCGGGGCCAAATATCGGGGCGAATTTGAAGAGCGTTTAAAAGCGGTACTCAATGAACTCTCCAAAGAAGAAGGCCGGGTGATCTTGTTTATTGATGAGCTGCATACCATGGTTGGGGCGGGCAAATCCGATGGCGCCATGGATGCCGGTAATATGCTTAAACCTGCACTGGCCAGAGGTGAGTTGCATTGTGTGGGCGCCACCACCCTTGATGAATACCGACAGTATATTGAAAAGGATGCGGCCCTTGAGCGTCGTTTCCAGAAAGTGCTGGTTGATGAACCCAGTGTCGAAGACACCATTGCAATATTGCGCGGACTAAAAGAGCGCTACGAATTGCATCATTCGGTTGACATTACCGATCCGGCAATTGTGGCCGCAGCCACGCTTTCACACCGTTATATTAGTGATCGTCAGCTTCCGGACAAAGCCATCGATCTTATTGACGAGGCCGCTTCCAGCATTCGCATGCAGATCGACTCCAAGCCGGAAGAGATGGACCGCCTTGAGCGGCGCATTATTCAACTTAAACTGGAAGAACAGGCGCTGGCAAAGGAAACCGATGACGCCAGCCATAAGCGGCTGGAAATGATAGAGCTCGAGCGGGAACAGCTGGAAAACAAATACGCCGAGCTGGACAAGGTCTGGCATGAAGAAAAAGATGCCATGCAGGGCACTCAGTCGATCAAGTCCGAACTGGAACAGGCCAAACTCGACCTGGAGATAGCACGTCGGGCCTCCGATCTGAATCGCATGTCGGAATTGCAGTACGGTAAAATACCAGAACTGGAAATGAAGCTGGAAAAAGCCGCCGAATCTGAGAATCGGGAAACTTTGCTGCTCAAGAACAAGGTAACAGACACCGAAATTGCCGAAGTGCTCTCGCGCTGGACCGGTATTCCGGTCGCCAAAATGCTGGAAGGTGAGCGAGAAAAACTGCTGCGCATGGAGGATGTGCTGCACAAGCGAGTTGTAGGCCAGGAAGAAGCGGTAAATACGGTTTCCAATGCCATTCGCCGTTCACGAGCTGGCCTTGCCGATCCGAACCGTCCGATAGGCTCATTCCTGTTTTTGGGGCCTACCGGGGTGGGTAAAACGGAACTGTGCAAGGCCCTGGCCGGATTCATGTTTGATACCGAAGAGGCCATGGTGCGCATTGATATGTCCGAGTTCATGGAAAAACACTCCGTAGCCAGACTGGTGGGGGCACCACCCGGATACGTCGGTTACGAAGAAGGTGGTTATCTCACTGAAGCGGTCAGGCGCAAGCCTTATTCTGTGATCCTGCTTGATGAAGTGGAAAAGGCTCACCCGGATGTATTCAATATATTGCTGCAGGTACTGGACGATGGTCGTCTTACTGATGGCCAGGGCAGAACGGTAGACTTTAAGAATACCGTGGTGATTATGACGTCTAACCTGGGGTCTGACATCATTCAGGATCAGCATCAGGAAAGCCAGTACAATGAAATGAAGGCCCGGGTGATGGGCGTAGTCGGGCAACATTTTCGCCCTGAGTTTATTAACCGGGTAGATGATATTGTGGTTTTCCACCCATTGGGTAAAGAGCAAATTAAAGCGATTGCAAAAATCCAGCTGGCCTCTCTGCGCAATCGGTTGGCTGATAAGGGCTATAAACTGGAACTTTCAGCATCCGCACTGGAAAAACTGGCTGAAGCCGGTTTTGATCCGGTGTTTGGTGCTCGGCCCCTGAAGCGGGCGATTCAGGTCCAGATTGAAAATCCACTGGCACAAAAATTATTGTCAGGGGAGATTATGCCAGAATCAACCATACGCATAGACACCGATGGTGACGAACTGAGTATCGTTTAGTAATGAAGGGGCTGCCGAACCAGGCAGCCCTTTTTCATTCAATGCAGGCCGACAAGTGTGAGCACCCGGGTAATATTCCTAATAATTTGTAGGGCTATGAGATGAAGGGTGGTTATGAAATAATAGGGGAAGCAGTAATCAGTTAATGAGGAACTATGTCAGATAACAAGCGCAAGGGGATATACCTACTCCCCAACCTACTGACGACAGCCGGCCTGTTCTCCGGTTTTTACGCAGTGGTTTCTTCCATGAATGGCCACTTTGAGGCAGCCGCGGTAGCGGTTTTTGTTGCCATGGTATTTGACGGTCTGGATGGCCGGGTCGCACGCATCACAAACACTCAAAGTGCGTTCGGTGCAGAATACGATTCAATGGCCGATATGGTGTCCTTCGGTATGGCACCGGCATTGGTTGCATACAACTGGGGTCTAAGCGAGCTGGGCAAACTGGGGTGGCTGGCGGCGTTCATTTATGTCGCAGGCGCCGCTTTGAGGCTGGCACGTTTTAATACCCAGGTTGGTATTGCCGATAAACGCTTCTTCCAGGGCCTGGCTTCGCCAGCTGCTGCGGCAGTGGTATCCGGTCTGGTTTGGGTGGGTGTCGAGTATGGCATGAATGGCAACGATTATGGTGTGATCGTGGCTTTTGTTACTACCGCAGCCGGCTTGTTGATGGTCAGTAACTTTAAATATAACTCTTTTAAAGAGGTGAACTGGAACGGCAAAGTGCCATTCGTTGCTTTGTTGATCATCATGTTGATATTTGTGGTGGTAGCGACTGAACCTGCCCTGGTGTTGTTTTTGGTTTTTGTTCTTTACGCGTTGGCGGGCCCAATCAATACATTCCGCATGGTGGATAAGGTTACATTAAAGGATGTGGTCGGTGATCATGAAGAAGATGCCGATTTTGATATCGGCGACAGTAAAAGTGCCAAAGTTGACAGCCAGAAAGGCGATAAATCTGGCAACCAGAATGACACGCATGAGCCATCCAACAGCTAAATTGATTGTGTAATGCACAGAGTGTTCAAAAAGCGACCGAGCGGGTCGCTTTTTTTATGTTTTTTTTGTTTTGGGGTTGACCTAAAGCGTCACGGATGTAGAATGCGCGCCTCGCTTCGGGAGAGACACAAAACACCTCACCAGAAGCGTTAAAGTCCTCCGAAAGTTTTTAGAAAAAATTAAAAAATTCGGTTGACAAAAAAAGGATGCAGAGTAAGATACGCATCCCGCTTGAGACAAGCGCTACAGCGCAGCTCGGGCAAGCCGGAAACGGCCCTGTTCTTTAAAAATTGATAACAAGACAATCTGTGTGGGCACTCGTTAACGAGTGTCAACCGACGATTCATAAATTTCGAACTATTTAATTGAAGAGTTTGATCATGGCT
>NZ_QRHA01000010.1 GCF_003367475.1 Alteromonas aestuariivivens
CAACGGCAGCCTAACCCTGAACAGCGACGGCACCTTTACTTACGTGCACGACGGTGGGGAAACTACGTCTGACAGCTTTACCTACCAGGCCAACGACGGCAGTAGCACTTCCAACACCGTAACGGTCAGCATTTCCATTACGGCAGACAACGATGCCCCAGTGGCGGTGGCCGACAGTTACAGTGTGACGGAGGGCGGGACTCTGAACGGCACCTCGGTACTGAGTAATGACACCGACGCCGAGAGCGACAGCCTGACGGCCGTTCAGGTTAGTAGCCCGGCCAACGGCAGCCTAACCCTGAACAGCGACGGCACCTTTACCTACGTGCACGACGGTGGGGAAACTACGTCAGACAGCTTTACCTACCAGGCCAACGACGGCAGTAGCAATTCCAACACCGTAACGGTCAGCATTTCCATTACGGCAGACAACGATGCCCCAGTGGCCAAAGATGATAGTGTTGCGGTGGATGAGGACAGCACCGATAACGTTATTCCGGTTCTGGATAATGATATTGATCCTGAAGGTGATGAACTGACCATAACTCAAGCCACAGCGAGTGAGGGTTCGGTTAGCATTAATTCGGATGGCACATTAAGTTACACCCCTGAAGAAAATGCGACTGATTCAGTAACCATTCGTTATACAATCAGTGATGCTAATGGCTTAACAGACACTGCGTCGGTAACTGTTAGCATTAATCCGCAAAATGATGCTCCGCAAGCGGATGCGCAAACCATTACGTTAGATGAAGATACCAATACTGGGATTACGCTGACAGCCACCGATATAGATGGTGACAGCCTTAGCTACGAGCTGGTATCTCAGCCAGAGAACGGCACTTTGACCGGCAACGCACCTGAATTAGTCTACACTCCGGCGCCTGATTTTTTTGGCCAGGATGAGTTTACTTTCAGGGCGAACGATGGAACTGAGGATTCGGAGCTGGCAGTGATATCCATCACCGTTGAGGATGTTCTTGATAACAAGGCGCCATTAGCGGTTAACGATGCCTTTGAGGTGTTGAAAAACAGTACCGCAAACCGATTGGATGTATTACTGAACGACTCAGATCCGGACGGCGATAAAATTACCGTTGTACAAGTCTATGCGAACTTGGGTGAGGTCTCAGTGACTACTGATGGAGCAGTTGTATACTCGCCTATGACCGACAGTACTCAGAATGACCTGCTTACTTACGTGATTGAGGATGAGTTTGGTGAATCTGCCAGTGCAGAAGTGCATATTACAGTGGTAACTGAGGATAACCTGCCACCCATTGCGGTAGATGATTCCGTAACCATGCAGACGGGTGAGACAATTACGCTTGATGTACTGGCAAACGATTATGATCCCGAAGATGACGCCATAGAGCTGGTAGCTGTGTCTGGCGATGTTGGTGAGGTTGTCATCGTTGATGGAGCGCTCCAATTTACACCGCAAAGTAACATACACGGTGATTACCTGATTACCTATTCCATCAGAGATGCGGCCGGGAATTTTGCCAGTGCTGAGGTGTTAGTTAATGTTGAGAGTGAATCAGGCCCTTTTATTACCCTTCCTGAAGATTTGTGCTCCGAACTGACGGTGATGGCCAATGCCTTGTATACCAAAGTGGATTTGGGCCAGGCCAGTGCTGTAGACCGTTTTGGTAATGTGTTGCCCGTGTCTTTGCTGGACGGAAATACCCTTTATCCGCCGGGTATCAATCAGGCGTTCTGGAGTGCAACGGATGCAGAAGGAAATACCGCTATTGCAACCCAACTGGTTTGCGTAGCGCCATTGGTCTCCATTCAGAAAGATCAAACCGTTCTTAAAGGCAGTTCAACTACCATAGGGGTGTACCTCAATGGTGAATCACCGGTGTACCCGCTGGTTGTGCCATATACCTTGTCGGGGGATGCAACTGAAGAAGATCACAATCTTGAAGCGGGAGACCTGATTATCGAATCCGGAACGACGGCCTATATTGCTCTGGATACCTTCATTAATGAGAGCAATCGCAGCGACAGAGTGGTGACGGTATCGCTGGATGAGTCACTTAATCGTGGAGCAAAAGATGAGCACAATGTTTTACTGACCGAAAGAAACATTGAGCCGGATGTGACTTTGCAAGTGTTACAAAACCACATTAAACGCCTTACGGTTTCCAGACGTGGTGGAGCGATTAGTGTTATCTCTATGGTGGAAGATCCCAACCTGACTGATTCACATCAGTATGCCTGGATAACTTCTGACCATCGGCTGGTGAATGAAGCGACGAACGATACCGCATTCATCTTTGACCCGAGTTTATTGGAGGCCGGAATTTACCACGTTAGTATCGAGGTAACCGATAGCGGTGCTCCACAGCTGAGCGACAGTGAAACCATCTACATCGAAGTTGTTGAGGAACTGCTTTCTTTTGATGATCACTCTTTGGACAGTGACGGGGATTTGATCCCGGATCACATGGAAGGCTACCAGGATACAGACGGTGATGGTATTCCTGACTTCTTGGACCGAATTGACGAGTGCAATGTCCTGCAGGAAGTGGCTAAGGTGCATGATGCTTTTCTGATTGAAGGGCAGGCTGGTGTGTGTTTACGGCGGGGAGACCATTCCATCGGCGGTGAAACCGGTGGAGCACAGATCACGAATGATGATATTGCTCAGGATGAGCTCGATGAACTTGTCGATGATCCGGATGCCATCAATGTGGGAGGGATCTTTGACTATATTGCCTACGGAATGCCAGAGCAGGGCACTCAGTTTGCGATTGTTATGCCCCAGCGCAAGCCCATACCAGCTGATGCGGTTTATCGTAAATTCCGACCCGGTTCAGGGTGGGGGTTCTTTATTGAAGATGCCAACAACAGTTTGTGGTCGACTCCTGGAGACGTAGGTTTCTGCCCTCCTCCTGACGTCAATTCCGGTAATTCTGTCTGGACCCCCGGGCTTACTGAAGGCCACTGGTGTGTTCAGCAGATTATCGAAGATGGTGGTGTTAATGATGACGACAATCTGGTCAACGGCACTATTGTTGATCCGGGGGGGGTTGGTGTGATGATCACCAGTAATGCATTACCCGAGGCGTCAGATGACAGCGTAACTTTGGTGGTTAACCAAGAAATCACAGTCGATGTTATTGCCAACGATACTGACCAGAACGGGGACCCACTGTTACTGACTTCCGCCACCACCACCATAGGTGAGGTGAGTATTGTCGACAACGCCATTCATTATGTGGCTGCTCTGGATTACGTCGGGGAAATCACCATTAACTACGGTGTGACAGACAGCAATGGCGGCACTGACCATGCTGTCCTGACCATCAACCTGATAGACAACAAAGCGCCGCTTATCACCAATGACAGCAGTGAAATTTTGCAGGGCGAAACAGCGACGCTGAATCTTCTGACCAACGACAGTGATCCCGATGGCGACCAAATGCGATTGCTTTCAGTGGAACACTCCGGAGTCAGTTTTTCTGAAAATGGAGAGGTGGTATTCACCCCTCAGAGCGATTTTTATGGAGTGTTGGTTATTGACTATCAAGTCTCGGACGAATGGGGAAATCAGTCATTTGGCCAATGGTCGGTAACAGTTACTGAGTACCATCGGATCGAGGCATCAACGCGAGGCGGCGGGAGTCTGTATGGCTTGTTGTTGCTGGGTGTTTTTGTGTCTGTAATAAGAAAAGTAAACTGGAAAGCAAATCGTGGCGGTATCTAAGAATTATTTTATGGGCTTTACAAAGCGATTATTAGTCTGGTTTGCCGTTGCTTTTACTGGCAGCGCAGTCGCTCAATACGATTGCAGTAACTCAGGTGAGGAAGCTAATTGCAAGCCAGAGAGTTCCGTTGTTGGATGGTATCTGGGAGCAGAACTGGGGTACAACCGAACTGGCATTAGTCAATCACGGCTGAATGAGTTTTATAACCAAAGCGGGATCACGGCACAAGCAGTGGGGATTGAGAAAACTGATTTGGGCTACAAGGCGTTTGTGGGCTACCAGTTTAATCAATACATTGGTGTGGAAGCGGGATATCAGGATTTGGGTACCCGACAGGTAAACTTTGTCGGTGAATATGCCCTGCAACAGGTGTTTTACGATCATGCCCAAACCATTTATCCCGAGTCCGGCAAAGGCGTATTTTCCAGCCTGGTTGCGTCTTACCCGCTTACGGACAACCTCTCTCTAGCTGGCAAGCTGGGGTTGTTCAACTGGGAGGGGCGATACCTTACTAATGAATTTTCACAGTCTGTTGGGAGCCACAGTACCAGTGGTACCGATTTAATGTATGGTGTTGAGCTGAACTACCGTTTGGCACGCCAATGGCAGGCCTACATAGCTGCCAGTCGGATTAATTTGGCCCGGGATCAAAATGATCAGCTGTCGGTAGGAGTGAGGTACTATTTTTCTGATGGCACCACGACTGAGGAAGTGCCGAGCAAATCTCAACGTCCTTTGGAGCGGCCGTTAGAAAAAATGGCGGTTGAACTGGCAGATTCCGATCATGATGGTGTAGTCGATCTCAAGGATAGCTGCCCAGCCAGTGACATCCAGTTCCGGGTGAATGATGTTGGCTGTACCTTGTTTGCCGAACAGCAAGTAGCGTTTAAACTTGTTATCCACTATGACAACGACAGCGCCATCATCGATCAGAAATACGCCAAGGACATTCGTGAAATGGCGGAGTTTATTGAGAAATACCAGGTTCGGGAACTGGTGGTTTATGGCCATACTTCTGAACCCGGAAGCGTCCGCTATAACCAGAAATTGTCGGAGCAACGGGCGAGGTCGGTTGCCAGGGCCCTTGTAGATGAATACGGTATTAATGAGTCTATGATAGAAACGGTAGGCAAAGGGGAGAGTGAACTGCTCAACCCTGTTCAGTCAGAGGAAGCGGACCGCCAGAACCGTCGCGTTGAAGTTACTATCAACGAGGTTTTATCGATGCCCGTCACAAGATAGCTATGGGGAAAGCAGCACCAGGGCTGGCGGCAAACCTGCCTTGGTGCTGACGTTAATTTAAGCTCGCCCAAGCCGTTCATCGCTATCTGCAAACAGTCTGACTAAATTAAAAACTCCCTGAGCTGAATGTGGTTACCTTCCGGGTCGGCAATGTTACAGACTTTGAATACGGGGTTTGACCATTCGCCGTCGAACGCGGCACCGCCCAGCAATACGGCTTTTTCTCTCGCCAGCAGGCTATTCTCGACCGTGATAAACATTTTTACGCAGTTAAACTGGGGCTCGGGTATGGCAACTGGCGGCAGGTGAACAACGACATTCATCTCTCCGTTGCCCAGGCTGACGAAATCCTGGGTTTCGCGGAGTAATTTCATATCAAACATATCTCTGTAAAACACAGATAGTTCTTTAATGTTTGCAGAATAAACGATTACGCCGCACCTCGGGGCTGAATGCATTAGTTGCTCTTATACTGGATTTTTTTAAGGTTTCTTAAAGTATTCAACTCTGATTCTGTGTTAATTGCAAATTGCCGTTTGTTGAACTCACGACGCGGTGAAAGAGCCAGCCTCCACCTAAAAATCAATTTTTTAGGCTGGGGCCGGCTGTTGGCAGGTTATCAACCAATGCTTTTTATCAGGCCGCCTTCGGCCCGAACGCTCGCACCGTTGATGGCAGAGGCAAGTGGCGAGGCAAGAAATGTAACAATGTTGGCAATTTCTTCAGGCCGGATAAAACGCTGCAGTAAAGAGGTGGGTTCGGTTGCCTGAAAAAATTCACTCACAAACTGAGCTTCGGTTTTATCTTCTACCGAGGCACTTTCTTTTAACCATTTTTCTACCCCTTCGGTTAAAGTAGGGCCGGGGAGCACAGAATTGACCGTGATATCCTTTCCGCTGCCTTTGGTCAAATTGGCCAGCCCTCGCCCGATCACTATCTGAGCGCCTTTGGTCATGGAGTAGTGCACCATGCTTTCCAGCCCACGCATACCAGCCTCACTGGAAATATTGATGATGCGGCCAAAATCCCGATTCAGCATGGCTGGAAAGAAATGCCTGCACAGCCGCACAGTGCTCATGATATTGGCGTCGAACATTGACTGCCATTCGATGTCTTCAATATCGGCAAATGGTCTTGGGTTAAAAATACCGACATTATTTACCAATACGTCAAGGTCACCAATCGCGTCAATATCACTGCAGATTTTGGTGGCCTGCGCAGGATCAGACAAATCGCCCTGGACTCCATGTACTGTGCCAAGCCTGGAGAGCTCTGCCAGCAGGTTCGTCATATCCCGTCTACCGTTCACGATAACCCTGGCGCCCTCGGCCAGCATGGCTTCGGCGATAGCGCGCCCGATTCCCATGCTAGACCCACTGATAAATACCAGCTTGTTGTTTAACTGAAGGTTCATTTGTCGCTCCAATGTGGGCGTTTTGAAAGGTTCAGTATAGCTGAAGGTGGAGGAAGTGCTGTGGTGGCAGGAAAACAAGGGCGGCACTGCATAATACAGTACCGCAGGCTAATATGACGGGGTTAATCATCTGCCGTTTGCGGCCCGATAATGCCACTGACTTCGACGATTTTATCTGCCGGAAATCCGCCCAGTCGAGCGTGTTTGGCGATTAACTCTTTGTTGGGAGACAAATACACACAATAAAGTTTGTCTTCTGCCACGTAGCTCTGTTGCCATTGAATTTCCGGCCCCAGTGATTCAAGGATCGCTCTGGACTTCTGGGATATGGACTTCAGTTCATCGGAGGTGAGATTTTGTGCACCGGGGATAGTACGCTCGATAATGTATTGATGGCTTTCGCCGGCAACGGTACTTAAGGTCACAATCATTAACGCAGCTGCTATAAACAGGTTTTTCATTTCAGTTTCTCCTTGTGAATGGTGGGTAGCCAGCATTAACTGCCCCTGGCATGGGTTTAATTCAAACAGTGCACAGCGGGCTTCACAATGAATTGGGGCTGAACTTTACCTGAACTTAAGAATCGCCTAATATCAATTGGTTAGTTCAATAAATGAACAGGTGGGCTACGCTGAACAGGCCACCATTGCCCGCGGAATACTGCATGACGACACTGCGTTTTGGAGAGTATGAGCTTCATGAAAACCCTCATTGTCTGACCCGGCGGGGAAACCAGGTTTATGTGCAGGATTTGCCGCTACGTTTGTTGGTGTTGCTGGTTTCCAGGCCGGGTGAACTGATCAGTCGAGAAGCGCTGTTTCAGCAATTCTGGCCCGATGATCGCAGTGGAATGCTGGATGATAATCTGAATACCGTGGTTCGCAAATTGCGGCTTGCATTACACGACTCAGCCCGCTCCCCCAGATTTGTCGAGACCATACCCAAAAAGGGCTATCGCTTTATATCGCCGGTTGTTGCAGCCACTCCCTTAGCAACAGAAAATATTAAAGAGGCCGAACATTCCTCTTCGCCACGAATTATTTCTGCTGTGAGAATGGTGGCACTGGTTGTGCTGGTATTAGGTTGTGGCGCATGGATAGAATACCGGTTTATTGATCGCTCAACCGGTAGCCAACACCAGGCAATAAAGACGGTGGCAGTAATGCCATTTGTGAATGCCAACCAAGGCCGACAAAGAGATTACTTTACCGACGGGCTGGCGGACGATTTATTGAACCGGCTTTCAGAGTATGCCCAGTTAAGGGTAGTTTCGCGCACGTCCTCTTTTTCAATGGAGCAATCTTCTATGGACGCCCGCCAGATTGGGGCAGCGTTGAATGCAGAGGCGTTGGTGGAAGGAACTGTGTGGAAAGACGGGAAGCAGTTGCGTGTCAATGTAAGGCTTGTTGATACCCAAAATGGCTACCAGCTTTGGTCGCAAAGCTATCAGCATGAGCTGTCGGACGTTGTTGAAGTGCAGGGAGAGATTGCTTTACAGATTGCCAGCGCGTTGGCCGGAGAGCTCAGCGCGGTACCGCAGAAAAGTTCGGAGATTATTGTGCCCGAGGCTTACGACAGTTATCTGAAGGGGCGATTTTTCTGGCATCAACGCACTGAAGCAAGTTTAACTGGGGCAGTTTCGCATTTTGAACGTGCAATTGAACTGGCGCCGGAATACGCGCCGGCCTGGGCTGGCCTGGCGGATGCGCTGGCGGTAATGGGTTTTTATGACTACCTTGCCCCTTCAGTGGCGTTTTCCCGCGCTAAAGGAGCTGCCCGCCGTGCATTGCAGCTGGATCCGAAAAATGCGTCTGCAGAAGCCAATCTTGGGTACGTCGCCTTGTACTATGAATGGGATTTTCCTGAAGCGGAAGCGCGTTTTAACCGCGCGATAGCGCTCAAAGCGGATTCGTCCAAGGCGCATCAGTGGTATGCCAATTATCTGGTTGCTGCCGGGCGATTTGATGAGGCGGAACGTGAAATGCGCCGGGCAACCGAACTGGACCCGTTGTCGCTGATTGCCAATGCCGCATTGGGCTGGGTGCTTTATAACGGAGGCCAATATGTGCAAGCATTGGAGCAACTGGCGCTCACCGAAGAACTGAACCCGGGCTTTGAACTGATCTACCTGTGGCGCGGCTGGAGCCTGGAGGCTCTGGGGGATTTACCCTCTGCCGCAGCATCTCTGCAGGAATGTGTGCGGCGTTCAGGCGGCAGTGCCATTTCGCAAGCCTCGCTGGCAAGGGTGCTGGCACTTCAGGGAAAGTTGGGGCAGGCTCAGGAAATACTCACCGCACTGGACTCGTCCAGTGACTATCAGCCTGCGTATGAAATCGCCAAAGCCTATCTTGCGCTTGGGCAGCCGCATGCGGCCTGGCGCTGGTTTCAGAAGGCAGTTGAGCAGCGTTCACATTCAATGGTATTTCTCGCTGTTGATCCGCAGCTTCAGGACTACCGAAGTACACAAGCCTATCAACAATTGTTGGCAGAGGTATTCCCTGAGCCCTGAATGAGGTTATGATGAACTGCCTCAGAGGGCGGCCTGTTCTTTCACCCAAAAGCCGGCTGGCAGCTTGGCCCTTGTCATAACAGGTATTGGGTTCTTTGGCCTGCTAAGATTTCCTGTCTTGTTCCAGAGGAACTTTTTGTATGACGCCGTTCGATGCCGTTCGAATATTGCTGTTTATTGCTCTTGGGGTTTTGGGGGCAGGGCGCTGTGAAGCAACTCCGGCAGAATACGCCAATCACAACGCTGCGCGGTTCGACAATGTCCAGGCTTGCATTGGCGGCATGCACAGTGCTTTGCCCATTAATATCTCGCCGCAGACCTCATTCAGCGCCCAGCGCAGTCTCGCTGTACTCAGCTGGAACGTTCAGAAGGGGGAGAATACGCAATGGCTTGCAGATCTGAAACGTCTCGGGTCCGATAAACAGCTGGTTTTGCTGCAGGAAGCGCTGTTAACGTCACAAATGCGCTCTTCACTTGGCCAGAACCGTTACTGGTCTTTTGCACCCGGTTACACCACTGAGGAATATCGCAGCGGATTGATGTTACTGAGCGTTATACCTCCTGTGGTGGTGTGTGCCATGCAAGTATTTGAGCCCTGGCTGGGAAGCCCGAAAGCGGTAGGGGCGGCCCTGTTTCCGATCAGTGAATTGGATTTCGGAATGCTGGTGATTAATGTGCATGGCGTAAACTTCAGTATAGGGCTGGATGATTTTGAACGTCAGATGGAGCAAATAGCTCAATTACTGGGGGCAATTCCCGGGCCCGCAATCGTGGCCGGCGATTTCAATACCTGGCGAGAGGGGAGAATGCGCCTGATGGAAGCCATGATGGGCAAACATGGTATGCACCGTGTGAAGTTTGAGAGCGACTTTCGCAGCCGTTTCATAGGCCTGGCTTTGGATCATATATGGATCAGAGGATTGACCGCTATCCACTCGGAATCGGAAGAAGTCCGATCTTCTGATCATAATCCCATGAGTGCAGAGCTCATGTTCGAACAAGGTGAATATCATGTACCCTAAATTTATGTGCGCGGTGCTGGTTACGGGAGTCATTTTCGGAATTCCCAGCCAGGCGAATGCGAAAGGCGAAGACGAGTTTGAAGTTCAGAATGAAATTCAACATCTCATTGACGAAGTGTCGCAAAGTGGCTGCACATTTATTCGTAACGGCGAAGCGCATGTTGCCAGCCAGGCCGCAGAACATCTCAAGTTGAAATGGCGCAGGGGGCACAAATACGTTCACAGTGCGGAAGATTTTATTGACCGGCTGGCGACTGAGAGTTCCTGGTCGGGTGAGGCTTATCTGATCCAGTGTCCGGATGCTCCCACACTAACGTCACATGATTGGCTGTACAGAAAACTCAGTCAGTTGCGCGATGACCTCAACGTTTCAGATGCCCCCTAGCGGCCTTAATTGCCATGGTTAGTGCACGGAAGGCACCGAGTATATTTGCTTTTGGTACATCAGCAACTACGCTTAGGCCAGATTGTCTCAAACACAGTGTTTTAATGGGGAAAGTCGTGCCACCCATTAAATTGAGTATATGTCGATAATTTAGGTGCTGCATCAGTCTCGGTATTTTTAGCACCCCCTTTAATCAGGCCGCTAGCCGGATTGGGCAGTTCAGTCATACAGGCATGTGTTGGCTCTGGTGTCAGGATGAAGCTGGGATTCCGGATTAGCTTCTACAGGGGCATAGTGATGAAACCTTGGTTGAAAACTGGTTGGGTTGGCCTTTGGTTGTTTGGCAACCTGCCGTTTCTCACGTTTGCACAGCAGGCTCCGATAAACTGGAGTGTGGTGCATTGTATGCAGTCCACATCGCCGGAGTACGTGGTATTTGAGCTGGATTCCTGGTTGCCCTATCACCAGCAGCGAGTTGACAACCAGGAGATGGTAAGCTGGACATTGTACGGTGTTCTGTTTGGAGACCGCTCGCCGTGTGATCACGTGATTATCGAGAGTTTCAGCGATCCTTCACAAGTGCATAAAGCATACAAAGGGGTGGCTCCGGGTAACGATTCAGAGGTGAATCCCATGTCGGAACCGGAAATGATCGCCAATACCTTCTCGGCCCGAAAAATGATGTCGTCGGCGTTGTGGAAGCTTACTCTCAGCAGTGGTATGTCCGAACATAACTACATGTTTGTAAACTGGGTTCGAAGCACCAATAAAAAGTCTTTCCTTGAATTGCAGAAAAATTTCGTACTGCAGGCCCATCAGCGATTAATGGAGCAGGGAGTTGGTGCAGGTTTCGCATTGTATGAGCACGCGTATCCCACCGGACAAAACGTTATGCACGATTTCATCAGCCTGGATTACTTACTCGATCTGCAACCTCTGCAATGGTATGGAATTCCCGAACTGGAGGACGGCAAAATTCGAAAGCAACTGGATGATTCTCGTACGGTCATAAAAAATATGGTACTGGTCCGCATCGGTGGAACCCGTTAACCTTGCGTAACTTTAGGTTGAGGCAGGGCAGTGGTTTGTGGGCTTACTGAAGCCTGTTTTCTTCGTAGTGCAGCCAGAGCTCCGGGTGCTGGTTCAGAATATCGAGAGGGAACTGAGGATTTTCCAGGTTAATAACCCGTCTGCCTGACAGTTTAATGGAACTCATCGCACTGCCGTAAAACCCGTTGAACATGCGATCGAATGTGCCATCTTCAATGATCAGTTGAAAGCCTTTTTCCAGTCGTTCAGCCAGCCTGGTATTACTTTTGTTTACGAAGAAAAAATCGCCATTTGGATAGTGCAATAATAAACTTTGCTCCAGTTGGACTTCGTTTTGCTCATGGCTTCTGGTTAATTCCGGGATCGCTTCGTGCAGCGCCCTGGATACATAGTCATAGCGTTGGTGATGCAGCATGGTAAACATGGACTGGTAATCCCGAAATCCGATAACCTCGTCCAGATTGTGCTGATAAACATTGTAATCAGACCACAATTCGTGAAACCCGGCCCGGTATTGACGAAGATCATCCAACGTTTTTACCTTCGCGAAATGTGATTGGTCTGCTTTTCGGATCAGCAGAACCCGCCAACCCAGACTACCTTTATCAATAGGATAGGGTAGCATTTTCAGGCGGGCAGAATTATCCAGGGTTACCGGCATCCAGGCGACATCGTAGTTTTGATTTTCTGCCAGTTGTTGCGTGAGACGAATGGGCGGAGCATAAGGGCCTTTTACAATGGTGCAGGGCTCAAACTGCGTTTCCGTGCGTTTGAGCAGTTCCTGCAGCAGGTTTATGGCGTAGTCGTTGCGAATACTATAGCGAACATCCCAATCGGGTATGCGAAGCTCGCACGCAAAAACCGATTGCATGGTAAGGCAGGCGCCAATCACCAGACCTGTCATCAGTTTGCATAAAACGCTTCTCATATCCGCTTTTGAGTCCGTCCAGGTTTATACCAAACTCTCCGGAACAGGTCGCAGAGAGAGCTGTAATAATTGTAAACAGTGGCACTCAGATAAAGACTTCAAATCGCCTGGCACAGATGGCTTGGTCAGCGTGGTATTGAATTGAGCCGACCAGCTTCCAGAATCTGCGATACTTTTAACTGAAAGTTCGCTCACAGTCACAAAATCCCCGAAATCTGTCAATCTTTTAAATAAGGATTTTTTGGCTCATGTTGCACTAGGGTGTATTTATCAGCAGTTATGTCGTTTGGCCGGGAGGTGTTTTGGTGAATTTGTAATAGGTGCGGGGTAATCAACTCCGCTCAGTTGCGATAAAAAGGAAAAGGATTTTTCGTTTGTGGGCGATAACTGTTAACCAACCGCTTGTTCCAGATCCATTCTACCGGGCCACATCCAAAACGCGGCAACCAGAAATTGGCAATGTGGATTTGCAGCACCCACCAACTTGCCCCGAGCACCAGGCAAGGCATAGCGCCTATTGATTGATACGCGTCAAGCCCGAAGCCATAAAAGAAAATCACAAACACCAGGCTTTGCATCAGATAAAATGTTAACGACATTCTGCCCACTGGTGCGAAGAGTTTCAGTAAACTGTTTCCGGAAAGAGTATTGTGCGCCGCCATTATCAGGCAGATTACTGCCAAGATTATGCATAATGCCTGATATTGGATCAGCAGATGTTCAAAACACCAACGCGCCATGTTTTCATCAAACTTTTTTGGGGCCCAGGTGGCAAACCAGTCGAGTAAACGATAGATACCCAACCCCATGGTGGCAGTAAATACTAGGTACAGGTTACGGGGGAACCGGGCTTGCCATAATCCACGGCGTCCAATCCAGCCTCCAATGAAAATGAGCCCCATCACACACCATATTTGGCCGGTCTCGAAATACATGGCCCATTTTGCAACCTGCCCGTTACCCAGGTTGTATGAAATGAGCGCGGGTAGTGTGCTGTGCGCATAATGTTCAAAGCTCACAGGCAGATACTGTAAGTATACTGGTGAATTGTACCCTGGGTCCGGAAACCAGGAGTGGATCCCAATGATTGCTATTTGAGGCAGCTGAAGCACAAAGCCAGCGGAAACGGCAAGCCAGCAACGGTTGCTGAAACTGAAGGAGAAAATCATCAGAATACTGCTTACCGCCAGAACCTGCAAAATGTCACCTGCAAACCACAGGCTGTGCAGATAGCCCAACAGAAACACTACTGTCAATCGCCTGGTGAAGCAGGGGCGGTATTCTATTTCACGTTCATGGTAGCGCTTGAGCACAACAAAGAAGCTCAGGCCGAACAGTAAGGCGATAAGACCATGGACAGAGCCCTCCGCCAAAACGAAATAAGAGGTGAAATCCCATACGGGAGCAGGTTGGTACCAGTAGAGTTGATAGCCTGTCTGCAGGTGTAACAGAAAAAGTCCCAGCAGGCTCAGGCCACGCAGTTCGTTCAGTAGCGGGCTACGGGAATGCTTTTGGGCAAAGGCAACTTGATTCATTTAACTACAACTGTTAATGATACGTTAACAACGTAGCGAAGAAGGTGCTGAAAGTAGTATCACTTTTTTTATTTTTTGATTTGTGAAATTTCTTTTTGTAGCGGCGGAGTGTCAACAAGGTTTTTCGTCTGAAGCCGGGCTGCGGCTTTTAACCTGCGCCCCTGTCTTCAGTGGTTATCTGTAAACAGTGGCCTGTTTAAATAAAAATCACTGGTAACAATAGCTTGTGGTATTTAGAATGGCCGCTTTTATTTTTACCCTGGTGTCGTTATGGCTTCTGTAAACCTTCATAACAGTTTTCGAAAATATCATCGCTGGCTGGGCTTTTTTCTGGCGGGAATCATGGCGGTTTATGCTGTCAGTGGTGTATTGCTGGTGTTTCGCAAAACCGATTTTCTGAAATATTCTCACACGGAAGTGCGTAAACTGCAGCCCGGATTAAGCGAACAGGAACTGGCAAAGGCGCTTAATCTGAAGGATTTGACACTGACTGATCAAAACGGGCCGGTTCAGGTGTTTAAACAAGGGCAGTATAATCAGGCAACAGGGCAGGCGTCTTTGACGTCCAAAGACTATCCAGTCCCCCTGGCCAAGATGGTAAAACTGCACAAAGCCACAACTGGTAGCCCCTTATACATTCTCAACATTACATTTGGCGTAGTGTTGCTGTTTTTTGTTATTTCCGCGTTCGTTATGTTTATTCCCCGCGCACCAATATTCAGAAACGGGCTGAAAATTGCCGCTACCGGCTTCCTGTTTGCGGGGCTGGTTGTTATGTTTGGTTCCTGAACGGGGTAGCGTATTTTGTGTACAGTTGTGGGCGCGGTCAGGGCGGAATGGAACTTATAATGTTGTTTTTAATGAAATTTTGATATACCTTAATGGTATATAGTTATTCATCTAAATGGGATTGGGTGCCGTGTCCCCGTCAATAACCTGTCAGCAACTGGACAAGCAAACCTTCCGCCAGGTTAAGGTTTACAGTGGTATATCACCCAATGTACTCCGACGGGTATTTGGTGGTTGGGTGCTGTTTGCTGTGATAGTGGGAGCCCTGGTTTCTTTCGCTCCGCACATCAGTATTCAGTTTGAGGTTATCACCTTCATAATTCTGATGCTGTTCACCGTAGCGATGTTTTGGCAAAGCCGGATTTCCGAAGGCTGGCCTTCGTTATTGCTGTTTCAGAACCGTGTCTGCGTGGTGCGGGATCCTCAGGCCCGTGAGTTTATTTGCATCCCTCCTTCTTATATCAGTGCGGTCCGTCCGACAATTATCAAGCCTAACAAACGCGCGGTTGAAATTGTACTGAACCCTGATGCATTGTCCGCTCATGATACCCTCGTACTCGGCGAGGCAATCTGGCCGAGAACTGACAGAGTGTTGGTGCTTACCCATTTCAAGTCGCGTGAAAGGGTTTGTGCTGAACTTAAGCAATGGCTGGATAAGTACGTCGATTCTGCCACGAATAATTAGGGCCTGTTGAACTTTATTGTTTAATTTTGCAGCGAATTGTCGCGCTTTTGTGCAAGGCAGAGAGTGTGAAGTGTAGTCATCTACATGAATCGTCTCTAACGCAACAGAAAAACGCGACAAGCGCTGCCCTTCGGGCTCACTCTGAGTGCTCCCAGGGCTGCGTTGTTCGCCATTTACTTAGCTGACTAAGCTTCATGGCTCTCGCCTTGCCCTGAAAACACTCAGAGAGAACAAATTTCGAACAGCAAAGATCAACAGGCCCTAATCTTCTGTAAGTTTTTGCATACAGCCGCCGTTGATTATCAATCGTCATTTGGGGGCATTCATTTAATTGTGCTAAGTTTTTCAGGCGTCCCGCCGTTTGTACAAGCGCACTTCTGATTGGTTGTCCCTGTTGTCTCAGATTTCATAAATACAAAAATGGAGTTGAAGTCAGCAGGGAATGCAGTCCTACAAAATTCTCTGCGAACTCCTTTCATCATGCTCGAAAGTGTCGATGGGAGACTCAAATGACATTTAAGAAAAGCCTGCTGGGGTCAGTTATCGCAATGGCGATATCATCCCAAATGGGGCCCGCTGCATTCGCCCAGCAAGTCGTAAGCACCGAAACAACGAAACTCAAGCCCGCGAAGGCTCCCGCATCAGTGAAGAAAAGCAGTGCAGTGTATATTGTACAACTGAGGGAAGAACCTGGGGTTACCTTTGCGGAAAAGAATGGGGAACTGATCCCAAGTAACCAGTTTGTGGCGAATCGCGGAAATCTCTATAACTCTGCCTCATCGAGAATTAAAAGCTATACCAGCAGCCTGAGACAAAAGCACCAGTCGCTGGCTTCAACGGTTGGCCAGAATCACCTTCTGCATCATTACGTTCATACCTTCAATGGCTTTTCAGCCCGGCTAACGCCCAAGCAGCTTGAGGCATTGCGCGCCAACCCGGATGTGGTGCAGGTCTGGGAAGATCAGCTGCAAACACCTGACACTACCAACACGCCAGAGTTCCTTGGGCTAACAGGAAGCGATGGCCAGCATACATTGGGAATCAAAGGCGAAGATGTCATTGTTGGGATTCTGGATACCGGGATCACACCTGAAAATCCCAGTTTTGCCGACGATGGAAGCTATTCAGACCCTGCTACCCTTGGGTGGTCGGGTATATGTGATGCCGGTGAAGAAACGGAAGCGGGTACATTCAATTGCAACAACAAGTTGATTGGCGCGCGCTATTTTAAGGAAACATTCGAACAATATTACGAACTGCAAACCGGGCTTGGCGAGATCATTTCTCCCAGGGATTCTGACGGTCATGGCAGCCATACGGCAAGCACGGCAGCCGGTAATGAAGGAGTCAATGCCGAAGTTGCGGGAACGTCTCTTGGCGTGATGTCTGGGATTGCACCCAGGGCCAGAGTGGCCATGTACAAAGTGTGCTGGAATTCTGATTATGTCAGCCCGGAAGGGGCACCAGAGCGGGGATGCTTTGCCAGTGACAGTATGGCAGCCATCGATCAGGCAATAGCAGATGGGGTTGATGTGCTGAACTTTTCAATTGGTGGGAGCCGCACCGATCTGACCTATCCCTCAACAGCGGCGATGCTGCGAGCCGCACAGGCTGGGGTTTTCGTTGCGGTGTCGGCGGGCAATGACGGCCCAACCCCGGAAACCATCGGTACTCCTGCCCCTTGGGTAACCACCGTGGGCGCTTCCACCTATGACGGTACCAGCTATACCAACGCGCTGGATGTGATTTCCAGTGACCCGGTAGAGCAGCTGACCTTTATTGAAGGGGCTATCACGGCACCACTACTTGAAACCGGTGACGTTGAGGGAACACTGGTGGTTGCTGAACCTCTGGAGGCCTGTTACGAAGATGGTGAACCTTCACCGCTGGAAAATGCGGGAGAGATAAGCGGCAATATTGCCCTCATTGCACGGGGGACCTGTGCCTTTATCGAAAAGGTTGAGCGTGCACAGCTGGCAGGGGCTTCAGCAGTAGTGGTCTACAGTGACGACCGGCCACCGACTGCGATGGGAGGGGATGGCTATCAGGCGGACATTCCTGGTGGGATGGTGACCAATACCGATGGTCTTGAGCTTGCTGCAGCGGTTAATTCCGGTGAAATGACCACAGTGCGTATGAGTGCAGGTTCATTCCTTGCCCAGCAGGAAGTGGGCAACGTGATGGCAGACTTCTCATCAAGAGGGCCGAATGCCGCAACGACGGATGTGATTAAGCCCGATATTACCGCTCCGGGAGTAAGAATTCTGGCTGCAACTTCCAGTACCCCCATGTTTTCGGCACAGGGGCAGCAGGTGGCCTATTTGAGTGGGACTTCAATGTCATCTCCCCACATTGCGGGTATGGCGGCGTTGCTCATTGACCAGCACCCCGACTGGACCCCCGCCCAGGTTAAGTCTGCACTGATGACTTCCGCCCGACAGGATGTTACCAAGGAGGATGGCACGACACCGGCCGATCCATTTGATTTTGGTGCCGGTCATGCGGCTCCGGTGCCGGCGATGGCTCCGGGACTTACCTACAATGCCGGCTTTTTTGATTACATGGCGTTCATGTGTGGGTTGGGTGAAGAGCAATTTGTTATTCAGCAGTCAGGTTATCCGTGCAGCGCCTATTCTGCGGCAAACTATTCTTTGGACCCGTCACAGCTTAATCTGGCATCCATTGCTATAGGCGCACTGTCCGATACCGAAACCATTTACCGGACACTGAATGATGTCAGCGGGGTGGGGGGCAGCTATTCGGTTTCATTTGAGGGGCTGGAAAGTATTGATGTCAGTACCATGATGTACGACAACAGCGGCACTCCTACCGGCAGCGATACGCTGGTTGTTGATGCAGGCAGTTATGCGTTCATGGGGATCACGTTTGCCAAAACCGATGCGACTGTGATAGGAGAATGGCTCTATGGCGCTGTGGTTCTCACTGCTGCAGACGGAACCCGGGTAAGAAGCCCGATTGCGATTTTACCCGCTCCGGACGATAAAATTGATGTGCCTGAAGTTGTCCCTATCAAGCTGGTAGATGGAAAAGGTTCCTTCCCTGTGCGGATGAAATACAGCGGGCGGGTGAGTTTTGACTATACCGGTCTGATTGCGCCTGAGTATGTGAATAGTCTGGTGTATCAGGATCCTGATTCATCGTTCTCGTTTAATGAACCCGGTTTGTCTACATCCCTTTTCCACATACCCGAAGGTACCAAGGTTGCACGATTTATTCTGACCAACGCATTGGTCGATCAGCCCGGGGCGGACCTCGATATGTACGTGTATCGATGTGACCAATGGTTGTGTACCCAGGTGGGATTTTCCTACAACGCAGCCTCAAATGAAGAAGTGGTGCTGTTAGATCCTGAACCCAGATTTGATGTGGGTGTGGGCGATGTCTATCTGGTTTGGGTGCATGGGTGGAACCTGACCGGAGCAGACAGCACCAATTTCACCATGCCAGCGTGGATAAGCTATGATAAAGCCAGGGGAACAAAAATGTGGTCATCACGGCGGGCCGTTGAAGGGCAGAACAACGATGTTAAGTTACGTACCTGGGGGCTGGACCCTGCTCAGTTCTACATGGGAACTGTGACGTTTTTTAACGACGAAGGGCAGGACGAAGGAACCGCAATTCTGAAAGTGAAACCCTGACAGTAGTGTTCAATGCAGAAGTGGTCCAGAGCCTGGCGAGTGGGCAAGTTGGCCGGCAACTGTCTCCTCTGGAGTCTCTGGTCCGTTATCTGCATAGTTCCTGAAACAGAGTGGTACACCCGGTTCCCGTCTAAAACGGCGCCGGGTGGACGCTGCTCTGCCCGGAGAAAGAAACTGTTCTCCGGAAATGCGAACCAGAATAGCAAGGAGGCAAACCATGGCAGTAAACTCGATTTTCTCTGTGCTTGTGGTGGAAGACAACCCAGTCCTTGCGAGCACATTAAGATGTGTTTTTGTGGGTCTTGGCTGGAATGTTGATTTTGCCGCGAGTGGCAAACTGGCGCTGCGCCTCGGGCAACAGCACACCTATGATGTGGTATTGATGGATCACCATCTACCCGACATGGATGGGGCAGAAGTGTGCAGGTTGTTGAAGTTTAATACAACCAGTCAGTCTGTGGTGTTTTTGATCCGCTGCGATGAATTGGTTGATGCCATTGGTCATATTGGTGCTGATGCGGTTTTTACCACCAAGACCGATTGCAAGGAAATTGTCAATCAATGCCGGGCTGTTGCAAGTCAGAGATTCCTTAGTTTGAGTGCATGAGCGAACGTAGTGAGCAGGGCATTTGTGCACCGATTTGGTGAAAATTGTATGCGTTATGTATCCTAATAAATACCAACTCGTGATAAATAAAAGCTAGGCGATTTTGCCTGGCTTTTATTTAATAGGAGTTGATTGTACTTAACAGTCGTCGTCCTCAGCTCCCAGTTTTTTCTTGGCTTCTTCACAGGCGTCTTCCATCGCATTACCTGCATCATCCACCATATCTTCCATCTCGTCTCCAGCGTCTTCCATCGCGTCGCTGGCGTCAGACATCATGTCGTCAACTTCATCACCAATGTCTCCCGCTACATCTTCTGCGTCAGACATCATTTCGTCGATGGCATCACCGGCTTCTTCGGCGGAATCATTCACGTCTGAAACCATTTCATCAACTTTTTCACCTACATCCTCAGCGTCTTTATCACTGCACGCAGTGATAAAAAATGCGATACATGCAACCAACAGGACTTTTAAAAACGCTTTGTACGACATAATTGCTGATCTCCTTTTAACGATTTAATGGTTAACCTTTGGGTGTTTTGCCACGCAGCGCATTTGCGATGAGCGAAATGACCAGCAAGGCAACAAACACGAAAAACAGAAACTGGGCAATACCGGAAGCCGCACCGGCAATGCCTCCGAATCCAAACACCGCAGCAATGATGGCAATGATAAAAAACGTTATAGCCCAACCTAACATGAGAAAGCCCTCTTGTTGTTCAGTCTAATATCACATTTTTTACGTCGCCCCTGTGTCTCACCATAGCAGTTTATGTCTTCGGAAAATGTTTGGGTGTGAGGTGATATTAAACCGGAGTTATTGAAACAGAATGCCAGGCGGGCAGAGCTATTTTTCATGACCGCCACTACTATCTTAGTAAAAGAGCTCATATTTGCACCTTTTCCATCCAAATAATTGATACCATTCCGGTAAATATCACGGAGCAGAAAGTTTACGATGGCTAAAATTCATTCGTCCTTTATCGGGTTAACACAGAGAGCAAGAAACGTGAAACGATGGCCGCTTATGGCACAGTTTCAGGAAGAAATGCTGTCTACCCATATCTACGAAGCTGCAACCGTTGCTCACATGCTGGGCGCAATTGCTGCTGACGTGTTTGGGGAAGCGGTAAATCCTGACAGGGTGGCGAGTATGGCTCTGTTTCACGAAGGCAGTGAAATTGCTGGTATGAGCGATATCCCCAGCCCGGTTAAGTACCATGATCCGGAAACTACCTCGGCCATCAAAAAGCTGGAAAAGCGTTTTGAAAACATGTTGATTCAGACATTGCCCCAGCAGCTTCAAGCCCGTTATAGGCCCCTTATAGAGCAGGACAAGGAAGACATTCACGTCCGCTTGGCAAAAGCGGCAGATGTATTATGCGCCTACCTTAAATGCGACTACGAATTATCCAAGTCCAATTCCGAGTTTGCCAACGCAATGCAGGAAATGGAAGTCCAGCTTGGCACCTATCGTAATCAGTTCCCCTGCGTGGACTATTTTTGTCAGGTATTTTTGCAAGATGCCAAAGGCACACTGGATGAGCAGACCCGAAACATGGACTGGATAGAACGGGCAAACACCTTGCATCTGGAGGACTAAACCAGTCAGCTCGCCAGCTGGTGGAACCCGGGATGAGCCCCAGGTGCTATTTGTTGGCGACGGCGTCAAAATCCTGTTGGGCAGCAAACTCCCGGTTGAGTAGTCGTTCTACTTTTTCAGCCGGGGCAGGTTTTCCAAACAGAAATCCCTGTCCCAAATGGCAGTCCAAACGTTGCAGGACTTCAGCCTGGGCTTTAACTTCCACACCTTCTGCCACTATCTCTACATTCAGATTTCGGCACAGGGAAACAATTCCCTCGACAATTTTTTGGTCCTTGCTATTGGTATGTACCTGTCGGATAAATGCCCTGTCTAGTTTCACGGTGTGTATGTCCAGTTCTCTCAGATAGGCAAATGAGCTCATTCCTGTGCCGAAGTCGTCGATGGAGGTGCGAATACCTAAATTGTTAAACGCTTCGATCATCTTTTTGCTGACTTTGATATCCACCATTGTGGCACTTTCGGTGAGTTCAAATTCGAGCATATTCGGACTGACACCTGTTCGTTGCAACAACCCCTGAATGAAGGGAACAAAGGCATTGTCCATCAGATTGTAGGCGGACAGGTTAACCGATACCGGTACCAGGTAGCCCATTTTTTGCCAGCGCAGTATTTGTTCAACCGCCTGTTCTATGGTGTATCGGGTAAACACGTGCACGATACCGCTTTGTTCAATCAGGTCGATGAACTGGCCGGGTGGCAATATGCCTTCATCCGGGTGATGCCAGCGCACAATGGCCTCAAAGCCGGTCAGGGTTTCGGTAGCCATGGCCACCTTAGGTTGGTAATAAAGCACAAATTGTTTATGCATCAGTGCTGAGCGCAACTGACTGCGAAGTGTTACTTCTACGGTTTGGTTGCTCGCCAACTGATGATGGTAAACCTGTACACCCAGGCGCAACCGCTTCGCTCTGTACATAGCGTGTTCGGCATTTTTGACCAGAATTTCAAGTAACTTACCCTGGGCAGGGTACTCAGCAGCGCCAATACTGCAGCTGAGTTCGAAACCATTATCATCAACGTTCAGAGGGGCCCGGCATTCATACAGGATCTGGAACGCCATAGTCTGAATATTCTCATGCCCGGTACTGGGTGCCCAGATAATGAATTCATCGCTGCGATAGCGATAGACCGTGCCTTTTTCTCCAATCAGGCGAACAAGTCGTTGGGCGAAAGCGACCAATAGCCTGTCGCCGGTCTCATGCCCCAGCGCGCTGTTTACATCTTTAAAGTGATCAATATCCAGGAAAAACAGTGCACCGGACTGGCCTGACAGTACACGCTCTGTATAAAGCGCATTGTGATTTTTAAGCTTGGTAAGCGAGTCCACCAGAGCCAGATTTTCCAGCTCCAAGTTGGCTTTTTCAAACCGCTTGGTGATCAGCGCAGACATTACCAGTGCGGCCCACACAGCTAGCCAGAAAGTAAGAATTGCGGTTATTGAAAGACGATTAATGGCGATTTTTGAAGCCAGTATGAGAGAACTGGGGTGCCAGATTGCGTATATCTTGTTGCCGCTATCATCTACAGCAATGTGATTGTAATAAAACGTTGCATGCTCGCAATAAAAGAAACCGGGTGCGAGGCTGCCAGGAAAGGGTTTGGACATCCATTCGTAATCGTGTTTCATCTCACTGCTGTAAATTGGCATTTCACCATTGATACTGATATAAACGATGTCTTTTGACAGCGGTTTCAGGTATGCCGGTAACTCGTTTTTAATGTCCTGGATATGGTTTGGGTCATCCGCCAAATGTTGCTGGATTTTGGTCCGCAAAACGGTCAGTTGGTCGGTGTAGGCCTCCTCCGAAAGCCGCTTTTCGACGTCAATCACCAGGTTCAGACCAACCATAAAAAATACCGCAATCACTACCAGAGAAAGCGCAATGCATCCCACCAGAAGTCGCTTTCTCAATTGGGTGTCGTTTTTAATGATCTCAAGTTTGCTCGGCATTTTTACAGGGTTCCCAGAACAGGGTAACGCTGATGGGAGACGCGATAAAGTGTAATACTCGCAGTGATTTTTACTACCAAGCACCCAGATGCAGAAGCCAGAAACTGAGAAAAAGGGAATGGTTTGCGAGTGTTCTTTTGAGGAAGTGGAGTACATTCAGCAGTTTTGCCTGCTGACCAGATTCCCTCACCGTAACTCCAGATGAACATGGCGCTGATCCTTGCCTATTGTTTGTTTTATTATGATGGCGATACGCTTAATTTATAACCCGTTAGCTTTTCATGTGCAATCGTTGTTTTCGAAAACGTGACTTGCACAGGGCATTTGCATGGATTGATAACGCAGTTCGCCAATGAAAGTTCTCGCCGCAGGGCCAAGTTTGTCTCCGTCGTCAAAGTTAAGGTAGAGCATGGCTTTGCGCAGCCCGCCGTGGTCCAGTTCAAGGGGTTTCAACTGGTTGTTTTGCAATTGTTTCTGAATAATTGCAACCGGTAACCAGGCGAAACCCAGCCCCTGGCAAATCATATCTATGGAAGTTCTGACGTGACTGACTGTCCAGCGCTGTTCTGCTCCCAGCCATCCGGCTTCCCCTTTTCGTTCCGAAGATGAATCCCTTACAACAATCTGGCGGTGGGATTTAAGATCTTCGCGACTGATGGGGCGTTGCTGTGTATGAAGGGGGTGTTCCGGATGTGCCACGGCGACAAACTCTATGGCGCACAGGTCTTCGCTGAAGCCATTTGGGTAGGCGAAAGGTGAGATTGCTATGTCCACTTCATCCGATTTGAGCATGGCGTTGGCACCATTAAGTACGGTCTCCATGATCTCAATGCGCAGTAATGGAAAATCCTGGGAAACCTTACTCAATACTCTGTAAAGCAGTTCCGGAGGAAAAATAATGTCTACTGCCAGCCGTAACTGCGTTTCGACCCCAGTGTTCAGAGTGCTTGCTACGGCTTCAATTTTCTGTGCTTCGTCGAGCAGAAAGCTGGCTCTGCGGAGCATAAGCTCGCCAGTCTCGGTCAGTTTGACTTTTCGGCCGTCGTTTTCAAACAGGCTCAGCCCCAATGCCTGCTCAAGCTTTTGTACCGCATGATGGATGCTGGACTGGCTTTTATGCACCTGCTGAGCCGCCTGATTGAATCCGCCGGCGTCAACGACGGCTTTGAACATGCGCCATTGTTCCAAAGTGGCCTTTAACATGGGAATTATTCGTCACAATGATTGAATGGCAGCAGTTTAACCCCCAATGCATCCTGATTCATAGAATGTTTTTTGTGGTTGTTGAACGAAGTAACCGGAGTCCGGCCCTATCCTGGGGCGGCAGGCATTGGGGCTCCGGCTGGATTTGTCGTTGTATTAGGAAATTCTAATGTATAAAATATCACCTCCCTAAAGTGAAAAGGGCAATCAGACATTAGGGTTTGATTCAATTAATGGCACTTACAATGACATCGAGCACAATGCAGACAAACGACCTTCTGGCTCATGCCGCCGATGCTGAGCGTTACCTTAAACAGTTGGCCAACAAAACCCGGCTAATGGTTTTGTGTTGTTTGTTGGACAAGGAAATGTCGGTGACCGACTTACTTGTGAAAACACCCGTTACCCAACCGGTTTTATCACAGCATCTTGCAGTCCTTCGGGAAGCAGGCCTGGTTGACACCCGCCGCGAAGGGCAAGTCATCTGGTATCGTCTGGCGGATGAGCGCGTCGCCCGCACCATTGAACTGTTGCACCAGCTTTTCTGCCAGGCGGATTAATCTCCAGTTCGGTGCGAACCAGTCATCAAACCAAGTTTTTGGGGTTGAGTAGCTCCCTGAGTTGTGCTTCATCAAGGTCTGTCATCTCCAGTGCGACGTCCAATATTGGGCGTTTTTGCTGATATGCAATCTGTGCGATCTGTGCCCCTTTCTCGTAGCCGATTTTCCGGTTGAGTGCAGTGACGAGAATAGGGTTTTGCGCCAGCACTTCTGCAAGCCGTTCTGAATTTACAGTCAGTGTACTGAAAACTTTTTCTGATAGGTGCCTGCAACTCTGAGTAAGCAGTTCAATGGTATTCAGCAAATTGGTCGCAATCAGGGGCAGCATTACGTTTAACTGAAAATTACCCGATTGGCCGGCAACCACAATGGTCTGGTGATTTCCCATTACCTGTGCACAGACCATGGTAACTGCCTCGGGAATGACCGGATTAACCTTTCCCGGCATGATACTGCTTCCAGCTTGCAGTTTTGGCAGGGTTATTTCGCCCAAACCTGCCAGCGGGCCGCTGTTCATCCAGCGCAAGTCGTTACTTATTTTCATCAGCGCAACTGCAAGGGTATTAAGCTGACCGGAAAGTTCCACGGCAGTGTCCTGGGCCGACAGCGCAGCAAAGTGGTTGTCGGTGACCATAAAGGTAATTCCCAGCTGCTGGGTGAGGGCACTGGCGACCCGCGCACCGAACCCCGGGTGACTGTTTACTCCGGTGCCTACCGCAGTTCCTCCGATGGCGAGTTGGCTTACGCGCACCAGGGTATCTTTAATTCTGGCGACGGACTGAGACAGTTGCGCACTCCAGCCAGACATTTCCTGCCCGAGTGTAATTGGCATGGCATCCATCAGGTGGGTTCGCCCTGTTTTGACGGTGTCTTTGCAGTTTTTTGCGTGGTGCGCTATTGCGTTAATGAGTGCCTCAATGGCTGGGATCAAGTGCCGGTTGCACTCGCACAATGCGCTGACGTGGATTGTGGTTGGGATCACGTCATTGGAGCTTTGCCCCAGATTCACATCGTCATTGGGGTGCAGCGGGCTGCCAAGTCGCCTGCATGCAAGGGTTGCTATCACCTCATTGGCATTCATGTTGGTGCTGGTTCCCGAGCCAGTCTGAAATACATCGATTGGAAACTGCATGTCATGCTCACCGTGGGCAATTTCCATAGCGGCTTCCCAGATGGCTTCGCTTTTGTCTGGGGCAAGGAGCCCCAGTTCCCGATTGGCGGTGGCACAAGCTGCTTTTACGAACCCCAGTGCATGAATAAACGGCGGGGGCAAGGGCACTCCGCTGAACTGGAAATTGTCGAGCGCGAGCTTGGTTTGTGTTTGATACAAAACCGGAGGGTGCGGCGGCTCCTGTTGACTCATATCAGTTTTGGGGCGGAGTTTGTGATTTGCCCAGCTGTTCCAAAAGGTGCTTCCTGTAAGCCGGATCATCCAGCCGATCTGTTTCTATTTCCGGTCTGGCCAACAGAGCTTCCCGGGCAAGGTTTACGTTTACTTTGTGGGTAGACCAGTCGAACGACAGGATATCCGCAGGCATCAGTAAAAGCTTTTTACCGCCTGGTAGCCAGTTGTGAGTGTCCACGACCAGGGCCTTGATTTGCCAGCCGCTTTCTTCAACAAGGAAGTCGCTGATGTGGCCGATTTCACCATCCAGTGTGGCCAGGTCGTAGCCGATTATTTCACTGCAGGAACGCATGTGATTTTCAGGTTTTTGTGGCTCGGACTGTTCCCGGCTTTTATCCAGTTCAGCGTCGACCAACTCAGTGGGATGCGCAAAATCACCCCAGGCGCCGGGGCCAATCCAGTAATACCCGTAACCAAAATATTTGAACAGCATCTCTTCATATTCCCTGGACACGGGTTTGTGTTCTTCAATGGAGGGGCTGTCCTTGAGTTCCTGCCGGGTCATGGCAACATGAACTTTGTGTTCTTCTTTGTTCAACTCGGTGATGGATATGGGAGAAAGAACTACCTTGCGGCTGAGTGGAAGCCAGGTATTGGTGTCTGCTACCAGGTAGCGCACAACGAAATCCTGATCGTCAAACAATACGTCCCTGCAACCGCCTATGTCGCCATCTGTGGCATGGATCGCACAGTGATCCAGTTGCCGGTAGGTAATCATCATACTGCTTCCCTCCTGATACGCATTTTCACTTCGAATCATTTAACATTCGATTTCGATGCCAAATTGGCCATGACTAAAGCGTAGATGCTGAAAGGGCATTATTACCAGTTTTGCGAGCGTTTTGTGTCACCGGTATTTGGGTGGCCGGTTTTGCCAACTTTTGGCGAGTTGAAGGCTGGGTAGTTTATTTTATAAGGGGCTGATACGGGGAACTTTTTACAAAAGCAGCTTTTGGCCGAGTTTTGTCACATGAAAAACAAAGCCAGCGCCCGCAGTTTCCCCTGGGCGCTTGAAGCCTTGTCGTCATGCAACGTCGAATTCGTCGTCGAAATCGTCGTCATAATCAGACTGGTTACTTGCTGAACTGTGTAAGGTATAAAAATGTCGTTTGCCCCGGGCCAGCCTGACGTATTTTGCCCAGGCTTTTTCAACATTTGACTCTGCATCATGTTGACCACGGATAAAATCGACAAAGTGTGATTCTTCATCTGATTCGGGTTGCATTTCACCCGACTCAAGGGCCAACAGTGTTTTACCGTACTTGGTCAGCAAATCCGCTTCACTGATACTGAAGTCGCCGGATTTACGAAAACCATAAGGAAAGTGCTGTCGGTCGATAAACGGCTTTACTGGCACGCGAATATCAGGAGCTTTCATGGTAGTTCTCGTGTAAGTGGTGATTTCCACGAGACTTTTATGATATATCCGGAAAAAAATGAAACAAAAACTTTTTACCCTATCCATAAAAAATTTTTTTGCATGGTGTCTGCCCTGCGTCCAAATTTTGACACTCAGTTTGATGCACTAAATTCTTGCCAGAATGTCTGATATTCACGGGTTGGAGCAGAGTTTTTAACTGGATACGTGCGCTGTAAAAAAATGTTGAATTTTTTGTCGTAACGATAATTAAATTTCATTTCCTATTTTTCACGCCAGACTAAAAAATGCCAGTGAGGCAACAACCATGAGAAAACAATGAGTAAAGACTATCGTTACCAACACCAGGATGAATGGGACTCGGTAGATGAAGATTCCAACGACAGCGGTAAAAAAGGGCGCAGTCGTCGTAATCCTGAAACAAAAACAAAACAGCAGAGAGATCTGCAAAGACGCGAAAAACAGCGCAGGCTGCATCAGGAAAGCTTCTAGCCAGGGTTAGAGCGTTTTCCTTCGCATCAAAGTCACAGGGTTGCCAAATGGCTCCGCCTACTGGTTTGGAGCCAGCACCCTGTGCTTTTTTGTTTACACAGGCGTTATTCTGTGACAGCGTTACCCCATTGTAGTGTTGCGTTGAAACAAGCATGGATACCCGCTTCCTAACCACATTCATTGAAGTGGTCAATACCCGACATTTTGGTAAGGCCGCAGAAAACCTCTATCTCACCCAATCCGCCGTTAGCGCGCGAATAAAGTTACTTGAAGAGTACTTTCAGACCACACTGTTTATTCGACACCGCAATAGTATTCAGTTGACTCCGGCGGGGGAAAAGCTATTGCCCTATGCGCGTCAGCTTTGTCAGACGCTCAACCAGGCCAAGCAGGAACTTCAGGCTCAGTCTGCGGAATATCTGGTCTGTGGCGCGACTCAGTTATCAGCGGAGGTCAGCCTTTCCGGCGTTCTGGGACATTTGCACTCTAATTTTCCCCAGTGGTCGGTCAAGGCTGAGGTGTTGTCGATGGACAATTTGTCCAGACAACTGCACGAACGTGTGATTGATTTGGCATTCTCTACCGAGCCGCTCAAATCGGAAGAGGTGGTCAGCCAGGAATTGCGCAGGTTGACGCTTGGTGTTTATTGCGTGAACCTGCCGTTTGAGCAGGTGGACGCAAAACAGTTTGTATCGGTGGATTGGGGAAGCAAAGCCAAAGACGCGCTGTTGGCTCAGTATCCGCAGTTACGTGATGCAAAATTGCGCACCAACTCACTGCACCTGGCACTGGCAACTCTGAGAACCGAGGGCGGCTTCGCTGTTCTGCCAGTGGAGGAAGACATGAGCGCACAGTTGGGAATGGAAGTCAGGCTTGTTGCTCCCCTTCACGATGTAAAACTTCAGATTTACCTCAACACCATGAAAGCGGTGCGCCGTATGGGCCTCAAGGAGGTCATAGACAGTTTTTCCTGGCCGGATGGAATCTTTTTTTGAATTCTTGCGTACAATGATGTGCTATCCGTTCAGATAGAACTGGTTAATGGCGGGGACCCTGTTAACATTAAAGCTAAGAATACATGGTAGTGCATCACGGTTGTGCGGTGCTGGGTTGTCGAGTTAATCCGGCTCGGATCTGCGCAGAACGCAATGGTGTATTGCCGTTTCTGATTTTTTTAAAAGGCCGTTGCAATGACTTCCATATCTCACCCATTACTCGCGGTTTCACCGCAAAACAGAGCGCAGCAAACTGTCGAGATGATCGCGTCTGGCGCACAGATCTGGATCCTCACAGACAACGATGGCTGCGTTATGCTGACGTCGGAAGATGAGGACGGTGTACCCGTCTGGCCGGATGAGGCATTAGCCAGGTTGTGGGCTACTGATGACTGGGCGGACTGTCAACCTATGGCGATCTCCCTGGATAAGTGGATGTCTAAATGGACTCCCGGTCTGATGCAGGATGCTTTGGTCATTATGGTTTGCCCTGTTCCCGGGGAAGAGGGCGAAGTTATGGCACCTGAAGATTTTGCCGCAGCATTGCAAAAGGCCTGAAGCGATCGCGGGGCTGCAGGGACGTGATCAACTACCAATACGCTGCTAAGGGGGCGCTCCCAAAATGTTTACCCAACAACCTACAATGCAGGAATTGTTCGTTCAGCTTGGTCTGGACTCTTCGCAGGATGCTATCCAGGCTTTCATCGATAAGCACAAAGGCATGAGCGGTCACATCGAGGAAGCCCCGTTCTGGACCCAGGCGCAGGCCGAATTCATTAAAGGCGCCCTGGCAGAAGACGCGGAATGGGCGGAGGTTATTGACCAGCTCAACGCTGAGTTACATCACCAGTAACATTGCGGCCGGGCGTGCTGGCTTCTTCAACTCCCGGCAACGTAAATGTTTTTAACCCTGATTTAATGATTTTGGTGCTCCTTCCGGAGACCGCCCCTGAATTGACGGTATCCCGGCGTCAGTGGTTTTTGCGCTCCAGAATTTCCAGGCGGGCAGTCAACTCACACACTTGGGTAGAAAGTTGTTCCACTTTGTTTAGCAAGTGATTGAGTTGCGTATCTTCCTCAGGTGCCTGGATATGCTGTTCGCTATCGGTGCTACTGATGTTCACGGCAGATCTGACGCTGTTAAATTCGGTGAAAAGATGTGCGTATCGTGCTTCCCGCTTGCCGGGCTCTCTGGGTAACTGCTCCACTAACGGGTCAGGCTGATAGGCCTGCAAACTCGCCAGGGAACTTTCAACATCGGCCATGTCTGAGAATCTTGCCATTCTCTGGCATCGCCCGCGCAATTCCCCGGGTGTCTGTGGGCCCCGCAACAACAACTCGGTCATGATGGCGGTTTGCTGTTCAGTGAGTTTGAGTTCACCAAACTCCGTATTGCAAAATCGCTGGGTGATTTTATCTACCCGGCTGCCAAATCCGGTTGAAACCTGAATGAGCCGTTTGGTGTTCAGCGCTGCCAAAATGGTTTTGACTTCCTCTTCGGTTAAATTCATTAGCGGAGCGCGATTGCTTTTTTGATTGCAGCCGTTGGTTAAGGCGTTAATGGTGAGCGGGTATTGTTCCGGTGTTGTAATAGACTTTTCCAACAAAACGCCAATCACTCGGCATTCTTTGTCTGTAAGGGTTATTGCCATTGCTAACGGGTCCTCTTTTGGACGTTTTCAGCCTGATATCAAGATTTGAAGGTTTTGATCATAAAACGATTTTAATTGTCTGCCTGCTGCTGGATTGCCCATAAAAACCAAATAACCATGCAGAGCAGGTAGTGTGCTCAACGCTATTGTAGTCAATTGGCTTGCATTCTTTTAGCCTTTATTTTCCGAATCCATTGGGAAAAATCGCAGTTCTGACATCTGTTTGGGTTCGGTATACTGACGATGGTGGCCGGAGCGTTGCTTTATCTGAAGCAGCTTCGGCCTGGTGTGGAGATAGCTCCGAAATATTACCTGAGGAGGTTAGCATTAATTCATTGATCCCTTCTGGTCAGGATCTCTGGTTTCTGCCATTGGGAGGTACCGGTGAAATTGGCATGAATCTCAACCTGTATGGCCACGATGGTAAATGGCTGATGGTTGACTGTGGAGTTTCATTCGACGAACCCCTGATCCCGGCTTACAGGGGCGGATCCTGTGGAGCACAGAAATTCCGGGTAGTGGCGCCGGACCCTCAGTTTATTGTGCAGCACAAGGAGCGGCTGGCTGGGCTGGTTATTACACACGCTCATGAAGATCACGTTGGTGCCGTGCCTTATTTGTGGCGAAAGTTGGGGTGCCCGGTTTATACAACACCTTTTACCGCGGAGGTTCTGCGTCGCAAATTGGCAAGGGAAGGGCTGGCAGGACGAATTCCCATTGTAGAAGTTAGGGAAGGTGCGAACCTGAAAATCGGGCCGTTTGCCGTGCAGTGGCTGGCTATCACTCATTCTTTGCCTGAACCCTTCGCGCTGTTTATACAGACGTCTGCCGGAAATGTGTTACATACGGCAGACTGGAAGATTGATGCTCAGCCAATTACCGGAAAAGGGTTTAACCCCTCAACCTACAAGCAGCTGGCAAATCAATCGGTGCTGGCACTGGTGGGGGACTCCACCAATGCCACCAAATCCGGTTTTTCGGTGTCTGAGCGCACCTGTTATGACGGTTTGCTGGCAACCATTAAGCCATTGTCCGGGCGAGTGGTTGTTGGCTGTTTTGGCAGTAACATTGCCCGGCTCATCTCCCTTGCCCGTATTGCCCATGAGACAGGCAGATATTTAGCCCTGTTTGGTCGGGCACTGCAAAATATGTATTCCATAGCCAGGCAGCAATTGCTCTGGCCGACAGAGCTGGCAGTGATTGATGCTGCCCACATCGGGTATTTACTCCCCCGGGAAGTTCTTGTCGTAGCCACAGGCAGCCAGGGAGAGTCACGCGCAGCACTTCATCGCTTATCAATGGATGCGCATCCGAACCTGGAATTGGAAAAAGGGGATACAGTGGTGTTCAGCAGTATTGTTATACCCGGTAATGAAAAGGCGGTGGAGGCGTTGAAAGAAAGATTCGGGAAAAAGCAGATTGAGGTTATTCACAGTGAATCCTGGCATTTGCCCATTCACGCCAGTGGTCACCCTTGTGCGGAAGAGCTCAAACTGATGTATTCGTGGGTCAGGCCAAAGATTGCCATACCGGTGCACGGAGAGGCGGAACACCTGGCGGCTCATGCTCAAATTGCAAAAGCCTCTGGGGTAAAGAGGCATTTCATCGGTCAAAACGGTGATTTGTATCGTCTGGCTCCACAGGCAGGCATCCGCCGGCAACAGGTAAAAGTCGGGCGCTTGCCGGTTCAGCAGGGCTCCAGGGATAATTAGCTTGTTAATTTGTTGTAAATTAACTCTTTGAAAATAAAGGTTAAAGGAATTTTTTTTCGGTCGATAAGCTAGTAGCACGCTGAATAAAAAAGGTTTTAGCAGCGGATTTCACAATAAAGCTTGGAGATTAGAAATGAAAAAAATCGTAAAAATTGCAGTCGTCTCTTTTGTTGGGTTACTATCTGGAACAGCAGTCGCGCAAATGTCAGAACAGTCCGCGCCTGGCTTTGTTGATGAAGTCTGTAATTCTGCACCGCTGTTGTGTGGTGTTTCAACGCAGGGAAATGGCAGTGGTGGTATGCCTCGGCTACCAGGTACCAAATAACAATAATAAATGAATGAATTTTTGCTTCTAGTTCGTCCAGAAATGCTGCTGTATCTGGTAGCGTTTCTGGCCTACATTTTCAGTGTTCGCACCATAACACCTTTTTCTTTTGTTATCGTGGGCGTCATGTTTCTGGAAGTCCTGCATCAGGGGCTCACCCTTTTTCTGAACAGCAGTATGAAGACCGAGGACCACGTTACCCAGGTTTTGGTATTCCATGCCTGGTACATCGGTTTTGCGCTTACCGATTTTATATTCGTCTCGCTTATCTATCTGTTAAGTCGCTGGCTCAACGTAAACCTGGGGCTAACCTGTCAACTGATAGCCGCAGCCTTTTTAATCCTGGGGTGTTTACAAATCGTGGGTTACGTAGACGGGTTGTTTTTTGATGGCACGGATTGGGTAGCGTTTATTTACACAAATTCAATACCGGTTATTAATTATCTGATTTTTATCATTTTAATGGGACATGTTGTTGTGACTGCGCTCAGGAGCAGTGTGCGATATTGGCGTACCTCTTAACATCCTTTACAAAAATGTGCGTTTTCACTTCACAATACGCTATAGTGTAGTTTCGGTGATGTTTCGCCCGAATATGCAATCAGGAAGTGTGGTTTGACGAAAAGGGAATACGCAGTGGTATTGCAGGACCTGAAAAACAGAATTCAAAAATCGTCAATGAAGTGCCCGAACAGCATGAATATCAAGGCTTTTGTTACTTCGATATTGCTTTTGTTCCCGCTGTTTGCCGTTGCAGCTCCGCAGCTCCCCAATCCTTACTTTCAGGTTGTATCGTCTAAAATTGGCCTGAGCCAAAATTATATCAACGACATAAAAATAGATCCGTCCGGTTTTGTTTGGATTGCCTCTGAAGGCGGTCTGGACCGATGGGACGGGCACTCAGTCGTCAATATTCCCGGTCCGGACAGCAAGTTTGTTAATGCCAGCATCAGAGAGCTATTCATCGACGACGATGAAAATCTCTGGATTAGTACTTATACATCTGGCATTTACCGCTATGACCTGGAAGCCAATCAGATAGAAAAAGTCATTGAACGCGGTCGCATGTTAAGCCCGGAATTGTTTCAGGACGCTGAATCGATGATTCAGGGGCCGGATGGCACCGTGATAATCGGGCTTTGGGAAGAAGTTGTGCAATACGATCCCCGTACCCGAAGCACGAATGTATTGTACTCGGTGAGTGAAAATTACCTTCAGGCTAACGAGGGGGTTCGCTATCTATTGCTGGAAGGCAGTCAGCTGTTTATCGCTAATAGTTATGGCCTGAGCATGGTGGACCTGGCGCAACCATCTTCTGCAGCCGTTGAAATTGATTACTGGGGCTCCGCAACACCCAACGAGCGAAACTCAAATTCCAAATACCTCTTAATGGACAGAAAACGCCGCCTTTGGGTGGGCACCACCCAAGGGCTGTTTATGGCTCCTTATCAGGAAATTCAAAACTGGTTACGGGCTCCTGAAACGCCATCTCCATTTGAACAAATTGTCGCGGGTCACAATATTTGGCAGGTGGAAGAAACCAAGGGTAATGACTTTTGGCTGGCGACAAATGTGGGCCTGATGAAACTGACGCCGGCTAATGATGGGAGCTGGCAAACCCGGCATATTCTTGAACCGCACAATGGTGATACCAAGCTGTCTCGAACTTCGGTGCTTACGATAGCTCAGGATGATGAAGAAAACCTTTGGCTGGGCACGATTTACGGTGGAGCGCTGTACTGGTCGCCAAAAAGTGTTGCAATAACCAGTATTCAGAACAGCAGAGTTGACAAGCAGCCACGACTCAGTAACGGTTCGGTGTGGTCATTCTACCAGTCAGAACCGGACAAACTTTGGATAGGAACCGAAAATGGCCTGACGCACTACGACTTTGCTGCTGACCAGAGTGAATTCTATTTGCACAATCATACCGAGCAACTGTCCTATGTGATAGAAAGCTCAATAGAACAAATTCTGCCTGCCCCGAATGGCAAAATGTTCTTGCAAACCCTGGATGGAATTAAGTTATTCGACCCTGCTACCGGTGAAGCTTTGGTGCCTCCTACTCAAGACCCAGAGCATCATAAAGTGTTTACCGACTGGAACTGGGGTGCACAGGTTGACAACATGGGGCGTCTGTATTTTGTGGCGGATGACTTTTATCGCTACGATCCGGTTACACAGGTGCTGGAATCCCTGAACTTACCCAAAGAGCGTTTTTCTCCGTTCTCATTCAACGGTTTTATCCGCGCCGCCAATGGCTATCCGGATAAGCTGTTTCTTGCCACCTACGATGGCCTATGGATGATGGACCCGGATACACTGGCGTTGGAACTGGTCTATCAGTATACCGAAAAGCAGATTAATTATTCTGTCGCTGTTACTTCTTTGGTTCTCGATCATCAGGGAATCTTGTGGTTGTCATTTCCCAGGTACGGTCTGATTGCCGTAGACAGCGAAGACTTTTCACCGCTACCTGAGCGTTTCCTGAGCAAGGACAACGTTTTGCCGACAAACATTGCTTACGGTTTACAACTGGATGATAAGGGTAATTTCTGGTTCAGTTCACACAACGGTCTGCACCTGTATTCACCGGTACGCCGCTCGCTGAAGAACTTTGAGTATGGTCAGGAAATTCGTATGGCGGAATTTAACCAGGGAGCCAGCATTCAATTACTGGATGGCCGCTTTGCCTATGGGTCAACCCAGGGAGTGGTCATATTCGACCCACTGAAACTGGGGCAGGTGAACAATCAAAGCCTGATGATCCGACCGATCGTGATCACCAATCTGAGCCTTGAGTCGCGCGAGCTTGACTTGCCGATGAAGAATTTGTCTGGCCGTCATTTCGCCCTGAATTACGACGATTTTGGGCTGGCAATTCATTTCTCTTCCATGCTCACGGGTAAGTCAAATCGCCCGCTGTACAAATATCAGCTTTATCGGGGGCGGGAATTACTCAGTATGGGAGAATCCAGAGATCCTAAAGTGACCTTTGGATACTTACCCGCAGGGGAGTACCGCTTTGAGGTTTCTCCAAAATTTCAGCCGGTGGAATACACTTTGCTCCCGGCTCAACTCACATTCTCAGTGCCGTATCCCCCATTTCGTTCACCCTTGTATTATGCGCTGTACAGCATGATTGTAGTTGTTGTCAGTCTGATTTTGATGATTCGTCTGAAGCAGAGAAAGCGTCATTGGCAGATGACCCAGCAACAGATGAAATTGTTTGGCGAAGCTTTTCAGCAGACCCGGGACTGGGTAGTCATCTTTGATTCCCAGCGCCAGCCCGTTGCGGTCAATCCTGCGTTTCAGCAGGTTTTCAACATCAACAGTAATGAAAGTCTTGATGAGCAGCTTCAGCATCTTTATGTCCGTTACCCCAACCTGAAACGCAAACTCAGGGGCCGAATTGCTACCTTATTGCCCGGCGAATACTGGAAAGACGAAGATGTGATTGAAGGGGATAACGGAAAACATTATGACGTGCTGTTTGATGTTACCGCCATTCAGAATGATCGTGACCCCAGCCAGACAGACCACTATCTTATCGTCATATCAGATATCACAGAACAGAAAAACGCCGAACGCAAGCTGCTCAAAATGGCCAGCTATGACAGCCTGACCGGTCTGGTAAACCGGACATTGTTGCTGGACCGTCTTGAGCACGCGATAGCCAATGCAAAACGCCACGATACCCGACTGGCAGTTTTGTTCGTGGATCTGGACCGGTTTAAGGGGATCAATGATTCCCTTGGACACGATTATGGCGACAAACTCCTGAAAGTAGTGGCCAACCGAATGCTGAACCTGGCTTCCAGTACCGATACGGTCGCCAGGCTCGGAGGTGATGAGTTTGTCATTGTGATTGAGGAAGTGCAGGGGACCCAGGATGTCAGCGATTTTATCGGTAAACTGATAGAAAGCATTGAACTGCCAATTAAACTCAATCGCAAGGCATTACGGGTAGGGTGCAGTGTGGGGGTTTCTTTCTACCCGGACGACGCCGTTGATGCCGCTTCGTTGCTGAATCAGTCTGATATCGCCATGTACAGCGCGAAAAAAGACACCATCAATCGTTTTACCTTCTTCACCCAGGAAATGAACGATAGAGCCAAACTCAGGCTTACGCTCGAAAACCAAGTAAAGCTGGCCTTCGATGAAGGGGCGTTCCACAATTTTTATCAGCCCATAGTGAATGTTAAAACCGGTCGGGTTGAAGGGCTTGAGTTATTGCTGCGCATGTCACAAGGGCGCTCCGCTCTGGGGCCTTCACAGTTTATTCCCGTGCTTGAGCAATTGCGTCTGATTCTGGATGTAACCCGTCTGGCAATCGGCCGGGCAGTTGATGATTTGGCCGGGTGGCGGACCCAGGGGTTTACAGGGTACGTTTCAGTAAACCTTTCGGCATTGCATTTCAAAACAGAAATAGATATCGGCTGGCTTGACACATTACTGGCAGAGCGTGGGCTCACTCCGGATGCACTGCGATTTGAAATCACCGAAAGTGTATTGGTGGATGATGCGGAAAATGCCGGTCGTGAGATCAACCGCTTGATTGATGCCGGTTACAAACTGGCGCTGGATGATTTTGGTACCGGGTATTCCTCACTCAGTTATCTGCGTCGCTTCTCATTGCAGGTACTGAAAATAGACAAAAGTTTTGTTGATGACATTAACTGCACAACCGGCAATGATGCGCTGGTTCTTACCACCATACATCTGGCAAGCAGCTTATCCATGCAAAGCGTGGCGGAAGGTGTGGAAAGTCAGCATCAGGCTGAGTTGCTGGCTGGTATGGGGTGCTATCATCATCAGGGGTATTATTATTCCAAGCCGGTTCCTGCCGCCAAAGTCCCCGGGTTGTTACAACGCCAGTGGCCCCGTTTCAGCAGTGTGGTTGCACACCGCTGGGCAGAGGCCTGAATATAACCACAATCCTTAACGGATGGTTAAGGGGATGGGCAGTTCCCGGATGCGTTTACCGGTTGCGGCAAACAGGGCATTTGCCAGTGCCGGAGTAAACGGGGGAGTAGGGGGCTCGCCTACACCGCCGGGAGGTGCAACGCTGTCGACAATATCTACCTCAATGTTGGCCGGGCTATGCTGCATGCGGGCAACCTGATAATTATGGAAATTACTCTGGGTGATTGCCCCCTTGGCGGCCGATAATTCGCCAATCGCGCAACTGAGCCCGTAAATAGCACCGCCTTCACACTGCGCCTTTACGTTGCCTTCATTAACAACCGTACCCGCATCAATACTCATGTACACATTGGGAATACGCCATTCTCCTGAGTCATTGACGGTAACTTCCACCACGGTTGCCACGTAGGTCAGAAATGAGCGATGGGCGGCGAGGCCAAGATATCGCCCCTGTTGCCCGCGCTGGTCCCAGTTCGCGAGTTTACAGACCCGTTCAATTACGTTACGCAGACGCCCGGTATCTATGGGGTATTTGTCTATGGGATCGCCGTAATTGCCGTATTCAGCGCCGTCCTCAGTCAGGTCAATCATCCGTGCGGGGCCGATAAGTTTGAGCAGGTATGCTTTACTGTCCTGTTTGGCTTTGTGTGCCAGTTCGTCAGCAAATGACTGGATGGCAAAGGCGTGGTAGACATTGGCAACGCTGCGCAGCCAGCCAATTCTGACGTGCGGTTTTGCCTGGCCTTTTTCCAACAGCATGTTGTCGATACTGAAAGGGTTGTCGATAAAACCCAAATCAAGTTCCCCGCTGCTTGGTGATACAGCATCGGGGCTAAATGTCGACGAAATGGACGGAAATACGGTGTTGTGACGCCAGGCGACAGTGGTGCCATCGCTATCCAGCGCAGCCTGCAGATACTGGGCGCTGACGGTGTGGTAATAGCCATTCTGGATGTCGTCTTCCCGGCGCCAGACCACTTTGACCGGAGTACCGGTTTGTTTCGACAGCAGTGCAGCTTCCACGGAAAAGTCGGGTTTGGATTTACGCCCAAACCCACCACCGAGCAGGGTGACATTGACTTCGACCACCTCCGGGCTAAGGCCCAGAGCTTCTGAAACAAACTTACGTGTTGCCTGTGGTGTTTGGGTGCAGGCCCATATCTGTACGCGGTTATCCTCAACCCACGCCGTTGCAGCGGGAGGCTCCATCGGGGCCTGGGCTAACAGGGGAGCATAATATGTGGCACTGTGAGTATGCTCGGAAGCGGCGAGCACTGCTTGAGCATCGCCGCGCTGTCGAACCGTTTCTCCTGCCTGCTGTGCCGTATCAATCAGGCGCTGTTTCTCACTCTCGGAGTGGTAAGTGCTGTGTTCGTTGGTAGACCAGGTGATTTTTAGTGCCTGTACCCCCTGAAGTGCCGACCAGGTATTTTTGGCCACCACAGCCACGCCGCCAAGCGGCGCAAAGAGGGCTGGCGCTGACGCGCCGGGCATTTCTATGATGTCAACCACACCCGGTATTTTGCGAGCAGCCTTGTCATCGATACTTTTCGGCCGGGTATACAGAACCGGCGGGCGTTGAATAACTGCCACCAGCATACCGTCAAGTTGCACATCCTGCCCATAAACAGCGTTACCCGAAACTACGCTGGTTAAATCCACACTGGCAATGGCTTTGCCGATGTATCGCCACTGGTTCCTTGGCTTCAGGCTGACCTGGTCGCTGTCGGGCACAGGCAGACCGGCGGCAACGGCAACCAGTTCAGAGTAATCCACGCTTCGACCACTGGCCGAATGTATGACTTTATGATTATCACAGACGCATTCATCAGCGCTTACCTGCCAGCCTTCGGCCGCTGCCCGGCGCAACATCAATGCTGCGGTGGCTCCGGCCTGTCGCAGGCGTTCCATATTGCGGCGAACACTTCGGGAACCATCGGTGTTCTGATCGCCATAGGCAGGGTCCCCCTTCGCCTGCAAAACTGTAACCCGCTGCCAGTCTGCTTCCAGTTCGTCGGCAATGATCTGCGCCACTGCCGTGCGGATTTGCTGTCCCATTTCCGAGCGGTGGCAGGTAATATTGACGTCACCGTTGGGTTCCAGAGTCACAAACAAATTGGGGGATAACGCTTCACCGACAACGTCGGATGCACCGACAACCCGGCTGGCAGGTAACATTGCCACGCCTAGGGTCAGCCCGGCTGTGCCGGAGACCTGTTTGAGAAACTGGCGACGCTGAGGTTGAAACTGGTTGCTCATTTGGCATCTCCTCTGGCGGCACTTTTGATTGCGGCGCGTATCCGCGGGTAAGTGCCACATCGGCATATGTTGCCTGCCATGGCGGAATCGATGTCACTGTCAGTCGGAGCTTGATTTTTCTCCAGCAAGGCTGCGGCTTGCATGATTTGACCACTTTGGCAGTACCCACACTGGGGGACATTGTGCTGTGCCCACGCAACCTGTAAGGGATGATCGTTATGTGAAGAAAGGCCTTCAATGGTGGTGACCGACTTGCCATCAACCCCGGCCATGGGCAGGCGGCAGGAGCGAACAGGCTGGCCATCAACATGCACGGTACAGGCACCACACAGCGCCATACCGCATCCGTATTTGGTTCCGGTCATGTGTAATTCATCCCGCAAATACCACAACAGCGGCATTTGTGGGTCGCCCTGGTATTCCTCGGTCTGGCCATTGATGGTGATCTTCATGATACAGTGCCCCGTGTTTTAACTCTGTCTACAATGTGTTTACCAATTGAATCAGCTTCTATCAAATTCCGGTCAGGTCAATTCAAATTCGACGAATTTCCCTGAGGATGCGACTGCCGAAAAAATGAACGCAACAAAGGATATAGGGCAACAATTGAACTTTTACGAACAAATTTGGGCTTTTGGTCCTCGGATGACTTGCTTATTCGGGCAGAATAGGGCTTATTATTCGCCTGTGAACAATTTGTAAAATCATCGTACAGAACTTAGTCAGCTGAGTACCTTATGCCATCCGATCTTACTAATCCTATGACTAACGGGCAGACTGTCACACCGTTGTCCATGCTCTACTACTGGGAAGCAACCCGGGGTGATGAGCCTTACCTGTTTCAGCCCGTCAACGGTGAATTACAGAAATACACCTGGAGTGAGGTGGGGAATCTGGCCCGCAGAGTTGCCCGCCGCCTGCAACAGATGGCCCTTCCTGAAGGCAGCCGAATTTCTATCCTGTCCAAAAACTGTGTTGAATGGTTTGTGGTTGACCTGGGCATTATGATGGCCGGTCATGTTTCTGTGCCCATTTTTTCGACTGCGGGTGCACAAACCATTGATTACGTACTGCGCCATTCAGACGCAAAACTGGTTTTTGTCGGCAAGCTGGACGAACCGGAAAAGCAGATCGCCGCTATCGACCCTGCAATTCCCACAGTGGCTTTTCCTTATCCGGGAACCACTGCCGATCAGTACTGGCCGGAGTTTATTGACTGCCCGCCCATTGAAACATCGCCGTTGCCGGATTTGGCAAAGATAATGACCATTATTTACACATCCGGCAGTACCGGGCAGCCCAAGGGCGTGGTGCACACGTATGAAACCATTTGCTGGGCTGCGCAGCATGCGCTGGAATCCCTCACACTGAGTCAACAGGACCGTATGGTGAGCTATCTTCCACTTGCCCACATTACGGAACGGGTACTGGTGGAACTGGCCAGCTTTTATGCTGGTGAACAAATTTATTTTGTTGAGTCTCTGGAAACTTTTCAGCGCGATGTCCAGGCCTGCGAGCCAACGTTGTTTGTGTCTGTGCCAAGATTGTGGACCAAATTCCAGATGGGCATTCTGAGTAAAATCCCTCAAAATAAGCTGGATATACTCTTGCGGATCCCGCTGGTCAAAAATCTGATTGCCAAGAAAGTCCGCAAAGGACTTGGTCTGGACCGCACCCGTTTGTGGGCCAGCGGCTCTGCACCTCTGGCGCCTGCGGTGATTCGCTGGTTTGCCCGTCTGGGCATATGCATCTCCGAAGGCTGGGGCATGACTGAAAACAGCGCTTACGGTTCAGCCGTGGTTCCTTTCAGGCTGGACAAAATTGGGACTATTGGCCGGCCCTACAAAGGCGTGAGCATTCGCATATCGGATGAAGGGGAGATTCAGGTTAAATCGCCCTGTAACATGACCGAATACTATCTGGACCCTGAAAAAACCGCGGAAGTCTTCACCGAAGATGGCTACCTGAAAACCGGCGATAAAGGGGTGATTGACGAGGAAGGCTACATTCGCATCACCGGGCGCTTGAAGGACATTTTTAAGACCGCCAAGGGCAAATACGTCACACCCTCACCAATCGAAGCCAAACTGATGCAAAATTCCCTGATCGAGCAGGTGTGTGTGACAGGCAGCAATTTGCCACAGCCCATTGCTTTGCTGGTGCTCAGTGAGGACAGTCGCAGTATGGGCCGTGATGCACTGGGTCGGTCGCTGAACAAAACCCTCAACGAAGTGAATCTTACTCTGGAAAGCCACCAAAAGCTCGACAGGGTTATTGTTCTGGATGAGCCCTGGACGGTGGAAAATGATCTGCTGACACCAACGCTCAAAGTGAAACGCCATATTCTGGAAGCCCGTTTCAATGACATTATTCAGGCGGATTATTCAGACAAGCTGGTTTGGCTCTAAACCGGGTGTTGCAATAACTTTGGAGCTAACAGGAAGACCGTCAGGCCCCGCTACTGGCGATTTAATTCAGCTTTGCTTTACTTAGTGTTTGGGCTTTGAGTTGCCGGGGGCTTTATGATGCGAAAATCGGCGTTGGTGATAGTGGCCGGCCTGTTGCAGGCCGGTTCTGCAGCAAGTTCGGAACTTGATGAGTTTGAGTCGGCTTACAACGGGTTATGCCAAAAAATCAAACAGTGTGCCTTCGAACACATGCAGGAAGAGCAGGGCGTCTCGCAGGAAATGCGCAGCATGGTAGACGGAATGCTCTCTGCCATGTGTGAAAATATGATGAAGTTCACGGAAAGTGACGTTGAGCAGTATCAGGAACTGGCTCGGCCGGCAGCAAGCTGTATGAACTCCATGACAGAACTTCCGTGTAGCAAGCTCCTCGAAGACAGGGCCGTGACGGCTGAATGTAAGGCGTTTGAAGCCGAAGCTGAGAAATATAAAAACCCGGTTCAGTGAAGAGTGGAAAGCTTCATTGGGTCAACTCAAGCAACTTCAGCCTGGCAATACTCTGAAATCTGGTTGCCAGGCTGGTACTACACTGAGGGGGTTACTGGGGGTAGCGGGCTTTTAAACCGGCGTAAACCTGCTCGTCATAATCCGCTGCGTCCATGTCCAGTTCTGCCAGCACTTCCACCAAATGCTCATTATCCTCACGGTCGCTCCACACTTTGATGTAGGTACCGTCTTTGTAGCCATGATCCTGGCGGAAAAAGTTAAGGATATTTTTGCCCACGTACTGCTGGTATAAATCGTCACTGCTCATTTCACACAATGTGATGATGTGCATGAACAGAGGCACGCTGAAGCGCTTGGCGGCACATAAACCGGCCATCAACTCTAGATTATCGAGCAGATCCATGTGCTCAGGATAGTAGTCCTTGCTGTCAAATTTAACGTGTGAATGGGCTTGTGCCAGCTGTGCAGACAGGGCATTGGCGGCGGCGTGCACGTCACCCCGGTAATCAATGATGCAGGCAGACAGGGCAAAGTGCCAGATGTCTACCATTTCCATTTGCAACTGGGGCAGGTCCATTTTCTGGGCTTTCCACCATTTCCAGCCGTGATGCTCAATCGCCTCGACGGACTCCACCATGGCTGCGCGAAGATAGCCGTAACCGGCAGTTAACCATTCTGCATTAACTTTGGTGTTCATTTTGTCTTGCAGTGAAAGCATGGTAGCCAGTTGTTGTTGAGTTAGCATGAAACAGTTCCTGTAATACGAATAGGCGTGAAACGGTGGCAGAACAGTGCCGCCGTTTGTAACGAGATGGCCAAATTGTAGCGAAAGCGGCAGCTTTCACCAAGCGCGAAATCGTTTAGCAATATGATGCGCCGCACCAATGAGCTCGTTTGGTGCATCTGCACCAAAATTACATTTTGAAGAGGCGAAAATAAATAAAGCAACTTAATTTAAGCTGTTGATTTTTATTTAATTTTCAAGCTGGCATTATGAATGCATTGGGAGAGTTGTTAACTGTGCTTTTTATTGGCGCTAACTTGATTCGGTGCCAGGCAACGCCGCTTTCAGGTTGTCAATACAAAGCCCGTAACCTTGCCCATACAGATTTTTCGTGTCCTGAGGTCTGTGTGGGTTTTTTTTTGCCCGCTACTAATTGCCTGTGTCGGTGTTGCCGTTTTTCAATTGTCAGGTGGTTTTGGTTATGACAAAAGTCAGCGGTTTTAATACGGTGGATGAAAACCACCGGATGCCGTAACATGCGCGTAAGTATTTGTCTTCGTTGTGCCCTAGCTCTTGCTTGTACTTTATCCCTCCAACAAACTGGAACATCTCAGCTACCTGCTCGGTGAGTTGCTGTCCCGTCAGCCCGGCGATCCGTTCAGCCCTGAAACCATACTGGTCGAAAGCCCAGGCATGCAACACTGGCTGAACATGCAACTGGCCAGGCAGCAGGGCATTGCAATGAATTTGCAGTTTCCACTGCCTACCCGTTTCATGTGGGATACAGCCCGGGCACTGTTGGGGCCCGATAGCGTACCCAGGAAATCATCTTACCGCCGCGAAGTGCTGATATGGCGGATAGAGGGTATTTTGCGCAGCAGCCGTTTTCAGACATTTCAGCAGAGCCGCAAGGTTTGTCAGTATTGGAATGCCCTGCAAGACGAAGAGGCCAGAAGTGCCCAGCGTCTGCAACTTGCAGCAGCGCTGGCAGACGTATTCGAGCAGTATCTGTTGTATCGCCCCCATTGGTTGTTTGCCTGGGAGAACAATGAGTCAGCAATCGGTGAGCAGGGCGATGAAGAATGGCAGGCCTTGATTTGGCGGCTTCTGGTTGAACAGCAGCCGTTGCATCCTGCCCGGCTGCACAAATTGTCGGTTGAGGCATTGCAGCAACACGGACCCAAGGGGTTGCCCAATAGGGTCATTGTGTTCGCCATAAATGCGCTTGCACCGCAGGTGGTGCAGTTCTTTGACGCCCTGGCCAGGCACATTGATATTCATCTCTTTCATCTTAATCCCAGCGTTAATTATTGGGGCGACAGTAAAAGTGATCGCGAACTGGCATTGACTTTGCGGACCCACGGTATTGAACAGTTTGTGGCAGAGCAGCAGGCCAACCCTTTGCTGGGGAATCTTGGCAAACAGGGGCGGGAACTGTTCAATCAGTTAACAGAATTGCAAAGTTATGAAATCAGTGCTTTTGACAGTGCAGAATTTGAAGAGCCGGATGAACCACTCAACCGCCTGCATGCCCTTCAGAACGACATTCTTCATGCCTGCGCGCCGTCTGCAGGTTTTATGGCAAAAGGCACCGACAACAGTATTTTAATTACCCGTGCACACAGTGCATTGCGTGAAGTGCAGGGCCTGCACGATGCGCTCTTGCAGATGATGCAGGACGACCCTGATATTCATCCGTCTGATGTTGTGGTGATGTGCCCAGCCATTGAAGAATATGCTCCGTTGGTGGACGCGGTTTTTCATCGTATAGGTACACCCCGCCCAGAACATGCAGTGCCGCCCCGAATTCCCTGTTCAATTGCCGACCGGGCGCCAATGGATTCAGAACCCCTGGTGGCCGCCTTTATCAGTTTGCTAAGCCTGCCCGACAGCCGTTTTGAAGTCAGCAAGATCCTCGATTACCTGCGCCTGGAAGCAACACAAAGCCGGTTTTCACTGACCAGCGACGACTTGCTGCTGATGACCGACTGGCTGCAGAAGGCACATGTCCACTGGGGAAGAAATGCCGAGCACAAAGCGAATATTACAGACGGGGCGGCTACTTCGGCCATGCATTCCTGGGCGTGGGGGCTGAAGCGCTTGCTGGTTGGCATGGTGTATGAGGACAGTGCTGTTTTGGCTGATGATCTGCTCACCGTTCCGGACGTTGAAGGCCAGAATACAGTGGTGCTGGGCAAACTTATTGATTTGGTTGAACAGCTTGGCCGTTTTGCCGAGCGTCTGAAAACACCGAGAAGTGCAGCGCAGTGGCATGAATTTCTGATTGAGTTGCGTGATGCCTGCTTTGCCCCCCAGCCGGATGCGCTGGACAGCTGGGAGAGCATTGCCCGTGCTACCGCCGATCTGGCAGCGCACTGTGAAGAGGCGGGTTTTGACGAAACTCTGTCGTTGCGACAGGTACGGGATGTGCTCATCAAACGCTTTTCATCCCCGGATGCGGGCAACCATTTTATGACCGGTCAGGTCACTTTCTGTTCCATGCTGCCAATGCGAAGCATACCGTTTAAAGTGGTGTGCATTCTGGGCCTGAATGATGGGGAGTTTCCCCGCCAGTCCCAGCCCATTAGCATTGATTTAATGGCCCGCACGGCGCGACTTCGTGGCGACAGATCCCGCCGTCTAGAAGATCGCTATCTGTTTCTGGAAGCGCTGATTTCTGCCCGCCAGCGTTTGTACCTGAGTTATCAGGCCAATAGTGCCCAGGACAACTCACCCCGTCAGCCCAGCCTGGTGCTTGCTGAGTTGCTGAATGTTATCGGACAGGGGTACGACGGCGAACACCTGAGCCAACGACAACTGGGGTTGCATCCTTTCAGCACCGGCTGTTTTAGTGGGCCTCTGCCCAGTTTTGAGCGCGGATGGCATCGGCTTGCCGAAGCTATCCAGGGGCAGCAGGAGCAGCTGGATAGCCGAATTGAGCCAGTTTCGGAAGTAAAGCTTGCTGAAGAACTTAAGGTTAGCGAATTCAGCCGGGCTTTTCGTTCGCCACTGGAGTATTTCGCTAACCAGACGTTGGGGGTCTATCTGCAGCAGAGTGCCCCCCTGTTGCAGGATGCAGAACCCTTTACCGAGAATGCGCTGACCCGTTATCAGGCGCTGGACAGTCTGGCGTTAAACGCTGCGGCTCAACAGCCAAACGACAATGTACTGAGGCAATTGCAGTGCAGCGGCGCATTGCCTGATAACCCGGTTACAGAGGATAAACTGCAGCTCTGGTCTGATGCCGCAACCGCCCTTGCGTCGGCAGCCGGCCTGTCTCAAATGACGACGCAGGCATCATGTTGGCAAGGCCATCATATTCGGCTGGTGGGGAGTGCCTGGTCTGGTGGTGATAACCTGAGCATGATGCACACTGGTAAGCAGTCCGGTTACCGTATACTGAGCCAGTTTTTAACTCTGTTGTGTTTTAACGCCCAGGGCTATGCTTCCGGGCTGGAAGCGTATTATCTAAACTGGAGCAAACAGGAGTACCAATTGCGCGTAACCCGGTTTAATGCCATCTCTGCCACCCAGGCAAGTGCACTGCTGGCTGAGTTTGAACAGGCTTACCTCCGGTTGTGTCAGGCCCCCTTGCTTTACTCTGTCGAGGCCGGTATGAAGCTCATCAAGGATGCGGGTAAAGAAACCTGGTCTGACTGGCTGGAAGGCTATGGGGCACAGGCCAGCTGGCAGTCCCTTTGGGAAGGCCAGCGCGGTCAGAATAACGGTCTCAGACACGACCCCTACATGCGCTGGTTTTATCCCGACGGTTTGTCGCTAGGGCAGGTGCCTACAGAGGCGCTTTACGCTTTGTTTTTGCCTATGGTCCAAGGCGTGAAGGACAGCAAACTATGACGACGGAATCTTCTCTGCTACAGAATGATGTCCCAAAACCCCTGGATGTTGCGGGAATGCCATTGCGAGGGCGTCATCTGATTGAAGCCAGCGCCGGAACCGGGAAAACCTACAACATTACCCGTTTGTACCTCAGGCTTCTGCTGGAAAAAAAGCTTAACGTTCAGCAAATACTGGTGATGACTTTTACCAAAGCCGCAACCGAAGAAATACGTGGCCGTATTGCCGAAACCCTGCGTCATGCTCTGTCATTCTGGCAGGCTGTGGTTAACGGTGAACAAGAGATTTTGGCTGCCGCAGAGCCGGTATACCGAAGTCTTTATGAGCAACTGGAACCGCAGGAGGCGATAGCGAACCTGCAGGTGGCGTTACTGGAGCTGGACGATGCTGCGGTGTTTACCATTCACGGCTTTTGCAACAAAGTGCTCAGTCAGCTGGCGTTTGCCAGCGGGTCCCCCATGGAGCGCAGTCTGGCAACTGACATACAGCCACTGTATTTGCAGGCAGCACAGGATTGGGTGCGCCTTGTTGGCCAGAGCGAGCAGGATTTTGAAGCCCTGTATACCCGGGGTTGGCACGATCCGGAGGCATTGCTCAGGCAGTTTGGTGCCGCCATCCGCAGCCCCCTTGTGCCGCGAGTGCCAGACCATCAGGAGATTGAAGCCGATGCCCAGGCGCAGATAGCTGCTGCCGAGTCTGAATTTGGCGGGGAGTTTCGTACCATTCGGGACCAACTGCTGAATGCTGAAACGCAGGTGCTGGCCGCGCTGGTGCACAAAAAACCCAAGGAAGCGGCCCAGCGGCAGCAGGAATGGGAAATTCTGTTGCAATGGCTGAATGAATCCGCTTTGTCACTGCCGCCGGCTGAAATAGGGCGCTTTATCAACGGCAACCGGTATCGTGGAAATGAGGAACTGAAGGCGCTGTTCGCGCCGCTCAAAGGCCTGATGGCAGAGGTGAAAAAGCAGCTTGAGAGCGCTCAGCAAAGTATGCTGCAGCGACTAGACAGCCTGAACGCCTATCAACTGGTAGCGAATGGTTTTGAATACATTCGCGAACACGTCAGCCGCAACAAGCAGCGTCAGGGCGTGATGGACTTTGACGACCTGATTTCTTCCCTGGCGCACCAGCTGTCATCAGGGGAACCGCAATTGCGCGAGCAACTTCAGGCGCTCTATCCGGTGGCACTGATAGACGAATTTCAGGACACAGACAACCACCAGTACGAGATTTTAAGCCACCTTTACCCCAAGGATAACCAGGAACTGGTGCTGATGATGATTGGGGATCCGAAGCAGGCCATATATGGTTTTCGTGGTGGTGACATTTTTACCTACCTTGAAGCCTCCCGTCAGGCTGATTACCGTTGGGTTATGGACACCAACTGGCGCTCGGTTGCGCCAATGGTAGAGGCGTACAATCGTCTGTTTTATGGTACAGCGCCTGAAGCGCCACCCAGGGATGTATTCGGATTTGGTATTGGTTATGAACCGGTTTTGTCGACCGCATCTGCCAAAGCCGCCAACACGCCATTGAAGGACCCTGACGTTAGCCGCCGAGCGCTGAATTATGTTTGCCTGCCGTTTGAGGGGGAGGCGGCTGACGCGGCTAAGGATCAAATGCAGCGGGCGTTGGGGCAGTGGTTGTGCAATGAAATTCAGCGTTTGCTCAGCGAAGCAACGCTGGGGGACAAACCGGTGCAACCGGCAGACATCGCGATTCTGGTGCGCAGTGCGCCGGAAGCCATGCTTTTGCAGCAGCAACTCGCCCGCGCTGGGCTGGGGGCAGTATTTCTCAGCAACAAAAGCAATCTGTTCAGCAGCCCGGAGGCTGAAGACGTATTTCGGGTACTGGACGGAATCTGGCACTGGGAGGAACGCCGTCGCCTGTCTGCCTGCCTGAGCAGCCCGTTACTTGGTTTGAGTCATCAGCAGCTGGTGGACTTGTTGCATCACGAGGATGACGGGCAGTGGGAAGCTACCATGGGGCAAATTTACGATTTGCGCCAGATTTGGCTGCAAAAAGGGCCGATGACCCTGATGCTGCAGCTGTTACAGCGCCATTATTCCGCTACTGGTGGTGAGGTTGAGCGCCAACTGACCAATTATCTTCATTTGGCGGAGGTACTGCAGCGTTTTGCCGAGGGGCAGCCACAACCGCAGCAGTTACTGGTATGGCTTAATCAGCAAATGCAGGATCCGGCTCAGGGGGAGGAACAAATTCAACGGCTGGAGAGCGATGCCCGACTGATTCAGCTGATTACCCAGCATGGGTCCAAGGGGTTGGAATACCCAATTGTGTTTGTTCCCTTCGCCAGTGATTATCGAGACCCAGCCAAGGCTGGAAATCAGTGGCTACACCATTACAAATACTATGATCCGCATCGCAATTCACTAACCCTTCAACTGGGGCCCGGCCATCTGGCGATACAGAACACCCGCCAGGAAGGTGAGGCAGAAGCCGTCAGGCTGCTGTATGTGGCTGTCACCCGAGCTGCGCATCGTTGTTATCTGGGCATTGCACCCTTCAAACAGCATCATCGGTCGGCACTGGCGCACGCGCTTGGCGTCAGCAGTGAAACCGACTGGTCTGCCACACTGGCCCGAGTATGCGAAGAAGCGGGGCAGCACAGTGGTGTTATTTCTGTGGATGAGGTGCAAATTGGGGGAGCGGTCAGGTCTCCTCAGGCTAATTCGTTTACCTTGTCACTGGCCAGTTTTACAGGCAGCGTGGAAGAGAACTGGCGGCTCTATTCGTTTACCGCGCTAACCCGGTTGCAAACCGTTGTGAAGCAGAACCGACGCGAAGCGGAACTGCCGGTGGTGCCTGAAGCGGAACCCATTCAGCCACTATCTGCGGTTGCTCCAGCCGAGTTCCGGTTTGTTTTCGAAAAGGGTGCCAGTGCCGGTAACCTGTTACATGATTTGCTGGAAGATGCCGATTTTGACGCGCCGGACTGGGTCGCCAGCGGTACTGAGCATTGTCGCCGGTTTGGCTTGGCTGAAGAGAGCCAGCCTGCACTTTACGGTTGGCTCAACGAAGTGCTGGCGACTCCGCTTGGTCACTCCACTCATGCGGATTTGACTCTGGGAGCATTACCGCGAGGCAAAACTTTGCGCGAAGCCGAATTTTATTTCCCCCTGCAATCGGTGGACTGGAGCCAGTTGGCAAATATTTTACAACATCACCGGCTTGAAGTGGGGGCCGATGCCCAGACTGTGCCAGCTTTATCTTCCCAGGCCCTTGAGGGCATGATGCACGGTTTCATTGATTTGATTTTTGAATTCAACGGGCGCTTTTACGTGGCGGATTATAAATCCACGTACCTTGGCGATAACCGCAGCGATTATAACTACCCGGCACTGGTTCAGAACAATCAGGCTCACCAGTACGATTTGCAGTATCTGATTTATGCGCTGGCTTTGCATCGTTACCTGTCTGTGTCACTGGAGCACTACAGCGCGGACGAGCACTTTGGTGGTGTATTCTATTTGTATCTTCGTGGCATGCATCCGGACAATCCTGAGCCTCACGGGGTGTTTTTCACCGAACTGACAACCAGCTTACTTGAACAGTTGGATGCAGTATTTGCCGGTAAAATCCCGGAGGGGCAGGTATGAGCGTTTCCTTACCTGGCTCTCTGGAAGCCCTGCAACGTCAACTCGCTGGCCCGGAAGCCATTGACTTTTACTTTGCACGGGAATTTTCCCTGGCTCATGGGGAGGGCCTGGAGCACATCGAGGTGTGGTTTCACTGTTTACTGGCCTTGTCAGTTGCCCAGCGTCAGGGGCATACCTGCCTGGTTTTATCGGAAATCGCCGGTCAGCACTGGTTTTATGACAGTGAATCCGAGGTTAAGGGGTACAGTTTTCCGGAATTGCCGTTAGTGCAGAAGGCCGTTGAACTGGCTTTGGCACAGCTAACTACGCCCAATCCACTGGTTCTGGACAATGGCCGGCTGTACTCCCGACGATTCTGGAATTTCGAACAGGAAGTGGCTCGGGCGTTGGCTGAACGTTGTAAACCGGAATCATTCACTGATGCTCAGGTTACTCAGGTGCAGAAAATATGGCCGTTACTGTTTTCTGCGCTACCAGACAACAGCCAGGACTGGCAGCAGGTAGCCACTGCAGGCAGTCTCGGTCAGCGATTCAGCATCATCAATGGCGGGCCGGGAACCGGCAAAACCTACACGGTTACCCGACTGATGCTGGCATTACAGGCCGCTCACGCAAATTCACTCACTATTCAGTTGGCAGCACCAACAGGTAAAGCAGCCCAGCGCCTGACGGAATCGGTCAGCGCCAGCCTGCAACGAATTGAAGGCGAAGCGGTGGAACCACTGGTTGCCCGGTTACCCAAAGAAGCCACCACCTTGCATCGGCTGCTTGGAATGTCCCGTTACGGTGTTGACTGTCGGCGTGACGCACAGAACCCTTTAAACTGTGATGTGCTGATAGTCGACGAGGTTTCGATGGTCGACCTGGCTTTAATGGCCCGCACGGTCAGGGCGTTACCGGTTCATGCCCGGCTGGTGCTGGTAGGGGACGCGGAACAATTGCCGGCTGTGGAGTCCGGTAATGTGCTGGAAGCTCTGGTTGGCTCAGAAGTTCACAGTTCGCGAGTAAGTGCAGCGCTGAAAAACCATATTGCCCGACTTTGCCCTCATTTACCGGAAATGGCGGTTAGCCCGTCCGAAGCCGCTGCGATTCTATCGGATCGGGTTCACACTCTGCGAACCAGCCAACGGTTTTCGGGTGCACTTGCCGATGTGGCGGCGGCAATCCAGGCGCAACAGGCTGAAGTGGCGTGGGAAATGATGACAAAAGCGGGCCCAACAGACTGGTACGGTTCGCTGTCACTCGAAGGTGTTGCGCAATTGCCTTTGACAATGGCAGTGGCCGAAATCAAAGCTCTGGCCCAGGCCAGTTTTAACAGGCTCATTACGGCCCGGGATCTTAATACGGCCATGCAGAACCTGAATGATTGCCGCTGGCTTACACCACTGCGGCGGGGCCAGTTCGGCAGTCAGGCTCTCAACGGGCAAATTGAGCAGGCATTGGGGTTGTCTGCCCGGGCCGGCCCGGCAGGGCATTACGCCGGGCGCCCGGTGATGGTACTTGAAAACCACTATGCGCTGGGTTTGTTTAATGGCGATGTTGGTCTGGTGTGGCCGGACGCAAGCGGCCGCCTTAAAGCCTGGTTTGAAGTTCCGCAGGGAGGCTATCGCGCGTTCAGCCTGGCTCGCCTGCCAAAAGTGGAAACCGTGTTTGCCATGACCGTGCATAAATCCCAGGGGTCGGAATTTGAACAGGTGGTGTTGCTGGTGCCGCCAGCAGCGAGCAGGCAGGCTGAGAGCCTGTGCAGCAAGGAATTGCTGTATACCGGCCTTACCCGCGCCCGAAAAGGTTGTCTGCTTCTGAGTGACAAAACCCGGTTTAGCCAGGTTATACATACCCGGCACCACAGGTTTTCCGGCCTTCGCGATATTCTGCTGCAAAATCTGGCGGGCACCCAAGAGTAAAAAGGCCTTGGGTCGAAAATTGTAAGCCCCCGATTTTACTATACAAATTCTTTATTATTAAGGTAGGGTGGTTGTTTCGGCAAGCAACTGGTCCGCAGCGACCGCCATCAGCACAAGAGGGAGAATGCATTTTGCGTACGTGGTTACTGATTATACTGTTGGGCTTTAGCGCCCGATTATGGGCAGCTTTACCTGCCGTTGATGAATTTACCCAGTCCATGCAGGCATCCGAAGGTTTTATTCCGTTTTACTATGACAGTGAATCGGACAAAGTTTACCTGCACATCACACAATTTAATCAGCCACTGATTTTTCAGACCAGTCTGGCGCAGGGCATGGGGTCGAATGACATTGGCCTGGATCGAGGTCAACTGGGCGAAACCCGCCTGGTGCAATTTGAACGCTTCGGCAATAAGATTCTGCTCAAGCAACTCAACACCACCTACCGGGCTACGACTGACAATCAGGCCGAACGTGACAGTATTCAGGAAGCCTTCGCCGATTCCGTGATCGCAGGTTTTGCGCTGGTGGCTGGTGATGCAAATGGTGGTTTGATTGATTACACCGGTTATCTGTTAAGCGATGTTCACGGCATGGCTGAGCGGCTGTCAGCAACCAAACAGGGCAGCTTTAGGCCAGACCCGGAGCGCAGTGGCGTCTACCTTGCGCGTACCAAAGGCTTTGAGCTTAATACAGAGCTGGAAGCGCTGGTCACATTTGGTGGTTCGGGCGCCGGGGATTTTGTCTACCAGGTGACACCGGACCCAACGAGCATCAGCGTGCATTTGCACCATTCGTTCGTGGCCTTGCCCGAGAGTGGCTACCAACCCCGCGCATATCACCCCTATTCGGGTTACTGGAAAGTGAATTATTTTGATTACGCTACCCCAATTACGGAGCCCACCGAACAAAAATTCATCTCCCGCCACCGGTTACTGAAAAAAGACCCGGAAGCGGCGATCAGCGAACCGGTTGAGCCAATAATTTACTACCTTGATCCGGGCACCCCCGAGCCGATTCGAAGTGCACTGATGGAAGGTGCACTGTGGTGGAACCAGGCGTTCGAAGCCATCGGCTATGAGGATGCGTTTCAGGTAAAAATGTTGCCAGAGGGGGCTGACCCAATGGACCTGCGCTACAACATCATACAGTGGGTTCACAGGGCGACCCGGGGCTGGTCGTATGGCAGTTCAGTGGTTGACCCCAGAACCGGAGAAATTATTAAAGGCAAAGTTACTCTTGGGTCCTTGCGGGTTCGTCAGGATTACCTGATTGCACTGGGGTTGACCAGCCCCTTCAACGGCCAGGCCAATACTACAGATGCTCAAAAGCAAATGGCGCTGGCGCGCATACGTCAGCTGTCTGCCCATGAGGTTGGCCACACCTTGGGCATTGCACACAATTTTGCTGCCAGCGAAAACGGCCGCGAATCGGTAATGGATTACCCCCACCCGAAGATCACGCTGAAAAATGGTGAAATTGTTCTGGATGATGCTTACGCCACCGGAATGGGCGAATGGGACAAACACGCGGTAGCCTATGGTTATCAGGACTATTTGAGCGGTGAGGCGGAAGCGGCGGGCCTGGCCCGTCAAATAAGTCAAACCCGTTCCCGGGGGCTTAAATTTAAAACCGACGTGGACACCCGGGCTTCGTTTCATGCTTCCAGTGACGGTCACATGTGGGATAACGGCGACGACCCGCTGAAGGCTTTTGAGCAAATTGCAAGTGTGCGCAAGCGGGCGCTGGAACAAATGGGTTTGAATTCCATTCCGGCTGGAGCCAGTCTGTCCTCGCTGGAGGACGTGCTGGTGCCCATCTACCTGTTGCACCGGTATCAGCTGGAAGCCGTGGTCAAGCAGGTGGGTGGTTTGAACTACGAGTACGAGCGCAAAGGTGATTATACTGCGCCTCAGGGGCAGAGTGTTGTGCAGGCTGAAATTCAGAAAAAGGCGATGGCGCTTATGATTGATGCCAGTAGTGCTCCTTTTCTGACTTTGCCGGATACGCTATTGACCCTGCTAACCCCCACCGCGTTTGGTGATGATGTGACCCGTGAGCATTTTCAGGGCCGAATGGGGCGGCCGTTTGATCCGGTTAGCGCGGCGGAATCTGCTGCTTATTTCAGCCTGTCACTGGTACTGCAGCCCGAACGGCTGAATCGCTTGTCCTGGCAAAGCAGCCGGACACGTGGGCTACCGGGAGTAGGAGAACTGGTTGAGCGTATTTTCGATGCCCACTGGTACAGCAACAGTGCCAACAATAAAGGGGTTTCAGCCCGGTTGCAGCTGGTTGCCCTGAACGCGGTGATGCAGGCCGTTGCCAATCCGGGTCTGGCTCCGGAAGCCCGGTTGGCGATTCAGAATGAATTAATGTCGTTTGAAACATGGCTGAAAGATGACGCCAAGGTTACAGGCAAAGGCGTGTTGCTGCGACATTTGTCAGTTTACTGGCAAACCGGTCAGTGGCCCGGAGATTTTGAGGTCAAACCATTGCCACCCGGTTCACCGATCTGAGTTGGCGGTTATTTTGCCATAGCGAATATTGAGCCGGCACTCTTGGCCCCTGTTGTGGGGCCTTTTCGCGCGGTTTAAAACAGCCAAGAGGAGCTAAGGCATGAATCAACATGAAAAACTCAATTATGTTGAGTTTGGCGCAAGAGATTTAGACACCACCAAATCGTTCTTTACATCTGTATTTGGCTGGGAATTTGTCGATTACGGCCCTGACTATACCGCGTTCACAAATCAGGGCTTGGACGGAGGGTTCTTTAACGCCGACTGCTGCAGCCAAACAGCTAAAGGAGGTGCGTTGTTGGTGTTCTACAGCAAAGACATTAAAGCAACTTTAGATAAAGTTGTGCAAAGTGGTGGCCAGATAGTACGCCCCATCTTTGAATTTCCTGGTGGCTGTCGTTTTCACTTTCTGGAGCCAAGCGGCAACGAATTTGCCGTGTGGTCTGAAACACAAACTTGACCTATTTTTAAATACCTTTCGTTGGAATAAGTCAATGATGGCTCCTCCGCTAGCGTTTCTGCCCTGACTGGCGCAGCCCCGGCCAGGCGTATCAATGATATGAACCGCTGTGCCTTGTCATTATTATTCCGAGGTTAGGATCATTTTTATATCTTCAGGCGTCGCATTTTTGTTTCCACCCTTATCAGCGCCAGTTATCCACCAATAGATCATGCCTGCGTCTGAGCAGTCAAATTTTCCAGTCTGAAACGGAACAATGCCATCCTGCTCTGCGTAAGCCATCATATCCCAAATAAGTGATATGCCTTCATCCTCGCTGTCTTTAGCCCAATCCCAGGCATCAACAGGTGTTTGTAATCCTACATTCTGGTCACCTATTTGGTACTCCTGTACGCCAAAGTCGAGAATCTGTTGCCAGGTAAAGTAGTCTCCACTGTTATCATTGGCTGGGTGGTGAGACACGACTTTTACAAACATTCGATTTTCTGCATTTGCCGCTTGAAGCGCGTAACCAATGAGGTCTGGTTCGCCGGCTTCAATGATCCACAGCGGTTCTTGGGCAGACGCATTATTGATCGCTGCTACCAGATCATCGATTGCATTTTGTTGTGCGGTTCTGCAGTTGTACAATTGCCGGACTTCTTCAAACGGTCCAAATATCTCCAATGCCTTGTGTATGGAACTGTCGAGAACACGCTGACGCCTGCTCTCGTTCTCGGCATCTATCTGGTAACGGGCTTTATTGCGAAACGGATCCAGATCGCAGGAATGAGAAATATGCACCAGTCGCCCGGATGCCTGTGCTTTTTGCAACAGTGCCAAGAGTACTGGCGTAGCGCCAATATCATCTGGGTCCGGTGAATTTCCGTCTATCACTACGGCGAGATTGCCTGGCGGCAAGCTTATGTGTTCGTATGCAATCGACTCTGGTTTGGAAGGGGCTTCTTTATGCTGTTTGTTTGGTATTGAAGTACACGCCGATAAAGCGGTACTCACCAGAATAAGCTGTAAAACTGATTTCATGTATTCCCCAAAAACATTCCGCCAACAGATAAAATTTGTCAACAACAAAATTTGAACCAAGGAAGAGTGATTACTGTCGACCAATATTGGTCAATAGTAATCATAATGTGTCAAAATGTAAACAGTTGTGGGCGGAGGCTCACACCTGCATACACTATGCTCACCGACAACGAAGAGGTTCCGGACTCCATGCGGGAAATCGCGCCCAGTGAGGGGGCAGCAATCACAAAATTAATCTGGGCTGCTGTTGGAACGCAAAATGGTATTGCATTGACTTGCGAGGCTGGGTTGTCTGCGAAGCAGAGAGTAAATACAAAGGTAAAAAATGTTCCTGCCGGGGGCTCTTATACCCCCACTTGTTGTCAGCCCAGTCTTTATGAGGTTAATTTCAGGTTAGTTGCTCAAACTCGGTAAACACTTTGTACAACTGGGTGCCGCTTAGCACCGAAGCAGAGGGAAAGTGCAGGATGGGAATCAGGTCGCAGGGGGCCGTAATCTCGTGGGTGGCCCGCTCGTTATCCAGTTCATCAATATTCAGCACCCGTGCCAGGACCTCGCCGCTGGTCACTCTCTGGCCGGGTTTGGCGCAATATTCAACCATTCCACCAAAGCTAGTGAACAGCGTTTTGTACTGCGACAGCCGCACCGCCACCCGGCTTATTGGCAGAGGCTTGAGCTGTTGGTCCATCACCACTCCCTTAGCCGCCAGATAGGTCATGATGCTCACCGCATCTTCTTTTCCGGCATCAAATTCAATAACTTCCTGGCTGCCCATTTCCAGGGTAAACGCCTCTACACTGAAATTGAATGGCCGGTCAAACCGTTGCTGCAGGTTGTCGCTCAGTGTCCACCACGGGCAAAATGTTGCTTCATCCAGTGCACCGGCAAACTGGTTGGGAATAAAGATACAGTGAGGAATGTTGAACAGCGTTGCCGACTGACTGGCGTATTCCGGTATGTATATGTGCCGGGTAGAAACCGGACCATTGTGCAAGTCTAGGACGTAATCTGCTTCCACTGCCAGTTTCTGTAATTGCAGATTGAGCTGCTGCGCCAGACCCAGGCCCCACGGGGCTGCCAGCTTGTCTTCGATGGCCTGCCGCCAGTAATTGCGGAACCGCTGTTTTATGGACTCGTCACTTTCCTGAACGTTAACGGTTTCTGCGAATGCCAGTAATCGCTGCGGGTCATAAAAATAGCCCCGGTTCCAGTTGGTGCCGTTGACCGGGTCAAACCGTCCCAGCGTGTATTCGCCGGCTTTGATATTGGTCCCCACCGGATTGCAGTTGGGTACCAGAATGATTTCACCGCACAGGGAACGGCTCTTCAGCATGCCGATCAGATGATAAATGACTACATTACCCTGAACCTCTGCGCCATGGATGGAACTTTGAATGTAGACGGTGGGCCCGGGCTGGTTGCCGCGCAGACGGTAGACAGGCACGTGCATATTACGGCCGGAGGCGTTTTGCGCCACAACAATGTAATCTTTGTGAACTTGTACAGACATGATGGAATGGTTTGCCAGGGTTGAGCGGGTTGAATTGCTGGGGGTATTGTCGTTTGAATGAAGCAGTAAAATCAACCGCTTTTGGATTGCAGGCCGCAGCCAAAAGGGTTCACCTCCATGCGCCTTCAGCTTGAGTCAGGGCGGGCTAACTGGCATAGTAGGCAACTGCTTTTTGAACATTGAACCGGCGACCCGGCCGGGCATTAAGATACAGGATTACCCATGGCCACGCCGCTGAATATCGCCATATTAACCATTTCCGATACCCGTACGCTGAATAATGACACCTCCGGTGATTACCTGGCAGAAGCCGTCACAGAAAGTGGCCATAATCTGGTGGCCCGGGAGCTGGTTAAGGATGATGTGTATGTGCAGCGAGCAGTGGTGTCGGGGTGGATCGCAGACCCTGCGATTCAAGCCATTCTGGTGACCGGCGGAACCGGATTTACCCACCGGGATTCCACGCCAGAAGCCTTGAGTGTGCTGTTTGATAAACAGGTCGACGGATTCGGCGAGCTGTTTCGTGCGCTGAGTTATGAAGAAATTGGTACCTCCACCATCCAGTCCCGCGCTATTGCCGGATTTGCCAACCGAACGGTGATCTTCTGTTTGCCCGGTTCAACCGGCGCGTGCCGTACGGCCTGGACGCGAATCATCCAAAGTCAGCTCGACTCAGAATATACCCCGTGCAATTTCGTCAAACAGCTGACCGGAGAGCACGGATGACCGGTTTTAGTCATCTTAATGCCCAGGGTGAAGCTAACATGGTGGATGTGTCGGACAAAGCCGTCACCCAGAGACAAGCTATAGCCGAGGGTTATTTGTATGCCTCTGAAGCGGTGCTGGAGGGGATATCCACCCAATCCATGGCCAAAGGTGACGTGTTTGCTGTTGCCAGGGTGGCGGGCATTCAGGGGGCAAAGCGTTGTGCGGATCTTATCCCCCTGTGTCACCCACTGGCCCTGAGCAAAGTGGATATCCGTTTTTCTGTTGAAGCTGAACAGCAGCGGGTGCGTGCGGAGTGCATGTGTAAGCTAAACGGCAGGACTGGCGTTGAAATGGAAGCGCTCAGCGGGGTGAGTGTGGCGCTGTTGACCTTGTTCGATATGTGCAAGGCGCTTGATCCGGCTATGCGCATTGAGGGGATCAGGGTAACGGAAAAAGTGGGCGGTAAAACCGGTCACTGGCAGGCGGAGCGTGCGGATGATAACGGTTAAGTGTTTTGCTCTGGTACGGGAGCTCAGCCAGTGCGCTTCGTTAACTGTGCCATTCGAACCCGGCATGACCATAGCGTCGTTGCAGCACCAGTTGGCACATCGCGACGCCAACTGGCAACTCGCGTTGGAGGGGAAAGTGCTGAGTGCATGTAACCAGACCCTGGTTGATTCAGACTGTGCTCTGTGCGATGGCGATGAAGTGGCGTTTTTCCCACCGGTAACCGGAGGCTGAATGTTCAGTAGTGTAACCTGCGACGATTTTGACCAGGCCAGCCTGTATTCGCGCCTGCAAGCCGAGGCTGTGGCCGGAGGGGCGGGGGCAATAGTGACGTTCACCGGGCTGGTTCGCGACTTCAATGCCCACGGGCGCATTGAAGGCATTGAGTTGGAACACTACCCCGAAATGACGGAACAAGCTCTTAGGCAGTTGATGGAAAATGCGTGCGCGCGGTTTTCTCTGACCACTGTGGGCATTGTGCACCGGGTGGGTAAAATCGCCAACCATGAGCAAATCGTCTGGGTTGGTAGTGCGGCGCCTCATCGACAGGCCGCGTTTGACGGTGCCTGTTATATGATGGATACGCTCAAGCAGGCGGTGCCACTGTGGAAAAAGGAATTTCAGTCGGGCCACGGAAAGTGGGTGGCAGCCAAAGCCAGTGACGAACGTGCTGCGCTGGCGTGGGTTCAGGGTATAGAAGCCAACTCTGAATGATAATGCTAACAAACATGCGGCTTTATATCGGCCTGTTGGTGACGCTCGTACTTGTAGCCACTCGCAGTTTTGCCGCACCCTTGCATTTGGCGGTAGCAGCGAACTTTGCACAACCGGCCAAAGCGCTGTGTAATGAGCTTTTTGCCGCAGCCGGGGAGCCTTGCCTGGTTACGGTAGCTTCCAGCGGAACCCTGTATGCGCAGATAGTTCACGGAGCACCGTTTGACGTGTTTTTGTCAGCCGACACGTTGCGCCCCGCTGAACTTGACAGGCGTGGGCTGGTTGCATCTGACGGCGTGAAAAATTACGCCATCGGAAGATTGGCCTATGTCAATCGCGCGGCGCAAAACCCGTCGCTCGAATTGCTTGCAACCTCGGTGCATTCGAAGCTGGCCATGGCCAACCCTGATCTCGCTCCCTATGGGCTAGCAGCCCGACAAACCTTGCAAAGCCTGTCGGTTTTTGACCCGTATCGGAAACAGCTCGTGCTCGGTACCAATGTTTTGCAGGCCTTTCAGTTTTATCATTCTGCCAATGTGGAACAGGCGCTGACAGCCTGGTCACTGGTGCATGAATATCCTTCGCACGTTATTCAAATTCCGGCTGATTTGCACGAGCCGATTGTGCAGCAACTGGCGCTGCTGGCCCGAGCCTCTAAAAATAAACAGGCAAAGGCGTTTGTTGAGTACCTCATCTCCGGGGCCGTGCAGGCGCGGTTGCCGCAGTGGGGCTATGATCCGGTCAGCAGTGTGACAGGAGGGCCAGATGGACAGTGACTGGACCGCGGTACTGCTGACGCTCAGGCTGGCCGCAACAACAAGCCTGATGCTGATGCTGGTGGCACTTCCGCTGGCCTGGTGGCTGGCTCACTGGCGCCACCCGTTAAAGAATTTGGTGCAGTCGCTGATCGCCTTACCTTTGGTACTGCCGCCCACGGTGCTGGGCTTTTACCTGCTGGTGGCATTTTCACCCAGCCATTTGCCCGGGCAGCTCTGGGCCGGGTTGTTTGACAGCCAGCTGGCGTTTTCTTTCAGTGGTCTGGTCGTGGGTTCCATGGTGTATTCGTTGCCGTTTGCTGTACAACCCTTGTATACCGCGTTTGTGCAACTCGATTACCGCTATCTTGAAGTATCAAAAACTCTCGGTTTGTCAGCATTCGCCCGATTCCGGCGGGTCGTGGTTCCGCTATGCCGCCCCTATTTTGTGGTAGCTCTGGGGCTGACCTTCGCGCACACCGTTGGCGAATTTGGCGTGGTGCTGATGATTGGCGGCAACATTCCCGGCCAAACCCAGGTGTTGTCGATTGCGCTGTACGATCACGTCGAATCGCTGGATTACGACCGCGCACATCTGCTGGCCTTCGGGCTGCTGGTCTTTTCGTTTGTCATGCTAAGCCTTCTGTATCGCTTTAACCGCAAGGGCAGTGCAGAATGAAACTGGCATTGGAACACAGGGTCAACCCGGATTTTGCACTGAGCATTGAAGCCCGGTTCCCGGGAGAGCGGCATTTTCTGGGCTTGTCGGGGCCTTCCGGCGCAGGAAAATCTACCCTGTTGAGGGTGTTGGCCGGGTTGGAAAAGCAGGCCAGTTACCATTGCAGCTGGTTTGAGGATATGCCTGACAGGCGTGTTGGGCTGGTGTTTCAGGATGGTTTGCTGTTTCCACATTTAAGCGCACGGGAAAATCTGGCGCTGGCAATGCGATATCGAAAGCAACCTCACTACGAGTGGCAGGATGTGGTGGAAGGTTGTCAGTGCGCCCATCTGCTCGATAAGCAGGTCAGTGCTCTGTCGGGCGGTGAATCCCAGCGGGTTGCGCTGGCCAGGGCGTTGCTGAATGGGCCGGATGTACTGTTACTTGATGAACCTTTGAGTGCCCTGGACCTCATGACCCGCCATGGGCTGCTGAAGTACCTTCAACGTCTGAGTTGTAGCGGGCTTAACATACTGATGGTTTCCCATGACCTGCACGATCTGGCGTTGTACTGTGATGCCGTGGGCTATGTAAAGGCAGGTAAAATGCAGATTTGTGACGAGCCGGATGCAGTGCTCAATGAACTGGCGCACCAGGGGGAGTATCGTCAGCAGCAATTTGGTCTGCTGCAGGGAAAACGACTTGATGTGACTGAGCTTGACGATTACGGCTGTGTGGCTTTTGAATGCCAGGGCCAGACACTCTATTGCCGAACCGGCGCGCTCAGTGGTGAGCAGGTAAAAATGCTGGTGGATGCCAGGGATGTCAGCCTGGACCGTCAACCCAGCAATGACTCCAGTATTGTCAATGCGTTTGAATGCGAAATTGTTACTGTTGGTGAAGTACGCTCAGGCCAGGTGCTGTTGGAGCTTGCCCGCAACAGCACCCGGTTATACAGCCTTATCAGCCAGCTTTCATTCGAGCGTATGCGGCTTCGGGTTGGCGAAACCGTTACCGCCCGGTTTAAATTACGCTAGTTTTGAATCTTAAATCACACGGGAATAGCGATTGTGATTTACGGTGGGTAGTAGATAGGCGTCAAACTGCATGCAGATTGCCCGGATCAGCACCCGCGCAGCCTCGTAAACTCGTAGGCCGCAGTTGTCCACAGTCATTAAGCCATCGTTAACAAACGGCTTCAGGCGCTGAAGCTCGTCGGCAAAATATTCCTCAACATCAATTGCAAACTGGCGTTTTACAGCTGAAAAATCCAGCGTCAGGTTGCACATCAGCTGCTGGATCACATAACGCCGAATTTCATCGTCGCGGCTGAGTACGCAGCCTTTGTCCACCAGGCCTCCATCACCGTCCAGCGCGGCGTAATAGCCGTTCAGGGTTTTGGGGTTCTGTGCATAGACATTGGCCACTGCACTGATGGAAGAGACGCCAAGCCCCAGCAAGTCGAGTTCCCCCTGGGTAGTGTAACCCTGAAAATTGCGGTGAAGATCGCCATGGCGCTGTGCTTTGGCAAGTTCATCTTCCGGCAGGGCAAAGTGGTCCATACCAATTTGCTGGTAGCCGGCTTGTTGTAATACTTGCATGGCCATCTCCATTAACTGGCTTTTGAGCCCCGCCTGGGGCAGCCACTCGTCCTTGATTTTTCTCTGCGCAGCAAAACGCTGGGGAAGGTGCGCGTAGCTGAAAAGTGAAATGCGTTGGGGGGCCATGGACTGCACGGCACTCAGTGTGGCCCGAAAGGTTTGCAGCGTCTGGTGAGGTAAACCGTAAATTAAATCGAGATTTACTGAAGAAAAACCAATGTGATGGGCATGCGCCACCAGCTCCTCAATATGGCTGGTACTTTGTATCCGGTTGATAGCAGCCTGGACTTTGGGGGTAATATCCTGCACGCCGATGCTGATGCGGTTGTAGCCCAGTTGGTAAAGGCCATCGAGGTATTCTGTGGTTACCCCTCTGGGGTCGAGTTCGATGCTGCATTCCAGGTCGGGGCGCAAGTCAAAATGTTGTTTCAGCAGTGTCATTAATCGCGCTTGCTGTGCCAGCGTGAGAAAGCTTGGCGTGCCGCCCCCCAAATGCAGTTGTCTGACTGGCATGTGCCGGAAGGCTGTTGACCGAAGTGCAATTTCCTGTTCCAGGTAGTCAAGGTATCGATCGGCTTTATCCTGATGACGGGTGACAATTTTGTTGCATCCGCAGTAGTAACACAGGTTGTGGCAAAAAGGGATGTGAATGTACAACGATAACCCTTTGGCACTGGAATCGGCAGCCGCATTGGTGAGTAAAGATTGTGGCAGCTTGCTGCGAAACTCCAGCGCAGTGGGATAGGAGGTGTAGCGGGGGCCATTTCGATTGTATTTGTTCAGTAGTGAGGGGCTAAATATTTCACACGCGGCCATGGGCGGGGATCCGGCTATTCAATAATACTGCCAGCCATTTTAGCGTCCCGGATTGTGCGGTTTATTGATCTCGTTCAACAAAAGGCGTGATCAAACACCGGCCGTCGCCGTTTTCAACGGGATTCTCTGAGCAAATGGCTCTGCCTTAATGAAATTAGAAAAACTTCTGTACACTCACACCAAAGGTTCTCGGCCGGCCCGGATAAGCCATAATTTTTCCGGTTTGCACGGGGACATCAAAGCCACTCTTGGCGGCGTAAGTTTCATTAAACAGGTTGCGTGTCCAAAGGATGATGTCCGCGTCCCAGTCAGGCAGGGCCCACTTCCAGCGTGCGTTTATCAGTTCGTACGGGGCAGAGTATTTTAGCGGGTCGTTGGAATCGTCCAGCATGACATCACCGGTGTACTGATAGTCAATACTGAGCACCGAAGGCAGGTCGAAAAGCACCAGGTCCTGGCTCAAGGTGACGGCCAGGCGGTGGTCGGGCTCAAAACCCAAACGGTCGCCAGTTCGGGAACAATAAGGCACATCGGCAGTCGGCCGGCCGGGGTCGTCCACGCCAGTATGCCAAGGGTTGCTGGTCCAGCAGGTGCCGCGCTCAAAAGAGTCAAAGCGGGCTTGGTTAAACGCGGCGTTGAGATCAATCCGGCTGCCCTGTAAAAACACCCAGCTAAGTTCCAGCTCCAGACCATGGGCACCAATGTCGCCAGCGTTTTGCAGGTTAAAGCCGGTGCCGGTAAAGGTGGACGCCTGAAAATTCCGTATCCGGGTCAGATGCGCCGCCATATTAATCCGCAGTCCTGCATCGGGCCAGTCGTATTTCAGCCCGGCTTCCAGGCTTCGGGCCTGCTCTGCGTCGAACTGAGGGTCCAATCCGGCAGCAATACGGTCTGTATTTAAGCCTCCAGATTTAAAGCCGGTAGCGTACGACCAATAGGTCATCAGGTTAGCCGATGCCTGCCAGGCGAGTTTGAGGGTGCCGGTCATCTGATTGTCGCGTATGGACTCCCGTAGCTCTGGGCGTGGTAATACTGAAGCCGTGCCGAGAAAGAAATAGCCCCAGCCGGGGGTTTGAAATGGTGCCAGTGCGGCCAGTGAAGCAGCGTCAGGAGGCAAACCCAAAGGTAAAGTTTGTGCCAGCGTACCGAGCGCTGTGGCTGCCGCAAACGGGTCTGGCCATGCAGCCGGGTCGGCTGGCAACCCGTCGATGCCTGGCCCCTGTTCGCTGTAATGTCCGTACAGTGTTTTCTTTTCGCGGGTATATCGCAAGCCACTGATAAGGGTCCATTGTGGCAAAAACTGCCATTCGGTCTGGGCAAACAAAGCCGCGCTGTCCTGAGTCTGGTATGCCGTATGGGCAAAGTCGGTGCTTGTGGGGACGGGGTCGGCGCTGGGTGCAATCAGGCCTGCGGTCATGTTACTCAGTGAGTCGATTCCCGAGGTTAAAGGCAGAAGCTGCGCGGCAGAGGCGGCAAAAATTGCAGGTAAATCAGAGCCTGTAGTAATGGCGAAGTCCAGGTCAAGATTCTGGCTAAAGTAATAGATACCTGCAATGGCGTTGAGGTTTTCCTTACGGTAGTGGAACTGTAATTCCTCAGAGAACGCCTGCTGACGGGCATCGTTTCGGGTACTCAGCAGTGCAGCATCGGTGAAATCTGTATCAACAATATCCAGGCTGTCGAATGAACGAAATGCGGTCAGGCTGGCTGCACGGAGACGATCACTGAGTTGCCATTCAAGCTGGGCGGAGAGGCCTTTGTCGACCATTTTTGAAACTGGCAGGGCCGTTAACGCGGTAGTGTAATCGCCAAAATTCTGGGCAGTGAACAGGGTTGCATTTATCGGCGGCATCATCAGCAATGTGTCGCTACCGTAGCGCTCTTCCACATTGAGTGCCTGGCGGTTATCCTGCCAGGTCAGGGCACCGCAGCACACTTCGTCAAGCTCTGCATAATCGCCTGTCACCCTGAGACGAACATTGGGCGCTGGTGTGTAGAGCGCCTGCAACCTAACGCCAGAGCGGTTTCGATTGTTGATGAGATTATCACCCATGTTGGCATCGTCAATCCAGCCATCCTGATGAGTATCAAAGCCGGACACGCGCAGTGCCAGTGTGTCTTCAATGGCGATAAAAGAGGACGCTGCGGCAAGCTGAACCAGATTGTCATTGCCAAGCGTTGCGCTCAGGAAGCCGTCGCCATTCTGAAAGCTTGGGCTGCGGGTTTGGATATTCACTGCACCAGCCGGAGTATTTTTGCCAAACAGAGTGCCCTGGGGGCCGCGCAATATTTCAACTGACTCCAGGTCTATCAAATCATTGATTATAGCGTTTTGGCGAGAGCGATAGATGCCATCAACGTAAAGGCCCACGGAAGATTCAAAACCGAAGTTTTGCGATGTGGTGCCAATTCCACGAATGGAGAAATGCGAGTTGGTTGCACTTTGATTCTGATGGGCTGAAAAGTTGGTAACATATTGTTCAATATCGTAGATGTCGCGACTGACGGTATCGAGTAATTTCTGCCCACTGACGGCACTTACCGCGACAGCCACATCCTGAATATCCTGTGGGCGCTTTTGCGCGTTAACCTCGATATGTTCAATGATTTTTGAAGTGTCTGCATCGGCATACGTTGAACACAACAGAGAAAGGGCAGTAATCAGTAACTTGAGATGAACGGTCTGGGAACGATTCCGTAAGCGCATAACTACCTTAATATCTGCAGCCTTTCCTGTGCCCCGTCGGCAACCCGGAATACATGTTTACGGAAGGCCTTTATTCAAAAAACAACCAAATGCTGTTGTTTTTATATCCGAATTACCTTAAAAAAGCGAGCAGTATCTGGTCAGATCCGTTCTGGATGATGTAGCATAAATTTAGATACAAGTACTGCCAAAGCGTGCTTGAAGGGTTTGGAAAGCCTGCAAAAAGCCTGACGCTGATTAGGGCGGTAATCCCGGGCCTGCTGCCCTTTGGGTTCACTCTGAGTGCTTCCATAGCTGCGTTATTCGCCATTTACTTAGCTGACTAAGCTTCATGGCTCTCGTCTTGCTCTGAAACCACTCAGAGAGAAAAAATTTTAAACAACAAAGATCAACAGGCCCTAGCGTTGCGGTAATTTTTTGTGCGTTAGTGCAGTCGATTCCACGTTTCTGAGCAATTGCTGTGTAACCGGGTTTTCATGTAAGGAGGTTGCAGGGTTATGAGTGACACGAAACAGGTTTAGCGAGCCCTGATCTGTGCGCAGTTTTTTTTGAATATTGGCATGGGTGGATGAGGATGAAGACACAGTTCCGTGAGTATTGTCGGACCGATTGGCGAACGCAGAACATGAAGCGAAAGACAACGCCAGCATAGTTGTACATACAGTGATTTTTACTATCGCCATACCAAATACCCCGAAGACATCGGAGGCAGTGAAATCACTGCCCCGTCAGCCGGATTTGTGTTTGTTCATCTTCATTAAACGGGCATTCCGTGCTGAACGGAAGATCGGCATGTATACATGGGTATTTTTTTCAATACTTTTCAAGTTCGTGGTGGCGATTAGTGCTGGAGTAAAGGTTGCTCCGCTGTGTGAATACCACAATGCAATGGATGAGTAACAGCTTGCAGCGTGGCAGGCTTAAAAATGAAACCAGAGAGTGTACTGGCAGTTGCCGGGAAATTGATTGGCTACTGAAAAATATGCTGGAAGTTAACGGGCGGGGGGAATTCTGTTCACGGAAAAAGGATGGCGCCTGTAAAACAGGCGCCGGAGGCGTGGGATAACCCACTACCATGTTGAAATCATCAGCATGGTGCTTTAACTGTTATTAGATCCGCTCAACCAAAGCCTGGGCAACCGGATTGCTTTGCAGTCCGTTCTCGGCGATCCAGGCTTGCAGGGTCTTACCGTCCTGCTCCGGCTCGTTCAGTTGTGCCTTTGGCATTTTTTTGACCAGCAGAGTGCCAGCTTCAACGGCATTGCTCAGCATGGCGGTACGGATCAGGCTGTTACCGTCGCAACTGATACCTGTGTAGTAATCTTGCAGTTTAAGGTGATAATCGTCCTGAACCGCTTTCATTTTTTTGCGCAGTTCGCCTTTGTCATCGGCCTGAACGATGGTGCAGATGTTTGCAAGTGTATCTTCAATAGCTGCCTGGGCATTGGTGCACATGCCAAGGGTTACCAGGGAGCACAGAGCAGCAGTTTTAACGATTTTCAACATGATAAAATTCTCTCTAAAACCACCCACTGTGGTTCGCCTGCGCAATTAAACCTCAATTCCGGGATTTGGGCACCTGAGGGTGTTATACATAGGTATTAATAGTTATACAGAATTATTGGGCAAGAAGGGCGTGGCTCCCGGAAGGGAGCCACTAGGGGCGGAGAATGTCTCCGCTACCATGTTGAAACTTGCTACATGGCATTTAAAACAGGAGCTTAGATTCGGTCTTTTAATTCAATGGCAATGGCGTTGTCCTGATAGCCTTTTTCGTCAATCCAGGCTTGCAGAGTTTTGCCGTCAGCTTCCGGATCCTGAAGTTTGCTGCTGGGCATTTTTTTTACCAGCAGGGTGCCAACTTCAACGGAATTGCTTTCAATCGCAGTTCGGATCAGACTGTTTCCATTACAGGAAATCCCGGAATAATAATCGTGCAGCTTCAGGCTGTAGTCCGATTCCACCCGACGCATTTTTTTTCTTAGTTCGCCTTTGTCATCAGCCTGGACAATGGTGCAGATATTGGCCAGGTCATCTTCAACGCCGGCGTTGGCAAAACCTGCAGACATTAAAGTCATGGCAGAGGTAACAAGTGACAATTTAACTACTTTCAACATGGTTAAAGTCCTTTTGATTAAAAATAGGAGGTTATTTTTTGTTCGCTTACAATTTAAATACAAATGAATTGAGGCGAAAAGATGTAGGTACATACATTGGTATTTGATTTAATACCAATTTTGAGTTTTTGATGCAAAATGTTGTTTTGAAACACATGATTAAGGCATTGAGAAGAAAAAATTCCCGCAAACTGATTTTTGCCTAATTGGCTTAAATTTGCTGGCTTTGAGCGTTTTAGCCATTTGGATGAAGCTCTCTACGGACGGTGAAATGTATTGAGCTGATGCCAATTTATCTCATCAATCAAACCCGGGAATTACAACTGAGCCGGGTTTAATCCAGTTACTCAGACCGTATTAAAATAACGCGCAACCCTGAGTGCTTGTTTTCTCATTTATTGGTGAGCCGTGTCATTGTCTGTACTAACGTGCCATTAAGAGAAGTACTCGATGAGCTGAATACTAAAAGGTATCTCATAGGTGGAAAGTTCGCAGTACTTAGCACGATGATCGACGCTGACGTGCCCTAAACGCAGGAATGTTTCCATATCCAGGCCAGCCTGGATAGCGGGATGCAGGTTACTGATTCAGTAACAGCATTGATCTGTTTACAAATGGCAGGCGTTTTTAATTTGATAACGTAATCACCCGGCTGGGCGGATTACAGAACAATGCCTATACTACAAACGCAGCGGAACCAGCGAAGGCGACAGGCGTCTGACTCCAGTAGGAGCTTGATTTGGTTACGCACAGAGGAAAGGCGCATGGCAACCAAATACAACCAGGCTGACATTGAGCAGGCTTTGGCATCCCTAAACCATGGGCTGTACGAGCATTTGCACTGGCGGCAGGAAGACAATGCCATCGTGAAGACGTTCAAGTTTAAATCGTTTGTCCGTGCTTTCGGTTGGATGAGCCAGATTGCTATTTGGGCAGAAAAGCTCAATCATCACCCTGAGTGGTTGAATGTGTACAATAAAGTTGAGGTGAGACTGACTACCCACGATGCAGGGGGATTAAGCGAACTGGACTTTAAACTGGCCGAAAAAATGGAATTGTTCGCCGGCAGCTGAGCAAATTAGGGCATAAACGAAGAAAAAATGTACACTTTGCTGGTAAATCAGGCAGTTGGAAAGAAAATTGAAAAATTAATGAAATGAGCCCTTGCTAAGGCCATTTCTCTATGTATAATACGCACCACTTGAGCGGAACAGGTCAACACAGACCAGCCCTCAACAACAGTTCAGACGCGGGATGGAGCAGTCTGGTAGCTCGTCGGGCTCATAACCCGAAGGTCGTAGGTTCAAATCCTGCTCCCGCAACCAAAAAAGAAAAAGCCCCTGAGAAATCAGGGGCTTTTTTCGTTTCTGCGGCATTGGTTCTTTCGCCATTTACTTTTTGTGAGTGCGTGATGGAAACAGTTACACCGAATTTTTTATGCAGTGCGCAGGTTCAGAGGCGTGATGACACACCGTTCCAAAGGAACGACGGGCTAAGATTTTTATATTACCTTGAATCGAAAAATCATCATGGTGAAGGCTTCTTTGGAATAAAAACTGTCATAAAACCGTAATAAAATTGACATGGCTGAAAAAAAGCGTATTTTAATAAGGGCCGAAAAACTAAAAAAGGAGGCTGTTATGGTCAAGGCAATAAGCAAATTCTTCAAGCGACAGCATCCTTATACCGTCGCGTTTTACATAGGTAGAAAAAATACCCAGCGGATCTTAGATTGTAAGATCCAGAAAAAATCAAAACTGCTGGCGAGTAAAGAGGACTGATCGTTCAGATCATAAAAAAGGCCCCATCATTCGATGGGGCCTTTTTGATCGTGGTGTGAAATGTGTCGCTTAGAACGACACATCCCACTGAACACGGAACTGCCATCTGTCCGGAGACGATAATTCACCCACCTGTTCAATATCGAAACGGGTAATATCCGTAGTGACTTTGTTGTTGTGCCCGTTAAAGAACCAGTTCAGGGCCAAAGATTGCTCTGAATGGCTGGTATCACTCTCAGTTGCACTGCTCTCATCAAAGGACGCATAACGAAATGCGGCTTCCAGTGGGGCAGGCCACCAGTCAAACATCTGGTTAAAGAAGTACCCAGCCTGAACGTAGTAGCCATCCAGATCGGTTTCTTCATTATTGTTCAGGCGGTCAGTTACGGTTTTCTCGTGATACTCTGACTGCCAACTGAAACCCTTGTACATAAACGCGGTTTCAATCAGATACTGCTCAATGTCGTACTGGCTGTCTTCGCCGCCATCAAAGAATGGCAACTGACCACCGCCGGAAGACGAGAATCGGGTATAGGCGCTGCGATTGGTTGAACCTGCCACGGCAATGCTGCCTAGCGGCTTGTCGCGCAATTTCAGATCACTGGCTTTAAAGCCCATCTCTTCACCAAATACGTTCCATTGCAAACGGCCATAATACAGTGCATTTCGATCATCATTCTGGTTGCTGCCACGGCCGGTACCGGTACCAATACCCAGCCAGTAGTTCACATCAAGTGGGCTACCTGCATTCAGGCGGCCGTAAATTGCGGCACCCTGCTGGCGGTCAATGGTAAATACACGGTTGATGATCGAACGGTCCAGCATTTGCTGGCCGCCGCTGCTGATGCTTCGCTCGCGGGAGTATTCAAACTTCCACTGGCCAGCCTTGAACTTGAGCGCGTCATATTTTTCAATCATCACGCGGTAGTCAAGCAGATAGCCTTGTTGCAGTTCATACTCTAAATAGTATTTCAGCCAGGGCTGGTAGGCGTGGCCACCAATTTTGAGGCGGGCGCGGTTAATACCAAACTCATCCCCGTATACTTGCTCGTAATCCTGGATGGTGACTGGCTGGCTATCGTTGGTATTCGAGTAGCGTAACTGCAGACGGCCACGAATTTGCATTTGGAAGCGGTCATCAGCCGTGGTGAACTCAAAGCCTTTGCTTCCGTATGTAACGTCTACTTCAGGAAGTGCCTGTTGCTCCGCTGCTACTGGTAATACTGAAAAAGTAAATAGCCCGCCCGCTAACCATCTGCGGGAAAGTTTGTTTAGTGCCACAATAAAGCCCTTCTTGGTCGATTTATTCGCGGGGCGAAGTTTAGCGCCTGGAATCTGAAGGTCAATAAAAGTGCAATAAAAGTGTCGCAAAAATGCAATAAATATTTTTCTATGAGTTTTTTTTGTCAATTTAAGATGGGTTTATCCTAATGTTGTTGTGATTGGGTGACAAAATGTGTGACGTGGTCGTGTGGTGCTGTCGATAAGTTGCCTGAAAGTGGCCCAGCGTCGCTGAATTGGGTGAAATTGAACCGACCATTTGCGGTAAACGGTAATAAAAAAGCGCTGTTTTTATTGGAACGGAGGTAATCCCGGAACGCGGTCTACACGTAACTACCTTTGTTATGCTGATTCCAGGCGTCTGGAAAATTGAATTTCCATCCTGATCATGGTCAGTTTATACTCATTTTCGAATGATGGGAGGCGGTGCAGATAGTGCGGGCACATAACGCCTTTCCCACTGTTTGGTAGTCGGCGTTTCGCCAATCTTGCTGTGCAGTTAACAGGTAGTTTGTAGTTATGTTTGATTGGCTTTCTCGTGTCTTCACGGCTTCTGACGACGTCATGTTATTAGAAGGGCGTTATGAGTTCTGGTTGGTTGGGCTTTCTGTTGCCATTTCAGTTTTTGCTTCCTTTATGGCATTTAAAGTCGCCGGCCAGGCTTCCGCTACCCGCAACAAGGGGTTTCGTCAGGTTCTTCTGGCGGTTGGAAGCCTTGCGTTGGGCGGTGGCATCTGGGCCATGCATTTTGTTGGCATGCTCGCTTTCGAATTATGCACAACGGTCGAGTATGGTCTGAATACCACCATAGTTTCCGTACTGCCGGGCGTGCTGGCAGCCTGGTTTGCTTTGCAGAGCCTGTCCCGTTCACGTATTAGTTTCAAACAGATTGTACTTGGTGGGCTGCTGGTTGGTTCCGGTATCGGATTGATGCACTACACCGGCATGTCGGCAATGCGTATGTCTGCCGTGCTCCGATACGATCTTGCAACTTTTATACTGTCGCTGATTGTGGCGGTGGTGTTGGCCATGTTGTCCCTGTGGATCCGCTACGGTCTGGCGCGACTCTCATCTATCAACCTCAAACCCGGTCCGTGCACCCTTCTGGCCAGTGTTGTCATGGGAATGGCTATTTCCGCCATGCATTATATTGGTATGAGTGCCGCACGCATTGTGCGTCCGCCGGAATTGACACTCAGTGAACAGCCATTTCAGCTCTCCCTTTACCTGGCTGCAGGGGTAACCTTTTTTACTGTAACCATGATTGCCCTAGTGCTTGGGATCAGTCTGCTGATCCGGTACAGGGAAATCTCACAGAGCGCCTTTGAGGCTCATCACAAGCAATCCGCAATCATGGATACCGCTATTGACGGCGTTCTAACGGTAGACGGTAACGGCATCGTCATCAGTATGAACAAAACGGTTAGTGAGATGCTGGGGTGGACGCAGTCTGAGCTGGTTGGTCATTCGGTACATAAAATCGTACCTGAAGCGCAACGAAGCAAGTACAACGAAGACTTTTTTGAACAGCGTTCTACGCCGGTTGGTGAGCAGATTGTTGGTACCAGCCGGGATGTGGAAGTGCTGAAGAAAACGGGTGAGGCAATACCGGCCCGGGTCGGTATCGGGCACACCCAATTGGGCAGACAGCATTATTTTGTTGTGTTTATTTCGGATATTCGCGAGCGGCTTGAGATGGAAAATGCGCTTCGCGAAAATGAAGCCAAGTTTCGTTCTTTTATTAGCAATATTCCCGGAATTGCTTACCGCTGTCTTAACAGGCCCGGTTGGCCGATGGTATTTATTAATGATGCGGTGGAGCAAATCACCGGCTATCCGGCCAAGGATTTTCTGCTGCCAAACCCGGTAAGGAGTTTTGAACAGCTTTACCATCCTGATGACCTAGCCAACATAGAGCAAGGTTTGCAGCAGCCTGGAACATTCACTTTTGAGTATCGCATCATTACTAAAGACGGCGGACTCAGGTGGTTGCGCGAGTATGGTACTTATGTCAGGGATGACAGCGGCAACATCCAGTATCTTGACGGTTTCATTATGGACATTACAGAGCGGCGCCAGATGGAAGAGCAATTGCTGGCCGCCAAGGAAGAGGCCGAGATGGCCGTTGCTGCGCGCACAGCGTTTCTGGCGAACATGAGTCATGAGATCCGCACACCGATGAACGCCATCATCGGTTTCAGTGATTTGCTAATCGATCAAAATATGCCTGAAGATCAGAGCCGGCATATTGGGACCATCAATCGTGCGGCCCGTTCTTTGCTGCATCTGCTCAACGATATTCTGGACAGCGCCAAACTTGACAAAGGCAAACTCGAACTTGCTTACCAGGATTTTACCCTTTCCGATGAGGTGGACATGGTGGTCTCTACCCTGTCGCTGGAAGCAAAGAAAAAGGGCCTGGAACTCGAAGTGAACCTGTCTCCCGGGTTGTCTGCCGGTTATCACGGTGCGCCGGAGCGGATTCGTCAGGTACTGGTAAACCTGCTTGGTAACGCAATTAAGTTTACTGAGCAAGGTAATATTCGACTTAACATAGAGCCACACAATCCGTCAGGTGTGCGGTTTTCGATTTTCGATACCGGTATTGGAATGACGCCTGACCAACTGGATAGGGTGTTTGAACCCTTTTCCCAGGCCGATGTTTCAATGAGCCGAAAATACGGCGGAACCGGATTAGGCACGACCATCAGCAAACAGCTGGTTGAATTAATGGGCGGAGAGATTGAAGCCGCCAGCGAGCCGGGAAAAGGTTCATGTTTTGCATTTACATTGCCACTGGTGCCGGCGCAGGTCCTCGGCCCCGAAGCTGATGGGGGACAAGAAACGCTGCAAGCATTGTCAATTCTTGTGGTTGACGACATCGCCCAGAATGTTGACCTTCTAACCTCGTGGCTTGGCCGCAAAGGGCACTGCGTAAAAACGGCTTCAAATGGTGAGGAAGCGTTGGAAGCAATGGCAACGTATGAGCTGGATATAGTGCTAATGGACTTGCAAATGCCGGTCATGGACGGGCTAACGGCAGCCCGACTTCGGCGTGCGTTTGAGCGGGCACACGGTTTGCCAAACCTGCCGATAATGGCCCTCACCGCCAGTGTGCTTACTGAAGACCGGCAGGCCGCGCAGGGCGCGGGTATGCAGGGTTTTGCAAACAAACCCATCGATTTTGTTCTGCTGCAGAGAGAAATCGCCAGAATTCTCGGTCTGGTTGCCCCAGAGGAGCCGAAAGCTGCAATTGAAGGTGCTTCTGTCGGAATGGGGGTCGACTGGCAACAGGGAGCTGTGTTGTGGGGGAGCACAGAAGCACACCGGGCAGAACTGGACCGTTTTATCCTTACTGTTCAAAATCCCCTCGATGAGTTGAAACTCGCAGTTGAAGCCGACAATATCAGCCAGTTCTGCCGTGTTTGTCACAGCCTTAAGGGGGTGGCGGGTAATTTGTGTCTCACGGAACTGAGGCAGAGTTGTGAAGCTTTTGAATCGGCGGCATTGGCCGGAAACCCGCTGCCCGGAGCAGTTGGAATTCTTGCTGACATAGTGGAAAAGCTCCGAGCCCAAATTGATAGCGCCCAAACGGATGTTCACCCAGTGTTACAACCGGTATCGGATGCACAGTTCTATTGTCGATTACAATCACTGCTGGTAAGCGTAAAGGAGAACCGTCTGGACGAAGAAGAACTAAAGAAACTTCGCCAAACAGTGCCCCTGAACTACCGCGAGGAAGTGGCGGCGATTTGCTCTGACATTGAAGACTTTGAATTTGCCCGCGGGCAGCGCAGGTTGCGTGAAATTTTATCCAGATTAAACCGGGAAAGTGAGACTGAAGTATGAAAAAAGTCAGGTCTGCACCAACCATACTCGCTGTAGATGACGAGCCAACCAATCTGCGTATTCTTAAGCAGGTACTTGCTGAGAGTTATAATCTGGTTTACGCAAAAAGCGGGCCGGAGGCACTGCGGGTTGCCCGCGAGCAGTTGCCGGATTTGATCCTGCTGGATGTCATGATGCCGGGTATGACGGGGTTCGAAGTATGCCGGCAGCTAAAGTCTGAACCTGAAACCCGCGTGATCCCCGTTATTTTTGTGACCGCACTCAATGATGCACAGGACGAAGCAACAGGTTTTGATTTGGGGGCAGTGGATTATGTTACCAAGCCGTTGTCACCGGTAGTGGTCCGGGCGAGAGTCCGAACCCACCTGTCGCTGGTGCAGGCGGACGAACTCAAACGCACCCGATTGCAGATTATTCAGCGACTTGGTCGGGCAGCGGAATATAAAGATAACGAAACCGGTATGCATGTAATGCGTATGAGCCATTACGCCAAGGTGATTGCATTGGGCGCAGGATTTAGTGAAAACCAGGCTGAGCTGTTGCTAAACGCGGCCCCTATGCATGACGTTGGTAAAATTGGCATTCCTGACAGCATCTTGCTGAAACCGGGCAAACTGTCTGATCAGGAGTACGCTGTGATGAAAACCCATCCGCTGATTGGTGCAGAAATCCTTGGCGAGGTGGACTCCGAGTTACTGCGGGTAGCAAAATCAGTGGCACTGACCCACCATGAAAAATGGGATGGCAGTGGCTACCCTCACGGGTTAGAGGGGGAGGCGATACCAATTGAAGGGCGCATAGTGGCCCTTGCAGACGTGTTTGATGCGTTAACCAGCAAACGGCCGTATAAGGATGCATGGAGTGTGGAAGAAAGTATGTCCTATATAAATGAACAAAGCGGTCGTCATTTTGATCCTGAACTGGTGGCGGTGTTGGAACTGCAACTTGGTGAAATTCTGGAGATAAAGGCGCGCTGGCAGGATGAAATTTGACTTCCCCTGAAGACTATTCTCACTGGGCGGTTGCGTAACGCGGGGGCAATCAGTATAATACCTCGCAGTTTTGTAGCGGAAGCGGGCTCCCTCATTGAGATTGGACAGTAACGCTTTGCTAAATTTGCAAACTTGTGCCGCTGGATGCGGTGATACCCATAAGGTTTGCAACTGCCGGTTGGCAGTATGGGTTCAGATTTATGCAAAAGCCCCGCTCGTCCGGGGCTTTTTGTTGTATCAAACCAGAGCTCAGGGCGCCTCGGCTGTCTGTGAGTAAAATGAGTTGGGCTATAGGCCCTTTTTTCGTTTTTGGAGGTAAGGATTGTCAAAGCTTGAAGATAAGCTGACTGAAATGCTGGAACCTGCAGTTGAAGCAGAAGGCTTCGAACTGGTTGGGGTTGAATTTGTTCGTGCAGGAAAGCATTCAATTTTACGTGTTTTTATTGATCACGAGAACGGGATCACCGTGGATAATTGTGCCGATGTCAGCTATCAGGTGAGTGCAATTCTTGATGTCGAGGATCCCATTAGTACGGAATACAACCTGGAAGTGTCATCTCCCGGTATGGACAGACCCTTGTTCAAGGAGCACCACTACCAGTCTGTGATTGGTGAAATCGTGCAGGTGAAGTTGGCACTGCCGATGGATAACCGGCGCAATTTTAAAGGACGATTACTGAGTTGCGAAAATGGCATCATCAGTATTGAAGTGGATGGCCAGCAGTTCCAGTTAGCTGTGGCGAATATCGAAAAAGGTAACGTTGTTCCCACATTCGACTAACGGAACAGCACACGCTTTCATGAATTAGAAGGCATCAGTGAGGCGAAAATGAATAAAGAAATTTTGTTAGTGGCGGAAGCCGTTTCAAATGAAAAACAAGTGCCTAGAGAAAAGATTTTTGAAGCGCTGGAATTCGCGATTGCCAGTGCAACCAAAAAGAAAACCGAAGGCGATATTGAAGTCCGGGTCAGCATTGACAGAAACACCGGTGATTTTGATACATTCCGACGCTGGCAGGTGATTCCTGATGATCAGGTACAGGAAAACCCGTTCGCTGAAATGACCCTGTCTGCAGCACAAATTGATGAGCCTGAGATCCAGGTGGGCGATTACGTAGAAGAGCAAATCGAATCGATTGCCTTCGACCGTATTACCACCCAAACCGCCAAACAGGTAATCGTGCAGAAAGTCCGTGAAGCCGAGCGCGCACAGATGGTAGCTGAGTATCAGGACAAAGTGGGCGAGTTGGTAACCGGTACGGTTAAAAAAGTGAACCGTGATAACGTGATCGTTGATCTGGGCAATAACGCCGAAGGTGTGTTGTACCGCGATGACATGTTACCGCGTGAAACTTTCCGCCCCGGCGATCGCATCCGTGGCCTGCTGTACGTGATCCGTCCGGAAGCTCGTGGTGCACAGCTGTTTATCAGCCGTACTCATCCTGACATGCTGGTAGAACTTTTCCGTCTGGAAGTTCCGGAGATTGCAGAAGAAACACTGGAAATCAAATCTGCGGCCCGTGATCCGGGCTCCCGCGCCAAGATTGCGGTGAAGACCAATGACAAACGTCTTGATCCGGTTGGTGCCTGCGTGGGTATGCGTGGCTCACGGGTTCAGGCCGTATCTGGTGAACTGGGTGGTGAACGGGTTGATATCGTGCTGTGGGATGAAAATCCGGCCCAGTTTGTTATCAACGCCATGGCTCCGGCTGAAGTAGCCTCCATTGTGGTTGACGAAGACAGTAACAACATGGACGTGGCGGTTGAAGCCGACAACCTGGCCCAGGCGATAGGCCGAAGCGGCCAAAATGTGCGTTTGGCAAGCCAGCTTACCGGCTGGGAACTGAACGTCATGACTATTGACGATCTGAACAAAAAACACGAAGAAGAAACCGCCAAGGTGCTTCAGGTGTTTATGGCTGGTCTGGACATCGACCAGGATTTTGCCGAAGTACTGGCCAATGAAGGCTTCAGCACTTTGGAAGAAGTGGCTTATGTTCCGGTTAACGAATTGCTGGCCATTGACGGCCTGGATGAGGACACCGTGGAAGAGCTGCGCACTCGTGCCCGCGCCGCGTTGACCACACAGGCGCTGGCCAATGAAGAGTCCCTGGAAGGGGCGGAACCTACCGAAGCTCTGCTGAATCTCGAAGGCATGAGCAAACACGTCGCGTATGTACTGGCAAGTCGGGGTATTACTGACCTTGAAGACCTGGCTGAACAAGGTACAGATGACATCAGCGACATTGACGAACTGGATGAGGAAAAAGCCGGCGCCCTGATTATGGCGGCCCGCAATATCGTTTGGTTCGGTGAAGAATAAGGTCAACAAGGGGAAATACACGTAATGGCAGAAGTATCCATAGAAAAGCTCGCCAGTGACATTGGAACGACCGTTGACCGCCTGGTTAGTCAGTTTAAAGACGCCGGCATCAGCAAGAATGCCAGTGACAGCGTCACTGAAGACGAGAAGCGCCAGTTGCTTGATCACTTGAGCAAGCAGCATGGCGGTGCCGGTTCCGGTGAGCCCACGCGCATGACATTGCAGCGTAAAACCACCAGCACCCTGAGCGTTGGTAAATCCAAAGCGGTTAAGGTTGAGGTGCGTAAAAAGCGTACTTACGTGAAGCGCAGCGAAGTTGAAGAACAGCGTCAGGCTGAAGAAGAAGCCCGACGCCTGGAAGAAGAAGCCCGAGCCAGACGCGAAGCGGAAGAAAAAGCCGCGGCAGAAGCCAAGCGCATCGCGGAAGAAAAAGCCCGTCAGGCCGAAGAAGCACGCAAAGCAGCGGAAGCGGAACGCGCTAAGCGGGCTGAAAAGGCCCGTTTGGAAGCGGCAGCCAAAGCGGAAGACACCACACTGACTGCAGAAGAACGCGCCGAGCAGGAAAAGGCCCGTGCGGAAGAAGAGCGTTTGCGCAAGCAGCAGGAAGAAGAAGCCAAGAAGAAGCTCGAAGAAGAAGCCAGAAAAGCCGCTGAAGAAGCACGCAGATTGGCGGAAGAAAACGAGCGTCGCTGGAAAGAAGAAGAAGAGCGCCGTAAGAAAGAAGAAGCCGCAGAAGTGCACCTGCATTCCAACCGCTACGCACAGCAAGCGGAAGACGAAGAAGACATGCAGGTTGAGCGTTCTTCGCGACGCCGTAAAAAGTCCAAGAAAAATGCTGGCGAGCATTTGAAGCAGGGCTTCAACAAGCCTGCGCAACCAGTGGAACGTATCGTAAAACTGGGTGCGACCATCACGGTAGGTGAATTGGCTAACCGCATGGCGGTCAAGTCTAACGAAGTCATCAAAACCATGATGAAGATGGGTGAGATGGTGACCATCAACCAGGTGCTTGATCAGGATACAGCAGTATTGGTCATTGAAGAAATGGGCCACAAGTACGAACTGGTCAATGACAATGCATTGGAAGACGAGTTGTTGGCGGATGCCGGTCAGGGTGACAAAACTGCCCGTGCGCCGGTAGTGACCATTATGGGTCACGTTGACCACGGTAAAACCTCCCTGCTGGATTACATTCGTCGCACCAAGGTTGCAGCTGGCGAAGCAGGCGGTATTACCCAGCACATTGGTGCATACAAGGTAGATACTGACAACGGCCCCATCACGTTCCTGGATACTCCCGGACACGCCGCATTTACTGCGATGCGTGCACGTGGTGCTACAGCGACAGACATCGTAGTACTGGTTGTGGCTGCCGATGACGGTGTAATGCCACAAACCAAGGAAGCGGTACAGCACTCACGGGCTGCCGGTGTACCTTTGATCATCGCGGTGAACAAGATGGACAAGGAAACTGCCGATCCGGATCGGGTGAAAACCGAGCTGTCCCAATTGGAAGTTATTTCCGAAGAGTGGGGCGGTGAGCACCAGTTCGTGAATGTGTCGGCCAAAACCGGCATGGGCGTTGAAGAGTTGCTGGAAGCCATTAACCTTCAAGCTGAAGTACTGGATCTGCAAGCCGTTAACAATGGCCCGGGTCGCGGGATCGTCATTGAGTCACGTCTGGACAAAGGCCGTGGTCCGATTGCCTCGGTTCTGGTTCAGGAAGGTGAACTGAAAGCTGGTGACATTTTGTTGTGTGGTGAAGAATACGGTCGTGTTCGAGCCATGCGTGACGAAAACGGCAATGAACTGAAAATTGCCGGCCCGTCGACTCCGGTTGAAGTACTGGGTCTGTCTGGTGTGCCAATTGCCGGTGAAGATGCGGTTGTGGTTAAAGATGAGCGTAAAGCCCGTGAAGTGGCCGCCAAGCGTCATCAGAAGAAGCGCGAACTGAAACTGGCCCGTCAGCAAAAAGCCAAGCTGGAAAACATGTTTGCTAACATGGAAGCCGGTGATGTCAGTGATCTGAATATCGTACTGAAAGCCGACGTACAGGGGTCTGTTGAGGCAATTTCTGAATCTTTGCTTAAGCTGTCCACCAGTGAAGTTAAGGTCAACATCGTTGGCAGTGGCGTTGGTGGTATTACTGAAACCGATGCAACTCTGGCAGCGGCGTCCGGCGCAATCATTCTGGGCTTCAACGTTCGTGCGGATGCAACAGCCCGTCGGGTTGTGGAAAGCGAAGAGATCGATCTGCGTTACTACAGCGTAATTTACGATTTGATCGACGAAGTGAAAGCAGCCATGAGCGGTATGCTGGCGCCTGAATTCAAGCAGGAGATCATTGGTCTTGCTGAAGTTCGTGACGTGTTCAAGTCGCCTAAACTGGGTGCGATTGCCGGTTGTATGGTCACTGAAGGTATCGTTAAGCGCAGTAACCCAATTCGTGTACTGCGTGAAAACGTAGTTATTTACGAAGGTGAGCTGGAGTCATTGCGTCGCTTTAAAGACGATGTCCAGGAAGTCCGTAATGGTATGGAATGTGGTATCGGCGTTAAGAACTACAATGACGTTAGAGTCGGTGACCAAATCGAGGTCTTTGAAGTGGTTGAAGTGGCCCGTCAAATCTGACCCTCTGGCTTTGCCGAAACGTTAGTCTGAAAAGTAAAGCGGGGGCCCAGGCCCCCGTTTTTGTCTGCTCCGTTCAAGTGACGGGGAGGCCAGTTAGAAAGGAGAATGAAAATGGCACGGGAATTTTCTCGTACTGACAGAGTGGCCCAGCAAATTCACAAAGAGGTTGCCAGCATTCTGCAAAATGAATACAAACATCGGGTCGGGCAATTGCCCTTGATCACAGTGTCGGACGTGGACGTAAGCCGCGACCTGGCACACGCCAAAGTGTTTGTAACCATCTACGACAATGACGAAGCCGCTGCTAAGGCCCAGATTAAGCAGATGGATGAATTCAAAGGTTTTATTCGCAGCCTGTTGGCCAAGCGTTTGCGTATGCGGTCGGTACCGCATCTGCATTTCTTCGAAGACAAGTCCATAACCGAAGGTATGCGGATCTCAAATCTGGTGTCGCAGACCATCGCCCAGGACGAAGCAAAAAGTCAGTCTAAGGACGAAGAGCAGGAATAAATGGCAAGGCGTCGTAAAGGCCGTAATATTAACGGCATTGTATTGCTGGATAAGCCGCTCGGCGGCTCATCCAATCAGGTTCTGCAGAAAGTACGCTGGCTGTATCAGGCTGCCAAAGCCGGGCATACCGGCGCGCTGGATCCGCTGGCCAGTGGTATGTTGCCAATCTGTCTGGGGGAAGCGACCAAATTTTCCCAGTTCCTGCTCGATGCAGACAAAACCTATGAAGTCACCGCACAGTTGGGGGTCCGCACAACCACGTCAGATGCGGACGGCGAAGTGGTGGAAGAAAAGCCGGTGATGTCAACGCCACAGCAGGTGGAAGAGGCGTGTCTGGGCTTTATCGGCCCCAGCAAGCAGGTACCTTCGATGTATTCGGCGCTCAAGCATCAGGGTAAGCCACTGTATTTTTATGCCCGTCAGGGAATAACTATTGAGCGTGAAGCCAGAGACATTGTTATTCATCAGCTTGAAATCATAAAGCTGGACCTGCCGTTTGTGGAAATGCGGGTCAGTTGCACCAAGGGTACTTACATTCGCTCACTGGTTGACGATATCGGGCAGAAGCTCGGATGCGGGGCATACGTCACCCGGTTGCATCGCACCCAGGTGGCAGATTACCCAGCAGATCGTATGGTCGACCTGCCAACTCTGGAAGCCATGGCCACGCAGGCTCACGAGCACGGATTTGAGCAGATGGACGAACTGCTTCTGCCAATGGATACTGCCGTAAAAACGTTGCCTGCGCTTGTTATTGATGACGAACAAGCCGCCCGTTTTGAGAATGGTCAAAGTGTGGTTGGGAGTTCTGATGAACCCTTGATTGCACATCAGCAATACCGGATTTATCACCGCGCGTCGACCGGGGAGCGTTTTCTGGGGGTGGGCGAGGGAGTAACCAGTCCGAAGGATCAGCCAGTCCAGTTGCGTGACCAGGGCGTTTATGCGATGCCTCGCCGTCGGGTAGTGTATTAAGTGCAAATACAAAGCACGGATTGAGTGCGACTGAGGTTTTTTCCTTGCGTCCGTCTCGTACGTCGTTATAATACGCGCTCCCAATAATCCGGCTGAATTAGTGATCGGCCGGATTTCATTAGCAGGAGAAAGATATGTCACTAACTAAAGCGGAAACCGCTCAAATCGTAGCAGATTACGGTGTGAAAGAAGGCGATACTGGCTCACCTGAAGTTCAGGTTGCTCTTTTGACTCACAATATCAACAAGCTTCAGGGTCACTTCTCTGATCACAAGAAAGATCACCACTCACGTCGTGGCTTGTTGCGTATGGTTAGCCAGCGTCGTAAGTTGCTGGACTACCTGAAAGGTAAAAACGCTGAGCGTTACCTGGATCTGATCAAGCGTCTGGGTCTGCGTCGATAAGACCAATTCAGCACTAAAAAGCGCCTGAGGGCGCTTTTTTTGTGTCCCAAATCTGTGCAAAGCGATCAGATTTTCACTCCGCGCTCTTTTTCTTGACATGCAATCAATTGGTTGCCTATTGTGAATTCATGTACCTCATGGCCGTGAATTCTCCTATGGATATCTTTCAAGTACTCTCAGATCCCCATCGCCGCCGTTTGATATCGCTGTTGAAACAGGACGGCAGTATGTCGCTGAAAGCACTCAGTGAAGGCACCGATATCAGCCGGCAGGCCGTCACTAAACATCTGAACAAACTCATTCAGGTCAAACTGGTGTACGCAGAGTTTCAAGGCCGGGTTAAGGTGCATACTCTAAACGACCAGGCTTTGTTGCCCGTGTATCAATGGCTGAGCCCATTTGCCCGGCAGTGGCAGCATCGTCTGGATAATCTGGACGAATTCCTGAATCAGGAGAATCCCAATGAGTGAAAGTATCTTGATTGATGCGATAGAACAAACCCGAACCTTTAACCAACCCATTGCCCGGGTATGGGCTGCAATCAGCGATCCCAAACAGGTCGCACAGTGGTTTGGCGAGCGGGCAGAATATCAGCTGGTAGCGGGCAGTATCGGGTATTTTGAGTGGGTAAACACAGACTGTGCCGGCAAGTACGCGATGCGTGTGGAAAAGGTACAGGCACCAAATTACTTTGCCTGGCGGTGGATGAATGACACCAACGTACCTTTTGAGATCAATGGTTCAACATTAGTGGAGTTCATTCTTACCGAAGAGGGTGAGTCCACGGAACTGCTTGTGCGGGAGACTGGTTTCGCCAGCCAAAAACACTGGCAAATGAATACCCAGGGATGGCAGAACGAATTAGCTGAACTGGTTGCCTGGCTGAGCTGAGGGAGCGGGCATTCAGACAAGCCTGAATGCCCTTATTTTTGCTTACTGTGCCGGAACTGCCGGGCCCGGGGTGCCTGCGCCGGATTTGCTCACCACCTTGGTAGCAATTTCACGGATTTCATTTTCCATTCCGGTAATGCGCCCGGATAAACTGCTGTTGCGCTGCTCAAGTACTGACAGTTTATCGGTGAGATTCTTGATGCTTTGCGCTTGTGACTGTTTGTCGTTGCCAGCCTGTTCAAGCTGGACATTCAGCGCCAGTATTTCATCGGCCAGTGAGGCGAGTTGGTTGTTCAGTGACACCAACTGGGATTTCTGGCTGCTGACATTCTCGGACACCGAGTCTACTGATGATTTAAGCGAAGACTGAACCGAGTTGACCTTGTCGCCGAGGTCTGAAATTTCCTGCTGGTTACGACGCCACGCCGACGCCCACAGTTTGTCCATCTGATCCCAGAGTTCATTGGTTTTTTCGGTCAGTTCCGTGACTTTGACCTGCAAAGCGACGGTTGATTCTCCGATTTCCTCTCCCGTTGCTGAAAGTTTTCGCTCCAGTTGAGCGATGCGATTGTCAGCTGAGAGGGCTTCTGCTTTTTGTTGTTCCAGCAGGGTGTAAAGGTAATAACAACCAACACATCCAGCCAGGGCAATCACAGCCACCAGAGTGATCCACAGGCCGTTTCCGCCACTCTTTTGTGCCGAAACGGTGCCGGGAGATGTCATGCTGTCTGGGCTTTTTGGGGCAGGAGCCGCAGAGTGCTTTTTCTGTTGGTATGAACGACGATCTTCCTCGTCGAGGCGAATGGTTGGAAATTCATCGTTTCTGGAATCGTTTGCCATAATCTCTCTAAAACATTCTCTGGATAGGCGAAATGCATCAATACTGCAGGATGTTAGCGTTATTTTATCGCTAATGCCATCCGTCCATAACGCCTTTATTCAAATGACAAATTTGGGTACTCAGGCAAGACAAGGTTACTGGACTCGTTTTGCTGGTACATTTCAACCAAATCACTTTGTAACCGGTTGCGGAATTGGCGAACCTCTTTCCACAAATCATCACTGTTGACGGTCTTGTCGGTGCTTTCCCGTTGCATTAGTGGGCCCAGAAGGCTGTAGCCATGGTAAAGCCGCTGGGCCTGGGCATATTCAAAATCCACCAGTTTTTGCGGTGGCCGTAGCTGTGCCGGTTCGCTGGTATGCATGAAATCACTCAGATAATTTTTAAGGCTATCGGCGGATTCATTGTGCGCACTTTGCCAGCGTTGTAATGTGGAAAAATTGACTACCTTGCGGGAATCCGCATCAATGACCATCATTGTCGGGGTACCGAAGTAAGCAGGGTGGCCGAACTGAGTCAGCACACCAGAAAGGTTTCTCAGCCAGCCTGCATCTAGAATCGCCAGCGAATAATGCTCATCAACGAGTTGTTTTACCGTCTCGCTCTGCAATTGTCCCGCCAGGGCACGTGAGTCATGGCACCAGTCCGCACCTATGATAAGCAGCAACGGCTTGTCTGACGCTTCAGCGTTTTGCAGGGCACTTGCTACTGCTTTTTGCGGGTCCAGGGTAAAAAGAGAATAAAACTCCTCAGTTTCCTTTGCCTGCACCTTTCCAAAGGTCAACGTGGTCACTATCCAGAAACACGTCCAAATGTGTCTAATCATGTTTACTCACTGCCTATCCATTCCACGCGGTACAAATCTCTGCGTCTGTCGAGATAGTTACGTACCGACCCTTCGTTTTGTAATTTGGTCAACTTATCCAAATCCAAATCAACAATCAACGTCATTTCCGTATTGGGGGTGGTTTCCGATACGATGGCGTCGTGCGGGAAGGCAAAATCTGACGGGGAAAACACCGCGGTCTGGCCGTATTGAATATCCACGTTGTCTACCTTGGGCAAATTGCCTACGCTGCCGGCAATGACGACGTAACATTCGTTTTCTATGGCTCTGGCCTGAGCACAGCGTCTGACCCGCAGATATCCGTTTTTGGTGTCTGTCCAGAACGGAACAAACAGGATTTGCATTTCCTGTTCAGATTGCAGGCGCGCCAGTTCCGGGAATTCTACGTCGTAGCAGATCAGTACACCAATTTTACCGAAGTCGGTATCAAACACCCGCAGGCTGTTACCGCCTTTCATTATCCAGTCTTTCTTTTCGTGTGGGGTAGGGTGAAGCTTGTACTGGCTTTCAATGGTGCCATCCCGCTTGCAGATGTAGCAGACGTTATACAGTTCTTCGTCTTCCACCACCGGCATTGAGCCTGCAATAATGGTGATGTTGTAGGAAACTGCCAGGTGCGACATGGCGGTCAGGATTTCGTCAGTATAGGTAGCCAGGTGCCAGATGGCGTCAATCGAGCTGTCAGATGGCGACAGGCCCATCAGTGGCGCGTTGAAGAATTCCGGGAACAATGCCACATCACATTTGTAGTCCGAAAGTGCATCCACAAAATACTCCGCCTGCTGCAGCAATTCTTCCACATTATTGAAGTAGCGCATCTGCCACTGAACACACCCGATCCGGGCACTGGATTTTTTGCCACCAAACAGGGAAGGCTTGTTGGGTTCAAAATAAATGTTGTGCCATTGCAGCAGCGTTGCGTAGCCTTTGGACGCTTCGTCTTCAGGCAGATACGCCTGCAATACCTGCTTGACTTCAAAACCGTTGGAAAGCTGGAAGGTCAGAATGGGGTCGTAAATGTCTTTTGACTTGACCAGTTCGATGTATTCGTATGGGCTCATTTCCGCCGCGTAATTAACGTAGTTCGGAATGCGCCCACCCGCCATGATTGATTTCAGATTGAGGTTGCGACACAGTTCCTTGCGGGCCTCGTATAGGCGCCTTCCCAATCTGAGGCCGCGGTACTGGGGGGAGGCAATGACTTCCACACCGTAAAGAACATCACCGTTTGGATCGTGGGTGGAAAGGTAAGCGTCGCCGGTGATTTCATCGTAACTGTGCTTGTCGCCAAATTGCTCATAATCAACAATAACCGAAATGGCAAAGGCCACGACCTTGCCTTTGTCTTCGATGCAAATCTGGCCTTCTGGAAATGTGGTGACCTGAGCCTTGAAGTTTTTGTACGGCCAGGCGCCACCCACACTGGCGTAGACTTCGTCCATCAGTTCCTTGACTTCGTTGTAATCATCGAGCCGCAGATTTCTGAGCTCCAGATGATGTTCGGTTTCTTCAACGACGGTTTGTTCCTGACTCATACATTAACCACCTGAATAGTTTTCGTGACTGTTTTTGTTTGGCCTTTTCGGCATTTGGGATATGGCTGGAGCCATTATGATTATGCCTGAATCCTTCAGCCGTTTCAGCGATAAAAATGTGCGTAAAAAAAGCTTGTCTATGGCTCCGGTTTGAGAGTATAAACCGCCCCCCAAGGGTTAGGTTTTAATCAATGAATGCGGCTCAACTTTTTCAGTTAGATAACAACACCACTGATAACTCCACGCTTTTTGCCCGGATTGCCGACGATCTTTACGCAAAGGGCTACAGTATTCAACCCGAAGGATTGCCCGCGGCTCTGTGCGAAGCCCTGTATCAATGCAACCAGGAATTGGGTAATGGCGACTTTGTGAATGCCGGAGTGGGGCGTCAAACTGATCATCATCGTAACCAGTTTATACGTAACGATGAAATATGCTGGATCGATGGCACTTCCGAAGCGGGCCGGGCCTGGTTAAATTGGGCGGAAGAACTCAAAGTTTTTTTAAACCGAAACCTGTTTATGGGGCTGTTTTCGTTTGAGAGTCACTTTGCCCATTATGCCCCGGGCAGTTTTTATAAACGTCATTATGATGCTTTTCGAGGAGAGTCAAACCGGGTGTTGTCTCTGGTCACGTATCTGAATCCGGACTGGCAACGGGAGGATGGTGGTGAACTGGTGCTGTACCGAAGCGATGATGACCATGAAGGTATCAAGCTGTTACCCCGTTTGGGCACTCTGGTATTGTTCCTCAGCGAAGAATTTCCCCATGAAGTACTGCCAGCGAACAAGGATCGGTTTTCCGTTGCGAGCTGGTATCGCATCAATACTACCCATGGGAATCAAATCGATCCGCCGCGCTGAGCACTCTACTTCAGTTACTCTTTTGAAAAGCGCCGGTAAGCTTGAATGTAGGGAATGAGTGGCTGAGAAAACAGCGCGGTTCCCCAAAGCAGATGACCCAGCCACCAGTCGACCAAAGTGGTTTTTAATGTGTTTTTCGGTTTTCCCTAACCAACTACATCGAAATAGAGCCAACATATCATGTAGATGGCTACACCTCCGAAAATGAAATTGACGAGTACATCGGCACTGGCGTGGGACAGGTCTTTGGTCGTTTAGGGGCATCACACTCTCATCTAGCAAAATGCAAAAAAGATCAACAGGCCCTAGTTCCAGCCTTCCACGCCAGCCATATCCGGCAGGTTGTGGGCAATGCCTTTATGACAGTCGATACAGGTTCGCTCGCCACTGGCGACAAACGTAGAGTGAAATCTGGCTGCCCGTTTTCCCTGGACAGTGAAATCCATGTAGGCAAAATCATGGCAATTGCGGCACTCAAGCGAATCGTTGGCTTTGAGTCTCGCCCACTCGTGCTGTGCCAGTTCAAGACGCTTTTCGAGAAATTTTTCACGGGTGTTTATGCTACCAAATATCTTGCCATACACTTCCTTGCTGGCCTGCATTTTTCGGGCAATTTTATCCGTCCATTTATGGGGGACGTGGCAGTCCGGGCAGGTGGCCCGCACACCCGAACGATTGGTGTAATGGATGGTGGATTTCAGTTCTTCATAGACGTTGTTTTCCATTTCATGGCAGCTAATGCAGAACTCTTCCGTATTGGTGACTTCCAGTGCCGTATTAAATCCACCCCAAAAAATGACCCCTGCAATAAAGCCGCCAAGCGTCAGAAATCCGAGGCTGTAATGGGTGCTGGGTTTACGGATCGCACGCCAAATTCTGGCCAGATAGTCTTTCATTGCGCTACCTACTCATTCTCATTCTTGGAGACTGCCATTAATTCCTTAACGTCCACGAAGGAATTGCCAACCAGAGGGGCGGCGTCGGTTTGGGATACGTGGCACTGGGTACAGAAATATCGCCGCGGCGATACCGCAGCGAGAAAGTTGCCGTCTCTGTCCATATAATGGGTGACACTGACCATGGTTGCCTGGGTGTTGGTGACCTTCCTTCGGCTATGGCATGCCAAGCAGGTATTGACGTTTAAATCAATCTGATAGTCCCGTATATTATGCGGAATGATGGGGGGCTGCATGGGATAATTTCGGCTGACTTTGAGGTCGTTGGTTATCTCATTAGCAATGGGTTCGGTGGTCACTTCCTGATCCAATGCCGCTTGCTTTCTCAGTGTCGCAACGTTCTGGGACAGCACGGTTGCACTAAATAACAGGATTGCGCAGGCGAGTATCCGGAGCATCATAATCATACCTTTTCAATTTTAACCGCACATTTTTTGAAGTCCGTCTGCTTGGAGATGGGATCGGTTGCATCCAAAGTAACCTTGTTAATCAGTCGACTGGCGTCGAACCAGGGAACAAATACAACTCCAACAGGCATCCTGTTTCGCCCCCGTGTTTCGACCCGAGTCCGCATTGCACCGCGGCGTGACTGGATGGACACTTCATCTCCGCGGCGTAAACCACGGTTTTTCGCGTCGTCGGGGTGCATGTATACCAATGCATCAGGCATGGCTTTATACAGTTCGGGGACCCGTTGTGTCATTGAGCCTGAGTGCCAGTGCTCCAGCACTCGCCCCGTTACCAGCCACATATCATAGGTCTCGTCCGGTGACTCGGCAGGCGGCTCGTAAGGCAGCGCGAATATCAGTGCACGGCCGTCGGGTTTGCCGTAAAAATCCCATCCTTCCCCTGATTCGGACTTGGCATAGGGGTCGGAGCCTACTTTATAACGCCAGAGGGTTTCCTGACCATTTACCACCGGCCAGCGAAGCCCGCGGGCACTGTGGTAATTTTCGTACGGGGCTAGGTCATGGCCGTGACCCCGTCCAAAGGTGGCGTATTCCTCGAATAACCCTTTCTGAATGTAAAAGCCGAAATGTTTGGCGTCATCATTGGGAAGGCTCTGGTTGATCTGATCCAGCCCAAACTGATTGACCTGACCATTTTCAAACAGCACCTGATAAAGTGTTTTACCGCGGTACTGAGGCGCTTTTTGTAAAAGTTCGTCCGGCCACACTTCTTCCATGGTGAAACGTTTGGAGAATTCCATGATTTGCCAGCAGTCGGATTTGGCTTCTCCCGGTGGTGTAACCTGCTGATACCAGGTTTGGGTCCGCCGTTCTGCGTTACCGTACGCTCCTTCTTTCTCCACCCACATTGCGGCAGGCAGGATCAGATCGGCTGCCTGTGCCGTCACTGTAGGGTAGGCATCACTGACAACGATGAAATTTTTGGGGTTGCGGTATCCGGGTAACCCCTCCTGGTTCATATTCGCTGCGGCCTGCATATTATTGTTGCACTGAACCCAATAGGCGTTGAGCACACCGTCTTTCAGCATGCGGTTTTGCATAACGGCATGAAACCCCGGCTTGGCTTCGATGGTGCCTTCCGGCAGTTTCCATATTTCCTCGGCAATCTGGCGGTGTTTGGGGTTGGCTACCACCATATCGGCGGGTAATCTGTGTGAAAAGGTGCCGACTTCACGGGCTGTACCACAGGCTGAAGGCTGGCCGGTCAACGAAAAAGGACTGTTGCCGGGCTCGGCAATTTTTCCGGTCAGAAGGTGAATGTTGTAGACCATGTTGTTGCACCACACCCCCCGGGTGTGTTGATTAAAGCCCATAGTCCACAGCGACATCACTTTGGTATTTGGGTCGGCGTAGAGCTCAGCCAGCTGAATCAGCCGTTCCTGCGGAACGCCGGATAATTCCGAAGCGTATTCAACCGTATAGGTGCTGACAAACCTGGCAAACTCAGCAAAATCGATATCTTCAAAACCACCGGCATCAGCATTGTTTTTGGCGGCCTGCTCCAGAGGATCATCATCCCTTAAGCCATAACCAATGTCAGTGTTGCCCCGAACAAAGCGGGTGTGCTTGCTGACAAAGTCCTGATTGACCTTGTCGTTCTGAATGATGTAATTGGCAATAAAGTTAAGAATTGCCAGGTCGGTATGTGGAGTAAATACAATCGGTATGTCGGCCAGATCGAAGGACCGGTGCTCAAAGGTCGAAAGCACCGCTACCTTCACGTGGCTGGCACTCAGCCGCCGGTCGGTGATGCGGGTCCAGAGAATGGGGTGCATCTCTGCCATGTTTGAACCCCAAAGCACAAAGGCATCGGCAGCTTCCATGTCGTCGTAACACCCCATTGGCTCGTCGATGCCAAAAGTGCGCATAAAACCCGCAACTGCGGATGCCATGCAATGACGGGCGTTGGGGTCAATGTTATTGGAACGAAAGCCGGCTTTCATCAGCTTAACCGCAGCGTAGCCCTCCATAACTGTCCATTGGCCGGAGCCGAACATGCCCACTGAGGTAGGGCCTTTGTTTTTGAGTGCCTGTTTGAATTTGTCGGCCATGACATCAAAGGCAGTGTCCCAGCTTACTGGCGTAAATTCCCCGTTTTTATCGAACTGGCCGTTGGACATTCTGAGCAATGGCTGGGTGAGGCGATCTTCGCCGTACATAATTTTGGAAAGAAAGTAACCCTTTACACAGTTCAGCCCCCGGTTCACCGGGGATTTGAAGTCGCCGTGAGTGGCAACCACCATATTGTCGCGGGTAGCAACATTGATACTGCAGCCGGTGCCGCAAAACCGGCAGGGTGCTTTATTCCAGTTTAACTGTGTATCGGCGCTGTCTGTGTAGAGGTTGGTCGCCTGCCCTGGCAGGCTCATTCCGGCGGCAGATGCAGCGGCGGTAACTGCGCTGGCTTTCATAAATTGACGTCTGTCTAAACTCATGGCAAAGGACTCGGGCTAGAGGAATCGGGGGCGTATTCGTGGTAGACAGCGGCAACATCCACCACACCGGTTACAATGCGCATCTGTTCTGAGATGTGCGCAATGGTTTGTTGGCTGGTGCCTTCAGCGGTGACAATGATTTTGCCAGAGATGTCCGTGGCATGAACTTCTGCGCCCGGGATCACGCCAAGCTCGCGGGTGGCTGTGTAAAGCTGCTCGGGACGGCATCGGACTATCAGGCTGGCAACATGGTATTCACTCATAGACAGCCTCCCCGGTTGTTAGTGAAATGGCATCGGCCGGGCAATCTGAAATACAGGCACCACAACCTGTACAGGTGCTGGTGTCTACCTCAGGACGCGGAACCCCGCTAGTTAGCGGAAATCGAATTGCATTGGGTTCGCAGGCGTCACGGCACGATTGACACACAATGCGCTGTTCAGCCAGGCAGGCTTGGCTTATTTCCAGGTTGAGCGACCACGGCGATTCGGATCGCTCGTTGAACAGTCCCTCAGGGCAGTGGGAGGCACACTCGTAACAGAAGGTGCATTCGCCAATGCTGAAATTCACGCCCGGAAAGCCGCCATCACCGCGAACAATGATATTCTGTGGGCAATGTTCTGCGCACGCCTGGCATTGGGTACATTGGTCGGTAAAGGTTTCTGGGGCCCTGAGCCAAGGCAGACGCGGCGCAGTGTTCACGTTGCGTGTGCGGCCCAGGGTTAAAAATGAACGACGTTGAAAATTGGTTGCCATCGGATGTGTGTCTACCCTGCGGTGTAAACCGGCGGGCCAAATATCATCTGGCTAATCCAGATAACAAAACCGAGTCCACCCACCAGCATTACCGCCAAAAGTGGAAACAAAATAACGGTGATAAACACAAAAGCGTGACGTTCGTACCGTAACTCATCGGACATGGTGTCGTCTCCAACCTAGAGGAAACTTAAATATAGAACACCGTAATCCTCCGGCAACGGCATCACCGCGCGATGATTGCAGTCCTAATCAGAATGTTCGGAGTTGTTTTATCCCTTTTGGATTTGGATTTTTGATAAGCGTTTGAAAACCTTGTACTCAGTAGTTTGGCCTAAAAACAGTGCATATATCTAAAACTAATAATATGAGATCTTGAAATGCTAAAATTGTATATTAAATCGCCAAATAGAGCGCTTTGACATTGGCCTTATGGTTAGCGCCTTTGAGTAAGTTTTGGTAGCATGGGAGCCGCAGTCGTTGCTTTTTCAAGTGGCAGAACAAGTGAACGAATTGCATGCCGCTTAGAGGGTTGTCAGCCGGAATTTGCATTCGTGCCAGGGAATGGTCACCAGTGTTACGCTAACAAAGGACAAAGAATGCGTTATTTGCCGGTAAAAATTTTAATTATTGATGACGATACGTTGCGGATTCACCGATATCTCAAGATGTTGCCCTCAGATCACCAGGTTCAGGTGGCGAAATCGGCAGATGTGGGGATGAAACTGGCCCAGGCTAACTCTCCAGACGTTATTCTTCTTACCGACCGTTTTGCTGACAGCGACGGTTTTGTTATGTGTCACCGCTTAAAGGGCGACCGCCGCACTCACAGCATTCCTGTGCTGATGGTGAGTTGTGACCCTGACGAAGCCACCCAGGCAAGAGGTTTTGAGCTGGGTGCTGCCGATTTTATCAGTTGGCCTACTTCACCACTGTTACTGAAAGCCAGGGTAAATGCGCATGCAAGGGCCTACCGCCAGTCGCGGCAGCTGGAATCACAATCTACTCACGACCCGCTGACTGGAGTGGCCAACCGGCAACAATTTGAGCAAACCCTGCATATGGAGGTAGAGCGCTGTAACCGCAGTCATACGGCTTTGTGCCTGTTGACGCTGGATATTGATGATTTCGATGCATACAACGACCATTATGGATACGGGATGGGTGAACAGCGGCTAATGACGCTGGCAAGAATTCTCGGTGCTGAGGCGGGCAGATGCACCGATTTAGTTTGCCGGATAGACACTGAGGAATTTGCCGTCCTTTTGCCCGGCACTTCCGTTGAAGGCGCAAGGAAGCTGGCCAGTGCCATTCAGGATGAATTTGCGATTAAGAAAATTGAATCAAACCAGAAAGGCAAGAATGGGTTTCTTACGGTCAGTGTTGGGGCTGCTGTAGTGGATTATCAGCGCCATCAGCCTGGCGCACTGGACGCCGGGTTGATGCTTAGGGCTGCTGGAGCCGCTTTGCAGGATGCAAGAGCTAAGGGGATGAACAAAATGGCCTGGCAGTTCGTGGTTTCTGAGCACTGATTGCTTCGTTCTGACTCATTCTGAACGGATTCAACACCGTCAGGGACATAAAACTGGCATTTGGTATTGTTGTGGTGCTACCATCGGTTTGAGCATTCACTTCAGGCTATTCACACTTAGCATAGCTAAAATAATCGTTGCCAGTGTTTTGAAGGGAGCTTCTTTCGCCCAGCACTGTTGGGCGTTGTATACCCTGAGTCGTCAATGGTAAAGCGGCACCGCCTTTGCGATGGGGATTAATGGATTAAGCGTTGTGCCTGCATCAGGTATTCGAGCAGTAAAGTGGTAATGAATGTCGGACAAAATCCCTGCCCCAACTCCTAAAGAAGATCTGAACTTCCTGATCATTGACAATCAGGGGTTGGTTCACGATGTGATTAAAACCGCGCTCGCGGAAATTGGTATTAAGCGGATCGCCAGCGCGCTTAACGCCTATCATGCACTTCGACTGTGTGAAACCCTGCAGTTTGATTTTGTTCTTCTGGCGTTCAATGTCAGCCATGACAAAGATGGTTTCCATCTCTATGAAGAGCTAAAACACAATCGCTATATTACCGATAAAACCACCGTCATTTTTCTCAGTGCTGAAACCAGTGCTGAACTGGTCAATTGCATTGTGGAGCTGCAACCGGACGATTTCTGGGTCAAGCCACTTGACCGCAAGCGAATTGAAGGGCGGCTCAACTACCTAATCGATATTCGTCGCAAATTGAATAAGCTATTGCATTGTCTGCATGTCGGTGACTATTCCGCAGCCATTTACTATGCCGAACGTAAGCTGAAAGAGAAATCGGTGGCAGAATATCACGTGCGCTTACGCCGTATTATCGGTGAATGCCTTATGCATCTGCGTGACTATGAAACCGCGGAAAAATACTACAGCCGGCTATTGAACAATTACGATCATGCCTGGGTGCATATTGGGCGGGCAAAGGCGCTTCTAAAGCAACACAAGCAGGAAGAAGCCGATGCGCTGATAGATGAGTTGCTTACCCGGCGTGATACCCGTTTCCTGACCTACGATTTGCTGGCGCAGTTTTTTATTGAAAAAGAAGATTTTGAGTCTGCTTACGCGCAAATGAAGGAGGCCAGTCGTCTGGCTCCGCGAAATATTGAGCGGAACAAACGCTTATGGGATTTGGCGCGACTGAATCATGACAAAAGCGGCCAGCTTAGTGCAGTTCAGAACATGGCCAAGTATGCCAAGAACTCCATCCACGACTCTCCTGAACTGACGTTGAATGTGATCAGGTCGATGCTTGACCTGGCAACCAGTCTTAATGGGGCTGAAGCTGAGCGTATTACCCGCCGGGCCGAGAGTGAAATTGACGGCTTGGTCAACCGCAAAGGCATCGGCAATCAGCTGGCCGACCAGGTTGAAGTGCTGAAAGCCAGGATTTATTGCCTGCGCAATGACAAGAAATCCGCCGAATCCATTATGAAGAGCAAACCGCCTTCCACAGATGGTTTCACCATGGAAGACAATCTCGACAAAATGAAAGCGTTTCATGAGTTGGGGATGAAAGAGCATTGCCTGTCCATTCTGGAAAAACTGCGTAAACAGATTGCCGGAGATACTTTTTCCAGCCAGGTGGTGGATGAATATCTAAAACAGGAATCCATTGAGCGGCGTGAGATCAGTTTTACAACGAACGAACTCAAGCAGATGGCGACGGTAAATTTCAAGGAAGGCCGTTATGTGCCTGCCTACAACAATTTGCGTCAGGCACTGACTCTCGCTCCGAAAAACAAGCCGGTGGCATTGAACCTTCTGAAGGTACTGGTGCAAATACGCAGGCAGGGCGCGTTGGGGCACGAACAGCAAACTATCGCCCAACAGGCAGCAATGCTATTGATGGACGAAGACCTGCCAGCAACCCAGGTACAAAAACGGGATGAATATCTCAAACTGCTTGGAATTGAACTTGATGCCACCAATGACGATGCCGTGAAAAAGCAGGTTAACCCATAGATTTACCTGCTTCGAGCCGGGCCACCAGCCAGGAGTGGTCCTCAAGAACCTGCAATGCATAGTCAAGCGCCGTTTCGATGAGTGACGGTATGGCATTCGCCAGGTGCCTGACCATAGCCTGTTCGAGCAGGGTGGAGCGCCTGTCCCCGCGGCAATGGGCCAGGCACAGGGCCTGACCACACCAGCGGGCGTATTCATTGAACCCGCCATTGACGTTCTTCCTGCCTGCCGCAATGTCCTGCGGACCGATCCCCACTTTGGCGTGATGGCGAGAGCGGATTAGCCAGTGTTTGTTCTGCCATTCCACTTCGTCCAGCAGCAAGTCAGGCCGGCGCTGCATGCGTTTCTGGCAACGTGCGGTGAGATGGGCCGGATTGAGTCGGTTTACCGGATGTAATTCATCGAAATAGTGCAATGGTGCCGCCAGCCGCTGAGCTTTGACTTCAACAATATGGCACCGTGCAAACGACGCTTCAGTATGAGGCCGCGCAGGGCCAACCAGAAAGTAAAAACGTTCCATATTGACCGAGCCTGTGCCTGAGTCTGTGCGTTCGACTACATCAATAACAGCATCATCCATATAGGGTGAAAAATTCCAGGACAGTTGCTGATACAGGTGGGGGGCCAGCTTGATGAACTTTGGTTCTTTACGCCGGAAGCGCAGACCGTCCTCTCCGAATTCTATGCTTTTGGCCAGTGCACTTTTGGCGGTGAAATCCTCGCCGCCAGCCGCTCGTCGGCATGCTTTGGAATAGCACTTGTGCAATGCACTGCTGTCTGGAAAATGATTCAGCGTGCGGTAGATAGCTTCCGGAAAATCAACCAGCTCAGTACAGGTATCAAGGTAACTCTGCAGGAAACTGTGCATGGCATTCACAACCTGATCGGGTTCTACCGACGGTTTATCCGGATCGACTTGTGGTGCGTCATACTTTCCGGTTCTGGCCCCCTGACAGTGCTCAACCACCAAGGCAAGGGAAATTAAAAAGCGCAGTATGTCCCATCCTGCCACTCCCACACAGGCGTCATCAAAGTCGTTGGGCGCAAAAATCACGGTGTCTCCGTGTGAACCTTCCTCGGTAATGAAGCCAAAATTGGAGGTATGGCAATCACCCAAAACACAGGTGAGAGGCATTTGATTAAAGGCTTCTGGCAGCTTAATGCGCTGAGCCCGGAGATCTGCGTAAAACAATTGTGCAGTACCTCGAAAAAACACAAAGGGGCTGGTCGCCATTTTGCTGTGTTTGCTGTTCATCGGGTTCGGAATGGTGCCGTCAATTCGACGGATTTCCTCAGTCAAAAATTCTGCGCGTGTCATTGGCCAGCCCATCTTGGTGTCGGAGCAGGAGTTCTCAGCTAAGCATAAACCCTATCGCACACGCCTTCCTGTCTATCAGCAGTTTTATGCGACAGGCTGATGGCCTGCATGAACGCATGTTGATTCCAAAACTAGATTACTGGTTATTTATCTAATCAGAAAATGAGATTAGGTGGTTCAACATTCCCAATTAGTTTTCCCATACCAGGGTCGGTATTCTTGTCCCACGTTTCGGGCGGGGCTCACTATCAAAAATGCTTTCGCCGCCGAATTTTAACTGAGGGGCAGAGATGAAGCCTGCCGTTCAACCTAACTTACAACGGGAGATAAACCATGGCGTTGATTAACACCGCAATAAAACCTTTTAAAGCAAATGCGTTCAAAAACGGCGAGTTTGTAGAAGTAAGCAGCGAAGATATTCAGGGCAAGTGGGCAGTATTTGTATTCTACCCAGCGGACTTTACGTTCGTTTGCCCGACTGAGCTTGGCGACATAGCCGACAAATATGAAGAGCTGCAGTCTCGTGGCGTCGAGGTATTCTCGGTTTCAACAGACACTCACTTTACTCACAAAGCGTGGCACGATTCGTCTGAAACCATCGGAAAAATCAAGTTTGCCATGATTGGCGACCCCACCGGTGAAATTACCCGTAACTTTGACTGCATGCGTGAAACCATGGGGCTGGCAGATCGCGCAACTTTCGTGGTCGACCCTGAAGGTGTTATCCAGGCAATGGAGATCACCGCTGAGGGTATTGGCCGTGATGCAGATGACCTCGTTCGCAAGGTTAAAGCGGCTCAGTACGTTGCGTCTCACCCGGGTGAAGTTTGCCCGGCAAAATGGAAAGAAGGTGAAGCGACTCTGGCTCCTTCGCTGGATCTGGTTGGTAAAATCTAACCCGCTCCGACCATTCTGTTACCGGAGTGCGGGGTAGTGTCCCGCACTCTGTCCGATTCATTGAACACAGAACATGAAAAGGCAGGATTACCGTGCTAACTAAAGATATTTTGCAAGCGTTACAGGGCTACACCGCATCCATGCAAAAAGCAGTAACTTTTGTGCTGCAAACGGGTGAACACAGCAAGCGCAATGAACTTGTGGCATTTCTGTCTGACATTGCCAGTGTGAATGACAAAATCCGTTTGGAACAACGCGATACCCAAGGACTGCTGCGAAGCCCGGTCAGCTTCTTACTCGAAGCCGACGGTGAAGATACCGGGATCCGTTTTTCCGGGATCCCTGGAGGGCATGAGTTCAACTCTCTGGTGCTGGCATTGTTACACGCATCGGGCACTGAATTGAAAATAGATCAGAGTATTGCGTCGCTTGTGCAGGGTGTAGAAGAGAAATTACATTTTGAAGTATTCATTAGCCTGAGTTGTCACAACTGCCCCGATGTGGTTCAGGCACTCAATCAGTTTTCCTTGCTGAACCCGAATATCAGCGCGGAAATGATCGACGGTGGTCTGTTCCAGGCGCTGGTCGACGAACGGGACATCCAGGGCGTGCCCAGTGTTTACCTGAATGGTGAACTGTTTGCCAATGGTAAAGTTAACGCAGCAACGTTGATTGACAAATTACTGGAGCGCGACCCATCGCTGGCGAAAGCCAATAAGGGCCAGACTCTGCCATTACAGGACGTGACCGTTATCGGAGGTGGCCCAGCAGGGGTAAGCGCCGCCATTTACAGCGCCAGAAAAGGCCTGAAGGTGACTATCGTGGCTGACCGGTTTGGCGGTCAGGTTAAAGACACCATGGGCATTGAAAACCTGATTTCCGTGCCCAAAACCACTGGCCCGGAGTTGGTGGGAAATCTGCACCAGCACATGCAGGACTATGACATCACGCTCAAGGAGCATGTGCGGGTCGCGGGCATTGAAACCGGCAACATTAAAACTCTGACACTTTCTTCCGGTGAGGAAATAGCCACCCGCTCCATTATTGTGGCTACCGGCGCGCGCTGGCGTGAACTGGGAGTGCCGGGTGAAAAAGAAAATATTGGTAATGGCGTGGCGTACTGCCCTCATTGTGATGGCCCGTTTTTCAAAGGCAAAGATGTGGCAGTGATTGGCGGCGGAAACTCGGGCATTGAGGCAGCACTGGATTTGTCTGGTATTGTGAAATCGGTCACCGTGTTTGAATTTATGCCGGAACTGAAAGCTGACCAGGTGCTGGTTGAGCAGGCGCGGAAGCGTGACAACATTACTATCATCAAAAACGTCGCCACCAAACAGATTGTGGCTGAAAACGGCAAAGTCGTAGGTATTGAGTACCAGGATCGAGCCACCGGCGAGACACTTACGTTACCGCTTGCCGGCGTGTTCGTTCAGATCGGGCTGGTACCCAACAGCCAGTTTATGCAGGGTGTGGTTGAGATGACCCGATATGGCGAAATTGTGGTGGACAACAAATGCGTTACCTCTGAGCCCGGCATTTTTGCTGCGGGGGATGTGACCACAGTGCCTTATAAACAGATTGTGATCTCCATGGGCGAGGGGGCGAAGGCATCGTTGTCGGCATTTGAATATCTGCTTACTCATCAGATGGAGGAGCAATCGATGGATGAAGTTGCCTGACGGACTGACAAATTTTAAATCGCTTAACCCGGCTCCGCTGGGGACGGGTTAAGCTTAGCCGGCAAAGGTGATTATTTGGGATTGGGGTATCGCTCAGTTACAGCCCTGATACTCTTTGGCCTTAAGATAATGGTCATCCTTTTGCGCAATAGCCCTTGTCAGTGCGCCTGAGGCAACTACCAGCAGCCCGTTTACAACGTGAATTTCGTTACCGTCGTCATCATAGTTCAAATTACTGGAATGGCGATTCTGTGATCGAATTTTACTTTCGTATGTACCAGTAACAAAATCGCATCCTGCCAGCATTAAATCGTGGCTGGCGCAGCCGCTAAGCAGGATTATACTGCACAGTACCACAAATCTTCTCGTGACCTTAGTCATCTTCCAATCCTTGAAGTGTGTTGACGTTGTTCTTGATACTCTACCAACTGTTTTACGATTGCACAAAAACAAACGAACTGATCTACATGATAGCAAACTGTCCAAAAGTGCATTTATTGTCCTACACTGTTACTCAATTGGTTGTTCAAACTGGCAGTAAACAAGGTAATTTCTGCTTTGCAGAGTAGGTGATTACCGGTTGGGATCTTAAAAGTCTGAGGCGAATTGCGGATGATACGACCAAAGTTTAGTGCGGTCAGTGAAGCTTTGCTGGTGATTTTTGGCTTAATGCTGGTGGGGCACTTTTTCTACAAGTCGGTACTGAATGCCAGTGCCGCAGGAGTGGCCGTGTCTGAATTCCGGCAAAGTTCAGCGGCGCTTTCTAAGCCGTCTCTCGTGCAGGGCCTGTCGGCGATACCGGCCTCTGCACTTACTGCCATTAAGACTCCGGCTCCCGACCAGAGTTTGTGGTCGCAGAGTGCGAAAGACAAATTTGCCAAATTGCCACAGGGAGAGGATCCGATAGCGGTTATCTCCGTACCGAGTTTGTCGCTGGATGTGCCGGTTTACGCCGGTGCCAGTGACGACAACCTGGATCGCGGGGCTGCGTGGGTAGAATACACTGCAGATCCCCGGGAGACAGGCAACGTTGGGATTGCGGGTCACCGTGATTCCTGGTTTAGACCTTTGAAAGACATTCAGCTGGGTGATCAGCTTATTTTGCAAACACTGGAACGCACCGAGAACTTTGTTGTAACGGACATACAGGTTGTAACACCGCAAAACACCGATGTGTTGCGTGATAGCGGTGACAAGACCATAACATTAATAACCTGCTTCCCGTTTTATTTTATTGGCAGTGCACCTGAGCGCTTTGTAGTCAGCGCCAAACTGATCGACTAACCAAAGTCAGGAGACTGAAATGAAGGGTTTGTTTAAAAAACTGAGTATGGGAATGGTGGTATGGCTGAGCATGCTAAGCTGGAACGCAAATGCTCAAGTGGATTGTGGAGATGTAGAATATAACTCGGAAGTACTTGAGAATTATCCGGAGTTGGCTAATGCCTGTCAGGGTGTGGTAGCACACAATGGCAAGCTGTACACCAAAGTGTACGCCAGGATTGGGTACAAGGATTCCATGGACCGTCGTTCTGTTCGACTGGTGATGAGTGACGGTTCACTGGGCCCCCGTCATCGGATCAGGCAGCGTCCTAATTTCAGCGTAACCACTTATGACGGTGACAAAATTGACTGGGCGGATTTGGCTCCGGACCAGGACATTACTGTTTATATTCCCAATGATCGCTGGGCAATCGTGCATGTAGATATGGATGAGGCAGAGGAAGAAGTCGCAGAAGTGGTTGAGTACACCATGGTGGCAGTGGAAGAAGAGTTACCTACCACCGCTTCCAATCGTTATCTGACCCTGTATCTGGGGCTTGCTGCTCTTATGCTGGCGAGCCTGATGTGGATGCGGAGAAAGTCGCTCGGACACTAATGGGCGTTCAGCGATGCGAATCGTTGCGCTTGCCCTCAAAGTGAATACGCCCGGTTTAAGCCGGGCGTAAGCATTTGCCAACCGCGAGTGAGCAAGATGGTTTGCTCACGCTTACAGGCTGCTAGAGAAAAGAGCGAACGAAAGCCGCCAGTTCCGCATCCTGACAGTGGTCAAAGAAGCAGGTCTGGAAACGCTCGCCACTGACTGCGGTTTTGACCAGCTCGGGGTCCAGTGCTTTTAAGCCATCCAGCAAAGGTTTTGTGGTCGCCGCTTTCACGTTATTCAAAATGCCGGCGTTGGTTACCTGGGATTCCTTGCGCTCAGGCGGGTAGCCCTGGCCAGTTTCGCCGGTGAACGCTTTTTCGAAAATGTAACGGACGTTCAGTTCAGCACCCCAGCCAAAACCTTTTGCAAAGGCCAGGGAAAGAGCGTTGCCGTTATTGATTTGGGCAAACAGGTAAGCATCGGCGGGGTCGATACAGTAACCACAATTTACGCCCGGATAGGCGTTCAATGACATCAGTGCGCCCTGACCTGTGCCGCATCCGGCAACAACAAAATCCACAGCTTTGCTGTTCAGCAGCAGCGCAGCCATGATGCCCAGGTGAATGTAAGTGAGGCGGTGATCGTTGTCATCCTGCATACCGACATTGAATACATCATGACCCAGGCCACCGGCCACGTCGTTAAGTTGTTGCAAAACCACGGCATTCTTACTGGCCTGACTGAATTCGTTCATTAATGCAATTTTCATCTTTTCCCCTTGGTTTAATGGGTTTAAGCACCGACTTGCAGTGCGCAGTAGGGCCATTATAACGTCATGAGCTGATCAGTTTAAGTCAATTTCGTTCTTAATTGAGCTTTTTGGGTAAAGGCGAAACCCGCACGGGGCCAATCTTCATCGTTTGGCCTGGCGGTTTCGTCCGGGTGCCGGTGCCTTGGCTTTGCCCTTTGACCTGAACCCTTTCGGAGGCAGGCCAGTATGCTTGGTCAGCGCTCTTTCGCCCCGGCGTGCCTTTTGTGCTTTCTGCCGCTTTTCATCGGCGCTTTCTGGTGGCACAAGATGTTGCGGACCCCGGCCGATCAAATCCTCGCGGCCCATGTTTTTAAGCGCCGCGCGAATTTGCGCGAAATTTTTCGGGTCGTGGTAGCGAAGCATGGCTTTGTGCAGACGACGGTGTATTTCTCCTTTGGCCGACGGCACATGCTCGCTGTCTTTGGTTACCTTTCTGAGCGAATTCACTTCGGTGTGGTACATGGTGGTGGCTGTCGCCATTGGCGAAGGGTAGAAGTTTTGCACCTGGTCCAGCTTGAACCTGTTTTCCTTGAGCCATATGGCCAGGTTCAGCATGTCCTCGTCTGTGGTACCCGGGTGGGATGCAATAAAGTAAGGTATCAGGTACTGTTTTTTACCTGCTTCGGCAGAATATTTGTCGAACAGTTCCTTAAACCGGTAATAGCTGCCCATTCCCGGCTTCATCATTTTGGAAAGCGGCCCCTCTTCGGTGTGCTCAGGAGCAATCTTCAAATAGCCACCGGTGTGGTGTAAGGCGAGTTCCTTAACGTAATTTGGGTCTTCTACTGCCAGATCGTAACGAACACCGGACGCAATCAGAACCTTTTTAACCCCCGGCAGGTTTCTGGCCCGACGGTAAAGGTTAATGGTGGGGGTATGGTCGGTATCCATGTGCGCACAAATACTCGGATACACGCAGGAAGGGCGGCGACAGGTTGCTTCCGCCTTCGGGCTCTTGCAACGCAAACGGTACATATTTGCTGTGGGACCGCCAAGGTCGGAAATCACGCCAGTAAAGCCAGGCACAGTGTCTCTTATCTGCTCTATTTCACGGATAATAGAGTCTTCCGAGCGGCTTTGAATAATGCGCCCCTCATGCTCGGTAATCGAACAGAAGGTGCAGCCACCGTAACAACCGCGCATGATATTAATGGAAAACCGGATCATTTCGTATGCCGGAATTTTCGCATCGCCATACGCAGGGTGGGGCACGCGCTGATAAGGAAGGTCGAACACAGCGTCCATCTCTTCTGTTTCCAGCGGCATGGCCGGCGGATTGATCCAGATATGGCGATCACCGTGCCTTTGCATCAGCGCCCTGGCACATCCAGGGTTGGTTTCCTGATGCAGTATTCTGGAGGTATGGGCATACAGCGATTTATTGTCTTTTACCGTTTCATAGGCAGGCAACTTTACGTAGACATTTTCCCAGGGCTTGCGCCGTTCTGCGGGCTGCACCACAATGGGTTTGGCGTCAATGCTGCCGTTTTGCGAACTATTGTCGTCGGCTTTGTCGCAATCCGGTTCAACTTGGTACGGGCTGGGGATAGGATCAATTTTACCCGGACGATCCAACGAAGTGGAATCCACACCCTGCCACTCTTCGAGAGCCTGGCGGACAATAATGGCTGTACCGCGAACATTCCGTATTTCCTGAATCGGCTCTCCAGCTGCGAGTCGGTGGGTAATTTCCACTAACGGGCGTTCTGCGTTTCCAAACATCAGCATGTCCGCTTTGGCGTCAAACAGCACTGAGCGGCGAACTTTTTCAGACCAGTAATCGTAATGGGCGATTCGTCTCAGGCTGGCTTCGATGCCGCCAATGACAATCGGTACATCCTTAAAAGCTTCGCGACAGCGCTGGGAATAGACGGTGACCGCGCGATCAGGCCGTTTGCCGCCTTCGTTGCCTGGCGTATAGGCATCATCATGACGCAGCTTTTTATCCGCGGTATAGCGATTGATCATGGAGTCCATGTTGCCCGCAGTAACCCCAAAATACAGATTGGGCTTGCCCAGGCGCATGAAGTCGTCTTTGCTGTGCCAGTTCGGCTGGGCGATGATACCAACGCGAAAGCCGTGGGCTTCCAGTACCCGGCCAATGACGGCCATACCAAAGCTGGGGTGATCGACATAGGCGTCACCGGTCACAAGAATGACGTCGCAGCTGTCCCAGCCCAATTCATCCATTTCCTCCTTCGACATTGGGAGAAACGGGGCAGTGCCCAGACAATGGGGCCAGTATTTAGGGTAGGAAAAAAGGCCGCGTTCGGCTTTGATGGAGGCTTGCATAACAATCGGGATCCGGCGAAAAACAGCGCCGATTATACCACTGGAGGCGGTAAAGAAGCCATGTTTCGCTGCCCGCATTTGCATCGGAGGGTGGGTCTGCTGAATGTTGAAAGGCCAGCTATTACATATGAGACTCTCGTTTTTATGGGAAAGTACGCAGCCCAACACCCATTAATCCGGCAATGTGCTAGAATTATCAACCGCTTATGTTACATCACTGCATAAACCTGTTGAGGCGACCCTATGGCATATTGGTTATTTAAAACAGAGCCCGATACGTTCGGTATCGATGATTTGGCTGCTCGCTCAAATCAGACCGAACCCTGGGATGGGGTGCGTAATTACCAGGCGCGCAATTTTCTGCGCGACCAAGTTAAGGCTGATGACAAGGTTTTTATCTACCATTCAAGTTGCAAGCAGGTGGGTATTGCGGGCGTTGCCCGTGTGGTACGGGAAGGGTATCCGGATGAAACCCAGTTTGACCCTGAAAGCCCGTATTTTGACCCGAAGTCCAGCCGTGAACAGCCTCGTTGGTATCGGGTGGACGTAAAATTTGAGCAAAAATTTCCTGCTATATTGTCGCTCCAGTCTATCAAAGCCATGCCGCAAATCACCGAGTTAGGCCTGGTAAAAAAAGGCCATCGGCTTTCCATAATGCCGGTTTCGGAATCTGAGTGGCAGGTATTGCTAAATAAAGCGGTTTAGCCATGCTGGGGAGCGAGTAGCAGAACGCTGGCCGTGCCTGCAACCGTGCCATAGAGCAGCAATACCAGTACAGTGCGTTTAAGAATATAACCTTCCTGCTTCTCCAGCCCCAAAATTGAATTTACAGCGACAATGTTGTTGATGCAGACCATGTTGCCCATGGCCGCTCCAACGGATTGCATCGCGAGTATGGCAACGAGGCTTAATTCTAACTGAGCTGAAATGGATTGTTGGATCCCGGCAAAGGTGAGATTGGATATGGTTGCCGAGCCGGAGAAAAAGGTTCCCAACGCTCCCAGAAAGGGCGCAAAAAATTCCCAGTTAGCACCGGTAAGCCGGGCGAGGTGGTTGCCTATCTGGTTTACTGCTGAAGCGCTATCGCCCAGCATCATTAGTTGAACAAAGACCAGAGCGCCCAGCAGAGCGAAGAATGGGCCAGCCATCTTTTGTTTGGTGTGAACCAGTGCTTCCTTCGCAGAACCTTGCCTGTGCAACCACAATGTGGCCAGTGCGATCACCACAAACGGCAGCAGGGAAGGCACATACAAAATACTGTGCTGCCAGCTTTGTGGTGTCTGGAAAATGTGATTCAGGCTAACCACCAGCGAGGCACTGATTTTCAGCTCACCCAATTGCCCCAAACTGAAGGCCCAGGCAGGTTCATTGCTCAGCAGTAAGGGCTTTATACCCAGCTCCTGAACCCTTGTTGCAATCAGCATTAACACCGTAGCCCAAAGAGGGAAGGTTGCTTTAAGCACAGTAGCAGGAGTAATCGCTTGTGCGCTTTCGGGATCCTTTGGGGTGTTCTTCTGCAAGCCAATATTGTGTTTGGCCAAAACTATGCTGCATACCAGACCAATTAATCCCCCCAACAGGGAGGGAAACTCGGTACTGAATTTACTGAGTAACAGGTACGGGAGCGTACAGGAAAAGGTCGACAACAAAATAAATGTAAGGTTTTGCCAAATCAACTTCCGGCTGCTGACAACCAGAGCCAGGCCCGCAACCACCACAAAAGGTGCCGCTATCGTATTTACAAGGGCCGCCTGCCAGGCTATTTCAGCCAGTTCAGCCGGGCTCAGACTGATCACCGAAAGGCCAAACCAGATGGGGGTGCCTACTGCACCAAAGGTAACAGGTACGGTATTGAATATCAGGCAGGCAATCGCAACCCGAATGGCAGGAAACCCCAAACTGAAAAGTATGGGAGCGGCAATGGCAGCGGGAGTGCCAAAGCCACTTGCGCCCTCAATTAAAAACGCAAAAGCCCAGCCGATTATCATCAATTGGGCTATCGGGTTGGTGCTGACATGGTTGAGGCCCGTTCGAATTACATTCAGTGCGCCGGATGTCTCCATGCATCTGAACAGAAAGATGGCTCCGGCAATAATGCACACCGGAGTGAGTGCCAAAAGAAGCCCCTTTACGACGGTCGCGTGTACCAGGTTCGCGTCGTGCTGATACACAATCAGCATGATGAAATAGACCAGCATTGCGATCAACGGCAGGGCCTTGCTGGCGCTCATGCTGTCGGATTTTCCCATCAGATAAACAAGCAGTACTATGGGGATATAAGCGAAGATAAGTTCTGGCATACAAGTGCGGAAGGAGTGGTATTTTTTCTTAAGTATACAGAATGGCGTGCCGCTGTGAAGCAGCACCAGGCAGCCTTTATTCAGGCTGTTTGTTAAGTAGAGATACTGGGATGAGATTCGAATGGTGTTAGGCGGGCAACCATCGCTTTCCATGAGTCAGTGAATATTGTTGAGTATTGTCCGGCTGAAGCCAGAATCGATAGGGGCCCGAGTTTACAAAAAAATAATACTGGAAGGGGCCGCATCTCACCCTCGCACAGGTTTGGTGATAACCGGTAAGTTTCGAACCCGTAATTCAGGCGTTAATTTTACCGTTGATGCATTTGGAATGGACTTTGGTGGTACCTTTGGAACTCCGAATACGAGGTTTCTGAGTGTGCATGTATCGAGCGGCCTGTTGTGATCACAATGACCTGGCCTCCATTGTCTAATATATGAAGCTTGCTGCATACGTATTCAGTTAATTTCAACATAGTCTTGTTTCATTTCTGCTGCTTATATTTAACAAGAAAATAACTGTCGCACTTTCAAAACGAATGGAATCAGTGTGCTGAAAACTGGAACATTACTTTTTTCCGGGTTTTTGATGGAATGGACGATTTCGCCAGAATGTGCTGCTGTACGAATTTAATGAGATCCAATGTGACCCAAAAGGATAGTTCTTTGAGGAACGGCTCTCAGGTAAAAAACAATGAAATCAGCATTTAAACACTTGATCACCGTCACCTTGCTTGCTTTTTTCTCAACCGCATACGGTGAGGAAGAACCCGGCCCACTGCATGTGGCATCTCCGGTTTGGCAGGATCAGATTATTTACTTTTTGATGATTGACCGGTTTAACGACGGTAACCCTGAAAACAATGACCAAGGCGTTGGTGTTTATAAAGCAGGGTCCCGGAGTCAGTACAATGGAGGTGATCTGCAGGGGGTGAAGGATAAGCTCGACTACATCCAGGCGCTGGGGGCTACTGCGGTTTGGACCACGCCTCAGGTTGCAAACCAGTGGTGGGACCCAATTGCCCAGTACTGGGGTTACCATGGTTATTGGGCGCGGGATTTTAAAGCGGTCGATGAACATTATGGAACATTGCAGGACTACCAGGCCTTGGCCAGGGCTTTACACCGCCGGGGGATGTATCTGGTGCAGGACGTCGTGGTAAATCATACCGGTAACTTCTTTTACTACGACGGCCCCTATGATCCGGTACAGCCAGAGAAAAATGTAAAGTTTAATGCAGGCTCATTGCCCACCGCAAAACCCACCCAGTTTCCCTTAAACCTCAACAATGTGACGGACCCGCAACAAAAAGCGCTGAGTATATTTAATTGGACTCCGCAAATTTACGATACTGGCCACCGCATTCAGGAAACCCAGTACCAACTGTCCGGGCTCGACGACATGAACACTCGCAATCCGTTGGTGCGAGAATTTTTGAAAGACAGCTTTGGTTACTGGATCCAGCAAGCGGGTGTGGATGCGTTCAGAGTTGATACGGCCAAGTACGTTGAAGAAAACTTCTATGAAGATTTTATCTACAGCAGCAATGGCATAAAAGCGACGGCCAAACAGACCGGCCGCAATGACTTCCTCATTTTTGGTGAATTTTTCGAAATGTCGTTGCCGATGGAAGACAGGGCCGAGCAGAAAATTAGCCGGTATTTGGGGGATGACAACAGCCCCAGGGTCGATTCACCGATTGGATTTCCGCTTTATCAGGAAATCCAAAATCTATTTATTACCGGCAGGCCGACCTCCCACATGACCTATCGGCTAGGTGCAGCTATGCGTTTGTATAAAAACCCATATACAGCGGTCAATTTTATCGACAATCATGATGTAGAACGTTTCGTGGTAAATGGCACCCTGGATGGATTCAAACAGGCCTATGCCCTGATGATGACGATACCCGGAATACCTGCAATTTATCAGGGTGATGAACAGTTGCACAGGTTACAACGCCAGGCAATGTTCGCCGGAGGTTACGGCTCATCAGAAAGTCAGTTCGATGAAAACGCAGATATGTACCAGTATATTCGTGAATTGGCTTACATGCGCCTGAGTAACAAAGTTCTGACCCGAGGGCGATTGGAGGTGATACAGGATAACCAGTTTGGACCTGGGATTTTTGCGTACCGTCGCGATTACGAAGGGGAGTCTGCCTACATCATCTTAAACACCGCGGACGAGACGGCATTGCTGACTAATCTGGAAACCGGTTATCTCAACAACGACGAATTTAGTGTACTCTTCAGACATAACTATGAGGGTGACCTCAAGTTGAGTCCGGAAGGTCGAATCACCACGCAATTACCCGCCCGCTCAGTAATTGTATTGAAAGGGAAATCCGTGAGCGTCAGTGGTGGCAATTCAGGCTCGAAAAGTATTTCCATTGATCCGGTACAGGCGTTGTACAGCAACGTAAACCAGGTTGTGATTACTGGCCGTTCTTCTGCTATCAATACCCGGCTGCTGGCGATTCAGGACGGCAACTTCGCCGGTGCTGTGCCCATTCAAACAGATGTAAATGGCCAGTGGCAAGTCAGTATTCCGGCAAACGGGCTAGGCAGCGATCATCACTCATTGCAAGTTTACTGGCCAGAAACCAACCTTGTTTCAGGCGAGGTTCATTTTGAGGTGAGCTCCAATATTGTGGATGTTCAGGCTGAAAAATCTGACCCTGAAGGTGATGACAAAGGGCCCAACGGAAACTACCAGCACCCGGGATACCAGCAAGGCGAATGTTACATGGATCTGCTTGGCGCCAAAGCTGAGGCCGGGGGTAATAACCTGCTGCTGACATTGAAAATGTGCGACATTTCAACGGTATGGGCCCCCGCGAATGGCTTCGACCACCTCGCCCTGAACATTCATATGGATTTACCGGACAGGCAGGGCAGCCAATGGCTTCCCAAGCTAAGCAGTACAATGATTGAGGGTAAAGACTGGGATATAAACCACAGTGCATTTGGCTGGGGTAACTTGGTGTTTACTGCAGAGAACGTTAGTCAAGAACGGGAAGGTGAGCTACTAACCTATAGCCCGGACATTTCGGTAGATAAAGACAAAAAGCTGATACACATCCGCTATGAAGGTTCCCGGCTGGGGGTTAAAAGCTGGAAAGGCAGCACTCTGTATATAACAACCTGGGATAAAGACGAGGGCTGGCATTATCGCCAGATTAATTCAGAACCATCCCGCTGGCATTTTGCTTCCAAAAGCGCCGTTTCCTCCCAGGAACTGCCGAAAATAGCAGACAGTATGGTGCTTAATCTGGAGTAAATTGGATATCTTTGGTGCTGCTTGATTTGAACTTAGTCGGCTTGATTTTCACTCCACCAGAGCGTGAAAGTTAAACAGGTCTGTCGCCCGAATCACACACCTGAACCTAAAACGATAACATGGAAACCTTGCCATAGGCCGGAGAAAATACGCCAATGAAACCACGTAAACATGGTCTGTGTCTGTCAATTTTGATATTTTTCGCCGTGGCAGGAAGCAATGGTTGTGGTGTTGTCAGCGATAATGAAAAAGTCACAAAAGCTGGTGCCTGCTCTGAGTCAACCAACGGATGCGTTGACGGCCGGTTGCTTCACGTCCCGTCACCGGACTGGCGGGACCAGATTATATACTTCCTGATGATTGACCGTTTCAACGACGGCGATCCTTTACGCAATGATCAAGGCTATGGCCTTTACGACCCGAGTAAAGAAAGCCACTACAGTGGTGGTGACCTTCAGGGGGTAATAGACCAACTGGATTATATTCAAAATATTGGTGCGACCACTTTATGGACAACGCCTCCCGTTGCCAATCAATGGTGGAATGAAGCGCAGGGTTATGGTGGCTTTCATGGATACTGGCCTATCGACCACAGAAAAATTGATGAACATTTTGGCGATTTGGAGACTTACAAAAACCTCTCTCACGAGCTGCACAACCGGGGTATGTACTTGATCCACGACGTTGTAATCAACCATACGGGTAACTATTTTGATTACAACAACGAATACGATCCCAATGACCCCAGTGTAGGGTTTGAATTTGTCAGTAACTCTGTTCCTCCTTCAGCGCCTACCATGCCGCCTCTGCATATGAATAATGCCAACAACCCGGAGCACGTGAAGGCAGGAATTTATCACTGGACACCATTGATTGTTGATCTCGACGACCCGGTGCAGGAATCGACTTATCAAATGGGGCGGCTGGATGACATTAACACCTCGAATCCACAGGTGCGTAAAGCGTTTAAAGATGTGTACAATTACTGGATAACAGAAACCGGGGTGGATGCTTATCGAATCGATACGGTGAAATACGTTGAGCATGATTTTTGGAACGATTTCTTTCACGCCGATGACGGCATTCTGCAAACCGCATTGGCAACAGGAAGAGACAATTTCCTCACGTTTGGTGAAGTGAAAGATGTGTCTAAGCCAATGTCCGATCTTGCCGAGAGAAAGTTACTCAGTTACCTGGGGAGCGAAGCGAAACCCGAATTGTCTTCAGCCATCGGCTTTCCCCTGCACGAGGAACTCGGTCGCATCTTTGCGGGAGGCCGCCCAACCAGTTGGTTGACCTTCCGTGTCAACGCACATCTCACTGTTTACCCAAATCCGTATATTGTTCCCAATTTTATTGATAACCACGATACGCCACGGTTTCCCGGTAGTGAGGTGGCAATGAAGCAGGCGCTGGCGCTGATTTTTACCATCCCCGGAATTCCCGTGATTTATCAGGGGAATGAGCAAAATCATGTAGACTCTCGCCAGGCCATGTTCGCGGGTGGGTATCTGACCGATGCCGACCAGTTTAATCAGCAATCCGAACTGTACCAATTCATTCAGGCCTTAGCCCAACTTCGCCAGAGCAACAAGATATTCAGCCGGGGTTCTATGGAGCTATTGCAAGATAACCCCACAGGAGCCGGCATTTTTGCCTACAAACGTTCATACAATGACGAGCAGGCTTTTGTCATCATGAATACGGCTGAACACGCTACTTTATTGAATCGCATGCCCACGGGTTTGCCTTCCGGCCAGGTGTTGGAGCCAATCTTCAGGCACGGTAACAATACCAGTGCGCTGGTGGTTGGGCCGGATGGTTTTCTTATCGCAGAAGTACCTGCAAGGGGAGTACTGATACTGAAAGCAGCAGGTCAATCCAGCGCACAGGTGAATACCCCACACAGAATTCGTGTTGATCAGGATTACAGTGCGCAAACACTCAAAGAGAGTGCCATATTAAGCGGCTCTGTCAGCAAACCGAATGGTACATTGGCTTTGGTTATTGACGGTAACCTTGAGAATTCGATCAGCGTTACTGCCGATGAAAACGGAAACTGGCAAACCCTTCTGCCTGCTGTTGACCTGGGTTTCCGGCAACGGTTCTTTGAAATGTATTCCGCTGAACTCAATGTAACCAGTGAACGTCAGCAATACAGTGAAAGCATCGAGCTTGCGAATTGGGATGTACGTTTTAGCGATCCGCTCAACGATGACCATGGGCGCACAGGAAAGCTATTTCCGCCTACCGAATCTACCTTTGGTAAACAAATGGACATCGAAGCGGTGCAAGCCCGCAGTGCCGGCGACACCCTGCTGTTAGACATTACCATGCACGAACTTACTGATATGTGGGTTGCGTCGAATCACTTGGATCACGTTGCCTTCACCATCTTTCTGGATTTTCCGGGTAGTGAAGGGATCACGCCATTGTCTTTGTTACAGGCGGACGCTCCTGAAAATTTCAAATGGGATTTTTCTCATGTGCTCTACGGCTGGGGGAATTTCCTATTTAGCAGTGACGGCGCCAGTGCCGAACAGCCAGGACGGAAGCTGGGATCAGCGCCCGATATCAAAGTGGACAAGGGAAAGCGTACCATTACGATTGAATACAGCGCCAGGGCGCTTGGCCAGAACAAATGGGCGGGATCAAAAATCTACATTACCACCTGGGACAGAGCGGGAGAGGGCGGCATCCGTACCCTATCACCTGAGGGAGCTGCGTGGGAATTTGGCGGGGGGGAGCCAAACGAGCCTTTGATTCTGGATGAGCTACTGATTGAGCTACCAAACCAATGAATATGGAACGCCAGATTTTAGGGCCGCTTTTCTACAGTTTAGTGACACCATATCGTGACACTGCACACCAGTAGCCCAAATTAAAAAGGCGTAACTCATTGATTTAACGAGTTACTCCCCCGAATTTGGTGGAGCTGGCGGGTGCTCCACTCATTACTGTCTATTAGCCCTACAGCTCAATCATAACGCGTGTCATTGGCTTAAATTGGTTATAGTGTGTACCAGTTTGTGTACCAACTCAAGCCTGATGAAGACTCAATGCGTTGCTCATGACCTTCTCTAGGCCTTAATCGCAGCGTATGCGGCTGTAACTGGACCTGATCAGAAAAATCAGAAATATTCTGATAAACAACCCTTAAGCGTTTCATATTGTCACTGTAATTTCATCGGGTTCATGGTGTTAATGTGACCTTGGTTGTTCAGTAAAATCTTCGCGTGCAGGGTTTTCGCTACGAGTAGCAAGCCACAACACAATTAAACCGAACAGCGCAGAAAACACCGACGCAGATAATATTCCTAACTTGACAGCATTAATGTGTTCGGCACTAAAGGCTAGGTTGGCAATAAACATAGCCATGGTAAAACCAATGCCTGCCAACATGCCGCCTCCTGCGATCATAAGCCAGGGCAAGTCCGGTGGCAGCAACGCTAACTTTAAGCGTACGGCAAGCCAGCTAAACAAACATATTCCTACGGGTTTGCCCAGCACAAACCCAATGAAAACCGCCATACCAATAGACACTGGGAAGTCTGCCATCGTCAACGGGATGCCGGCATTAGCGAATGCAAATAGCGGCATGACAACAAAACCGACCCAGGGATGCATCATCAACTCTAGTCGCTCAACTGGCGAAAGCGCTTCTCGGGCAGCCGCTTCTGCGGTTTTCAGCACTTTGCGGTCAATACTGTTAGCGGCCCAACGCTCACCAGGTGGAGAGGCCACCACAGAATCCATAATATTGTGCAAGCGATCATCACTCACCCACTTATTGGTAGGAGTCATCAATCCCAGGATCACACCGGTTACTGTGGGATGAATACCTGACGCATCGACCAGCAGCCAAATGGCGCCACCTGCAATGAAAAACAAAGCAATGCTGCGAATTCCGAGCAGTGACATAGCTTTAATCATGACAAAGCCTGACAGCGCAGTAACAATATAAAAAAGATCAAGTTGCTTACCATAACCCAATGCCACGACAAGAATGGCTCCCAGATCATCCACAATGGCCAGCGACAACATAAAAACGCGTAAACTTTTTGGAATGCGCTTGCCCAGCAACGCTAGACAACCAATAACAAAAGCAGTATCCGTTGCCATGACCGTGCCCCAACCATGCTGTCCCACTTCACCAAATTGGAAGAGCAGGTAGATACCAGCAGGAACAATCATTCCGCCTAATGCTGCTGAGACAGATAACATGGCCAGGCGCGGTTTACGCAATTCTCCCAGCACTAATTCCCGTTTTAGTTCCAGCGCTATCAGGAAGAAAAAAAGGGTCATGACGGCGTCGTTTATCCAGGCACGCAAAGAGCGTTCAAATTCAACATCACCCAAATTGATAGCAATTGAAGTACTCCACAACGCCGCAAAGTCCGAACCTAATGGAGAATTAGCCAGATAAAGTGCTAACAGCGTAAAAAACAACAGCACAAGTCCGGCGGCCGCTTCAATTTTAAAAAAACGGCCAAGGGGATGACTTAACCAGTCGATGGGCGACTGAGGTAATTGCGATGCATCCCCTCTGTTATCTGCAACTAACCGATTAGTTAGTTTTCTTATCCTCATCGTGGGCAGGCTCCTGAGTCATTTTCGACTTTCTATTTCTTTGCATGTATACCCATGCAAAGTTAATCGCATCCTATAGCTTGCGATATTGGTAACGATTAAAGTGATAGATAATTTCAGTTGAACTGGTAATCCCAAAAGTTTCCATCATCCGTTTGTCTTCTTCATTCATTCTGTTGCTCCTCGAAATGTGACCTGCGATGTTCGAATCATTGAAAACTACCATCAACGCCTAATCATTAGCTCGGTGGTATCCGCGAATTCGTGCCGACGTTGTTTGATTTCTTTTTCTGCTTTGCCGCGCGTTTTTCCTTGGGTGTCAGAATAGGGGGTTTCTTGCTGTCTTTTTTAGTGCTTCTGCCTTTGCTCATGATAGGTACTCGCGCTGTTAGTGGTGCGAAGAAGGGAGCCGATGTCGTATCATCAACCCATTAGGTAAACATTATTTTTTCTCAAATTCCGGGGCTTTTAGGTACTTGAAAAGATCGCTTTCCGTGGACAACATCAGGGTTGTTCTACTGTCTATTACGGAAGGATAAGCTGCCATGGTCCGGGTAAATTCATAGAACTTTACTGCTTCCGCACTCTGGTTATAAGAATTCGAATATATCTCCGCAGCTATGGCGTCAGCCTGGCCGCGAATTTCTTCTACTTGTTGATACGCTTCCGACTGAATTTTATTCAGATCGCGTACCCGGTTACCGCGAATTCTTGCAGCTTCGCCATGACCTTCTGAAAGAAAACGCTCCGCTATTTGTCGCCGTTCACTGACCATTCTGTCGTAGATTTTTGGCCGCACGCTGGCGTTGTAGTTAATCCTTTTAAAGCGAATGTCCAGCAGTTCAATGCCGAATACTTTGACCTTGTCTGCGGCCGAATTAAAAATTTCCAGTTCGACCACCTTGCGCCCTTTGTTGATCGGCACCAGGGTTCCCATATTCAGTATTTTTTCGGCATCGGTAAGCAGTTCGTCGCGTTGCGGAACACGATCTTTGGTCGTACGGATAATTTCTATCAGTTCGTGTTTGGCTACCGCATTACGGGTCTCACTACCGAGTATGTCATCCAGCCTGGATTGCGCACTGCGTTCATCACGCAAGCGTAAAAAATATTGCAGCGGATCGATAATTCGCCAGCGGGCAAATAAATCCACCGAGATATACAGCTTATCTTTGGTAGGCATATCAGAAGGGTTGCCGTCCCATTCCAGCACCCGTTTTTCAATGGGATTAACTTGCTGAATAAACGGCACCTTGACCTGCAAACCGGCTGTTACAATCGGCTCTCCCACAGGCTTGCCAAACTGGGTAACAATGACCTGCTCTACCTCTCCCACTGTGTATAAAGCGCTGTTTACTACCACCGCCAGAACCGCAATTAATATGATGCTGGTAGCCGATAGGAGCTTGATTTTATTCATGGCTGGTAACCTGTTGATTATCAATATTCAGAAGCGGCAATATGCCCTGAGAATCGGCATCCAGAATAAATTTCCTACTGACTTTTGGCATCACCTGTTGCATGGTTTCAAGATAAATGCGCCGACGCGTTACCTCCGGTGCTTTCATATATTCAGTGAATAACGCATTGAATCGGGCAGCATCACCTTTGGCTTCGTTAATGCGTTTGAGGCGGTATCCATCGGCCTCCCGGATGCGTTGGTCTTTTTCACCTTCTGCCAGCGGAATCACTTTGTTGTAGTCGCGTCGCGCTTCGTTGATCAGTTTTTCTTTTTCCTGCTGTGCCTGATTGACTTCGTTAAAGGATTCCTGAACCGGTTTGGGCGGATTGATGTTTTTTAACTGCACCTGATCAATGCTGATGCCCATGGCATATTTGCTTGATGTGGCCTGCATTTTTATCAGCGCTTCAGATTCAATTTCCTGACGGCCGATAGTGATGACTTCATCCACTGTACGGTCACCGACCACTTCACGCATGACCGATTCAGATACATAGCGCAGAGTTTCTCTGGGCTCTCTGACCTCGAACAGAAATTTAACCGGATCGGATATACGGTATTGCACCACCCACTCGACCAGTGCCGCATTCAAATCGCCGGTAACCATTTGTGTTTCGCGCTGAGCATCGTTAACACGAGGGCTTTGCATCGGGTCATTGGCATTCGGTGTGGTAAATCCAAACTCCTGTTTGAGTTGTCTTTTTACCGGAACAATCTGAGTGGTATCGATACCAAAAGGAAAGCGAAAGTGCAGGCCTGGTGGCACATCGCTGACATACTTACCAAACCGTTGCACCACGGCCACAGAATCACTGGGGACGGTATAGATTGCGCTCCACAGCATGGCTGCTGCCACAAAGATAAACAAAAGGATAAACAACGCCGGAGGGCTGCCACCGGGTAACAGTGTTTTAGCTCGCTTCGAAATTTGCTTAACAAGCTGGTCTAAATCAGGAGGAGACGCATTACCTCTCCACGGATTTCCCGGGGGGGCGTTATCGTTGTCTTGCGGCATAATGGTTGCCTCTGGGTATTTGATCGTTATTGGCTACAAGGCTTCCAATGGCGATTGTGGCCGGATTATCATCACGACATTCATATGGTAAGGCGATAAAGTCAGTCAGGGCTAATAGGATTCCAGTCTGTCGGTTTCACTCTTCACCACGGCGTAACACTCACAGCAAAGCGCCTCTAATTTTTCTCTGTTGATCACCGTAATGTGACCGCGCCGGTATGTAATCACACCAAGTTTTTGCAGCTTGCCAGCGGCTTCAGTTACGCCCTCACGTCTGACCCCCAGCATGTTGGCAATCAGTTCCTGAGTCATGGTCAGATTGTTGCCTGATAAACGATCAAGAGACAGCAACAGCCATCGACAGAGTTGCTGATCTATTGAATGATGTCGGTTACACACGGCGGTTTGCGCCATCTGGGCAATAAGCGCCTGTGTGTAGCGAAGCAACACCATGCGAATCGCCTGGTTACTATTAAATTCGCTGCGTAACTCCGAAGCAGGTAACCGGTAGGCGAACCCGGCACTTTGCACAATGGCGCAATTAGGGGTACTTTCTCCGCCCATAAACACGGCAATGCCGACCAATCCTTCATTACCTACTACGGATATTTCAGCTGACGAACCATCGGCCATAATAGACAGCAGCGATACAATACTGTCGGTTGGAAAATACACCGTAGATACACTCTCCCCGGCATCATAGATGACTTCTCCAAGCGCTAACTCAACTAATTTGAGTTGAGGAAATAGCCTGCTTTTGCTGTCTTCCGGTAATGCTTTAAGCAATTTATTTTCAGTTGGATGTGTCATATAGCGTTACTTGTCTTATTTCAGATTTCCTTAACCAGGCATTTCATACTCGACTGTCAATATTTGGTATCGATGTGATCGCTGAATTGATTCCCTTGAGTTCATGCGGCTAAAAACTCGGGATCAACGACTTGGAACATTCAGGTCGTGCAGATACACCAATGCTTTTGGCCAATGCCGATTAACACTGTTGCGGTGATGACCTGACTCACTTTGCTGCCTACCACAGCGCCTATCAAGAAAAGGAATTTTGTACACAGGCAATAATCTGCAATGCAGAAAAGTATTGCCATTATTGGCAATGGCGATGAAACAATAATGGTTGGTCAGCGGTGCAACAGCTCTGACGTTGCCACTCCATGCTACGTTCAATTTTGGCTGAATATTGATTATTTTCATCTTTACTCGCCAGCCATTATGGCGGGCCTCTGTTGGTGATGAGAAGATTGCCAGCGTAACCTGACTATTGGCTTGTGTATGTTCGGTAGCAAACATAAGCGGGAAGAATAACCATTCGCTCCTCATCTGCATAAGGTAGCGAACAGCCAGAGATGATTTGACTGTAGTGTTTTTCGCGGTTGGCAGAAAACGACAGACTGTGAAGTATAACAAACAGAATTCCTGCGAATTTTACTTAAGATTTGTCAAGCCACGCCACCCTGATTGATTCACAAGTGGCAATTTAAGCAACTAGAAGGACGTTCAATGCTAATTCAACCGGGTTGGAAATTTTAGCTAACCCGCCACCACATGCACTGGATAAATTTACGGCACTACCTGTCACCGGAAAAAGGCGGATATCACAGTGACTAACACAGTTTTGAATAGTCAGCTTTCAAGCGTCCTTACCAGCAGTGACGTACGCTATAAAAAAGACCACAAACCAGCCAAATTAAAGGAATTGTTGATAGACGCTATAAGCGACAATACCCTATATGTTGCAGTGATCTCCTTTGGCAGTTTTTGGGGTAAGGGCGAAAACCTTTCCGCAATTCCATGGAACGCAATGGGCTTCAACAATACCAGTAATGGTTTTTTAGGCTGAATCATTGATGCCGTTAACCATCAGTCTCTGCTCTGAGGTTTTTCTTGTGGATGTTGAGCGCCGCCACATAACATTGACATGAAGCGTGTTTAAGACCCGATCTGGAGAGTACGTTAATTTGCCCGCGGCTATAACTGATTAATCCCGCCCGCTGAAATGCCCCTGCGGCAATAGTCACCGCGCTGCGACGTACGCCAAGCATCCTGGCCAGATACTGATGGGTTAAATAAAACTGACTGGCGTGCGCCCTGTCCTGCGTCATCAACAACCAGCGGGCCAACCGTTGCGGCACCTCATGCGAACAATTACAAGCACCGGTCAGTGACAGTTGTTGTATTAAAACATACAGATAACTGTGTATCACATTTCGTAACGGCAAACTGGCTTTCAAACGCTGGCGAAATGATCTTGCATTCATCCGTAACGCCTTTCCTGTCCCCTGAACTATTGACTGCATTGGCGCATTTCGTTTGCCCAGTGCCAGCGTGGCACCCAACATCCCTTCACTGCCGATTAAGCCCAGTTCTACTGACCGTTCACCAGACATCTCCATTAACACCGAAATGAATCCGGTTAGCGGGAAATAGACATTTTCTATGGGGGCATCAGTAGCGTTGAGTACTTGCCCAAACTCGAGTTCCACAGGTGTAGAGTGGCTCAATAACCATTTACGTTGCGTATTCGCCAGGCAATTTATTAGGTCGTTAGTTACCGGTAGGGTTGGTACTGCGGACACTTACTCTCCGACAATCGAAAAAAGGATGGCGACTAACAAGGGATTACTTCTACTTATTTAGAATAACCTTATCTTATTAAACAATGGCCATCAGTACGTTAAATAATGGCGAGCTAATTCGCGACTCCAGACCTTTACTTTCTGGTATTCGGTGACCGTGCAATTGCAACTGCATTCCCTCAGGAGATCAGCCGTTTGATGTGCAAACTTACAGCCATTCATTGCGCTATTTTGATTTCCTCAGGCAATGAGTATTCAACCTGTTACTGCGCGAACTGGCGTTTCAATAATCCCTCAAAATCAGCCCGACTAAAGTTGTGTTCACAGAATAGAATTCGCCTAACACATTAAAAAAAACCCAGGTTACCCTGGGGAAAAGCATGTGCGAATCAAATGCATTATGGAATCAAAAAGGATCTGGATTAACTCGACCAAAGCACTTTATGTCACCATAGCAATAACCTGTATGGTTATTTCTGTTGCTCTTTCTTTTGATCATGCTGAGTCTGTTGTTTTTGAGGCCCATTCCCTGGTGCAGCTCTCTTTTCCTGGTCAGGTTTTGTGTCTTTAGTGGGATTTTGCATAAGTACCTCTGTTTTCTCACTGCCGGCCAGATTGCCGTTAGTGGAGATAGCAATATACTGCTTTGCTTTTCTGTGTTCCGTGCGCTGGCACACACTAAACCCATTAAATTTCCTTATTCGCCAGAAATACGTTGATTTCATCGTCAGTGTGGCTCTTTTTATTGGGGGCCGGTCAAACAGCCGCGCAGCTTTTTCTGTCCAGTGAAGGCCGTAGGCCTGAACGATGTTTGAGCGCTTTGTTAGGCGATTTTAGCTATTAACTTTTAATGATTTGGTAATCCTCCCATTTTTAACTGACGCTAAAAGTAGAAGTTAAGCTGCCATCAAAGGTGGTTTTCCACCGTTGGCTTTGTGTGGTCGTTCGTAATTGTAAAACCACAGCCACTTCGTTGCATAGTCCTGCACCTCTTCGATTGATTCGAACAGGTGCTTACTGACCCAGCTGTAACGCATTGTTCGGTTGTGACGTTCGATGTATGCGTTTTGCTGAGGC
>NZ_QRHA01000011.1 GCF_003367475.1 Alteromonas aestuariivivens
TTTCCTTCTCTAATTCAAGGCGTTCAACTTGCTTTTTCAACTCGCGGATTTCCCGCTGTTCCGGCGTCATCGGCGCGGCCTGAGGGGGTTTACCTGCTCGCTCTTCCCGTAATTGCTTAACCCATTTACCCAGGGTTGAATAGCCAACTCCCATCGCTTCAGCCGCTTCTTTATTCGTGTACCCCTGGTCAACAACCAGTTGTGCTGTCTCCAGTCTGAATTCAGGACTAAAATTCGAGCCTTTCTTCTTTGCCATCTTGTCACCTAATTTTGTTATGCTGCTATCATAGCAGCTCTAATTAGGTGACCAAATTCACTATGCCACTACACTTGAAACCTACATCAATACTTTGGCCAAAGCCGTAGAGTTGGAAGAAGACGCGCTTGCGCTTAATTTGCTGCTGCAAGAAGACAGCGGAATGCGCAAGGCTGCCGTTACGCATTACGAAGTAGAGTTCTTGTGCCCAGATGACAACCTATTGGGGTTAGCGGCTCATAAAAATAAAAACAGAAAGACCGGTGAATATGTTTTTTCGGATCCAATCCGTAAGGTACTGGAGGTTTATATTAAAAAACTCAAAGCTGATCCGTTGGTGAGCAAGGACAGGAAGGGTTTCCCAAAGGTGCTTTTTGAGAGTCCGCAACCTAACCGAAGGGGACTTCCTCGAGCGAATTTCGACGAAAGTTTCAAGCGTGTGAAGAACGCGCTTCTTGAGGATATCAAAAAAGATTCGGCGTTGAGCGTCGATGACATCAAAATGGAATTGAAAGCAGTGGAACGATTTACGCAGCATCGTATCCGCGATTTGAATGATAGGCTTTTCAAAAAAATTAACGCGACAAACGGGCAAAAAGAGAAGGCCGTAGGTCGGACGCCTTCAGATACAGAGAAAGCCTATGAAGGACTGACTATTGATGAAATGGTGCAACTCAAAAACCGAAAACATCTATATATTCGGGAGCAATTTCCTGAATACGGACAGGCAATAAATCGTCTTATTGAACGCTGGAGCCTGCAATGCTAACGTATTGGGGTGTAAAAAAAGGTGTAAAAAAGTTCGCCGGAAATCCTAAAGTCCTCATTTTTAAAGGGCTGCAGGGAAGGAAATGGTGGCCCCACCCTGACTTGAACAGGGGACCTGCCGATTATGAGTCGGATGCTCTAACCAACTGAGCTATAGGGCCGTAGAAATTTACTTGAATTTGCCAGCTTCACCGAATGGTTTTACTGAGCGGGGCGAAGTATAAGCAGTTTTGTTGCCCTTGTCACCCCATCAAAGCCGCCTTATAGACAGTATGGTGAAATCTTGTTCAGCTTGTGGCCAATTTACATCGTTTCCTGAACCTAAGCCTCTAATGCTTATCTAAATACTTGACCACGTTCGTCATTCACAACACCATTAAAACAAAGATGATGGGCGTATTTTCAGGCTTCATGTCTGCTAACAAACAGTGGGGAAAGGGTGAGAAACTTTATCATTCTGGGATTTTTGATTACCGCATTGCTGATGTCTGGCGGTTGTGAGCGGATTTTTGAAGAGAAACCCGCTGCGGGTGAAATACCGATTGTATTTACCGATCTTCAACCCAGCCCCAGTGGAGATTGCCGATACAAGGTAAAGGTTGCCAATGACTTATGGACGCTGGATTTTTTCAGTTTTTTTCTGACGGAACCGAGAATAAAAATAGAGGGCAAATGGCTACCTCTCAAATTTATACCTTCTTCGTGGCAAACAGAGGATGTGGCTCGTCTGGAGTTTCATCATGCTTGCGCACTGCAAAGCAATAACACACGGGTGCAACTGGATGCGAATGCAGATCTGCTGGCCCGCGCTACGGTTCTTCGCTTTACCCTGGGTTTGCCGGACAACATAAATCGTCAGGCTGAATGGCCTGCACCATTTCAGACCGATGATATGTTTATCTCTGATCTATTCGGCCACAATTTTATGCGCCTCGCTTTAAGCAATATAGCAGATGCGGAGACACACCACTGGGAATTCGGGCTGGCCAGCAGTTTGTGTGAGTACACGGAAGGCGAGGAACAAAAGGTTGTATGCAAACGGCCCAATCGGCTCACGGTGGATTTGCCAATGGCGCAAAATGTGATTGATTTAAAATTGCTGGGCTCACTGTCACAGCTTTTGTTCAGGGCGAACCTGAAAGAGCAGCCTGATTGCGTTCTTGCTCACAACAGCGCACAAAATTGCACCAAGGTTTTGAATAACCTGCTTTCACGGGACTGGATTAGATGGGATGCACCAGACAAGGTGTACCTGAGTAATTAATATGGTTACAAAATACGCCAATTACAGCCACTTAGTGCGTTAAGTAAGTGCATAAGCCATCGTTCTTTGTTATCTTGTGCGGGCCTGAATTTACGGTATGCCAGCGTGGAGAGAATAATGACAGAAAAACCCTTTCTGGTGAGTGGTCGCAACACCATAATACACAAAGTCCGAAAGTTGGATTTGTTGATCCTCAATGGTGATGATAACCCGCCGATCCTAGTCACCTATAAAGGCATAAAGCCTTACGAAGGACAAATTCCGGAAAACAAGCGCGATGCTAAAATGCTGGACATGGAAATGGTGGATATCACAACCGGTGAAGTGTTTGGTGATGAAAAAACTTTATTGTTCATTCAGACACTGAACGGCAAGGAATACAAGATTGATTACAGCAAAGCGAATACATCGCTGTTCATTAAAATTCACCAGGACAGCATTTTCTGATTGAGCCTCAGCTTTGGGGGCCTCAAATGATTAGCCCCCAGCCTGACGGTTGTTCGCTGTTGAATCCTGTAATAGGTTTCCACTGCCCCTTTATCTGAACATATGTGTCATTGAAAATGGCAAAGCGGCAAATGTCGATTGGAGTGACTTCTGACGCATTGATGTCCCGCACGACTCCCGCAGCTCTGAGTCCTTCTGCAATTAATTCAGAACAAAACCAACTGCTGAAGTCCTGTTTGTTGAAGGTCAGCTGCCCCAGCATCGGGGTGGTATCCAGAAAATCAACAGCCGCACCAAATAACTGCAGTATGTCGTAACCTTTGTTTTTCTGCCTCAGCATGAATTTATAGAATTCGCGTTTGTTGTTCTCGAACCGGGCTCTGGCGACAGGGCTCAGCGGTAACCACCAGATGTCGCCGTCGTACTGGCTGACTCTTTCACTCAGTTGATTTGTCATTACTCCGCGTTTACCGCCGTAATCTGTTGCTTCCATGATTCGATTGCAGAAGCGGTGGCCGGTTTCATCTTCTGGTTGCGGTTCAATGACGATAGCAACGTGAGTTACCACGGCGAGAGTAGTAAGCTTGGCCCACAGTGAAAACGGACTGTATCCTCCAAACGCGATTATGTCACCCGGTTGCACGTAGTCGCACACACTGGTGTATTCCCTGACTTCCAGCATCTTTCATCCCTGAAATCCCGCCATTCCGGCGAGATGTTACAAATTGTATGCACCATGCGATTAATCGCGTCTTTGAAAGACCATTTAACCACCAATTTTGTCGGTTTGTCGCACCATCTCAAATAGCGGCATTTAGACGTTTAATGCATGTTTGCTTGGTTTTTTTTATCTACCTTATCACTGCAGCTTGGCTTTGCAATGTTCACCCGCCAAGCCAAACCATTTTAAGGAGATACAACCATGACCAACAACCTATTACGCCGTACTTTTGGATTTTGTGCTGCCAGTATAGCGGGTGCCTTTTTACTGACCGGAGCTGCAAATGCCACGTCTTACCCAGCTCATCTGGAAAACGACCTGATTAAAATTTGCCAGGCCATCAAAGATAACGACGTATTGGATTTAAAAAGGGCAGTGAAGCAAAGCCGTCTTAAATATGAAGCCTTGGAAAAGGGGTTAGTCTGCAATGGTCAGGACATGATGGCTTTTGCTGTGACCCACGGCTCTGATAGGGCGGGACACTTTTTGGCTGCTAGATTGCACAAAGATTCCACAACGCTTACTGCCAAACGGTAATGACGCCACAGGCTATGAAAACGAACTCTACTTCCCTGGAGGCTTGGTTGCCTCGTTTTGAGGCAGCCCTTTTTTCCAGAGAGTCAGTAAATGTGGCGAATGCAGTGCCACCAGTAGAAAGGGATGTTTTATCGGTGATAGCCGTAATTAAGTCAGATGGAAGTCCTCACCGTCAGGCACTGGCTGAGGTACTGGAACAGCATGAAAATGTAACCCAGGTTTTTCTGTGCGAGGACTTGCAATCAATTACTGAGGTTTTGGTGAGTTTCTCTGATGCGGTGCTGTTTGCCGATTGTTCCACACTGAACCGGCTTTCGCCTGCAGTTGTTATTGATCATCCCTGCGTAGTGATTGGTGGAAGCAATCACGATGCACTGGATGCGTTCGGACTCCGAGCCTGTGATTTTCTCCAGTTGCCTTATGATGAAGCCAGCCTGGCTAACTGCCTGACTCGGGTGATGTCTGGTATTGAAAAGCAGCGAAACCGATCGCAGTACTCGCGGCTTTGCTCAGGGCTGACCCGGCATCTTGGCGTAAGCCAGGAAGATTTGGTTTCAATGCTGCGCAAACGCTGTGAATCATCAGAGCGTCCAGGGATGCTGGGCGTACGTACTGACAAGGGCTGGTATTGTGTCCATCCGGCGGACATTCGCTGGATAGAAGCCGCGGGTGACTATATGTGCCTTTATACAGCCGGTGAAAATCACATAATCCGAAGTACGTTAACAGAACTGGTGAAGCGGCTCGACAGTGAGGACTTTGTGCGTGTGAGTCGCTCAATTGTGGTAAACCGTCAGCATGTGGAGAACCTTTCCTGCCAGGCTCCCAATACGTATTATCTGGCTATGGACGATGGCAGCCAAATTAAAATCAGTCGCCGCTACTATACCGCTTACTGGCAAAATTACGCTGAGCACAAATAGCCAGCAAGGGCCTGCTCACCAGCCTGATTTGCACTGGCGGCCCTTCATAAATTTCGTTTCGCATTCAATTCCTCTTTCCACTTAGGCACTGAAGATTTGCTAGCGCCTGCCGATACACTGGTTTGAAGCGGCAATACATGGCAGTATTGCCTGCAAGCGTCCGTAACGCAGTTCTGCAGTAGGTGCTGACCGAAATGCGAGGAGTTGAAGTCTCACAAATGTATTCTGTTCTGGTGTGTGATGATTCGCTGGTGGCCCGAAAACAGGTTGCCAAATGTCTGCCACAGGATTGGCCGGTCTCCGTTCATTTTGCCCGCCACGGCGAAGAAGCCCTGGACCTGTTGCAGCAGGGCAAGGGAGACTTGCTCTTACTTGATTTGAATATGCCGGTACTGGACGGCTATGAGACATTAAAAGCCATCAGGGAATTTGGCTTTCCCACCCGCACCATCGTTATTTCCGGCGACATTCAGCCTGCTGCTCTTGAGCGTGTTACCTCATTGGGAGCCATCGATTTCATTCACAAGCCGGTGCGGCCGGATGCACTCCAGGAAGCTCTTAAACGCCACGGTATCTTTTCGCCCCAAAGTTCCTCCGAAGAAACAGATTGTAGTGAACTGGACCCCAAAGTTCGGGATTGTTATCAGGAAATCGCCAACATAGCCATGGGGCAGGCAGGCGACCATCTGGCTCGCATCATGAATGTGTTTGTTCAGCTCCCCATCCCGAACGTGAATTTAATTGAAGTATCGGAAATGCATATGATGCTTACCGATATTGACAGTCATGAGAGAGTGTCCGCTGTCTGTCAGGGCTTTGTCGGGCCGGGGATCCGGGGAGAAGCCTTATGTATTCTCAGCGACTCCAGTTTTGATGACGTGGCGAAAATTTTTAATGTTCAGCAGGATGTCGACGATCAGGTTCAGCTTGAATTGCTGATGGATGCGGCCAGCATCCTGATAGGAACTTGCCTGGAGGGGCTGGCACAGCAAATGGACGTGAAGTTTAGCCAGGGGCATCCGGTGGTACTGGGGCAGCATCAGGCCATTACCGAAATTACGTCAGTTACTTCAAAGCGCTGGCGTAAAACGCTGGCTATTGAAATCAGTTATGGGCTGGAAGGGTACGACGTACATTGCGACCTGATTATGCTGTTTACCGAAGATTCTATGGCGACAATGAACGCTAAATTGGCGCATTTGCTGGAGGAGTGACAATGAGCCAGGATGATGCAGGGGAGCTACAGACTTTTCACTGGATGATGGACATGCTGCAATCTGTCGATGTTGGTATTGTGGTGCTGGATAGGGATTACCGAATTCGGATCTGGAACGGCTTCATGGAGAGTCACAGTGGCAGGTTACCCAGTATGGTTCGCGGCAAGACGCTATTTGAGTTGTTTCCGGATATCAACGCTGCATGGTTCAGCCAGAAAGCCAAGCCGGTATTCGAGCTCAAGACCCGGGCATTTATGACCTGGGAGCAGCGCCCCTACCTGTTTAAGTTTCATAATTATCGGCCGATTACCGGCAGTGAACCTTTTATGTATCAAAACATCACCCTGGCCCCACTGGTGTCCTCAACCGGAAATGTCGACTTTATCAGTATGATGATTTATGACATGACCGATGTGGCAACGGGGAAAAAGCAGCTGGAAGCGTTGCAGGTGTGGCAAACGGAAGAACAGGAACGCGTCAGCCGCGTCTGAAACAAATTTGGGGCACGGTGGAATCTCCCCGGACCCGCAGAAAAGCAGTTTGTAGGTGAACAAATGCAGTTTTCATCGTCAATACGGTGGTTTTATACGGCCTTGATAGCCATTGGTTGTGCCGGTTTGGTTTCAGCCTGCGGGGGAGGAGCAGAAAGTTCTTCCTCCACGGTGCTTTATATTAACGCCGGAGCAGACAGGGAAGTGACTGAGCAGAGTGTAGCTACCCTGAGTGCAACAGTCAGTGGAAACAGTGAAACATTGACTTATCGCTGGACAGTCTCACCGGCCTTATCCATTGTCCACCCTGATACTGGCGCGGCAGATGCTATCTTTACCGCTCCTATTGTGAGCGTAGAAACTGACTATACCTTTACGGTCAGGGTTACTGACGATCAGGGGAACACGGCTTCGGATACGTTGATTGTGATTGTGGTGCCGGACAACGCCCTGCCGGTTGCCGACATTCAGGTTCCACAGTGGAGCAGCTTGCCGACCAATTATTTTCCTGCAGGCGTGGCGGTGACATTGGATGGCAGTGCCAGCAGCGATGCCGACACCAGTAATCAGCAAAACCCGATTTCTTCGTGGCACTGGGAGCAGACGTCAGGCACTGACGTGGTGGCCGATGCAGTGACCAACCAGCCAACACTCAGCTTTGTTACCCCGATTGCGAATCAGTCCCAGACGCTGGTGTTTGAACTTACGATTACGGATGAAGAAGGCGCTACAGATAGACGCTCTGTGGCCCTTCACGTTCAGTCGGCATCGGAAACGCTGCCTGTGGTGGATGTGGGTTTGAATCAGGGCGTGTTCAGTGGTGAGCCAATCATTTTTAACGGCGAAGCCTCAACCACGGTGCCGGGAGCCCATCCTCTTGAGGTGCAGTGGATCCCGGACGGCCAGCTGGATTTTACGATTCAGTCTCCCACTTCATTGTCCACATTTGCGGTGGCACCGGAAGTGGATGAGCTCACAGAAATTACTGTGACTTTGCAGGTGACCGACGCCAACAACAACCGGGTAGAGAAGCTGATCACTGTGGCTGTAAGGCCGTTTCCGACGCCAGTGATGAATGACACCGGGATAAGCATACAGGCAACTGACAATGACATAACCCAAACCCACCAGAACGCCTTTCCAGGTCAGGATGCCCAGCGTGGGCAGGATGTGATTGCAAGTAATGGCTTGATTGAAAAGGCGGGCCGTGGCCTCGCGGGTTTTGATTTCACCCGCCTGGATGAATTTGGTGAACAACAGGATGACAGCGGCTCAGACTGGAGTTGTGTGCGTGACAACGTAACCGGGTTGGTGTGGGAGGTCAAAACCGACGACGGCGGGCTACAGGATACCGACAACCTGTATTCCTGGTACGCCAGTGCCGACAATGGGGGGGCTGAGGGCGAACTGCACGGCGACGATGCCGTATGTACATTGAGTGAATGCAATACTGAAGCGTTTGTCGATACCATCAACAGCCAGGGGTTGTGTGGCTTCTACGACTGGCGATTACCGACCCACTTTGAGTTGATGAGCATAATGCATTTTGGGCTTGTGGACGGCGCGATGCTGGACCCGGACTATTTTCCCTATACCGGCCGTATCAGTGAGGGCGAGTTGTGGTACTGGACCAATCAGCCCGGTGCTGACGGCGTGCTCAACGACCAGGCACAGAATGCCTGGGCACTGGATTTTGTTTCCGGAGTGGACAGTTTCCTTAACAAGGCAAGCGCTGCCCGGATCCGTTTAGTCAGGGCGGGGAGGTAACCTACTGTGAAGTTTTTGATAAATGCCGTTTTACTCTTGTGTTCTTTGGGAGTGGCAGCTCAAACGTGTTTACCTGACAGCCCCGAAACTACCGCAACAGACAGCCTGACGGATTTGAGCGGGGGGGAAGTCTGGCATGTCGCAACGGGGCTGGTATGGCAACGCTGTGCGCTGGGCCAGATCTGGAACGGTGCGACCTGTTTGGGTGAGGCAGAAAAATACACCTGGCAGGAGGCGTTGGAGTTGGCCCAGCAGGCCAGCCACGATGATTTGAAAGGCTGGCGATTGCCAAACATTAAGGAACTGGCCAGCATTACAGAACGGGCATGTGTTCGCCCTTCCATCAATGCGGAGTGGTTTCCACAGACGCCCGAGGACGACTTCTGGAGTTCGACACCTTCCGCAACCGACCCGGAGCGGGCCTGGGTGGTGGCGTTTTTTAATGCCAGTCATTCGCTAAAACAAAAAGACCGCTACGTTTATGTCAGGCTGGTCCGCACCTATACCGAAGAATAACAGAATGTGGCAGGGTGAGAATTTAACCTGAATTTTAGCTGGTTGGGCTCATACCGACTTTCAATTTTTTCACTTGGTATACACACTGACCATATGAAAATGATAAACCTTCTTTTTTCAAACCGGCTCGCCTGTTTTTGTTTGATTTGCTGGTCTTTCAGTGCCCGGGCAGAGTTCACCTGTGACATCGATTTTGCCTATGGTCTCGTGGTGAATGAGCATCAAATCCGGGTGATGGACAAAAGCCGGACGCTGGTTCAAATCAATGATCAGTCCCGGTTGTTCATTCAGGGGCGCTGGCAGAATCTGGATGATCAACAGAAAATCTGGCTGCATGAATACGCCGCGGGCCTGCATTATGTAGTACCTAAGATGATCATTTTGGCGACGGAAGGCGTCGATCTCGCTATCGAAACCATCGACCATGTGTATTTAGGCTTGGTGGGCAGTGATCACGAGTCTTACGAGAAGCTGCGTTCTGCTATGCAGAGAGTCAAGGCGAGGGTAAAAGAAAAATTCCGGCATGCCAGCAATCATTATTTTATCGGCCCCGGCTCGTTGGAGAGTGTGGATGAATTTGTTGACAGCGAAATTGAAGCTCAGCTCGAAGAAGCCATTTCAACGTCAATCGGCGGGATCCTGTCGGCCATCAGTGGCATCAATACCAACAATACCGAACTCAGTTCCGAGAAAGTAGAGGAACTCACCCGTCAACTTGAGGCGGTGGGTGAACAGATTGAACGGGGTGTCGGGCCTCGGGCATCAAGCCTGCGTAATAAGGCCCAGTGGTTTTGTGACAAGCTCAAGCAGCTGGACAATACCGAGGAGAAACTACGCCGTTCAATTCCGCAGTTTGAACCTTACAATGTTATTACGTCGGATCGCTAATCAGGCCAGACTGAAGGGCTGTGCTTTAGGGCGGGTTAAACCAGCGCCTCCAGCAGGCTATTGAGGTAACGCCTGCCCAATGGCGTTACCTGCCATGAGTTTGCGTCTATCTCAAGCAACCCCTGCTGTTGCGCTTTTTCCAGCGCTGCGTGAATGGTATCGGGAAGCGCCTGACCGGTGAGTGCAGGATAGTCGTCAGTTGGGCAGGGTTCAACCAGCCTGAACCTGTTCATGAAAAATTCAAACGGCAGGTCTTCCTCTTCAACCCGGGTGCTATGGTCCAGGTATGGGCGGGTTAGTTCCATGTAACCTCTTGGGTGCTTCACCTTCACGGTACGGGTAATGGTTCCCTGTTGCGTGTCGGTAATCTTTCCGTGAGCGCCACAACCTATGCCGAGGTAGTCACCAAAGCGCCAGTAATTCAGATTGTGCTGACACTGACTTCCGGGCTGGCTGTAGGCGGAAATTTCGTATTGTTGATAGCCAGCCTCACTGAGCCGCCTGTGCCCTTCACTTTGAATGTCCCACAATATGTCGTCATCAGGCAATTTAGGCGGTTTGGAATAAAACGGCGTGTTTGGTTCAATCGTCAGTTGATACCAGGAAATATGCTGTGGGCGTTGCTGAATTGCGGTGTGCAGATCAGACAGTGCATTGTCCAGACTCTGGTCGGGTAAACCGTGCATCAGGTCGGTATTAAAGCTGTTAAGGCCTGCCAGATGGGCCTGCTGAATGGCTTGCAGGGCCTGCTGTGAATCGTGAATTCGGCCCAGTGCTTCAAGATGCTGCTGCTGAAAGCTTTGGACGCCGATGGAAATTCGGTTTACACCTGCTTCGGCATAGCCCGAAAAACGGCCCGCTTCCACCGTACCCGGGTTGGCTTCCAGCGTGATTTCTGCATTCGCAGCAAGATTAATGCGCTGGCGGACACCACTGAGCAGTTTTTCCACTGCGGATTCGGAAAACAGGCTCGGCGTGCCGCCGCCAATAAAAATGCTTTGAACGGGACGGGCGCCAATTCGTTTTGCATCCTCGGCCAGATCGGCGAGCAAATGACTGACGTATTCCTGCTCCGGAATACTGGATTTCATGCCATGGGAATTGAAGTCACAATAGGGGCATTTCTGCACGCACCAGGGAATGTGGATGTAAAGCCCAAGCGGTGGATTACGCAAAAGTCTGTCTCATCTGTTCGAGCAGAAACGCCATGGCCTGTCCACGGTGACTCAATGCATTTTTTTGCTGCTTGTCCATTTCCGCTGCAGTGCAGTTGTGTGCACGAACAAAAAATACCGGGTCGTAACCAAAGCCACCAAGGCCAGCGGCCTCCTGGGTAATGGTGCCGTGCCAGTGGCCCTGGCTGATCAGGGGCACCGGATCATCCGCCTGGCGCATGAATACCAGCATACACAGAAAGTGCGCCCGTCGGTCCAGTTCACCTTCCATACGTTCAAGTAATAACGCCACATTGTCCTGGTCGGACGCCTGTTCTCCGGCAAAGCGCGATGAATAGATGCCCGGAGCGCCACCAAGTGCGTTAACAACCAGCCCTGAGTCGTCTGCAATGGCGGGCAGGCCGGTCTCGCGGGCGGCGTGGCGGGCTTTGATAATGGCATTCTCGACAAAGGTGGTGCCAGTTTCCGGAACTTCTGCAACGCCCAGTTCCCCTTGTGGAATGATGGTTACATTAAGGTCTCTGAATAACTGCGAGAATTCTTTAACCTTGCCGGCGTTACCCGACGCCAGCACGATTTTGTCTGGAAATGCCATGTGCAATTACCCTCTGGATTTTGGTGATTTTTTTGCCGCCGACTTTTTGCTTTTCTTCTTTTTAGGGACTTTTGGGGTCTTGTTTTTGGGCCTGAGTTCGTCAATGACCCTGGCTTTAAGAGTTTCGCCACTGTAGCGGCTGGCTTTACCCACCATTTCAAAATCGTGCGCTTCTACCAGCGAAATGGCTGTACCCTTGGCACCAGCTCGGCCAGTACGCCCAACCCGGTGCACATAGATGTCAGCGGTTCGGGGCATGTCGTAGTTGATTACATGGCTAACGTTGGGCACGTCAATGCCACGCGCTGCAACATCCGTAGCCAGCAAAATAGGCACTTCGTTCGACTTGAACCTGGCCAGCGCTGCATTGCGTTTATCCTGTGGCATTTCGCCCTGTAACCAGCACGCGGGGATCTGCTGGCTGTCGAGAAAACCCTTTAGTTCCTGGAGGCGTTCACGGGTTTTCACAAACACAATGGCATTGGTAACTTGGTTTTTCAGAATGTGTACAAGCAGAGCACGTTTGTGTTCCAGGTTGTCGGCCAGGTGGTACCACTGGTGAATTTTTGCCTTTTCTTTGCGTGAAGGGTCGGCTTCAAGCAAAACCGGATCATTGAGGATCTCTTTGGCAAACCGTTTTACACCGCCACTTTCCAGAGTCGCAGAAAACAGCATATTATGTTTGCGCCAACGGGCTTCGGCCGCGATCTGATTTACGATACCGGCAAATCCCATATCGAGCATTCTGTCTGCTTCGTCGAGGATCAGGCACTCAATAGCACGGCAATCGGCCGATTCTTTCTCAACGTGCTCAAACAAGCGCCCTGGGGTGGCAACCAGGATGTCGAGGTTTTGTCCCAGAGTTTCCTTGTCTGTTCCGTAGTTGATACCACCGGTAATCACACCACACACCAGTTCGGTATGGCGGGTTATCTGGCACGCCTGTTCGTAAACCTGGATTGCGAGTTCACGGGTAGGGGTGAGGATAAGAATTCGGGTAGCGCCGGGCTCCTGGCGGGGAAAGTCGAGCAGGTACTGACAGGCAGGCAGCAGGAAGGCTGCCGTTTTGCCTGTACCGGTAGGTGCCGACGCCAGAATATCCCGCCCTTCCATGGCAGCAGGGATCACCAGAGACTGAATGCTGGTGGGTTTGGTAAAGCCCATGTCGGCTACTGCCTGACAAAGGCTATCGTCAAGCTCAAGTTGTTCAAATGTCATAGGTAAATCAGTCAAGGCAAGAATGCGGCGCATTGTACCACCCAAAGTGGCAACACACCCTAGTTACCGAGGATATTTTCAATAGCCTCAAGTCTGGCGTGTTCAATGGCCTGTTTGATGGCAGGCCCTTGTACACCCGTTGAAAGTATAGCTGCAATATCGATTTTTTTAGCCGCGGTCAGCGCTTTGTGTATATTGCCCACGATGGCTTTTAGCGTGTGACCGTCAACGTTATGACTCTCGGCTACAATTTGCCACACTGCCAACAGTGAAAAGAAACGAGCTTCCTTGCGCCATGCATCACAGTCGTTGAACAGTGTCAGCATTGTTTTTGCGTTGAATGAGGGCAGGGTGTGCCAGCCGGAGCTGAATCTGGACGCCAGTTTTGCCATTGCGGCAGCCGAATTTGGAACTTTCAGACGCCGGCACCAGGCCATTGCCTTATCGGGCGAAAGGTTACAGCACAGCAGGGCGATTCGCTGTTCCTCACACATCTGTTGTTCTGCTGCGAGTTTGAGGTATTGGGATCGCAGCCCATCATGCTGCGGCAACTCAGAAAACCAGTTCTGCCATGCGTTGGCTTCGGCCAAAACCGAGAAATAAACCTGTGGAGATGACTCCATCAGGCTGCGGCGGGTTTCCTGCCAGACCCGCTCGGCGGAAAGGTCTTTCAGTTCACCGCTCGAGGCCATCGACTGCATGAGGTTGAGTGTTTCCGGGGCGATATTAAAACCCAGATGGGCGAAGCGAGCGGCGAAGCGGGCAACCCGGAACACTCTCAATGGGTCTTCAATAAATGCGTCCGAGACGTGGCGAAGCCACTTGTGCCTGATGTCATCCTGGCCGTGATAGGGGTCTATGATGGATCCTGATGCACTTTTGGCGATGGCATTGATGGTAAGGTCGCGCCTGAGAAGGTCCTGTTCCAGTGTGACCTCCGGGCTGGCGTCGCAAACAAACCCGGTATAACCTTTGCCTGCTTTTCGCTCAGTACGGGCAAGCGCATATTCTTCCCGGGTTTTCGGATGCAGAAATACCGGGAAATCTTTACCGACCTGGGTAAACCCCTGCGCCAACATTTTCTGGGGGGTGGCGCCCACTACCACCCAGTCTCTGTCAGATACCGGGCGGCCCAGTAGTTCATCCCGTACTGCACCACCAACCAAATATACCTGCATGTCACCCCTGTAAATTGGATCAACCCCGCAGTATTATGCCTGAGAATCAGGTGACTGTGGCGAATTCAGCGGAAGATTTTGACATCCTCTGATACTGCCGTTAGTTTAACTCGCGTCTGACAATTATCTTAAGCTCTGAATGTATCTGAACTATTTTGGCCTCAGTGATAACCCGTTTTCGATCGCTCCTAACCCGGACTACCTCTATATGAGCCCGCGTCACAAGGAAGCCCTGGCGCACCTGACATTTGGGCTAAGGGAAAGCGGAGGCTTTGTCATGCTTACTGGTGAAGTCGGAACAGGCAAAACCACGGTATCAAGAAAGCTGTTGCAGCAGTTGCCGGACAATACCCAGGTTGCCGTGATCCTTAACCCTACCTTGTCGGCAATTGAATTGCTGGCGACGGTCTGCGATGAGCTGGGTATTGGCTATGATGGCGGCAAAGCCAGCCTTAAATACTTTACCGATTGCATACTGGCCAAGCTGGCGGAAAATCATGACGCCGGTATTAACACCGTGCTTATGATTGATGAAGCGCAGCATTTGTTGCCGGAAGTGCTCGAGCAACTGAGGTTATTGACCAACCTGGAAACCAACCGCGAAAAACTGTTGAAGGTCGTTTTGATTGGTCAGCCTGAATTGCAGCAGTTGCTCAAGCGCAATGAATTGCGGCAGCTTGCCCAGCGTATCACCGCCCGTTATCACTTACTGCCGCTAACCGCACCGGAAGTGAGTGCTTACGTTGCGCACCGTTTGGGTGTTGCCGGTGGGGATGTGAGTATTTTCAGTAAGGCTACATTACGGGCAATTCATCAGATAACGGGGGGGATCCCCAGAGTGATCAATTTGTTGTGTGACAGAGCATTAACACTGAGTTTCACCAAACAGCATGCTGAAGTAAAAAAGCCCATCTTTATTGCAGCTGCAGAGCAGATCCTTGGGGAAGATGTCGTATCCCAACGCATCCAGGGCGAGTATTCACTGATTTTGGCTGCGCTTTTTGTGGTCTCGATAGCGATTGGGTTTGGACTGGGGAAATGGTATGTCTGAGCGGATCGCCATCAGTGAGTTAAGACCAGGAATGGTCATTGAACATATCACCCGCCAGAATGGCCCGGTTAAAATTCGCAAATCCGGGCTGGTATCGAGTAGCGCCATGGTTCAGGGGCTGGCGGAAATGGGCGTGCAGGAAGTCGAGATTGACCCGGAACAAACGGTAGAAATTGCGGTGAATGTGCGGCCCAAAACCCAGACGCAGGCGTTGCTGCGGGGGCATCATGATACTTCGGCAAGTTTTGATCGCAGTCTCTCTGATCAGTTCAACCGCAGTCTGTTTTTACCCACGGTACAGGGGCTGCCGTCCGTGTGGAAAGTGTATGCCAGGCAATATCTGGTAGTGGCAATTCTGATCGCTGGTGGGGTTGGAATAGGTTATACAGCCGCCACACCTCAGAACTGGTGGCCAGGATTGGTCAGTGTTTTCGAACCGCACAGGCCAGCCCCGTTGGCAGCGGCCACCGCTCCTAAGCAGCACACACCCGTAGCCGAGACTGTGACCGCCAGACACAAACCAGCCATCCCCCAAGACGATTTGGCAAGTCAGCAGGATGAGGTTGCTCAAGTAAAAGCCGAAGAGCAGCTTGCCCGCATGGCGCGGGAGCCAGTCAGTTCGCAGCCCGTTTATGCTGAACCTCAGCAAGTGCAACGGGAGAGTTCAGTTTCCGAAGGGCAAATCATCAATCGGCAACCCGAAGAAGGAGCAGTTAAAGTTTCACCTGAGCTGATGGCCCGGTTCAACGAAGCGGTGGCGGAACTGGAAAAGGCGGAGCAGGATCCTGACCCCATTAGGAATACGCGAGTCAATGTTTACGAAGATGTTCCAAGGGTTGATCAACTGCCGGTGAACACACTGACACGGCTGCCATCCATGAGCTTCAGTGCCCATATGTACGCATCACGCTCTGCAGATCGCTGGGTGCGGGTTAATGGAAACCAACTGGGAGAAGGGGATTGGATCACCAAGGAAGTCCAGATTGTGAATATTGAAGCGCAGCGGGTGATTCTTTCGTTCCACGGAGAAATATTCAGTATGGCGGCGTTGACCGACTGGTGAAGCGCCACCCGTTAATTATTTGTCCGGTATCTGATGCAGGAACACGTCGCGGAAAAATTTGGGCAGGTTAATCCCGAATTCGTCCGGTCGAACCACACTGACAATGTCGTCGTCAGCACGGCTCAGATCAAGCTGTTTGATTTCGCTGTAATGCCCAGCGTTTACGTTATAAAAGGTCATTATCACCGGCTTTAGCAGGTCGCTCTTACCAAGCTGGGTAACAATGCCCAGCTTACCGCTTTTCAGCTTCACTAATGAGCCAACCGGATGCACGCCCAGACATTGAATGAACTGTTTGACCAGCGTCTGATCCAGGCCTTTTTCCTTGGTCAGGCGTTTGAGTGCCAGAGCGGGCGTGACAGAATTCTGATGGCTGCGCTGGGAGATCATGGCGTCGTAGGAGTCGACGATGGCGGCCATGCGGGCGAATTCTGAGATCTCATCGCCACTTAAGCCCGCCGGATAACCCGTGCCGTCTTGTCGTTCATGGTGTTGCTGGATGACAGTCAGAACCAGTTCCGGTACGCAACCGGCCGTCTCAACCATTTCTGTTCCCTTGGTGACGTGTGCCTGGATCTGTTGCCATTGCTCTGCCGACAGTTTTGTACCCTGACAACGCAGGGCATCAGGTACTTCCGACATGCCCAAATCCATGAGCAAGACACCGAGACAGACCTGCTCTGTTGTTGCTTGATCATAGCCAAGATGGCTGGCAAATATAGCCATCAGAATGCAGCAGTTAATAGAGTGCTCAAGTAAATACTGGTCTTTGTCCTTGATGTGTGCAAGACATGAGAGGGCACTGGGGTTCTCCAGTACACTGCTGATGATTTGGCCTGACAGTTTTGTAGCGGATTCCATGTCGCAAGCGGCGCCATTTTTTAATGCGCGCAACAGTCCGCGCTGAATGCTGACCGCTTGCTGGTGCAGCTCGTTAGCGGCATTAAGCGCTTGCGATGGTGACAGCCTGGCCTTATGCGCAGCTTTCTGGAGGGGCTTTTTATCGGCTGCCAGTGTTGTTTCGGGAGTGGCCATCTGACTGCGGGAAAGGTCAATTTCCAGTTCCAGAATCCCTTTGGCTTTGAGCATTTCTACCACTGACTGGGTTTTTACCACACCCTTGGAGCGCATTTTAAGTCGTCCGGACTGGCGTATGACCTGATTGACATACATTCCCGGTTTCAGTTCATCAATGGAAATGTTCTTGAGCATTGAAACTTACCTCTTAAAACTGCAAAGAGTGATGCTGTGGATAGGGTCGGACCAGATAGGCCGGATAATATCACAGAGATGTACAAAGTGGATAAGTTTGATTTTATAAGCGGTTATTCAAAAGTAGAAAAGTGCGGGGATATTGACTCTATTGGCAACCAAAATGCAAAGAGCGCCATACGGCGCCCTTTGTGAGCTTATGTGTTTGTTGACAACTACAACCAGGCTGGTTGCTGTTGTTCGTAGGCTTCGATTTGTGGTGCCAGTTCCAGTGTCTGGCCAATGGCATCCAGCCCTTTAAGCAGGTTGTTTTTGTGGTGTTCGGCCAGTTCGAAGCCGAATGTCAGGCTACCTGCGACCACCTGTTGAGCAGGCAGGTCAACGGTGATTTCGACACCGGGATCTGCTGCAACGGCGGCAAACAACTGGTCCATTTGAGCGGAATTCAGGGCTACCGGCAACAGTTGGTTGTTGATGCAGTTGCCGTAAAAAATGTCGGCGAAGCTGGTGGCGATGATCACGGCAAAACCAAAATCTGCCAGTGCCCAAGGGGCGTGCTCACGGCTGGAACCGCAGCCGAAGTTTTCCCGTGCCAACAGAATTGAGGCGCCCTGATATTCAGGTTTGTTCAGCTCAAATTCCGGGTTGGGCTCCTGCTCATGCAAATCCAGATAACGCCAGTCGTGAAACAGGTGTTTGCCGTAGCCTGCACGGGTTACCCCGGTCAAAAACTGCTTGGGTATGATTTGGTCGGTATCCACATTGGCCTGATCCAGCGGGCAGGCACGGCCTTTGTGAACGGAAAAACCTTGGTGTTCTGTGCTCATGTTCTACTCCTGGAAGTCTCTTACGTCGGCAAAATGCCCGCGAAGCGCAGCGGCTGCAGCCATGGCAGGGCTAACAAGGTGGGTGCGTGCACCGCGACCCTGACGGCCTTCAAAGTTACGGTTGCTGGTGGAGGCACAACGATCACCCGCGGTGAGAATGTCGTCGTTCATTCCCAGACACATGGAGCAGCCCGGCAGGCGCCATTCGAAGCCAGCCGCTTCAAAAATTTTGTCCAGGCCTTCTTCTTCTGCCTGACGCTTTACCTGGCCGGAGCCGGGTACCACGATGGCGGTTACCGAATCGGCCACTTTACCCTTGCTGGCAATGTGTGCGGCGGCGCGCAGATCTTCAATCCGGCCATTGGTGCAGGAACCGATAAAGACATGGCTGACGGCCACATCGCTGAGTTTGTCACCGGCGTTCAGGCCCATGTAGGCAAGCGCTTTTTTGGCGCTTTCGCGTTCTATGGGATCGCTGAAGTCCTCAGGAGCCGGGACGGGCGCGTCTACGGCCATTACCTGACCCGGATTGGTACCCCAGGTAACCTGCGGAGCGATGTCATTACCATTCAATTCCACAACTGCGTCGAACTGTGCACCCTCGTCGGTTTTGAGGGTTTTCCAGTACGCAATTGCGGCTTCCCAGTCTTGCCCTTTGGGCGCATATTCGCGTCCTTCCAGATAGCGGAAGGTGGTTTCATCAGGGGCAATCATACCCGCTTTGGCACCGGCTTCGATACTCATGTTGCAGATGGTCATGCGTTCTTCCATGGTCAGGCTTTCGATGGCCTCACCACAGTATTCAATCACATGGCCGGTAGCACCGGCGTGGCCGATTCTACCAATAATGGCCAGAATAATATCTTTGGCGGTAATGCCGGTGGCCAGCTTGCCGTCAACCCGAATTTGCATGGTTTTGGCGCGGCTTTGCTTGAGGGTTTGGGTGGCCAGAACATGCTCTACCTGCGAGGTGCCGATACCGAACGCCAGCGCGCCAAAGGCACCGTGGGTTGCAGTATGGGAGTCGCCGCAAACAACCGTCATGCCGGGCAGAATCAGGCCCTGCTCCGGGCCCATAACGTGGACAATGCCCTGTTTCTGGTGGCCTACGGGAAACAGCTGAATGTTGTGTTCGTCACAGTTTTTGGCCAGCGTTTGCAGTTGCAGCTGGTTTTGCGGGCCGCAGGCGTCCAGCGCCAGTGAACGGGTAGAAATGCTGTGATCCATGGTCGCAATGGTGCGGTCCGGGCGGCGTACTTTACGGCCTTTTTCATTCAGGCCAGCGAACGCCTGGGGAGAGGTCACTTCGTGGATCAGGTGGCGGTCAATGTAGATCAGGCTGTCTTCACCAATCTGATCGACGATGTGGGCCTGCCACACTTTATCGTATAAGGTCTTGGCCATGATGTTCGGTTACTCCTGACTCAAAATGTGTTTCACAATTGCATCGCCAACCTGGGCAGTCGATGCGGCGTTATGGCGCTGGTCTGAGTTCAACAACTCGCCAGTCAGTACGCCGTCTTCCAGCGTGCGAACTACGGCCTGTTCAATGGCATCTGCCGCTGCCTGTTGATTAAGGCTGAAGCGCAGCATCATGGCTGCAGACAGGATCTGGGCGATGGGGTTGGCAATGCCTTGCCCGGCAATGTCCGGGGCCGAACCGCCTGCGGGCTCGTACAGGCCGAAGCCATCTTCGTTCATGCTCGCAGAGGCCAGCAGCCCCATGGAGCCAGTCATCATGGCGCACTCGTCGGAAATGATGTCGCCAAACAGATTTGAACACAGCATCACGTCGAATTGTGCCGGGTTTTTCATCACCTGCATGGTGGCGTTATCGATGTAGATATGCTCCAGTTCCACATCGGGGTATTGCTTTGCAACTTCTTCGGTAACTTCACGCCATAAACGGCTGCAAACCAGCACGTTGGCTTTGTCGACCGAGGTCACTTTACCCCGGCGCTTCTGTGCTGCTTCAAACGCGGCAATCGCTATTCGACGGATTTCGCGACGGGAATAGCGCATGGTATCAAAGGCAAATTCTTCTTCACCTTCGCCCTGCATCCCCTTGGGCTGACCGAAATAGATGCCGCTGGTCAACTCGCGCACAACCAGTACATCGACGCCGCTGGCTGCAATGTCGGCACGAAGCGGAGAAAGATGCTCCAGACCAGGATAAATGCGTGCCGGGCGCAGATTGCTGAACAGATCAAAATGGCTGCGCAGAGTCAGAAGTGCGGCGCGCTCCGGGCGCTTTTCCAGCGGTAGGGTATCCCACTTGGGGCCGCCAATAGAGCCAAATAAAATGGCGTCAGCGGCTTCACAGCCTGCCAGGGTTTTCGGCGGCAGTGCTTCACCTTCGGTATCGATAGCGAAGCCGCCTACCGGATAAGCGTTTCGGTTGAAGGTGACATCGAATCTGGTTTCAATCGCATCCAGGACCTTATTGGCCTCCTGCATGACTTCCGGCCCGATGCCGTCTCCAGCCAGCACCGCAATGTTAAATTGGCTCATTTATACTCCTGCAACACGTTCTTGTTGGTTTTTTTGCTGATCAATCTGATCGGCCAGATAGGTATTATTCATTACATAAATCAGGGCTTTCACGCCGGCTTCAACAATGTCGGTCGCCAGGCCTATGCCGTGGAAACGGCGGCCCTTGTACTCGGCGATCACGCTGACCTGCGCAAGGGCATCGGCGCCTTCACCTTTTGAATCCAGCTTAAAGTCGACCACTTCCAAATCATCATGCCCCAGAATGGTGATGATGGCGTTAAAGGCCGCGTCTACCGGGCCATTACCGATGGCGGTCTGGGTAACCAGGGTATCGCCCACGGTCAGGCTGACGGTGGCACTTGGAATGATGTTGCGACCGGAATTGGCGTGCAGATACTGCAACTGGTAGTGTTCCTGATCGTGCTTTTGCTGGTCAAAGAACAACAGTGCTTCCAAGTCGTAGTCAAACACCTGGCCCTTTTTGTCAGCCAGTTTTAAAAAGTCGCTGTAAACGGCTTCCAGATCATAATCTTCTGGCTTATAGCCCAACTCATTCAGGCGATGTTTGATGACATGGCGGCCGGAACGGGAGGTCAGGTTGAGGTTGTTTTTATTAATGCCAACACTCTCAGGGGTCATGATTTCATAGGTGTTTTGGGCTTTCAGAACGCCATCCTGATGAATACCGGAAGAGTGGCTGAACGCATTGGCACCTACGATTGCTTTGTTGGACTGGACCGGCATATTGCACAACTGGCTGACCAGCTTGGAAGTGCGAAAAATTTCGCTGGACTCAATGTTGGTGTCCATCCCCAGCATGGCCTGCCGGGTTTTCAGGATCATGACAATTTCTTCCAGCGAACAGTTTCCGGCCCGTTCACCGATGCCATTAATAGTACATTCCACCTGGCGGGCACCCTGTTCCACTGCCGCCAGCGAGTTGGCAACGGCCAGGCCCAGGTCGTTATGGCAATGTACAGAAATGGTGGCTTTGTCGATATTGGGCACCCGGTTGAACAATTGCTGAATTATGCCGCCAAATTCGGTAGGTGTGGTGTAACCCACGGTGTCGGGGATGTTTACCGTAGTGGCACCGGCGTTAATGGCGGCTTCCACCATGCGGCACAAATAATCGATGTGGGTACGCCCGGCATCTTCACAGGAAAATTCCACATCGTCGGTATAACGTCGGGCGTGTTTAATGGCGTTCACCGCCATTTCGACGACTTCTTCCTGGGACTTTTTCAGCTTGGCGCCCACATGTATGTCGGAGGTGGCAATAAAGGTATGAATACGGAATTGTTCAGCCACTTTCAGTGCTTCGCCACAGGCATCTATGTCCGGCTTCAGGGCCCGAGACAAGCCGCAAACGATGGAATTTTTTACTTCGCGGGCAATCATTTGCACTGAACGGAAGTCGCCGGGGGAGGAAACCGGAAAACCGGCTTCAATGATGTCGACACCCAAACGTTCGAGTGCCAGCGCAATCTGCAGTTTTTCTTTGGCACTCAAACTGGCAGGTAATGCCTGTTCGCCGTCACGCAAGGTGGTATCAAAGATTTTTACCTGGTTGGTCATGGCTGTCACTCGTGTATTGTTTTTGGTTAATTAAAAAAAAACCCGTGCTGAGCACGGGTTTTTTTGTAGTCATTCGTTGGCGCAATCTACCCGTGCAATCTCGCTGCCATAAGGAGTAGAAGAGTGAGTAGAACGCTTTGCATCATTTTGTTAATGCCTTTTTAAAGCTGTTTTAATCTGCGCCGTTTGTGGTTTGACAATGTAACGATGCCGGCCTCTGAGGTCAACCATTGTTTACGGGTTCCGATATAACAATTAGTTATAATGGTTTTGGTTGGCCCCGGGTTGATGAACGAGATTTTTAAATTGTGGGGAGCCGGAAATGTTTCCAGTCAATTTGGGTGGAAAGCAGCATTTCTCTCAAGGTTAGTGCCCGTGGTGAAATTTTCCCTTTGTGGTTCCAACTGTGGCCGCAGCAGGCAGCGGTCATCACCGGTTTTGAGGGTTTCAATAACTGCTTTTGGGTGTTAGCTGAATCTGGCGTATCCAGATATTCGCCGTCAAAACTGAACCAGCCATGCTTGTTTACGTGTAGCGAGCGGCTTTCCGTTTGTACCCGATCTATCGAATCCAACTCAATATGTTCATTGTCGAGTTGCTGAACCCGAATACACACTACCAGCCCATGCTGGGCGTAGCGTCTGAACCATTCCGCGGTTTTGTCGCTATCGGCAGTGCGGGCCGGACTTCGGTTTGCCTGACGGGCCTGCCAGCTGGCGTTATGGCTGTCGACATCAATCGGGTAGCTGTTGCTGGCGAGGAAGTAGGCGGCACGTTTTACGTGGTGGCTTAAGCCACTCAGGCGGCGCTTCAACAGCCGTGGTTGGGAAGGACCCTGGTTGGCCAGATAGCGCAGCTCCCGCTCATACAACGCATTGCACAACTCGGCAAATTGTGGCTGCTGCGTGACTGATTCGCCTGGGTTAGCGAAAAAATCGGTTTGTGAAGAAAGGGGATCCGGGCCGGGCACCATTAAAACGCAAAATTTGGGTTAGTGATTTTGCTAAGGTACCAGCAAAACCGCATTGCCGCCAAGCTTGCTTTAGTTCAGGAAGGGTAATGCCGGACATCAAAGATCAAAAAAGCCGGCAGTTTTTGGCTGCCGGCCTTTATTATATCAATCGGCTAAATAAGCTATGCTCACTGGCCCTTAATGGCTTTGCGACCCGGATATACCGCGGCGCTGCCCAGAGCTTCTTCAATGCGCAGTAACTGGTTGTATTTGGCAACACGGTCAGAGCGGCACAGGGAGCCGGTCTTGATTTGACCCGCAGCGGTACCAACAGCCAGATCGGCAATGGTGGCATCTTCAGTTTCACCGGAACGGTGAGAGATAACAGCCGTGAAGCCCGCGTCTTTGGCCATCTTGATGGCGTTCAGGGTTTCGGTAAGTGAGCCGATTTGGTTGAACTTGATCAGGATGGAGTTACCGATACCGTTTTCGATGCCGCGTTTAAGAATTTTGGTGTTGGTTACGAACAGGTCGTCTCCAACCAATTGCACCTTGCTACCAATTTTTCTGGTCAGGCTGGCCCAGCCATCCCAGTCGCTTTCGTCCAGACCGTCTTCGATGGACACAATCGGGTATTGGTTGGCCAGGTCGGCCAGGTAGTCACCAAAGCTTTCAGAATCGAAGGTTTTGCCTTCACCGGACAGGTTGTACTGGCCGTCTTTATAGAATTCAGAAGCGGCACAATCCAGTGCTAGGGTGATGTCCTTGTCCATGGTGTAACCGGCTTTTTCCACCGCTTCAACAATTACAGCCAGCGCTTCGGCGTTTGAACTCAGGTTAGGTGCAAAGCCACCTTCGTCACCCACGGCAGTGTTCAGACCTTTGGCAGATAACACCTTTTTCAGGCTGTGGAAAATTTCCGCACCCATACGCAGGGCTTCTTTGAAGCTCTCTGCACCCACGGGCTGTACCATGAATTCCTGAATGTCGACGTTGTTGTCAGCATGCTCACCACCGTTGATGATGTTCATCATGGGAACCGGCATGGAATACTGGCCGGAGGTGCCGTTCAGATCGGCAATGTGCTCGTAAAGTGCAACACCTTTCTCTGCGGCAGCGGCTTTGGCTACTGCCAGAGACACCGCCAGAATGGCGTTTGCACCGAGATTTTCTTTGTTCTCGGTACCGTCCAGCTTGATCATGATGTCATCGATGTCGGACTGAGCCAGAGGGTCCTGACCCAGCAGGGCTGGCGCGATTACGTCATTGACGGCGGCAACGGCTTTCAGTACACCTTTGCCCAGATAACGGGACTTGTCGCCGTCACGCAGTTCCAGGGCCTCGCGGGAGCCAGTAGAGGCGCCGGAAGGTGCAGTGGCACGGCCCATTACACCACTGTCCAGATACACATCTGCTTCTACAGTGGGGTTGCCGCGCGAGTCCAGAATTTCGCGTCCGATAATGCGAGTGATCTTCGCCATGTTTTTTCCTCAACAATTGTTTGGGGAACCCACGGGAGGTTAGGTGCCCCATTTATAGAAATTAGTGGTTTTCTTTTTGGTATTTGCCGGCCGCCGCCACAAAACCTGTGAACAACGGGTGGCCGTCCCGAGGCGTCGACGTGAACTCGGGGTGGAACTGACCAGCAACGAACCAAGGATGGTCTGGTATTTCAATCACTTCCACAAGTCGTTTATCAGTGGACAAACCACTGACTCTCAGCCCGGCTGCTTCGATTTGGTCACGCAGGTTGTTGTTCACTTCGTAACGGTGACGGTGACGTTCGTAAATTTCGTCGTTGCCGTAAATGTGGTGCACCTTGGTACCCGGGATAAGGTGGCACAACTGGCTTCCCAGGCGCATGGTGCCACCAAGGTCGGAAGATTCATCGCGTACTTCGGTGCTGCCGTCGGATTCCAGCCATTCGGTAATCAGGCCAACCACAGGATAGGGGGTTTGGGCGTCAAACTCGGTACTGTTGGCTTTGTCCATGCCAGCTACGTTACGGGCGTATTCAATCAGGGCGACCTGCATGCCTAAACAAATCCCAAGATAGGGAACCTTGTTTTCACGGGCGTAGCGGGCAGCGGCGATTTTGCCTTCGATGCCACGCTCACCGAAACCGCCAGGAACCAGAATGGCGTCCAGCTTTTCCAGCAGTTGTGTGCCTTTGCTCTCAATATCCTGAGAGTCTATGTAGTGGATGTTCACATGCAGACGGTTTTTCAGGCCCGCGTGCTTGAGCGCTTCGTTTACGGATTTATACGCATCTGGCAGCTCTACATACTTGCCAACCATACCAATGTTCACTTCACCGGTGGGATTGGATTCTGCGTAAAGCACCTGTTCCCATTCGGTCAGATCGGCTTCTTTACATTCAAGGCGGAATCGGTCTACCACCAGCTGATCCATCCCCTGGGCTTTTAGCGCTGCGGGGATGCGATAGATGCTGTCAACGTCTTTCAGAGAGATAACCGCTTTGTCTGCTACGTTGGTAAACAATGCAATCTTGGAACGTTCGTTTGCCGGGAGTGCCCCAACAGAGCGGCACACCAGAATGTCTGGCTGAATACCGATAGAGCGTAATTCTTTTACTGAGTGTTGGGTAGGCTTGGTTTTCACTTCACCGGAGGCGGGCATGTATGGTACCAGGGTCAGGTGCATGTACATGGCGCGGTCGCGGCCAAGTTCTGTGCCCAGCTGACGAATGGCTTCCAGGAATGGCTGGGATTCAATATCCCCAACGGTTCCGCCAATTTCGACGATGGCCACATCGTGACCAGCGGCACCTTCAATAACCCGGCGCTTAATTTCATTAGTGATATGCGGGATGACCTGAATGGTTGCACCCAGATAGTCCCCGCGTCGCTCCCGTTTGAGCACTTCCTCATATACACGACCGGTGGTGAAGTTGTTACGTTTGGTCATGCGGGTACGGATAAAGCGCTCGTAATGGCCTAAATCCAGATCTGTTTCCGCTCCGTCATCGGTCACAAATACTTCACCATGTTGTATGGGGCTCATAGTACCCGGATCAACGTTGATGTACGGATCCAGTTTTAACATGGTAACGGTGAGACCACGCGCTTCCAGGATAGCTGCCAGTGAAGCTGCAGCAATACCTTTACCTAGCGATGATACGACACCACCGGTGACGAAAATGTAATTTGTCATGCGAAACCTAAGGCGTTGGATTGTATGGGTAATGTGTCTTGGCACGGCAAAAAGCCACGCCATACTCGGACGGCGCAATAGTATACCCAAAGAGTAGCCCGCAAACAACGAATTTGCCTGCCTGCGGGGGAATTCCTAAGCGATGCTGAAAAACGCAGCAGCCTTTGTCAGGACTGGCTCAGGCGCTTAAGGGTATAGATAAGATCAAGGGCTTCCCGTGGTGAAAGTTCATCCGGATTGATTTTATCCATTGCCGATTGCAACGGGCCAGGTACGTCGTTGAACACCAACTCGGTTTGTGCAGTAGCAGAAATCGTGTCGGTAAAATTGGCGGCGTTACCTTTAATGCTTTCCAGTTCAGCCAGTTTTTTCCGTGCTGCTTGGATCACAGGTTTGGGTACACCGGCCAGTTGCGCTACCTGCAGGCCATAACTTTTGCTCGCCGCGCCGCTTTCTACCGTGTGCATAAAGCGAATCGTGTCTTCGTGCTCAACGGCATCCAGATGAACGTTGGTGACGCCCTCCTGCAGTTGTGGCAGTTGGGTCAGTTCAAAATAATGAGTGGCAAACAGGGTATAGGCCTGGGTTTGGCTGGCCAGGTAGCAGGCGCAGGCCCAGGCCAGTGACAGCCCGTCGTAGGTGGATGTACCCCGACCGATCTCATCCATCAGTACCAGTGAATGGGCGGTGGCGTTGTGCAGGATGTTAGCTGTTTCGGTCATTTCTACCATAAAGGTGGAACGGCCGGAGGCGAGATCGTCCGATGCACCAATGCGAGTGAATATACGATCCACCTTACCAATTACCGCGTCCTGTGCCGGTACGAAACTGCCAATATATGCCATCAGCACGATCAGTGCGGTTTGGCGCATATAGGTGGATTTACCCCCCATATTTGGCCCGGTTATGATCAGCATGCGGTTGTCGGAGTCCAGTTGCAGCGGGTTGGCAATGAAGGGTTCATCCAGTACCTGTTCTACCACCAAGTGACGCCCCTCACGGTAATGAATGGCCTGCCCGTGGGTCAGGGTCGGGCGATAAAGCTCAAGAGTGTCGGCGCGTTCCGCCAGACATTGGATCACGTCCAGTTTGGCCAGGGCAGCGGCGCTGTCGATTAAGTTGTTAAGCTGTGGCAATACTGCGTCGAACAGTCCGTCGTACAACTGCTTTTCCAAAGCCAACGCTCGGCTTTGGCTGGTCAGCACCTTATCTTCATGTTCCTTTAGTTCCGGAGTGATGTAGCGCTCGGTATTCTTGAGTGTCTGCCTGCGAATATAATCTGCTGGCGCCTGTGCGCTGGCTGCCCGGCTGATTTCTATAAAGAAGCCATGCACTCTGTTGTAACCCACCTTAAGTGTAGCAATGCCGGTACGTTCCCGCTCTCGTTGTTCCATTTGAGCCAGAAAATCCGTAGCACCCTGGGAGAGATCCCTGAGTTCATCCAGCTCAGCGCGGTAACCGGGTTTGATCACACCACCGTCGCGGATCACCACTGGTGGGTTTTCGACAATCGCGTCATTTAACAGTTCCTGCAGGTCAGGGTAGGTACCAGCGGACTGGGTGATCTGGTCCAGCAGCGTGTTGTTAAAAGGGCCAAGAATACTTTGCAGTTCCGGCAACAGGTTCAAGGCATTACGCAGGCGCGCAAAGTCTCTCGGGCGGGCAGAACGCAGTGCCAGCCTGGCCATGATCCGCTCGATATCCCCAATTTGTTTGAGCAAATCGGTGACAGCCTGGTAATCAGCGGCGACCAGTACCTCAATGGCATCCTGACGCAACTCCAGTTCGTGGCTGTCGGTGACGGGCGCATGCAGGTATCGCTGCAACTGGCGGCTGCCCATAGCAGTGGCAGTGGTGTCGAGCACGCTGAACAGGGTATTGTCAGTGCCGCCGGAGAGGTTATGAGTCAGCTCCAGATTGCGGCGGGTCGCGGCGTCGAGCTGAATACGACTGTCTTTTTGCTCCGGTTGAATGCGGCGTATGTGAGGCAATGCGGTACGTTGCGTGTCTTTTACATACTGTAAAACGCAGCCGGCAGCGCCCAGCCCTTTGCTGAAACTGGCCACACCGAAGCCGTTCAGTTCTTTGGTCTGAAACTGTTCGTTGAGCTGGCCTGCCGCAGTTTCGGCGTCAAATTCCCAGTCAGGGCGACGGCGGATTCCTTTACGCTGTTCAATCAGAGCCAGGCTAGAAAAGCCTTCCGGATACAGCAACTCGGCCGGGTTTATGCGTTGCAGTTCGGCCAACAGTTCTTCATCGCTGTGGTATTCACCAACCAGAAAGCGCCCACTGGTAATGTCGAGAGTGGCCAGACCGTAATGCATGCTGTGACCGCAGACTGCCGCCAATACGTTGTCTCGGCGCTCTTCCAGCAGGGCTTCATCGGTAACGGTGCCGGGGGTGACGATGCGCTGAACCTGACGTTCTACCGGCCCCTTGCTGGTCGCCGGGTCACCCACCTGTTCACAGATAGCGACCGATTCCCCCATTTTGACCAGTCGCGCCAGATAGCTTTCCACTGCATGATAGGGCACCCCTGCCATGGGAATGGGATCTCCGCCGGATTTACCCCGTGCGGTTAATGAAATATCCAGTAACTGCGCTGCGCGTTTGGCGTCTTCAAAGAACAATTCGTAAAAATCGCCCATTCGGTAGAACAGCAGAATATTCGGGTGTTGTGCCTTAATTGCCAGATACTGGCGCATCATGGGAGTGTGTGATTCCAAACAGACCTCGACTTCGGTATGGATTGGTTACAAAACAGTGTCTCTGATCACTCTTCAGTCCGGATGCAATGAAGCAAATGAAGCAGTGGAACCGAGAATTGTGCAGTATACCAATTTCAGTAGCGGGTTGTGTGCTTCTGTACAAAGAAATAAGCGTGCACGAATATCGAACCATTTGGTGTGCGCTGCTAGTATAAACTCCATTAATTTTGGCATGGGAATTTTATATGAGTCAGGGAATTTCTACCGTTAGTGTTTCCTTACCCACCCGGCAGCGGGTTGTTTCCATCGGTGAGCAACTGAGGCAAAGGGGCTGGACATTAAGCTGTGCTGAATCCTGCACCGGGGGCGGGCTGGCATTTGCGCTGACGTCTGTAGAAGGCAGTTCAGACTGGTTCAATCAATCCTGGGTAACCTATTCCAATTCGTCGAAGGAACAGGCCGTTGGTGTACCTGAATCGGTCCTGTCGGAATTCGGTGCAGTATCGCAACAGACGGTTGAAACGATGGTTCACGGGGTTGCCAAACAAAGCGGCGCCCAACTGGCAGTAAGCATTAGCGGCATAGCCGGGCCCGGTGGTGGTACAGCGGACAAACCGGTCGGTACGGTATGGTTTGGGTTCTGGTTGAATGGTGAGGTTGAGTGTGGCAAAAAATGGTTTCGAGGTGACAGGCAACAGGTGCGCAGCCAGGCAGTGGATTATGCGATAAGTTTTCTGCACCAATGGCTGGTTGAACACCGTTAGCCAGATGGGGCACACTGCATAAAAAATTCGTCGTTGGGCTTGAAACTGTATAATTATACAGTATAGTATGCAGCCATACGATACAGTCACATTGTTCAGTACCATCGCGGGTTCCTGATTTTACCAGAGAATGACGCAGAGTGCACTGACCACCCAATCCCAGAGGATATTACCGTGGATGATAACAAATCAAGAGCGCTTTCTGCTGCTGTAGGTCAAATTGAAAAGCAATTCGGTAAAGGTGCCATCATGCGTTTGGGTGACAACCAGGCCATGGATATTGAAGCGATTTCTACCGGTTCACTGAGCATTGACATTGCACTGGGCATAGGCGGTTTGCCATGTGGCCGGGTAGTGGAAATCTACGGCCCGGAGTCATCCGGTAAAACCACCCTGACTCTTCAGGTTATCGCAGAAGCTCAGAAGAAAGGCAAAACCTGCGCATTCGTGGATGCTGAGCACGCCCTGGATCCGGTTTATGCCGAAAAACTGGGTGTAAATATTGATGACTTACTGGTTTCTCAGCCGGACACCGGTGAACAGGCGCTGGAAATCTGCGACATGCTGGTGCGTTCTGGTGCTGTGGATGTGGTGATTGTTGACTCGGTTGCAGCGTTGACGCCAAAAGCGGAAATTGAAGGCGACATGGGAGATTCCCACGTTGGTCTGCAGGCCCGTTTGATGTCTCAGGCTCTGCGTAAGCTGACCGGTAACATCAAGCGCTCCAATACCTTGTGTATTTTCATCAACCAGATCCGGATGAAGATTGGCGTGATGTTTGGCAACCCTGAAACCACAACCGGTGGTAATGCGCTCAAGTTCTACGCTTCGGTACGTCTGGACATTCGTCGTATCGGTTCCGTGAAGGAAGGCGACGAAATTGTGGGTAATGAAACCCGCGTTAAGGTTGTGAAAAACAAAGTGGCTCCGCCGTTCAAGCAAGCCGAATTCATGATCAAGTATGGTGAAGGGATCAGCAAAGAAGCCGAACTGATTGATTTGGGCGTGAAACAGAAACTGGTAGACAAAGCCGGTGCCTGGTACAGCTACAAGGGTGATCGTATTGGACAGGGGAAAGCTAACGTGATCAACTTCCTAAAGAGCAACCCTGAAATTGCTGCTGAAATTGAGCAAAAAATCCGTGAGGAACTGTTGTTATCCAAAACGGTGAAAGTGGAAGAGGCCGGCGGTGAGTCACAGGAAGTTTTGTCCTAAGTTGACAGACTGCCCGGTCTGTAACGGTTAGGTAAATTTCGAGGGCTCTGCCTGCAAGAAAACCCGCTGGTTAAGCGGGTTTTTTGTATTTAACAATACCAAAAATCGGATTCAGGCTTTGGTATCCAGGCTGGGAAGTTGCCCCTGCCAGCCTTCGGGTTGTTTGCCCTGCAACATATACGAATAGGCAATCAGTTCGGCAATCACATGGTACAGGGCTTCGGGGATTTCCTGACCCATATCCAGGGTGGCAAGCATCTCACTCAGATACGGATCTTCGTGAATGAGTATCCCGGCTTCTTTTGCTTGCTCCAACAACGATTCAGCCAAATCACCAAAGCCCTTCGATACCACCCTTGGGGCTGACTTCTTATCCGAAGGGCGGTAAGCCAAACCGATTGCCCGTTTGATTTTATCTTTCATGCCTGGGCCTCAAACAGCTGATAGGGTTTGTCCTGTAAAGAAGGAGGGATACGCCCCCTCTGACAGGAGGTACTGGTGACTTCCAACCCTAGGGCTGAGAGTCGTCGGGTCAATAATGGTAGCGTATCAGATACCCGCGTCAGCAGAGCATCAGTAGAGGTGTAGAGATTCAGGTCAATTTTTTCGCCGCTAATTCGGGTTTTGGCGAGCATCTGACCTAACTCTGCCACATCCAGCTTCATGGTTAGATGCCAGTTTGATTGGCCTGTCGTTTCCCTTTGCGCAGAATTATTAGGGGATGAATCGCGACGGATTAGTAGCTCCGGCGGTGTTTGATTACCCTGTGCAATCGGCAACACATAATAGAAGTTTTCCTGACCCTGCAGACGGCTTTCCGCTTGGGCCAGTTTGTGTTGCTGATGGTTAGCAAGTAATGTTTTTAGATCCTTGAGAATATTCAGCTTTTGATCCATCTGGCTAAATTCTCTCGCTACCTGCGCACGTTTAGGTTCCGGAACCAAAGCCATCTCACCGATTAGCGTGTTGAGTGAAGATTCGTACTGCTGTAAACGTGCTGGGTTAGGTGAGGCATGCTTTAATGCCCGCCCGGAAAGCGTTACCTGCAGCAACGTCAGTAAACCAGAGAGAAAAGCGGATGAGTTGGCAGGATTTTGCAGAGCGTGAGCGGTTATCGGTAACGTCGGTGCTGACAATAAAGATTGCACGGAAGTTGATAACTGCTGTGAGTACTCACTATGCTTTACCTGCCTGTAAATTTTACCTTCAGGCTTGGTCTCTGCTAGTCCCGAATTTTCGGTTGCCTGCTCCGAAAAGCCGCTTTTCAAACTGGTGGCAATGTTTTGAGCCAGAAGGCGGCTTTCCGCTGATGGTAAATGTTCTGGGTGCGACAGGCCATTGAGCAACTGCTGCAAAGCCTGGCGGGGAGACCCTGTTTCGGCCAGCAGGGTGTTGGACAAAACCTTGAATTGCTGCATCAATACGCGTTGTGCATCAACATTTTGAACAGGAGATGTGGTAGCCGAGCGCTTACCTATATCAGTAGTTATTCTTGTAGGCTCCGCCAAAACCTGTTTTAGGGACTCACTCAGCAAAAGTTCGGGCAGGTTTTGCACCGAGCCAAGGTTTGCAAGCTTTATAGATTGCTGTGAACCGAGTTTAGCAACGTTTCCCTGCAGTGCTTGCGGTAGTTGCAGTTGTGCCAGGGGAGTGGCTGAAACCTGCTTGATTTTCAGTACGTTTTTATTACTGCTCAATTGCCATTCACTGATCGAGTTAGGCTCTGCCTTCGGCATATTAGGTGCTATTGGGTGTAATGCGCTGGCAAGCGCTTGACCTTGCCTGTGAGGCAGAACCAGGCCTGAATCCAGCTTTTGTTTGAGGATACAGTGCACCAGTGGGTGCCGGTTGGGAACCTGTAACCTCATTGCTTCTGATGCGTTAGTTTGCTTCGGACTCTGGTTAAGCTCCAGAGCCCAGGAGGCGGAAGGTTTACTTTGAAGTGTCAAGTTAACAGGGCTGCCAGCCTTCAACCGAGAGGGTTTAGCTTGCGCAGGAAGTGGAAACTGCACCGGTTTTTGCTGTTCAAACCCGATTTCAAGCTGACTGCCTTTGATCGCCAGAATTTTGCCGGTTGCGGAAAAAGTGCTGAGATTTGCCCCATTGCTGTAATACTGGGTCAGCAGTTTCATCAATGAAGTCATTTGTTGCTGACTCAGTTTTGCGGCGGTTTGGGCCTGGTTGGCTGACAACAAAATCGCTTTGCTGTTTTCTCCCGTGCCGGCGAGAAAGTAGCGGCCCCTGGCGCTCAGGTTCAGCCCTGCAGGTTGTTGGATATACCAAACTTTTTCATTCGCCGGTGAGACGATAAGCTGCAGGATTTCTTTGGGCAATTTATTGAGTACAACTGGTGTCAGGGCCTGGAGCTCTTTACCCAACGGACTGTTTAATGGAAGTGCCTCTGCACTGGAGGGGGCAGAAAATAGCGACTGGAGGACGGGAATATTCAGCTTCATGTTATTTTTATCGGCTACAACGGGAATTAGTAAAGCCCGATTACACTGTGAAGAAACTCGTACCCGGACGTCAGGCCCACCTATAATAGGGGATCTTGGCTGCAAGTGGTAATGCGGTAGGCACAATACGCGGTAGCTGTGGTACACTTTGCGCGTTTTGGGTTAACTGTTTAAAAGGAAGACGTTTTGTCAGGATTGGTTGCGGATAATCTGACCTGCATCAAGCAGGACAGAGTACTATTTGACCAACTCTCTTTTTCGCTTCTTCCTGGCGAGCTGGTTTATCTCAGAGGCCCGAATGGAGCGGGGAAAACCAGTTTGTTGAGGATTCTCACAGGTTTAAGTCAGCCGGAATCCGGGCAAGTGCTGTTTCACAGTGAGCCACTGAATTCGGTGTATCGCGATTACAGTACACAGCTCGTCTATCTTGGCCATAAAGCAGGTCTTAACGGAGGCCTGACTGCGCTTGAGAATCTCACCTTTTGGTTGGCGCAAAGTCAGCTCCTTGTTTCAACAAGTCGGTTATATGAAGTACTTGAACTGCTGGGGCTTGTAGGGCTGGAAGACGTTGCCGTGCGTTACTTGTCTGCCGGGCAACAAAGGCGGGTTGCGCTGGCCCGATTGTGGCTCAAACCTTCGGTTTACTGGCTGCTGGATGAGCCTTTTACCGCACTGGATACCAGCGGCATTGCATTGCTGGAGGATACTTTCAATAACCACGTTCGCAATGGTGGCGCCATCATGTGTACTTCACACCAGCCTTTGTCTGAGCGCGCCGGGCCGTTGCGTTGTATGGATTTGGAGTATCGCTTTTGAATGCATTGTTGAACGGCGTGTTTAAGCGCGATCTGGCGCTGGCCTACCGGCAAAAATCCGAGTTGGTTCAGCCGTTAATGTTTTTGCTGATGGTGGTCACATTATTTCCTCTGGGGATTGGTCCCGGCCCAGAAACTCTTCAGCGGATTGGCCCGGGGGTAATTTGGATAGCAGCCATTCTGTCATCGCTACTGGGTATGGAAAGGTTGTTCAGAGAAGATTTTCTCGATGGCTCACTGGAACAGATGATGTTGAGCGGTATCCCGCTGTTTCTGGCAGTGGGAGTAAAGGTCCTGTGCCACTGGCTGGTGAGCTTTGTGCCTCTGCTGCTCATGTCGCCCCTGCTGGCAATGTTTTTGAATCTGACCTTTGATATGTATGTGGCTCTGGTAGCTACGCTGTTGCTGGGCACACCGTTATTGTCGCTGGTGGGGGCAATTGCAGTAGGGCTGACTGTTGGCCTGCAGCGCGGTGGCTTGCTGCTGGCACTGCTATTGATACCGGTCTTTATCCCATTGTTGATTTTCGCCACGTCAGCTGTGGATTCTGCCGCACTGCAATTACCTTACCGGGCTCAACTTGCTATTATAGGGGCCATGTTAATGCTGGCACTGGCAACGGCTCCGTTTGCCATAGGTTATTCATTGAAAGTGAGTCAAAACTGATGTGGAAATGGCTACATCCTTACGCTAAAACCGAAAACGCCTACCAATTATGCAAGACCTTACAGCCTTATTTCTGGGGAGTGGCGGTGGTTGCACTGGTGGTTGGGACCATTTGGGGCCTGGCCTTCGCGCCTCAGGATTACCAGCAGGGTGATTCGTTTCGCATTATTTACATTCATGTGCCCAGCGCAATTTTATCGATGAGTACCTATGTCGCCATGGCAGTAGCAGCACTGGTAGGAATGGTCTGGCAATGGCGCACGGCATTTATGGCCATGATTGCCATGGCGCCGATCGGTGCGGTTATGACGTTTATTGCCCTGTTTACTGGTGCAGCTTGGGGAAAGCCTATGTGGGGCGCCTGGTGGGTGTGGGATGCCCGACTGACCTCTGAACTGATTTTGCTGTTTTTGTATCTTGGGGTCATAGCCCTTTACAGCGCGTTTGAAGACAAGCAGCAGGCGGGTAAGGCTGCTGGGGTAATGGCCCTGGTTGGCGTTGTGAACGTACCCATCATTCATTATTCCGTTGAATGGTGGAATACTCTGCATCAGGGGGCCACCATCAGCAAGTTCGACAAACCTTCCATTGCACCGGAAATGCTTTGGCCCCTGTTACTGAACCTGCTGGGTTTTGCCGCTTTTATCGCAGCAGTCACGGTGATGCGTTTGCGTAATGAGATAGTGCGCCGTGAGATACAGCGCCCCTGGGTGGTAGAACTGGCGCAACAGGAACTGGGAGGCCGAAATGCAGTTTGACAGTTGGCAGGCCTTTTTGAGTATGGGCGGCTACGCGCTTTACGTATGGCTGTCGTTCGGAGTGACCTTTATCGCCATGCTAGCGATTGCCTGGGGTAGTGCCCGGCAACACACTCAATTAATGCAGCAAGTCCTTAAGGAGCGTGCCCGGCGAGCACGTATTCGGCAAGCCCGCCAGAACGAGCCGGTTCAAACCGCCGGGCTGGACGCAAAATAGTTCACAGGTATCCAGAGTAACATTTTGATGAATCCACGAAGAAAACAACGTCTCGCAATAGTGGCAGCCGTCGGCTTATTAGTGGTCAGTGCGGCTGGCCTGATGTTATATGCGTTAACCGACAGCATTGACTTGTTCTACACCCCGTCTGAAATCATCGAAGGTAAAGACGGGCAGCGCCCTCAAATTGGCCAGCGCCTGAGAATAGGCGGAATGGTGGTGCCTGGCACGGTGAACCGCGACAGTCAGACCCTTGCGGTCAGTTTTGATTTGGTCGATACCGGGCCCAAAGTGACGGTGCGTTACAGTGGGATTTTGCCGGATCTGTTTCGGGAAGGGCAAGGCATAGTGGCTACCGGTGTGCTGGTAGACGATAGCACTATCCAGGCCCAGGAAGTGCTGGCCAAGCACGACGAAGAATACATGCCACCTGAGCTGGCAGAAAAGATGAAGGGCATAAAGCACGTGAAGCCCGCAAACGGGAGTGAATAAACGGTGATCCCTGAACTTGGCAATATTGCTCTTACTCTGGCTCTGGTCACTGCCATTCTGCTGGCGGTTTACCCTATGTGGGGGGCGTTCAGGCAGCATGATGGCCTGATGGCAACCGCTAAACCTCTGGCAATAGGCTTGTTTTTACTTACGCTGTTTGCCTACGGCTGTTTAACCTATTCATTTGTGACTGACGACTTCAGTGTGGCCTATGTAGCCCAGCACTCCAACAGCAAGCTGCCGGTATACTACAAATTTACTGCCGTATGGGGTGGCCATGAAGGCTCGTTTTTATTGTGGGTACTGATGCTGTCGGTGTGGACAGTTGCGGTGGCCCTGTTCAGCAGAGGGATCCCACAGCCGATGGTTTCCAGGGTGTTGTCTGTACTTGGACTGGTTAGTATCGGTTTTTATCTTTTTATGCTGCTCACCTCTAACCCGTTTGACAGCATGCTGCCATTTTTTCCGGTAGACGGGCGGGATCTTAACCCGCTATTGCAGGACTTTGGCATGATCATTCACCCACCCATGCTGTACATGGGGTACGTGGGTTTTTCAGTAGCCTTTGCGTTTGCCATATCCGCCCTTATATCCGGGCAGCTCGATTCAACCTGGGCGCGCTGGTCGCGTCCTTGGGTGATTTCAGCCTGGGGGTTTCTGACTGTCGGAATCGCTCTGGGCAGCTGGTGGGCATACTACGAACTTGGCTGGGGCGGCTGGTGGTTTTGGGACCCGGTTGAGAATGCATCGTTTATGCCCTGGCTGGTGGGTACTGCACTGATGCACTCTTTGGCCGTTACCGAAAAGCGCAAGGTGTTTAAATCCTGGACTGTGCTGCTGGCGATTGCGGCGTTTTCTCTCAGTTTGCTGGGTACATTCCTGGTGCGTTCCGGTGTGATTGTTTCTGTGCATTCGTTCGCCAGCGATCCGGCGCGAGGCCTGTTTATACTCGGAATTCTGGTGGTCTTGTCTGGATTTGGGTTGCTGCTGTATGCGCTAAGAGCTCCGCAATTGAGAAGCCCAGGGCGCTACCAGATGTTTTCCCGCGAAGTATTGATGATGGGCAATAACGTGTTTCTGTGCGCTGCCACTCTGGTGGTGTTACTGGGAACTTTATTACCTTTGGTGCACAAGGAAATCGGTTTGGGTTCGATTTCCATTGGTGCGCCGTTTTTCAATCAGATGTTTACCGTCCTGATTGTTCCTTTTGTTTTGTTTTTAGGATTAGGACCGCTGTCGCGCTGGAAACACCAGCCCGTTGCGGCGCTTAAAAATCAGTTGCTGGTTGCGTTTGGGTTGAGTCTCAGCGCCGGTGTGCTGGTCAATTTTATGTACGACACGCCTCGTTACATGGCGATGCTGGGCTTGGTTATGGCCTTCTGGATTTTGGTGACCACGGTTCTGGAAGTCATGCAACGTGTTACGGCTATGCCTTCTCAACAACCAGCGCTGGTGCGGTTGCGCCAGCTCACGCCTAGCCACTGGGGCATGGTACTTGGGCATGTCGGGTTCGCCATCACCCTGATTGGTATCACCCTGGTGTCCAACTATGAGGTTGAAAGAGATGTCAGGATGCTACCTGGGGAATCCGTTGAGCTGGGTGGCTATACCTTCCGCTTTGACAGGCTAAAGCAGGTTGAAGGGCCGAATTATCACAGCGACGTGGGTGTGTTCGATGTATATCAGGATGGCGAAAGAATCGTGCACCTTGAGCCTGAGAAACGGATGTATCTGGTACAGAGAATGCCCATGACCGAAGCTGGCATACATTCAACCATTTGGCGTGATCTCTTTGTTGCCATGGGGGAGCCGCTGGACGATGGTGCCTGGGCAATACGTATTTACATCAAACCGTTCGTAATTTGGATTTGGGGCGGTGCTGCAATTATGGCCTTGGGCGGAATATGCTCGGTCGCTGACCGGCGTTATCGTCTGGCAAAGGTGGCCAGGCTGAAGCATCTCAGTGGCAGGATATCGGATGGGCTGGCTGCCGGAGAACGTGCATGAAGAAAATGCCTTTAGTGATTATTCCGTTGGTGCTTTTTGCATTGCTGGTTGTGTTTTTGTTTCAGGGCCTGTTTTCAGATCCCCGTGCGCTGGATTCGCAGGTAGTGGGTAAACCTTTGCCACATTTTGAATTACCGGATTTGATGCAGCCACAAACAATCTACACCCCCGAGGTTTTCAAAGGTGACGTGACCATTGTCAATGTATGGGGAGTATGGTGCGTAACCTGTGCGGTGGAGCTGCCGTATCTGACCCAGCTCAGCCAGCAGGGTGTGAAGTTTGTCGGTTTGTATTTTGATCAGGATCTGGACCCGGATTTTGGTACCAAAACCCTCGACAGGGTTCAGACCGAAGTTACTCAAATGCTGGGGCGCTATGGCAATCCTTATTCGTTTAATATTTTTGATGTTTATCGCGATACCTCGCTGGATTTGGGGGTGACTGGTGCGCCTGAGCACTTTGTTATTGATAAGCAGGGTATTGTACGCATGCATCATATCGGTGACATCAACGAGCGGGTTTGGGCAAGCAAAGTAGGCCCCTTGTACGACCAGCTTCAGGCGCAGACGTTTTCCTCTTTAAAAGCGTCACAGGCAGGAGGTGAAGGTGAATAAGCAACCAATATTGATTCTGCTCGTGATGCTGCTAAGCAGTTGGGCTGTTCCTGCTGTGGAAGATAACTTTGCATTTGATGACCCGGCAAAAAGGGCGGCATACCTGAGATTGACAGAGGAATTGCGCTGCCCCATGTGCCAGAACCAGAACATTGCCGATTCGGACGCCATGATCGCCCACGACATGCGACGTAAGGTCTATACCTTGCTGCAACAGGGCAAAAGCGAGCAGCAGGTAATCGACTACATGAAAGCCCGATATGGCGATTTTGTCCACTATCGGCCTCCGGTTACGCTTGCGACCTTTTGGTTGTGGGCACTGCCGATTTTGTTCGCCGCAGCGGCACTGATTTATGTGGTTGTGCGGCGAAAACCTGCTATGCCCGAGGACATGGCAGCCAAACTGGCGAGAGCGGAAAAATTACTGGAGCAGGATAAATAATGGCCTGGTGGATGTTTTACCTGATTGCCTCGGGTTTGCTGGTATTAGTGGGGTTGCTGGTGATATTACCGGTGTTGTTTTCCCGCAATGCCTTGCAGCGGGATGCCTTAACCAACACTCAGATTGTTCGGCAAAGACTGGAGGAACTGGAACGGGAAGCCAGTGAAGGGCTAATTTCAGAGTATGACAAACGTCAGGCCAGTGATGAATTGAAACTTGCACTGGTAGACGAGTACCGCGAGTCATCCAGCCAGCCAGGAAAAGCCCGCTTGCCACTGTTTCTTGGAGCGTTGTTTGCTGTCGCAGCAGGTGTGGGTGTTTACTATCAGGTCAATCAACTCAGTATGGTTGAGCGAGCGCAGGAAGCAATGCAAGCTTTACCGCGATTAAGCACTCATTTAGCCAATGGCGGCGGTGATTCCTTTACCCAGAAAGATATAACCGACCTTTCGCTGGCGATCCGCGAGCGATTGCGTCATGCTCCGGACGATGCTCAGGGCTGGATGATGCTTGGCCGTTTGTGGATGGCAATGGGGCAGCAGCAACAGGCGATCCAGTCTTTGGAAAAGGCGTTGGCCATCAGCCCTGATGACCTGAGTTTCCGACTGACCTACGCACAGTTATTAATGGGAACCGGTGAGGAGTCTCAATTACGCAGAGCGCAATCAATTGTGGCAGAGTTGCTCACACAGAATCCCCAAAATGATAATCTGGCACTGATCATGGCTGTGGCTTCCGCCCAACTGGGTGATCTGGAGCAAACAGAGCAGTATTTTGCCCAAGTAAAAGACAAGTTGCCTGAAGACAGTGAAATGCGTTTGGGCTTGGTGGCACGAATAGCCGAGTTAAAAGAGCAATCGAATGGTGGTTCAGATGATGCAGACATTCCTGGTGAAACCGGTTTTACCATTCAGGTTATTCTGAGCGATGAGTTGCAAAGCAGGTTACCGGAAAACGGGTTTTTGATTGTGTTTGCGCAGGATGCGCTCAGCGATAATCGCATGCCAGCGGCGGTAGTGAAAATGCCGTTAGTAGGCTTCCCAATCACCATTAATCTGTCTGCTGCCAATGCCATGTTACCAAGCTATAGCCTGGACTCCCTCAAAGAAGCCCGATTGGTCGCCCGTATATCCAGTGACGAAAATGTCACAGCGCAACCTGGAGATCTGCAGGGAGAATTAAATTCGGCGGTGAAATCGGGTGAATTGTTACCTACGTCAATAGTAATCAGCGAGGAATTGAAGTGACAGGAAAAGCAGGATTCGCTGCATTACTGGTAGCTTTGTTTGTTGCAGTCAGTCTGACTGGCTGTGCGTCCCGTAACGGAACTGAGCAGGTGGAAGTACAGCAGACCGGTAATGAGCAGGGTGATCCCCGAGATCCACTCGAGTCCGTAAACCGGACAATGTGGGATTTTAACTGGGAGGTACTGGACGCTTATATCCTGCGCCCAATCACTGTTGGCTATGTCGCGGTCATGCCCCAGTTCGCCCGAACCGGGTTATTGAACGCGGTGGAAAATCTGCAGGAACCAGGGAGTTTCATCAATAACATGCTGCAAGGTAAGTTTGATCACGGCATGGACAGCCTGGCGCGGTTTGTCATTAATTCTACGGTTGGTTTGTTAGGTACCATTGACGTTGCGGAGCGGATGGGAATAGCGCGGCAGCGTGAAGACTTCGGGGAAGTGTTAGGAAAGTGGGGCGTTGATACAGGCCCCTATCTGATGCTTCCCGCTTTGGGCCCCAGTGATCCTCGAAGCTTTACCGGTGATGTGGTGGATGGCTTTTATTCGCCTGCAGCATTGTTGACCGGTCCTTACACCATAGCTCGCTTTTTAATAGATGCCTTGGAAGATCGGGCAGCTGTGATTGAGCTGGAGCCTCAACTGGAGCAGGCTGTTGATGATTACGCATTTATTAAAAACGCGTATTTTGAAAACCTTGAATTCCGGGTAACCGATGGTGCCAGCAGTGAAAAGGCCATCGAAGAATCTGAGTTGGAAGATTTTGAGGAATTCGAGTCAATGCTGGAAGACCTGGAGTTCCCTGAACCGACTGAAGAAGAGCTTAAGCTGCCTGAGGATCCGATTCAGGATAATTAACCCAGAATGGGTTTTAAATTTGTTGAATAAAAAAGGGAGCATAATAAAGCTCCCTTTCTTGTAAGGTCTGAAGCCTATTTAGGATAGCCTGCCGGATTCTGTGACTGCCAGTTCCATACATCACGACACATGTCGTCGAGCGATTTCTCAGCGTGCCAGTTGAGTTCTTTTGCCGCTTTGGTAGGGTCGGCATAGCAGGAAGCCACATCCCCGCTTCGGCGTGGAGCGATACGATAAGCTATCGATTTACCCGCAGCTTTTTCGAATGCGGCGATCATTTCCAGTACGGAATAGCCCTGGCCAGTACCCAGGTTGTAAAGGTCCAGGCCGGCGTTCAGGCTGAGCCTGTCCAGAGCTTTTAAGTGGCCGTTCGCCAGGTCTTCAACGTGAATGTAATCGCGGACGCCGGTTCCGTCTTTGGTGTCGTAATCATCACCAAACACACTCAGTTGTTCCAGTTTACCGGTCGCTACCTGGGAAATGTAGGGCATGAGGTTATTGGGAATGCCGTTTGGATCTTCACCAATCTGACCAGATGGATGTGCGCCCACCGGGTTGAAGTATCGAAGCAGTACGATGTTCCAGGCGTCATCGGAGACGTAAAGGTCCTTCAGTACCAGTTCAACCATCAGTTTGGACATGCCGTACGGATTGGTCGGCTGGCCGGTCTGCATGTCTTCCTGTAAGGGCAGGGTGACCGGATCACCATATACAGTGGCAGAGGAACTGAACACCAGATTTTTTACATTATGTTTAGCCATGGCTTTACACAGTGTCAGGGTGCCGTACACGTTGTTTTCGTAGTACTCAAGCGGTTTTTGTACGGATTCACCTACTGCTTTCAAACCGGCAAAGTGGATCACCGCGTCGATTTTATGCTCGCTGAAAATATCATTCAGTACGGCATTGTCACGGATATCGCCTTGCACAAAACTGACACTTTTTCCTGTCAGTGATTCTACCCGGCGCAGTGACTCTGCACTGGAGTTTGCCAGGTTGTCCAGTACTACGACTTCATAACCCTGCTCCAACAATTGCAGGCTGGTATGGCTGCCTATATAGCCTGCACCGCCGGTGACTAAAATGGTTTTCATGTTCTCTCCTTGGAAGATCTTGGGGGCAAGTATTTTGCGCTCAACGAATACTGTATCGGTTTCAGTAGCAGAGGATAAAGCAAAAATACCCCTGCGGCCCATAACAAAGATGTCCAGTCGGTCGCGACCCGCATAATCAGTGCAAACACCGGTACAAAAACACACAGTTTCAGTATGTTCAGCAGGGTTTTCTCTGGCACAGACAGTTGTTTGGATGCAGCCTCTAGCCTTTCAGCCCGTTCAGACAGGGGTAAGCCTTTCAACTGAGGAATCTTGCGGCTGCTAAAATATAACGCCATGTATGCTCTTAAAAAAATGGCCACGACAATCGTGGCCATTGTAGGTGAATATCCGCCGAGATGAAACCCGTGCTGCGGTTATGGGTGGTTAGCCCTGTTGCGCAACCGGATGCGGTTCATCCTGTGGCGTTTTTTCTGCAAGCTTTTCCCAGTGGCGGGTTTTCAGTGAAAGCAGGAAGATAACAATGCCAATGGCGATGCTGAACAGACTGATTTGGATGTACAGATTCGGCATTTCGTCGAGGCGATTAGGATCAAAACTGCCTGCCAGCAATCCGGCAATGACATTGCCTATGGAGTAAGTCAGTACGAATACGCCCATCATCTGGCCCGCAAATCGCTTTGGCGACAGTTTGCTTACGGCACTCAACGCAACCGGGCTGAGGCACAGTTCACCAACAGTGTGCAGGAAGTATGTCATGACCAGCCAGTACGGCGCGACTTTGAGGCCACTGGCAGCAAATTGTGCGGCAAAGAACATGACGATAAAGCCACTGGCCATGATGATCAGGCCAATAGCGCACTTGGCACCGTAAGACGGATCGATCATACGCTTACCCAGATTGATCCAAAGTGCTGCAAAAAAAGGTGACAAAATGATAATGAAAAATGCGTTGGCAGACTGGAACCAGGCAGGTGGAATTTCAAATGAGCCAATAAGACGGTCGGTGTAATCTCGACCGAACAGGTTCAACGATGAACCGGCTTGTTCAAAACCTGCCCAGAAACAGGCGGAAGCAACGCAGATAAGCAGTAGCGCACCCATGCGCTTCTTCTCGCTTTCAGTGAGCTCGCCAAAAAAGAAAATGCCGCCAAAATACATAAAAAAGATGATCGTAAATGCTACAGCAACATACTTCGCCAGTTCCACCGGGTTGATGGTGAGTTTGCCGAGGCTTGCCATGGTAGTTACTGCTGCGAGCGCAATCAGGAATATACCTATGCCCAGCCAGCTTTTTTTCTTTGTCGCATCGGAAATTTGAACTGTAGGCTGGTTGGCTACGTTGTTCAGACGAATACTGGTCGCGCGGTATTGTATCAAGCCAATGGCCATTCCCACTGCTGCGGCTCCGAATGCCCAGTGGTATCCCATGTTGGGTGCCAACCAGCCGCACACCATATAGCCAATTACGGAGCCAATATTAATGCCCATGTAATACAAGGTGTATCCACTGTCACGGCGCGGATCATGCTCATCGTAGAGTTCACCCACCATGGCGCTGATATTAGGTTTGAGTAGCCCTGTGCCCAGTACCACCAGAATCAGGCCAATAAAGAAAGTGCTGTTGGAGGGAATGGCCAGCACGATATGGCCACACATAATAATAATGCCGCCATACCACACGGCCTTTTGACCACCCAGCAACCGGTCAGCTATCCAGCCGCCGGGGAGACCCATGAAATACACGGCTCCGGTATATAATCCGTAAATCGCGGTTGCGGTAGCAACGGTAAAGGCTAAGCCCTCCTGCTGAAGACTTGCTGTCATGAACAATACCAGCAGAGCACGCATACCGTAGTAGCTCATTCGTTCCCACATTTCGGTGAAGAACAATGTTTGAAGGCCCCCTGGATGGCCAAAAAATCTTGTGTCGTTAGATGTCTTTGTTGTCACAATAACTACCTATTTTTAATTATATGTTTATTGCTTCACAGGCCTGGGTAGCGCACAGCAAAGGCATCGGGCCCAGACTCGGCAAAGGATAAGCCGTTATACTAAAGGATTTGGGGATACACAAGCGGGGAGCACTAAATGGCTCCCAATTCTGCGGTTGGGCTAAAAAGCTGCCTGATTTTTGTCCGGCAGCTATCGTTTATAATTCTCTTATTGTCGCAATGATGATACGGGCAATACCATACATCATGAGCAGCAGTACACCAAACAAGGTGAGATTGTACCCTACCTGGGGATACTTGTTTTCTTCCGGCAGTTGCGGGGCAGATATGGTGACAAGGTGTTGCAGTTGTTGATAGGCGTCAACCCTAGCATTTTCGAGTGTAATGAGTGAGGATGAGTAGGCCTGTAACGCCAGCTCCATCTGAATTTTCAGGTTGCTGTATTGGGCCATAAGTTCGCTGACTGAAAGCGCAGCTTCCGGGTTGTCAGAGGTATTAATTTTGGCCTTTTGATCTTCAATCTGATTTTTTAGCGCCCTTATCTGTCGCTTGACATTCAGTATATCCGGTGCCAAGTCTGACATCATGGACGACATGGTCTGTAACTCTGCCTGCTTTTGGGCCAGAGTGGCCTCAAGGGAAAGGGCAATTTGTTGAAATGCCGCGCCTTCAGCCGTGGGGTCCAATACGTTGTATTGGGATTGAAAAGCGAGTAACTGTGTTTTCGAATCTTTGAGCTTTTCCTGCACCAGATCGTGCTCCCCCTGGGCAAATTTCAGCTTTGACTTGGCGAGGTTATTGTTGATTTCGTTGATAAAGGCTTCGGAGCGGCTCAGAATTGTGGAGTTAATTTTTTGTGCCATTTCAGGGGAAAATGCAACGGATTTGAGCGTGATCACCGATGAAGTAGAATCGACACTGATATCCACGTGCTCCAGATAAAACAGATAAAAATCTTCGAACGTGGCATTTTTCGGCAAGCGGCTGAAAATATCTGCATTTGAACTACTGTAATGGGCTTGCAAATCAAGCGTTTCATTCAGATAAACGAGCATGTCAGAAGACTGCACGAACGCTTTGATTATATGGGTTTCACTTGTCGCCGCTGAACCGGTTACGGTTGACATCAGCAAAGACGACGGGTCAAAGTTACTGCCGCTCTCGGTGGATTTAATGATCAGCTGACTCTGGCTTTCGTATTGCGCTGAAGCCAGCAGTATCAGGTACAATGCATACAGCAACCAGGGAACCGCAATCACCAGAATGGAATGGCGGCGAAACAGCGCGATGAGTTTTTTGTAGTTATCTTGCACTAGAGGTTTCCTAAATTCTTTTAATGCAGGTTAGTCTGCCATGTACACTTTTATACCCTCTTCCAAATCCGGGTAATAGTGAAGCTGGCCATTTTCGATGAGCACCGCAGAATGGCAAAATTCACGGATTTGATCGAGTTCGTGGCTAACCATAATTACCCCTGCCGATTTGGCTTTTTCCGCCAGCGCCAGCTTGGCCTTGCGGCGAAAGGTTGGATCGCCAACCGATGTCGCTTCGTCGATGAGGTAAATGTCGAAATCGATGTTCATACAGCAGGCAAACACCAGCTTTGCGCGCATGCCTGAAGAGTAGTTTTTGACCGGCAAATCAAATTTACCACCCAGCTCAGCGAATTCCTGTACACGCTTTTCATACTGACGAAGAGACTTTACATTATTGATTCGGCCAATAAAACGGGTGTTCTCCCGTCCGGTCATTTGCGGGTGGATGCCGGTTTGCAGAGCTACCGGCCAGGACATGGAACGGTTGGTGATGATACGACCTCTGTCCGGGTATTCACTTTTGGCCAGCATGCGAAAAAGCGTTGATTTACCCGCACCGTTTTTACCCAGAATCGCGACGTTGTTCTCGGTGGGGAAATCGAAATTCAGATCACGAAAAATATATTGCGGCCCGAGTTGACTGGGATAGCTTTTGGTCAGGTTACTGATTCGTATCATCGGGCTAGCAACCTTTTCCAGGTGATATGATAGGCAGCAAGGCTGAAAAACAGGGTAACTATGGTTACGCCAATTAAGTAGTTCAGGCTAACCCCATTGTTGCCATAGGTCTCAAAACAGGCATAGCGTGCCAGTTCGATAGCATGCACCAACGGATTCCATGTGAACCAGTGCCAGTATTGCTCAGGAATGTCCTGCAGACTGAAAAAAACGCAGGAAATAAACAGCAATGGCCGTTGTAGCATAGCCTTGACTTTGTCGACCTCAGCAACAAACGATGCTGCGATCGCAAACAACATACCGACGGATATTGTCAAAATCCACAACGATAAATAGATTGTAATTAGCAACAATGGATTAGCAATTGCAAAGGTCTGGTGCAGTAAAAAAAGCGCAAGAGCCATCAGAACCAGAACCCCCAGCTTTATCGTAAATTCAAGTAACCCTGAGGTCAGCACTGCTGAGATTGGATGGACCTGGCGAAATGCATACAGTGGTTTATTTTTTTTTATTGAGTTTGATACCGCACCCATGCCGGTGAGGAAACTCTGCAACCCCATCAGGCCAATCATCATGAATACAAATAAGGGGATCGAATGAACGTCCCCGCCACTAACGAAACTTCGTGCAAAAGATAAAACAAAAACAAATACAAAGGGTTCGACAAAGGCCCAGCTCAAACCAAATTTGTCATTGAATTTACTTTGCAGTTCACGCAAAAAAAGCGCAAATATGACCCTTTTCCAAGCGTGTAGCTGTTCGCGAACGGTGATCACAATCAGTCCAGAATGACGTTCGCGGCAACGGCAATTTGATAGATGATTTGGGTAATGTCTTTAATCGCCTGCAAGGATTTTGCATCAATCGCAGGCAGAACCACGATTTGATCACCCGCCTGTATTCCAAGCCTGCCTTTACCTCCAGCCCAGAAACCGTCGTCAATGGTGTCGAACTCAACGTTACCGTTTTTTCGCAGGATCATAATACGCTCGTCGTCAGCGCGCTGGGTAAAACCACCGGCCCAGGCGACATAATCTTTTGCGCGTGCGTCCGGGTTGTAGACTACTGACTGTGGCATCATCACTTCACCGCCGACATGAATCAGGTCGGTAGTTTCGGGAATATAAATAGTGTCGCCGGCTTCGAGTAAAATGTTGGCAATCTCGCCGCGCTCAGACACCACTACTTTTCCTAATGGCTCAATTTGGCGGGCACGCTGGATGAAATCGGATACCAGCTGTGCTTCCTGTACCCTTATAGAGCCTTCACCGGTTGAACTGATTGGGGCAGTGAATACACTGCGCTCGAGGCGTTGTAGTGACTGTTCTATGATTTCCCGCTGTTTGGCAGCAACGCTTTCCCGCAAAAGGAAAATGTTGTCAATATCAGACAGTTTGGGGTCGGCTTCGACGTAATTGAGGACTTCCAACAGGCGAGTGCCTCTGTTTACCATAATTTGTGATGCACCTGCATTTGAACCCGCGATATTGATGCGATACACCTGTGGTTCGTGATCATCCACGTATTCGACCAAATCTCCGGCTTCAAGATTGAATGAGCGGAACGCGTCGAGCGTAAGATAGCGGGCAAACTGTTCATTATTGCGCACACCCGTTATCGACACATGGTTGATAAAGTCTGTCGGTCGGGCGAATTCAGTGAGAACCTCACCGTTTAATTCTTCATGCTTGAATTCGAATGTGAACGCATTTCGGGCGCCATTCTGGACCACCAGCGTGTGGCCGATAGGATGCACCAGAATGACATCGCCATCCTTGAACGAAACATTCGGCACGGTTCCGGACTTTACAAACTGATAGAGATCCACTGAGGCAATGACTTCACCTGCGCGCAGAATGTCAATGTTTCGAAAACTTCCACGGCGGAAATCCACTCCGCCTGCGCGTTTGAGAAAATACAGTGCACTGTCTGAGGCTAACCCGGCATACTGACCGGGTCTCAAAACCGGGCCGCTGATGTAGACTGAAACCGGAGTAGAGGTAAGCAAATTGACGTAGACATTGACGTCCTGGGTGTAAATCTGTTTGATGCGTGAAGTTACCGTACGATTGACTGTGCCTGCCGGGGTGTTGGCAATGGAAATTGGGCCTATGTTGGGAATAAATATATTGCCCTGATTGTCGACCGTGACCACATCGGAATAACTAACCGCCCCCCACATCCAAATGGAGATTTTATCACCGGGTGCTACCAGGTAGTTGTCATTGAGGCCAGAGGTACGCTCGGATTCAAACCCACCTATGAACACATTGGCAGCAAACGGGGGGTTGGTCATGGGTTCCTGCAATGGAAAGACCGTTTCGAAAGTGGCCTCGCCGGGGAGCGTCTGACCGTATCTGGGTTGCGACACATACTGGCCAACCTGAGCCTGCCCTGGGTTACTGGCTGGAAGAGTGCGCTGACCCTGTAACTCGATGGGCGTAATGTTAGGTGCCGGACTGGAGTTACCGGCCTGCTGACGTGCCTGTTGCAGTTGCTGGAGTTGCTCAAGTGATTGCGCCGAAGCCAAACCTCCAACCAGAGTAAGACCAATAATCAGTGGGAGAGTAATGGGTAATAAAACACTAATACGCATCATTGCTGCTGAAATCCGTCTGAATTATGGGGTTGGAAAGTGACGAGCGGCGCCAGCGCCATCCAGCCATCGTCCGTTTTGCAGATTGAACGGGATGGGCTTGATAACGAGGCCTGTTGATAAACTGGGTGGAGTTTAAAGCACAGCTGGCCGAGAGCTGAGAAATACTCCGGTCCGACTTCGAAGCGTTGCTGGTCTATGAGAATGGCCTGGCCGGTAACTGGATTTTCCAATGGAATAATTTTTGCTTGCTGAAGATTGTATTGTTCGGAAACCTGCTTGTAGTAGCTGTGAACCAGAGGGATATCGGCCTTTACCTGCGTAGGTTGAGTGGCGCAAGCAGCAAGTAAACTGGTTGCTAGAAAAAGTAAGGCAAGTTCAATGGGCTGTTTTCGAAACATTAATGCGAGATGTCCATATAGCAAATCGGCGCCTAGCATAACATAATCTTCGAAAATTACATGATTTACAGATGATAAATCATGGCCATGTAAATGATTGGTGAAAAATTGAGTGTTTGGTCAGGATTCTTCGCAAACTCAGGGGATTTTTAGTTGTTGAGGGTAGTCAGTGTCGGTTTAGTTTACTATTATAGGCCCTGGTTTCAGACCTTGCATTTAGCCAGGTGGGAGCTCGCCTACTCTGTCAGGTTAGGAAAATGGAAGTTGTAGCATTAATGGATTGGTTAAGTTTGTTTCGTTATATCACGGCAGAATTGCAGCGGCAGCGAATAGAATCGCCAGGTATCAAGGGAATTTGTTCAGCATGTTAGATTATTTGCAATTCGTACCGTTATTCACGGCATTTTTTGTCGCGTTAATTCTTCTGGTCGTAATGACCCCTCTTGCACATCAGTTTGGTTGGGTTGATCAACCCGGTATTCGCAAACATCACGTCGGTATGGTGCCTCTAACCGGAGGGGTGGCAATTTTCATGGCTGTGTTGGTGGCCAGCGTTGTCACCGATGTGTGGATGAAAAACAACCCTCTGTTTTTTACAGCTTCCGCATTCATTGTACTGCTGGGAATGATGGACGACCGCTTTGATCTCAGTGCTAAAGGTCGTTTGATGTGCCAGTTTGGCGTGGCATCAATCATGGCCTGGAGTGCACAGAATTATATTACCTCCCTTGGAAATCTGCTCGGTAGCGGTGAAATATTGCTTGGGTTGAGTGGTTATTTTTTCACTATTGTTTGTGTTGTGGGTGTGATCAATGCGTTCAATATGATTGATGGTATTGACGGTCTGGCAGGAGGAATGAGTTTAATTATACTGCTCACCGTCGTCGGATTTTTAGTGGCCTCAGGTAACGGTGGCGCTATTATGGAACCATTAATCATTGTCGCCGCAATTGTTCCGTTTCTGGCTTTTAATTTGAGCTGGAAGGGGTTTAAGGGCAATAAAATATTTATGGGTGACGCCGGCAGTATGTTTGTTGGGCTGACCATTGTCTGGTTGCTGGTTGACCACACGCAAAGCGATAATGCTGCGTTTCGTCCTATTACAGCCGTATGGCTTATCGGTTTGCCCTTGATGGATATGGCCGCCATTATGTATCGTCGTGCTCGCAAAGGGCAGTCAGTATTGCAGCCGGACCGCAAACACCTGCACAACATATTTATGCGTGCGGGCTTAACTTCACGGCAGGCATTGATTGCCATTCTTGTGATAGGTGCCTGTTATTGTATGGTCGGTATCATGGGCGAAGTATACAGAATACCTGAGTCGGTCATGTTTTGGTCGTTTCTTGCTCTGCTGTTTTTTTACAGTTACATCATCCAAAACATTTGGACTGTTATACGTAAAGTAAAACGTTATACCCGAAATAGGGCATAGCTCTATCGCCTGCACTGGAATTGTGCAGGCAACCAGTTCAAAAGTCTGATATCTTGCCTGGCTAGCTAACAAACTCAATTAAAAACACGGCGGGGCCTTTGTCTGTAACCTATTCCATTATTAAAAAAGACCTTCCTTTCCACCAGGTGGATGTGGTGGTTGCCATGGCTGTTTACCGTGAAGACAATCCCGGTTGGGTGGAGCAGGCGATAGCCAGCATTATTGGGCAGACGTATACCGAATTCGCTTTGATAATCGTTATAGACGGAGAAATTGGGGCTAGCCTTTATGAAACTATTCAGTCGTTTGCTGAGAGTGATAATCGGCTCGTTTTACTGAAGAATCATAAAAATTTTGGCCTGGCTCAATCCATGAATCATGCAATTGAGTGGGGATTCACGCTGTCTCCCAGGTATTTTGTTCGTATGGATGCAGACGATGTGGCGACACTAAATCGTCTTGCGAGACAAATTGGCTATCTGGAACATCACAAAAACATTGCAATCCTGGGATCATCGCTGACAGAAATTGATGAAAACGGCAAAAAGGTCGGTGCCCGGGTCATGCCTGCATCTCATTTACAGATTGTGCGTATGCTTCCACGTCGGTGCTCCATGAACCATCCTACAGTGACAATTCGCTACGATGTCTTTCACGATGGATTTCGCTATGATTCCAGTCTGCGAAATACACAGGATTATTTTCTTTGGATTGAACTGGCGCAGAATGGCTACTTGTTTCGAAATCTAAAGGATAAACTTCTCAAGTTTCGACGGGTTAATGATTTTTATAAGAGGCGGGGACTGGGAAAGTCTTTTAATGAATTTAAAGCCAGGATGTTTGCCATGAAGAGCCTGAGGAAATATTCTGCCTGGAATTTAGGCTACGCCTGTGGCGTGCTGGTTTTACGTTTGATGCCGGCTCAAATGGTAAAGCTGGCTTATAAATTGGATCGGCTATTGCTGGAAAAGTACGTAAAACATTGAAAGTTGGAACAGTCGTCATTCTGTATCATCCGGATCGCACTCACTTAGACAGAATGATCACACAAATAAACGCGGTCAACTGGGCTGTGGTGTTGGTGGACAACTCCCCCGTGCCACAAGATTTTTCTGCCAGCCCATCGGTTCACTATATTCATTGTTCGGAAAATATTGGCATTGCAGCTGCGCAGAATCTGGGCTTACACAAATTAGTTGGACTCGGCTTGGAATACGGTTTGTTGTTGGATCAGGACAGCCAACTGTCAGCGGAGATGCTTAGTGGTTTGGCGCGGAATTTTCTTCAGGCAGAAAAGCTGTTTGATAAAGTCGCTGTGATTGGCCCCCGTATCGTGTGCGAGTACAACGGTAAGCCCGTGCATGCGCGTGTTCAACGCAGGATTGATACCAGGGGGAATCTTATCTCTGTCAGTCAAATCATTGCGTCAGGTATGCTTTTTAAGCTCAAAACCTTTTTACAGATTGGTGAGAAGGAAGAGGCGTTATTTATTGATGGTGTAGACCATGAATGGTGCTGGCGGGCAAGAAAAGCGGGATATCACGTTATTCAGTGCCAGGATGTACCCATGTTGCATCGACAGGGCGATGCCCGGCATCGTTACCTGGGAATAACTTTCAAACGCGGAGCGCCAATCAGACTGTATTATCAGGTACGTAATGTGCTTATACTTTCACGGCGTAGCTACGTTCCTCTTTATTGGAAGCTACGTCATTTGAGCGCATTACCCCTGCGTTGGATGGTGAATCGCTGTTTTTTTCCTGATGGTAAGCAACGGGGCGATTTTTTCCGGCGAGGGTTGATTGACGGTTTGACGGACAAGCGCGGTAAATTAAAGGTTTAGGGCATTACAGATTTGTCGGAATCTCTTAGTCAACATTTATCAAGGCTGCTAAATAGAAAGGAAATCGTGTGAAAATCACAGTTTTTGGCATTGGTTATGTAGGATTGGTTCAGGCTGCTGTGCTCGCAGAGGTCGGGCATGATGTGATGTGTATAGATGTTGACGAATCAAAAGTCAGCAATCTTAAGAGCGGTATTATTCCAATTTATGAACCAGGTTTAACGCCTTTGGTTCAGCAAAATTATGCCTCTGGTCGCCTGCAGTTTACTACTGATGCCAAAGCCGGCGTTGAACACGGTGAATTGTTGTTTATCGCAGTGGGCACTCCACCTGATGAGGATGGCTCGGCGGATTTAAAATACGTCCTCGCTGTAGCTGAGACCGTCGCCACTCATATGCAAAGTCACAAAATTGTGATCAATAAATCAACCGTTCCGGTTGGGACCGCAGACAAAGTAAAAGCCAAATTATCGGCAACTTTGACCCAACTGGGCAAGACTGATACCTTCGACGTTGTTTCGAACCCGGAATTTCTCAAGGAGGGCGCAGCAGTGAACGACTGCATGCGTCCGGACCGAATCATTCTTGGTACAGACAATCCTAAAGCAGAAAGCAAACTTCGTGAGTTGTACGCACCGTTTAATCGAAATCATGATAAAGTCATTGCGATGGACATCCGCAGTGCGGAACTGACTAAATACGCAGCAAACTGTATGCTGGCGACCAAAATCAGCTTTATGAACGAGATTGCCAACCTGGCTGAACTGTTCGGCGCTGATGTGGAAAATGTTCGACGTGGGATTGGTTCAGATCCCCGTATTGGCTATCAGTTTATTTATCCGGGGTGCGGCTACGGCGGCTCCTGTTTCCCTAAAGATGTGCAGGCGCTTATCCGCAGTGCAGATGGCGTGGGCTACGCAGCACGGGTTCTGGAAGCGGTAGAGGCGGTGAACTATGCCCAGAAGGAAAAATTGTTCGAATACATCATGCGTCATTTTGACGGTGATATACGAGGAAAAACCGTTGCGTTGTGGGGTTTGTCGTTTAAACCCAATACTGATGATATGAGAGAAGCCCCCAGTCGTGTATTGTTGGAAAAGCTGTGGGTGGCTGGCGTTACAGTTCAGGCGTATGACCCCGAAGCCATGGAGGAAACCCAGCGGATTTATGGCAGCAGGGATGATCTGAAATTAATGGGGACCAAAGAGTCTGCGCTGGCTGGCGCAGATTTTCTGGTCATCTGTACCGAGTGGCAGGCGTTCAGGGCGCCGGATTTTGAACTTATCAAGCAGTCGCTCAGTGAACCGGTGGTGTTTGATGGTAGAAATCTGTACGAGCCGCAACGTATGTTGGAATATGGATTGCATTATTACGCAATAGGACGTGGTTTATCAGTACAAGGACAATAAAGCTATGAGTCAGGTGAAAAAAGCGGTTATCCCGGTAGCGGGACTAGGTACCAGAATGTTGCCCGCAACCAAAGCAATTCCCAAGGAAATGCTTCCGGTAGTGGACAAGCCGTTAATTCAGTATGTGGTTAACGAATGTGTAGCTGCGGGGGTGAAAGAGATTATTCTGGTTACCCACGCCAGTAAAAACAGTATTGAGAACCACTTTGATACTTCTTTCGAGTTGGAAGCAACGCTGGAAAAGCGGGTTAAGCGTCAGCTATTGGAAGAAGTGCAGTCAATTTGCCCTAAAGACGTAACCATAATGCAGGTACGTCAGGGCCACGCAAATGGATTGGGTCATGCCGTATTGTGCGCCCGCCCGTTGATTGGCGATGCTCCTTTTGCCGTTGTATTACCAGACGTAATCATCGACGATGTGGCCAGTAATCCGAAGAAAGACAACCTTGCGGATATGGTGGCAAAATTTAACACCAGCCGGGTCAGTCAGGTGATGGTGGAACAGGTTCCTGAAGAGGACATTACCAAGTTTGGTATCGTTGATCTGGAAGGGGCAAAGATCCAGCCAGGTCAGTCAGCAAAAATATATCAGATGGTCGAGAAACCCGATTTAGATGAAGCGCCGTCGGATCTCGCCGTTGTTGGTCGTTACGTGCTTTCTGAAAAAATATGGGATCTGCTTGAGTTTACGCCCCCCGGTGCAGGTGGAGAAGTCCAGTTGACAGACGCTATCGATGCTCTGATGAAACTGGAACAGGTAGACGCCTACTATATGAAGGGCAAAAGCCATGACTGCGGCAGTAAACTTGGCTATATGATGGCCAATGTTGAGTTTGCTTTGCGGCATCCCGAACTGGGCGAAGAGTTTAAGCAGTATCTTGCTTCGTTAAACGGGTAACAACGTTCTTTGATTTAAGGCTCCGAATAGGAGCCTTTATTCTGCTGCTAGCCTGGGTCAGTACACGCTGACCAGTGTTTTTAGTTTTTCCAGCAGTTTGTCGCCAATCCCTTTTACTTCAGTCAGCTGTTCAACTTCAACGAACCCTCCCATTCGCGTGCGGTACTCAATGATTGCACGGGCTTTGCTTTCACCGATTCCGGGTAAAGCCATAAGATCCTCAACGCTGGCAGTATTGAGGTTCAAGGTCATCGAACGTTGTTCGAGTAACGAGGCATCCGGAGGCATTGGAACGGTTACTTCGGTGGCTGCGCTTGCCAGATTGGAAAAGGTAGTCAGACTCGTAATGAGCAGGGGAACTATCCGTAGTTTCATGTTGATTCCTCATGTGGTTGTTAAGCGTACATTGCGTACGGTTACAGTTTAGGAAATTGACGCGGTGGCTAAACTCAACCGGGAGATCAGTTTTTGGACAGTTTTTTGGGGCACAGTGTGTGCCCCAGAGAGGTTTAGAGACGTTCCAGTACCGCTTGCGTGAATTCGGTAGTTCCGTGTTCGCCACCGAGATCGCGGGTTGTACGATCACCGCTTTCGATAACATCTTTGAGAGCGCTGCGCACCTTTTCTGCTTTGTCTGCCATTTTCAGGTATTCAAGCATTTGTATGGCGGCAAGAATGACTGAGGTTGGATTTGCGAGGTTCTTGCCGGCAATATCAGGTGCAGAACCATGTACGGCTTCAAAAATTGCACAATCCTCGCCAATGTTGGCACCCGGTGCCATACCCAGCCCACCAACCAGACCCGCGCATAGGTCGGAAATGATGTCACCAAACAGGTTGGTGGTAACAATCACATCGAACTGATGCGGGTTCATAACCAGCTGCATACATGTGTTGTCAACAATCATCTCGGTTGACTCGATATCCGGATAACGCTCTCCAACTTCCCGGGCCACTTTCAGGAACAGTCCGGACGTGGACTTGAGAATGTTGGCCTTGTGTACCGCGGTAACTTTTTTGCGGCCTTCCCGGCGCGCCAGTTCGTAAGCAAAAGTGACGATTTTCTCTGCTCCGTCGCGAGTGATTTTGCTTATTGCTTCGGCTTCAGTACCATCTTCGGAAACCACCTGGCCCAAGCCGGAATACATGCCCTGGGTATTTTCTCGTACTGTGATGATATCGATGTCTTCGTAGCGTGCTTTAGTGCCTTTGAAGGAAATCACAGGCCGTAAGTTGGCGTAGAGTTTAAACTGTTTGCGCAGACTAACGTTAATCGATGTAAACCCTTCACCCACCGGTGTTGTTAAAGGACCTTTCAACGCAATTTTGTTTTTTGCAATCAGATCCAGTGTTTCCTGAGGAAGCAGTTCTCCGTGCTTTTCCAGCGCGACCAGACCGGCGTCGGCAAAATCATAGGTAAAATTACAACCTACTTTATCAAGAATTTTAAGTGTCGCATCAATGATGTCCGGGCCTATGCCGTCACCGCGAATGACAGTTATGCGTTGCTGAGTCATTTGGGAGGATCCTCTGAAACTTATTTTAGTTAATTCGTTAGGTGTAACTGATTGATTCATTGAACCTGAATTCAATGAAAACGCTACCCAGGCATGAGATATGCGGAGTCAGACCAGACGGTCTCGCTGTAAAAAGCGCGTATGGCGGATAGCGATAAGGGCCTTATTTTAGCCCAATCCCGCTGAGGAGTCACAGTGAAGGTAGGGATTATGCCCTCAGTAAACGCTATTTCCGGAATAAATGCGGGAAATAGCGCTTAATTTGCCATCAATTTCAGGGCTGAATACCAGGTGGCTCATTGTGGCGAGCACTATCATCTCTGTTTGGTTATTCAAACCGGAAAATGACAATGCTTCCTGAACTGCAATATCGGTTTGCGGGCACTGCCCGTGTATACCAAATAACCACTTGCGTGACCAACAAACACTTATGATCAAAATGCTGTAAGCCACGCGATATGCCTTTGGGCAGTGAGAAGGCAGCTTACCCCACTGACTCAATATACCAATGAAGCAGTCGGACTGTTGCCATCCCCTTGCAAGCTCCACCGCCATCTGCCCTATGGTTTGGGTGTGATGCTGAAGTGCCAGTGTATTTATATCATATGTGTTCTTGTTGCTGACTTGAATGGTCTTGCTGAGCTTGAGTGCGGGAAGGGTAAACAGCGGTGCAGTGCTGAACGTGGCGAGCAGTGATGTGTTCTGTGGGGAAACTTTGTGAGGCGAGAGTGCCGCCAATTGAGATGCGACGCCAGCAATTATGGTTTCCAGATGAGCGCAGACCGTTCGAAGTGGGAAGTACTTTTGATGCAACCGTGTCGACAAAGCCCGCTGGATCAGCATGTCGCTAATTCTTTCCAGACCGAATGTCATGATTGCCTGTTTAATGTCGTTTACCGCTAACTGTAATCGGTTATCCCGGGAGGCAGATGACATCAGGAAATCTGCCAACTCTGTATGTTGAATTATCTTGCTGGCGATGGTGTCTATGTTTGCGTTGTCATCCTGTAATAGACTGATGATGGTACGCAGATATATGGGCGGTGAATTGATCTTGTAAGCCCGCTTTACAGGCCAGTCTTGGCTGGGCCGTTCAAATTCGCGGTGGGCCAATTGATTTTTGTTTTGCCACTGTTTGAAACTGGCAGGGCCGAGGCACTCGATTTGCTCCCGGTGTACCGATCTTATGCTATCCATATTGGCACTGTGCAGTTGAGCAATCCGGTAAGTTTTCTCATCTGTCTGTGACACCACTAGCCAACGGGTACTGTCAGCTTTAACTGTCATTCCGACCATGCTGCCAAGCGGGTAAGCTATGAGATGCGCCAGTGACTTTTGAAAGCGGACGGGCAGGATTGTAATGAGCTCAAAAAGATTTTGGTCAGGAGAGCCAGAGAGCATCACCAGACTTATGAGTATCCAACGTTGACTGTCAGACAGACGGGGGGGCCCAAGCGCTTTAACAGGAGTGGGATGAGCAATCAGACGACGCAACTGTACTACTTCATGCCACAGAGCAGTTTCCTGCTTGTGTAGCTGACCAACAGGCGTTCCGGAGGATGTCTCCGAGTGATAATTCTGCGCGTAAGAAAAGGCCAGTGCGCTCACAAGTGTGCAAAGGTAGCGTTCATTAAACTGAAGTCGCTGACCAAACAGGGTTAACAATAATAAGTGGTTGAACACCTTCTGAACTGACGCTGCCGGCGGTACCGAATTTAATACCGCTACTGCTTCATCAGGGTGGTGAATCCCAAAGCTCAGGAGTGAGCTAGCCAAATGACGACAAAGCGGCACTGTGGGTTGCGATGTTTCGGTTACGTCATCAGGCCTGCCCGAGCCTACAAGTAATTGTTTGGTTAACCCAAAGCAGGTCGGGTAGTCAGAACGCTTCAATCAGCGGCCCTAACTCTGAAGGTAGCTTTGATACGCTCCTTCGCCCCAGGCGATAAGATGATCATTCTCGAATAACAGGGGCGTGCACTCATCCAGAGTGGTTAACCCATCTGCCCGGACGTGCTGCGTACGGTAAAACATTACCTGAACGGTGTTACCGCCATGGATCTTAGCTTCAGTGATGTCAGGTGAGCCCAACAATGCAAGTACTTCTTCCCGGGTGCTCCCCAGTCTGAGCTTGGTTATCTGAACTTTGTTGTATTCTTCCCGATCCTGCCAGTCCATATTCTCAGGTTTATCCGGGTAAAAGGATATAACCATGAACACGAACAAGCCGTACACTGCCAGGCCGAGCAGAATAAGCCGAATGACCTTACTATTCATCCTTCTTCACTTTTTGCTGCTGATTAGCGCCAGTCTACCTTAAAAAATATCTGCTTAGGAATGAGAAATGTAACCAGTTGCATCCATATTGCGACAATCTGCCAATGTATCTGTCTTCAGCGCTCGCCAGATATGGTGTAACAGGGGATGTATTCACTGCCCGGTAATTTCATGCGCTTTTGACTTACAAAGGATTCCAGCAGCGCATCAATACGCTGCATTAAATCTACTTCTCCTGTGAGATTAAACGGACCATTCTGCTTTATTTGTCTGACGCCTTCGGCTTTAACGTTTCCGGCAACAATACCTGAAAATGCCTGGCGCAATGCCACTGCTAAATCCGCCACATTTTGATTCCGGTGCAGGGGCAGAGCGGCCATACTTTCGTGGGTTGGTATGAACGGTGTCTGAAATGCCTCTTTGATTTTAAGGGACCAGTTAAAGCTGAAGGCATCTCCCATGGCACGCCGAAATTTCTGTACCTTACCTAACCCGGTAGACAGTGCACGTGCTACGTCTATCGGATCATCAATGATGATCTGGTATTTGCTCTGGGCCTCTTTACCAAGTGTTGAGCCAATAAAATCATCGATTGCTTCAAAGTAAGCTTCGGAGCCCTTTGGCCCGGTAAGTACTACTGGAAATGGTTGCTGACTGTTGCGCTCGCTCATCAGTATACCCAGCAAATACAGAAGTTCCTCGGCAGTGCCCACACCTCCGGGAAAGATCACGATGCCATGGGCAATTCGAACAAATGCTTCAAGCCGCTTTTCAATGTCCGGCATTATGATCAGTTCGTTGACTATTGCGTTGGGTGGCTCCGCGGCGATAATACTGGGTTCCGAAATACCTATGTACCGCCCTTTAGTGTACCTTTGTTTGGCATGGCCGATGGCTGCACCCTTCATGGGGCCTTTCATTGCTCCGGGGCCACAACCGGTGCAAATGTTCATTTCGCGCAGGCCAAGCTGATAACCCACCTCTTTGGTGTATTTGTACTCGTGCAGGTTGATGGAGTGACCTCCCCAGCAGACAATCGTATTCAGTTCGTCGTTACCCTCCAGCGCCTGAGAGTGCCTGAGCATGTCGAATACCATGTCGGTGATGCCATTTCCGTCAAGTGGCGCCGTCTGATGTAAAAAAGCGTATTTGTTGCCCATGTACAACATATCCCGCAGTACGGCAAAGATATGCTCATGTACGCCGCGCACAAGCTTTCCGTCAACAAAGGCGACTTCAGGGGGGTTCACAAGTTCGATCTTTACACCCCGTTCACGGCGGATGAGACGGACATCAAAGTCTTTATAGGGTGCGAACAGAATTTCACAGTCGTCTTCATCCACGCCGCTGTTAAGAACCGCAAGGCAACAGATTCTAAAGGTATTATACAGCTCACTGTTGGTAGTATCTTCCAGCCTGGTAACTTCAAGCTGGGACAATTGGCTCATCCAGCCAACGGGGTTCAGTTGTACTCTGTTCATTGGACCATCCTGGTGCTTTCTTGTTGTCTGGTTAATTCATCTGGTGGAGGCGAATACCGGCACTTTCAAATCGCGACCATCGTCTTTGCTCACCCAACTACTTACATATGACACCGCATAACCGGATTATTTCAGCTTGAACCTGATTGGTATACGCTTTGATATAAACCGTTCGGCCGATAACATTCTGGCATCAGTCGGTAACCACGCAATTTCTCCCGGCATGTTTGGCTTTATACAAAAGTCTGTCTGCGCGCTCGAACAATTGTTCAGGTGTTTCACCTCGCTGAAAGTAGGTACCGCCGATTGAGGCCGAGAGAGTGATTTTTTCCTGTTTAAATTTCAGTGGTAACTGCTCAAGTGAAGTACGTATTTTTTCGAGTTTATCTGCCAACTTGGGCGGCGCTGTATCTGCAAACAGCAAGATGAATTCTTCACCTCCCCAGCGCGCAATAAAATCTTTGCTGGTGAGGTGGTTACGTAAATGGTTCGCAACCAGTTGCAAGGTCTTGTCGCCAGCCGAATGGCCGAATCTGTCATTAATGGTTTTAAAATAATCGATGTCAAGAATGGCCATGGCCAAACATTGTTGTGTATGGCCGGCGCGTTCACAGGCAAGCTCTATTTGCTTGTTGTAAGCCTGGCGATTCGGTAGCCGGGTAAGAGGGTCGGTCTGACTGGCCTGAGCCTGTTCCGCCAGTTTTTTGCGATAGGTCTGTGTTTGCTTTTGTAGCAGGGACAACTGTGACTGCATCTGTACCAATAATTCTACCAGTGTCGCCTGTTGCTCCTGGTCCTGGTGATGTTGCACAGAGAGGCTACTTGCCACAGACTGAATGTAGGCAGTGGTCTTTTGCTTAAGAGCATCCAAAGAGTCTGTTTGCTTGACCTCATCTTCCATATGTTCCAGTTCTGCCTGGATTTTACGGTGATGCTGCTTGCGTGTCTCAATGCTTGCAGTCGTTTTCTGTAAACTTTGCCGGGCATTCTGGTTTACTTCATCCAACGCCCTGTGCAGACTTTGAAGGACTTTGCCGGTCATAGAGGCGTCGTGAATAGATTCTCTTACGAACAAGCGAAGCAGGACAATACAGGACTGCAGTAACTCATCTTCACTCACGCCGCTTTGAAGCCTGTTCAGCAATTCCTGTAGCAGTTGGTCTTCAGGATACTTTTTGGCGTAGTTCAGGGTGAGTTGGGTCAGTTCATCGAGCATCTTCTGATGCAGTTGGGCTGTGTCGGCCGGATCACTCAGTGGATGAATCTGCTTGTTATTCTGATTTAGCTGTCTGGCAGCCGAAAGCAGGCTTAACGTGCCCGATGTCAGGTGCTTCAGAGCAGAAGAAGAGGGCAGGGGCGCGTCCAATTGCATCAGTAACTGAGTGCACTCTGAATATAGCTCGTCGCCGGACTGAAGCTCGCTCTGCAATTGTTTTACTGATTTTTCAAGCTCCTGTACGCACTTCTCTGTATGTTCCTTTACAGAAAACTGGGAGTCCTGCAGTAAATGATTAATTTTATTAATGCTGAGCAATGACAGGGTAAAATTCGGCTGGCCGGATAAATGACCCCGCAGAATATACAACTGCTGATCCAACTGTTCGTTGTGCCCTTCATAGAACCGGGTTAACCGTATGATAAACTGGGCCAGCAATTCACTGTACCGCTTGATGGAAACTACTTGTCTCGATTCCATTTGCTTCCTTTACTCAAACCGCTTCACAGATGGCGTTATTGAATAGCACTAATTTTTTACCGCCGGGCAGAGTTACTGCCTGGCATGGCGTTCGTTACCTATGCAGGCGTCAAAGTTAGCTCGAAATGGATTGATGTCTAACCCTCCACGCCTTGTATAACGCGCATAAACTGCCAATTTCTCAGGTTGGCACTGTTCCATTAAATCACAAAAAATCCGTTCAACACACTGTTCATGGAATTCATTATGCTGGCGAAATGCAATCAAATATTTCAGCAAGGATTCATGCTCAATTCCTTTGCCCTTGTAATGTATTTGAATGCTTGCCCAGTCAGGCTGACTGGTGATAAGGCAATTAGATTTGAGGAGATGGCTTACCAATGTTTCCTCGACCTCATGATCACAGGTGCTGACCAAGGTCTTGTCAGGCTGGTAGCGGGTAACTTCGATGTCAAGATCGTCGATGAGCGTGCCGTTCATCTCTCCCATCGACAGCTTGGAAAATTGATGGGCCTGATAGATAGTTACTGCAACACTTTCGCCTGCACAGTCTGACAGGTCCTTTTCCAGACACTGCCTGACCTCGTCCACAGAGTTGAACCTCGTTTGGTTAAAACTGTTGAGGTATAACTTGAAAGATTTGGATTCCACCAAGTTTGGAGACGTGATGGGAACACGACACTCTAAAATCGCGACATTCGGCTTACCTTTCATATTCAGCCAGGAAAGCTCATAGCCGTTCCAAATGTCTACGCCCATAAAGGGCAGATTTGATTCGTCGAAATTAAGAGTGCTGCGCCCCAGTGCACGGGGAACGTTTTGCAGCAGTTTCGGATTGTAGTGCTCTTCATACTGTACGGTTTTACCCAGAGTCAGATGTTCAGGGAGTGGAAAAAGGTTGGAAGTGGATGAATCGGTCATGGGTAAATGGTGCTACTAATGAAAAGAAATTAATACAATCAACTGAATACCACTGCGCTTAAGGGACAGTAGCGCTAAACTTACTTCTGTAGTGTAACGCAAATCGGTGAATAAGTGTTTATGAGTAATCTGATTGAAACTCAATTATCTCATTTTATTGAGCAATATCTGTGTCAGGCTGAACAATTGGAAAATGTCTTGTATACGGCCTATGACCCGGATTGGCCCTCACCATGCTATCAATCTGACGGCGAGGCCGGGGAATTGGTTGCCTGGCGCCCTGTAAAGCAAACAGAAGCCTGCAGTTTTGGTGATCTGGAACAGGCACTTGAAATGACGCTCAATGAGCAGTTTTGCTGCTATTTCACGCTGTATTTCAGTGAAAATCTCCCAGCCCGGGCTGAGCAGGGGAAATGCGAATTGTTGCAGGTGTGGAATGCCGCGGATTTCGAACGTTTACAGGAAAATTTGGTCGGCCATGTGTTAATGAAGCGCCGGCTACAACAACCGCCAACGCTGTTTTTTGCTCTAACCGACAGGGATGATTTTATTCTGAGTGTGGACAATGCAACCGGTGAGGTGGTCCTTGAGCAGGTCGGCAAGCGACCTGTCGACGTCCTGGCGCCCGATCTGGCGACATTTCTCAGTGGGTTAGTCCCCTGTGTTGATTAGGTGCATTTCAATCTTTGCCAATTGTGCTTTGAGCTCCGAAACCTCATGTTCCAAACGGGAGATACGTTCTTCCTGTGAAGAAACTGAGGCTACATTTCCCTCGTCCTGACTGACTTCTTGGTTGGTAAATGAATTGAGATCTTCTTTGCTCATTGTTTCTGACAGCAAATTGTATTGGCGTAAAGCCTCAATCGCTTCGCTAAGGCTGACCTTTACAGGTGCACGCGCTCTAAGCAGCGCAACAGTGGGTTGTTTGCCTTGATTATGAAGTTGCTGGCAGACGTTCATTAGTTTTTGGTACAGATTCTGATTCTGGCGCATAGGTGAGCGAAACTCCGGCAGAGGCTGATTACAGGCGCTAAGCATACTGAAAGCCACTGAAGTCTCAAGTGGTTAGCGGGTTGAGTAAACTGGCAGGTTTTGGCTAAATTTGTCACTTATTAGTCAATATCGATAAAAGTTAAGAAATTCAAAAATAATAAAATTATAAAAAGTTTTAATTATCAGATAGTTATAATCATGGTCTCATTTTTGATAGATAGCAAAACTCAACAGTATTCCGAACGCTAGAAATATTAAGGAAAAATAATGAAGCACGCTGCAATTTTACTCACTGTACTGGCTCCTGCGCTCTTATCCGGATGCGTGGTATCTGTGGGCGGAGATTCCGACAGTCACTACCAATCAGACTGGGAAGAGCGCGAGTACAACAATCGCAAGCATATTTCCAAACTTGAGAAAGATATGACCTACGAAGCTGTAATGCGCAAGATGGGTGTTGCTGATTTCAACGAGCTGAATCAAAAGCAGGACGGTACATACCGGATCCTTTATTATCGTACCCAGCGAACCGCGGACGATGGTATCACCACAAAAGACGAGTGCACACCTTTGGTATTTCGCGACGGTCTGCTGATAGGCTGGGGCGACAGTGCTTACGCGCTGTTATAAAATTGCAGAGTGTGTCGCGTGAAAAGCGGCACTGTATAAACACTCGGAGGCTGCCAATCGGTAGCCTTTTTGTTTGGTTTCTTTTTTTAACAAAGGCTTAACATTTGTAAAAGTATCCTATAAAGTAATGCGTGGCTTGTTCAATTGGCCAGTTAAGTCGTCTGATGGGGCGGATACCCGGTGGCACAGACTCAGAAACATTGGATGTACTGTCCGCTCCCGGAGTGAAAATTATCGTCGGGGGCGTTCATACAGCATACAAGAGGATTTCACATGGTAAATGTGGCTTTTGCTGAGCTTAACCCTGAAAATCTTAAAGCAGTGTATTTGGCTGCTGACGATCTTAAAGTTGCCGCTTCAATATTGTACAACGCCTATTTTGACGACCCGCTGTTTGTCGATATTTTTCAGGCCGAGAAAGAGGGGTACGAGAGTCGTTTGCGATCGGCAATCCGCGAGGAACTCAATGCCTTTTGGGTTGCTAAACAGCCGATGATTGGTTTGTTTGAAGATTCCCGATTGCTCGCTGTAGCCTGTTTAACCAGCCCGGACAGTGCGTTTGGAGCGGGAAGATACTGGCATTGGCGCCTCAAGATGCTGCTAACCGCCGGGTTGTTTGGAACAAGACAGATGCTCGAAAAGGAAGAGCGTGTCAGGCGGCGGATCCCGGCTCAAAATTACCATATGCTGTCGTTTATCGGTGTGCATCCGGACCATCAGCATCACGGTTTAGGCCATATGCTTATGCGAGCCATCGACAGCGTTTTGCTTGAAGACGATAGAAGTGAGGGGGTCGGTGTTTACGTAACCTTACCAAAGTGCTTGAGTTTCTTTGAAAATGGTGAGTATGAAAAGGTAAGTGAACTGGAAGTAGGCCATATTACCGGTCAGATAATGTTTCGTTCTCGCCCTGAAATCTGATTAACCCAACAACCCAGTAAGGGGATGTAGCCCAAATAAATTTGGGCTCATGAATTTTAAGACTGGGTGAATTCAGACGCAGAAATGTACCAGTTTTCACCTATCTTCCTTCCCTGATAGAACCCATCCCGTACCATCGAAACCAGTTTGGGTTCGTCGATGTTTTTAACCCTGGCAAATTCCTCAAGCGGAACAAAGCCGTCTGGCAGAGTACCTTCGCTTTTGATGGAGACGCTGCCTTCGGTTGATGTAATAGCCAGGGCGTCAGCTTTAATTTTATCGAATTCTTCCTGAGTGATAATACCTGAATCCAGCAATTCTTTTGCATCCTTTAATTCGGCCAGACTGGGCTTGTTGGACTTTTCTTGTGTTACCGGAGCGAATACAGCACCCTGTCCGGCTCGCGCAATTTCGATTTTTTGCTGGCTGTCTTCCTTTGATGAACGGTAAGCCAGGTACCAGAACAATGGCAGAGACACCGGCCACAGTGGCACTATCAGGCCCAGAATAATAAACATCAGCGTTTTTGCACTCATCAAATATTTCTCCATTAAATTGGTTTGGATTGTGGTGAGCCCGCGAGCAGGTAAGGTGCTCCTGTCTTAATACAGCAAGCCTCGGTTTGCGGTACGGTTCGTGACAGAGCGGGTTCTGGATAAGTGACATTTACCGTCAATTTCTACCAAGTATTAGTAAAAATTTGGTCAATGATTGGTGGATTTTGAATGAGTATGTTGGTCTTTTCATACCCTGGTATGACCTTTTCCATTTTTGCTCTGCCGTTTGTAAGACATCTCGTACATTTATGTAGGTTTTGTGAGTTTCTTCGATGGGGTTTTAATTTTCGTTTTAATTAAAGTTGCTGATTTTTATGAAATATTTTTTTGAGGATCTAATCCAGTCGGTTTTCATTCCTAATTAATTCGAAATTGTCAGTCGCACAGAATAATAAGCCGATTAGTATAGTAATCGTCACAGGGAAACACGACGAGTCAGGACGACAAACGGAATACCCAGGACAACCTACGGAAGGGAATATCAGCATGGGATGGCTGATTGACAGGATGTGTAGGAGCAAGGAACACAATCAGGATGATTGTAAGGACAACTTCAGGATGAAGAATGCCGCAGCAGGATGTGTGGTGAATACAGGGAGTAAGGGAAAAAAGGTCAGGATGACCGGAATGGACAACTTCAGGATGAAGATTGCTACAGCAAGGATGTGTAGTTTAAATCAGGGAGCAAGGGAAAGGGACCTACTTAGGGATGAGTGGCTCACACAGGATGTCGTGAGATAAGAAGGAAAGGGGCGTATAAGGATTTTAATCTGGACGATTTTAGTCGCAAAGGAACGCTGAGAAGGAAACTCAAAATTCATAGAAAGCGGTAGCATCAGCTACCGCTTTTTTTGATAACAGTCAGCAAGCTGCTTTGCTGGTTATCCTCCCGCAGTTAATTTACGCGGTATGGCGGAAGGCGAGTGGTTAGTACCTTCCGCCCAATCATCTCCAGCGAACCTGAATATTTATCTTCTCCGTTGCCGGAAAACTCAAAAATAAACACAGATTTCCAGTCGAGCTTACCCTGTTTGAGGCTCAGTCTGGTGGTGTATCGGGCGAGTGAAAGTAGCTGTAGGTTATGCGAATCACAGTAATGCTCAATGTAGGTCTGTGCACCCTCCGAAATGCTGCGTATGCGCCAAAACTGGTATGCAATAAGACTAATCAGCAATAAAACCACAACATCAAATAAATTCATTGAGACTTCCTGTCATTTTGCGCTTTGGAGAAAACCCGTCCAAAAGCGTTTGCCAGTAACGGGCTGCGCTCGGGAGAGCGAAGTAATGCAAGCACTTCAGCCCTGAGCTCAGGAATTTGCACTAAATCACTGAACAAACCCGTAAATAACTCACCGTTGTACCCGAGTTTTTCATCAGACTTTGCCACTTCCTCAAAATAGAGCCTGGTTAGCTTGGTATCGAAATGACGGTAGTGTCTGGCGGCCAGCACACTCAGATGGTCCAGGCTAAGATCTTCTTTTTTCGTTATGTATTGCTGTAAAAAGTGGGTTAGTTCATGCGCATCTGTATATGCGCTCAGTGCTCTCAAGGAGGCCAGTTCCATCGCATCGTCTAATGGTTCCTTGTCCTCAGAAAGAAGTTTGCGCTGCAACAGCATTGAAATCGGCTCAGGTAATGAAGAGGATTCCAGCGCATTGAGTAATGCTAACTGGAATGATGTTGAGTACGAGTCAAAATGTTTTACCACCCAGTCTCCCTGAGCCCGGTTAATTCTGGCCGCAAAATCTGCGATAGCCTGCAAGGACAAAGCATTCCAGTCATGTGTTTCAGGATCCCTGACATAGCTTTCTACATCAAGGTACCCTGCACAGGGAGGATGGTTGAGTAATTTTCGGGCTACAGCGCCAAATTGCGCCATCAGAGTCTGATTCGGAACAAAAGAATATGGATTGTCCGGCAGCTTCGATGAAGCGCTGTCATTCTTTGAAATGCGGTTGCCCAAAGCGTCAACAATTATTTGGAGGAAGTGGTTTCGGGCTGCACTGACGATCTTACCCTGTTCATCCAGCGGCAATTTGATAAACCAGATATAGTGCTGTTCAGACGCTTGTCCATTCCAGAAGAGGATGGCATACCACCCATGCTGTTGGCGAGGGCGGGGAGGGGCAATCAGCCCATTTTCCATATCGAGAAATTCCTGGCCGGACACCGGCACCACACCTCTGCCCAGATCCAGAATGCGGAAGTTCGTGCCGGCATGCAGCAAGAACTCGCTGATTGAGTTGATGGACTCCGCAGTCATAATTGCCTCAAGGATTAAAAGGAGCGTAGTGTAACGCGGCCGTTGCTGCTCTGCCAGTTTCGGAAGCTTCCACTATTGCAGGGCAAACATTCCGGGGCTGACCCTAGTCGAAATTAAAACCAGTGAACAGCATAAACGACTTACTGGTATGCAGTACGTGATACAATTCCGCTTTTTTGGAACAGAGCTGCGATGAAAAACAGAGAGTGGCAGATTAAACGCCAGTTGGCATTAATCGAAGAGCAAATGCGGATTATGGGCATATGGTCTGCCGATATGCCTACTCCAGAGCAGTTGTCCAGCGGGGCTCCGTTTTCCTGCGATACGCTCTCCTTTGAGCAGTGGATACAGTTTATTTTATTGCCCAGACTGCGTTTTATACTCGAGAACGGACAGGCTTTACCCAGCGCAATGGCCGTTGCCCCCGCCGCAGAAATCTATTTAACCGCGGAATGCATGCCAATTATTGCGCTACTCAAAGAATTGGATCGCTTGATAACTTTTGGTGGGGTTGTAAACGAATGATATCTGAAGTACCGGAAATCCGTGTGGTGTATCAGGACGATTATCTGGTAGCAGTAGACAAACCTGCAGGTTTGCTGGTTCACAGAAGTCCCATCGATCGTCATGAAACTGAATTCGCTGTGCAGAAAGTCAGGGACAGAGTTGGGCGCCATGTATTTCCGGTTCATCGCTTGGACAGGCCTACCTCTGGTGTGCTGTTATTTGCTTTCAGCGCTGAGTATGCAGGAATGCTGGGGCGCATGTGGATGGGCAAAGAGGTTTCCAAACAGTACCGTGCTCTTGTCCGGGGATGGTTAAATGGTGCCGGCCTCATTGATTATGCGTTGCGATATCGCAAAGACAAATACGCTGACAAATACAAACGTGATGATTTGCCTCCGCAGCCTGCTGTATCTGAATATCAATGCATTGAACGTTATCTTTTGCCATATGGTGTAGGCCGTTACCCACAAACCCGGTACAGTTTGGTGTCACTGTACCCGCAGACCGGGCGCAAGCACCAGTTGCGAAGACATATGGCACATGTGCGCCATCCAATTCTCGGCGACACAACGCATGGAGACGGCAAGCACAATAAATTTGTTCGAGGCGAGTTTAATTTTGATAACTTGGCCCTAACTTGTACACAGTTAAGCTTTGTACATCCAATAACAGCAAAGAGAATATGCATTAGTGCCCAGCCTCATTTCAATATGGCGGCATTAATTGAAAACTGGCAGCAATATCGGGTGTAAAGGCCTGGTATTATTTAATTTTTGAAGAGGAGTGATAATGGCGAAATTGAGTATTTTCGCAGGCAGTGTGTACGGCAATGCACAGCATGTGGCCGAACAGGTAGAAGAGAATCTGGCATCTCAGGGGGTTGATTGCGAACTTTTCACTGACCCTGATGTGGCTGATTTTGTTGATGCAGAGGCCATTCTGGTAATCACTTCCACCACTGGGCAGGGTGACGTACCGCCAAATCTGGAATTTGTGCTTTCGGACCTGAAGGATGAATTTCCTCTGCTGAATGAGAAACCTTTTGCGGTTGCCGCGTTGGGGGATAGCAGTTATGGCGACAGCTATTGCGGTGGTGGACGCCAGTTTTTCGAATTGCTCAGTGAACTACAGGGGAAACCCGTTGCAGACATGTTGGAAGTTGATGCGATTGAAACACTTGAACCTGAAGAAGATGTGGTCAAGTGGGTGAATGATCTGAAAGCGCAACTGGTAGGAAATTAAGATAATTTTTGGCGGACGCAAGCGCGCCCGCCAAAGAACTTACTCTGCGCCCCGCAGCAGAGCATTGATGCCGACTTTGGCACGTGTTTTTGCATCCACTTTTTTTACAATAATGGCTGCATACAGGCTGTAACTGCCGTCCTTTGACGGCAGGTTTCCAGGCACCACCACGGAGCCCGCTGGTACGCGACCATAATGTACTTCACCGGTTTCACGATCGTATATACGGGTACTTTGGCCAATGTATACACCCATTGAAATTACAGCGCCTTCTTCGACGACTACGCCTTCCACAATCTCAGAACGGGCGCCAATGAAGCAATTGTCTTCAATGATGGTGGGATTTGCCTGCAACGGCTCCAGTACTCCGCCAATGCCTACGCCGCCGGACAAATGCACGTTTTTGCCAATTTGCGCGCAGGAGCCGACCGTGGCCCAGGTGTCTACCATTGTGCCTTCGTCTACAAATGCGCCAATGTTGACGTAAGAAGGCATCAGCACAACATTTTTTCCAATGTAGGTACCAGTGCGCACAGCCGCAGGAGGAACCACACGCACTCCCTCACTGGCGAATTGCTCTGCAGTGTAGTCAGCATACTTTAGGGGAACCTTGTCATAAAAACGGCTTTCAGCTCCTTCAATGACGTCATTGCCGTGCAGGCGGAAATAAAGCAATACGGCTTTTTTGAGCCACTGATGTACCACCCATTCGCCAGCAATTTTCTCAGCTACCCGGGCCTTGCCACTGTTCAGCAGAGCGATTACGTCATTAACGGCCTGCTTGACTTCAGATGGGGCCGCTGATGGGCTGATGGATTCACGGTTTTCAAACGCGTCTTCGATAATGGCTTTCAGTTCGTTCATGGTATGTTGATGTCTTCAAGTTGATCGAGTTTAAACAGAATCTGGCTTTTCAGGGCCACTTGCTGTTCGTGGTTAAGGGCTTTGCCAGCTTCATTGCTGACAATGAAAATATCTTCGGCTCGTTCGCCAATGGTGGCGATCTTAGCCAGCTTCAAAGTGACATTGCGATCGACAAATGCGTGGCCGATTTTGGCCAGTATGCCTGGTGCATCTAATGCTTCCAGCTCAATCAGTGTGGCATCGTCACCAATGTCAAAAAAGCGGATGTTGGTCGGTACGTCCAACTGACGCATTTGTCGTGGCAGCTTGCGCTTGTTATTGTGGGCACGGCCGGGTTTGTCCAGCTGAGCAACTATTGCTTGCTCCAGGCTGGTGATCCGGGTCCCGTCTTTGAGGCGCGAACCGTCGTTTTCCAATATCAGCAGGCTGTCGAAAACATAACCGTCTTTGGTGATGGTTATATGTGCGTCGTGAATCGAGCAGTTGCGGCTGTCCAAAACGGAGGCTACCTGGGCGAACAGAGCTTTTCGGTCGCGCCCGTAAATCAGCAGTTCGGTACCGCCCGTGGCAATTTGATTGTTGGCTTTAACCAGCAATCCCTGTTCATCGTCTGCGAACAGCGTTTGCTGCGCGGATAATATTTCCTGAGTGTGCCAGGCGATTTGCGCCGGTTTAAAGCGGGCGAAATAGTCTTCGTCCAGGCGCTGCCATAACTGATCAACCTGATCGAGTGCTACACCGCTTTCCTGCAGTTGCTGGTGGGCACGCTGCTTATGATCCTGTACCCGTTCGTCCAGTGTCACCTGGCATTGCAAGCCGTTGTCCAGGGCCTTTTGGGTCATCAGGTAGAGTTCTCTGAGCAATGAGGCTTTCCAGTCGTTCCACAAATGGTCGTTGGTTGCCCGAATGTCGGCCAGTGTCAGAGTGTACAGCAGGTTAAGGTGCATGTGGCTGCGCACTGCGGCAGAAAATTCTTGGATCACGTCCGGGTCATAAATGTCCCTTCGCTGCGCAACTACCGACATCAGCAGGTGGTTTTGTACCAACCAGGAAACCAGTTGGGTATCGCTGTCATCCACATCATGCAATTCACAGAATTTGGTGACATCCACTGCACCCAGTTCGGAATGATCGCCGCCACGCCCTTTGGCTATGTCATGAAATATGGCGGTGATGTAAATCAACTCTGGTTTTTCGAGATTGCGGACAATGCGGCCACAGCGCGGGAATTCAGTGTTTTCCGGCGAAAAATAGTGGTTGACGTGCTTTACCAGACGATGGGTATGCTCATCCACCGTGTAGGCGTGGAAAAGATCGAACTGCATCAGACCGACAATGGCATCCCATTCAGGAAGATAGGATTGCAGGATGCCGTATTTATGCATCACATCCCAACCAAAATCGAAAAAGTGCGGGTGTTTGAACAACGCCATCAGTTTGGTGCGGCACGCAGGGCGCTCGACAAAATAGCTGCCTTCAAACTTGCGCCGGGCGTTTCGTAACTGGCGGATGCAATCCGTGTCAAGCCCCTGAATTTGAGGGTGGTCTGCGATGACAAACAAAAAATCCAGTATTTGTTCAGGAAGTTCGAATACACTTTCATGGCATGGGGAAATCATGCCGTCCAACAGGCAGAAGTCGGCGGTCAGTTTTACTTGTTTCTGAACGGTTTGGTTGAGCATGTCATACCGGAAGCGCTGCAGCAGCATTTGGTTTAGTTCGCTCACTCGACGGACAATCCTGAAGAAGTCGCGCATCATCTTCTCAACTGACGCCTTCCCTTCAGAACCATAGCCGAGCCGCTTTGCAACGTCAGTCTGATAGTCAAACAGAAGGCGGTTTTCGCTTCGACCGGCTATCAGATGAAGGGCAAAACGCATGCGCCACAAATGCATACGACAGGCGATCAGTTCACTGTGCTCCTGCTCGGTGAAGTATCCGTGGCCAACCAGATTGAAACCGTCGTATTCACGGAAGTGCTTCTTGGCTACCCAGCCAATCGACTGAATGTCGCGCAGACAACCCGGGTTTTCTTTGATGTTTGGTTCCAGATTGTAGGAAGTACCATGAAATTTAGCGTGGCGGGCTTGTTGTTCTTCGTATTTGGCAACGAAAAAGTCTTTGCTGGTCCATCCTTTACGCCCGTTAACCAGCTCCCATAGAGTCTCAAAGGTTTCTTCGCAACCACAAAGTAACCTGCTTTCCACCAGATTGGTGGCGATGGTGATGTCTTCCCTGGCGAGCTTGACAGTTTCTTTTACGGTGCGCACAGACTGGCCAACATCAAGGCGAATGTCCCACAGCAGGGTGATAAAACGACCAACTTTTTCCTGTTGTTCTGCGGTGAGTGAACGTTTGCTGACAATAAGCAGGTCAACGTCGGAATAGGGCTGCAGGTGGCCTCGTCCATAACCGCCTACCGCGCACAAAGCCAAATCAGGGTAGCCGTTCAGGCCTAACAACTCCCAGAGGTGGAGCAGAATTGCATCGACAAATTGCGCTCTGCCGGTGACGAGCTTGTCTACCGGAGTGGTGTCGAAACTTTGTTCGAGCCACTGAAAATGTTGTGACACGCATTCTTTGATTGCGCTTAAATCGTCCACTGAGCTGATGGCATTAACGTCATTGATAAGCTTTTGGAGCATCAAAATCCTGCCTTTGCTTTCCACCTTGAGAAAAAGTGACCGCACCTTAGCACGAATTGGTGCAGAATCGCAGTGTCGAATTTCCGTGTTGAATAATCTAAAAAGTGAATATTTATTCGATTTGGTTATTAATTTTTGAATCAGGCTGCGCTCGGCGGTGAAAAACGCAGCCCAATTCAGGATGAGTTGTGACTAGCTGTGGCTGATCACTCTGGGCAGATCTTCTTCATCTCTCAGGGTAAGCACTTCAACGCCGTCTTCTGTTACCAGAAGAGTGTGTTCCCACTGCGCACTCAGGCTGCGATCCTTGGTAACCACCGTCCAGTGATCCGGCAACAGCTTGGAATACCGTTTGCCGGCATTTACCATGGGCTCAATGGTAAAACACATGCCAGGCTGCAGCTCTTCGCCGGTACCGGGGCGACCATAGTGAACAATCTGAGGCTCTTCATGAAATCCTGCACCAATACCGTGGCCGCAATATTCACGAACAATTGAATAATTATGAGCTTCTGCGTGCTGTTGGCAGGCGTGGCCAATATCGCCCAGACGGGCACCGGGCCTGACCAGTCTGATGGCATCGTACAGGCACTCCTGAGTTACCTTGACCAGGCGCTCAGCCAGAATTTTGGGTTTGCCAACAATAAACATTTTTGACGTATCACCGTGGTACCCGTCTTTGATGACGGTAACGTCAATGTTAACAATGTCGCCATCCTTGAGCTTTTTGTCAGACGGGATGCCATGGCAAATAACGTGATTAACCGAAGTGCAAATGGATTTTGGAAACGGTGGGTGGCCGTAATTGAGTGGAGCCGGAACTGCGTCCAGTTCATTGACGATATAATTGTGACACAGAGTGTTGAGTTCGTCGGTGGTCACGCCTTTCTGGACGTGGGGAGTGATCATGGTCAGCACGTCCGCCGCCATTTTTCCGGCTACGCGCATTTTTTCAATTTCTTCAGCGGTTTTGATTATAGCTGCCACTGGTTTCCTCAATCGGTTGCTCATTATTGGGAGGCTATCGGCCATACCCGTAAAAGATGCTTTTATGTTACCGTTTCAGCGGGGAACTGTATAGTCAGCGCACGTACAGAAGGGCAATTGTCGGCGGCTAAACTTGAGAAATCTCTGTAGTCATGGTATAAAGCGCCCGCCTTTGAGGATGTGCCGTGATTTGCCGATGCAAACTGGCTCTCAGGGTAAACTTTAAATTTAAAACACACATACACCGGCACTTGCTATCGGGGTGTCCAGTGAAAGCTGGATCGATACAAGGGGTGTATGGAGGCCTAACCCCATATTGAGGAAACAAAAATGGCAAATGTCTCTATGCGTGACATGCTGAAAGCCGGCGTGCACTTTGGTCACCAAACCCGTTACTGGAACCCAAAAATGAAGCCTTTCATCTTTGGTGCCCGCAACAAGGTTCATATCATCAACCTGGAAAAAACCGTTCCTTTGTTCAATGACGCGCTGAACTACCTGTCTGGTGTTGCGTCCAAAAAAGGTAAAATTCTGTTTGTTGGCACCAAGCGTGCTGCAGGCGAAGCGGTAAAAGAAGCAGCTTTGAAATGTGACCAATACTACGTGAACAAGCGCTGGTTGGGCGGCATGCTGACCAACTGGAAAACTGTTCGCCAGTCAATCAAGCGTCTGAAAGACCTGGAGCAGCAAAGCCAGGACGGAACGTTTGAAAAGCTGACCAAAAAAGAAGCTCTGATGCTTCAGCGCGAAATGGACAAGCTGGAAAGCAGCCTGGGTGGTATCAAAGACATGGGCGGTCTGCCAGACTGTATCTTTGTTATTGATGCTGACCACGAGCACATTGCAGTAACTGAAGCGCGTAACCTGGGTATTCCTGTGGTAGGTGTGGTTGATACCAACTCCAACCCTGACGGTGTGGATTACATCATCCCTGGTAACGACGACGCCATCCGTGCGATTCAGTTGTACCTGGAAGCCGCTGCCGGAGCCATCAACCAGGGTCGCGAAAGCAACCTGGAAGTTCAGGCTGAGCAGGACGACTTCGTAGAAGCCGCTGAGTAATCAGTCAGCGATTCTCCGGCAGTCACCAGTTAAGGATGACTGCTGTACAATACGCTGTGTAATGAGAGGGGCAACACGCCCCTCTTTACCTATCGAATTTACTTTTATTGCTGAGGAATTGAAAAATGGCAGTGACTGCAGCACTAGTTAAAGAACTGCGTGAGCGCACAGGCGCCGGCATGCTGGATTGTAAAAAAGCTCTGGTTGAAACGGATGGTGACATCGAACTGGCCATTGAGAATATGCGTAAGTCTGGTCAGGCAAAAGCCGCCAAGAAAGCTGGCCGTATTGCCGCTGAAGGTGTGATCCTGACTCAGGTAGCTGGCAACAAAGCAACTATGATGGAACTGAACTGTGAAACTGACTTCGTTGCCCGTGACGAAGGTTTCCTGAAATTCGGTAACCGGTTGCTGGAAGTGGCCGCCGCAAACGGCATCAACGATATCGAAGCACTGAACGAAGCTCAACTGGACGGCGCTAAAATCAGCGAAGTTCGTGATGCGCTGGTAGCAAAAATTGGTGAAAATATTTCTCCCCGTCGCGTTATCAACGTGGAAGGTGACAACCTGGGTGCCTACGTACACGGCGGCCGTATCGGTGTTATCGCCATTCTGAACGGTGGCGACGAAGAGCTGGCAAAAGACGTCGCTATGCACGTTGCAGCAGCAAACCCTCAGTTTGTTAAGCCTGAAAACGTACCTGCGGAAGTGGTTGAGAAGGAAAAAGAAATCCAGATCGAAATCGCCATTCAGTCTGGCAAGCCTGCAGACATCGCAGAGAAAATGGTTGCCGGCCGCATGAAGAAGTTCACTGGCGAAGTGAGCCTGACTGGTCAGCCTTTCGTGAAGGATCCTTCTATCAGCGTTGCTGACTTGCTGAAGAGCAAGAACGCGGATGTTGTCAACTTCGTACGCTTTGAAGTTGGTGAAGGCATCGAGAAGAAAACCGAAGATTTCGCTGCAGAAGTAGCTGCGCAAATGGCAGCGGCCAAGAAATAATTGGGCGTTTGACTTTTGCATTCGGCGAATGTCGGATACACTACGAGCACCTCTTCGGAGGTGCTTTTTTATGTGAAATTCAATGCCCCTGTGCGGCAGCAGAAAAATGTTGTCAGGGTCAGAGGGTTTTGAGTACGAGTTGGTTTGCTTCATTTCTTGTGTTGACTGACGAGCAATGAGTCAAGCCGAATTCAAGAGGACAATTCGAACTATGAGCATCACTCCAAAATCAGCCTATCGAAGAATACTGCTAAAACTCAGTGGCGAAGCCCTGATGGGGGAAGAAGGATTTGGTATCGATCCCAAGGTTTTGGATCGAATGGCGCAGGAAATCAAGGAACTGGTAGAACTGGGTGTCCAGGTTGGTCTGGTCATTGGAGGAGGCAACTTGTTCCGTGGTGAAGGGCTGGCGCGCGCAGGTATGAACCGCGTGGTCGGTGACCACATGGGCATGCTGGCCACCGTAATGAACGGGCTGGCTATGCGTGATGCCCTGCATCGTGCGTTTGTTAATGCCCGCCTGATGTCTGCCATTCCGCTGAATGGAGTATGCGACGCCTATAACTGGGCAGAAGCGATCAGTTTGCTTAAGTCCGGCAGGGTTGTGATTTTTTCCGCAGGAACAGGAAACCCGTTCTTCACCACAGATTCAGCAGCCTGTTTGCGTGGTATCGAAATTGAAGCCGATGCTGTGCTGAAGGCTACAAAGGTGGACGGCGTGTACAGTGATGATCCGGTGAAAAATCCGGAGGCAACCCTTTATCCCCGCCTGAGTTATACCGAAGTGCTGGAAAGGGAGTTAAAGGTTATGGACCTGTCTGCCTTTACACTGGCCCGTGATCACAGCCTGCCTATTCGGGTGTTCAACATGAATAAACCTGGTTGCCTGAAGCGTGTGGTAATGGGAGAGCCTGAAGGAACTCTGATTGACCACGCCGATAAAGTCTAGAAATCAAAAAATAGGAAAATTGTTGTGATTGATGAGATTGAATTAGATGCGCGCGAACGGATGGAAAAAAGCATCAGCGCGCTGAAAAGTCAGTTGAGCAAAATTCGAACCGGGCGTGCCCATCCCAGTCTGCTGGATGGCATTATGGTGCCCTATTACGGTAGTGATACTCCTCTGAAGCAAGTTGCTAACGTTATTGCCGAAGACAGCCGCACTCTTGCGCTGACGGTATTTGATAAGGGTGCTATTCAGGCTGTGGAAAAGGCCATCATGCAGTCGGACCTGGGACTTAATCCGATGAGCGCCGGTACAACCATCCGCATTCCTTTGCCACCACTGACTGAAGAGCGCCGCAAGGATCTGATTCGGGTGGTACGTAATGAAGCCGAGCAGGGCCGGGTTGCGATCCGAAACATTCGACGTGACGCCAACAGCGACATCAAGGAGTTGCTGAAGGAAAAGGAAATCAGTGAAGATGAAAGTCGCGCCGGAGAAGAAAACGTGCAGTCTTTGACCAACGATTTCATCAAAAAAGTGGATGCAATGCTGGTCGACAAAGAAAAAGAACTAATGGAAGTGTAATAAAGGTTATGTTGGGAAAGCAGTCTAACGCAGAAACTGGGACAGATGCGGTTCAGGCGGTTCAGCCAGGGCCGAAGCATGTTGCCATAATAATGGACGGCAACGGGCGTTGGGCAAAACAGAAAGGGAAAATTCGGACCTTTGGTCACAAAGCGGGCGTGGAGTCAGTTCGCGCGGTTGTGCGTTTTGCACGTCGGACTGGCATCCAGTCTCTTACCCTGTTTGCCTTCAGCAGTGAAAACTGGAAACGCCCGGAAGAGGAAGTCAGTGTACTGATGGAACTGTTTAACCTGGTGTTGAACAGTGAAGTTAAGCGTCTGCATAAGAACGGTGTGCGTTTGAAAGTTATTGGAGATATCTCTGCTTTTGACGACAAACTGACGGCGAAAATCGAAAAGGCCGAGACATTAACAGCTCAAAATACGGAACTGGTACTGAACATTGCCGCAAACTATGGCGGTCGTTGGGATATTGTGAATGCCGCTCAAATCCTGGCGGAAGAAGTCAGTCTGGGGCGGCTTACGGTGTCGGATATTACCGAAACAACCTTCAGTGAAAAGATTTCAACCGCCGGTTTGCCTGAGCTGGACTTGCTTATCCGTACTGGCGGGGAGCACCGAATCAGCAATTTTCTGCTTTGGCAGTGTGCCTACGCAGAATTGTATTTTACTGATGTGTTGTGGCCGGATTTCAATGAAGACGTTTTTGAGCAGGCCGTCAAAAACTTTAACATGCGCCAGCGCAGGTTCGGTTTAACCGGAGACCAGGTTAGCGCAACCGGCTGCTGACCTGTACCCCCCGGTATGGGTCTGCTACCGACTACAGAGGCCTTAAGCCTACTATGCTAAAACAACGAATAATAACAGCATTGATACTGGCGCCACTCGCGCTGATTGCCATATTGTTCCTGCCTGTCTGGTGGTTTGAAGTCGCCATTGCTGGTGTAATTGGACTGGGTGCTTATGAATGGGCCAATATGTCCGGTTTTACCAAGCGACCACAAAAGGTTGCGTTTCTGGTAATAATGTCAGCCATATGTGTCGCTTTGTCACTCACGGTTGATGAACAGCAAATCTGGTACCAAGGGCAGCTACACGCTCTGTACCAGTGGATTCTTGGATTGGCAGTAATCTGGTGGGCGTTCTCATTGGTTATGATTCTTGCCTATCCAAGGTACTCCAGTTTCTGGCGCAATAGCCGGGCGATTCGCAGCCTGTTCGGCCTGTTGACGCTTATCCCCACCTGGGTTGCGGTAGTTGCATTGCGCACCAGCCTTTATGACGTAGACCCGTTTTATGGCGCGTCGTTGATTTTCTACGTACTGGGTATCGTTTGGGCGGCAGACATAGGGGCGTTTTTTGTTGGTGTCAAATTTGGGCGGCACAAATTGCGTCCCAATGTGTCACCAGGTAAAACGCTGGAAGGATTACTGGGTGGCGTTGCAGCTTCATTTGCGATTATTGCCTTTGCCGCTTTGCATTACCATGTGGCTGCCTCAATGATCTGGCTGCATTTGTTGATTGGCGGGTTGACCGTAGGGGTTTCCGCGCTTGGTGACCTCAATGAAAGCATGCTCAAGCGTAGCGCAGGTATAAAGGACAGCGGCAAACTCCTGCCTGGCCACGGTGGTGTGCTTGATCGAATAGACAGCCTCACGGCAGCATTTCCTGTCTTCGCCTACTGCTACGTTACCTGGATGGCATAATGCTCACCGTTACTGTTTTAGGTTCGACCGGCTCTATCGGTTGCAACACTCTCGACGTGATTGCCCGCCATCCTGGCAAGTATCGGGTTTTTGCGATCACCGGTAATACGCAAATCGAAACACTGATGCAACAGGCCAAAGTTTATGCGCCGAGGTTTGTGGTGGTATCGGACGAAGAACGAATTGAACAGGCCAGAGAGCTTGCGAAGCAGTTGCAGGTAGAGTCAGAAATTCTGTGTGGCTCGCGGGCACTGGAAGAAGTAGCCAGCGCAGCCGAAGTCGATGTGGTTATGGCTGCCATCGTTGGTGCAGCGGGGCTGTTGCCGACTTTGTCTGCAGTGCGCGCGGGTAAGCGTGTTTTGCTGGCAAATAAGGAAGCACTGGTTATGTCTGGCGCATTGTTTATGGATGCCGCACGCCAGTCTGGAGCAGAAATTCTGCCAATCGACAGTGAACATAACGCAATTTTCCAGTGCCTGCCCAGAGATTTCGGCTACGGAGAATTAAATCGGTCTGGCATTCAGCAAATTCTGCTGACCGGTTCCGGAGGTCCTTTTCGGGAACGACCTTTGGAAAGTTTCGCAGGCATTACGGTTGATGAAGCCTGTGCACACCCTAACTGGCAAATGGGGCGTAAAATCACAATCGATTCTGCAACCATGATGAATAAAGGGCTTGAATTCATTGAGGCCTGCTGGCTGTTTGGTGTCAAGCCACAAGAGATTACAGTGGTATTGCATCCGCAAAGTACCATTCATTCCATGGTTCAGTACGTTGATGGTTCAGTGATTGCTCAGATGGGCAACCCGGACATGCGCACACCCATTGCCTTTGGTTTAGCCTACCCAGACAGAATCGACGCAGGTGTTGCACCGCTGAATTTCTCGACGCTGGCTGATTTGACGTTCAGTACACCAAGCTATGAACGTTATCCCAACCTTAAACTGGCCATCCAGGCGTGCGAGGCCGGACAGGCTGAAACTACCCGCTTGAACGCGGCCAACGAAGTGGCTGTCGATGCTTTTTTGAATGAACGGATAAAATTCACTCAAATAACCGAGGTTAATGAAGAAACCTTAAATCGGTTGGAACCTATAAAGGTTTCTTCACTCCAACAGGTTTTGGAACAGGATCGACTTGCGCGAGAAACAGCACAGCGGATAGTGAGAGGTTTGAACTAGTGGTAAGCGTTATCTGGAGTATTGGGGCATTTATCGTTGCATTGGGCATTCTGGTGGCCGTACACGAGTGGGGGCATTTTTACGTTGCCCGTCGTTGCGGTGTTCAGGTAGAGCGCTTTTCGATTGGTTTTGGTAAACCTTTGTGGCGCAGAACGGACCAACAGGGTACGGAATTTGTCATCGCTGCTATTCCCCTTGGCGGATACGTAAGAATGCTGGATGAGCGGATAGATGATGTTCCAGAGGGCTTGCAACACAAAGCGTTTAACCGCCAGACGGTGGGTAAGCGGATGGCCATAATTGCAGCGGGTCCGGGAGTCAATTTCCTGTTTGCTGCAGTCGCCCTGTTTGTCATGTATCTGATTGGTATTACCACCGTCAAACCTGTTGTCGGTGACATAATCCCAGGCAGCATTGTCGCTCAGAGTGGGCTGGCACATGGTGACCAGATACAGTCCATTGGCTCCAGAGAGACCTCAGACTGGGAAGCTGTCAACTTTGAGCTGATGTCACATATTGGCTCTGCAAGTATTGAATTGAGCGTTGTCCATCCATCGGGTGAGATGCAGAAATTTACACTCGACACCCGTGAGTGGGCGTTCGATCCTGACAAGCAGTCCGCTTTGCGAAGCCTGGGCATATCGCCCTACCGGCCGGAACCCACCATGATGGTGGGAATGGTGGAGAAAGGTGCGCCAGCGGACATTGCCGGTCTGCAGGTGGGAGACAAAATTCTGGCGTTGGACAGTCAGGTGATTACCGATTGGATGAGCCTGGTGGAATACATTGTTGACAAACCGGGGCAGGCGGTTCAACTGACAATTGACAGAAATGGACGACAGCAGGTAATTAATGCGACCATTGCCCGCCGGGATACTCCGCAGGGGCAGAATGGATTTTTGGGTGTGAGCCCGGAATTTGAGCCCTGGCCGGAAGGCTATGTATTTACCCATCAGTATGGGCCGATTGAAGCGTTCAGCAAGGCGCTTAGCAAAACCTGGCGTTTGATGACGTTGAGTGTTGAAATGCTGGGTAAGCTTGTCACCGGCGATGTATCAGTCAAAAGTCTTAGTGGCCCCATATCCATAGCCCAGGGGGCAGGTATCAGTGCGGGATACGGGCTGGTTTATTTTTTGGGTTTTCTAGCGTTGATAAGTGTCAACCTGGGCATTATCAACCTGTTACCTCTGCCAATGCTGGACGGTGGGCATCTGATGTACTTTACGGTAGAGTGGCTGACCGGAAAGCCAGTGCCGGAAGCCGTGCAGGAATGGGGATTTAGAATAGGTGGGGCATTACTGCTGATGATTATGAGTATTGCCATTTTTAACGATATCAGTCGTTTAGCTTGAATTAGCTAGGCGGCAGAACTTAAAGCAAACAGCAAACGCGGCCAGGAAAAAAAGAATAGATGAAGTTAAATCAGTTAGTTGCAGCCGGAGTGTTATTATCCAGTGCTAGCTTCGCCACTGCTGCGCAAAACGACAGCCAATTTGTCGTTGAAGATATCAAAGTAGAAGGGTTGCAGCGTGTTGCGCTCGGAGCCGCTTTGACTTACCTGCCCGTACAGGTCGGCGACACCATGAATGGGTTCAGGATCACACAACTGATTCGTTCCTTGTATTCATCCAGTCACTTCGAGCGTGTCGAAATCCTCAGGGATGGTAACACTTTGCTGGTTAGGGTTTCAGAACGCCCTACCATCAGCAATATCATTTTTGAGGGCAATGATGACATCAAGGATGAACAGCTGCAGGAAAGTCTGGATGGCAATGACATCCGTGTTGGTGAACCGCTGGACAAAACGGTCCTCACATCGATCGAAAACGGTCTCAAGGATTTCTTCTATAGCATTGGTAAATATAACGCTGATGTAACGGCTATCGTAACGCCTCTTCCACGAAACCGGGTTGACCTCAAGCTGTTGTTTGAAGAAGGGGATGCGGCGAAAATCAAGCAAATCAACGTGGTTGGTAACGAGCTTTTCTCCGACACGGAACTGCTTGAAGGGCTGGAGCTCCAGTTCGACACGCCGTGGTGGGATTTCCTTTCTGAAACCCGTTATCAGCAGCAAACGTTGCAAGGTGACATGGAGACCCTGCGCAATCACTACCTTGACCGGGGTTATCTGCGCTTTAACGTTGACTCTACCCAGGTGTCGATGACGCCTGAAAAAGACGGCATCTATATCACAATGAACGTCTCTGAAGGTGAACAGTACACCATTTCTGACGTGGAGTTGGTAGGGGACATTCTGGGTCATGAAGATTACATTCGTGCGGTTTTGCCTCTTACCCCTGGCGAGCTTTATAACCAGGCGGAAGTGACTTACACCGAAGAATTCATCAGCAATTACCTTGGGCGTTTTGGTTATGCCTACCCGACCGTCACGACTGTGCCTGAAATCAACGACGAAGACAAAACCGTCAAGCTGACTCTGTCGGTCGACCCGGGTAAACGTATCTATGTTCGTCGAATTACCTTTAACGGCAATACCATCACCGCTGACAGGGTACTGCGTCAGAATGTAAACCAGATGGAAGGCACCTGGTTATCCAATGGATTACTTGAGTCTTCCAAAGGGCAATTGTCGCGCTTGACCTATATGGACGATGTTGAGTTTGAAACCATTCGCATCCCGGGTGAGGATGACATGGTAGACGTTAATTTCAGCGTTAAGGAACAGCCCTCCGGCTCGTTCAACGCCGGTATCGGTTATGGTGACCGCACCAAACTCAGTTTGCAGGCAGGGATCCAGCAGGATAACTTCCTGGGTACGGGTAAGCGAGTGGGTCTGAACGTGAGCACGGTGTCCTATCAGCGTTCCGCGCAAATTACCTATAATGACCCGTATTTCACCATTGATGGAATCAGCCTGGGCGGCAGTCTTGGCTACAGTGAGTTTGACGGCTCCGATTTTAACGTGATCCGTTACAACTCCAAACAGTGGTCTGTTGGTGCCAACATCGGGTATCCAATTAACCAGTTTAACCGCATTAATTTCGGCCTGGTGTATGCCAATGTCGAGCTTTATAACCGCGGTTATTACGAACAGACTGAGCAGTTCTACAATCAGTTCGTGGGTAGTGGGGATCCGGATGCGCCCATCGAATACGATACGTTAGAGGCTAGCGTAAGCTGGAGTCGTAGCACGCTGAACCGCGGTCTGTTTCCGACTGCCGGGTCTTCACAGCGGGCATCCTTCAGCATTACTACGCCGAATTCTGACGTGAACTACTTCAAGAGTGTGCTGGATACCAAGTTCTATTATCCGCTGTCCCGCAATCAGCGCTGGTCAGTGCTGGCGAGGTTGCGTCTGGGTTACGGCAATGGCTACGGTGAAATCAATGGCAACGAGCAGATATTGCCGTTCACACAGAACTTCACCGCTGGTGGTGCAGATACCCTGCGTGGTTTTGAAAACAATACGGTAGGCCCGCGCGGCGTTTTACGCAACAGCTCCCCGGGGGCTTCAGGGCCAGGCGGAGAAGTGTATCCGGGCGATCCGGACAACGATACAATCAGCATTTCCCGTCGCAGCCTTGGTGGAAACGCCATGGCATTGGGTGGGCTCGAACTGATTGTCCCTACGCCCTTTGTGGAAGAAGAAATGGATAATTCCGTGCGTACCAGCCTGTTCTGGGATATTGGTAACGTTTGGGATACCGAGTTTGACTACGACAAGTACAGTCAGCTAGAGCAGGTCGATTACACTTACGGCGCACTGTTGGACTATTCGGACTGGAAACAGTATCGTAGTTCCGCTGGTATTTCTGTACAATGGATTTCACCAATGGGCCCTATGGTATTCAGTTTCTCTCGAGCCATTAAGGAGAGGGATGGGGATGATGCGAAATTCTTCACCTTCAATATTGGGCAGACATTCTAATTCTAATTCGAATCCGGATTTAACCGGTGTAATAAAATCAAGGAGTTCCTTTTGAAACAGTTGGCAAAACATATCGTAGCAACCGCGATGTTGGGCAGTGCCCTTGTAAGTACGTCTGTAATGGCTGAGCAAAAAATTGGTGTTGTGGATGTTCAGGGCGTATTTCAGGCTATGCCCCAGGCTGCTGAAATATCCAACAATATCCAGCTTGAATTCAAGGACCAGATTGACGAGGTGAATCAGTTGCAAAAAGACGGGCAGTTTTTTGCTGAACGTTTGCAGCGTGATGCCGCCACCATGAGCGAGCAGGAAAAGAAAGATCTTCAGGATAAAATTCTGGCGGTGAGAGAAAAGCTGGCTGAGAAAGGCCAGCCACTGCAGCAAAATATCCAGCGTCGCAGCAACGAAGAACGAAACAAGTTGCTGGGTCTGATCAAGCAGGCTATCGATGCAGTAGCGGCAAAAGAGGGTTATGACCTCATCCTGAATGCTGGTGCCGTTTCTTTTGCAAAAGACGAGCATGACCTGTCTGAGAAGGTATTGAGCCAGGTTAGCAGCATCAATTAATACAGTGTGTCCGCCAAAAGGGTACTTTTGAGCGAGGGAACCGCACAAAAATGAATCAGACTGACGCCGAAAGGGGTTGGTCTGATTTGTTTTTTGCCTTGAAAAGCGTAAGGTTGCGGCCATTAAGACAGAGAAAATGGCACCCCCGTATTCTGGCAATCTGGTCAGACGCGGCTTACGGCACTAGGAGATACATTTGGCCAACACACTCAACACCATTGATATTCAGGAAATCCTGGATCTGCTTCCCCACCGCTATCCGTTTTTGTTGGTTGACAGGGTAACGGACTATACTTTGGGCGAATCGATCAAAGCCTATAAGAATATCACGATTAATGAGCCTTGCTTTACCGGGCATTTTCCAGGCCGTCCTATCTTCCCGGGTGTATTGATTCTGGAAGCCATGGCGCAGGCCGCTGGGGTGCTCGGATTTAAGACCATGGGTAAGACAGACAAGCTATACTTGTACGCAGGTATCGACAGTGCAAGATTTAAGCGCCCTGTAGTACCTGGCGACAAACTGGAAATGGAAGTCAGTCTTATTAAAGAACGCAGAGGGATCTGGAAATTCAGGGGTACCGCGAGCGTAGATGGTGAAGATGCCTGCAGTGCCGAGTTTATGTGTGCTATGAGAGAGATAAAGTAACGTGATCCATTCTTCTGCCGTGATTTCTGAGAAAGCTGTATTAGGTAAGAACGTCACGGTTGGTCCTTTTTGTGTTATCGGTGATGATGTAACCCTGGGTGACGGTTGTGTGCTGGAGTCGCACGTAGTGATCAAGGGGCCCAGTAAAATCGGCAGGAACAACCATTTTTATCAGTTCACTTCAATCGGGGAAGATTGCCAGGACAAGAAATACGCTGGTGAACGTACCGAGCTGATTGTGGGGGATGACAATGTGTTTCGTGAAGGGGTTACCGTACATAGGGGGACTGTGCAGGACGAGAGCGTTACGGTAATTGGTTCAAGAAACTGGATCATGGTTAATGCCCACATTGCCCATGACTGTGTATTGGGCGATGACATTATTCTTGCCAATAATGTGGCGGTTGCAGGCCATGTGCATATCGACAATTTTGCCATCGTAGGTGGTGCTGTCGGTATTCACCAGTTTTGCAAGGTGGGTGCACATGCATTTTTGGGCGCAGGCGGAATTATCCTGCGTGACGTACCTCCTTTCGTTATGGTCAGTGGCCACGATCACACTCCCAAGGGCATTAACTCAGAAGGTTTGAAACGGCGCGGGTTTGACTCCAAAACCATCATGGCCATCAAGCGCGCATACAAGGTTATATATCGCGATGGCAACACTGTCGAAGAGGCCATTGCTGCATTAAACGGTGCCGAAGAGGTGTTGCCGGAAGTTCGCCTGATGGCGGAGTTTCTGGCCAAGGCGCAACGGGGCATCATTCGTTAAACAATGATGTCCAGACCGCTTCGAATCGGCATTGTCGCCGGAGAACCATCCGGCGACGTGCTTGCAGCAGGTTTGATTGCTGCACTCAAACGCCGCTATCCTGATGCTATCATTGAAGGGATAGGCGGAGACCATATGCAGGCCGCCGGCTGTCATTCACTGTTCGACATGGAAACCCTGTCGGTTATGGGCCTGGTGGAAGTGTTGTCCCATCTTCCTTCCATTCTCAAAGTCAAAAAGCAACTGGTTGCCCATTTTATCGCCAACCCACCGGATGTGTTCGTGGGGGTAGACGCGCCTGATTTTAATTTGCGGGTTGAAAAAGAACTTAAGGCGCACGGTATTAAAACTGTTCACTATGTCAGCCCTACCGTATGGGCCTGGCGGGAAAAACGTATCCATAAAATTGCCGCAGCCACTAACCGGGTGCTCGGGCTGTTTCCGTTTGAACAACAGGTCTACGACAAGTATCAGGTGCCTTATCGATTTGTTGGCCACACGATGGCGGATTTGATCCCATTGCAACCAGATAAGCTGGCGGCCCGCCAAAACTTGGGTTTAAGCGAAGATAAGCCAGTGCTTGCCGTGTTGCCGGGTAGTCGCGGTGGTGAACTCAAAGTTCTATTGCCCGTATTTGTGGAAACCATTCATCAACTCAGAGCGCAGTTAACGGATTGTGAGTTTGTCATACCGGCAGCAAATCAGTACCGCTTTGACACTATTCAGGCCTACCTCAAAGAACATGCCGGTGAACTGTTGGAAAACCAGACGTTGCACCTTGTACTTGGCCAGGCCCGGGACGCCATGATCGCCAGTGACGTAATACTGCTGGCATCCGGCACAGCCACGCTTGAGGCCATGTTGTGCAAGCGCCCGATGGTAGCGGCCTACAAGCTGTCAGCACTGACGCACAAAATGATGCAACGGCTGTACAAGGCACCGTATTTCACCTTGCCCAATTTGTTGGCTGGTGAACGGTTGATTCCGGAACTGTTGCAGGATGATGTGGAGCCGGAAAATCTGGTTGCCCATTTACTGCCGCTATTTACCAGCAACAATGAGGCTTTATTGGCACGTTTCACGGAATTGCATCTAGCCTTGAAACAGGGGGCCGATGAACGTGCGGCCGATGCAGTAATTGAGGTGGTTTATGAGTAATCTGGAACTTGATTTTTCACTCTCGTCAGATGCTCAATTGGTTGCCGGCGTTGATGAAGTCGGTCGTGGCCCATTGGTTGGTGACGTGGTTACGGCTGCAGTTATTCTGGATCCTGCCTGCCCGATTGAAGGGTTGAACGACTCCAAGAAACTTAGCGAAAAGAAACGCCTTGTTTTGGCTGAAGCGATTAGACAAAACGCTTTAGCGTACTGTATTGGACGGGCGACACCAGAAGAAATTGACGAGTTGAATATTCTTCATGCCACCATGCTTGCCATGCGACGTGCGGTTGAAGGGTTGGCTATTCAGCCAGGATGGGTTCGGGTTGATGGCAATCGCCTGCCAAAATGGTCATACCCATCCGAAGCGGTGGTAAAAGGTGACAGCCTGTACCCGGAAATTTCGGCAGCTTCCATTCTGGCAAAGGTTGAACGCGATGCTGACATGCTCGCACTGGACAAACAGTACCCCCAGTATGGCTTTGCGGCGCACAAAGGCTACCCCACAAAAGCACATTTCAGTGCGATTGCCGAGCACGGTGTGTTACCGTGTTATCGTAAAAGTTTTAAACCCGTCAGGGCGATAATTACCCAATCCGATATAAATGAGTAGGTCTTCATGACATCGTCATTCATTCACCTGCGTGTCCACAGTGACTTTTCCATGATGGATGGCCTGAATAAGGTCAAACCAATACTGGACAAAGTGGCGTCACTGAACATGCCTGCGGTGGCCATAACCGACCAAATGAACATGTGTGGTCTGGTTAAGTTTTATTCAGAAGCGCACGGGCGCGGAATTAAACCCATTATCGGCACGGATTTCTGGGTTATCAATGAGGCTTTCGGGGATGAGCCATTTCGCCTGACATTGCTGGCAATGAATAATCAGGGTTATAAGAACATTACCATTCTTATTTCCAAAGCTTACTTGCGGGGCTACGTAAGCCACAGGCCGGTCATCGATCAGGAGTGGCTGGCAGAGCATGCCGAAGGCGTGATTATTCTGTCCGGAGCGCAGCAGGGTGATGTAGGCATCGCCCTGACCAAGAACAACACCAAATTGTTGGAGCAGTCTCTGGAATTTTACCAGCGCCATTTTGCTGATCGGTTTTACCTTGAACTGATTCGCACCGGCAGGGCTGGAGAAGAGGATTATTTGCATCGCGCGGTGGAACTGGCACAGCAGCGCGATCTTCCGGTAGTCGCAACCAATGAAGTGTGTTTTATCAGCCAGGAAGGTTTTGACGCACATGAAATCCGTGTGTGCATTCACGATGGCTACACTCTTGACGATTCACGTCGCCCCAAACGTTACAGCGATCAACAGTATTTGCGCACTGCCGAAGAGATGGCTGAGTTGTTCAGTGATCTACCAGAAGCCATAGAAAATACCGTTGAAATTGCCAAACGATGCAACGTAACAGTGCGGTTGGGTGAATATTTTCTGCCCCAATTTCCAACTGGTGGCATGACCACCGAAGATTTTCTGGTCAAAAAGTCTCAGGAAGGTCTGGAAGAACGTCTGGAATTTCTGTTTCCTGACCCACAGGTAAGATCCGAAAAGCGCCCCGAATACGACGAGCGTCTTAATATTGAGCTCGAAGTTATCAACCAGATGGGCTTTCCCGGCTACTTCCTCATCGTAATGGAATTTATTCAGTGGAGTAAGGACAACGGCATCCCGGTAGGGCCCGGGCGGGGGTCCGGTGCAGGCTCTCTGGTAGCTTACGCGCTGAAAATTACCGATCTGGACCCGCTGGAATTTGACCTGCTGTTCGAACGGTTCCTGAACCCCGAACGGGTTTCCATGCCCGACTTTGACGTTGACTTCTGTATGGACCGGCGTGATGAAGTGATCGATCACGTCGCCGAACTTTATGGTCGTGAGGCGGTTTCGCAAATCATTACCTTTGGGACCATGGCGGCAAAGGCCGTGGTGCGCGATGTGGGCAGGGTGCTTGGGCATCCTTATGGCTTTGTTGATCGCATCTCCAAGCTGATCCCGCCGGATCCGGGGATGACTCTGGCCAAAGCCTTTGAGGCAGAACCCCGCTTACCCGAACTGTATAACGAAGACGAAGAGGTCAAAGACCTGATTGATATGGCGCGCATTCTTGAAGGGGTAACCCGGAATGCGGGCAAGCACGCCGGAGGGGTGGTTATTGCCCCCACCACCATCACTGATTTTGCCCCCTTGTATTGTGATGATGAAGGCAACAACCCGGTTACCCAGTTTGACAAAAACGATGTGGAAACTGCCGGGCTGGTAAAATTTGACTTTCTGGGCCTGCGTACCCTGACCATCATTCAATGGGCGATTGATATGATTGCCGAAGGAAAGGGCAAGCACATCGATATCAGCGCCATTCCACTGGAAGATCCGAAGAGCTTCCGGACACTGCAAAATGCCGAAACTACGGCAGTGTTCCAGTTGGAATCCCGTGGCATGAAAGAACTGATAAAACGCCTCAAACCAGACTGTTTCGAAGACATTATCGCTCTGGTTGCCCTGTTTCGTCCGGGGCCACTGCAATCCGGCATGGTGGACAATTTCATTGACCGCAAGCACGGGCGGGAAGAGATTTCCTACCCGGATGCCGAATACCAGCATGAGTGCTTGAAAGAGATCCTTGAGCCTACCTACGGCATCATTCTGTACCAGGAACAGGTGATGCAGATTGCGCAGGAAATGGCCGGTTACTCACTGGGCGGCGCTGATTTGTTACGCCGGGCGATGGGTAAGAAAAAGCCGGAAGAAATGGCCAAGCAGCGTGCGGTATTCGCGGAAGGTTCCGAAGGCAACAACATTGACCCCGATCTGGCGATGAAGATCTTTGATTTGGTGGAAAAATTCGCCGGTTATGGCTTCAACAAATCTCACTCTGCCGCCTACGCACTGGTTTCCTATCAGACGTTGTGGCTGAAAGTGCATTATCCTGCGGAATTTATGGCTGCAGTAATGTCGGCAGATATGGACAACACCGACAAGATCGTCACGCTGGTGGACGAATGCGAACGCATGGGGCTGCAAATTCTCCCTCCGGATTTGAATGCCGGCCGTTACAAGTTTACCGTTGATGAGCAAGGCCGGATTGTATACGGCATTGGTGCCATTAAAGGCGTCGGTGAGGGGCCTATTGAAGCCATCATTGAAGCCAGAGAAAATCAGGGTAAGTTTACTGATTTGTTTGATTTTTGTGCTAAGGTGGACATCAAACGGGTCAACAAGCGGGTACTGGAAAAGCTGGTCCTGGCCGGTGCAATGGATAATCTTGGTCCGCACCGTGCGGCGATTATGGCGTCTTTGCCAGACGCTATTGCAGCAGCAGACCAGCATGCCAAAGCTGAATCTTTTGGTCAGTCTGACATGTTCGGGCTGCTGACCACCGAGCCTGAACAGGTTCGGCAGGCCTTTGCTGAAGTACCCAAATGGCCGGAAAAAGTCTGGCTGGAAGGCGAGAAGGACACTTTGGGTCTTTATTTGACTGGCCACCCGATAAATCAGTACGCGGAAGAAATTCGTCATTATACCGACGGGCGTCTGGTAGACCTGAAACCGACCGGTAAGGAGCATATGGCCAGTGCCGTAGGCCTGGTGCTCGGCGTAAGGGTTATGACCAACAAGAAAGGCCGTCGCTGGGCGATTGTTACATTGGATGACAAGAGTGCACGAATGGACGTACGCTTCTTCCCGGATATGTATGAACAGTATGAAAGTATCCTTGTATCTGATCGTATCTTATTGATAAAGGGACAGGTCAGCTTTGATGATTTCTCCGGGGGCAATACAATCACCGCCCGAGATGCGATGGATATAGTGCAGGCCAGAGAGCGAAATGCCAGAGCGCTGGCTTTGCGATTGCAAACTCAGGGATGGGAAGAAACGACCCTTGCGTCGCTACAGGCAATTATGCAGCCTTTCAAAGGTGGCAGTTGCCCGGTTGAATTACATGTTGTGCACCCGGACGCAGAGGCAGTTCTCACCTGCGGTGCGCAATGGTACGTTACCCCGGAAGATCAGTTGCTGCATGATTTAAAGCAGTGTTTGGGTGATAAATCGGTCAAACTTTGCTATCACTAGCGGTTGTGGCGAAGGCCGGGCACAGGGTCAGTTGGTAGTAACCATAGGACAGAGAATGAGTATACAGTTTTTAGATTTTGAACAGCCGATAGCAGGATTAGAAGCAAAAATTGAAGAGCTTCGGTTGGTAAATCAGGGGGGGGAGTTCGATGTCGGTCTTGAAGAAGAAATCACCCGTCTGCGCGGTAAGAGCGCAGAGCTGACGCGAAAGATTTTTTCAGACCTGGGCGCCTGGCAGATTTCCCAGATTGCCCGTCATCCCATGCGTCCTTACACCCTGGACTACGTCGACCGGATTTTTGACGATTTTGATGAACTGGCTGGCGATCGGGCGTACGCTGACGATAAAGCCATCGTGGGCGGTTTGGCTATGCTGGATGAGCAACCCATAATGCTCATTGGCCATCAAAAAGGCCGTGACACCCATGAAAAAATTCGTCGTAATTTTGGTATGCCAAAACCGGAAGGCTATCGCAAGGCATTGCGGCTGATGAAGATGGCCGAACGTTTTAATCTGCCGATTGTTACCCTAATCGACACCCCCGGAGCGTACCCTGGGGTGGGCGCTGAAGAGCGCGGTCAAAGTGAAGCCATTGCGCGCAACCTTTTCGAAATGGCTGAACTGAAGGTGCCGATCGTGTGTACGGTTATCGGTGAGGGTGGTTCAGGTGGGGCACTGGCCATTGGTGTGGGTGATCGCGTGAATATGTTGCAGTACTCTACTTACTCGGTAATATCACCGGAAGGCTGTGCATCGATTTTGTGGAAAAGCGCTGAAAAGGCACCATTAGCCGCTGAAGCCATGGGTGTTAGCGCCGCACAAATCAAAGAATTGGGCCTGATAAACACCATTGTCGAAGAGCCGTTGGGCGGTGCGCACCGTGATCACGATGCCATGGCAGCGAATCTGAAAGCGACGATCAAACAACAGCTGAGCCAGCTGAAAAGCATTGATGTGGCAACGCTGATGGACGAACGTTACAAACGTCTGATGTCTTTCGGTTATTGTTAATTCTTTTCGGCCGGTCCGCGGAAGCGGGCTGGCCGTGAGTAAAGCGCTAAATTGTCAACTTCCCTCCAGCCTTTTGAGGCAGCAGTCACTCATGCATTGTCATTGCTTGGCCAGGACGTATCCGGTTACGGTGCGCTCGTGGTGGGCTACAGCGGCGGTGTGGATTCCACGCTTCTATTGCACACGCTCGTCCAACTCCGCTCAAAATCAACATTGCCGCCTATCCTGGCGGTACATGTAAATCACGGGTTGAACAGCCAGGCTGATAGCTGGCAGGCGCATTGTGCCCAGCAGGCAGCAGCCCTTGATGTGCGATTTGAAACGGCTATGGTGAATGTTGTTGCAAAGGCGAGAACCAGCATTGAAGCTGAAGCGAGACGCCTTCGTTACGACGTACTGCTATCTCATTGCCAGCTTAACAGTGGGGTGCTGATACTGGGGCAACATCAGGATGATCAGCTTGAAACGGTGCTTTTGCAGCTTAAGCGCGGCGCAGGCCCTAAAGGCCTTTCCGGTATGGGAATGCTTCAGCATCGGGCCGAGGTACCAGTGTTGAGGCCATGGCTGGACATTGCCAAAGCGGATATTGTTAAGACATCAGAGCAACTTCAACTAAGCTGGGTAGAAGACGATTCCAACCAGAACCCCCGTTTTGACCGTAATTTTTTACGCCAGATTATTTTACCACAGTTGCATCAGCGCTGGCCTTCCATTGCTTCTACAGCCAGCCGAAGTGCCAGATTGTGCGCCGAGCAAGTGGCCATGCTGGAAGAGGTTGGGATGTGTCGATTGCAATCTGCCATTGGGGCAGCAGGTACCCTCAAGATTGTGCCTCTACTTAGGTATTCACCATCCTGGCAACGTTACCTTATTCGCCTGTGGATAGAGCAACGGAGCGCTCCTGCGCCAAGTGAATCCCTGACGGAGCAAATGCAGCAGATTCTTACTGCCCGTGAGGACAGCGAACCCTGTATTGAATGGGCAGGGTGGCAGTTACGCCGTTATCAGCAGAATTTACACCTGTTACCGGCCGACCCGGCAGTTGTCCCTGAGGTTGTGCTGATGCGGCCGGGACAGCCAGTCCACCTGTCATGGCTTGGTGTTACACTTACCATTGACCCGTCAGAGCAAGTTGCTTCGGAACCGTATCCCGCTATTGAATTGATGATGGGAATGCCTTCACTGCGCATTAAACCCCAGCAGGCAAAGCACAGTAAGTTGTTCAAATACTGGTTGAAAGAATGGGGTATTCCGCCGTGGGAGCGTCAAAAAATACCGCTGTTGTATATCGACAATGTGGCCACTGCGGTTATTTTGTCGGATAAAATTGTGAAATTACAGGGGGCGTCAGAAAACTGGCGTCTGAATCTGGAATAAAAAGCGGCAAGATTTTGCCCTTTGTAGGCAATGCAGATCAGACCACTTGGAAGGTGTTTTTGCCGGCCTGCTTTGCTTGATACAACCCGTTGTCAGCACGCTCAAACAAATCGCCCAATGTGTCCCCCTGGCGGAATATTGTCGCACCGATGCTGCAGGATATACCTCGCTGTAAAAGAAACTGCGCATTCTGTAACTGCAGGTTCAGGCGCAAGGAAACGCAATTCAGCTGTGTATCGTCCTGGCAATCCAGCAGACAGCAAAACTCGTCACCGCCAAAGCGGAAAGCGTCGTCCTCGCCGCGCAGGGCGTGATTTATCTGGTTTGCGACTTCTACCAAAACACGATCCCCTTCCTGATGTCCAAAGGTATCGTTGACGGCTTTGAAGTTGTCGAGGTCAATCATCAATAATGCGAACGTATTTCCTGAACGTTCCGCACGGCTGATCAGGCGGCTTCCGGCTTCGTTAAAGCCGTTGCGATTACCCAGTCCTGTAAGGGGGTCTTTGGTCGCCAGTTTTTTGAGCCTTGCGAATTCCAGCGCATGGTTTAATTGCTGACTGAAAATACGGTGAAGCTCCCCCAACAGGGCTTTTGCCTGCTGGCATGGCTTGCGGCAAAACGAATAGTGAACATTGAGTGCCCGGCTGACATGGCTGATATGGCATACAGGCAAACTCATTTTCACCGCAACGGCCCCGGTCTGGTTGGGCTTGCCAAATAATCTTGGTACTCCGCATTCTTCCAGGCTAAGGCTGAGTACAGGAAGGTATTGGCTCAGTTGGTGGAAGTACACCGCGCCCAACAGGTTAAGGTCAATGGCGGACAGCATTTGATTCATAAAGGTAGCCATTTGCTGATCCGACAGTCGAAATCTACTCCCGGCCGAAGAAAAGAAGTTGTCCTGCGGTGTGCTATTGTAAATAGGAGTAGTGAAATCCAAAATTCAGGCCTCTTGCCAAATCAGGTTGCTACGACGACGAGCGACAAATATCCGCTCTAACCAAACCTCTTGGTTTAGTTTAGCAATTAGCAGGCCAAAAACATCGCAATGTGACCGGAGGATGAGTGCACGATAGCGGGTTTGTTCCAATAGTTCTCCTTATGATTCTTGCAGTTATTAATGTAGCGCTGTTTAAGCGTATCCATCTGCCACCAATCCTGGCGTACCTGTTTGCCGGTATTATCGCCGGGCCGGGAGTACTGGGCCTGTTCGATCATCCTGAGCAAATGCAACTGCTTGCGGAAATTGGAATTGTGTTCCTGCTTTTTTCACTTGGGTTGGAATTTTCACTGCCCAAATTAATGGCTATGCGAAACCTGGTGTTTGGTGTTGGCCTGGGGCAAATGCTGATTACAACGTCAGTGTGCAGTGTTGTGGCAATGTGGCTGGGGCTGTCGGTATCCGCTGCGGTAGTGATTGGCGGAATGTTAGCACTGAGTTCAACCGCAATTGTTATCAAACAGGTCGCTGAACTCGGGATCCTGAATAATCGCCGTACCCAACTCGCCATCAGCATTTTGCTGTTTCAGGACCTTGCAGTAGTCCCGTTTCTTATTGTGATCCCACTGTTGTCGGAATCCGCGCATGTGAGCCTCGCAGCCGTACTGACAGAGGCGCTGGTAAAAGGGGCCTTTGTGATTGCTTTGCTGATGTCGGTTGGCAAGTGGGTTTTGCCCTGGATATTTCGGGAAGTGGCCCGTACCCGGACTGATGAATTGTTTGTGCTGACCACCATCCTCATTGCGCTAATGGCAGGCGGGCTTACGTACACCTTTGGCTTGTCTATGGCTCTGGGGGCGTTCCTTGCCGGTATGATGTTGGGGGAAAGCCAGTACAGGTACCAGCTTGAAGCTGACATAAGGCCATTCCGTGACATTCTGATGGGGCTGTTCTTCATCACCGTCGGTATGGAGCTTGATCTCTCGGTAATGATCAGTAACGGCCTGTGGATCCTGATTGGGGTTGTTGGCCTGATGTGCCTGAAAGTCTTTCTGGTGCGGATTTCGGCATGGCTATTCAAATGCGACGCTATTGACGCCTGGTCTGCCGGCTTGAAAGTCTGCCAGATTGGTGAATTTTCTTTTGTTATAGCAGCTTTAGCGACCAGCGAAGGGGTGCTTACGGCAGAACAGTCTTCCATGGTTGTATGCATGGGGGTGGTAAGTATGGCCCTGACTCCCTGGCTTATTGAGCACAGTTTGTCGTTGGCGAAAAAACTGGCCGGTCAAAATCGCCATCCCTTGCCGGATAACGATGAGTTGCCTGAAGGTACCCAAATGTCAGATCACGTGGTGATAGCAGGCTTTGGTCGTGTTGGTCAGTCTGTGGCCAGAATGCTGAAGTTGGAGTGTATCCCGTTTATCTGTATAGATGTTGATCCCATACGGGTTTATGAGAGCCGTAACGCAGGAGAATCAATTCTGTTTGGCGATGCCAGCCAGAAGGAAATTTTACATCGCGCGGGAGTGGAACGGGCCCGATTGGTTTTGGTCACGTTCGACTTGCCGACAAAAGCGGCACAAGTGATCAGTACCAGCCGCCAACTGGCGACAGGCGTGGAAGTGATGGTGCGTATCAAGCGGGACTATCAGCTTGACAATCTCTATGCTGCAGGGGCCAGTCAGGTGGTGCCGGAGATGCAGGAAGGCAGCCTGATGCTAATTTCCCAGGTGCTGCACTGCGCTGGGGTGCCAATGTCGAGGATCCTGAAACGTGTGAGGGCTGAACGCAAAGGTCGCTATGATCATCTGCATGGATTTTATCCGGGAGAAACAACGGAAATCAGTTTTGAAGCCGAAGATAAGCTGGAGTTTATCCATGCTGTGATATTAACGCCTCACGCCACCTGCCTGGGTAAACAATTGCATGAACTGGACCTCAACAAAATGCGTGTAAAAATCAAAGGGCTGCGTCGGGATGGATACGAAGTGTCTGAGCCTGAAGGTGATGAAGTGCTGAAAACCGGTGACGTTCTGGTGATAGCCGGCAAGCCCAGAAGGGTAGAACGTGCCGAGCGTTATCTGCTGGAGGGCGGATAGCCCTCCGATCACTGCCGCCTCAGGCTACCCGGTCTTTCTCAAGTTCGGCAAACTGCTTTTTGAGTTCATAATTGTCGTCAGTAACGATTTTTTCCAAAACCTCAATACGTGAACGAAGCTGTTGTATCTGTTGCTCCAGTACCTGGCGATCCTGGTCCTTGGTTTTGTGCCGGTTTTTATCCCGGAATGACCCAATGATGGAAACCAGCGCCCACGCGATAATGGCAACAATTGAAATGGCGGTTAAGTTCATGGCGGCTCTCTTTACGTTGTGCGGCTATTATTACAGTGTAATGCCAATTGCGAATTCTTGCTTGGCAAAGCAAAATACCGCGCAATGGCTTTGTTCGACTACTGCAATATCGTAACCAAAATTTATTTTTCAGATATATCAAAAGGTTGTGATTCTTTAATTAAGTTTGTTCAACAAGGTTGTGTAGTTTTCACCAAATGAGTAGTGAATTTCGCCAATGAATGATTTTTCGAAGTATTCTGATGAGCACTGGATGATGCAGGCACTGGAGCTGGCGCAGCGGGCTGAGGCAATGAATGAAGTGCCAGTTGGCGCACTGGTAATTGCCGGTGGGGAAATTATCGGGCAAGGCTGGAACACGCCAATTACCGACCACGATCCTTCTGCCCATGCAGAGATGAATGCTCTGCGTGATGCAGCAAAAGTGAGGCGGAACTACCGGGTTGTTGATGCTACTCTTTATGTGACTCTGGAACCTTGCCCGATGTGTGCGGGCCTGCTCGTGCACGCCAGAATCAAGAGGGTGGTTTTTGGAGCCTATGATCTGAAAACCGGTGCGGCAGGCTCCGTAATGCAACTGCTGCAGCACCCGGAGCTGAATCATCAGGTTGAAGTTCAGGGCGGCGTGCTGGCTGACCGCTGTGGTGAAGTTATATCAGGCTTTTTCCAGCGTCGCAGAAAAGAGATTAAACAGGCCAGGCAGACAAAAAATAACGAAAGTTAAGACGCCTGCGCCAGGGGTGCAGCGACATCGCTGTTAAACAGGACTCTGCGGCGGTGCAACACTTTTTGATGCATGCGCTTTAGCATCAGCCGGCGGTGGTTGTTATTTTTCAGGGAATGACTTTTTTTGAATGCGCGATTTCGTTTCATCATGCCTCCATTCTGTTTGTAATTATTTATGGATGACGGGCACAGTTATCATGGACAAGCGGTAGGGGCCTGCTTTCCACTGCACTATCCTAACAATGTAAGATGACGGCAATATGACAAAATTCAAGGGGGGAGACTGCCAGCGAACGGTACTCTATTCACTCCATTGAATATCTGACCTGAGCGGTTTGACGTTCATCCAGCCATACCAGGGTGTCGTAATAACGGCGGATGTTCTCTACATACTGAAGCGCCTCGTCCCCCCTAGCATAGCCGAATTTTGTAATCCTGTAATATTTCTTTTGCCTGAGCAACGGCAGGCGTTGCTTCACATCCACCCAGAGATCCGGGTTTCCCCCCTGCTTTTGGGTAAGAACCCGGGCATCTTCCAAATGACCAAGGCCAATGTTGTAGGCCGCGAGTGCCAGCCAGATTCTATCAGGAGAGGCTATGCGGGCCGGAATCCTTTCCAGCAGGCTGGCAAAATATTCTGTACCACCTCTGATACTTTGTTCTGCATCAGTTCGTGAACTGACGTTCATTTCCCGCGCGGTATCGCGGGTAAGCATCATTAGCCCTTTGACACCGGTGTAGGATGTTGCATCCGGTTTCCAATGACTTTCCTGATAGCTCATGGCCGCAAGCAATCGCCAGTCCATGGCGCCAGCGTATTGCTGGAATAATGGCTGATACTGAGGCAGCACAGATTCAGCCGCCTGGATGAATGCCCTTGTGTCGACATAGTTAAATTGTCTGACATGGCCGAAATATTTTTCTTCAAGTACTTTGAAAGTACCGTTTTGCTGGATCATGCCAAAATATTCGATAAGCGCTGCGCGCAAGGAATCATCCTGGTCGGCGTTGAGTACCCAGGCAATGGACTGCAACTGGCGCAGCGTGAATCCGATGCTCAGTTGAGGGTAACGTCTTCGTTGCAAATCAAGAATATTGGTGTCTGCAACGGTATAAGTTAATTCACCTTCGGCAACCATCTGCAATAATTCTTCCGCATCCCGGTCATCGGTAACCCGCCATTTGAGATCAGGTAAGGCAACGTTTTCATTTCGAAGCGTTCGGGCATGGCTACTGCCTTCAACCACAAGTATTGGGGCAGAAAGGGATTCCAGGTTGGCCGGACGGGTCGCCCCCTGCCGGTACACCAGCTTCTGGCTCACCTGCTGGTAAGCGGGGCCAAACTTGAATCGGTTTGCCAGTTGGGGAGAAATTGCATCGCCAGCAGCAACGATGTCCAGATTGCCACTGGCAACCTGCTCAAGCAGGCTGTTATAGGAATAATAGGGGTAAACCTGCAGTTCAATTCCCAGATAGTCTGCAAAACCCTGGGCCAGTTCATATTCAAACCCCATTGGCCCGTCAACGCCGTTGTAATAGGTTGTCAGGCCGTAAAGTGTGCCTACCCGGAGGACCTGGCGGTCAATAAGTTCCGATAGTGCATTGGGCACTTCCGGTTGCGTGCAACTGGCCAGTAGCACAGTGGCGAGCAGATACCCAGGCAATCGTTTCAGTTTTCTAATAAACCCCATACATCCCATTATGTGCCATCAGCTCACTATGAGTACAAAAAATAATAGAAAAATTATTTTTATGTCGGAAATGCAGGTTATAAATTGAGGTGAATTCCTCTATAATCCGCGCCGAATCTCGTCAAATCAAGTAACAGGTTGAACAAACGGTCTTCCTGTTCCAGAACAATCAGGTAAAGCGATATGTTGGTCCTTCGAGGCGCTCCCGCACTGTCAGATTTTAGACAAACTAAACTTATTCATCAGTTGGGTCAATCCGGAGTAAAGGTGAAAGCCATTTACGCCGAATACGTTCACCTGGTTGAGGCAAATTCTGAACTGGATGAAAGCGCCCGCCAGACACTGGATAAGCTTCTGACTTACGGACCAAAGAAGCACAGCCAGCAACCGGAAGGGCGTTTGTTTTTTGTCACGCCAAGGGCCGGCACTATTTCCCCCTGGTCCTCGAAAGCGACTGACATTGCACACAACTGCGGATTGCAGACAATAGAGCGCATCGAGCGCGGATGTGCGTACTACGTTGAACTTGATACCCCCTGGAATGAACAAACCGAGGCCGAAGTTAAAGCCGCGTTGCACGATCGGATGACGGAGCAGGTGTTTGATGAACTGGATCAGGCGCATGTGTTATTCGAACACGCACAAGGCAGGACGTTCAGCTCAGTGGACATTCTGGGGAGTGGAAAGCAGGCCCTGATTGACGCCAATCAGACTATGGGGCTGGCATTGGCGGACGACGAAATCGACTACCTGTTTGACAGCTTCTCCCGTCTGGGGCGCAACCCCAACGATGTTGAGCTGTATATGTTCGCGCAGGCGAACTCTGAGCACTGCCGACACAAAATATTCAACGCCAGCTGGACCATCGACGGTGCTGACAAGAACAAGTCCCTGTTCAAAATGATAAAAAATACGTTTGAACTGTGCCCGGACAACGTTTATTCCGCCTACAAAGACAATGCGGCGGTAATGGAAGGATGGCAGGCCGGGCGTTTCTTCCCGGATCCCCAGTCTCATCAGTACCAGTATCATCATGAGAACATTGATATTCTCATGAAAGTGGAAACCCACAATCACCCAACTGCCATTTCTCCTTTTCCGGGGGCGGCCACCGGTTCCGGCGGTGAAATTCGCGATGAAGGTGCCACGGGAAGAGGTTCCAAACCCAAGGCCGGGCTGGTGGGTTTCAGCGTTTCAAACCTTCGTATTCCTGGCGCCGAGCAGCCATGGGAACAGCAGTACGGCAAGCCACAGCGAATTGTCAGTGCGCTTGATATCATGATTGATGGCCCACTGGGTGGTGCCGCATTTAACAATGAATTTGGCCGGCCTGCGTTGCTGGGTTACTTCCGCACGTATGAACAGCAGGTGAGCAGTTTCAATGGTGTGGAGGTACGCGGCTATCACAAACCAATTATGCTGGCCGGTGGTCTGGGTAACATTCGTCGCTCCCATATTGAGAAAGGTGAAATTACCGTTGGCGCAAAACTGATAGTGTTGGGCGGCCCGGCCATGAACATTGGCCTGGGGGGCGGAGCAGCGTCGTCCATGGCATCAGGGCAATCCAATGAGGATTTGGATTTTGCGTCGGTACAGCGTGACAACCCGGAAATGGAACGTCGCTGTCAGGAAGTCATTGACGCCTGCTGGCAGCTTGGCGACAACAACCCCATTCAATTTATTCACGATGTGGGCGCTGGTGGTTTGTCCAATGCATTGCCTGAGTTGGTAAATGATGGTGGTCGGGGCGGTAAGTTTGAACTTCGCAAAGTGCTGTCAGACGAACCGGGAATGACGCCACTCGAACTCTGGTGTAACGAGTCTCAGGAACGTTACGTTTTGTCCGTCGCGCCTGAAAATCTCGCGACTTTTGAGGCCATCTGCCGGCGTGAACGGGCACCGTTTGCCGTAGTGGGTGAGGCAACGGAGGAGCAGCATCTGTTGCTCAACGACGAGCAATTCGACAACCAGCCTATCGATATGCCGTTGGATGTTTTATTGGGCAAGCCGCCCAAAATGCATCGAAGTGTGGAATCAGGGCAGGTGTCTCCTGCCGCATTTGATACCCGTTCAATTGATGTACAGCAGGCCGCAGAGCGACTGCTGCGCCTGCCAACCATTGCCGAAAAAACTTTCCTGATCACCATTGGTGACCGCTCGGTAACCGGGTTGGTAAGCCGTGATCAGATGGTGGGGCCGTGGCAAATTCCTGTTGCAGACGTTGCGGTCACCGCAACCGCCTTTGATACCTATCATGGTGAAGCCATGTCGATGGGGGAACGCACACCGGTTGCGCTATTGTCCCATGCCGCTTCTGCACGTTTGGCGGTAGGGGAAGCGTTAACTAACATCAGTGCTGCGCACATTGGTGATATCAAGCGCATCAAACTGTCCGCCAACTGGATGGCCGCTGCTGGCCACCCAGGTGAGGATGCAGGTTTGTATGAAGCTGTGCACGCGGTTGGTGAAGAGCTTTGTCCGGCATTGGGGCTGACGATTCCGGTTGGCAAAGACTCAATGTCGATGAAAACAGCGTGGCAGGACGAGAATGGTGAAGACAAGGCGGTAACTGCACCGTTGTCACTGGTGATTTCTGCCTTTGGTGCGGTAACCGACATTCGCAAAACGGTCACTCCCCAATTACGCACCGATAAGGGCGACAGCCAGCTTTGGCTGATCGACCTAGGGGCAGGCAAGAACCGCCTTGGTGGCAGCTGTCTGGCTCAGGTTTATGGCCAGTTGGGTGATCAACCTGCGGATGTGGATGACCCTGCTAAACTTCTGGGCTTTTTCAATGCGATCCAGGCCATGTTGCAGCAGGATCTGTTGCTGGCTTACCACGACCGTTCTGATGGTGGTTTGTTTGCCACGGTTGCTGAAATGGCCTTTGCCGGCAAGACTGGCGTTACCGCAAAGCTGGACGGATTGGGTGATGACCACACTGCAGCCCTGTTCAGTGAAGAGCTGGGAGCGGTGGTTCAGATCAAAGCGTCTGATGTTGAAGCGTTTAAGGCTCTGTTGGCCGAGCATGGCCTGACGGCACTTAGCCATCAGATAGGTGCGCTGAACGACCGCGATCTTGTTGAGTTTGTTGCAAACGGCCAGACAGTGTTGGCAGAAGCTCGTACTGTGCTGAGAACCATTTGGGCAGAAACAACCCACAACATGCAGCGGTTGCGTGATAACCCGGTGTGTGCAGACGAGGAACATGCAGCCAAGCAGGACGCTTCCGACCCAGGGTTGCATGCCGCTTTGACTTATGACGTCAGTGAAGATGTGGCAGCGCCTTACATTGCCAGAGGTGTGCAGCCAGAAGTGGCGATTTTGCGTGAGCAGGGCGTTAACTCGCATCTTGAAATGGCCGCCGCTTTCACGCGAGCCGGTTTTAATGCGGTTGATGTGCACATGAGTGACATTCTTGCCGGACGAGTTGAACTTGAGCGGTTTGCCGGCCTAGCTGCCTGTGGCGGTTTCTCCTATGGGGACGTCTTGGGGGCCGGCGAAGGCTGGGCAAAATCCATTTTGTTTAACAGCCGGGCAAGGGATCAGTTCGAGGCGTTTTTCAACCGTAAAGACACATTCAGTCTTGGTGTGTGTAATGGTTGCCAGATGCTGTCGAACCTGAAATCGTTAATACCCGGTACCGAGCACTGGCCTCATTTTGTCACCAACCTTTCTGAGCGCTTCGAAGCGAGGGTTGCGATGGTTGAGGTAACGGATTCGGCTTCGGTATTGCTAAAGGGCATGCAGGGGTCACGTATGCCAATTGCTGTGTCTCACGGTGAAGGTCAGGCTGAATTTGCCAGCGAAGCGGCATTGTCTCATATTCAGCAGGCAAACCAGGTTGCTCTAAGATACGTTGACAACTTCGGTAATGTAGCTTCCCGCTATCCGGCAAACCCCAATGGCTCTCCGCTGGGGATCACCGGGCTGACCAGTGACGATGGCCGTTGTACCATTATGATGCCACACCCTGAGCGCGTTTTCAGAACCGTGGCCAATTCCTGGCGGCCGGATGACTGGCAGGAAGACGGTGCTTGGATGCGAATATTCAGAAATGCGCGGGTTTTTGTGGGTTAATAGTTTGCGTAATGAAGATAAGGTGCTAAAAATTTGAACAGGCACCTTGTCTTCGTTTTCTCAGTGATCTAAAGTGTCCTAGCTAGGATTGCGTTTGGTTACAAGGACTTGTGTTCTGACGGGTTTGAAAAAACTACGAAGTGTAGTTTTTTTACAATAAGAGACGACTATGAATCGTTCATCGAAAGGGTTTGGCTTGACCGGCGTTGCGATTGCTGTTGTCTTGATGTTTGTGACAGCAGTATTCAGTTCGTCTGCTAACTCTGCAGATTTAAGTGCCAAGCAGGTTGTGTTCGCTAATTAACAGCAAAACCTGTTGGCTTGGGGAAAAACAAGGCGTATATTTCAGCCTCTTTTTCTAATTCGGCATCTTCTGTCGTGGTTTTCTGCACCCTAAATTAGGGCTTAACGCCTTCTGTTCAGTTCCCGATTTATCTGTTTTTGCTGCGGATGCTTTTTCAGCAATACGTAAGTTGCTCCCAGTCCGCCGTGCTGCGGTTGCGCGGTATGAAAAGCAATGACTTCCTCCAGTTCCAGCAACCAATGAGCCAGATAGCTTTTCTTCAGTGCCGGGAAGGGTTTACTTTGTTCGCCCCTTCCGTGCTGGATCAGTATGGCCCGCATTCCTCGCTCGTGACCGCTAATTATGCTCTGGTAGACGGCCTCTCTGGATTGTTCCAGCGTCATGCCTTTGAGTGATAGCCGTAGTTCCAGAGTGTACTTGCCCTGGCGCAAATTTTTGAACACCCCATCCTGGATCCCAGGCTGTTGATGGCTCAGATAATCATCTGGCCTGAGTGGCTTTACACCTTCCATACTCAGAGGGTTTAAATGTTTACTGTGAGTAGCCTGAGCCGAAGCGCGTTTCAGCTTTTGGGCCAGACTGTCTGACGGGGAGTGGTGGTAAACCTTATCGTCACCGGATAATGGTTGAACGTCTCCCATTTCCTGCATAAACGATTGTAAACCATTCTTATCCGGTTCATTCATAACGCAATTCTTTTTTTTCGCCCGCTACACTGAGCCCATGGGGAGTATATCGGTGTAATGGCTGGATTGAATTTATTGCAACTTAAGCAGAATATAGGGGCAGTTGGGCGACAATCAACCACAAAAGATGAGGCTGGCAATTCAGAGGTGTATTGCTGGCTTGGGTGCGCTATATTGGCCGCTCAAAAACAACAATGTCACTTTGAAAGCAAATAAACTAGTCATGCAAACACCTGTGTATTTAATCAATTTGGACAGCAGTGTCGACCGCTACGAAAAGAGTAAAGCGCGCCTGACTCAAGCAGGCGTCACCTTCAATCGTTTCTCCGCCGTTCACGGTGCTTCGCTGGCTCCGCAGGAATTGAATGGGCATTACAGCGAAAACCTTAACCGTCAGCAGTATCATAAGGCTTTGACCAAGGGGGAAATCGGGTGCTACATGAGCCACCGGAAAGTGTGGCAGTTAATTGCCTCAGGGTCCTCGCCGTACGGTGTTGTACTGGAGGATGATATTGAAATAGTGGGGAACTTACCTGGCGCTCTGAAAACCATAGATGCACTTAAGTTTGACTGGGATATCATCAAGCTTTCAGGCTATAAGAATGCCCAGCGAAAAGTGGTGTTCGCACATTCATTGAGTGATGCCTTTAAGCTGGTGATTCATGCCAAGCCAATGACCGGATGCGCAGCCTATGCCCTGAAAAAACAGGCGGCTCAACAATTGATAGCCGCAACAGAAAAATTTGGCAGGCCCGTGGACACCGACATTCAGCATTTTTGGGAAAAAGGCATCTCTGTTTTTTCCTTGATGCCTTACCCGGTTAGGCAGGATCTCAGTTATGACAGCGACATTAAGTCCATGCAGGGCAGGCAGAAGAGTCACAAACTGCGCCGAATCAAACAGCAACTGGTGACGTTTTTCAAAAATAAATCTGCAATTGAACAGCAAATTCGAAAGTTTAAAAGTGCGATAAAATAAGCCGGGGGTATTCTGGCTACGTTCAGAAATACTTCCATGGGGAAGTTGGCAAGTAATTGGCGTCCCCACCGCGACTTGAACGCAGATCTAAAGCTTAGGAGGCGCAAGTTAAAATGTATATATATATTTTAACTGTCTGATTATATTAATAATAAAATGTTTTTCGTGTTGGTCTATAGTGCACCTATAGTTTAAATGGCAGTTACCGCTATGAACCGACTCGGCGTATTCCATACGCTCGCTATAAATAGCGGTCGGCACAGCAAGCTGCGAACATCGGCGCTAACTAACCAAGAGGATCTGAACTGTATGATTTCTCAATTTATACATCTAGAGGAATATGGCTATGTGCATCTTTCAAATAAGAGACCGAGTATATTTAATATACTGAAAGAAGCAGGTAGGGAGCCTAATTATTGCAAGCACGTTAAAAATGCAAGAAGACCAGTGATACTGGAGGGTATGTCTCCAGAATGCATAGATGAAGAACTGAGAGAATTAGTAAGAAATATTAAACATAATGGTAGAAAAATAAGAAAAGATAGTAAAGTGGTAATTGGAGGCGTAGCATCATTTCCTGTTAGAACAAATTCTATAAATTCTAAGGGTGAATTAATCGACTGGTGTTCAGATACATTGATTTTTTTAAAGAAAGAGTTTGGTAAATCATTTAAATCAGCTGTTTTACATATGGATGAGGAATATCCTCATATTCATTTTTATTGTTACTGCGAAGATACACTGAGATTGGACGGTTTTCACCCAGCTTACCTTGAGAAGAAAAAAGAGAAAGTTAAAAGGAAAAAAAAGCAAGCTTTTAAAAAAGGTCTATGTTTATTTCTAGATCGCTACCACTCAGATGTAAGTTCAAGTTTCGGACATAAAAGATACAATAAAAAAAGAAGAAGACTTGATAGAGATAGTTATTTAGGATTAAAAGAAGTTGAAAATGAAATTGATAATAAAAGGGAAGAGCTTGAGCGTTTAAATATTAAATTTAATAAATTGAAAAACTCCTATCTGTATTTAAGGAGTTTTATTAAAAATATAAAAGTTAAAGCTAAATACGCGTATCGTAAAAATAGACTAAGTGTTTGAAGTTTAGTTTAATTGAATATCTAATACCCTAAACCTATTTGCCTTAATATCTGTAGTAATTTTCAACTGCGCATTTACCGGAAAGTCGAAAGACTTTGCTTTATCAAATATTTTCTCACTAATGCTAAGTTCAGAGCCTTCAAGCCCAAAACATTCCCCCGCCTCACCGAAACAGCTAGCATCAGTAGCTACATGTAATTTACAGACATCATAATATTTTCCTGTCTTTTTAGACTTTCCTTTGGAGCGAGAAGCGCCAAGCACGAGAATTTTTTGATTCATATGTGTTACTCCTATACCATATACTGTATAAGTATACAGCTTTATTTTTATAAAGCAATAAAAACATAGGCTTATAGTATAAATGAGTAATTTCCAAGAGCAGGATGATGACATATATTCACTGGTAGTAGATGCCATTTTTGAATCACTTGTAAGTGTTTCGGTAGACCATTTTGGCGAACGAAAGACTTTAAACATTTTTAACCATACGGTTTCAGTGCACCATGAAGCAATAGAAATGTTTGAAAATGACTTCTCTGTTGGAGGGATTAGACGCGCGGCAGAGAAAATTCACTCTGTTATTCATCAGAGAATCTTGAGCGCTGGTAATGAGGACGACCTAGAAAAGTTAAAACTAGAAATAGCAGAAAGCTATCCATTCCTAAGAATGCACTTATCTAAGAGTACATGGCTCGCCCGAATAGAAAATTTTACCATTGTGAGAAGAGGATTGAGTAAGCTAGCAGGAAAGGTATTACTGCATAGGCAAACAAGCAGCGGCACTGAATCGTACGTATCAAATCAAATAGTGGGCAATCAAATCCATACAGACTCCGCTAACGACGCTTGGAAAAATAGACATAATCTTCAGAGCACAAGCTATAGGATACCACTAGTTAGAGAGCAGTTAGAGATAAGGGCAAAGGAAATCTATGCGCTTTCAAAAGCTATGGAGTGCATTGCAGAAGAAAATGGCATGGAGTGGATATTCCTGACAGGCACCTGCCCGCCAGAAATGCACCCCAATCCTACTATCGGTAGAAATAATTATGACGAAACTGAATTGCATAACGCATGTAAATGGCTTGGAGATCAGTGGAAAAAGTTTCGAGCTGGTTTGTCTAAAAACAATATTTCTATGTCGGAGTCCACATGTTTTGGGTTAAGAACATTGGAGCCTCACCGAGATGGCTGTCCGCATATCCATGCTCTTGTCTTTATCAAAAAAGAGTATATTCCTATCGTAACGGCAGAGTTCATAAAGAGATTTGATAACTCACAGGAGTTTTTCTGTGATGGAAAAGCGATAAAAGATAAAAAAGCTAAATTTTCGACTCTAGTGAAAAAAATTGATGAAGTTGAGCAAATAAAGTGTAGAAAAGGAGCTTGGGTCGTAAAAAATGGAAGAATGTCTGGTACGGACGGTGCTGCATCACCATCATCGTACATTAACAAGTACATTACAAAGCATCTATCTTCAAAGCAGGGGGACACTGCGGTTAGGGTGAGATCATGGTTACGAGTACTGGGAGTGCGGAGCTATAGCAAATTTGGCATGAGCGCAAATCTTACTTTATGGAAAGATCTAAGGCGAATTAAGAATAACCCTCTACCGAGTAACGAGAAGAAACTTATGGATGAAATCTTCTGTCATCCACTAATGTCAGTATCTCTCATAGAAATGAACAAAAAACAGTCATGCTTCAAATACATCTATGAAGAAAAAATAAGTCAGTTCGGTGAAAAGTACATGAAGAAAGTGGGTGTTCGAATACTTAAAACTAATGTCCTATTCACAGCCATACAGTAACACCTCGCGCATCGCTGGAAAACAGTAAGCGCAACTCCCCTGTACAGGAGGTTACACTTACTGTAGGTTATCCAAGAAAGTGATAGAGACCTAATATGTAAGGGATTATTTTGAGAGAGCAAACAATATCTTTCTCGACTCTAGATAAGAGCATATATCGTGGGGATTTTCATAAACACGAATATCTAAAAGAAAAGCTTTACAGAGAAGAGTGTGTGCTTCAGTCACTTGAAGCTGCGAGCGATCGAGAACATAGATTTACCATAGAAGAAATAAAAAAAAATGGAGATGACTCTGATAAAGTAGGATACTTTTTACCACTATTTTATGAAAAGTTACTCGTCAGAAAGTGCGCAAAAAATATCTCAAAAGCATTTCCCATTCGTTCCATTGATCGAGAACGAGCAATTCGAGAATTAGCTTCTTGCCTTCGATGGGGTCCTCATCAGTCTGTCTATAGAGTAGATATTAAAAGTTTTTATGAGAGTATAAATCACTTAGATCTAATTAATTTCATTAAGGAAAGTGGAAGGTTATCTGGTTTAACCAAAGATATTCTGATAAGAATCTTAAATCAATATTGGAATGCAGGAGGAACTGGCTTACCTAGGGGCTTAGAAATAGCAAATCCACTTGCCAATGCATATCTCTACGAAGTAGACGAAATAATATCTAAACAAGAACACTGTCTCTTCTACTGTCGGTTTGTTGATGACATCATCATAGTTTCAAGTGGCCTCCCTGAGGACAATGTTTATAAGCAGTTTAAGAAGAGTATGCCCGGTCGTCTGAAACTTAATACCTCGAAAACTTTAGTTTTAGATAAGAAGCACACAAAGATAGAGTTTCCGTTCCTCGGATATAGTATTGAAGTCGATGGGGCATCGAATCAGGATACAAAAAAATTCCGAAGTGTAAGTCTACATATATCCGACTCACGACTTAAAAAAATAAAATCTAGAATTTATAAGTCGTTTGAAAAGTACCTTGTTGAAAAGGACTTTGAGCTACTGACTGATAGGTTAACATTTTTATCTTCGAATAGAACTAATAAAAGGGGTAAAGGCAAGTATAAGTCAGGTATATTTTATAGCAATAGACAAGTGGATAGTTCCAAGAGTATAAAAAGTATTGATAAATATATTTATGCTTTAATTAAGAATGATGGGGTAGGTCCTATACAGGGAAGACTTGTTCTTTCTAATAATGAAAAGCAGAAGATACTTAGTATTAATTTTGAAAATAGGTTTAATACAAAATTTCACTATAAATATAATTATCACCGTAGTAAGGAGATTGTAAAGGTATGGGAGTAAAAGAGGAAAGGGTAGATAAAAAGGATTATTTGAGAATACTAAAGTCAGAGACTATTCCTTCCGACTCTCCTGTAATATTTTCAAACAATGGCTTCTACAATGTTGCTAAGTTATATTCAGAGGATTCCCTTAATTCAGAGTATGTAAAAGAAGCATTTGAATATGCTATTAGGCCTAACAAAGATCACGACTATATATCAGCCGCTTCGCCGTTTAAATACTCAATATTAAAAAACGAAACGAAAATACGTGGTCTATCCTTACTTCACCCTAGATCACAGAGGTTGTATTGTGATTTTTTTAAGGAGCACAGTGCATCAGTACTCTACTATTGTTCAAGAAGTAAGTTTTCTTTGCGCAAGCCATCTAGAGTTGCTTCGTACTACAAGCCAAAGATAGACGATAATAGTAACTCACTCGGCGTATCCAGCTTTTTCTCAATTGAAGGTATAGATAGGGTTCACAAGTTTTATGAATCAAAAGAATTCGCCATTCTTGAGTCGAAGTTTAATGTCTTCACCACTGCTGATGTAGCAAATTGTTTTAATTCAATTTACACCCACACTATACCGTGGGCTACACACGGAAAGTCATATAACAAAAAGTATATTACTCATAAAAGTTTGTTTGCTAATTTATTCGATCAAAGGATGCAACGTAGTAACAACAATGAGACTAACGGTGTACCGATAGGTAATGAAATTAGTAGGATTTTTTCAGAGATACTTTTTCAAAAGATTGATCTCAACATAGAGGATAAACTTCTCGCCATTGATCTAGTTTGGGGAAAACACTATCAAATATATCGTTATGTTGATGATTATTTCATCTTTAGCATAAATAGAGAGATGATGGCCAAGTGTCTTGGAGCAGTAACAGAATGCCTTCACGATTTTAATTTTGCTTTAAATCAGTCAAAAACTCAAACTTTGGAAAGACCTTTCTCTTCTAAAATCGCTTGTACAGCTGTCGAGACTAAAGAATATTTAGGCGATTTTGACAAGGCAATGTTTGACTTAGTTAAAGAAGACGGTGGTGACTCTTATTTGTTAATCAAAAAGGTTTATAAGCCATTAGGTATGGTAAACAGGTTTATTGCTAAGATCAGATCTATTTGCCTTACTAATGAGGGGACTTATAAGAACATATCAAGTCTAATTATTGGTTCAATAAAGAGGAAGGTCGCTTTATTAGAACAAGGTATTGAAAAGTCGAAAGAAAAACCTAATCCGATAAATAATATAATTGTTTTAATTGAGATAGCGTTCTTTTTTTATAACGCCAATCCTCAAAGTTCTACAAGTAGAACTCTTTGCGGAATTATTCTTAAGTGTAGCGATGTTGTAGAAAAATATGCACCCGACGATGTAACATTTTTTAGAAGTGTCGTTATCGAAAAAATAAACCTTATCTTTGGTGGTATCACTAACGCTGAAATAGAGAATAATAGTAAAGATTTTCTGCCATTCGAAAAGCTTAATATTTTACTTTCTACTCACAATTTTAATTTTAGTGAGAAGTTTGATGAAGAACATATATTTAAGCTAATTGAAGGTAAAAGTCTTAACTATTTCGATTTGATATCACTTCTGTTTTACACAAAGGGTGATGTCGAGTACTCAAAACTCATACAATTTCTTGAAAGCGAAGCTTTAAAGATATCCAAAAGAAATGTAGATATTAAAAATTGCTCTGAGAAATGTCATCTAGTTTTAGACCTCTTATCATGCCCTTTTGTAAGCAAAGGAACAAAATTAAAACTTTTAAGGAATTTTCCTTTTTACAATGCTATGTCGAAAGATCCAATTAAGAAGCTAAAAGCGTTAGTCGAATTTCAGTCCGTTACATGGTTTGTGGATTGGTCTAACTTCGACCTAGGGGAAATTATTATGAACAAAGAGTTGATTCGTGGATACTAGTTGGTAGACTAGTTAAGTGGACAAAATGACTTCAACCTTCGGGTTTTCAGGTTGGGCGACACTCATCGGTTAATGCACACGTCGCGATTTTCCGGTCCAATGGGTGTTACCGTCTCAGGTAAGTTTTCTATAAAGGGGGCTACTTGCAACCAATTTTGCTTTTAACGAAGCAAATGGGGAGGTTTCCTCACACATCTGCCGTCTGAGTCCACTTCACTTTCTGTCTTCAGGTTACATAATGTCCCCTTGGCACAGTTGGATAGCGCGACTCCCTCCTAAGGAGTAGGTCAGAGGTTCGAATCCTCTAGGGGACGCCATCACAGAGCGCTAGCTCGATGAAGTCTTCCGAATCTTCAAATTGTGTACCCATTGGGTTATTTAAATTTGAGTTGATGTTTTCTAAGGTGAAGTTATTGTTGCTTCTAAGTGTTTGAAAAATATAGAAGGGAATATTACCGACTTCCCTTACTAATTCTCTTTCTTCTACAGTCATTGGAAGTCTTAGTATAAATTTCAATATAGCTATCTCTTTTTCAATCGATAACTTTTCCTCTCTTGATACGAGGGCTTTATTCCTCAATTCACATAGTGTATCCATTAGTCTATTCCTATTAATTTTTCTTTTACAGCCTCACTCTCTAATGAGGTATAGTATTTACTTGCAGTTGCCACCGTATCTCCCAGCATGTCGGCTACAAGCTTAATATCGCCATGTTTAGCATAGAGCTTAGACGCGAATGTGTGCCGTAAATCATACATCCTACCTGTTAATCCAAAGTGCTTTTTAACCGCCGGTAATCCCCCCTAAAAATAACAGCAGCCAAAAGTAGAATTTTCTCGTAACCTGAACGCAGGAGATTCTGCATGAAAAAATCACGATACACGGACAGTCAGATCCTGGCCATTCTTAAGCAGGCGGA
>NZ_QRHA01000012.1 GCF_003367475.1 Alteromonas aestuariivivens
ATTATATTCATGGCTATTACAGCCGACTGAGACCGCATTCATACAACGGTGGTTTAACACCGAATGAATCGGAGAAACGTTACTGGAATAGCTACAACGATGTGGCCAAAATTACTTGACCACTACAAAGCACTGATGCCGTCGTAGGCAAAATCCAGAAGGTAGTTGTGCTTTTCAAGATACGCGGCAATATTCTCACAAATGTCGCGGTTATCTTCGACAATCAAGGCCCAGATTGGCGCTTCCCTCAGTTCTTTTGCCAACGGCTGATCTCCCTTATCAGGCTCCTGCCTATCATGCATGTTTGTGATCACCAGGCATAGTCCAATCGCAATCCAATCAATGGTTCGGCTTCGCTATCGTCAACCACTTCAACGCCCCGGCGGTAGTCAAATTCGGTGTCGTCGCTAGACGATGCCTCCGTTACGTTGATGACATCGAGAAAGGCGGTGACGTCGACAGGGCCAAACGCACGCCGATAGTCAACGCGAAGGTTCAACAGGCTGTAACTGCTTTTGCGACCGACATTTCGTGCTGTGATCTCCTTGGAGTACCGCAGAGGCTGATTTGGCCCCAACACGTCTGAATGAATAACAAATTCTTCATCTGGCCGACCGGACAAAAACTTATAGCGACCAGCAACCTTCCAGTGGTCGTTGATCTCCCAGGTCAGGCCAAGGGTTGCGACGTGTTCGCGGCTGAAGTCAGCGGCTACCTCGCCGCGACCGTCTTTCCGATCTATGACAATGTCGTTATACGAGTAGGTTGCAGTTGCGTAAATGCCTTCGCGGATCGTGCCGTTGACTACAATATCGATGCCGTAAGATGTGCCGTCACCCATGTTGGCAAAGGTTCCGCTTACCCTGTCGAGGTCTACTACCAGGTTGTCCAGATTTTGAAAATAGGCTTCAGTTAACAAAGACCAGTTATTGGTTAAAACATATTCAAAGCCGACACTGCTGTGGGTAATTTTTTCGGTTTTAAGCTCGTTCGCCTCGTTAGCGGCAAGATCAAGATATCGTGGAGACTGGTGGAAAAGCCCTGCGGTAAAAAAATACCGCACTTCATTACCAGGCCGCCAATTGACGCTGAACCTGGGCGAGGCAATGTTTTCGTCTGCAAACCCGTCTCTCTCAAGGCGCAGGCCTGTGCGAATATCCCAGTCTCCGAGTTCAAAAACCTGATCGACGTAACCAGCATAGCTTATTTCCTTCTGGTTGAGTGACGCGTTGGTGTCTTGTGGAGTCAGTACAATGAACCGCTGGTCGGGGTTGGGTCTGTAGTCGTCTTCGTCATAGACGTATCGGTTCCAGTCGCCGTCCAGAGCGGTAAAGTACTCCAATTCAATTTGCGTTGCCTGAATACCTGCACTGAATACGCCCCATCGGTTCAGCGTCTCGAAGTCACTTCGCCAGCCGAATTCTTTCTCACCCTCACCGATGGTAATGATGTTTTCCCGCACCGGGAAACTGGACGCCGGAGATCCTGGAGGGACAAGATCGGGAAAAGCTTCGCCTTCAGAGCTGAGCTTGTCGCTATTGCGGTAGTAAACCTTGTTGGTCCAGACCGCAGTATCACCAATTAAAGATCGCAAAGTCAGACCGTATAAATCACTGTCCTGTTCGAAATCCAGCAGCGCGGCATCTTCGAAATTGGGTGAAGCAAAAACGTGAGTCACGCCACGGGTATAGTCTTCGTGTGTATCCAGCAGCAAAATTTCGAATGTGTGGTTCTGGTTGACGGGTATCACCGATTTTACGATCACGTCTCTTAACACGGGCTCACCAATGTCGAGTTCTTCAATTGTTTCAAATAATGCACCAAAATCCAGGCGTCGGGCAGACACGAGTACCGTGGAGTCTTCCGTGATACCGGCAGGGCCGTCGTAACCTACTTCATAGCCCGCAAGGTCAAGGCGCAGACTTGCTGAAGGGCCTGGATTGCCTCCGGCCACTTCCAGTTTAAGCAGTGATGCCGTGCGGCCGCCATATGCCGGCCCCCATCCTCCTGGTGAGAATTCTGCCCCACTGATGACATTGGGTGCGAAAATCGAGAAGCGGCCGCCGCCACCAACATCTTCCTCTTCACCCAGAGTTGCATCAAAGTGCACAGCCTTATCGAACGGAAAGTCATCCACGAACAACAAATTATCTCGTGGGCCACGACCGCGTACGCTGAAGCTTGCAAATTCACCGGTGGACGCGAGGCCGGGTAAACCATCCAGCGACAGCAGCGGATCAGCACCGCCGCCAACGGCACTTCGCAATTCTTCTCTATTGATATAGGTACTGGACGCTGATGCAAATACATCCGCCTGCCGCGCACGAACTACCACCCTTTCGATTGATGCTTCTCTGAGCAGTTCGAATTCAATTTGTATATTTTTGCGTGTTATCACTCGTAAGCTTGGTTCATAAGAGGATGCGAACCCGTTTTTGGCTGCATTTACTGAATACAGGCCAGGATCAAGTTGCTCAACGATGGCGCGACCCTTTAAATCGGTTTCTACGCTTCGGGTAGAATGGGTTTCCCGCTCCGTAATTGTGATCAGCGCAGATGAAATTGCTCGGTCAGTTACCTGGTCTTTTACAAGTATCGTTATTCCACCGGGTGCTTCTGCAGCGCGGGCTGGCAACCAAAAACCAATCAGCAGCACTGCCACAGTAATCCACGATACTTTCGTTTTGTTGTTCAACAGACTGCTCATAATGCTCCTCCCTCATCGAATTCACCGAATTAAATTGATCCAACACAGCAATATTAGCAGCGTTAATGTCGCTAAAACGTCGCTGAAATATGAAGGTTGAGTAAGTTGTTTGGTAGGACCGGGGGAGTGGGCCTTAATAAGCATGGAGCGGTTCATCAAACAGCACATTTTAATTTTTATCTCAGGCCGTTCGAACAGAGGCTGATACACCAGATGAACATCCTCAGTATCTTCTGCCATTGCTAATGGGGTGGTGGTAAGTCTATTCGGTCAATGTATTGACCCGGGGCCTGAGTTGGTTGGCACTGCAGTCAAGTCGCACCACTGATTTTACGGCACCATACTAGAGGTGTTTCTGCCAAACCATTCCGCCGCTTTGCGCTAGTCGGGCTGGGCGAACGTGCGCTCCCCGTGAGAAGAGCACGCGGGGGCGCGAGGGTGAGTCACTTATGCCTGGCATGGTGTAACGACAGCCGGGTAGGGGGAAATATTAGGGGTATGGTGCGTAAATGCCTCTTCTTTCAGATGTTGCCGGCACCCATTTTCTCAGGTAATTTGCCATTCGCTGTTTAAGAATCAGAGATAGAAGTAGTCGTAATGGGAAAATTTTGCAGTTTGGAGAAGTGTCGTTTCCCCCTGTGATTTTTTCTTTTTTTGTCAAAAGTTCGATTTTTGCGCATATCCTTCTAGAATCAGAGTGTAGGGTGGTTTGCTTCCCGCCCGCTCCTGTGTGTTCTGAATACACAGGCCTGTTGAGGGATTAACTTTCACTTTCTTCATACTGCCAGATTTTTCATTTCGAGTAAGAAATCAGTGCTACGACAGAACCAAGGATGGTGCGAATAGGGCTTTATGCCCATGGGCTCATAGTCTTTTTGTTTGATAAAGGCGATGTGCGCTGAGCGTTTGGTCAAAATTGGCCAGGCAGAGTAACCACCCGGGTAATGTCCTGTTCACAAGGCCGTGAATTTCCGTTTGATGCATTAAGGATACTTGCGGGATATTGGTTTAAACCCGGGAGAGATTGCTTGAATCTGCTGTTCCTTTTTGCGCTGACCAGTGACCGTTCTGGCCACATCTTCCTGTAAATCGATAACTGCTGCTTTGGTACATCATTCATCTATCGACAAGGTTCACGTAACATGAGAATTTCACACTCCCATAAATTCATATTTTTCGCGACTCCCCGAACTGGCAGTACTACAGTAAGAAACGTTTTGGACAGGTATTCAGATATTTCAAGCGTTCACGTTTCTGAAATAACAAAAGATTTTCCGTTTTATCATCATATCTCCGCACTCGAGCTAAAACGTATTTTTGAACAGCGCGGATGGGACTGGGACAGCTACCATAAATTCTGCTTTGTGCGGAATCCATACGACAGAGTGGTTTCCCTTTACCATCATTATCTAAAAATTCGGGGGGAAGTTAGTGGTCACGATCTCAGGAATATATTGAGAAAATTCAAAAATGCGGTAACAAGCCCATTATCCTTCAAAGATTACGTTATGACGCTTGACCCCAAGGATAGATTGCCAACCTCGCTGGAAGCGTTTTTGTGCGATGAAAAGGGAAATTTTCTCGTCGATGATATTCTGATGTATGAAAATTTAAAGACGGAATTACCCAATTTCCTGAAAAAGTTGAATATATCCATTTCAGAGGACGATATTCCACACCTTAATGCTTCAGCAAATCGAAATAAGTACAGAAAGTACTGTGACGACGAACTAAAGGACAAAATAGAGCATTTGTATCCGTATGAATTCAACCGCTTTGGTTATTCGTTCTAGCGGCGGGCGTTTAAATTCAGGGGGCACCTGCATGGTATATCATGCAGGTGTTTTTGAGCCCTTTTCAGCCAGGCCCGAACTGTCTTTGTATTGTGATACAAAGACAGGCTACCCGTTGAGTTGCGGTGATTGCAGCTTATCTGCCACGGTTATATTGAGTGATTTGAACTCTTCGATGATATACAACAGCAAGGAGTACAAAAATACTGCAACCCCGAGCATTTCCAGTAATTCTTCACATGTGTAGAACAGTGAATACAGCAGATTGTCTTTGCCCATTGAGTCATGCTGTTTCCCCCCGAGCAACTCGAAACCCAAAGCACCTGATACGAATATAAAGCCCGAGAAAATGAAAAGGCCCATGATCTTGCGTGGTAGGTTCAGAAGGAATTTTGAATAGGTAAATACAAAAATTAACAGCAGTAGAGCATAAGGAACGACCCACGTGTAGTACAGTATCCCTTTGGGTTCGAAATACATTCTGGCCAGCCCGGTAAACCGCTCATGGATACTGTAGATTTCGTCAATGGATAAGTACAGAAAGATCAATGAAAGTCCAAGCCAGGGCAAGTACGCAGCATTTGACTTTTTACTGCCCACTGTAATGAAACAGAGCACGATGCTGCACACTATCAGCATGAACGAAGAAAAGAGAGTGGGGACGTTGGATTCGGTATTGAAATTGAACAGCTTAACCAGATGGTCCAAAGCGCCAATATGTAACATGTGCTCGATAACGATACCCGCGATATTCGCCAACAAAAGTAGCCCGATTATGGTGATGTGTAGTTTGAATATTTTTATTGGGGGGAATGTAAAAATCATTGTTTGCCTCTTAATTCTATCCGTTTTACTAAGATTTTTATGATTTTTTTGAGCTGTTTAACTGATGTTGAATACGCTCTCTGCTTACATGACTTCAATAATTCTTAACTTACAGAACTGCCTGCTCAGATGCTTTTTGAACGCAACCGACTGAGCTTCTGAAGGTGTTTTGGATTGCAAGGATTTAAGCGCCTCCAACCCCAATGTCCTTCAAGGTGAGAAACCCAATAATTCCAGTTACCTAAGATAAATATGACAGTTTTGTGACGGCTTTACTATATAAAAAATGCACTTACCGACTGCGGTAAGTGCTGGACATAGACTGACTGGAAAAAATTGAACAGGCAGGGCCGCACAACGCGGCCCGATTCATCAGCGGACGGGAAGATGGGGAATGACAAACTTACCTGTGCTGCCAGGTTGAGGAACAACCCCACAACGGTGGCAAGTATTTGCCATTCGATGGTAGGTAGTGGTTTTGCGCATTTGAAAACGGACCACTACTGCAAATTTATCGATAGCTTACCCGAAACAACAGGCTGTACAAAACAGGTACTGCAAACAGAGTCAGCAGGGTGGCAAATGCCAGGCCGCCCATGATGGTAACTGCCATGTCGGCAAAGAATGCGTCGAAAAGCAGCGGGGCCATCCCAAGGATCGTGGTAACGGCGGCAAGGCCTACCGGACGTACCCGGCTTAATGTCGCAGTTACAATCGCCAGTTTTGCCGGAGAGCCTTCTTCTATCTGCAAGTCTATTTCTTCAATAAGTACAATGGCGTTTTTGATCAGCATTCCAAACAAACTCAGGAAGCCCAACAGCGACATAAATCCGAAAGGCATGTCTGTAGCCAGCAGGCCTGAAACTACGCCCACCACAGCCATCGGAACCACCAGCCAGATAATTAGCGGCTGACGAGCCCGCCCGAACAGCAATACTGAAATAATGAACATGACCAGAAATCCTGCCGGTAGTCCTGCACCCAGGGCCTGTTGCGCTTCTGTCGAGCTTTCCAGTTCTCCGCCCCAGCTCAGAGAGTAGCCATCAGGCAGGGAAATGTCTTCCAATACCGGGCGAATACGCGCCAAAGCCTGACCTGCGGTTTCCGTTAAACCAGGCTCGGCCATAACAGTGATGGTTCGAACTCGGTTCAACCTGTGAATGCGTAATTCTTCAGACTGCAGTGCCAGGCCCTGAGATATCTGTGCAAACGGCACATACTGGCGTTGTTGAGAGCTCCAAACCTGACTGTCCCGAATTGCCTGGATTGCCGATTGTTCAGGCTGCGCCATACGGGCCAGAATGGGGTAGGCGTAATCGCCATCCTGTACGCTCCCCAACAGGAGACCACTGCTGGCATACTGTATGGTTTGGCTGAAATCAGCATGAGATACGCCTGCTATACCGGCATTAAAGTCGTCATACTGCGTATTGAGTGCAAGCCCCTTCTCCCGCCAGTTATGGCGAATGTCTTTTATCTGTCCATCCTGATGCATCAGCGTTATTGCTTCTGATGCCAGTTCCCGCAACTTTTCAGCATCAGGGCCGGAAAAACGTGCTTCCAGTTTAGCCCCGTTACTTGGGCCGAACTGCAAGCGTTCAATGTAAAAGCTGCCATCCGGATCAAGTGCCGGCATGCTGCTTTCCAACTCCTTTGCCAATTCCGGGATTTGCGATTTATCGTTTACCCTGACCATAAAAAACACATAGTTTTCGTTGTGACTTTTGGGTCCATAGGTCAGGGTGAAGCGTTCTGCTCCCTGTCCGATTACTGTAGTAACTGCTGAGACCTGCTGGTGTTCCATAAGCAGGAGCTCTGAATGCTTGGCAAATGATTCAGTCGCGCGAATATCGCGATCTTGTGGCCCCCAGTAGTGAACGAAGAAGATAGGGGCGTTGGATGGGGGGAAAAACCCCTGTTTAACTTTGCCAAAACTCCCATAGGCAACCAGGGTAATGGTGGCCAGAACAGCAATGGTCATCCATCTCAGCTTTAGAGTTTTTGTCAGCAGTTGAGTAAACAACATCTCCATTCGGGTTTGCCCGTGTTGTTGGTCGCTCAATTTCCCCTGCTGATAAAAGTACTTCCCGAGCACCGGAACCAGGGTTACTGCCAGAACCCAGCTGAGCATCAGTGATACAAGCACAACTGCAAACAGCGAGTAGAGAAATTCTCCGGTGGAGTCATCCGAGAGCCCAATGCCGGAAAAGGCGGCAATGCCGATTACCGTTGCACCGAGTAATGGCCACTGAGTGCGTTTAACAATGAAGCTCGCGGCCTGTTTGGCAGAGTTACCTCTGGACATCTGTAACATCATGCCTTCAGCAACCACAATTGCGTTGTCAACCAGCATACCCATAGCAATGACCATGGCACCCAGAGAGATACGCTGCAATTGTATGTTCATCAGCCACATGAGCAAAATGGTACCCATCACTGTGACGAGTAGCACGGCACCAACGACCACGCCGGAACGCCAGCCCATAAACAGGCACAGTGTTAACGTGACCACCAGAACAGACATCACCAGATTGAGCACAAATCCGTCGACAGACTCATCCACTACCTGGGCCTGATCATAGATTGGCGTCAGGGTGATCCCCATTGGTAACTGCTGTAACAGTTTTTCGGTTTTGGTGCTGACCATCTGGCCGACTTCCACAATGTTGACGTCCGGGAGAGCGGAAACCGCAATTGTAAGAGCAGGGTGGCCGTTGTAGCGAATAAGAACCGGTTGTATGTCAGCTGGCTCCAATTTCAGGGTAGCGACATCGGCGACGCGCAGTGAGCGGTTGGTACCTGGCACCACCATTGAGAGATTGGCAATTTCGTCGAGTTTGTCAGGAGACCGTTCCACGATTAATCGCAGACTTTTGTCGTCAATGCGAATGCGGCCTCCGTTAAAAGGGCGCAAATTGTCCCGGAACAGTTGAGTCAGCTCGGGAAATGAAAGGCCAAGCCCGGCAAGTTGATAAGGGTCAATATAGGCTACAATCTGCTCTTTCCGAACACCACTCACGCTGACTTTTGCAACCCCCTCGGTGGTGAGCAGATCCCGGCGGATCACGCGGGCAAACTCACGCAACTCGCGGGGGCTGAAATCCGGTGCGCTCAGGGCGTAATAGAGTCCGAAAACGTCGCCAAAGTCATCGTATACTTTGGGTTCGTTGGCTCCCATGGGCAGGGAGCTACTGGCGTCGCGAAGCCGTTTTCTCAGTTCATCCCAAACCTGGGGCAGGTCACTGGAGTCATAGTGGCTTTTCATTTCCACAGTAATTTCAGAGCGCCCTGGTGCGGAGACTGAACTCAGTTCTTTCAGTTGGGCCATTTGTTGAATGGCTATCTCCAGTGGTTCGGTAATTTCCTGTTCTACTTTTTCGGCACTGGCACCGGGAAAGGCGGTAATTACCCGGACTTTTTTGATTGTAAAGGCCGGGTCCTCCAGGCGTCCGATGTTGCTCAGGGCAATTACACCTCCAAGCAACATAATGATGACCATCAGGCAGATATTGGCGGGCCGCTTAATGGAATAACCTGCAATGTCCATCTCAGCGCTCCATTTCAAATGGCTTGACCTGAAGCCCCTCACGCATCAGGGATGCACCGGCGGCCACAATGCGATCACCCGCATTGAGTTCACTGAGAAGCACCACCAGGTTTTCTTCTACATGCACCACATTAACGTCAACCGCCTGAACCACACCTTTTGCAGGCTGATATTTCCACACTTTAAAGCCGGCCTGCTTGTCGCCAACCAGGGCAGTGATTGGTACAACCAATCCTTCGGTGTAGGGTGTTCCTGCAAGATTCACCCTCACAATTGCCCGGGCTCCAGGGGTGACACGCAACTGTGCATTTGGTTGCATGGCGAAGACCACCTCGTAGGTTTGTGATATCGGGTCTGGCTGGGTGCGGTGTTCTACATATTCCACGCTGAACCAGTTGTCAGGCTGGTTGATGAGCCTTGCTTCGGCACGTGCAATACCGCGGCCAATGTTCGCAGTCAGCAGGCGCTCTGGCACATTGATATTAAAATAAACTTTTGAAAGGTCCTGCAACTGGGCGACAGGAGTGCCGGCACTGACAACGCTGTTGTTTTCTACCAGCCTGCGTGAAATTTTGGCGTTAAACGGGGCGATCAGGCGGGTGTACCCCAGATCCTGCTGGGCGTTTTTCAAATCAATTTCTGCCAGTTCAAATGCAGTTTGGGTGCTGTCCAGGACACTTTGGGAAACCAGTTGCCGGGCAAACATCCGTTCAATTCTGTCCAGCTCTCTTCTGGCCTGGTTCAATCGCGTACGCTGTTCTGCTACCCGGCGCTCAAATGGCTCAGGATCGATAGTTGCCAACAGATGCCCCTGGCGGACATCACTGCCTTCCACAATATCGGTTTGCACCAGGCGGCCCGAGACTTCAAAGCTTAAGTCTACGGTTTTCACCGCTGAAACGGCGGCTGGGAACGTAAACTCGTCCAAAGCCGGAACTTCCTGCACTTCAGTGAGTTTTACGAATTTTGGTTCCTGGACGGCGATTGGCTGGCTTGCTTTTTCTGAACAGGCGGCAAGTAACAGAGCGCAGACCGAAGCCCATCCCGCTTGTCTCAGCTTGTATTTGGATATCATGAAGCGTGTCCTTGTGTACGGTCGCAATTGAAAACGCAGCCTCATAAAAAAGTAAACTGCTTAGTGCATTTTATTGGTGGTCAATTGAAAAGTAAACTTTGGAGTGTAAAATGAATGGGAAAGACAAAGGATACGGGCGCTTATGAAACCACACCGCACGCGCAGTGATATTAAACGGGAAGCCATTATTAACGCTGCCAAGCAGGCGTTTCAGACCTATGGGGTGAACGGCACTACCATGGATAAGCTTGCCCAGGTTGCGCAGGTGTCAAAGCGCACGGTGTACAATCACTTCTGCACCAAGGAAGAACTGGTGATGTATCTCATTCGTGAACTGTGGAGCAAAACCATGCTCAGTGTTGCGGCCAGTTATTCCTCAGTACAACCGCTGCAACAGCAGCTTCAGGCGTTGCTGCGTATAGAGATTGATTTATTTACCGGCGATGAATATCTGGAGTTGGCGCGGGTTGCTTTTGGGCATTTTTTTTATAAAACCGACAAACTGCGCGATGAGATTTGTCAGTTTACTGCTCAGGAAACTGTGCTGCACAAATGGCTTAAGTGTGCCCAGGACGACGGGCGTCTGGTGATGGACGATTTGCAGGCAAGTATCAAGGAATTGGGGTGTCTGGTGCGGGGGCATTGTTTCTGGCCCCAGCTGCTTAAGCTCGAACCCCCTCTTAGTGAGGAGGCGAAGCAGCGGGTTGCGGAACGCACCGCTGCATTATTTCTGAGTCATTATGCGGTGGAACGGCCCGAATAGAAGCGCTGAATAACCCCTTGCTCACACCGAATAGTTGGTGGGTATGGCCGCAAATTGATTCAGTGCGTCACCACTTAAGCGGTAACCAATCCATTCATCTTTGGGCTTGGCTCCCAGGGACTGGTAAAATTCAATTGCCGGGGTATTCCAGTCGAGAACGCTCCACTCAAACCGACCACAGTTGTGTTCAACCGCATGGTTGGCAAGGTAGTGCAACAGGGCCTTGCCTGCGCCTTTTCCACGATGCTGCTGTGAAACGTACAGATCTTCCAGATACACGCCATTTCTACCCTGCCAGGTGGAATAGTTGTAAAAGTAAACGGCAAAGCCAATGGCCTGCCCGCTTTCTTCACAAATCACACAGTGAGCAGTTGCATTGGGGGCAAATAAGGAAGCTTTGATGTCCTCTACGGTCGCTTCTACCTCGTGGCGGGCTTTCTCGTATATTGCCAGTTCCAGTATGAAGTCGAGAATTTGGCCAGCGTCCTCGGGTGTGGCCGGACGGATATGTAGCATAGGCATGTTCCGCTGATAGCATGAAAACCCGCAGTATAAACAAGATTCCGGAGTGGGCCAACGACAGTCGCGTCGCAGTGGTGGGGCGAGGGGCTGTCACGCCCCTCACTTTCAGATTATTGTTCTGAAACAGGCTGACTGGTGACGGTAGCCTTGTTCCTGCTGGCAAAAACGTGGGTTTTAATCCAGCGGAAAGGAGTTCCCAAATCAATCAGTATCAAGTACAGGCAGGGTACCAGCACGAGCGTTACCAGGGTGGCATACAGAACCGCAAAGCCCAGCGCAACGGCCATTGGAATTACAAAAGCAGCCTGCAGACTGGTTTCGAACATGATCGGTAGTACACCGGCAAAAGTGGTGATTGACGTCAGCGTGATGGCGCGGAAACGGGCACAGCCAGCCTCGGATACGGCATCCCGGATACTGTAGCCCTGAGCGCGGCGCTGGTTGACAAAGTCGGTCATTACCAGTGAGTCATTGATAACAACCCCCGCTGCCGCTATCAAACCAAAGGTTGACATCATGCTCATGTCGAGGCCCATGAAAAAGTGGCCCCAAATGGCCCCGGTGAGACTAAAGGGGATCACTGACATGATAATGATAGGCTGACCGTAACTTTTCAGTGGAACGGCCAGTAAAATGTACACCAGAATCATTGCCGCCATAAAGAACAGCATTTGCTCATTCTGTTGTGCCTGCTGTTCTTCGATGTCACCGCCCAGTTCAGTCATTACAGAAGGGTAGGCCTCTTTAAGTTGAGGGAGCAGTTTTTCATCAATCTGGCTGACCACTTCGTTAGGCTCGACTGTTTCTTCATCGATGTTACCCCAAACATACACGCTGCGGTATCCGCCTTCGCGGCGGATAAAACTTATGCCTGGCTTTTCAACCAGTTGGACCACATCACCCAGCATTACTTCCTGGCCGTCCGGTGTGGTAATCACTGTGTACTTGAGGTCGGCAAACCGCTCGCGGGTGAGGTCCGGGTAGCGCACCATAACCCGGACTTCTTCACCGTCACGGATCACACGCTGGGCTTCTCCACCGTAGAAACTGGCGCCAACCTGGCGACCAACGTCCGCGAGGTTTAAACCCAGATCATAGGCCACCGGACGCAGTGTCAACTGAACTTCCTTGCTGGCCGGGTCAATAGTTGAGCTGACATCAAACAGGCCGGGCTGTTGTTGCAGCATTTCAATGAATTTAAGCCCTGCAGCATTGAGGGTGTCGATGTCGGGGCCGAACAGCAGGTAGCCGAACTCGCCATCATCACGCTGACCATTAACATCGTCCTGGACGGTAATGGATTTCATTCCCGGGATTTCTGGAATGGCCTCACGCCAGCGCCGTGCAAGTTCAAAAGTGTTGTAGGGGCGTTCATCTTCGTGCACCAGTGGCACCACTATGCGCCCGCGGGTGCGGTCCTCATTGAAGGCCAGTACATCTCTGATCATGCCCTGACCTTCTTCCGTTTTCGTAGCTTCATCGATTTTCATAATAGTGCTTTCGATGACTTGAAGCGCAGTGATGACGGCAGTGTCGGACGCATTTTCGTTCATTTCGATGTTCACGCTGGGAAAATCGTGTGGCACCTTGGGGTTGGGAACAACGCGCACCTGGTTGGCGTTGATGAGTCCGAAGCTGAGCATCAGCAGGGCAACGAATATCATCAAAACGGCCCAGCGCCATACAAGGGCAGTCTGTACCAGATTGCGATAGGGGCCGTTTACGAAACCATAGAAACGCTTGTTAAATCTGTTCCGCCAACTGTTTTCCTTCACCGGAGCAAAGTGGGTATGAGCAATGTGGGCTGGGAGTATCAGCTTTGACTCAATCAGGCTGAACGCAAGGCAAAGAATCACAACCACGGCAATGTTGTAGAAAAAAGAGCCATCCGGGCCACTGCTGAGTGTAAAGGGTGCGAATACAGCTATGGTGGTCAATACCCCAAATGTTGCCGGTGTGGCAACCCGTTTGGCACCAATAATGACGTTATCAATGCCTCCGCCTTTGCTTTCAATTTCGGCATAGGCACTTTCGCCGATAACGATGGCGTCGTCTACCACGATACCGAGAACCATGATGAACGCAAACAGGGAGAGGATGTTAATACTGATGCCAAATATGGGCATCATCATCACTGCGCCCAAAAAGCAGATGGGCAGCCCCAGCATTACCCAGAACGCCAGCCGGAAGCGAAGGAACAGACTGAGCATCAGCGCAACCAGAATGGCGCCTTGCAGCAGGTTTTTCAGCATCATGTCGAGACGGGCATTGAGGTAGTAAGTCATGTCCACCAGAATTTTCAGCTCAACTCCAGCCGGGAGTGTCTGGTTGCGCTGGTCGATATACGCCTTTACCGTTTCTGCAACCGGTATCATGTTCTGGGATTTGGTGGCTTTGACGGAGATATAGATGGCGTTTTTGCCATTGTACTTGAAATAGCGCTCGCCTTCGGTAAAGCCGTCTTTGATGGTTGCCACGTCTGACAATAGTACCCGGGCTCCCGATTCACCAAACTTGATGGGAATGGCGGCAAACTCTTCACCAGAGTAATACTGATTTTCAACCCGCACCGAAATGATCCCGGCTTCCGTACGCAATTGTCCGGCAGAAATATTGGCTGAGTAGTTGCGAATGGCTTTGCTGACATCATCAATACTGACATTATATTTGCGCAGCATTTCCGGATTGATTTCAATTGCAATTTCGTCGTCCGGGGCAGACATTTCAACCAGAGCGACAGTGCCCAGTTGCAACAGCTCGTCTTCCACCTGCTTGGCCAGAGGCTTTAATTCGCTAAGCGGAATGTCGCCCACCAGCGGCATCTCAATAACGTCCTGCTTGAATTCGATCTGGGATATGGTCACCGGTTCCATACCGGCAGGGAAGGTAGCGATACTGTCGACCCGAAGCTTTACTTTGTCCAGCACGTCGGTGAGCACTTCATCGGTATCGATTTCAAGAGTGACCTGACCGTTGTTGCGAAACGCACGTGACACAGTGCGCTTGATTTCGGTTACGTCCTTGAGTGATTCCTCAATTTTAACCAGTATGCTTTCTTCTATTTCCTGCGGAGAAGCGCCAGGGTACTGGGCAGAAATACGGATGTAATTGATTTCAATGTTCGGGAACATCTGGCGCTGGATAGTGAAGTAGCCGGCAATGCCCATAACGATGATAAAGATCATTAGCAGGTTGGCTGCTACAGAATTGCGGGCAAACCACGAGATGATGCCGGTATGGGTGTTGTGTTCCTGATTCATTGGGAGTTACCGCTCAGGGTGGTTGTGGCAACCAGCTCATTGCTGTTCTCAAGCACTTTTACTGCCATGCCCTGCTGTGGATATTCCGGCAAGGTCATCACAACACGGTCGCTGTTGAAGTCACCACGAATGTAGAAATATCCCCCTTCCTCACGAATAACCTGCACTTTTTGTGATACCAGTTTATCTTCGTCGTCCAGTGTCCACAGGGTTCTGCGGGTGATCAGCTCCTGGGGAACGCGATACACCTGTTCCAAGGTTTTTCCGGCAAAGGTAACTGTGGCGTAAGTGCCAAATCGGGTTGCGGGTTCACTGCTGCGCAGGCTGTATGGGTCGTTGATGCGGGCTACCAGATAAATCATGCGGGTGGCCTGGTCAACCATGCCCAGATCCCGGTGAATGGTAGCTTTACGAACGGCCTGACCATGCGCATCAAGCTGAACGTTAAGAACTTTGCCCTGAATGGATTCGGGTAAAAACGCGCTGTCGAAGCCAGCTACCGGAAACTTGATTTCGGCCATTTCTATGTTGTTCAGAACAGCCGCGCTGGTCCCCACATTGACAAAATCGCCTACGCCAATTTCACGGCTGACAACAAGTGCATCATATGGGGCAGTAACGTCACAGTTCTGCAAATCCCTTTTGGCAATACGCAACATGGCTTCGGCCGATTTCACGGCAGCCTCGGCACTGAGTACCTGAGGTTTCCTCAGATATAAATCCGTTACCCGTTCGGATGGCAGAGATGCTGCTTCACGGCGGGCGACCTGTGCTCTGGCCCGCTCTTCGATAAGTAAAGCTTGCGCATTGGATAAACTGGCTTCAGCCTGCAACAAAGCCGCTTCGTAACTGTCCTTTTCGATGGAAAATAACAACTCACCACGTTTCACCAATCCGCCGGGAACAAAGTTGGGATTCCAGCTGACAATTTCCCCGGCAACCTGGGCTGCCACTCGGGTGCTTTCTAAGGGCTGCACTTCGCCGTAGGAGGCAATTTGAACCGTAAAGTCTTCCGGTTCGAGGTGTTCTATCGTAACTGTTGGTCGTGTATCGACTTTTTCCTGAATGATATCGTCATTTGCGGAGGCTTCAATGCCTTTCATGCCCGCATAGCCCAGGCCCAGGATGGCGAAGGGTACAGCGTATTTGATCCATTTCATAACTGACACTTTTAAATTGCAGGTTGTTGAGGGTAATAATACAGGGGATTTGGGGTTTAAAACGATTCCAATTGTAACGAACTGTAATCTTTTTTTGCCATGGCATTACAGGTTCCTATTCGCTGGTAACCGCTGCGCAGGTCACTCGGTTGCGGCCATTTTGCTTGGATTTGTACAATGCTTTGTCCGCGAGGGTCAAAGCCCGCTCCAGTTCCACGTCTTTTGAGACCTCGCAAACGCCGAAGCTTGCGGTCACCTTGATGGGAAATCCATTCAGAACAATGGGCGTTTCGGCCAGAGAGGTGCGAATTTTTTCTGCCAGCGCTTCTGCATTTGATTCCGGTGTTTCCGGAGCCACTATTAAAAATTCCTCACCGCCCCAGCGGGCTACCATGTCGAGACCACGCAGACGGTTCTGGAATATCCCTGATACTCTGCGCAAAACTTCGTCGCCGTTGCTGTGGCCGTGGTTGTCATTGATGTTTTTGAAATGATCAATGTCGGCCAGGATCAGGGAGAAGGGTCTGCCGTTGCGTCTGAGACGCGCCAGCTCCTGGGTTAACTGTTGTTGGATCCCGCGACGGTTAGGAAGGCGGGTAAGGGGGTCATGCAGTGCCTGCTGCTCAAACTGTTCACTCAGTTGTTGAACCGTATCAAAGGTTTTCTGGCGACTGTATTCGTAAAAAGCAGAGAGAAAAGTGACTGTCAAAAATGACAGCAGCAATCTTATTTTAAAGTCCTGATCGTAGGACGTGAGCAACAGTGCATCATTAGGAAAAAACATCAGCAGGCTTATCATGAGGGTAAACACCCCCACGGTCATCAAACCCCGCGTGACGCCGGCATAAAACATGGCTACCGGCGGCACTACATAAATCCATAGCGGACCGGTGTTGTTCTTTCCGCCACTTACGACAAGATAAGCCATCAAACCCATCAGGCAGCCCAGCAGCAAATTAACCGCGATCAGGCGACCGACCGTGTTGTTGTAAACCAGCTGAATTTGCCGTGCCAGCACAAAAAAGATGGAAGCAATGAATAATGAACCGGCCAGAGGGTATTCCTGACCCAGCAGTGCCCGTAGTCCCAGGATGGAAGTGAGCATGATGCCTACGAGAGCAAAAAGATTAACCACCAGAATTTTTCTGTTGGTTTCCTCGTCAAAATCCGGGCTGCATCCTTGCTCAAGCAGCGAACTGATTAAAGCTGCCTTCATGATTATTTCTCGTCATTTACTGCTCACTCAGGTGCCTGGCTATGTCCTGGCCAAGCGTATCTACCAGTTTCCGCATTTGCTCAACGGCATGGGAAAACCCATCTTGTGTGAGAGGAAGACGAAAGTCAAATAAGAAAACCTGAGGAGACTTAGAAGGATAGGTTAACCAATATTGTCCTTTCAGTACGACTTCGCCGTTGTGGGTTGCAACAAAGTCCTCCACTAAAACCGTTATTCTGGTGGCGGAACTGAGTTCTGCCATGTCCAGTGGCGCAATCAGCACACCTGAATTTTCCATCAGGCTGTTTCTCAGAGCCTGAGTCATTCCGTTGTCAAGTGGCTCAGCCCAGAGGTGGAGAGTTGAAAAATGCAGTTGGGTTGCACTGGTCTGCATGACCAGACCCCGCTGTTTCAGGTAGTCCGGCAACTGCAAGGAATTCAGGATAACTGACTGATTCGGTGTTGCAGGAGTGGCCGCCAAAGATTCGGGCTGATGCAGAACATAGTACTGAAAACTGGGTGCCTTGCTTGCACAACCGCACAAAGCGAATAGTACTACGCTCAAAAGCAGGTTACGGAAGATCATCAAAAATCCCCTGAGTCTTCGCCTTGGGTTGAAGGTCATCCTGTCGGCTTTCTGAAAAAATAAGGCTATTGGGCGTTTCGTTTAATTGCAACAACAGGGGTTGTAAACTCCGCAGGGTATCCTGCAGGGCGTTTACGGTGTCTCTGATTTCTGACTGACTTAACCCCCCTTCGCTGTAGTGCCGGACTAACTGATCGGTATTGGCGAGTAACTGGTTCAGGTTGGCATTGATTTGTGTGCTGTCTATTCCAGCCAGCAGTTCGTCAAAGCTGAGGCTTGCCTCGTCAACTGAATTGGCCGCGTCCTCCATGTCGGCAACAACCTGGCGGATATCTTCGACCAGGGTATCCAGTGGCAAACGGTTTATCTTGTCAAGGATGGCATCGGCTTTCTGGGTTAGCTGGTTAAATTCGTTGGACACCGTTGGGATGACATCGAGGCCGTTAAGCGAGGCATACTGGGAGGCAGGAGCGTCTTTAATGTGTTGTAAATCCACATACAGCCCGCCTGTGAGAATGTTGCCCATTCGCAATGTGGCTCTCAGATCCTGTGCAATCCATTTACGCATGGTGGTTTCAACGAACTTCAGGCCTTCAGGAGTATCCGGTTGCTGAACCTTGCCGGGGTAGATATGGATAAGAACCGGGATAGGGTAATTTTCAGACAGAATATTTCCATCGTCAGGGCCACGATAGTTTATGGCAAGGACTTCGCCTATTTCTATGCCACGATATTCTACCGGGGCACCGACGGTCAGGCCTCGCACGGTTTCATCAATCATCAACAGATAACGTGCGGATAATGTATAACGGGCGTCAGAGGCGGCTTCCCTGTTCGAGAAAATGGTGAAGCTGGCATTGTTCGGGGCTTTTTCACCACGGGGAACTCCGTCTGGAATTCCAAACGTAATGCCGTTTGCCAGCAGCGTTTCCAGGCTTCCGGTTTGCACTTCTATTCCACTGGAGGCGAGGCTAAGGGTAATTCCACTGACATTCCAGAATCGGGTATTTACGGTAATTAGCTGGTGGTAGGGCGCTTCAATAAATACCCGGTAGTTGACGACCCTGGATTCGATATCGAATTCGGAATCTTCAAATTCTCCTACCTTAAACCCCTTGTAAATAATGGGGTCGCCTGGTTTGAAAGCGAATTCGTCGTTGCTGGTAAGCTGCAAATGCAGGCCTGGTGTGCCCGGTGGAGTAGCAGGTGGCCTGTCGAGCGCACTGAAATGGTATCTTTCACCGCCGCTTTCTGCCGCTGACATGGCAATGTAGCTACCGGAAAGCAGTGTATTTAACCCCGACACTTCAGAAAAGGTGATGCGCGGGGAGACAAGCCAGAACTGGGTGTCTTCTCTTAGCAGATGGGCGGCGTTGGCGTCGATTCTGGCGCTTACCAGTACTCCGTCCAAGTCCGGTTTTAATTCCATTTTTTTGACCTGGCCCACATCAAGGTCGCGGATTTTAATCGGCGTTTTGTTCACTTCGATACCGGCCGCAGAGCTGACTTCAATGGTGATCATCGGGCCCTGGTTTTTCCACTGGTAGTAGAGCATCCAGGCACCGATAAGTATGGCAAGAATGGGTACCAGCCAGACTTTGGATACTCTTGTGGTTGGCTTTATGGTTGCCTGATTGTTCATTGATACTGCTTCCTGCTCAGCCAAATCAGTCTGGAATCAAAACTCATGGCGGCAATCATGGTAATAAAAACCACTGCACAAAATGCCAGAGCGGCGGGGCCGGGGTAGATGGAAATTGCGTTGCCAAGCTGGATCAGTGCGACCAGAATGGCGACCACAAACACATCAATCATCGACCATCGGCCAATCCACTCGGTGATCCGGTAATAGCGGATCCGCGAATTCTGCGAATACAGATGCCCTTGCTGGACACTGAAATTAAGCCACGCCAGAATCAGAATTTTTACCACAGGCACTGCGACACTGGCAAACAAGATCACCAGTGCGATTGGATAGGAGCCTGACTGCCAGAGTGTTATGGCCCCTCCTACAATGGTGCTGGGTTCGTCCCGGCCGAAGTATTCCGTATGCATGATGGGCAGCATATTGGCCGGTATATAGAGCAGTGTGGCGGTAGCCAGTAACGCCCATGTGCGCTGGATGCTGTAGGAGGCCGCCTGCGCACTCAAAGGTGCCGGAGCAGGCGGATTTCCCTCATAAATCCAAAGTGCCATCCGGTCCCGGTCGAAGTAGAACAGGCTGGCGGTCATACACACAGTGAAGCCAATAAAGGCGTAAAAAGACATACCAATGCTGACTTCTGCCATCGCGGTTATTTTTGTCAGGCTGACCAGGGTTCCAACCAGAAAAATTTCCGCCATACTCCAGGGCATAAGGCGTGTTACCCATAAATGGACCCGCCTGAGAAAGGGCGGGCGATAATTGTAGAGGGACGCGAGAGTCAGACAAATCAGACCGATAAGCAGGGTACCTGGCAACACCAGCGTTGCCAGGCCTGTTATGATGGCAAGTGAGAGGTAGTCATTTTCGATCAGAACTTTCAACCCACCGGGCAGGTTAATTGTGTGTTGCTGACCACTGGCACGAAAACTCAGAAAATTGAAAGGCAGCGAGAGCAGCATAAATACCAGGGCGCTCAGGCTGTAAGCAAGGGTGTTTTCGATGGCATTATGGCGGAATGTGAGCAGTGTATGACCGCACTGGGGGCACACTGCACGCTGGCGGTGCTGTAAAACCGGAATGGTGGTTGTGTGCTGACACTGCTCACAGACAATTTGAGTTGCTTGTTGTTGCTCCATTCAGTTCACTGACCGCCTGCTCATCAGTGTATAGAATACTCGAAATCCGCCAGGGAACAAACGCTGTTGGTGAGTGGCAAACAAAAACGCCGGCAAAATGCCGGCGTCAGCCTGATGACAAACTACTGCGCTTGAATTTGCGGCGTCAAAAGTCTTCTCAAAATCCTCATTTACCATTTGTAAACTGCGGTTTTTCGGCGACTTTTTCCTTGCACTTTCTTCGCTCGCTACGTTTGTCTCCAGTCTGCAGAGTGTTTCGCGTGAAAAGCGGGGCTTTATCAACACTCTGACGCCGGCAAAATGCCGGCGTTCTGAACAGTATTCAGTAATTAGAAACTGGCGTTACCTGGCGTGCGCGGGAAGGGGATAACATCACGGACATTCTGCATACCGGTAACGTACGCTACCAGGCGCTCAAAGCCCAGCCCGAAGCCTGCATGGGGAACGGTACCATAGCGGCGCAAGTCTCTATACCAGCTGTAATCTTCCTTGCTGAGACCCATTTCTTCCAGCCTTTGATCAAACACATCCAGGCGCTCTTCACGTTGGCTGCCACCAATGATCTCACCAATGCCCGGCGCCAGAATATCCATAGCGGCAACGGTCTTACCGTCGTCATTGATACGCATGTAGAACGCTTTGATGTCCTTGGGGTAGTTTTGCATGATGATAGGCGCACCAACGTGCTCTTCGGCCAGATAGCGCTCGTGCTCGGAGGACAGGTCGACACCCCATTCAACCGGAAACTCAAACTGTTTGCCGCTGGCTTTCAGGATCTCAATGGCGTCGGTGTAATCCATGCGCACAAAGTCTGAATTGACGAGAGCTTCGAGACGGGTAATGACATCTTTTTTAACACGCTCGGCAAAGAACGCCATGTCGTCTGCCCGTTCTTCCAGTACGGCTTTACATACATACTTGAGCATGTCTTCCGCCAGTGTTGCAACGTCAGACAGATCGGCAAACGCCACTTCCGGCTCGATCATCCAGAATTCAGCCAGATGGCGGGAAGTGTTACTGTTTTCTGCCCTGAATGTGGGGCCAAAGGTGTACACCTTTGACATCGCGGCACAATAGGTTTCAACGTTGAGTTGTCCGGATACCGTCAGATAGGTTTCCTTGCCGAAAAAGTCTTCGGAATAATCCACTTCACCCTTGTCGTTACGCGGCAGGTTCATCATATCCAGAGTGGAAACACGGAACATTTCGCCGGCACCTTCGGTATCACTGGCGGTCAGAATGGGGGTGCTGATCCACAGGTATCCACGTTCATGGAAAAAGCGGTGAATGGCCTGTGACAGGCAGTTACGCACCCGGGTCACTGCGCCAATTACATTGGTGCGAGGACGCAGGTGAGCGAATTCACGCAGATATTCGATACTGTGGCGTTTGGCTGCCATAGGGTAGGTATCCGGGTTTTCCACCCAGCCAACAATCTCAATGCTTTGCGCTTCGATTTCCAGTGCCTGACCCTGACCCATTGACGCTTTTACCTGACCGGTCACGGAAAGTGAGCAGCCCGCGGTCAGCTTTTGAATGTCGCTGTAATTTTGCAGAGAATTTAACGCAATGACCTGTACAGGGTCGAAACAACTGCCATCGTGTAAAGCGATGAAGGACAAGCCGGCTTTGGAATCCCGACGGGTACGAACCCAGCCTTTCACTGTCACCGTTTCGCCAACTGCGTGCTTACCAACGAGCACGTCGACAACGGGCGTATGCGTCATTTTACTTTCTCCGTTTAAACTTATTCTCAAGATTGCGAGTCATCTTCGCACACTCTGTGTGTCGGTGCATCTCGCCAATACTGCCTAAGGATTGTCTTGCCGATACGCTGAGCAGAGGCTGTATTCTGAACAGCACAGAAGGAACGCTGAAGGAGAGCTGCCGGTTTACCTCAGACGGAATCCGGGTGTCCTCAGCGTTGCGTGCCGCCCCTGCTGTCTCAACGCCCTCAGCGTTTGCCATTGCAGGGTGAGAAATCCAATAGGCAGGTAGTATACTCATCCAGCAAGTGGATTCCAGAGATGATTGAATCAAATGTTTAAGAAAACAACACGCAGCCGACTGGTGGACAGTCGGCGCAAAGAGTATTTTGGTATTAACCTGTTTGTGCTGGGAGGCGCATGTCTATTTGGTCTGTTGATGTTGTCACTCCCGCTGGCCTAATCCACAAAGGCATGAGTTACCAGGTAATAGGTGTAGCCCAGATAAATAAGCAAAAAGGCACCGCCTTCCAGCCGGTTCAGCCGCCCCTGGCCCTTGAGGCCGATGCAAAATACAAACAGGGCAATTGTTAAAGCCACCATCATGGTCACATCACGGTACAGGAAAGCCGGTTCTACCTGCATGGGCTGAATCAGGCCCGCAATACCGACCACTGCAAAGGTGTTGAACATGTTAGAACCTATCACATTCCCCAGAGCCAGATCGTGTTCGCCTTTGCGCACTGCCATCAGGGAGGAAGCCAGTTCAGGCAGAGAGGTGCCAATGGCAATGATGGTCAGGCCGATAATGGTATCGCTGACACCAAAGTGGGTGGCAATTTCCACCGCCCCCCAGACCAGAATGCGGGAACTGGCAATCAACAGAGCCAGCCCGGCCAGTAACCAGATGAGATTGGTTTTAACCGTACTGTCATCAGCGTTGATTTCCTCATTCACTTCTTCAGCCAGGTGGTCGTTGTCCCCCCGCATGCCCTGCCAGATACTCCAGGCCATCAACAGGATAAACAGCCCCGTAAGCGTAAATGCATCGTCTTTGGAGACGTTGTAGTCCAGCAATTGCCATGCGGCGATGAAGGTCACTCCAAGCAGAATGGGCAATTCTCGACGAATGATCTCCGAGCGCACAGCGATGGGGCTGATCAGAGCAGTCAGGCCCAGAATCAGCGCAATGTTGGCGATGTTTGAGCCGTAGGCGTTACCCAGTGCAATGCCTGAATTACCCTGTATGGCGGCGAATATCGACACGATGATTTCCGGAGCAGAGGTGCCGAAGCCAATGATCACCATGCCAATGACCAGTGGGGAAATTCCAAAGTGCTTGGCTACCCCCGCAGCCCCGCCTACAAATTTGCCCGCACTCCACAATAGAACCGGCAGACCAACGAGAATGGAGATACTTGCTAGGACCATAAAAACTCCTTTTGGATAAGGGGGTTATTGACGGCGTTAAGCCTAAGTGTAGATGACTTTCCCTCATCGTAACGATTAAAAAATTGCTTGCTTAATACAGTATGCATTTTTTACATTTACCGTACACTTCGCAACAAATCCACCGGCCTCAACCCCGGCGTTTTTGCCTACAGCTAAGGGGGCGGCGGGAACGAATTGTATCTTACCCTTGGTTTTATAGAAGCCTTTTTAAATGCACAGAACTTTAATTGTTACAGACGACACGCAACTGCACGTTGATACCGATTTACAGGTACTTACGTTTGAGCAGTATCTTGCCGATTTCCCTAAGCTGAATGAACCCAAAACACGGGTCATTAACCTCTGTGATACAGGTAAGTACCTGAGTCAGGGGTACTATTGCTCGTTGCTGGCGCAGGCGCGTAAACACAAAGTATTGCCCAGCGTCAATGTTATCAATGATCTCAGAGCGTCTGAAAAAGGTGAGCGGGCACGCATTCCGTTGCCGAAAACTTTTCGCTGGCCGGAGCAAAAGAACCCGTCGCAAACCTTTTATGTGCTGTTTGGACAAACCCGTGAGCCCGCGCTTATGCCGATTGCCAGTATGGCTTTCCGGCACTATCCGTGCCCGATAATGAGGGTGACTTTGCACATTGGTGCCGAGTATGGTGCGGAAGCCGTATCGAAATCCGGACATAAAATGGGTTACGTGGAATGTGAAGCGATTGGCTATGCCCAGTTGCCGGTAGAGCTGCGAGCAGATTGTGTAACGCACCTGCAGGGGTTTACCCAAAGCCACTGGACCCAGGCCCGACAGAGCAAGCGCACTCGCTGGGATATGGCGATACTGGTTAATCCCCATGAAGCCACTCCACCGAGTGATGACAAAGCCATTCGGAATTTTGTCAAGGCGGCAGAAAAGGTTGGTATCAGTGCTCAGGTACTCAGTGAGCTGACCGCCGACGATGTCGGGCATTTTGATGCCCTGTTCATCCGTGAAACCACCGCAATAGACCATCATACCTACCGTCTTGCGAGGGCAGCGGAACGGGAAGGGCTGGTGGTGATGGATGATACCCAGTCCATTTTGCGTTGCTGCAACAAGGTATTTTTGCAGGATGCCTTTACCTATCAGAAGGTGCCTGCGCCGAAAAGCCAGATGGTGTCCAGCGCAGAGTCCAGTGTCTGTCAGCAACTGGTTGACGAACTCGGTTTGCCACTGGTGCTCAAACTGCCGGAGAGTTCGTTCTCCCGAGGTGTGTTCAAAGTGGAAACGATTGAAGATTTGCAGGTCAGACTTACGGACATGCTCAGTGCCTCCGCGTTGGTGCTGGTTCAGGAATACGTCTATACCGAATACGACTGGCGAATTGGCGTGCTGGGAGGCAAGCCGATTTATGCCTGCCAGTACTTTATGGCGCGTAATCACTGGCAAATATACCACCACGAAGGTGACGGGTTCAGTTCAGGTGACTTCAAAACCCTGCCCACTTTCGAAGTGCCGCGTCCGGTACTGCATGCAGCAGTTAAAGCCGCAAAAGTGGTGGGTAACGGGCTTTATGGTGTGGATATCAAACAGTCTGGCAATAAGGTTTATGTGATAGAGGTCAACGACAACCCCAGCATCGAAAGTGGTGTTGAAGATGAATACTTGGGCAAGGAATTGTATCAGTTGATTATGCAGGAATTTGCTGATCGTCTGGAGTTGCGCGGACGATGAAACCGTCACCTTTTTCCGGGAGTGCGGTGCTTCGTATCGCCTGCCTGGATGATGTGTCCGCGCTGAACGCGCTGGAACAACGCTGTTTTAACTCCGACAGGCTCAGTAAACGCCGGTTTCGATACTATGTCGATGCCGGTCATGCGGAGCTGGTGGTTGCCTGTATCGCGGATGAGCTGGTTGGCTACGGCCTGCTGCTTTCACGCCGGGGCACGCTGTTAACCCGTTTATACTCCATTGCGGTGGACCCGGAGCGCCGGGGTATGGGGATTGCTGAAAACCTGCTTCGTGAACTGGAAGGTCGTGCGCTGGCTCGAGGCAAGCGGGTAATGCGCCTGGAAGTTGCACAAGGTAACGCTGCCGCAATCCGGCTTTACGAGCGTTTGGGGTTCTCACCGTTTGGCATGTACCTCGAATACTACGAGGACAAATCCAACGCATTGCGTATGCAGAAAGTACTGAGTTTTTCTTCCGACACTCTGCGTCAGGATGTTTACCCCTGGTACCGTCAAACTACAGAGTTTACCTGTGGGCCTGCGGCACTGATGATGGCGATGACTGCCCTGAAACCTCAGTATTCCATGAATCAGCTCAATGAGCTGGCTATCTGGCGGCGGGCAACCACTATCTTTATGACGTCCGGCCACGGTGGGTGTCATCCAATTGGGCTGGCCCTGGCTGCCAAAGACGCGGGTTTCAACGCTGAAGTTTGGCTGAATCAGCCAGTGCCATTGTTTCTTGATGGTGTGCGGGCCGCGCACAAAAAGTCAGTATTGGGTGCGGTTGAAAATCAGTTTGCGCAGGAGGCGCAAACCCAGGGCGTTCGCATTGTGGAGGAAGACTGGAAAGTGGATCGTCTGGAGCAGGCGCTGCAACAGGGCGCGGCAGTGATCTGCCTAATCAGTACTTACGCTTTTGACAGGCGCAAGGCACCGCATTGGGTTGCCATTACCGGGGCTGACGCTCACTGCCTTTATCTGCACGATCCTGACCCGGAACTGGCGGAAAGCCCGCCGGTTGAGTATCAGCACATCCCGGTAGCCCGGGACGACTTTCAGCGTTTGGCCAATTATGGCAAACGTAAAATTCGTGCTGCGGTCGCTTTGTACAGCTGAACATGTCAGTGGTGGTTGCGGCTGCCAGCTGCAAGTTTTATTTCCATTTCTTTTAACGAACTGACCAGTTTCATCAGTTCGTTGGCACTGCCCGTGAACATCGCGGGCTTGGTGCAGGCTCTACCCTTTATGGCATGGTTGACCGTGAACGACGGGTCAAAAGTAGCCGTTCGTTCAATAAGGGTTTGCCATTCACTTTTCAGTGAAGAAGGCACAATGTGCCTTTTGGCCAAAAGTTTGTCTCTTATTTGCAACACCTGGCCCATCAGTAACGTATTATTGTTTGACATCCTAACACCTTCACTCACTGCGAGATTTACCTAAAAAATGCCTTTTAAATCAGGGGACAAAAAAAGTGTAGTCCAGAAAGATTGATCAAAAGGTGCACAATTAAGAGTATAGGTAGCAATTACGATACCTAAACGGCGCGGTCCATAAAATTTTGCTACGTTGTTTCTCTTGTACGCCGGTGATTCAGACCCGGTTTAACAGCCCCTGCAACTGTTTTTTATGCTGCCGGCGGGCGTGAATGGCCTTGCCAGTGCGAAACAGCCAGAATGGTGTCCACAGCAGCAAATTGGCCAGGATGGCGGTTATCAGGCTGTACACTATCGCTGAAGGGGTAAGAGGAACCGAGGGCGAAAAATTTTCCAGTACACGGGCAAGAGTTGCTCGTTGCTTTGGCGCCAGCATGTACCAGGCTTGCTGGAAGTAATGCCCGTTTTTTAATGTGGACAAGCCTGACTCCAGCTGACGGTGCTCAGCCAGCGTGCGCAATTTGTATTGAGCATCTTTTTGCACAATGGGGCTGGAGTTGCGCTCCAGTGCGTTGATCATTTCCGTTACCGTAGGGTAACCGAATTCATCAGCCATCGATTGGTATTCGGCAACCTGCCTGGCAGTGGCATCATAATAACCGCTTAGATATTGACGGTAATGGTCCGCCAGTATGGGAATTTGCAGTGCCAGCAACAGTAATACCGCAAAACCGATTTTATCGATAATCCGAACGATCAGACCCATGACGACTCCTATTGCTGGCCCGGCAGTTCAGCATTCTGAACTGGCAAGTTAAGGTGTAAGTACCTGATAGATGGCATCCGTAAGCCTTTCCAGTTGCTCAGGTTCAATCACGTATGGCGGCATAATGTATACCAGCTTGCCGAACGGCCGGATCCAGACTCCCAGTTTGACGAACTGGCGCTGCAACTTGGCCACATCCACTGGCTGACGGGTCTCCACCACGCCGATGGCGCCCAGTACACGAACGTCAGCCACAGTGGGGAGCTGCAAACATTTGGGCAATGAGGCTTTCAACTGCGCTTCAATCTTCGCCACCTGAGCCGGCCAGTGATTTTGATTTACCAGCCCAAGGCTGGCACTGGCCACTGCACAGGCCAGGGGGTTGCCCATGTAGGTCGGGCCATGCATGAATACACCGGGTTGCCCCTGGCAAACCCCCAGCGCTACATCCTCCGTGCACAGCGTCGCTGAAAGTGTCATGTAACCCCCGGTCAGTGCCTTGCCCAGGCACAAAATATCCGGGCTGATGTGGGCGTGTTCACAGGCAAACAGCTTGCCGGTGCGCCCGAAGCCGGTGGCAATCTCATCACAAATCAGCAGCACATCGTAGGTATCGCACAGCTGTCGGCAGCGGCGCAGGTATTCAGGGTGGTAAATACGCATACCACCAGCGCCCTGAACAATGGGTTCAATGATCAACGCGGCCAGTTCATGGTGGTGGCGGGCAAACAGTTCTTCCAAGGGTAAAATGTCGTCTTCACTGAACGTGTGGTCAAAACGGCTTTGCGGGGCGGGGGCGAACAACTGTTGTTTGAGTGTATTGGCGAACAAACTGTGCATACCATTGACCGGATCACACACCGACATTGCCGCGAAGGTATCGCCGTGGTAGCCGTTTCTGGGGGTGATGATGCGGTGCTTTTCGGGTCGGCCCTGGCAGGCCCAATATTGCAGGGCCATTTTTATTGCCACCTCGACCGCCACTGAGCCGGAATCGGCCAGAAATACCCGTTCAAGCCCGGCCGGGACCATGTCGAGCAATGTTCTGCACAGGTCGATGGCGGGTTGATGGGTAAGGCCGCCGAACATGACATGGGAAAACTTGCTTATCTGTTCGTTTGCCGCAGCGTTCAACTTGGGGTGATTGTAGCCATGAATGGCCGCCCACCAGCTCGACATGCCATCAATCAGCTGTTCGCCACTGGCCAACTTGAGGTGCACTCCTTGGGCTCCGGTGACTTCGTAACAGGGCAGGGGAGACACCGCAGAGGTGTATGGATGCCAGATATGTTGCTTATCAAATTCAATATTGTTCAAAATGTAACCACTGGTAAAGCTTTGCAATTGGTCAGAGTTGACAACTCTTCTGCTCGGCATAGACTAAGCCAGCATTATTCAATAGTAAAGGAAAGGCCATGACCACAGCGTCTTCGTTTCAAACTGACGCCCCAATTCGCCACAACTGGCAACGCGCAGAAGTAGAAGCCCTGTTTGCGCTTCCGTTCAACGACCTGTTGTTCCAGGCACAAACCATTCATCGGCAGCATTTCAACCCAAATGAAGTTCAGGTCAGCACTTTACTTTCGATCAAAACCGGCGCTTGTCCTGAAGATTGCAAATACTGCCCGCAAAGTGCAAGGTACGACACCGGGCTGGAAAAAGAACGGTTGCTGGAAATTGAGAAGGTGCTGGAGCGGGCCCGGGAAGCCAAAGCTACCGGTTCTACACGCTTTTGCATGGGCGCGGCCTGGCGTAACCCAAAAGAACGGGATATGCCCTATGTGACCAAGATGGTTGCTGAAGTGAAGAAGCTCGGTCTGGAAACCTGCATGACGCTGGGTATGCTGACCCGCGATCAGGCCCTGGCCCTCAAGCAGGCGGGGCTGGATTACTACAACCATAACCTGGACACTTCACCGGAATACTACGGTGACATTATTACTACCCGTACCTACGAAGACCGTTTGAATACTCTGCAGCATGTGCGGGACGCGGGCATGAATGTCTGTTCCGGTGGTATCGTAGGTATGGGCGAGAGTGCCAGGGACCGCGCCGAATTGCTGGTGCAACTGGCTAACCTGCCAGAACACCCGCAGAGTGTGCCAATCAATATGCTGGTTAAGGTGAAAGGTACGCCGCTGGACAAGGTGGACGATTTGGAGCCATTCGAGTTCATCCGTGCCATTGCCGTAGCACGCATAATGATGCCACGCTCCCACGTGCGTTTGTCGGCCGGTCGTGAAGCCATGAATGAGCAAATGCAGGCGCTGTGTTTTATGGCCGGGGCCAATTCCATTTTTTACGGCTGCAAGTTGCTCACTACCTCTAACCCGGAAACCCATGAAGATGTGCAGCTATTCCGTAAGCTGGGCATCAATACGGAACGTACCCGGGATTATTCCGATGAAGCCCATACCCAGGCACTGGAAGAAGAGATTGCCCAGCAGGATGCCCAGCAGGATGCCCAGCAGAATGCCCCGGCAGACTTGTTCTACGACGCCACTAAAACCAGCCGCAGTGGTGCAGTGGAGGCGTAATGAGCTTTGAGCGTTTGGCACAAAGCCTGAACCAGAAACACCAGGCCGGTTATCTTCGACAGCGCCGCACGGTGGAGTATGAAAAAGACGCCATTATTTGTGTCGAAGGGCAGCACTATCTGAATTTCGCCAGTAATGATTATCTTGGCATGCGCCAGCAACCGGAAGTTCTGCAAGCCTGGGTTGAGGGGCTCGCGGCATACGGCGGCGGCAGCGGGGCATCGCCATTGGTTACCGGGTACAGCCAGGCCCATCAGGCACTGGAAACGTATCTGGCTGAACGGCTGAACCGGGAAGCTGTCTTGTTATTCAATTCGGGTTTTTCGGCCAATCAGGCGGTGTGCCAGGCACTGTTTTCTGAGCCGGGCCTGATCCTGGCTGACAAGCTGATGCACGCATCATTTCTGGACGGAGCCATGGCCTGCGAGGCCCAGTTAAGGCGGTTCAGGCACAACGACATGTCGCACCTGGCATCGTTGCTTGCGGGCATACAGAATGCTGATTGTCTGGTGGCCTCGGAAGGCATTTTCAGCATGGATGGCGATGCTGCACCGGTTGAGTCTCTGGTCGCCTTGTGTGAACAGCAGCAGGCCTGGCTGATGCTGGATGACGCTCATGGTTTTGGGGTGCTTGGTGAAAACGGCCTGGGCAGTGCAGAACATTATGGCCTCAGCCAGCAACAGGTTCCTGTGCTGATGGGCACCTTCGGCAAGGCAATCGGTACTGCGGGGGCGTTTGTTGCCGGTAGCCGAGAGCTCATAGAATATCTTGTTAACCATGCCAGGCATTACATCTATTCCACCGCGTTGCCGCCGGCCCAGGCTGTGGCCACTCTGGCATCACTGCGGCTTATAGCCAGCGGCAGTGAGCGGCAGCAGTTGCAGGCCAATATTGCCCATTTTCGTAGCCTGGCCAATCAGGCCGGGTTGCTGTTAACCGACTCTCAGAGCGCCATTCAGCCGGTGATTGTGGGTGATCCCCACAAGGCTCTGGCACTCAGTAATGGCCTGAAGGAACGCGGTATATGGGTTGCGGCTATACGCTACCCAACCGTTCCAAAGCACACCGACAGATTGCGTATTACCCTGTCAGCCCAGCATTCCGAACGGGACATACAGGCGTTGGTGGATGGCCTCATTCTGGCTAGGGAGGCGCTCCCACAATGCAATTAGCCAGGCCTTTGACGTTACCAGAAAGCGGACCTAAGCCCGGGGCTCAGATCGCGGGCAACTTTAGCCGTTTTGCCAGTCATTATGACCAGTACGCCGGCATTCAGGAGCAGATAGCCCGCAAGGCCATGCTTCGCTTGGCCTCACCCCAGGGAGAGCCCGTTCTGGATTTGGGTAGCGGGACAGGCAGACACACCCATCAGCTTTTCGAACAAGGTCGCCAGGTTACTGGCGCGGACCTGGCGGAAGGCATGGTAGCCTACGCCCGCCGTCAATACCCGCACATTGGTTTTGTACAGGCCGACGCCCAGGCTCTGCCTTTTGCTGACGGCAGCTTTGCACAGGTATTTTCTTCCATGGCGCTGCAATGGTGCCCTCAGCCTCAGCAGGTACTGCGGGAACTTTTCCGCGTGTTGCCAGAAGGGGGGCGGGCCGTTTTGGCGATCATGGTAGCCGGGTCATTTGCTGAACTGGATGAAGCACGGAAAAAAGCGGGGCAGCCAGCCAGTGCAAACCGGCATTTCAGTCATCACCACTGGTGCTGCCTTGCTCAGCAAGCCGGTTTTCGTTTGCGATTTGCCGAGTGTGTTGACCATGTGGATGAACAGCCCGATATTTATCAGTTGCTGGCGTCCATCAAGCGCGTCGGAGCAGCCACTCAGCTCGGTCCGAATCAAGGGGCCAGCCTTACCCGCAGGGATTTGCATCAACTCGAACAGGCTTACCGGTCAGCATGGCCGCAATCTCAACCCCTGCCTCTGACCTATCGGGTGTGCCACCTTACTCTGGAAAAATAGTTTCATGCACAGTTTTTTTATTACCGGTACTGATACTGAAGTCGGTAAAACGTATGTGACCCGCCGGTTATTGCTGGCTGCCAACGCAGCCGGTAAGAGTACTCTGGGTTATAAACCGGTATCGGCCGGTTGTGAGCTTTTGAACGGGCAATTGGTCAACGAAGACGCGCAGGCACTGCAGCAGGCCGCCAGCATTGAAATACCCTTGCAGGAAGTCAATCCGATTGCATTTGAACCTCCTATTGCCCCTCATATTGCCGCCGAGCAGTGCGGCAGGCCCATCTCGTCTGACCGCATAATTAGTGGTTACCATAGGTTGCAGAGCTACAGCCCCGACGTATTGCTGGTGGAAGGTGCCGGAGGGTGGCGGCTGCCGATTGGGGCTGAAGGCTACCTTTCTGGTGTGGTAAAGGCGCTGGAACTGGATGTGATTCTGGTAGTAGGCATGCGACTGGGTTGCCTGAATCATGCGGTGCTTACCGCCGAGGCGATACAGGCGGACGGTTTACACCTGAAAGGCTGGATAGCCAATCAGCTGTCTGAACCTATGCCTTATTACCAGCAAAACCTCGCTACCCTTAAATCGGCGTTGCCAGCCCCAATGCTGGCGGAGATTGGTTTTCGTCAGAGTGAAGCGTATGAAAGCCTGTCAGAGCTGGCGGACATCTTCAGTTAGGGTTTAACCTGCTTACCCTCTTCTGGGTGATCCCAGGCGCAGTGCAACAGTGGAACGAACAGATCCTCGCGAAGCGTGCCCAAGTATGCAAAAATAATCGGCTTGGTATGTTTGAATTGGAACGCTGTTTCTGTCGGGGAATACATTGGTATGAAAAGGCGTGCAATCAGAAAAATATCTCCGAACCCGAATTGCTGTGGCTGCGCTATTCGCCACGGCTTTTGAGCGGGGTACACGGACTGTTGAATAAGATTTGATGTGTTTGAGAAACAAGGAATTTAGGTTATGGCTCACCCCCCTGCAGTGTTATTTGTTTGTCTGGGCAATATTTGTCGCTCGCCTACCGCAGAAGCGGTGTTTCGTCAAAAGGCCCGGGCTGCTGGAGTCGATGTTGAAGTAGATTCAGCCGGTACGCACGGTTACCACATAGGCAAAGCGCCGGACAAGCGTTCCCAGGCCGCCGGGCAGGCAAGGGGGTACAATTTTGACGGCGTACGTTGTCGGCGGGTAGATAAATCCGATTTTGTGCGGTTTGACTATGTGCTGGCTATGGATCACAGCAATCTGTCTGACTTGAAAGGCATGAGCGATCCCCAGTTTCACTCTAAAATCCAGCTATTACTGGACTTTGCTGATACCGATTTTGAGGAAGTACCTGACCCCTACTATGGCGGGCGCCAAGGCTTCGAACTGGTGCTCGACCTGATTGAACAGGCGTCGGAAGGGTTGTTAGACAGGTTGAAGTCGAACGGATGAACCAGCCATTTCGATTACTGCCAGTACTGGCAGTGATGAACATCGGGTTGGTTCTGATGATTGTAGCCAACGACTGGTTTCAGGCCTCCGACCCGCAAGTTCGCTGGCACATTTTTACCCAGTTACAAATACCTCTCGTGCTTACCGCGTGTCTGGTAGGGGCAGCCCTGACAGTGAGTGCCGGTACCCTTCAGGTGGTGTTGCGCAACCCTTTAGCCGACCCTGGTATTATTGGCATAACCAGCGGTGCCAGTCTGGTAGCCGCTTTTTTGTTACTGGTGTTGCCGCAGGAATTTCAGCACGCAAGTTTTTATTTTATGCCTGTTGGGTGTTTCACCGGTGCAGTATTTTCGACCTGGATTATATACAGGATAGCGCAGCGTCTGAGGGGGATGACGGTAGCGGTTGTGCTCGCCGGAATTGCGGTTTCTACTGTGTCCGGTGCACTAATTGGATGGATGTATTTGTTTTCTGATGCTCAGTCGCTGCGAAATCTGACCTTCTGGTTGATGGGGAGCCTGTATCAGTCTGACTGGTGGGTGATCGGAATTAGTGGCCCAATTATGGCGGGTGCCGTGGTGTACCAGCTGTTACAGGCTAACAAGCTCAACAGTCTCTACGCCGGCCGAACCGCAGCGGCTGCTGCAGGTGTGGAGCCACATAAACTGATCAAACGCAGTCTTCTGGTCAGTGCGATTGGCGTCGGAGCGGCGGTATCCGTCGCGGGTTCAATCGCTTTTCTGGGGCTGCTCGTACCACATCTTTTACGCCTGAGTGCAGGGCACGACAACCGGTTTATTTTACCTGCCGCCGCACTTACCGGTTCCTGGGTACTGCTTTGTGTGGTCTGGATCACCGAGAGTATGCAGATGGTCACAGTGCCAGTGTCTATGCTCACCGCAACGATTGGCGGGCCCTTGTTTTTGCTGGCGCTGTATCGGGGGCAATGGCGATGAGCATATGCTTGCGCACCCATGCTCTTACCCTTGAGGCACGGCTCAACCGGGTATCTGTGGAAATCCCTGCGGCCCGCTGTTGCCACATTATGGGGGAGAATGGTGCGGGGAAGTCGTCATTACTGGCCTCTCTGGCGGGATTGCTGTTACCGGATTCGGGCCAGGTTCTGCTAAATGACATACCTGTCGAGCAGTTTGAACTGACTGAGCTGGCAGGGTTTCGCAGTTTTCATCATCAAAACGAATTACCGGTGTTCGACCTGACCGTTGCCGAGTTGCTGGGTTTCTATCGCAACAGTGACGTTACCGAGGCGGTTCCGGCGATCCTTGAAGACGCACTGGAAATTTTGCATCTTTTGCCGCGTAAGCTCGGCCAGTTGTCAGGCGGAGAACAACAGCGGGTGAATCTGTGCCGGGCACTGTTGCAGGCGTGGCCTGCGATCGAACCCGGTAAGGGGCTGGTGCTGCTGGACGAACCATTAAGCGGGCTGGATATTCGCCATCAGTACGCACTGGTTACATTGCTCAGGAGTCTTGCTCAACGGGGTAACACAGTGTTGATGACGTCTCATGACATTCAGATAAGCGCCAATTATGCAGACTGGTTGTGCTTTATGAAACAGGGAAGTGTGATTGCCAGCGGAACTCCCGACACCGTGCTGACCAGCAGCAACCTGTCATCAACTTTTGGCTGTGAATTTGAAATCCGTCATTTACAAAATTCTGTCCAAATTTTCGTAGCCAATCCTACTGTTAACCCAGAGTTGTGTTAAGCTTGACTACAGACACCTGATCTTTTGTGGTATTTCATGTCGCAGTCTTGAGTGTTCATTTCGAACCCTCTGTAAAGTAACCCGGTTACTTTCCTGCTTGCTTGTTTTGCGCAGTTTGCAGATGTTGCAGCGAGTAAATGCTTTAAAACATTTTTCGTTAACTATGCTCTGTACGGCGAGGCAAAATTTTCATTACTTCCAGTTATACCGAGTAGTCTAACTGTGTGTTGAATGGCCCAAAAGGACAGTTCGACCGGTGGGATGTTTTCACCGATCCAGAGATTAAGGAGATCCCGTGAATAATTGGCAACCAGATAGCTGGAGATCGAAGCCGATCCTGCAGCAACCTGAATACGAAAACAGGCAGCAACTCGCTGAAGTTGAAGCAAAATTAAGTAAATATCCGCCGCTGGTTTTTGCGGCTGAAACCCGTGAACTTCGCCGGCAACTCGGTGAGGTCTGTTCAGGCAAAGGCTTTTTGTTGCAGGGCGGAGATTGCGCCGAGTCTTTTGCTGAATTTAATGCCCCCAAGATCCGCGACACTTTTAAAGTGTTGTTGCAAATGGCCATTGTTCTGACCTTTGCCGGCCGTTGCCCGGTTACCAAGGTTGCCCGAATGGCTGGTCAATATGCCAAGCCCCGTTCGTCAGACTATGAAACCATCGAAGGTGTTACCCTGCCCAGTTATCGGGGCGATATCATCAACAGTTTTGAGTTTACTGCCGAATCCCGTCGCCCTGATCCAAATCGATTGCTGGATGCCTATCACCAGAGTGCGGCAACGCTTAATTTGCTCAGAGCGTTTGCACAGGGTGGGCTTGCCGACTTGCATCAGGTGAATCGCTGGAACATGGCGTTTGTCGAGAACAATCCGCTGAAAGAACGTTATCAGGATATGTCCCGTCGCATTCAGGACACGCTTGAATTTATGGATGTGATCGGCATAAATTCAAGTAACAGTGCAACCCTGCATGAAACGTCCCTGTTTACGTCCCACGAGGCATTGCTGCTTAATTATGAGCAGGCTCTGACCAGAGTCGATACTCTGACCGGTAAGCCCTACAACTGTTCGGCTCACATGGTGTGGATTGGTGAGCGTACCCGTCAGCTGGACCATGCCCATGTTGAGTTTTTCCGTGGTATTCACAACCCTGTGGGTGTGAAAGTCGGCCCGGGGATGCAGGAAGATGAACTGATTGAATTGATCGATGCGCTGAACCCGGACAACGATCCGGGCCGCTTGACGCTGATTACCCGTATGGGTGCGGACAAACTGGAGCAGAATCTGCCACGTTTACTACGCCGGGTTAAAGCGGAAGGTCGCAACGTGGTGTGGAGCTCTGACCCCATGCACGGCAATACGTTTGCTGCATCCAGCGGATTTAAAACTCGCAACTTTGACGCCATACTCAGTGAAATTCGCCAATTCTTTGCCGCCCACGAAGCTGAGGGTACACATGCGGGTGGTATCCACCTCGAAATGACCGGTCAGCACGTGACCGAGTGCACCGGAGGGGCTTATCAGATTAGTGATGACGACCTCAAAGAGGCCTACATGACCCAGTGTGATCCGCGTCTTAATGCGGACCAGGTACTGGAAATGGCGTTCCTGGTCGCCGACCACCTGAGAAGCGCTTAACGTAATTCGCTGGCGATGTAAGTCGCCAGCACTTCCTCTCGCTCCTGTTCAGAAAGAATGCCCGTCAGAATTGTCCGTCTGCGCAGCTTGGCGGTGCGCTCGTCCGTTGCCAGTAATGCCGCCCGAAATGCACTGGGGTCATTTTTCAGCTCCAAAATTCCTGTCCACATCAGCCAACTGCCGTAACTGATCAACTTGTTTTCTGCACGTTGCACCAGGACCTGATGAACCTGTTCGAATAATTGCGGTTGCGAAAGCAGTTTGTCAGCCATGGCGGTATGCAGGGCCAGTATCTGCCGGTCAATGATGGTCTGCTTGTTGCGTTTTGGTCTGCTAAGCATGTTGAACTGGTAAATCTTTCAATTATGAATTAACGTTACTGTATGAGTATACAGTTGTTGGGTGATTAGATCACATTTTGGAGCACATTATGCGAATACACGGGCAGTTTAGCGTCAATCTGGAACCGGCGGAAACCGCGATGAAGGCAAAAGGCGGGGTTACATTAAGCCGCATGATAATTAATAAAACCTTTTTCGGTGAGCTTGAGGCCCATAGCCATGGCGAAATGCTCAGCGCAATGACCACTACGCAAGGCTCGGCCGGATATGTTGCGATAGAGCAGGTTGAGGGCAAACTGGCGGGAAAAAACGGCAGTTTTGTTTTACAACACAGTGGAGTGATGGACAAGGGCGCGCAGGCTTTGAGTCTTGAAGTGGTGCCGGATTCCGGTACCGATGAATTAACGGGTTTGAGAGGCAAGATGTCGATTGAGATTGAAGGCGGTCAGCACTTTTATACTTTCGACGTAAGCTTGCCCGATGAATCGGCCTGGATTTGAAATTCTGTATTGCGTCTGCAGATTGAACTCGTTGTTCGCTCAGCTACGCTGACGCGAATCTGTATAGGCACTTTAGTTTGATTGAAACTTTAGCCATCAGCAATTATCGGTCGTTGCAGGATCTTGTTATTCCCTTGGGCGTGTTTATCTTTGTGCATTGTTTATGCAGTCGGTCATCATTGGGCCAGACAATCGCAAATGAGTGAGGTTTAGTTGGGCCTAAATGAGTGAATTTGTGGGCAGTATAGTCCAATAATGGCCACAGCACTTCAGGTTGCTGCTTTAGTAGCTTGTAACCGCGTTGTCGCCGATTTATTTGGATTGCCAAACTACGTCACCGACGCCTTGTTTTCAGCCATTCTAGTTTCCAACAAAAATTGTGATTGCCCGAAAGTATTATCGCAAAGCCATAGACACGGCCCCTACCTGGCTCGAGGTTACCAGGGGTTGGCCAAAACCTACTACCTGACTGGCGAACTTCAGCGGGCGTTGGATTTCATGCAACAAGCAGCCGAGTCGACCTATGTGCCTGAGGAAGAGCAGTTATACCAGGCAACGCTGTTGACTCTAAAAGCAGAAATACGCAACTGAATCAGTCTTTAATAACGAAAGTAATTACTTGTTTGCGGCTGGCGCGAAAGCAACTTGAATGGATTTTCCCTCAAGTAAAAATATCAATCCATTTTTGTGGGATGTCAGTTAATCACAAGGACTTGGTGCAACGCCAGGAAGCAACGGTTTTCCTGGGTATACATGCCAGAACATAACAACCTTTACCCATAATTGTATCAGTTCGAAACTGAATCAATCGGACGGCGGTGGGCCCATTCAGGTCACCCTTTCTACTCCAGTAGCGGGGCTACCACCGATTCCAAACCGTTAAGTTTAATTTCGTAGATAAGCGCCAGTTGCTCACCGAGCTTTCCGGGCGGAAAACCTTGTTGGTGGAACCACACCAGATAGGGTTCGGGCAGGTGTAAGAGTTTTCGGCCAGCGTATTTTCCAAATGGCATGGTTTGATTGACAGCCGATTTTATTGCTTCGGGATTCATGGGTTGTCCTGCGGATGTTGCTTTTGCTGGCTGCGCCACAGATGGGCGTAAACACCGTCGTGTTTCAGAAGCTCTTGATGGGTGCCTTGCTCGGCAATTTGCCCCTGTTGCATCACAATAATGTTGTCGGCATCCACAATGGTGGACAACCGATGGGCTATCACCATACGAGTGTGGCCTTTTTCGAGGCTTTGCATGGCCTGCAGAATCAGCTGTTCAGAATGGCTGTCGAGTGACGACGTGGCTTCGTCAAATACCAGTATTCTGGGGTTTTTGAGTAAGGCCCGGGCGATGGCCACCCGCTGCTTTTCGCCACCGGACAGCTTCAAGCCGCGCTCTCCCACCTGGGTCCGTTCTTTGCTGGGGAGCTGGCTGATGAAGTCGCTGAGGTGGGCCAGTTCTATCACCCGCTGAACTTCATTGTCGGTGGCATCCGGGCGACCGTAACGGATGTTTTCCAAAATGGTATCGTTGAACAGCACCGTGTCCTGCGGCACAATAGCCATATTTGCGCGCAGGGAAGACTGTCCGACCTGGCGGATATCCTGGCCGTCAATGGTAATGCGCCCTTCATTCGGGTCGTAAAACCGGAACAGCAGTTTAACCAGAGTGGATTTACCTGCACCGCTGGGGCCGACCACCGCCACTTTGTGGCCGGGCTGAATGTCAAAACTCACATTTTGCAGTATGGGTCTGTCGGAGTGGTAGTGAAAGCTGACATCTTCAAAGCGTATATGCCCCGAAGTTAGCTGTAGCGCCGGTGCGTCTTGCAGGTCCAGGACTTTGGGTACTTTATCCAGCAGTGCAAACAGGTTGTCGATGTTGGCCAGCGACCCGCGTATCTCCCGGTACACAAAGCCCAAAAAGTTAAGCGGAATAAATATCTGCATGGTGAAGGCGTTAATCAGCACAAAATCACCAATGGTCATGCGACCTTCACTCACCCCATAGGCTGCGTTGGCCATCATGGCGGTCATTGCGCTGGCAATGATCAGTGCCTGGCCGCCATTGAGCGCAAACAGTGAAAGACGATTTTTACGCCGGGCCCGTTCCCAGTTGGCCAAGTCCTCATCGTAACGTTCAAATTCGTAGTCTTCGTTGTTGAAGTATTTCACTGTTTCGTAGTTCAGCAGGCTGTCTATGGCGCGGGTATTGGTATTGGAATCGGCCTGGTTCATGGCGTGCACAAAGCGGGTTCGCCAATGGGTGGCCTGAATGGAAAAGTACACATAAAGAACCACCGAAACCATTATGATAAGCGCGAAACTCCAGCCAAACTGCACCAGCAATATGCCCACAACCAGTGCAATTTCAAACAGGGTGGGGCCAATGTTGAACACCAGAAATCGCATCAGAAAACTGATGCCGCTGGTGCCCCGTTCAATATCCCGTGACAGGCCTCCGGTCTGGCGGCTCAGGTGAAAGGACAGGTCGAGGCGATGCAGATGTTCGAATACTCTCAGCCCCAGGCGGCGCATGGCGCGCTCGGTAACCCGCCCGAACAGGGTGTCGCGTATTTCTCCCAGAATGACATTGAATAAGCGAAGGACACCATAGGCCACAATCAGCGCTATTGGTACGGCCATCATGGTTTCTGATACGTTCTGAGCATTGAGGCTGTCGACGGTGTATTTGAGCACGTAGGGCAGTGCTACACTGGCGAGCTTTGCCGCTATCAGACACAGCAGCGCCAGAAGTACGCGGTTTTTAAATTCAAGCAGATAGGGCCACAATTGCCAGAAAACCGACCAGCGCACCGGTGTGTCAGGAGATACTACAGAGTGACTTCGGCGCATAGTTGGCTCACGTGCATCAAGAATTGACAGAAAAAGGCCAGTAAAGGTAACCCATTGAGAGGCGCGGTTAAATGCCTGTGAGTAAAATTGTTCCAGCTTGAAACGTTTGAGTCTGAGAGACAGGTTTACACTGGGTGAACACCCGGTTGTAAAATAACTCGCAATTCCTTTATGGCAAGCTTTACTTATATACAACGGGGCTGCTGGAGTAGCCAGCCGTTTCGCGGAAGATTTTACCGGGTTTATAGTTGACGCTTTCTGTGGCATGGTAGCTGACCGTAGTACAGTCGATAACTTCTGTTTGGGATCACATTTGTTAGAAGATCGTTTCGGACGCCAGTTTTATTACCTGCGTCTTTCCATTACTGAAGCCTGCAACTTCAGATGCCAGTACTGTTTACCTGATGGCTATCAGGGGCCTTCCCACGAGCATTTTCTTAATCTGGAAGAAATTCGCACCTTAATTTCAGGCTTTGCACAATTGGGCACGCAAAAAATCCGTATCACCGGCGGCGAGCCCAGTTTACGCCGTGATCTGAGTTCGGTTATCGACATTTGCCGGCATACCCCGGGCATTAAAAAAGTGGCGATGACCACCCACGGTGGGCGTCTTGCTCAGAATATTGCGAGCTGGCATGCAGCAGGGCTTGACCAAATTAATGTGAGTATTGACAGCCTCGATCCCCGGCAGTTTGCCGCCATCACCGGGCAGGATAAATTACTGCATATTCTCAAGGGCATTGACATGGCGCTTGAAGGGGGAATGAAGGTCAAGGTGAATACCGTGTTGCTAAAAGATTTTTCTCAGCATCGTTTAAGCCGCTTTCTGGATTGGATACGACACACTCCGGTTACATTACGCTTCATTGAGTTGATGCAAACCGGTGATCATGAAGCTTTTTTCAAGCAACAGCATTTGTCTGGCATACCGCTGCGCACCCAGTTGCTGGAACAGGGCTGGAAGCCTCTTCCCCGTGAACTGGATGCCGGGCCTGCCCAGGAATTTTCCCACCCGGACTACGCTGGCCGGATTGGCCTGATTTTACCTTACAGTAAAGATTTTTGTTTATCCTGCAACCGTTTACGGGTAGCGGCCAACGGAAATCTGCATTTGTGCCTGTTCAGCGAACAGGGTGTTAGCCTCAGGCCGTTTTTGCAGTCGTCGGACCCTGCCGAGCTGAAAGGGTTCCTGCAGGAAGTTATGGCCAGCAAACACGCCACTCACCACCTCAATGAAGGCAATACAGGGGCTACCCGGCATCTTGCCATGCTTGGCGGTTAAAGCCGTTAGTGGCTCATGGAGATTAACGGCAGTCAAAGGCTCAGTTACCGGTTTATAACCGCAAAGGACGCCGATTTTTTATGGCATCTGGACCAGGACGAAGCGGTTATGCGCTACATTACTGGTGGTAAGAAAACCTCCATGGCCGACATTCACGGGGTGTTCCTGCCGCGGCTACAGGCTTACGCCGACGAAAATCTGGGGTGGGGAATGTGGAAGGTTTCCTTAAAGGCCTCACCTCATCAAGGCATCGGTTGGGTGCTGGTTCGCCCCATGGGATTTTTCACCTCTCAGCGACAACCGGGCAACATTGAATTAGGCTGGCGATTTCATCGGGAAAGTTGGGGGAACGGGTATGCCACCGAAGCGGCAACGGCGGTCAGGGATGGGCAACTTAAACTTGGTATTAAACAGTTTTCCGCTATTGCGTTACCTGAAAACCGTGCATCGATAAATGTGATGGAAAAACTGGGAATGAGCTTCAGTCATCATCTGCACTATCAGGATGCGCATTTTGATGAACAGGTTGTGGTTTATACCCAGCATTTTCAGTGAGCTTTCCCGCCAGGCCCTAGGATATTCACCCCCAGTCCTGCAGAAGTGTACGAATTTTGAGGTACCGTTGTTCCTGTTCGGCGCTTAAAGGGTTGCTTTCCAGTATTTTCATGCAGGCGTGGACCCTCTTATCGTCAGAGTCTGATTGCGTGTTGTTGGTCGCGATGGCTTGCAGCAAATTTAGCGCGATGGCGGGGTTTTTAGGCATAATGGTGAAAGCCTGGCGAAAGCTTTCAAGCGCAGCATGGATATCGCCCTGCTGATACTGGTTCACCGCCAGATTGTTCAGGGCTCTTGGAGGAAGGGCAATGGCCGCCTTTTCCTGCCGCTCCATGCGGATATAACTCAAAAAGAGATTGTCCTCCGGGGGAGCCTCATTACAGCGTCGATCGATGGTATCCAGAATGGTCAGCGCGTGTTCCTGCAAGCCCAAAGTGTGAAATGCCTTGGCTTTGTCTAGCAAGGCTTCAGCGCACTCATCGCCCCAGCCGTCGTCGCTGAGCTGACTTAACAGAGCCAGAGCTTTTTCGGTTTCATCCTGCAAATACAGTAATCGGGCATCTATGACTTTGAGTTGTTCTGTTAACTCATCGTCTGAAAAGCGGCTACGCAGGCGTTTCAGGTACTCTTTACTCTGCCGAATCAATGATTGGGTCTGGTCTTCATCTGCTGTCATTGCATAGTCAATACCCGCTCGTGCAACGCTCAAATACACTTCCGGTGTGTCGTGAATTGAATTTTTGGCAAAGCGGATAATCTTTTTGGCAGCTTCAAACCGACTTTCGTAATCATGTGTCAGCCGCGATAAATCCATGGCGTGGCGATGGCGCTGAATATTTCTTGGCGACAGCTGGGCTGCCTCCATTACCGATTCCAGAGCGTCATCAAACTCCTGCTGCTTAATTTTTAATGCGCTGAGCAAGTCGTATGCAACCAATTTCGAATCGTTCTGAAAGGCCAGAGCCAGAATGAGCTTTTCCGCCTCTTCATCCTGGTTTAAATGAATGTGGCACTTCACCAGCCCTATTTGTGCCCAGGTGAACTTTTGTACGTTGAGAATAGCCAGGTAAAATTCACGGGCAGCCTCAAATTGACCGCAGGCTAACAGCAGTTCCCCTTTTAATTTCAATGCTACCGGAAAAAACTCGGCATTTTTAGGCTCCAGCAGGAATTGTTCTGTCTGAAAAAGGGCGTCATCCAGTGCATTTTTCTCTACACAGGTATAGACGGGTTTCAGTGCCTGTTTGCGTTTAATTAGCCGGGATAGGCGCTTATCGAGATCTTTCACTGAAAAAGGCCTGGCGATAAAGTCGTCCGGCTGCAATTCTACGATGGAATTGACAATGTCCGGTGAGGTGTCTGCGCTGATAAACACAAAGGCTGTACTGGGGGGCAGGGCCTTGTGCTCCAGAAGTTCAGTGTACAGAAAATAGCCTTCCTGTTCCTCTTTGAGGTCGTAAGCACACAAGATGAGATCATAGCGCACTGTGTTCAGCGCTTCTTTCGCTTCGTTGGCTGTTTTTGTGTAATCGATATTGCGAAACCCCAGTTCTTCCATGGAATAACGCAGGTAGCCTTTGGAAAAAATCTGATGTTCAATGATCAGAATTCGCAGTTCCCTGGCCAGTTTGTAGTGGATCACAACTCTGCTTCTCTTTTATCGGCCTTTGACTGTTATCGTCCAAGAACTGAAAAAACTTAGAGTTACGGTAGTTTGCGGATTTTTGTCGTAGATAATAGAAAAATTAGACGGAAGAGAGATGGTGGACGCTACTGTGGTTCGGTCGGAACGACTTGAACCAGTACAACTGGTGACAGACTTCAGTTAATTTTTAAAACAGAGTTGATTTAGATGGAAGAGAGATGGTGGACGCTACTGGGCTTGAACCAGTGACCCTCGCCTTGTAAGGGCGATGCTCTCCCAACTGAGCTAAGCGTCCATATTGTGTGCTGCAAACAACGGAACTAAAGTGGTGGACGTCTGCTGCGGCTCGGTCTGAAAGACTTGAACCAGTGAACGGTTACGTCTTTATTACCGATATACAACAACGAATCCCAACTAAAGAGTGGTGGACGCTACTGGGCTTGAACCAGTGACCCTCGCCTTGTAAGGGCGATGCTCTCCCAACTGAGCTAAGCGTCCCCGCTGTTTGCTTACCCGTGCTGGGTAAGTGGGGCGGTATTATAGGGTTGCTTCAGAGACTGTCAACAACTAAATTTTAATTCTTTTACTGATTGCGCGAATTATCATCAAATGCGGTGTGTTTGGCGGTTTATTCACCGAATCGTGGCCTGAAAAGCCGTGCTAAAGCCATTAAATCGGTTTTTCACACCTGCGGAGACTGGTAGAATGCGCGGGTTTTTTATTACCTAATCACAAAGCAAGAGAGAATCCATGTCAGTTGTGACCCGTTTTGCTCCCAGTCCTACTGGGTATCTTCATGTTGGTGGCGCCCGCACCGCTCTGTACTCCTGGTTATATGCGAAGAATCAGGGGGGAGAGTTTGTTCTTCGAATTGAAGATACGGATCTGGAACGGTCCACCGAAGATGCCAAACAGGCCATCCTGGATGGCATGAACTGGCTGGGGCTGACGTGGGATACTGGCCCTGTATATCAGACAGAGCGTTTTGACCGCTATAAAGAATTGATCCAGACTTTGCTGAATGAGGGCAAAGCCTATAAATGCTTTATGAGTGCAGCAGAGCTTGATGCTGTCCGTGAAGATCAAAAAGCCCGTGGCGAGAAACCCCGTTACCCGGGAACCTGGCGGGACAGAACCGATCACCCGCAAGGGCAGCCTTATGTGGTGCGGTTTAAAAACCCTCTTGAAGGTAAGGTGGTCATCAATGATCACGTGCGTGGCCGGATTGAAATCAGCAATACGGAACTGGACGATTTGATCATTCAGCGTTCTGACGGTACACCTACCTACAATTTCTGTGTAGTCGTCGATGACTGGGATATGGGGATCACCCACGTTGTGCGGGGTGAAGACCATATCAATAATACGCCGCGCCAGATTAACATTCTTGAGGCACTGGGTGCGCCTGTTCCCGAATACGCTCACGTATCTATGATTCTGGGTGACGACGGCAAAAAACTGTCCAAACGTCATGGTGCGGTCAGTGTGATGCAATATCGCGATGACGGTTTTCTTCCGCAGGCTGTGCTTAATTATCTGGTGCGACTGGGCTGGTCTCATGGTGATCAGGAAATCTTTTCACTGGATGAGATGATTGAACTGTTCAGTCTGGATGATATTGGTCAGTCAGCCTCCGCATTTAATACCGAGAAACTGATTTGGCTGAACCAGCATTACATCAAAAGTTCACCAGCCAGTGAGGTGGCCAGCCATGCCAAATGGCACTTCGAGCAAATGGGTGTGGATATAAATACCGGCCCAGCGCTGGAGTCTGTTATTCAAATTCAGGCTGACAGGGTGAAAACATTAAAAGAGCTGGCAGAAATCAGTACTTATTTCTTTCAGGATTTTGAAGAGTTTGATGCAAATGCGGCGAAGAAGCATTTACGCCCGGTCGCCAAAGATGCCCTGGCACTGGTGAAAGAGAAGTTACTTTCCATTGAAGAATGGAACCCGGAAAATATCCAGCAGGCCATCAATGCCACAGCAGAAGAATTGGATGTGGGCATGGGTAAAGTAGGCATGCCATTGCGTGTGGCAGTCACGGGCGGAGGTAACTCTCCGTCGCTGGATATCACCCTGAATTTGCTCTCCAAACAGAAAATTGGCGAGAGAATAGACAAAGCGCTTACTTTTATAGCAAACAGAGAAAAATGATAAAAAAAGCGTTGACATGATCCATGGTCCTGCCTAGAATGCGCCCCGCTGTCACGGAACAGTCACACGAAAAACTAAACGGGTGAATGTTCATGAGATGGGGCCATAGCTCAGCTGGGAGAGCGCTTGCATGGCATGCAAGAGGTCGGCGGTTCGATCCCGCCTGGCTCCACCACTTTTCTTAACGATGAGTGAGTGATGCGAAGTATTCTAGGTTAAGGCCGCACGATCCCTATTAAAATGGAATCTCGCCTTACAGAAATTTAGTGAAGCGAAGCTTCACTGATCCAAATTTCTGTCCCCTTCGTCTAGAGGCCTAGGACACCGCCCTTTCACGGCGGTAACAGGGGTTCGAATCCCCTAGGGGACGCCATTTTTACGGTTTGCAGTCCGGTAACTGCTTTTAAGTTAAGGTTGCATGATTCCGATAGACGGAGTCTCGCCTTACACAAAAATCTGCAGGATGCAGTGACAGAATTTAAGTAAGAGATAAGGTCGCTCGGTTCGCCGGATCACCTCGCCTTACAGAAATTTAGTGAAGCGAAGCTTCACTGATCCAAATTTCTGTCCCCTTCGTCTAGAGGCCTAGGACACCGCCCTTTCACGGCGGTAACAGGGGTTCGAATCCCCTAGGGGACGCCATATTAAAGGCCAGTCATGTGACTGGTCTTTTTTATCCCAGAGCAAGTGATGGATATTTGCTCAGGGAACTAAAGTTCTTAGGTTAAGGTCGCCTGATTCCTAATAATGGAATCTCGCCTTACAAAAAATCTGCAGGATGCAGTGACAGAATTTAAGTAAGAGATAAGGTCGCTCGGTTCGCCGGCTCACCTCGCCTTACAGAAATTCAGTGAAGCGAAGCTTCACTTATCCAAATTTCTGTCCCCTTCGTCTAGAGGCCTAGGACACCGCCCTTTCACGGCGGTAACAGGGGTTCGAATCCCCTAGGGGACGCCATTTGAAAAAACCAGCCATCGGGCTGGTTTTTTTTTGCGTGCCTGCCGGGATGAGAAGTCCTTGAGCCAGAGTTTGCTTTTATCAACAAGCCTTAATTGGATTCGAAAGAGCCATACGTTCGCTGATACCAGTCCCGTACATTTTGGTAGCTGTCGATGTAATATTTGTGGCGGTGATCTGCCAAATAAGCCACAAGGGTTTCGTGCGCCCTAGTGCTTACGCTCAGATAGTTGGCTCCCACTCCGTGGAAAATCAGGGTGACGATTTTGACATGGTGAGGCTGGTTTTCAATAAATTTTATCATCTCCTCTCCGCTGACGTCCGAGGGAGCCCAGATTGTTTCCGCACCTTCCGGCAAGCCAACTCCTTTGACATAACTAACCGCATTCTGGATCAACGGTAAATAGTTTTTACCGCCGGCGAGTATATCAAGGCAGGGGGGAGTGAATGAGCGACGTTGACGGCCGTCCAATGCGAAAAGTGCCTGGTTGGTTGCAATGACTTGCTCAGCCATTTGCCGTGCGGAAATGAGATCGAGATCGTTATCAGCAGAAACCCATTCCCGGTCGGGTTTGCTGCTTCGGCATGGGTGGGTCAGGCTGTGATTACCCAATTCATGACCTAACTGCGCCACTCGTCGCCATTCTTCGATGTGTGGAATGTGACCTGGGTATGTGGGAACCAGATAGAAGGAAGCGGTAATTTTATGTTTTTGCAGCGCCGGCAGTGCGTATTCTAACTGGCTGGCTAAACTGTCATCATAGGATAGGTTGACGCCCATCTGTTGCTCACTGGCACTGTACGCCCCCGGCGGGATTACAGAAATCACTAGGGTGATGCATTGGCGCAAAAATGCTTTTAGGTTCATTTTTCCATTCAGCCATTGTTAATGGATTAGGCAGTACGAAAATCACTCTTTCTAATCTGGAAAGCAAACTTGTTTAGTCAACTTTCCGTTAATGGGCAGTTAACCAGGGTGAAACACTGACAGTTGTTTTCTGATCCCTGATAGTATGCGCATCAAAATGAATTTCTTGGAGCTATCATGCGTCAATATCCCATAGGTACACCCGGTCAGCCCTGGGGTGAACAGGAAAAGCAGCTGTGGCTGGAACAACAGAGTATCAAACGCAGCTACCAACAGGAGGTTGTCAACAAATTACCCGATAAATTTGCGGGTTTTGATATTCTCAAATACGGTGCCTTGCCATATGACAAAGCACGTTACCCTCTCTATGCGGTGGTAACTTCCAGCCCGGATGCCGGCCGCCCTACTGTGCTGGTTACCGGAGGCGTTCACGGTTATGAAACCAGTGGGGTACAGGGCGCACTGCAGTTTATCAACCAGCATCTTGCTTCCTATGCTAATCATTTTAATTTTATTGTGGTGCCCTGTGTTAGCCCTTGGGGCTATGAAACCATCAATCGCTGGAACCCGCTGGCGCTGGACCCGAATCGCTCTTTTCGCAAGGGCAGCGGCGCACCCGAATCGGAGCAGGTGATAACGCTGCTTGATGACTTGGCATTGAAAATCGATATGCACATCGATTTACACGAAACCACCGATACGGATAATTCGGAGTTTCGCCCGGCACTGGCTGCGCGGGACGGCGTATTCAACGATAACTGGAACATTCCGGATGGATTTTACCTGGTAGCGAATACGTCCAACCCGCAGATTGCGTTCCAGCAGGCCATCATTGAATCGGTGCGCCAGGTTACCCACATCGCACCAGCAGATGAAAATGGCAAAATCATCGGTGCCGATCTGGTCTCAGACGGGGTGATTTGCTACGACAAAAAAGCGTTGTTTCTGTGCGGAGGTGTAACTGATGCCAAATACGTTACCACCACGGAAGTTTATCCGGACAGCCCCAGCGCCAGCCCAGAACAGTGCAACCAGGCACAGATTGCTGCTATCACCGGTGGTCTGGAGTATGTGCGCGCAAATGCGTAAACCATTCTGGGCATGTGCGGTAACATTGCTGGAATTTGCAAAATAAGATGTCTGGATGTTTGAAAGTATAGACGTCTAAATGTATATTACGCCTTCCAACAACGGGAGGCCTTGTCGTGTTTCAGTTTACTGCACTCATTTTTACCGGTACTCGTCAGCAGCTTGTTCAGCACCAATGTGACGACGAGCAGGCATTCACGGAATTTCTGCAGCGGCAATATGGCGTTCATGTGTGTATCTGGTGTCAAAAACAGGCGGCTGAAAACTCGCTGGCTGCTGAATAGGCAACCGACCTTTCCAGTAGTGCGTGAAACCCGCTTAGACGCCAGTCTCAAACATTATTAATCCTTTCTCTGCTCTGCTAAAATACCCGGCTGCCCTATAGGGTACTGTTGGTTTATATTTGTCTGGAAGTTATACCCGAATGAAATTGATGCTCGCTCCGATGGAAGGTGTGGTTGACCACCTTATGCGTGACATGCTGACTCAGGTTGGCGGGTTCGATTTGTGTGTGACTGAATTTGTACGGGTTGTTGAGCAGCGCCTGCCAAACAAAACCTTTTACCGGCTGTGTCCGGAGCTGCATCATGGGGGTATGACGCCCGCTGGCGTGCCAGTAAGAGTGCAATTGTTAGGTCAGCATCCTCAGTGGCTTGCAGAAAATGCTGTGACTGCAGTGGAATTGGGTTCGCCAGGGGTTGATTTGAATTTCGGATGTCCGGCCAAAACGGTGAATAAAAGCAAGGGTGGGGCAGTTCTGCTGAAAGAGACAGAAACCCTGTACGCCATTGTGAAAGCCGTGCGTGAAGCAGTACCTTCACAGTTTCCGGTTACGGCAAAAATTCGCCTGGGTTACGAAGACAAATCACTGGCGATTGATAATGCCTGCGCCATTGCGGAAGCCGGAGCCAGTCAACTGGTTGTGCATGCCAGAACCAAAACCGAGGGTTATCGGCCGCCCGCTTATTGGGACTGGATCGCCAAAATTAAGCAGCATACAAGCATTCCTCTGGTTGCCAACGGTGAAATCTGGAATGCTGAGGATGCCCGACGCTGTCAGCTGGAATCCGCGTGCAGCAACCTGATGGTCGGACGCGGCGCGCTGGCGATGCCGAATTTGGCCCGGTGCATCAAATATGAGGAAGCTCCGATGACCTGGCCGGAAGTGGCGCAGTTGCTGATACGCTATTCCGGTTATGAAATTTACGGCGACAAAGGCCGGTATTATCCCAATCGCATCAAGCAGTGGTTTGGTTATCTGCGTCGCCAGTACCGCGAGGCCGCTGTTGTGTTCGATGAGATACGTCGTCTCAATGACGCTGAACAAATTGTGGCCGTACTGGCACGTCAATCCTCGCAGCACCTGGTCGCTTAAGCGCGGCAGTGCTTGTTCCCGTTGCATTATTTGGTTAGTTTAAGTCTTAACCGGGCTTGTTTTTCTCCGGTTAAATAAACCTATAACAACGGAACACTCTATGAAACACACTCCTTCACGTGTAGCTGTGCTGGCTGCCTGTGCGTTGTCCATGTTGCTGCCAGGCTGCAGTGACAACGATGCCAAGCAACCCAGCCAGGCAGAAAAGTTCAGTATCGACTCCAACCCTTACCCCAGTACCTATCAGCCCATTCCTGGCTCACCCACGGTGATCACCAATGTCACCATTATTGATGGGATAGGTAATCAGATTGAACAGGGGATGATTCATTTTGCCAACGGCAAGATAGTCGCTCTTGGGGATAATATTGAGATACCCAACGGCGCGACAGTGATTGACGGTAAGGGCAAGTGGGTCACACCGGGCATTATCGATAATCACAGCCATCTTGGTGTGTATCCGTCACCGTCGGTAGGTTCAACAGCAGACGGCAACGAAATGGTCAGTCCGGTCACTCCGGGAGTGTGGGCCGAACACTCGGTGTGGGTGCAGGACGCTGGCTTCAGCCGCTCACTGGCAGGAGGGGTGACTACCCTGCAGGTATTACCCGGTTCCGGCAATCTGTTCGGTGGGCGGTCTGTGGTGCTCAAGAATATACCCAATCGCACCATGCAGGCGATGAAGTTTCCGGATGCACCCTATGGCATGAAGATGGCCTGCGGCGAGAACCCCAAACGGGTGTATGGCCAGAAGGGTGGCCCGATGACCCGCATGGGCAACGTTAAAGGGTACCGCAAGGCCTGGTCCGACGCTCAGGATTACCTCAGACAGTGGGAGCGGTATGAGGCCGATTATGACGCCGGGCTGAACCCAAAACCACCCAAGCGGGACCTGGATCTGGAAACCCTGGCAGGCGTATTGACGGGCGACATTCGTGTCAATATGCATTGTTACCGCGCCGACGAAATGGTCACCATGATGGACCTGATGAAAGAGTTTAATTACCAGATCACGACATTTCACCATGCCGTAGAGGCTTACAAAATTGCAGATAAGTTGAAAGACAATAACGTCTGCGCTGCGATGTGGGCAGACTGGTGGGGGTTCAAGCTGGAAGCCTATGACGGCATTCTGGAAAACGTACCCATGGTTCATGCTGCGGGAGCCTGTGCCATAGTCCATTCCGATGACGATTTGGGAATTCAGCGACTCAATCAGGAAGCGGCCAAAACCTGGGCCGACGGAAAACGAGCGGGAATTGACATTTCCATGGCGGATGCCTGGCAGTGGATATCCGCAAACCCAGCCAAATCGCTCGGCATTTTTGACCAGACAGGTTCTTTGGAAGCGGGTAAAAACGCCGATATCGTGCTTTGGAATGGCAATCCGTTCTCCACTTACACCAAAGCAGAGCGCGTCTATATTGATGGCGGCCTGGCGTACGACCTCAACGACAGTATCAGCTGGCCGGTGAGTGATTTCGAAGTAGGGCAGCCAACCGAAGGAGACGCAAAATGAAAACATTGATGGCATTTTTGACAGCAGCTGTTCTGAGTGCGACTGCATCGGCTCAACAGGTGGCAATTGTTGGCGCAAAGGTTTTTACCCAGACGGAGCAGGGCGTGCTTGAATCCGCGACGGTGCTTATTCGCGATGGCAAAATTGAGCGTGTCACCGAAGGAACGGAAGTTCCTGCCGGTTATCGACAATATGACGCCAGCGGTAAAGTTGTCACGCCAGGCCTTATTGGCGCGTTGACATCCCTGGGGTTGGTGGAAGTGGCTTCCTGGGCTGGTACCGTTGATGCAACGGCGGAACCAACGCCAATTTCAAAAACCGGAGCTGCACTGGATGTCAGCTATGCGCTGAACCCGGACTCAACCGTGATCGGGGTTTCCCGTATCGAAGGGTTTACTGCGGCAGCGACAACTCTGTCTGATACTCACCAGTTGTTCAATGGCCAGGGCGCAGTGATAACCCTTGGCACAGGTGCACCACTTATCAAACCTAAAGCTTTTATGGTGGTGAACGTGGGCAGCCAGGGTGCTGACGGATTTGGTGGCTCAAGAGCAGCGCTGTGGGTGGCACTGGAGCAGGCGCTTCAGGAAGCATCAGAAGGCAGGGTGCCAGGCCCTGAATCTCCGTGGTATGGCATGAACACCCGAGCCGACCTGAAGGCTCTTAAGGGGGTTATTGCGGGCGAAACCGTGTTGTACATGGAGGCGGACAGAGTGGCTGATATCCGTCAGGTGATTGCTTTCAAACAGCGTCACCCTGGCTTGAAACTGGCTTTGTTGCGCGCTACGGAAGGCTGGCGGATAGCCGATGAACTGGCAGCGAGCAAAATTCCGGTTGTATTGAATCCGCAAATGAACCTGCCAGGTAATTTCGATCAACTCGGAGCTACCATGGAAAATGCGGCAAGACTGGAGGCTGCAGGTGTGGTTATGGCCATCGGTATGGACACGCACAACATTCGGCTGGCCACCCAGCACGCAGGAAACGCGGTTGCCAATGGCTTATCTCATGAGGGTGCGATTGCCAGCCTTACGAGTGCACCCGCCAGTATCCTCGGTGTTGCTGACCAGATTGGCGCATTGGCGCCGGGAATGCGCGCTGACCTGGTAGTCTGGAGTGGCGACCCACTGGAGATAACTGAAACGGCGGAACAGGTATTCATCAACGGTGAACCGATTGAAATGACTTCCAGGCAATCCCGGTTGCGGGATCGCTATATGAAGCTCTACGAGACAACCGGTAATCCATCGAGCCATTACATCCGTCCTTGATTTCAGGGACGGCATGAGTTGATTCTGCGTTAACTGCCAAATCCGGTACCGGTTCGAGGTATCGGATTTTTTTATCCAATCTCGGAAAACCTGCGCGGTATGCCGGCGCTTAAAAACAGGATGCTGTATTTCGGGAAGGATGCAGTACAGCTGGATTCGATATTACTGCACTTTGGAGTTGAGTTCTCGGCCGGTTTTACCGCCTTTGGGCGAGCACATTAATCGGATGAGTGAAAAAAATTGCCAGTCGCATTGACTGGCAATTTACGTGAATGTCAGAGATTACGCTTGCTTGATTCTGCGGGTAACAACCAAACCGGCCAGAGCCAGCAGGAACCAGGACAGGGAACCACCTCCGCTCTCTTCTTTCTGCTCCGTTTCAGCAGCATTTTCCGCAGATACGGCAGCCTGATAGGCGGCACTTACTGAGTCATAGGCCTCGTAGTAGACTTCAATGGCCTGCTCACGGATCTCAACAATCGCGAGGACGGTTTCTTCATTGGTTTTGGCGTTGTCAGCATCAACCACAAACTGTTCGGCAGCTTTAAGTTGCTCGTCCAGTTGAAGCAGTTTCTGCTCGATATTGATAACAGCCGCAGCTGCTATATCGGCCTTTTCCTGAGAAATAGCCTGAGCTGCCTTAAAAGCGGTTTCAGCGCGCTCCAGATACCCCTGTGCAGAACCAATGTACTCTGAAATGATGCTCTTTACTTCAGCAATCAATTCCATGTTTTGATCGTAAATCAGCGTGTTTTGGGTAGGGTTAAGGTCTTTGGCGGAATCAACCGCTGTATCGGTGACGGTTACCCGGCTGATATAAACCAGATTTTCACCACTCAAGCTCGAACCAGCGTCGAAATTTTGCAGTGGAATTTCAGCAAATGTGGAGTTGACGTAGTAGATGGGCAGGTCATTTATGGCCTGCACAACTTCCATACCTTCAATAACTTCACCGAATACAGTAAATCCATTGGATTGCAGATCCAGGTTTTCTGCATTTTCATCGCTAAGGTTAATAAACCAGCTGGAGGTAGCACTGTTTTCCTGAGACGTTTTTGCCATGGCGATGGTGGCTTTAAGGTTTGACCACAATGGCTCGTTATCAACTACAAACACATCGTTGTCATCGTCGTCACTTTCATCAATCTGACGCACGGTAACACGGTTGGCCTGTTCCTTGGTCTGTTCGCCCTCTATGGACCACTTAAAAGTACCGCCCTGGATAATAAAATCATCGACAGAACGGTGAATGAAGGAGGTGTCGTATCTGCCTTTGTTGACATAATCCAAAAAGTTTTCGACGGTTTTAGGGGTCGATTCGTCGTACAGGTTGATCACGATGTTACCCATATTGGTTTCCATCGTAACTTCGGTTGCGTATACCGAGGAAGTCAGCAGGGCAGTAGAGACAGCCGTGCCCTTAAAGAAAGCAGAAAGCTTTTTGTAAATCATAGGATTATGTACTTCTAATATTGTTGAAACTGAAGAAGGGCGTAAATTGAGCGCTGAACTTTATACGAATAATTAACAATTGACAACCGGCAAAGGGTTAACTCCGCCGGATAGTCGATACTTTGCACGTTATTCAGTCTAAGGGTAAACGAGAGTGATTACTAACGACTGTATTAATCAGGCGCTAAATATCTACTCAACTATCAGCGGAGTTAACTGTTGGCGCATAAATTCGGCAATTTGAGGTTGTGCCTGTGCGTTGGGGTGGATGCCGTCATTCTGCATCAACTCCGGATTGAGCGCGACGGATTCGAGAAAAAACGGCAACAGCGGTACATTCTGAACCCGGGCGACCTCATCATAGGCGTCGGCAAACATTTGTGTATACCTCCTACCGTAATTGGTGGGTATTTGCATGTCCTGAAGGAACACTTCTGCCCCTGCTGCCTGGGCAAGGTTTACGATTTGAATCAGGTTGGACTTCAGTTTGGTTACCGGATGGCCCTGCAGGCCGTCATTGCCGCCCAACTCTATCAGCACATGGCTGGGCCTGTGCTGTTCCAGCAGCCTGGGTAAACGGGCCAGAGCACCGTCGCTGGTTTCCCCGCTTATCGCAGCATTTATCACGTCGATCTGAATACCCTCGTTGTACCACAGATTTTGTAACAAACTTACCCAGCCTTGTTGTTGTTCAAGACCGTACCCTGCGCTTAAGCTATCACCAAGAACCAGTAACGAGTACGATGACTGTGTTCGCTGTTCAGACCCGTGAAGGTGATCTGAAAAGCCGAATAATGGTATTAATAACAACAAGAAAGCCCAGTACGTACGGCGACCGGAATAATGACAAAACACCACAGTGGCAACTCCTATATGATTAAAACGCAGCACATTACCAAGATAGTGACTACGAGCGAGGGTCCTTTGCAGATCCTTCAGCCAATTTCCTTTCAAGTCAAGGCAGGAGAGTCGGTGGCGATTGTCGGAGCTTCCGGTTCGGGTAAATCTACTTTGCTTGGCTTGCTCGCCGGGCTGGATGAGGTGAGCCATGGAGAAATCTGGCTTGATGGTGAACCATTGCACACGATGGGAGAGGAAGCCCGGGCCCGCTTGAGAGGGGAAAAAGTCGGGTTTATTTTCCAGAGCTTTATGCTGGTTCAGAGCCTGACCGCGATTGAAAATATCATGTTGCCAGCAGAAATAGCCGGGCTGGGCGATGCCAAAGGCCGTGCCGGTAAAATTCTCGAACAGGTAGGGTTGGCGCACCGTGCACATCATTACCCCAATCAGTTGTCGGGGGGAGAACAGCAACGCGTGGCGATTGCCAGGGCGTTCATTGGTCAGCCACGGATCCTGTTTGCTGATGAGCCTACCGGAAATTTGGATGCGGCCAACAGCCACAAAATTGAAAATTTGTTGTTCAGGTTGAATCGGGAAGTGGGTACTACCCTGGTGTTGGTAACGCACGACGAGGAACTTGCACAGAGGTGCGATCGTCAGTTGGTGATGCAGGGGGGCAAGCTTACTGAGGCCACTTCCCGCGAATCTGAAAAACGGGAGGCGAGCTGATATGGGGGTATCTGTCAGCCTGGCGTGGCGCCTGTTTCGCCACGAGGCGCGTCGCGGAGAACTTACCATTATTCTGGCGGCAATTGTGTTGTCTGTGGCTTCCGTTTTGTCGCTGTCACTATTCAGTGAGCGCCTTCAGGGAGCGCTAACGGAACGTTCGGCAGCCTTTCTGGCTGCTGACAGCCAGCTGCGTTCCCGTTATCCCATTGATGAAGTGTGGATTGAGGTTGCACAAAGCCGTCAGCTTTCTACTGCCCAACAGGTCAGTACCCGTTCAATGGCATTCGGCCAAAATGAAATGTCCCTGGTGGATTTGCGCGCGGTAAGTGCGGAATACCCGCTCAAGGGCGAAGTAAAAGTTTCTGATGCGCCGTTTGGCTCAACCTATGGCGTTGACACTATGCCGGATGCGGGTGAGGCATGGCTTGATTCCCGTCTGTTTCAGCTGCTGGACGTAAGCCTGGGCGACAAGGTGGAGCTGGGCGATGGTGAATTTACCGTTACCCGGGTGCTGGCCGAAGTCCCCGATGCCGGATTCAGTGTGTTCAATACTGATCCTATTGTACTGATAAACCTCAGAGACCTGGCCACCACCAACGTGACCGGCCCGGGCAGCCGTGTGACCTACAAAGTGTATTTTTCCGGCCAGCCAGACAAACTGGATACTTATTTTGAGTGGCTGGCACCACAACTGAATGACGAACTGCACAGCTGGCGTTCGGTGGGGGATGACGATTCTCCCATAGGCCGCTCGGTAGAAACCGCCGAACGCTATTTTCTGCTGGCCAGTTTGCTCGCGATTGTGCTCGCCGCGGTTTCGATAGCGGTTGCGGCGCAGAGATACAGTCAACGACATTTTGACCCTGTTGCGGTGATGAAAACGCTGGGTGCGAGCCAGAGCATGATCCGCAAGATTTACCTCCTGCAAGTAATGTTGATTGCGTTACTGGGCATTGTACTGGGCATTATCATTGGCGTGGTTATTCAACAGGTGGTAGTAATAGCCCTGGCTGAACAGGTGAATGTGTCCCTAGGGGTATGGCACTGGCGGCCGGTTGCCATCGCGGTATTCACCGGCGCGGTTTGTGCGCTGCTTTTTTCACTGTACCCTCTGATGCGATTGTTTTCTGTGCCTCCATTGCGGGTTCTCAGGCGGGATTTGGATTCGGGATTGCGTTCCCGGACTCTGCAGTTTGTCGCGTCAGGTGGAGCGGTATTTTTATTGATGTGGGCCTATAGCCGCGACCTCAGTATCAGTATGATCCTGTTTGCGTCGGGTATTGCTTTGGTGGCAGGGTTAATGGCGGTAACCTTTGGCCTGATCTCGGTAGGCCGCAAACTCGGCAGTGGAAGTATGGGGCCTTGGCAACTTGCGTGGGCGCGCATTCGCCGCCGGGCTATGGACAACAGCGTGCAGCTGATCAGCTTTTCCATAACCATAATGCTGCTGCTGGTGGTTTTGGTGATGCGCAATGATATGGTCGCTCAGTGGCAGGCCCAGTTGCCCGCAGGTACTCCGAACTATTTTCTGAGCAATATTACCGATACACAAAAAGACAGACTGTCGGCTCATTTCACCCAGCAAGGCGTGGGTGTGGAGGATTTTTACCCGGTTGTACGGGGGCGGTTTGTTGCGGTAAACGACGAGCAGGTCAATACCGAGATCACCAAGGAGGAGCAGCAAGGCCCCCGCGAAGGGCGAGAGGGGCTGGGGCGCGAAGCCAATCTGACCTGGAGTTACACTCTGCAAAAAGAGAACCGGATTGTGGAAGGTAGCTGGCAGGGGAGCGAGCCTACCCAGCAGAGTGATACTCTGCACCAGGTGTCCGTTGAGAAGGAAATCGCCGGGCGACTCGATATTGGCCTTGGAGATGTGCTTACCTTCAATATTGGCAGTGAGGTGATCCAGGCCAGGGTGACCAGTCTTCGGGAAGTGAACTGGCAAACCATGCAACCCAATTTCTTTTTTGTGCTTGAGCCTTCAGCCATGCAGGCTTTTTCGCCAACCTACATCACCAGTTTCCATTTGCCCGCAGAACGGAAAGCGGAGCTGACAGCACTACTGGCACCTTTTGCTTCGGTTACCCTGTTTGATGTGGACACCCGTATTAACCAGCTAAGGGATATTGTCGGTCAGGTTTCGCTGGCAGTGGAGTTTATTCTTGTGCTGGTTCTGGCCGCAGGCAGTCTGGTGTTGATAGCCCAGGTGCAGGCGAGCATGGACGAGCGTCAACAGGAATTGGCGATCTTGCGCACACTTGGGGCGCGGGGCAGTCTCATCCGCCTCAGTGTGATTAATGAATTCATCATCATTGGGCTAGTGGCCGGCTTTATGGCTGCGGTTACCAATGAACTGAGTTTATACATGCTGCAAACCCAGGTGTTTCAGATGCAGGCCTCACTTCACCTGCCTTACTGGCTGATAGCTCCGGTTGTGGGGGCCTGTGTGGTTGGAGTGCTCGGTGCTTTGGGGTGCTGGCGGTTGTTATCCTTGAATACGGTTCAGCTGTTGCGACGAATGGTCTGAACCGGACGTTGCTACGAAAGCACTGAACGCTTTCTGAGCGGGTTTCGTGGTTAGCTGAATATCGCGTTGAGTGCCGATGGCAATCTTTCGTACCTGAACACGAAACCGGCTTTTTGCAGGCGATCAGGCAACACACTCTGGCCGCTTAGAAGCAGTTCGGAGGTTTCACCCAAAGCCAGTTTCAGTACGGTTTCCGGAACCGTGAAAAATGTAGGCCTGTGCAGTGCGCTGCCCAGAGATTTGGTGAATTCGCGGTTGCTGACCGGATGTGGCGCGGTCAGATTGTAAGGGCCCTGGCATTGGGGATGGGTGAGCAGAAATTGCATTGCTTCAACCATGTCGTCTATGTGGATCCATGACATAACCTGTTCACCGCTTCCCAGTTTACCGCCCAGCCCGAAATGAAATGGCACCGCCATTTTTTCCAGTGCACCACCGTCCTTCGCCAGCACAATTCCGGTTCTGAGCAAGCAGACCCGCGTCTCTGCTGATTGTGCAGTCAATGCCAGCTCTTCCCATTTACGGCATACCTGATGGGTAAATTCATCGTGCACCTGATGGCGGGACTCCGTTACCGGGGCCGGCCCCTGGCGACCATAAAAGCCAATCGCTGAGCCAGAGATAAACACCGACGGTGGTTTTTCGGATGCTCGAATTGCGGTTGCCAGTTCTTCTGTAACCGACCAGCGGCTCTCGCAAATGCGCTGTTTTTGCCTGGAGGTCCAGCGTTTGTCTGCAATGGGTTCGCCGGCAAGATTGATTACAGCATCAAAGTCACTCAAATCGTTTAGTTCACCAAGCGAACCGATGGTGTTTACATTGCTGAGCAATTGTCTGGCGCGCTCAGGGTTGCGGCTCAACACCGTAAAACGGTATTGCGAGGCAAAACGTGCAATGAAATGTCTGCCAATCAGTCCGGTCGCGCCAGTCATCAGTATGTTCACATAGCCTCCTTGAGCGGGTCAGGCATGTCGGTCGGTTAAGATTGCTACGCCTTGCTGCAGGACAGGGTCAAAGAAACCGAGTCAGAAAAACGCAATGCATGGGGTTTGTCCACTTCGACTTCCGCGCTGGTGACCCAGGGGTGCTGGGATGCCACTTCGAGTATGTCGGAAGTGAGCTTCTCCAGCAGGGAAAAGCGGTTGTCTTCAACCAGCCGGATAATCGCCTTGGTTACGGTTTTATAGTTAAGCGCATCGTCCATGTTGTCGGAATCGGTGGCTCGCTGTGCGTCGTAATGAATTTTCACGTTCACTACCACATCCTGCTTATTACGGATTTCGTCGTCGTTTATGCCGATGTAGGTGCGCAGTCGCAGATTTTTAATTTTAATTGTGGCTTGATTCAGTTGCATCTTTCTCTCTTTTATCTGGTGGTATCCATGCAGTAATAAATTTGCTAGCGTTGAGTCTGGTCTGAATTATTTTGTGTGATTATGGAACTGAAATCTCCTACTGCCAAGGTCTTGATTGTTCTGGCTTGTTTAGTTGTGGTGATGGCCGGGGTAAAAGCCGCCAGCGCCATAATGGTACCGTTTTTTCTTTCGGTGTTTATTGCCATAGCCTGCAGTCCGCTGATTAACTGGATGTCACGTCACCGGATACCCCGTTGGGCGTCGGTGTTTTTTGTAATACTGCTTATTGTGTTTTTTGGATTTTTACTGGCAGGGCTGGTAGGTCAGTCCATGTCTGAATTCCGCGCGAATCTGCCAGAATACCGGCAACAGCTGTCGGAAGAATTTACCTGGCTGGTGGATAAACTGGCGGGTTATAACATTCACCTTAATCAGGAACTCCTTACCAACCAGTTCGACCCCGGAGATGCCATGTCGATGGCGACCAATTTTATCACCGGCATGGGGGGCGTGCTGTCAAACCTGTTTCTGATCCTGCTGACAGTCATATTTATGCTGTTTGAAGCCGAAAGCATTCCCCAACGCCTGCATATTGCAATGGCTGATCCGCAAATGAAAATGCAGCACATCGACCGCTTTATTCGTTCTGTGAACAGTTATCTGGCCATCAAAACCATGGTCAGCCTGGCTACCGGTGTATTTATCGGCGTGTGGCTGTATGTTATGGATGTGGATCATTTCATGCTGTGGGCTGTGCTTTCCTTTATGCTCAATTACATTCCCAATATTGGTTCCATCATCGCCGCCTTACCCGCGGTGCTCATCGCCTTCGTACAATACGGTCTTGCCTCTGCAGGGCTTGCTGCACTTGGTTTTGTGCTGGTTAATACCATTATGGGCAACCTGGTTGAACCGCGGCTGATGGGGCGGGGTATGGGGCTGTCTACGCTGGTGGTATTTCTGTCTTTGATATTCTGGGGCTGGTTGCTGGGTACCGTTGGTATGCTGTTGTCGGTTCCGCTGACCATGGTGGTAAAAATTGCACTGGAATCGCGGGAAGAGAGTAAATGGCTTGCAGTGCTGCTCTCAAGCGAGGCGGAACCTGCACCGCAACAGCCAGCGGTTTAATCCGGGTAGGGGAATTCCAGTGTTATGCTGGCCCCTTCAAGAGTTGCAGAACGTTCGATTTTAAGGCGGCCCTGGTAGATATCAACCAGGTCGCTGACCACCGCCAGACCGATGCCTTGCCCTTCGGTGTAGGTGTCGAGCCGCTCGCCCCGTTTAAGCAGGTTGGTACGCTTCTCTTCAGGAATGCCTGGGCCGTCGTCTTCAATTCGGATTTCACACCAGCGGGCATGGTTTTGCAGCGTCAGGTGCACCCGTTTTCGAGCTGCTTTACAGGCGTTATCGAGCAGGTTGCCGAGTAATTCCATCAGGTCAGTTTCGTCACCCAGAAACCGGGCGTTAGCGTCGTCGGTGAGTTCAATTTGCAGGCGTTTGTCCTGGTATACTTTGTTCAGCGCGGCACAGACTTTATGTGCAATCGGGCCTATGGTTACAGCAGTTTGCCAACCGCTTTGGCCAGCTGAGGCCCGTTTTAGCTGGCGCTGTATTAGCTGGTTTATGTGTTGCATGGCATCTTTTGCCTGGACGGGCAGATTTTCGGTATTCATAGCAACCGCCAGCGGCGTTTTCAGGCTGTGGGCCAAATCCCCGAGGCGATTTTTATAGCGGCTGCGCTGTTGTGCTTCAAACTGCAGCAGTTGGTTAATGCTGTTTTTAAGCCCGTCAAATTCCACCGGGTAATTGCCTTCCAGCGTGTTTTGCTCTCCTCTGGCGGTTTGCTTGATGTCGCTGATGAGAGCCCGCACCGGCGCAAGGACCCGGTTCATGCCCACGAACAGCAGCGCCAGCATGCCTGCGGCCAGTATCAGCATGCCTTGCCACACTGTGCCCAAAAAGGCCTTGTGTTCAGCGGAAAATTCACTTTTGTCGTTAAAAATGTAGAAGTGCACAGGTTCAAAATCAGCCTGTGAGGCAAACTCTGCAGTGAAGGCATACGCAAAGTATTCCTTCTGTTCATCAAACGGCGCAGGGTACTGGCTCAGAAAGCGTTCCTCCCCAACGTCGGGCGCGGGTGGTGGTGAGCTCATCGGGTGGTGCAGGGCGGACGCCGACTGCCACACTATATTGTCACGAAACACAATCAGGCCCATGTACCCTGAATCGGGTATGTTGAGCTGCTCTTCGTACAGTAACTCAGGCATGTAGGGTATGGCGCCGTCGAGTTCGAATGCCGAAACCAGCGCCAGGTTCATGAGTTTGAGCTCATTGAGCTTCGCTTGGATCAGGCTGCTGGTGTATGCCTTGTCGAGGATCACTGTTGTGGTGGGGATGAATAACCCCAGCATCACAACGGCCAGCATCACAGAGCGAACACGAAGCGAGACTTCCTTCATAATTGACGATTGATTCGGTAGCCTCGGCCACGCAGGGTTTCGATTGGTTTGAGGGTACCTGAGGGGTCGAGCTTTTTGCGCAATCGGCCCACGAACACTTCGATCACATTGCTGTCGAGGTCAAAATCCTGGTCGTAAATGTGTTCGGTGAGTTCGGTTTTTGAGACCACTTTTTGCGGGTTCAGCATCAGGTATTCCATCACCTTGTATTCATAAGCTGTGAGCTCAAGGGGGGCATCGTCAAGGCGTACTTCTCCGGCCACTGTGTCCAGTGATATGGGGCCAAGCTGTATGGTTGGGTTGGCCTGCCCGGAAGCGCGGCGGATCAGGGCTTTTGCCCTGGCCAGCAGTTCTTCATTATGAAACGGTTTGGTCAGGTAATCGTCGGCACCGGCATCCAGCCCTTCAACTTTTTCCTGCCAGCGGTCACGGGCCGTGAGGATAAGGACAGGGCAACGCACATCACTCTGTCTTGCCTGACGGATGACATCAAAGCCGTCCAGCAAGGGCAGGCCTATATCTATGATGGCCAAATCGTAAGGGTATTCCTTTAACTGGTACAGCGCATGATTACCGTTGTCGGCCAAATCGACACTGTAGCCGTTTTGTTGCATCAGGGTGTCTAACTGAGTGAGTAGCCGGCTGTCATCCTCGGCAATCAATATCCGCATTGTTACTGCTCCTGAACGGGTTTTACCTGGCCGGAGCGTCTGTCGACGTCTACAGAGACTACCCGGCCATTTTTCTTGAGTACCTTGACCCGGTACTTGTTGGCGCTCTGGTCCACACGCAGTACCCTGCCATCCACTTTCTGAGCGGCCCGCTTCGCAGCCTGGGCCTTATCGATGGTTTTGTTGTCATTGCCGTTTTGCTGTTGTGCATGCGCATCAGGTGCAGCCAGCACCGAAATGCAGACCAGCCACAGCATGGCAAACCAGGATCCTTTTGAACCTTTCATAACCCCTCTGACGTGTTTATGGACATACACTGCTATTTTTTATTTTTATGGGCGGAATTGATAAGTTGCCGCCAGCCATTGGCTTTATTGTATTACAGGTACAATGCGCTAACAGAATAGCAAATTCAACTGAATCGTGCCTGAATTGGGATTGGGGTTGTACGGCGCCATAAATGCGATGCGAGCGCACCATGCCTGTCATACGAAAAAAGACTTTGGAAAAAGGGGGCCAGGTATTGCGACCTGGCCCTGAGGCTCAGGGCAGCACTTTTTTATAAGGCTTGACCACAACGTCAGCGTAAACACCAGCCGCCACATAGGGGTCGGCTGCGGCCCAGGCTTGCGCAGCCTGTAGAGAGTCAAATTCCGCCACAACCAGCGAGCCGGTGAATCCGGCAGGCCCGGGATCCGGGCTGTCGATGGCGGGGAACGGGCCGGCAATCAGAAGGCGTCCTTCAGCCTTGAGCGCTTCAAGCCGCTCAATATGAGCCGGGCGGGCTGCGAGGCGTTTTTCCAGACTGTTTTCCACATCGGTGGCGCAAATCATGTAATACATTGGGTTATCCTTTTTGCGTTGCGGCTTTCATGGCGCGAACAAATTCATCCAGTTGCTTTAACATCGTTTCTTTGTCATCGAGATTGGCGGCAATAATGTTGACTGTGGCAGAGCCGCTGATGGCACCGGCAGCTCCGGCTTCAATCGCGGTTTTCACCTGTTGTGGGGTAGATATACCAAAACCCAGCAATGGCGGAGCGCATTGCACCTGTTGCAGGCGTTCAATTAAATCTGCTGCCGGGATGTCGGCAGCGGTTTCTGCCCCTGTAACCCCGGCACGGCCTAACAGGTAGGTGTAACCGGAAGAGTGTTCGCCAATTTGGGCCAGGATTTCTTCAGTGGCGTTGGGCGGCGCAATCAGGATCTGATTGATACCCGTTTGGGTAGCAGCGCTTAAAAAAGGTTTTGCCTCCCTTAATGGAATATCAGCCACTAAAATCGAGTCAACACCGGCGTCTTTGGCCTGCACGTAAAAGGCATCAATGCCTTTAACCATCACCAGGTTGCTGTACAACAACAGGCCAACCGGTACGTCCGGATAATCGGCGCGGATTCGTTTAAGCAGTTGCAGGCAGGCATCGGGTGTAACCTTGTTGGAAAGCGCACGGATGCTGGCTGCCTGGATGGTGGGGCCATCGGCAATAGGGTCGGAATAGGGGATCCCCAGTTCCAGTGCATCGGCTCCGCTTTCAATCAGGCGGCGAATAATGGCTTCCGAGGTTTCAAGGTCCGGATCGCCAATCATTACAAATGGTACAAAGGCACCTTCGTTGCTGTCGTCCAGGCGGGCAAAAAGCGTTTGGTATCTATCCATTGTGGCCTTCCTTTAAAATTTTGATTACGTGATCCAGATCTTTGTCACCTCGACCGGACAGGTTGACCACAATAATGGTTTCTTCTTCGGCTTCATCAGCCATGTTCAGGGCGTGGGCAAGGGCATGCGATGATTCCAGCGCTGGAATGATGCCCTCTTTTCGTGCCATCAACTGAAAGGCGTTAAGGGCTTCCTCGTCGGTGACCGCGACGTATTCAGCGCGCCCGGTATCCGCCAGATAGGCGTGCTGGGGGCCCACTGCCGGGTAATCCAGCCCTGCTGATACGGAATAGCTCTCTTCAATTTGCCCGTCTTTGTCCTGCATAATGAACGAGTAGGCACCGTGCAATATGCCTTTGGTGCCGGTACAGATGGCAGCGCCATGCTCGGCGGTATGCAGGCCTTTGCCGGCAGGTTCAACGCCAACCAGGCGTACGCTCGGTTCATCAATAAAATCCGCAAACATGCCGATGGCGTTCGAACCGCCGCCGACACACGCCACAACTGCATCTGGCAGCCGGCCTTCTTTTTCCATAATCTGGGCGCGGGTTTCTTCACCAATCATGCGGTGGTATTCACGCACAATGGTTGGAAAGGGGTGTGGGCCGGCAGCTGTACCCAGCAGGTAATGGGCGGTGTCGTAGTTGGCTGACCAGTCGCGCAGGGCTTCATTCACTGCGTCCTTCAGCGTGCCGGAACCGGAATTTACCGGGATCACTTCTGCGCCCATCAGGCGCATACGAAATACGTTCGGGGCCTGGCGTTCAACATCTTTGGCGCCCATGTAAATTCGGGCTTTCAGGCCCAGCAGTGCACAGGCAAGGGCCGTCGCAGTACCGTGCTGGCCTGCTCCGGTTTCTGCAATTACCTCGGTTTTACCCATGCGCTTGGTCAGCAATGCCTGCCCCAGTACCTGATTGGTTTTGTGTGCTCCACCATGCAATAAATCTTCCCGCTTCAGGTAAAGCTTGACCAGAGGGTTGCTAACCAAATTGCGGGTCAGGGTCATGGCTGTCGGGCGACCGGCGTAGTCCTTGAGCAGGGCCAAAAATTCGCGATTGAATTCCGGATCATCCTTGGCGTCCAGAAAGGCTTTTTCAAGCTGGTCCAGTGCCGGTATCAGCAATTCTGGCACGTACATGCCGCCGAATTCGCCAAATTTTGAGTCTAGTTGATTCATGTGTTGTCCTGTTTATGCAAAGTGCAAAAAGGTGCGGTGCTCAGCAGTTCAATACTGCCGACATCGCCCAAACAATTCGGTTAGTCTTGAGGCAGACTTCTCTCCGGGGGCTGTTTCGACGCCGGAATTGACATCCACCACTGAAACGCCGGTTCGCAGTGCGGTACTGATATTCTCCGGGCCGATGCCGCCTGCCAGTACGAGCTTGTTTTTGTGCTCCAGCCCGGCGAGTAACTGCCAGTCAAACTGCTGTCCGGTCCCGCCGGTCTGGCTGCCCACCTGGCAATCCAGCAGGACTTTGTCCGTGCTGGTTTCCTGCAGCAGCTCATCCAGATTTTGGGGCAGTGTGGCCTTGACACCGCAAGCCTGCCAAATCTGACATTCATTGGGAAGCAGAGTGCGCAGACGTTGGCGATATTCTGCGTTTTCCTGGCCGTGCAATTGCACCGCATTTAGCGCCAGTTGCGTGGCAAACTCAGCCACTTGTTCTGCAGGCTGGTTGACGAACACTCCCACATAGCTGCCTGAAACCTGGCTGACCAGTGAGGCCGCGTCTGATAATGAAATATGCCGCTTCGATTTGGGCGTGAATATAAGGCCTCCAAAAGTGGCGCCGAGCTCAAAGGCATGGCGGGCGTCTTCGGCACGGGTGAGACCACACACTTTGACCGTTCCCAGTACCAGTTGCCTGACAGCAGTATTGAGGTCACTCTGCGCCATCAGCGCACTGCCAACCAGAAAGCCGTTGCACAGCGGCGCCAGCCGAAGTACGTCCTGATGGGTATAAATGCCAGACTCAGAAATCACCACATAGTCGTGCGTGGCTTCCCTGAGCACGGGCACCAGTTTCTCGGTGGTGGCCAGATCGGTCGACAAATCGCGCAAATTTCGATTGTTGATGCCGATGATACTGGCTTTGAGTGCAATCGCGCGCTGCATTTCCTGCTCGTTACTGACTTCCGTGAGGATGTCCAGCGCCAGTGAGTCTGCAATTGCGGCAAGTTGCCGGTATTCGTCATCACTCAGTACGCTGAGCATCAGCAAAATGGCGTCGGCCTGACAATGACGGGCAAGGTAGACCTGGTACTCATCCACGAAAAAGTCTTTGTTGAGCACAGGCTGGGTTACCCGCCCGGTGACGTAACGAAGGTAGTCATAGCTGCCCTGAAAGTATTTTTCATCGGTCAGCACCGAAATACCGGCGGCGTAAGGTGTGTATGCATCGAGGATTTCATCCAGATCGAACACTTCACGAATCAGCCCTTTCGATGGAGACGCCTTTTTACATTCCAGAATAAAACCGGCGTTCGGCGCTTTCAGTGCTTCGAACAGGCTTTTGTCTGAAGGTGTCAGGCTTTGCCGGAAGTGTTCCAATGGCAGGCTGGCTTTGCGACCTTCCAGCTCAATGCGTTTATCGGCAACAATTTTTTCGAGCACATTAGCCATTGGCGGTTTCCTCCTGTGCCAGCTTGCCGACGTGTTTAAGGGTGTCCAGTGGCTTGCTTGCTTCCATACTGGCGATGGCCATTTCGGCGCCCTGACGGAAAGTATCGGCTTTGCCGGTAACCGTCAGCAAAGCACCGGCATTCATGGCAATCGCCATACGGTGCGCTTCCTGGCCCTCTCCGGCCAGTGCGGCTTCAATCATTTTGCGGTTATCCTCCGGTTCACCACCTTCAATAGCGCTAAGCGGATAAGACGGCAATCCGAAATCTGCAGGCGTGACGGTAAGCTTGCGAATGTCGCCGTGCTCCAAATCGAAAACCTGAGATTCACCGTGCAGTGCAAGCTCGTCCAGGCCTGAACCATGTACGATCATGGCGCGGTGCTGGCCCAGAAGCATCAGCGTATTGGCATAGGCTTCGAGCAGCTTTGGCGAATACACTCCAAATACACCATGGGTTGGCCCGGCCGGGTTGGCAAGCGGGCCAAGAACATTAAACAGGGTGCGGGTTTTCAGCGCCGCGCGAACGGGGGCGGCATGACGCATACCGGCATGGTATACCGGAGCAAACAAAAAGCAGAAATTGGCCTCATCGAGACATTTACGTGCAGTTTGTGGGCTGATGTCTAATTTAATACCAAAGGTTTTGAACAGATCCGCCGAGCCGGATTTGCTCGACACACTGCGATTACCGTGTTTGGCCACTTTTACCCCACAGCTCGCCGAGACCACCGCCGCTGCACTGGAAATATTAATGGTGTTGTGGCCGTCACCTCCGGTACCCACGATGTCGGCAAACGGGTAGTCTGGCCTAGGAAAGGGCAGGGCGTTGGAAACCATGGCACTGGCGGCCCCGGCAATTTCATTAGGCGTTTCGCCTTTGATTTTAAGAGCGGTAAGGACAGCCGCAATAACGGACTCGGGCTGTTCACCATGCATGATGCTGTTGAACAGGCCGAATGCCTGGGTCTGGCTGAGATCACCAGCGGAAAAGAGTTGTTCCAGCACGGCGTGCGCATCATACATGGGCAGTTCCCTCCCTGGTGAGATAATCAATACTTTGCATCAGTAACTGGCTGCCCTGGGCGGTCAGAATCGATTCCGGGTGAAACTGGAATCCCAGCATCCTGTCATGCGGGTGATATACCGCCATGGGCGTGTCACCATAGCTGGCTACAACAGTCAGGCAATCCGGCAAGCGGGTTGCGACCAGGGAGTGGTAGCGGGCGACATACAGCGGTTGTGGCAGGCCGGCAAACAGGCCTTCGCCAGAATGGCTCAGTGGTGAGGCTTTGCCGTGCACCACTTCTGCAGCACGGCCAACCTCGCCGCCGTAATGGGCCACAATGGCCTGATGACCAAGGCAAATGCCCAAAACCGGGAATTTTCCCTGCACCAGCTGTATGAGTTCAGGCATGCAACCAGCTTCATGCGGAGCTCCGGGGCCGGGCGAAAGAAGCAGCAACACTGGGCGCTGTGCCGCTTCTTCATTCATGCGGGCAAACAGGGTTTGTGCATCAACGGTGTTGCGGTAAACCAGAATGTTGAGTTCCATGGCACGCAATTCGTCTACCAGGTTGTAAGTAAATGAGTCGATATTATCGAGCAGAAAAACGCTGACGGACTGGCTCATGATAATGCCTCCCCGGTGTGTTGTGAGGCCTGCACTGCGTTTATCACAGCCTGGGCTTTGCTGCGGGTTTCCTGCGCTTCCGCCTGTGGGTCGGAGTCGTGCACCACGCCTGCGCCAGCCTGGATGTAAGCACGGCCATTTTTGACAAAGGCCGAGCGGATCACAATGCAGGTATCCATGTCACCCTGACCATTGATGTAACCTACGGCACCACCGTAGCTTCCTCTGCGTTTGCCCTCAACGCCACGAATCAGGGTTGCGGCAGACACCTTGGGGGCACCAACCAGCGTTCCCATATTCATACAGGCCTGGTACGCATGCAGCGCATCAAGATTCTGATGCAACTGGCCAACAACCCGGGATACCAGGTGCATGACGTGGGAGTAGCGGTCCACTTTGAGTAAATCTTTCACGTAACGGGTGCCTGGCTGACTGACTTTGGCGACGTCGTTACGTGCCAGATCCACCAGCATAATGTGCTCGGCTTTTTCCTTGGTATCCTCACGCAGGTCCAGTTCGATGCGGCTGTCCAGGTCCGGGTTCAGTTCACCATTGGCCCGTTTACCCCGCGGGCGTGTCCCGGCAATGGGGTATATCTCTACCTGGTTGGACTTGGCGTCGTACTTGAGTGCGGATTCCGGCGAGGCGCCAAAAATAGTGAACTCCTTATCCTGCATATAGAACATGTAGGGGCTGGGATTGTGTTGTTTAAGTTGGGCGTAGGCGGTTAGGGGAGAGGGGCAGGGCAGAGAAAACGTTCGCGAGGGTACAACCTGAAAAATGTCGCCGGCAAGTATGTGGGATTTCAATGCCAGCACATCTTCGCAAAACCGCGCATCGTCCTTGTCCACCGCAACGTCCAGCGCATCCTGGTGAGTGGTGGCCGTTCTGGCCTGGGATGGGGTGATAGTTTTCAGCTGGCTTTGCAGGTACTCCAGCCGTTGCGCGATGGCAAAATAGTTTTGCGCCACGTTGGGGCCACTGAATACACTGCCAATCAGACGGGTCTGACCGGCCTGGTGGTCAATCGTCAGCAGGGTTTCAGCCAGATAAAATACATAGTCCGGGCAATCGTTTTCGCCCTGTTGCACTTCCGGCAAAGATTCGAATGTGGCCAGTAAGTCATAGGCAAACACACCGCCCATGAACACCGCGTGGGGGTCCTGTCGGATGGGGGAAATCTGTTTCACTATGAGCCGCAGGGCATCAAACACACTTGGTGCTTTCAGACGGCTGTCCTCGTCGAGTGAAGGTTCGGGTGCTCCGCAGCTTAAAACAGCAGCGCTTTCATTTACTTCGCAGTCAATCCCTGACGGGCAATACTTACTGAACAAAGGCAATACCGAGCGGCCATTATCGGTGAGAGCCTGCACTCTCACCTGCTGGCTATTACATTCCAGGCGCAGTGCGGCGTCCACCATCAACAGGCTTTGCAGGTTGTCCTTACTGTCTATCTCGGCTGATTCCAACAGCAACGCATTAGGCTTTTCTGCACACAAATGGGCAAAGGCGCTGAGTGGGTCGATGGTAAACGACTCCAGCCTGTCCATTGTTTCCACTTTTCCCGGGGTGCTACCCAGTTCAGCTAAACTCATTGTCGCATTCTCCGACTGCGAAAAAGAAAAAAAAAGGCCCGTTTGAACGGGCCTTTCTTGTGATCATTGCGCACCAACGCTTACACCGCCCGTTAAGTCAGGGAGTGCCACCACCAAATTGCGCCTTTGAGTGGGCTGTCAGGTAATTGATTGAGCATTGGTCATAATTCTCTGGCTAAAAACTTCGATAGGCATCGAAGTACTTAGAACGTATACTGTGGTGTATAGAAGAAAACAAAAACGAAGTTGTGTCAACCGCTAATTTGCATAAGAAATTTAAAATCGATCTACATAGCCATACCCGTTTTTCTGATGGCCAGCTAACGCCTTCTGAACTCGTGCTTCGGGCGCATACCATGCAGGTGGACGTACTGGCCATCACTGATCATGATACCGTCGCAGGCCTTGACGAAGCCCATGCATGTCAGGCCGGGCAGAAACGACCGATGCAGATTATTGACGGCGTTGAAATATCTACCCGCTGGCATGGATTTGACATTCATATTGTCGGCCTGAATGTGGACAGAAAGGCCCCGTGCCTGACTGAGAAACTGGCACAACAAACAAAAACGCGTAATGAAAGGGCGGCTAAAATCGGTGAAAAGCTGGCTAAATGTGGTTTTGAAGGTGTGCTGGAAAAAGCCCGCAGTCTGGCCGGAGTCGGGCAGGTGACACGGGCGCATTTTGCCCGTGCTCTGGTCAGCGATTACGGTGTGGCAAACATGGATGCGGCTTTTAAAAAATACCTCGGTAAAGGTAAGCGTGCATCGGTTAGCGCCGAGTGGCCGAGCATCGAACAGGCCATTGGCTGGATCCAGCAAGCCGGGGGGCAGGCTGTGCTGGCCCACCCTGCGCATTACGATATGACCACCAAGTGGCTGAGGCGGCTGGTGGCTGAATATGCCAGCGCCGGTGGTGACGGCATCGAAGCTGTGTTTCCGGGCCTGAACCCGGACAAACAGAAAATTATTGCCGGGCTGGCTGTGGAATATGGGTTGCTGGCATCTGCTGGGTCGGATTTTCATTTTCCTTCGCGCTGGACAGAATTGGGCAGAAATTTGAACCTCGACCCGGCCCTTACGCCAATATGGCACAATTGGCCACTGGCATTGCAACACTGATTAAGGGTGCATCATGAGCCAATTCTTTTACATTCATCCGGACAACCCTCAACAAAGGTTATTGAACCAGGCCTGCGAGCTGATTAAGCAGGGCGAAGTGGTGGTGTATCCCACCGACTCTGGTTACGCCATTGGCTGTCAGATGGAAGACAAACACGCGCTGGACCGTTTGTGTCAGGTGCGGCAAATTGACAAAGATCACAACTTTACACTGATGTGCCGGGATATGTCGGAGCTGTCAATCTACGCCAAAGTTGACAACGTGGCGTTCAGACAAATTAAAAACAACACGCCCGGTCCGTACACCTTCATTCTCAAAGCAACCCGCGAAGTGCCCCGAAGGTTGCAAAATCCCAAACGCAAGACCATAGGATTGCGGGTTCCGGATAACACCATTGCGCTGAAATTGCTGGAAACCCTCGATCAGCCGCTGATGTCCACGTCGCTCATTTTACCCGGCGCCAGCGTGGCGGAGTCAGATCCGGATGAAATTCGTGAAAAACTGGAAAAGCGGGTGGGTCTGATCATTCACGGTGGCTATTTGGGTGAACAGCCTACGACTGTGATTGATTTGTCCGAAGGTACAGCTGAAATCATCCGCCATGGCAGTGGCGATATCAGCCCGTTTGCGTAGTGCCATAGAGAGCAGTGGATGTCGGAAGATCAGCAAGCCGTAATTGAAGAAGCAGAGCGAACCGGGTCTGAACACAATGAGCCCGTGCAGCAACCGTTGCCGCTTGCGTTTATCAACGGTGAAGCGCTTATCGAGAAACCGCAGGACCTCTACATTCCGCCGGACGCACTGGAAGTGATTCTCGAGTCGTTCGAAGGTCCGCTGGATTTGCTTTTGTATCTTATCCGAAAGCAGAAATTCGATATCACCTCGTTACCGGTTGCGCAGATCACCGCTCAGTACATGGAATATGTTGAGGTGATGCGCACGCTGAAACTGGAGCTTGCAGCTGAATACCTGCTGATGGCGGCGATACTGGCAGAAATAAAATCCCGATTGTTGCTTCCCAGGCGCAGTGATGCCCCCGAAGACGAGGAAGACCCCAGAGCTGAATTGATCCGGCGTTTGCAGGAATACGAACTGGTTAAACAGGCAGCAGAAGATCTGGATGCCCAGCCCCGACTTGAACGGGACGTTCACGCCGTGCAGGTTGCGGTTCATGAATCCGTGCAGCCGCTTAGGGTTGAGCCGGAAGTTTCCCTGCAGGAACTGGTACTGGCGTTCAGCCACGCCATGAAGCGGGCTGCGGCCTTTGAACATCATACCATTGAGCGGGAAGCACTGAGCACCCGTGAACGTATGTCGTTGATCCTGTCGGTAGTATCGGCCTCCCGATATACGCCGCTGGAGGAGCTGTTCACCGTAGAGGAAGGTAAAGCGGGTGTGGTGGTTTCATTCCTTGCGATACTTGAGCTGGTGAAGGAACAGTTACTGATTTGCGTTCAGGCAGGACCTTATGCCCGAATTCATGTAAAATTAGGCAGCTATGAAGAAAATCAATAAAGCCCAGCTCAAACAGTTGGTAGAGGCAACCCTGTTTGTGTCTGATAAGCCGGTTAGCAAACTCCGTCTGCGGGAAACTGTGCTGGCGGAGTTCCAGGTCAGCGACAAAGCGCTAAACGATGTTCTGAAAGAACTGGTTCTGGATTATCAGCCACGGGGTATCCAGTTGGTTGAAGTGGCCAGTGGCTATCGGTTTCAGTCTCTGGACAGTTTAAGCCCCTGGTTGAGTGTGTTGTGGCAGGAAACTGCGCCCCGTTATTCCAGGGCGATGCTTGAGACGCTGGCTTTGATTGCCTATCGTCAGCCTATTACCCGGGGTGAGATAGAGCAGGTTCGTGGTGTGGCTGTAAGCAGTAATATTATGAAAACCCTCACGGAACGGGACTGGGTTAAAGTGGTGGGCCACAAGGAAGTGCCGGGCAGACCGGCGTTATACGCCACCACCCGGACATTTCTGGATTATTTTTCATTGCGTTCGCTGTCGGAATTGCCCAGTGCCGAAGCGTTCGAAAAGATGGTCGATGCACAAATCGTCGATCAACCCATTCAATAAAGTTATTTCGGCTGGTCAAGTGCAGTACTCGCAACTTTAACTGACTGGCTGAACAATAGAGCATGATCATTGATGACTGAAAAGCTTCAAAAAGTCCTGGCCAACCAAGGCCTGGGTTCCCGCCGTGAGATGGAAAAGTGGATAGAGCAGGGCCGGGTGTCGGTTGACGGCCACATTGCCACTCTCGGTGATCGGGTTGACAATAGTGCCCAAATTCGTGTCGACGGGCATTTGTTGTCCCGTCAGGTAGAAAAGTCCGTGTGTCGGGTGCTGATGTACAACAAACCGGAAGGCGAGTTGTGTGCCCGCAAAGATCCGGAAGGGCGTGCGACTGTCTTCGATCGCCTGCCAGCCATCCGTAATGGCCGCTGGATTGCGGTGGGGAGGCTGGACGTGAATACCAGCGGACTACTGTTATTTACTAACGACGGTGAGCTGGCAAACCGTTTGATGCACCCCAAGTGCGAAGTTGAACGTGAATACGCAGTTCGTGTTTTTGGTGAAGTGCCGAATCAGACCCTGAATATTCTAAAAAAGGGTGTGAAGCTGGATGACGGTGAAGCCCGGTTTACTTCCATAAAGCCCCGCACCAAAGACGATGAAAGTATGAACCAGTGGTTTAATGTAACGCTGGCGGAAGGCAGAAACCGGGAAGTGCGGCGTTTGTGGGAATCGCAGAACTTGCAGGTTAGCCGTTTGTTGAGAGTGCGTTACGGGCCCATTGAACTGCAAAAACGTTTGCCCCTTGGTGCCTGGGTAGAGTTGCCGCTGGAGCAGGTGAATGAGTTACGTAAACTGGTACAACTGCCGGATGAATCAGACAGCATGGTGGATTCACGCCAAAACAAACTCGATCACACCCGCCTCAGCCGCATGCGGCGCTCGGTAAAAAAACATCGTGCCAGAAGTGATTCCAGGCATGACACCCGGCAGGAAACTCCGGTTTCGCCAAGGCCTAAAACCAGGCGCGGATGACGCTGGTTCAATTCCGGTTATGGACTTCCGGTCTTATTTCCGGTTTCAAATTCCGTACGCAAAAAGATGGGAGGGCAGCCTGGCAGCTGCTCCAGGCGGTAGGAGTCAGCCAACCGGCGAATACTATCGTGGTGGCGTAACAGAAAATCGTTGAACAGAGCAATGACTTCAGGATGATTCACGCTCGACATGCGATAGGCCAGGTGGCCAGCAGAAATATTTGGCGCTACCACGACCTTATCTTCATCTTGTCCCAGGCTGTTGAGTTGATGCCGTACGGCATCGATACTCAGATCGAGCCCGTCTACCATCCCATTGAGCAACATGCGGGTCAGTACCTTCAGCGAACTGTCCCGAACCAGTTTAAGCTCACCCTGTGCAATTTGCTTTTTCCAGCGGGGAGAGGGGGTAAAGCCAACCAGAGTGCCAAGGCGTTTGACTTCTGGAGCCCGAATTTTGGCATTTTGTTTCAACACAATGGTTTCCTCACAAAATGTCAGGATTGGTTGGCTAAAATAGGTGCCAGGACTTACGAGTTCTGACCACTTTTCGTTGTCCGGTATTTTAAAGTCGACCAGACCATCCTGGTACCATCTGGCTACCCGGTTCAGGGGTAAAGGGATAAATTCAAACATCAGGCCGCTGTCTTCTACAAACAGTTCGAGCAGTTCAGGCAAAAAACCTTCAGCTTTGAACCCGGAAAAATTTTGAATAGGGTAGTAGTCGATATCTTCAACCGCGATCCGATAGGCGGTTGACTGATTTGCCCTGCATAACAGCGGTTGCCCGACAGTGAATAGGAGCACCAGGAAAGTGCACAGGCGAGGCAAACACATAGTTGAAACAACTCCCAGGCTGTCCGTGTCCGCTTTGTAGGGAACCTTATCACCTAGCATAGTGACAGTACCCCTATGCTGCCAGTTCTGAACGGCCGGGAGCATGGATATTTTTTGTTGCATCGACGATCTTGGCGGCCTGATTGTCCTTAGCTGAAGCATACGCAAGACGTTTTGACGTGGTATTAATATCAACGCTGCTGGACGATCGTTTTGTGGGGAAGAAACCGGAGACATATAACTTGGACAAAACTCAGCAGCTAACCAAAGCAAAGCAGCAGGCAATGGCCTGGCTGATTGGCGCGGCTATGGTGTTTATTGGGGCAAGTATTTTCAAACATCACAGTACCGGGCAATGGGTGGAACTGGTAAAAATGGCCTCGGAAGCTGCACTGGTCGGTGGGCTTGCTGACTGGTTTGCGGTGTCTGCGTTGTTTCGGCCCATTCCTCCCCGCTTCTCAATTCCCCACACCAACATTGTTGCCCGCAATAAAGTAGCCATAGCGACGGAACTGTCAGAATTCGTCAGGGACAAGTTTTTCAACGCTGAAGCCCTGGAGATCCTTATTCGCCAAAGCCAGCCCGCCCAAGGGGCGGGGCGATGGTTGCGCAGTTCTGAACATGCCACAAAGTTGGCCCATTATCTTGCCGATTTCCTGGCCGGTATCATTCGGGTCGTGGATGACAAACCGATACAGCGCTTTTTGTTTGAAAGTGCAACGGCGTCACTGAGACGTATCGATATGGTGCCGCTGGCGGAGGGAACACTCAATGTTCTTACCAGTGATAACCGCCATCAGCAGGTGCTGGATCAACTCATTTCACAGCTGGCAAAAATGGCTGAGCACCCGGACACTCAGGTTTTAATTGCCCACAAGCTGACAGACTGGTTGAAAGAGGAGCATCGCCGGCTCGAGAAATTACTGCCATCCGGTTGGCTCAGCGAGCAGGGGGCACAAATAGCGGTAAGGGCGATCGTCAGTACGCTGAAGGACATTGATGAGGACCCACAACACCCTCTGCGCCGGGCGTTCGACCGTTACGTGCAGGAATACATTGAGAGGGTACGCAACGAGCCTGAACTGCAACAAAAACTGGGAGTGATGCGTGAGAAGTTGTTGGAAAATAAAGCACTTAAACGTTATTTCGGCAAAGTCTGGCTGGATGTAAGGAATTGGCTGTTGGCTGATTTGGCAAACCGTAAAGGGCGTTTTTCGTCGCACATGTATCAGGCACTGGTGGATTTGGGCGAGGCACTGCATCGTGATCCAAAACTGGCTCAGGCCATAAACGATCATCTTTCAGAAGCAGCCCGTTATCTGGCACCAGAGTTGTCAGAATTTCTGACCAGTCACATTCGCACGACAATAGAAAACTGGGATGAAAGGGAAATGGCCGAGCAGATCGAACTTAACATTGGTAAAGATCTGCAAAAAGTTCGTATTAACGGCACTCTTGTTGGCGGAACCATTGGCGCGATACTGTTTTTTGTCGAGTTCGGGCTGGCGCAGTTGCCATGGACATGATGCCGCGACGGGTGTGTTGGCCAAGGCAGGATGTTCAGCAGTGGTAATATCAGTCAACGGTATGCTGGATTTTTATATAACAATCAAGGATGATGTGGCACTTTCAAATGTTTGCTGTGCGAATTAGCCGCAGCGCCGCGAGTTTTTTATTTCCCGGTAACTAAGTTCAAAGGTAACGTTTTATGTATAAACTGGTACTCATTCGTCACGGCGAAAGTCAGTGGAATCTGGAGAATCGCTTCACCGGCTGGCATGATGTCGATCTGAGCGAGTCGGGCATTGCCCAAGCTAAAGGTGCAGGTCAGGCCCTGAAAGAGGCAGGCTTCGAATTTGATATCGCCTACACCTCCGTTTTGCTGCGCGCTATCAAAACCCTCAACATCGCCCTGGAGGAAATGGGGCAGCATTATCTGCCGGTAGAGCGTCACTGGCGTTTGAACGAGCGCCATTATGGCGCCCTAACCGGTCTGGATAAAGCGGAGACCGCTGCCAAACACGGCGAAGACCAAGTTAAAATCTGGCGCCGCAGCTTTGATGTACCGCCACCGGAAGTGGATACCGACAGTGAGCATTTCCCGGCTCACGACCGCCGCTATGCCAATGTAGATCCAAGCATTCTGCCGAAAGCGGAGAGTCTGGCGTTGACCATTGAGCGCGTACTGCCTTACTGGCATGATGAAATTCGCCCGACCATTCAAAGCGGAAAGCGGGTGATTATTGCTGCTCACGGCAACAGCCTGCGCGCGCTGGTCAAATACCTGGATGGCATGACCGAAGAAGAGGTACTGGAACTGAATATTCCTACCGGTGTGCCACTGGTTTACGAACTGGATGAAAATCTGAAACCAATTTCCAAGCAGTACATTGGTGATCCTGAAGCCATCAAGGCGATGATGGATGCCGTGGCCAATCAGGGTAAAGCCAAGTAGGTTTAACCTAAAATTGGCTCAGAGCTGCCGGCCTTCATCAAACCGAATTTAAATAACCCTCCGTGTGAGGGTTATTTTTTACCTGATGCGCGAGTGGCATACTGTTTGGTTACAATCTGATAGTACCGCTCAAATACGGTACTGCATTACCGCTGATCGTTACTCGTTCTTCACACACCTCACACTCCAGTATTCCTCCCCGGGCCGAGGCCTGGTAGGCAACAAGAGTGTTTTTTTCGAGTCGCTCTGCCCAGAACGGAGCCAGCCCGGTATGGATTGAGCCTGTGACCGGGTCTTCATCACCACCATTGGCCGGCCAGAAATAGCGGGAAATGAAATCGTAGTCCGTGCCACTGTAGCGGGCAGTAACCACAACATCCAGCGGCGCGAGAGTTTTCAGCAGATCGCTGTTGGCGGTTACATTGAGTATTTCTTTTTCGGATGGATAAACTGCAAAATAGGCCTGGCTGTTTTGAAAAACTTCCGCCGGTGGGATAGACAGCGCGTCAAACAGTGCCTCGGGACAGCGTTCAACCTTGGTTGGGCGGGTATTGGGAAAATCCATTTGTATCTTACCCTTTGGAGACAGAGTTATCTGCATCCGGCCAATTTTCTGTGCGGTGAAAATAAGCTTTGTCAGCCCTGGTTGACGGCTGAACAGAACGTACGCCGATGCCAGCGTGGCATGTCCGCAAAAGGCAATTTCGGTGAGCGGTGAAAACCATCTGATAGCAAAGGTGTTGGCACCAGCTGGGACCAAAAACGCCGTCTCGGACAGGTTGTTTTCCATCGCAATTTTCTGCATAACGGAAACGCTGAGCCACTCTTCTGTGATTATTACAGCGGCTGGGTTTCCACTAAAAAGACGATGGGTAAAAGCATCTATCACATCTATTTGGATTTGCACGGTAGTTTCCCGATATGGCAATTTACTGGCAAAGGGCAGGGTTGCGTTGCCCGTTTTACGAGGCAAACACAGTACCCTATTTTGCCCGGGTTGTTGAGAGTCAGGGGGAAAACAGGTGATTTAGCCCACCAGCGCAGGCAACAAAGTGGTTTCTGCCAGTTTTGGGCCAACTGGGCAATTGCATCTGCTCTCTGGCATGACTAAACTTACCCGATTTTTAACCTTACAGGCAGTGAAATGACACGAATCGCTCTGGGCATTGAATACGATGGTGCTGCGCATTACGGTTGGCAACGGCAGCGTGAAGTACCCAGCGTGCAGGAACATCTTGAAAAAGCGTTGTCCACAGTGGCCAATACACCCATTGAGGTGCAGTGCGCCGGGCGCACAGACGCTGGCGTTCACGCAACCGGCCAGGTAGTGCATTTTGATTGCCCCAATCCCCGGCCACAAAGGGCCTGGACACTGGGGGTGAATGCCAATCTGCCCGATTCCATCGCCGTGACCTGGTGTAAGGAAGTCAGCGACGATTTTCACGCCCGTTTTTCGGCCACTCATCGCCGCTACCGCTATGTGATCCTGAACGCCAGAATGCGCCCTGCAATACTTCATAATGGTATTACCCATGTGCATCGGCAACTTGATGCAGAACGTATGCATGAAGCCGCACAGGCATTGTTGGGTGAGCAGGACTTTACTTCATTTCGTGCGGCGCTTTGCCAGTCTAAAACACCCTTTCGCAATGTCACACACGTTTCCGTCTACCGGCAGGGCCACTGCGTGGTAGTGGACATTCGCGCCAATGCCTTTTTGCATCACATGGTTCGTAATATCACCGGTTCGTTAATTGAAGTGGGTTGTGGTGCACAGCCAGTTGAGTGGATGGAACAGTTGCTGGCGGCGAAAAATCGAAGTCTGGCAGCAGCCACCGCCAAGCCTAATGGACTGTACCTGGTAAATGTGACGTACCCTTCCGATTTTGATATTCCCAGCCAGCCTATGGGGCCCTTGTTTTTGCCGGAAGAGTGACATATTCACGGGATTGGTAACTTCTTAGACCAGTTTTGTTTTTTGCATTTTTTAGTATTGTGGTCTAATACCCCTCAAGAATAAAAAGTTAAAATCTTGCTCCTAAATGTGCGTAAATAAGCATCAAGTTAGCGTGAGCAACTCAATACAATAAGGACCTTCCTTACATGAGCTGGATTCAAAAAATATTGCCTCGAACGCAGACTCCTACTAAAGGTAATGTGCCTGAGGGGATCTGGACCAAGTGTACTTCCTGTCAGGCAGTGCTTTACAAGAGTGAACTGGAAAAGCAACTGGAAGTTTGCCCTAAATGTGATCATCACATGCGCATCACTGCCCGCAAGCGTATTGACAGTTTCCTTGACCCCAGTGACCGAAAAGAGCTGGGAGCTTCGCTGGAGCCACAGGATGTACTTAAATTCAAAGACTCCAAGCGCTATAAAGATCGAATTGTTGCTGCGCAAAAGGCGACCAATGAGAAAGATGCCTTGGTCGTTATGCAGGGCAAACTGAAAGGCAAACCTATTGCGGTTGCCTGTTTTGAGTTTTCCTTTATGGGCGGCTCAATGGCATCGGTAGTAGGGGCCCGTTTTGTGGAGGCTGTGAACGCCTGCCTCGAACACAACATGCCATTGGTCTGTTTTTCTGCCAGCGGTGGTGCCCGCATGCAAGAAGCGTTGATGTCGTTGATGCAGATGGCCAAAACGTCGGCTGCCCTGGCAAAAATGAGTAAAAAAGGCCTGCCTTTTATCTCAGTACTCACCGATCCCACCATGGGGGGCGTATCCGCCAGCCTGGCAATGCTGGGTGATATCAATGTGGCTGAGCCCAAAGCGCTTATTGGTTTTGCCGGTCCCCGCGTTATTGAGCAAACCGTGCGTGAAAAACTGCCACCCGGTTTCCAGCGCAGTGAATTTTTGCTGGAAAAGGGAGCCATCGATATGATTGTTGACCGTCGGGAAATGCGTGATAAATTACACGGCCTGTTGAGCAAGCTGCACCGAACCGATTAAGTGAACAATCCCCCGAGTAACAATATTGCGCCAGAACACCGTACTCTGGCGCAATGGCTTTCCTACCTGGAATCCATCCATCCAACAGCCATAGATATGGGCCTCGAACGGGTTTCTGATGTAGCCCGGCGAATAGCTCTGAATTTCGAAAATGCCACCGTCATCACAGTGGGCGGAACCAATGGCAAGGGCACAACGTGTCGTATTCTCGAACAGACGTTACTGGCACAGGGCAAGTCTGTAGGCGTGTACAGCTCTCCGCATTTGATGGATTATCGTGAACGTGTACGTATCAATGATCAACTCAGGCCCGAACAGGAATACTGTGATGCGTTTCAGCAGGTAGAAGCGGCAAGAGGGGAGATTTCCCTGACCTATTTCGAATTCGGCACGCTCGCGGCAATGCTAATGCTGCAGGCAGCCAGGCTGGATGTGATTATTCTGGAGGTAGGGCTTGGCGGCCGTTTGGATGCCACTAACATTGTTGATGCTGATTTGGCTATCCTAACGACTATTGGGCTTGATCATCAGGACTGGCTGGGGGATACCCGGGAGCAAATCGCACAGGAAAAAGCCGGTATATTGAGGAAAGGTATTCCTGCTGTTGTAGGTGAGCCGGACCCTCCGTCAAACCTGGCAGCGATTATTGCCGGCTATGGTGCCCTTCCAAGTTGGGCAGGGAAAAATTTTGGTTATGAGCAGCAGGGTGACACCTGGTCCTGGTTTGGTAGCAATGCCCGCTTTTCAGGCCTCGTTATGCCCAAGGTGCCAATGCAAAACGTAAGTACCGCACTGGCGGCGCTGGAACAGCTGGAGTGCCTGCCCGAATGCGACGTTTTAAATGCGGTACTGGAGCACGCCACTTTACCTGGCAGGCGCCAACAAATTCAGGATCATCCCACGGTGATTGTCGATGTCGCCCATAATCCTCAGGCAACCGAAGAAATGGCCCGGTGGCTGGACAACTGTTGTTTTGACAATTTGTACATAGTGGTGGGGATGCTCAAGGATAAGGCGATTGCTGAGACATTGGCTTCATTGGCCAATTACCGCGCTCACTGGTATCTGGCCAGCACAGATGGCCCCCGTGGTTGCGACGCCAGTAGTTTACTTTCAGCTTTGCCGGCGGGCACGGTTGAGAGCTCTCACAGTTTCCCCAAGGTCGTGGAGGCCTATCGTGGCGCACTTGAAAAAGCCCAACAAAATGACCTGATTTTGGTTTTTGGCTCTTTTCTTACTGTGGCAGATGTATTAGCTTTTCACACTGACCGCAGTACTTGTAAGGAGTAAATGGTGGCTTCGGCTTTACAAAATCGTTTGGTAGGCACCATCATACTGGTGGCCCTGGCAGTAATCTTTTTGCCGGATATTCTGGACGGCAAAAAGGAAACCAGCGATGACGCCTTCGTGAGCGTTCCGGCTACTCCTGCGCGCAAACCCATCGTCGACCCGGAACCGTTTCCCGCGGCACGAGTGGCCAAGGCCGCTCAGCGTCCTGTTGAGGTGGTGGAAGAAACCGCCGTTGATGACCCGCCGGTTGAAAACGCAATACAGAAACCGGCTGCGGAAAAGGCTGAGCCGGACGATTTGGGTAACCAGACCGTTGTTAGCGAACCTGATGCCAAAGAAGAGGGCAGCTGGGTGATTCAACTCGGAAGTTTCCGTCACAGCAAGAACGTCAAGCAATTATTGGACAAGCTCGAAAATGCCGGTTACCGGGCCTTCAGCAGGCCGATACAAACCAGCTCCGGACCACTGACCAAAGTTTTTGTCGGGCCGGAACTGGAGCGCAGGAAGCTTGAAGCAGCAGTGCCACATTTGCAGGAGCTTACTGGTTTGAAAGGGAAAATCACTGAATTTGAAGTGAAATAGTCAGATTCGCCAATGATGATGGCTTTGCATCTTACAGCCAGGCCCCGTTTAGATTGTTCGGGCTAAAGACAGGCGAATTTCTGGTCAAAATAGTATAGTGTGGTGAGGCAAAGCCGAACTATACTGAGTTCTATCTGGATCTGGATGGAAATTTGGGCTTACAGAGTCTGCAACTCGCCCGAGTCGAGAGGGAATTCGCGTTGGTAATCAAATCCGCTTCTGTTAGAATGCGCGCCATCATACGGCAGCCCTGTGGACGCCGCTGGTTCTGGGCCAGTGAGGGTAGCAGGTTTAACTTCAGTTACGGGCTAAAGAATCGATGAACTGGGTAGATTTTTCCATATTAGCGATTATTGCAGTTTCTACCCTGATCAGTCTGGTAAGAGGGTTCGTCAAGGAAGCCGTTTCTCTGGTGGTGTGGTTTGGTGCCCTCTTTATTGCCAGCCATTTCTACGCTGACCTCGCCGTTTACTTTACTCAAATCGACGATGAAATTCTTCGCAATGGTGCTGCCATTGCTGCTCTCTTTGTTGCTACCCTGATTGTGGGGGGCTTAGCCAACTATGTTATCAGTCAGTTGGTGCATGCAACGGGCCTGTCTGGAACAGACCGTGCGCTCGGACTCATATTCGGAGCGCTAAGAGGGGTGCTGATCGTCAGTGCCATATTGTTTTTCATGGATACTTTTACGCCCTCTTCCGACGCGAAGTGGTGGGAGGATTCCGTGCTTATCCCAGAATTTGCAGTGATTATTGAGTGGTTCTTTGCGTTCGTGAAGGACAGCTCCAGTTTTTTAACACCCGCTTGAAATAGGTAAATCAGATGTGTGGTATTGTCGGAATTGTAGGTAAATCCCAGGTGGCGCAGTCCCTCTATGACGGGCTGACGGTACTGCAGCACCGCGGGCAGGACGCTGCCGGAATAATAACCATTGATGAAAATCGTTTTAATCTGCGTAAAGCTAATGGTCTGGTGCGGGATGTGTTTCATACCCGTCATATGAAGCGGTTAACGGGCAATATGGGAATTGGGCATTGTCGTTACCCCACAGCAGGAACGTCAAGCTCTGCGGAAGCTCAGCCATTCTATGTGAACTCCCCGTTTGGTATTGCATTTGCGCATAACGGCAACCTGACAAACGCCCACGAGTTGCAGGAAGAGGTGTTTCGCATTGCTCGCAGGCACATCAACACGTCCTCGGATTCTGAGTTGCTGTTGAACATTTTCGCCCATGAACTTCAAAGCTGCACAGAACTCACCGTCAGTGCCAAAGACGTATTCAAAGTGGTGACCAGCGTACACAAGAAAATCCGGGGTGCTTATGCGGTGGTTGCGGCCATTATCGGTCAGGGAATCGTCGCATTTCGTGACCCTCACGGAATTCGTCCCCTTGCACTGGGTAAGCGTGTAACTGAGATGGGTGAAGAATATATGGTGGCCTCCGAGAGCGTGGCTCTGGACACCGTAGGGTTCAAATTCATTCGCGATGTGGCTCCGGGTGAGGCCGTCTTTATTACTGAATCCGGAGAGCTGCACACACAACAATGTGCAGAACAGCCATCAACCTCACCGTGTATTTTTGAATTTGTGTATTTTGCCCGCCCTGACTCATTCATCGATGGTATTTCAGTTTATGCATCACGGGTAAACATGGGCCGTAAGCTGGGTGAAAAAATTGCCAAGGAATGGGCCGATCTGGATATCGACGTAGTGATCCCCATTCCGGAAACCTCCAGTGATGTGGCTTTGCAGATAGCAACTACGCTGAACCTGCCGTATCGACAAGGGTTTGTGAAGAACCGCTACATCGGGCGCACTTTCATTATGCCGGGTCAGACTATGCGCAAAAAGTCTGTACGCAGAAAGCTCAATGCCATTTCATCCGAATTCAGAGGCAAAAACGTGTTGTTGGTGGATGATTCTATTGTTCGCGGTACAACCTCAGGACAAATTATCGAGATGGCCCGTGAGTCCGGAGCCAAGAAGGTGTATTTTGCTTCCGCTGCGCCGGAAATTCGTTTTCCGAACGTGTACGGTATTGACATGCCTTCGGCCAACGAATTGATTGCCTATGGCAGGGAAATTGAGCAGATTGCAGATTTGATTCAGGCGGACGGGCTGATTTTCCAGGACATTCAGGATCTGGTCGATGCCGTTCGGGAGGAAAACCCGGATATTAAACGTTTTGAAACCTCGGTTTTCGATGGAAATTACATTACCGCAGACATCGACCAGGATTATCTGGAACGCATCGATATTGCCCGTGGTGAAAAGTCACGGCAGGCCCCTGTGGTGCAGGCGGAACTCAGTAACCTTGAAATGCATAACATCGAAGAACTCTGAGTTGTTTTAAAGCATATGGACAATGAAAAGCCGCATGGAATGCGGCTTTTTTATTGACGGTAAATAAAGTGTGCACTTACAGCCAAAGTGACGTTCAGCTTCCCTTAGTGCACGTAAACTGGCCCTAAGCCCATACTCCAGAGAATGACAGTCGAGGCCATTAAAATCACCAGCAACACCAGGCCGCAGGTGACTACCGAACTTGAATAGATAAACCCTTTGTCCTGATGCATGTGCATCAGGATAGGTACGCCAGAATACAACAGGTAAACCGAATAGGTTAAACCAACCAGCCCGGCGGTCATTACAAACCAGAGTTCCGGATAGAGCCCGGCAAAGCCCACCATAAACAGCGGCGTTGCTGTGTAGGCGGCCAGTTCCAGTGACTGCGTGTAGGTTGGTTTCGCTTCAAACGCATTCGCCAGTTCGTGAATTAAAAATGCCAGCGCAATTACGCCCGCAATTAGGCCAAAATACATGGCAACTGCCATGGTCAAGGCGCTTTGCGGTGTCAGTTTGATTAAATCGCCGGCACCGATGTTCCAACCCAGATGGGCTGCAGAGTAGTAACCAACGATGGATGGAATGAGTGCTATAACAGCAATGTGACTGAGCGCGTAAAAATAACTCTCGTGTTTACGATCAATCGATTGCCATTCTTCTTTGGGATGGGTGTAAATGCCAATAAGATGGTTCAGTATCATAGGCCTCACCATAAGTAGTTGGATGATAGAGTAAAATAAATGTTTATATTGATAACATTATATTTACATTTAGTCTGTATCATGCTGCTCGGTGCGTCAATCTTTTTGTTCAAAAATTATTCTGAAAGCTCGGTGAGCTGGGGCAGGTGCTACCCGGTGAGCGTCAGCCACAGGGCATGGTTTATGCCGGATTGCTGCATCCTGTTGCGTTTATGATAGAATCCGACGCCCGGCGAGTCTGTCGCCATGGAAAACTGATAACAAACAAGAGGTAGGGTAGGTTTGGAATCCTTGCTTGCGCCAATTAACTCCTTTTTGCATTGTGCAACGCCTGACAGCTGGGTTGAGCAGGCTCGCCAGCCTTCCCGCCTTGGTGAGTTGCTCATCGACCATTGTAATTGTGAACTCAAAGCCGCTCAGACAGCCATGCTGCTGATCAGGAAGTACGCTGTAGACAAACAGAATGCAGAAGTCCTGCTGGCCTGGCTGAAGCCATATGAAGACTTCGTGTACCGTCAGGAAGGAGATGGACAGTTTGAAGGCATGCACAACGGCCTTAAGCGGGTAATCGAGGCAAATGGCCAACATCCATTCGGGGACGAACTGGTCGATAAAATGGTGCTGCTCATCAAAGAAGAATTGCACCATTTCCAGCAGGTACTGGAAATCATGGAGGACCGCAACATTGAGTATCGCAACGTGCCCGCAGGGCGTTACGCGCGAGGGTTGATGAAGCACGTTCGGACCCATGAGCCTCAGACTCTTATCGATAAACTGATTTGTGGTGCGTATATTGAAGCCCGTTCCTGTGAACGTTTTGCAAAGCTTGCTCCTCACCTCGACGATGAGTTAAACCGTTTTTATATCTCATTACTTCGCAGTGAGGCACGGCATTATCAGGACTATCTGAGCCTGGCTGAGAAGGTGGCAGGCAATGATATCTCGGAGCGGGTGCGTTTTTTCGGTGAGGTTGAAGCCTCACTGATTGAAAGCGAAGACAGTGACTTTAAGTTTCACAGTGGTAAGCCAGCCTGGGCTGAAAGCTAATCTTCTCCTGAACCGGGTTTGTTGTTCGAATGGGGCAATATCCGGGCGAGGGCCTGGGTCTGTTTTTTTATTCCCGGCCCGGTAAATTCCTCCAGAGGCTGCTCCAATGAATCAATTTCGTAGCCCATCCCGGCCATAATGTCGGCGACCTGCTGATGTGACTGGCCGCTCAGGCGCGCCAATTCTGAAAGCGGTATGCTGGACAAGGTTCGAATTGCCGGTGCTGCCGGATCTCGTGGCCCTTCACTTTTTGAATAAAAAGAAGCCGCCAGAAGCAGGCCGAAAGCCGCAACCAGGCTTTGACCCAACGGGCGCTTCAGGTGTTGCAGAAAGGCCCGGAAATTGGCTCCAACATGGCACGCAGCAGCGAACAACAGTACCCAGCTGAGGTATTCGTGGGCCAGTTTGTTCAGCGGTGTATTCAGATGAAAAAACAGCATAACACCAGTGATCCCTGAAAGCAGGAAGGCCCCGGTTAACAGGGGGGTAGCCCATACGCGGTTAAACCAGCGGGAAACAGGATTGGTCATGACTCAGGTCCGGGTTATTGGGGGAAACATGGCTCATAAACAGTGTTCAGGGGCGGCCAATCAACCAGCTTTTTTCGGTCTGTTTAATGAATACCACTTTGTCACCTGTTTTAAAATGCTCTTCGGGTTTGGCGGCTTCAACCAGAACATATCTGGGCTGCTCAAACTGATTCAGGACTTTCGCTTCTGCCACACATCCGTATCGTGCAGTGCCCATGGTTATTTCACCAGTCCGTCCTTTGAAGTTGTCTGGGCGAGCTGGGCTCCAGTTCCGGTTTGGAAGCCATGTGGCTACCAGTCTTGCAAGGTAACGGGTGGCGAAGAGAGCGGTGATAATGGAAGCCGGGACATTAATCCAGTCTCGAACAGATTTGCCGGGAAAATAACTCAAAGCCCAGTTTGTGGTAAATCCGGTTAGCCCAAAACACAACAGAAAAATTGCCAGCCAGATCATTATGGGGAGTCGGTCCAGGCTCAGCAGCTGAACGAGCCTGGTGTAGATGTCAGGGTTGGGCTCGGGTGCTTCAAATTCGCTATTAATGGCAATTGACTGGTCGAACAAGCCCAGCAAACTGACACGAAAAAAAAGACCCACGCACTCAATTATTGCCAGTACGATAACTGCTGCTAAAGCAACACTGAACCAAAAATTGGCGTCATTAAGCAGAAAATTTGTCATATTCACCGTCCTTGATGAAAAAATGCTCCACGGATTTATACCATATACAAACAGATAGACAAATCTTATTATTTATTTTTCAGCGTGTTATCAGCTTGAGTTAGCGCTTGGGGGAGCAGGGGATTCAGGCGCTGACGTGGTAAAACAATTGCTCGCAGACCACGGTGACCGTTGAACTGTCAGTCAGAACTTGCGGCTCTCCAACTGGATGTCTGTAGGGCTTACTCTCAGAATGCTGCCTTGATCATACCAGTCACCCAATACAATACGTCGGGCGTTTTTGCCGTTTACTTTCAGTAAATGAATATTTGGACGATGGGTGTGACCGTGGATCATCTGTTCAGCATCATAGTGTTCCATGACCCGAACAACTTCTTCGGGGGTGACGTCCATAATTTCAGGTTTCAATGCCATTTGGTTTTGTTTGCTCTCTTCGCGCCCATTGCGTGCTACACGACGCCGGTACCACAGGGGTAACGCCAGCATCAGCCTCGGCCACCACCATCCCCGGGATTTTTTGCGGAATCTCTGGTAGGCAATATCCCGCGTACAAAGTTCATCGCCGTGTGTAAGCAGAGTGCGGATTCCGTACAAATCAATCACAGCCTGTTCCGGCAGCAGCGTCATACCGGCTTTGTCAGCCCAGCCCTTACGAATTGCAAAATCACGGTTTCCATGAATAAAAAATACCGGCAACTTTTGGCTTACGGCTCTGAACGCAGCAGCAATTTTATCGTTAAACGGTGTAACGTCGTCATCGCCAATCCACACTTCAAACAAGTCGCCAAGCACATACAGGGCTTCTGCCTCCGGGGCATCATTTTGCAGAAATGCAATCAGGCAGTCAGTTATGTCACTGCGTGATTCGCTCAGGTGAATATCGGAGATAAAATACGTAAAGGGCATGTGCTGCTAACCGGGCAAGAGAGAGGCAGAGTGATCTGCCTCCAAACTAAGTAGTGTCATCAGTCTTCGTTGATCACTGCTTCTTTGATCACCACCGGTTCTGCAGGAACGTCCTGATGGAAACCGTGAGAGCCGGTTTTTACCGCCTTGATTTTTTCGACCACATCCAAGCCTTCAGTAACTTCACCAAATACGCAGTAACCCCAGCCATTCATGGATTCGCTGGAAAAATTCAGGAAGTCATTGTCACGCACGTTAATGAAAAACTGGGCCGTGGCAGAGTGAGGATCATTGGTGCGAGCCATAGCAATGGTGCCTTTGGTGTTGCTCAAGCCATTGTTAGCTTCATTTTCGATTGGCGCTTTGGTGGATTTCTGCTCCATGTCTTCGGTAAAACCGCCACCCTGGATCATGAAACCATCGATAACACGGTGGAAAATGGTGTTGTCGTAAAAGCCGTCTTTTACGTAACTTAAGAAATTTTCAACGGTTTTTGGGGCCTTATCTGTGAACAGTGTCAGGGTAATATCACCCAAATTTGTTTTGAACGTAACCATGTAATCTATACCTGTATCTGGCTGGAGAGTAAACGCCGCCAATGGTAGCTTAATTTGGAAATGAGTCAAATATGGACCGGTACAATGGGCGACAAAGCCCTGTGACGAATCGCCGTACAGTGCTAAACTTCGTGCCCTTCAGAAACAAAGAGGAAAATGACACTGATGTTACACCTATACAATACCCGTACCCGCCAAAAAGCGCCGTTTGTTCCGCTGCAGGAAGGAAAAGTCGGTTTGTATGTGTGTGGGATCACAGTGTACGACCTCAGCCATATGGGGCATGCCCGAACCTACCTGAGTTTTGACGTACTGGTACGCTACCTGCGTCATCGTGGCTATGATGTCAATTACGTGCGCAATATTACCGACGTGGACGATAAGATCATCCGTCGGGCAAACGAGAACCAGGAATCGACAGACGCACTGACCGAACGCACCATTGCCATGATGCATGAGGATTTTGCTGCCATAAATCTGCTGGAGCCTGACATTGAGCCCCGGGTAACTACCCACATGCCGGAAATAATTGAAGTTATTCAATCGCTGATTGATAAAGGCTTCGCGTATCAGGCCAAAAGCGGTGACGTACTGTTTGATGTCAGTCGCTTTCCTGAATACGGCCAACTGAGTCGGCAGGATTTGGAACAACTAAACGCAGGGGCACGGGTGGAAGTAGCCCAGGATAAGGACGACCCGCTGGATTTCGTTTTATGGAAATCGGTTAAACCCGGCGAACCTTTCTGGCATTCACCATGGGGCGATGGTCGCCCGGGCTGGCACATTGAGTGTTCTGCCATGAACCACAAACATCTGGGCAAGCATTTCGACATTCACGGTGGCGGCTCAGATTTGATTTTTCCCCATCATGAAAACGAAGTGGCCCAATCCTGCTGCGCGTTCGATACGCCGTATGTGAACGTGTGGATGCATACCGGTATGGTGCAGGTAGACAACGAAAAAATGTCCAAGTCACTGGGTAACTTCTTTACTCTGCGTGACGTTTTGCAGCAACACGACGCCGAAACTCTGCGTTTCTTTTTGATGTCGGCGCATTACCGCAGCCAGCTTAGTTACAGCCAGGACAACATTGAACAGGCCAGAGCCGCATTGGAACGCTTGTATACCGCTTTGCGGGGTGTAGACATTGATGACACCGTTGCCCTGGAATACGGCGGTTATCTTGCTCGTTTTGAGACAGCCATGAATGACGATTTGAACGTCCCGGAAGCCTATTCGGTGTTGTTCGAAGTCGCTCGGGAACTCAACAGGCAAAAAGCCAGCCCTGAAGAAGCATCAAAACTGGCTGCCGTCCTCAAAGGGCTGGGCGGAATTCTGGGATTGTTGCAAAACGATCCGGACAGTTTTCTGCAGGCGGGTAATGATGACGAAGTTGCTGAAATTGAAGCTCTGATCAAGCAACGCAACGATGCGAGGGCCACCAAAGACTGGGCCGCGGCAGATGCTGCACGGGATGCCCTGACAGCCCGTGGTATCGTACTGGAAGATGGTTCGGCGGGAACCACCTGGCGGCGCCTGTAACACAAAAATTTATCCGGCGCGGTGTTACAGCCAGCGCCGGGTTTGCTTACAGTAATCTTTGTATACCTGGCCGAACAGACGGCGCATTTGTCGCTCTTCCGGGCGTATCTGGAATTTCTGCAGATACGCCATCAGAATTGGGACTGATACCAGTGAAAAACCCTCCTGAAGCACGCCCACGGCACCCAGCTGGATGAATAACATTCCCAGATACATGGGGTTTCGGGTGTATTTGAAAGCGCCGCTTTTAACCAGTTGGGAAGTTTTGTCCGGGTTCCTCGGGTCCAAAGTGGTTTTGTGTTTGCGGAAGGTGTAAGCGCCATTAAATACAAACGTACAACCAAGCAGGATGATTACGCATCCTGTGGCCTGAAAGAATGACGGAAGCGGGAGCAACTGGCTGCGGGCAATTTGCCAGGCCATCAGTAAAGTCAAAAGTAGCACCACAACCGGGGGAATTTTCAGTTCCAGTTTTCTCATCAGTCTTTACTCTCATTCGAATCTGCAACCGGCCTGGCTTGCTGCGGCTCAAAGCCTAATTCCGGCAGTGCCTGCTCTTTTTCGGCCAGTTCGCTCTTCCAGCGCTGCTGGGCGACATGAGATTTTACCAACTCCAGACATTCGTTGATGATCAACAAAACCTCCTTGTCGAGGTCCTCCGAACTGGGCGAGAAGTCTTTCAGCCCTTCAGTGATAAAGCGCTCAATCCGGTTGGCATCCAGATCGGAGAGCAGATTGATCATACTGGAGGTAACGATGTCGCTCACCGCTGACTCCAGTGTGTGTTCAATGGTGCGTCCAACCACCGGAATGTAATGCAGGGTAGAAATCTGGGGATTATGGCGTATGGCCTTGCCAACACTCAGTTTAACGTGTTCTCGCAGTGCATCGCCGGAGTCCGGATCGCTGATGGCACTGCCCAAATGGTTGAGCACTTCTGCCATCCATTCGGTAAGGATGGGGCGTCGTGGGGCCAGTACCTGGCGGTTGATGTCTTCAACCAGCGGTGAGCCAGCGGCAATGTCACGCTGGGCATCAGACAGGACTTTAACCACAATACGATCACTGAGTTCTTCCACCAGTACGTCGTAGTAAAAGGAAAAAAAGCGGAATACCGCAGTCTGGTTGAGATCGATAATCTGAAATTTATGCAGGCGGTGCAGAATGGAAATAATACGCAAAAACCGGAATATACGCGTAGCACCCAAGGGGATAAGCCCGACAATATCGTACCAGTGTAAAAACGGAAAGAAATACCACCTGAGGTGTTCTTTGCGCTTGATGGCCACTGCCCAGCGAAAACAGAACTCGACAAAAAAGATGCTGATAAAAATCAGATCAACGAGCAGAAAATTCTGGTGTACGGGAAGGTAGGCGTTAACCAGGCCTGGCAGGTGGATTGCCAGTCGATCGTAAATAAAGGCAGTGGAGAAAAGGGCATCGAATATCAGCCACGCCAGGTTTACAAACAGCAAACCAAGCATGACCAGATCCAGAATCAACCAGGGGGTTTCGTGACTTTTCCGTAAGTTTTCCCGGTTGATCCTGAACATGTTGAATATTAACCCACGTTTTTAAGCCTGGTCACGTCAACGTACAGTTTGAGTTTCTGGCCTGGCTGCAAGTAACTCTTCTTGCTGACGGCGTTCCACTTGGTGATGTCGCTGACCGAAAGATTGAACTTGTCGGCGATGCGAGACAAGGAATCGCCGTTCCTTACTGTATAGGTCAGAGTTCGTAAAATAGCATCCTGCTTCTGATTTTTACTTACTTTATCCAGCCAGACCACCAGTTTTTTGCCAGCGCGCAGCGGATCCTTTGGTGCCATACCGTTCCAGCGAGCCAGGCTTTGGGTAGAAACCTTGTACTTGCGGCTGATGTCCCACAGCGTATCACCCGAAACAACCGTATGGGTAATTTTGTGATCCGCCCGTTTGGTGCTCTGAGTACTTGCCAGGCGCTGATCGGCTGACAGGCTGTAGCTGTCCAGCTCTTGCAGTGCTACCGGAACCATAATGTGGTCGCCCACCCGGATCATGTTGGAGTCCATACTGTTGACACGTTTAATGATGTCAGCAGTAGTATGGTATTCCTTGGCCAGCTTGAGCAAGCTGTCGCCGCGTTCCACTTTATGACGTACCCAGTTCAGGCGCTCACTGCGGTCAACGTTCGCCAGTTCCTGTTTAAACTGGCTTGCTTTGTCCATCGGCAGAATCAATCGGTGCGGTCCGTCCGGATCCGTGGCCCAACGGTTGAATCCCGGGTTGAGTGCGTGCAAATCTTTCAGGCTCATGCCAGCCAGTTGAGCCGCAAACGCCAAATCCACCTGGGAGTCAATGTCTACGGTTTCAATTACAGCGACGTTGTCGACACTCGGCCAATCGTAATCGTAGCTGTCCTTGTTCTTCAGAATATCTGCCAGTGCCAGTAACTTGGGCACGTAGGCACGGGTTTCACGGGGCAAGTCCAGCGACCAGAAATCGGTTGGTTTGCCCGCTTTGGCGTTGGCCTTGATGGCTCGCTTGACGCGACCTTCGCCACTGTTATAGGCAGCGAGGGCATGTAGCCAGTTACCGTCAAAATAGTCTCTCAGGTAGGTAAGGTAATCCAGTGCGCCCTGTGTGGAAGCGATAACATCACGGCGCCCGTCGTACCACCAGGTCTGGCGCATGCCAAACCGCTCGGCGGTACCGGGAATAAACTGCCACATACCGGCTGCGCGGCCGTGAGAATAGGCAAACGGATCAAACGCACTTTCTACAATAGGTAGCAGCACCAATTCCAGCGGCATGTCGCGCGCTTCGATTTCATTCACAATATAGAATAAAAACGGTTTGGCACGGCTGACTACCCTCGCCATATATTCCGGGTGTTTAAGGTACCAGTTACGCTGGACCTCAATACGCTTGTCTGCCGGAATGGCGAAAGTCATCTGGTTGGCTACCCTTAGCCACACATCATTAATAAGTTCAGATTCATCATTTGATGACTCTGCAGGCAAATCAACCGATACATCTTCTGCAGGGTGAATCACTTCTATTACGCCCTCTTGGGCGATCGCACAATCCTGTGGGCTTTCGATGTTGGCGCTTGCCTGGCTACAGTGCAAACGGTCCAGGTTGGAATGCGTGTCCTGAACGGCTTGCTCAGCCTGTTGCTCTGCTTTGTTCAGCTGACAACCTACGAGTGTAAGCGCCACTGCAAGCATGGACAAAATGGACAACTGGCTTTTCATACTTCAAAACCCCAAATACAAAACCACAAGGCCGCGCATTGTACGGCGTTTTGCACAAGATTTCATCAAAACTCGTCTTTCCACTGTCGTAAAGCTCCGAATACGGCTGTCTCATCCATTAATGTTTTATTAACATGTTGCTGTGCAGCCCTTGATATTGCTGGGTCCTGGCAACGTAAAAAGGGGTTTATTGCCAATTCGGTCTTAATTGTTGAAGGTAGCGTTGGAATACCCTGTTTTCGAGCCTCATTGGCCCATTCTGTATAGGCTTCGAGTGTCAGATTGTCCGGGTCGACGGTGCGGGCAAACGCCAGATTGGCCAGGGTATATTCGTGGGTACAGTACACCAGGGTTTGTTCAGGAAGCCGTTTGAGTTTATTCAGAGAGTGGCTCATTTGAGCCGCGGAGCCTTCAAACAAACGGCCGCACCCGGCTGAAAACAGGGTATCGCCGCAGAACACCAGGCCGTGGCCATAAAATGCGATATGGTCAAGGGTGTGCCCTGGTACTTCCATAACAGCAAACTGACATCCCAGAACCGTGAGGTGAACGGTATCGCCCTGGGTGACGCTTTTGGTCAGCCCCCGTATGTGGCCGCCCCGGGGCCCAATTACGGGTATGCTGGGGTTCGCAGACACCAGTTTGGCAATTCCACCGATATGATCGGGGTGGTGATGGGTAATCAGAATGGCGGCCAAACTGAGTTGGTGGTGCTGGCAGAATTCTAAAACGGGTTGGGCGTCACCCGGATCGACCACTACAGCATGCTTTTCATCCGTGAGACACCAAATGTAGTTGTCGGTGAATGCCGGAATGGCATGCACAGATAGCCCGGCGGGCAGAGCTGGGTTGGTCATAGCGCATCAACTTGTTTATTAGTTATTATGAGATACTATAAGAACTTGTATTAGATGGTGCAACTCAATGGAACAGCTCAAAATTCAATGAGATCGGCGTTCAGGAAAAAGGAGCCTCGGTATCCCGTAGACTGGAATCAATTTCCCGCCGGTGAGGCCATACGTCAGGCAATTCAATCATGCTGCGATGACTTCAGTCAGCGAATTTTTGGCTATCACTTTGTGAAGCTGGGCAATCTAAGCGTACAAATTCCGTTGCCAAAATGCTCCATCCGCCACCACATTCATCAGGCGCGAATTATTAACGAGCAAACTGGCGTGTTGGGCAAGTCTCATGAACTGCCCTACGTTGAAAATAGCATAGACGGTTTTTTGCTTGCTAACGAACTGGATTTTGCCCAGGACCCCCATCAGGTTCTGCGTGAAGTGGACCGGACCATTACCCAGAGCGGCTATGTGATCATCAGTGGGTTTAACCCCTACAGCATGACTGGCCTGGGAAAGTATCTTCCGGTTAAGCGCGGGAATATGCTGCACGATGCGCGCTTTTTCAGTGCCGGCCGAATTAAAGACTGGTTGCAGTTATTGGGCTTCGAGATAGTCGAGCAGCGGCAGATCCTGTTTTCGATGCTGTTTTTCAGTTATCAGTTTAATGTGTCGCCGAAATGGCAGGAGTGGCTGAACCGATATTGTCCATGGTGCGGTTCGGTGTACGTGATACTGGCGCGAAAGCGGGTGTGGCCGATGACGGTGGTAAAACCCAAGCTGCGCCTGGAGCCACGCTTTTCCCCGGTTGGGGCGAGCATGCGGGAAGTGACTCAGATAAAAAAATGCCGCTCACAATTGTGACCGGCATTTTTCTTTAGCGTTATCGCTTACTTCACCCGCATACCAGGCTGTGCGCCTTCATGGGGCTCAAGAATGTACAGCTCACTGCCACCTGGGCCGGCCGCCAGTACCATCCCCTCAGAAAGGCCAAAGCGCATTTTGCGTGGTGCCAGGTTGGCCACCATCACAGTGTGCTTTCCTATCAAATCTTCCGGTGAGTAGGCTGATTTAATGCCGGCAAACACCTGCTTGGTTTCACCACCAAGGTCGAGTTGCAGGCGAAGCAGTTTGTCTGCACCTTCAACGTGTTCTGCATTTGCAATTTTGGCGATGCGCAAATCGATTTTGGCAAAATCGTCAAATTCGATGGTGTCACTAATCGGATCTTTCGCCAAAGGGCTGTTTGGGTCTGATTTCGGTTGTGCCGCCACCAGACTTTCTTTGGATGCTTCTACCATGGCATCGATTTTCTCCATTTCCACCCTTTGCATCATGGGTTTAAATTTGTTTATCGCGTGCCCGGTCAGGCAGTTTTGGCTGCTTTCCCAGTTCAGTTCATCATTCAGAAAGGCTTCGGCTTTTTCGGCCAGTACCGGTAGAACAGGCTTGAGGTAGGTCACCAGAATACGGAACAGGTTAATGCCCAATGAACACACATCGTGGGTAAACTGTTGCTTGTCTTCTTCCTTGATGGTCACCCATGGGGCGTTGCTGTCAATGAACTGATTGGCTTTGTCTGCCAGCGCCATAATTTCACGGATGGCCTGGTTGTACTTGCGCTTTTCATACATGGAAGCAATGGAGTCGGCAGCTTCATGGAATTGTGCCACCAGCTCCGGCTCCAGTACCGTCTCAGAAAGTTTGCCGTCAAACCGTTTGGTAATGAAACTGGCACAGCGGCTGGCAATATTGACTACCTTGCCTACCAGGTCAGCATTCACTTTCTGGGCGAAATCGGTAAAGTTTAAATCTATGTCAGTTACCCCATCGCTAAGCTTTGAAGCAAAGTAGTAGCGCAGGTATTCCGGGTTCAGGTGATCCAGGTAGGTACGACCTTTAATAAAGGTACCCCGAGACTTGGACATTTTGGCGCCGTTCACGGTAACAAAACCGTGAATATTCACTCCTGTTGGCTTGCGGTAGCCAGCACCTTCCAGCATGGCCGGCCAGAACAGGCAGTGGAAGTAGGTTATGTCCTTACCGATAAAATGGTACAGTTCGGTATCATTACCTTCCTGCCAGAACGGGTCAAAATCTACACCGTTCTGATCGCAGAAGTTTTTGAAGCTGGCCATATAGCCCACCGGGGCGTCTACCCACACATAGAAAAACTTATTGGGCGCACCGGGAATTTCAAACCCGAAGTAGGGGGCATCGCGGCTGATGTCCCATTGTTGCAGGCCGGCTTCGAACCATTCCTGCAGCTTGTTGGCCATTTCTTCCTGCAGCGCGCCTGAGCGGATCCAGTCTTTCAGCATGCCTTCAAACTGAGGCAGGTCGAAAAAGAAGTGCTCGGATTCTTTTAATACCGGCGTCGCCCCGGAAACCACGCTGCGAGGGTTTTTCACTTCAGTCGGGCTGTAAGTGGCACCACAGACATCACAGCTGTCGCCATTCTGATCCTCGGCACCGCAGCTGGGGCAGGTGCCTTTTACAAAGCGGTCCGGCAGGAACATTTGTTTTTCAGGGTCGAACAACTGGTTGATGGTGCGCTTACTGATGTAACCGGCTTCGTCCAGACGCTGGTAAATGGTTTCACACAACGCCTTGTTTTCTGGCGAGTGAGTCACATAATAGTTGTCGTAATTTACGAAGAAGTCCTGCAAGTCCTGATGATGTTCTGCGCGCGTCTGTTCCACCATCTGCTCTGGCGTGATCCCCAGTTCCTGGGCTTTCAGCATTACCGGAGTGCCGTGGGCGTCATCGGCACACACACTGTAACATTCATGGCCGCGCAAACGCTGGAAACGGGTCCAGATGTCGGTTTGAATGTGTTCAAGAAGATGCCCGAGGTGAATGGAGCCGTTGGCATAGGGTAACGCACTGGTTACCAGAATTCGGCGTTTGGCTTGAGCAGCAGAAGACGAACTGATTTCAGACATAATGACGCTATTGGATCTAAAGGGTTACAAAATGGCTGCAAATACTAGCCGAAATGGGCCTTTTTTGCATTAGTATTTCAAACAAACCGACAAATCAATTTCAGACAGGTACACGATGATTTTTTCCCGCAAGGCAGACGAGCGATTGGACGTACTGGCGCACATTGTTGCCGGGTATTATTCGTTGGACGCTAACGTTACCAGGGCCTGGTGCACATTGGAAGAAGACAGCCTGGTGGTAACCTTGCCGTTTTGCGCCGGGTCGCAGCACGCGGTTATTCAGCGTTTTTTGCTGAAGGCCCTGTTGGGCAAAGGTTACGACAACCAGGTTGTTACTGTTCGACAGAAAATCATGAGCAGCCATTCCGCGCTGCCACCAGTGACCAATATTCGCAATATCATTGCGGTTGCTTCGGGAAAAGGCGGAGTGGGGAAGTCGACCACTGCGGTTAATTTGGCTTTTGCCTTACAACAGGAAGGCGCCAAGGTGGGGATTCTGGATGCCGACATTTACGGCCCCTCCATCCCTATCATGTTGGGTAACCCCAACGAACACCCCTCCAGTACCGACAACAAGCACATGCAGCCAATTGATGCATGGGGCCTGGTTGCCAATTCCATTGGTTATCTGGTGCCGCCGGAGGATGCTGCCGTCTGGCGGGGGCCCATGGCAAGCCGGGCTCTCAAGCAATTGCTGGATGAGACTCTGTGGCCGGTTCTGGATTACCTTATTGTGGATATGCCTCCAGGAACCGGTGACATTCAGCTTACCATGGCCCAACAGGTACCTTTGAGTGGGGTAGTGGTCGTGACCACACCACAGGACCTGGCGCTTGCCGATGCTCAAAAGGGCATTGCCATGTTCAATAAAGTAAACGTACCCATACTGGGCCTGATTGAAAACATGAGTTTTTACCAGTGCCGCAGTTGCGGCGCCAAAGATTATATTTTCTCTGAAGATGGCGGCAAGGCGTTAGCGGAACGCTATCAGTTGCCCCTGTTGGGCGCGCTGCCACTCGATATTCACATTCGGGAGCACGCCGATTCGGGGCAGCCGTTGCTGGTTGAATCGCCCAGTAGCCCATTGGCACAGGCCTACCGGGAAGCTGCCAGGGCGCTTTCCATGCAACTGGCGATGTCGTCGGCTCTGCGGGCAGACGGGGAAAACCACATCAAAGGTGAGCCTATAGGCATTCGGCAGACCTGAATGACCGAATCCTTGTTTTGATAGGGCAAGGCGGTTGATTGGAATAGTAATGCGCCGCATAATATGCCGCTTATTTTTACTCACTGGAATTAACCATGCGTTTGTGTGACCGGGACATTTATGAATATTTGCAACAAGGGAAGATAAAAATCGACCCAATGCCGGATTATTCGCAAATCAGCGGTGTTACCGTTGATATTCGCCTGGGCAACAAATTTCGTGTTTTTGAAGATCATCAGGCCCCTTACATAGACCTAAGTGGCCCGAAGGCTCAGGTACAGGAAGCGCTGAATTCAGTAATGAGTGATGAAATTGAACTGGCTGAAGGCAAAGCGTTTTTTCTTCACCCCGGTGAACTGGCACTGGCCATTACCCATGAGTCAGTGACATTGCCCGACAATATTGTCGGCTGGCTGGACGGCCGTTCTTCTCTGGCCCGTTTGGGGTTGATGGTGCACGTTACTGCGCACCGAATTGATCCGGGCTGGTCGGGTAACATTGTGCTGGAATTTTTCAACAGCGGAAAACTGCCACTGGCGCTTCGCCCATTGATGAAAATTGGTGCGCTGAGCTTTGAAGTGCTGTCGCAGGCAGCGGAGAAACCTTACAACGCCCGTGTTGATGCCAAATACAAAGGGCAGGCCGGGGCAGTAGCCAGCCGGATCAGCTCGGATGAAAAGGACAGCAACTAGGGCGGGTTGAGCAGATATCCGCCAATCGAACATTTTTAGGTTGATAAAGCGTTGCAATAGAAAAAATTTTGAGTACACTTGTCCGCTCTTTCGGTCGGTGTGTAGCGCAGCCTGGTAGCGCACTGTCATGGGGTGTCAGGGGTCGGAGGTTCAAATCCTCTCACACCGACCAATCTCTTCCTCTAAATCAACCAGTTACCCCAGTGTGTTGATTGTTCAAATATACCGCGTCTCATAATCGCCCCAAAGTTGTCCCAATATACAGTGGTTTTATTTACTGGTTTTAGTCACGACCTGACCGCGCGACCTGATTGATAACCTCAACCAAACGAGACGCTTTTGAATCAAAAGCATACGATTTTCTCGGCTTATTCAACCGTTGCTCAAATAAAGATAAGACATGGTTCAAGAGTTGGACCAGTCTATATTTTTAACTGAATTCTTGATTTTACAGTTTGGACAAATCGTTAGCGATTGTCCGAATGCAACAAAGACATCATAGCGCTGAGCACAACTGGTACAGCAAACCCTTAAATGCTTATATGGCTGAGGCTCTTTCTTATAATTATTTTTAGATTTTTCGAGCAAATCTTCATACTTTCTCTGCAATGCTCTGAGTTCGTCTTGGCTTCTGGTGTATGCCGAGGACAATCGCACAAGTTTCGTATCAAGAGATGATACTTCGCTTCTGAGTCGAGTTACTTCAGCAAGATGGGCGGCGGCCATTCCTGCTTTGATTTTTAAAACTTCTTCTTGGTGCTCCTCTACTGAGAGATGGTTGTATTTCGCTAACTCTTCAAAAAGCAACTCAATATCATCTATAACAAAAACTTCTTGCTCGCTGTTGAGTGGGACTTTCCATTCTCTATATTTAGTGTGCAGATGTTTTTCGATTTCAAGTGGATTAATTACAACAACGCTTTTAATTGCTTCCCAATCACAAAACCCACCATAACCCGTGCTGTTTAATTCCTGCATTCTATCCGTGACCTCTCTACCTGAGGTCATACCAATTTTGCAAAAGCGAGTATTCGCCCTTGGACGAGCAATGTAAATCCTTCCTAACATTCTGAGTCCTTTTCAATCTACTTAGGATGAAATTCCAATTTTTAGTGGAATTGCTGTAAATTATCACGCAATAGTGTCACGAACAAAAAATTAGGAATATGACCGAAAGAGTACAAGAAAGATATTCCCGTGGTCATGGGGTCGAGGCTTCACCCTGTGGGTATTTGTGATTTAAATTCAGTGCGCCTAGTACCAAGTAAACTTCAAGAAACCGCAAAATTTTCCTACTGTGAAGCTAAATAACTGATCCTAAGTCTGCTACACCCTTGCCAGTCCATGTTGGTTGCCAGGGAATGGTGAGGCGGTTTCCATAAACCGCCGCACTCTTTGCAGCAATTCCCACATTTCAGTGCACTTGTGATTGCGGGTGACGGTTTCGTGCAAGGCGTGCCACAGCTTTTCAATCTTATTGACCCAAGGGCTATAAACCGGCTGGAACAGCACAATAAATTTAGGATTCTGCTTCAACCATGCCTGCGTCTTTTTACTTTTGTGGATGATGTAGTTGTCCACGATCAGCGTGATCGTTTTTGCCTTCCGGTACGTTTTTCTTAGGTGCTCCATTAGCCGAATAAACAAGTCGGAACATTTTGAGTGTCGCCCAACATAGAGCACTTTGCCCGTTCCCGCGTGTAGCGCCCCTGCTAAGTAATATTTTTCGTTTTGTCCTGGCGTTGGGACTAACCGCTGTTTTCCTCTCAAGCCCCAGTCTGCACCGATTTTCGGATTGAGGTGGATATCCACTTCGTCTTCATAAAATACCGGATTGTCAGCATCACACTTCTTAAGAGCCGCATTGATGACTGCCAGCTTCTCCTCCTTATACGGATCACGTATCCTCAAGGTGGGCGCGGCTCTGCGCCAAACAATGCCTAATTCCGGCATCCACCTTCGCAATGTTGAGCTGTGTACACAGATTCCGGTACTTTCATGGATCACCTTTGCGAGCAACTCAGTACTCCAGCGACTACGCTGGTAGCCGAGGTCTTGTGGTGACCAGGAGACCAGTAAAAACAGCATCTGAACTATCGCGTCACCAGGCAAATAAGCAGGCTTACCCTGCTCGACATCTTTGAGTCCTTCGATACCCGATTCTTCATACCACTTACACCAACGGTTTACCGATGAACGGGCTGCGCTGAGCAGCATTGCAGCTCGTTTCCGAGAATGCCCCCTGTGGACCAAGAGCACAGCATTTGCCCGACGACTAAAACGTTTATCCTTACTACGTTGAACGATTTTTTCTAACCGGCGTCGCTCGGGCCGGTTGATCAATGATATTCTGTTCATGCTCAGTGTGGATGTGTGAAAAGTGTGGTTTGGCGACTGATCTGATCGCTCATTTCACACTGAGTTCCCTTCAAGGGGTGATCTACACTTAGGAACAGTTATTTAGTTAGTCCTGAGGTTTACCAATATAGGACTAAAGATGACAAGCAAGACAGATAATCGTGATCTGAAAATCACGTTCATTCATCAATTTAAGCGTTCAACCAGAACAGAATGGCCTGATAAATTTCGTGTGTGCTGGTTTTTCAATCCAGAATCGCTCGATTACATCTATGAACACAAGGACGAGCGTTTTGTCACCAATAGATTTGTGCTCTCAGATGCTATTCAAAAAAATTTTATAAAAAATTAATTTGGCATCATTTTCCAAATTGTTATGCTATGAGGGTTAAATGGAATAAATCTAATAATTAAAAGGAGTTTTCAATGAAAATTGATTCATCATTTAGGGAGCATCGATGGCTTTTTTCGGTTTTAGTGGCGATGCTACTCTCTGGTTGTGGTGGAAGTACTAATGACGATTTAACATTGAGCGTGACTTTGACGGGTTTAGTAAGTGGAAGTCTAGTGGTTGAAACTTTAAATGGCGAGCAAACCGTAATTTCAACCAATGGTAATCACAAATTACCTGATAGGTACGGTTCAGAAACAGCTCCAAGTTTACGTATTATCACCCAGCCGTCTGATGCGTTATGTGAGTTAGTTGGCGAACAGACCATTGATACGGAAAAAGTTATACAAATTGATTGCTACGGTGCTCCTGAGCCTGTAATGGTAAATATATCCTATGACGTTAAAAGGGTTTTACTTTCTTGGAACGATAACAGCAAACATACTGACTATACAGTTTACATTGACAAAAACGGGGGGAATGAATTTTCAGTTTTAGCTGATGGAATTTTCTTGAAATCATATGACTTTATTGTAAATAGTTATCAATATGCGAATGCGAGTATAAAAGTCGAATCTTGTAACCCACTCGGATGTGTTGATTCAGATGTGTCACATTTAAGTAACACGTTAAAAGAAACTATAGGTTTTATTGAGTCTCCATCTGAAGATGAAATGTCGTTGTATGGTGCCAAAATTGCTTTGGCTAGGTCATCGAGTACATTACTAGTCAGTGCAGGTAAAGAAATGTCAGATTTAAACGTTGCCAGAGAAAAAAAATTCGGCACAGTATACATCTACGATGCTTCTAACGGCGCATTAGAAAATACTGCTCGACTTACAATTGATGAGTATAGTAGCGAACAAGAATTCTCTTTTGGGGATGGGCTTGGTATCTCCAAAGACGGGACCGTTTTAGTTGTTGCGGGAACTTTACCCATTCAAAATGATCCGTCAACATTTCTAAGTGGATTGTACATATATATTAAGCAATCCGATGATACTTGGTTATTGCATCAGACTGTAGTGCCGAATACTAACGACGTTTGGCGTCTAGGCAATGTAATAGATCTATCGTTTTCAGGTAATACTATAGTGGTATCGCATTCTGGGGTAGAGTCCGGTATTCGAAGTATAGTGGTCTTGGAACTTGATGGCGATGGTTATTATGCGTTAACAATTGTTGATGAGCCTATCAACGGAGAGCACAGTACCAAATATGGTGCTTCCATATCGCTGTCCGACCAAGGTGACAAGTTTGTTGTTGGTGATCCAAGGGCTGATCAGAAAAGTGTAGTTATTGGCGACGATGATTTCCCCACTTTTGAGTATACCGAAGGAGCTGCTTTCGTATTTGAGAAAGTCGATGGTCGTTGGAAAAATACACACAAATTAAAGTCTGAATCACCCCGGTTCGACGATGCTTTTGGAACTTCTGTTTCGATCTCTGGAGATGGGCGTTTTATTGCGGCCGGTTCTACTGGAGGAGAGGGGACTACAGGCAAAGTAGAGATATTCTCAAAACAAAATGAACAGTGGAATTTAGAACAGTTAATACCTTCACCCTCGTTAAGCCCCTACCATGAAGATCTTTTTGGCTATTCTTTAGCATTTGATGTAAACGGTAATAATTTATTTATTGGCTCGCCATGGGAATCGAGTGATCTTATAGGTATTAATGAAGTATCAGCAGTAGGGGGGGCGGCATCACATTCCGGTGCAGTATATCATTACCAACTAGATTCAAGTGCCAAATGGTATGGAAATGTACTGATAAAATCCAAATATAACTCACGGTATGAAGAGTTTGGTAGGGAAATTTTTACTGCTGACACAGGTACTCTTATAGTAACAGGTAAAAACTATCCCGGCCCGATCGAAGAGTTCAGTCCTGCTCCTGGTGGATTTTATATTTACTAATGGACCTCAGATATGCATAAGAATAAAAGCCGAGTTATTGTGGTACTCGGCTTGTTTGTTTGAAACATAAAAGCGATCGCGAATTCAACTCCGAAGTGCACCACTCGCTAAGTTAGGCAGCCTTGCGTATTCGCTGGGGGCGAATAATTCAATGAACTTTGTGGCCGAACATGGTTGTAATGATCGCGCCACAGGTGAATTTCCTCTCGGGCTTCGTACAGGCTACTGAACCAATACTGATTCAAACAGGCGTCGCGGAATTTCCCGTTGAAGCTTTCCACGAAGGCATCCTGTATTGGCTTTCCGGGCTGAATGAAGTTGAGTTTGACCTGCCATTCCTTAGACCAAAAGAACATCGCCTTACTGGTGAATTCGGTCCCGTTGTCACAGACTATCGAAGCCGGACGTTTTCGCTGGCTCATGAGTTCGGTCAGAAAACGGGCTACCCAGTGGCCGTGTCCAATTCCCCTAAACTGAGGCAGATTTAATTGGAGTTTTCTGCAATGATTAACGCAGGAGACGACTATGAAAAAATCACGTTTTACAGAATCACAGATCATCGCTGTCCTTAAAGAGGTCGATGTCGCGAATAAACTCAAAGCCAGTTGCTGATCTGAGTCATTTTTCATCCACAATTCCATGGGTGACAAATTGATGTGGCGACCCGTAGACGCATATTCATTCTTGAGAAAACGTGGGTATCCCTTCATTGTTCAGAATGTTTTTGGCATGCCTGACAAGCACTGCACTTTCATTTGGATAAACCATTCTCATGTTAATTATCCCTAACCACCGAATTCCTGAAATACTTAGTCATTGAGCAAAAGCATAGCAGTGAATGAACCAAGGGTATTTTGTCAAAACATCTGACCTTTCAATGTGATTTTTGTCGGCGCTTACCAAAAAGGCCCGTCAGAGGTTAACGGGCCGGGATTAAAAATGGAAAAGCGCTACTCTAAAGTGAACTGGTCGATGTTAGGGCCGCTTTCACCAAGGGTTCTAAATTCAATATGATTAGCGCCTTTCACTAACTTGAATTCGGCAACCGCCTGTTCACTCCATTTGCTGTCCCAACTGCCAGTGGGTTCAAATTCAATGACACCCGCCTTTTCGTTGTTGATATAAATTGCCAGTGGGCGTTTAGAGGTTTTATCGTTGTGGGTATAGCGGAATACCGCTTTGTACACGCCCTCTTCACCGTCATTTTCGTGATACCAGTACAATGAACCTTCTTTGTTATTGAACTGGGCATACGCGCCACCATGCACGCCATGAGCGTCGAGAACGGCTTCTGCGCCCCCTTTAAACTCAGCCGCTTCACCTTGCATTGACAGGCCTCGGCCTACCCACATGTTGGCGGAGTTCTCATCACCCCAAAATATACCCACACCCTCACCAAAGCTTTGTTGCATGGTCAGAATCACTTTGCCTTGCTGTATGACTTTTGCGTAAACCGTATCTCCGTCTTTTACACTGAAGGGTTTTTCGTAGGCGATCATTTCTGCGGCGTAAGCATCATTGATTGCGTAGTAGATGTCCACGGCTGGCATTTGACTATGCGCACTGTCGGTTAATGGCAATTGCTGTACGTCAATCTGTACCTGATTAGAGAGGCGCAGCGCTTCGTCACCCACTATGGCACCTATGGTGGCGTATTCCGCCGCTTCTGGGTATTTAACCTCTACAAACGCTCGGGTTTTACCCATAAACAAAGGCCGGTAGTTGGCTCGAACCCGATTAGTGTGTTCATACGGCGAGCCGCTTTCCAGTGCTTTTACTTTTACACCGTCGGTGAAGTGGTAGTAAACGTTATGCGCCCCGTAGGGGTAGAACTCCTGCTTTTTATCTATGGTTTCTGACGAAATCACTTTTGCATTGTCGAAACCGGACTCGGCAGCAAAGGTTTCTACCTGATGTTTTAAGCCGGCTGGTGCATCTGCCGTAGTCAAGGTTTTTTCCAGTACTTTTTGGCCGTCTTTGTAGCCTACTGCGGTCAGTGTGCCCGGCTGCCAGGGTACAAACCACTCACATTGCATTTCTTCGGCTTTGCGACCTGGTTTGTCACGGCCCAATGATTGGCCGTTAAGGAACAATTCCACTTCGTCCAGATTTGAGTAAACCCATACCGGAATTTCAGTGCCCGGTTCCATGGTGGGGTGAGTCCAGCTCGGCAGAATATGCAGCGATGGCTCGTCAGACCATTGACTGCGGTAAAAGTGGAACAGGTCTTTTTTAAAGCCCGCTAAATCCAATGCGCCACCCATAAAAGCGATGAAGGGCCAGCCCCCATGGGCCAAACCTGCTTCACCGTGGTAGTCAAACCCTGTCCAGCGGAAATGGCCTGAATGATGAGGCAAGTCGCGGGCCATCTCCCAGTTCTTGCGCGCACTAATGCGTACTGTTGCGTTATCGTAAGAGGAATTTAAGTGTTGTTTTTGGTTTGCCCAGTTTTTAGGATCGTTCCAGTCGTAAAAGAAGATCTCTTTGTCAGTGATATTGGGTAAGTCAAACACATTGTCTTTTGGCCCATCACGCCACCACGTTTGAGTGCGGTAATAACCCCGCGTTTGCCAGGTATGTGGGGCTTCTGTTGAAACAAAGGGGCGGTCGAAACGGCGATTAAAAAAGCTCTTGCCTTCGGAGCCGCCGTTAATGCCAACCACATCCATGCCATCCTTGTTGGTGGAGCCCGAGGTGACCAGGCGCGTCGGATCAAGTTCCTTAACCGCTTTCACCAGTTCCGGGGCAATTTCACCGTGGGTTTCATTCCCCACACTATAAATAATGATCGACGGATGATTGCGATTACGGGTTACCCACTCTTTTAAATCGGTATTCCACCATTTATCAAAGTGATGTGCTCCATAGTCATGCAGCGCTTTTTGTTTCCAGCCGTCAAAAATCTCATCCATCAGCATTAAACCCAGCTCGTCGGCCAAGTCATAAAACATCGGAGGATAGGGGTTGTGACCAAGGCGAATGGTGTTTACCCCCATGTCTTTAAGCAACTGCAGTTTCCAGCGTAACAGTGGTTTGGTCCATGCCCCACCAACAGGGCCACCTTCGTAATGCTCAGCCACCCCTTGAATTTTGACGTTCTTGCCATTGATCCAGAATCCGGTATCGGTTTTCCACGCGATTTCACGTACACCAAAGTTGGTGCTATCGCTGTCAATTGCTTTGCCGTTGTGCAGTAACTCCACGTTTAAGTTATAGAGATAGGCATCATGTGGGTTCCAGCGCTTGGCATCCTTGAGTTCAAAAGAGAACTGGTAGGTGTTGTTTTGTTTCAGCTCTGCCAGTGATGACTCACCAGATAGAACCTCAGCACCGCTCTGATCAACCACGCGATAATGCACGTCATAATCGCCCGCGCTATCAACCGTTTTACTGAGTTCAAATGCCGTTTGTACCTGCGTTTTTGCGCCAACCACAGGCGTATGTACAAACAGCGAGTTGCGCTTGATATGGGTTGGGTCAACCACCACCAATCTAACCGGAGCGTAGATGCCACCCGGGTGATACCAGCGTGCCGACGGTTGCAGTTCATTATCAACACGCACGCTAATCACGTTATCGTCGCGATTCAGGTGCTCGGTAATGTCGTACTGAAAGCTAATGTAACCGTAGGGACGGCTGCCGAGCAGTTGGCCATTTATCCAGACTTCGCTATTCATGTAGACACCGTCAAACTGGATAAATACCTGTTTGCCCTGCCAGTTATGATCGTAAGCAAAGTGCTTGCGGTACCAAGCCAGGCCACCACCATGATTGCCGCCAAATTGCTTCTGCGAGCCGTCTTTACTCACCCCTTCCTCAAAAATATAGTCATGCGGCACATCTAACACAGCCCAGCCGCTGTCATTATGCTGCTGGTTTTTGTAGGCGCTGTGGTCGCCGAGTTTGAATTTCCAGTTGTGATTAAAGTTGATTTCCTGTCTGGCACTGTTGCCATCCGAAGCATTGGCTGATGTCATTGCCAATACCCCAACCATCAATACCATCAACACAGTGGTTTTTTGAGAAAGCCATGCAATGGGCTCAACTGATCTCATTTGTCCTATACCTTCTTGAGTGACCAATTTTACAAATTTCATAACAGGCTCATGCTCAGCGTAAGCCTAATTGAATTTGTTCAAATAATGTCACAAATGAGCCAAATAGTCCTCACTTATGATTTAAATTGATTAAAAATATTAACTTGTTGTTTAACATGATTGTTGTCGGGTGTTCGGAACAGGGTAGGGGCGTAAGTTGTTTTCAGTTCTATCAGGCATCCAGGTGTCTGGAAATTAATTACTTTTTGCTGTGATATTGTCTTGCTGAAAATACAATTGACCCAGATCAATAAATATTTAACTTACAGTATTGCATATAATTCAAGTTGGTATAAAATCGCATACCTTTTTTGTCTTTAGCGTAGTAAAAAATGTACCCAGTAGTAGGATGTTTGGGGAAAATCACGTTTTCTTTGTTGCTGTTTGCTTCATTTGTAGTTCACTCTGAAACCACAACCGTTTCGGTAGGATTTGAAAACGGTTTGCTCGGTGAATATTCCAATAACGCCCACCAACCAATCAATGTTAATACGTTCTCAACCTTGGGAATCACAAGCGCGATCATTAGTCAGGAATCGGACAATGGTCAGTTTGGGGGAACTCAAGGTAACGATTATGCGGTAGATGTCACATTTTTGTTTGATGATGGCACAACAGTAACATTTGACGGGGCAGTAAACTGGCGGGATACCAAAGGCTCCACCATTCATGGCTTTGGTATTATTACAGAATCAGTGGTCGATGACGGTACCGATTATGTAGCCTCTTCAGGTTATGAAGTCAGCTACCTCATGCAGAGTATCAGCAGCGATTTTGTATACGAGGATTACGGTTCCATCTCTGGAGGAAACGCGGCACAGAGTGGTTTGCTAGATGCACTTAATGAATATCTGGCCTACGTTTCTGAAAATCCAGGCACAGAGCCATCAAGTTTAGGCACAACAATAAGTTCGTCAGAGACAGAGATCTCTGCGGATGGTGCTAGTACATCAACCATTACCGTTCAGTTGAAAGACATCAATGGTAATGATCTCACTGACGGCGGCCATACCGTAACTTTGACCACCGACGCTGGGACGCTGAGTAGCGTTACTGACAACGGAGATGGGACTTACACCGCCACGCTGACGTCTTCTGCATCTGTTGAAACTGCGACAATCAGTGGAACACTCAATGATGAAACCATCCTGGATACCGAATCTGTATCTTTTGTCAAAGCAAACACAGATCCTGTTGCGGATGATCAGTCCGTATCTTTGGATGAAAATACCTCATTGGCTATTATGCTTACCGGCTCAGACAGCGACGATGACACTTTATCGTATATTGTGGTTACGAATCCCGAAAACGGTGTACTTAGCGGAACCGCTCCCAATTTAACCTATACGCCGGATACCAACTTCTCCGGCGCTGACAGTTTTACCTTTAGTGTGAATGATGGCACCGTTGATTCATCAACGGCGACGGTATCGATTACCGTCAATAACGTTGTAGTGATAAACAATGCGCCGGTTGCGGTGGCCGACAGTTACAGTGTGACTGAAGGTGGCACTCTGAACGGCACCTCGGTACTGAGTAATGACACCGACGCCGAGAGCGACAGCCTGACGGCCGTTCAGGTTAGTAGCCCGGCCAACGGCAGCTTAACCCTGAACAGAGACGGCACCTTTACTTACGTGCACGACGGTGGGGAAACTACGTCTGACAGCTTTACCTACCAGGCCAACGATGGCAGTAGCAATTCCAACACCGTAACGGTGACGATTTCCATTACGGCGGAAAATGATGCCCCAGTGGCGGTGGCCGACAGTTACAGTGTGACTGAAGGTGGCACTCTGAACGGCACCTCGGTACTGAGCAACGACACCGACGCCGAGAGCGACAGCCTGTCTGCGATTCAAATCAGCAGCCCGGCTAACGGCAGCTTAACCCTGAACAGAGACGGCACCTTTACTTACGTGCACGACGGTGGGGAAACTACGTCTGACAGCTTTACCTACCAGGCCAACGACGGCAGTAGCAATTCCAACACCGTAACGGTCAGCATTTCCATTACGGCAGACAACGATGCCCCAGTGGCGGTGGCCGACAGTTACAGTGTGACTGAAGGTGGCACTCTGAACGGCACCTCGGTACTGAGCAACGACACCGACGCCGAGAGCGACAGCCTGTCTGCGATTCAAATCAGCAGCCCGGCTAACGGCAGCTTAACCCTGAACAGAGACGGCACCTTTACTTACGTGCACGACGGTGGGGAAACTACGTCTGACAGCTTTACCTACCAGGCCAACGACGGCAGTAGCAATTCCAACACCGTAACGGTGACGATTTCCATTACGGCGGAAAATGATGCGCCGGTGGCGGTGGCCGACAGTTACAGTGTGACTGAAGGTGGCACTCTGAACGGCACCTCGGTACTGAGCAACGACACCGACGCCGAGAGCGACAGCCTGTCTGCGATTCAAATCAGCAGCCCGGCTAACGGCAGCTTAACCCTGAACAGCGACGGCACCTTTACTTACGTGCACGACGGTGGGGAAACTACGTCTGACAGCTTTACCTACCAGGCCAACGACGGCAGTAGCACTTCCAACACCGTAACGGTCAGCATTTCCATTACGGCAGACAACGATGCCCCA
>NZ_QRHA01000013.1 GCF_003367475.1 Alteromonas aestuariivivens
CCTAACAAGCACATCAAGTCGCCAGCAAGCTGGCTGGGACGCCAAAACTACGCGGCGATTTAGTTTTGTGCTTCGCAAGTTTAACCAAAATCGCCGCTACGTTTTGTTGCCACTTATGTGGGCGTTAGCTGCCTAGGTCACTTATGAAGCATATTTTAATAATATTAACCTTACTCGGAGTAATTACGATGGCTCAAGCCGAAGATACATGGACTGTTGGTAAAATGAATATCAAGGGTAAGCCTGTTATTTATAAATTCATGAGTCAGCTACCCGATATCACTATTCAAAAGAAGTTACCTTGGTTAACTGTAATATCATGGAAATATGATGGTTCAACTAATAACGGGATGCCTATTACTTCCGAAAATGAACAAATGATAGCACTGGAAGATGGTCTTGAAGAAATTAGTGGCGAAGAAAGTATTTATTTACCTGCCTATACCGCAACGGGTAATGATTTAAAGGAGTTTGTTTTTTATATTTCAGATAGAGAGGCTTTTATCAATAATTTAAATAAATCTTTATCTTCACACTCAAGTTACCCGATTGAAATTAATTTTTATAAAGATGAAGAGTGGTCTGATTTAACTAAGCTTTTAGAGGATTTTAAAGGCAGCTAACAAGCCGCTCTAGAGTGACAATGAACTACGGTTGGTGTTCTTGTCGCTAGCTCCAAATTTAACACCAACCAACATTGCTCCTAAGCGGAGCGTTAGCTGCCGTTTAGTATTTGTTCTTTTTTCGGAGATTTGAAATGGATTTAAACAATATTCTTACGTTTATCGCTGTTGCAACGTTGCTCGTAATTTCTCCTGGCCCTAATGGGTTTCTTATCGCCAAAACAGTACCTCTATCTGGACATCGCGCGGGTCTAGCCAATGTCGCAGGCTTTGTGGCTGCTTTCTACGTCCATGGCACGCTATCAATATTTGGCATATCTATTCTAATAGTACAGTCTGCAAACGCCTTTTTTGTTTTTAAAATGCTGGGTGCTACTTATTTAATATGGCTGGGCGTAAAGGCGCTCAGAAACGCTGTTAGTCAAAATTCAGTTACACATAATTCAGAACCGGAGTTGCAACAAAAAACAGTCTCTACAAAAGGTGCGTTCTTTGAAGGCTTTTTAACTAATACTCTTAACCCAAAAGTGTCCATATTCTATCTCGCTGCTTTTCCGCAATTCATGCCCATAGATGGCAGCGCATTCAGCGCGTATTCTCTTGTTACGGCACACTCAATAGTTAATGTTGTATGGTTTTCAGCAATGGTATTCACTCTTGCTAAGGTTAAAAGTGCAACTAACCACCCTAAATTCAAAGTTTGGTTAAACTCAGTTACAGGTGTTGTATTTATTGGGTTTGGCACTAAATTGGCATTTGCGAAGAGCAGCTAATCGGGTAGCCGGAGGTATCTAGCCTCCAGCCCCCACAACACCCTGCATGCGGCTCCGCACAGGGCGTTTCATTTAGGATAGTGAAGCGCAATCCATCCATCACGTAGTGAGTAAAGCCCTTCGGATTTTAGGTAATCAAGAGATAACGCTTGATTGATCCCAGGGGATTTCGCACTTCGCCATGGCCCTTTGCTGGTGATACCACACGCCACCGCAGCTTGAACATGCACGCCCAGTCTCATTAAGTTTCGTACCTTGGTGCGCGGCTTTCGCCACTGACGCCAGTAAGCCATTCGCACTCTGCGCCGGATCCAGTGATCCAGTTCTACACAGCGTTGATAGCCACTGGCGATACCAAAGTAATTTATCCAGCCTCGTAAATCCTGACTGAGTTTAAAGAGTTGGTAATGCATCGATACGCCCCAGTTGCGATTCGTTAACCGTCGAACCTGCTGTTTAAACTTCATCAGGGTCTTCAGGTGCCATTGAATGCGTCCTGCCTTGAAGGTGAATCCAAGGAATTTGCTTTCACTGGTTTTAACGACGTGGCTTTTGGTTGTATTAACAACCAACTTCAAGCGGTGACTCAGGAATCTGCTAATACTATTGAGCACGCGTTCACCCGAACGGGGCGTCTTTACCAGTATGGTAAAATCATCCGCATATCGGGCAAATTTGTGACCCCGTTTCTCAAGCTCTTTGTCTAACGGGTCGAGCATGATGTTTGCCAACAGCGGCGATAATGGCCCGCCCTGAGGGACACCTTCTCGACTCTCACTATAAAACTGGTTATCGATAACCCCAGCTCGTAAGTAACGTTTAATCAGTTTAAGCAATCGCTTATCTTTCACTTTATAGCCAAGGTAGGTCATGAGTAAATCGTGATTAACGCGGTCAAAGAACTTAGACAGATCAACATCCACGGCAAAACGGCGTCCCGTTTTGATAATGCTGTTTACCTGCTTCACGGCTTGCTGCCCATTTCGATTTGGCCTGAACCCAAAGCTATTATCTGAGAAGGTTGGGTCGAAAATAGGCGTAAGGACTTGAGCAATCGCTTGTTGAATCACACGATCAACGATAGTTGGGATCCCTAATTGACGTTTTCCGCCATCAGGTTTATCAATCTCAACGCGTTTCACCGGTGAAGGTTGGTATTGGTCTGAGCGAAGCTCAGCCATAATACGTTTCCAGTTTCCGGCGTTTGCCCAAGCGGGGAAGTCATCAATGGTCATGCCATCAATGCCAGCTGCCCCTTTATTGGCTCGAACCTGTTTCCAGGCCGCCACAATATTGGAAGGCTGGAGAATAAGTTCGAGTAGATCTGCACTAAAGGCTGGCTGCTCATCACTACGCTGAGTCACGTCATTACCGGGCGGCATTCGTGTATTCAAGTCTGACAAGGCTCCTCCTTTGTTCTAAATGTTCCGGCCTTGGCCGTGTCCCAGCCATTATGCTGGGCATTTGGCTACTATGCCGTCTGCTGACTTCTGCTTTATCACCGCCACAGTCGCCTGAGACAGCGCTATCGGTTTGCATCAAGTTCGCTCGCAGTGGATGATGCGTTTCCTCTGCGCCAAGGCACTTGTATACCAGAGCCTCACTGGTGTTTACCGATCGCTCGTAAAGCAGATCTCCCCAGATAAGAGCATGCACTGTCTCTGCACTGCTGCATCATTTACGGTGGCCGTTAGATCACATGGTTTCGTTGTCTTGTGCCAACTCACCTTCAGCCTACGCCTCATATGATGTTCTTGTTCATCAGCTCGCAGATTTGCTAGCGGCTTCCTCCAGACTATCTCTCACGATTTAGCCCTTGCCATTCGCTAGTAGTTAGCGTTGAATAACAAAGTGTTAAACAACGGTGATCTTCCTACAGAGGACTTTCACCTCATTAGTTCATGCCCATGCTGGGCGTACACAAGGCCAGTCAGCATCGCCCACTGCGTGGGCTGGACAGCTTGCGGCGTTGATATGATTCCCGCTGTCAATAAGCACGCAGATCTTCCCACCGATTATTCAAATCGGTGTATGAAATCCAACTGAAGGTGCCTTTGGCCAATCAATGTCGGCGGTTGACCTTGCTGATATTCGGGAGTTTGGTTATTCCCATGACTTGTTTGCGCCGCTGGAGCCTTGCCTCAGTCTAGGTGCGCGTATTCTCAACGCTTAACGCCCTCGAGGATTGCTCACACCGCTGCCGCAGACAGGCCTCCAGTCAGATTAACTTTTAAAAACTTTACTCCTGAACCGGCCCCATTTCAGGGTCAAATCGTTGCGCGATGTCCCAGCTATACCCTAGCAGTTCTCTCGCTACCGCCGTGACTACTTTGTTGTATTCCTTACCTCGCGCCTTAAGCGCAGCAAAGCGTCGGCACAACCGCATCTGGGCTTCCCAACTCCGATTCTGCAAACCCACCGAATGCTCCTGCTGGCGTTTCTGCATTTCCAGCGAAACCTTGGGGGCATGACGGTAAGCCCAGGCCGCTTAAATCAGAATACGTCGTGCATGGGTGTTGCCGCACTTGGTAATGCCGCCTTGTTGTTGGCGAGCGCCACTGGAATACTCGCTGGGCGTCAGCCCTACAAAATTCATCAGGCTGCGCGGGTTGCTGAACCGGCGCAAATCCCCCAATTCTGCCACCAGAGTAACGGCGGATAAAAAACGAATACCCCGAAGTACAGTGAGCCACTGCACCAATGGATACCAGCACCACGCCTCGGTTACCACGTTCAATTCCAGTTCGATGTGCTGCAACCGCTCATGCCGCTCTGTCACTGTGTGGATGTAGTGCTGAAAGGTGATTTTCTTGGCCGGCTGTAAAAAGTGGATGTCGGCCAGGTGGCGTTTGTACGCCTCATTCCAATTCTGCCTTCCGGAGCACGGGTGACCATTGCGAAGCAGAAAAGATTTTAGTCGCTGACGGGCCTGACGAAGGTCGAGCATGGCATCTTCCCTTGCACGAATGAGGTCTCGGATGGCCCGTTTCTCCTTCGGATAGACATAGGCCAGGGGAGAGTTGCCACCCCGGATGAGTTTGGCAATTTTGTAAGCATCAATCTAATCGTTCTTGGTTTTGCCACCGTGAATGGCTTTCATATACAACGCATGACCCAGAATACAGACTTACAACAGTCTTGCGTGCAGATCGATACCGCAGTAAAACGGATGTAAATTGGTATGGAATTGCATTGAGCCTAGTCCTTTTTGGTTTCGTCACATTCCAGCTTAGCCAGTTGGCTTCGCTGGGGGGAGAAGGCTCAATCAGTATCAATGCGCTTAACACTTTCCCTTCAGTGACTGGGACAGCAACGCAGCGACTCTTCGCGATTTTACCGCTACGTTTCTGCCCATTAGCTGCCACGACGAAGTGATGCACAACATCCTGTACATGTGCTCACTTGCAAGCTAGACTTGTCTTATATAATGTACAAGTGAGGTACAGAATGAGAATCGTCTCTTTTACCGAAGCTCGAAATGGCCTTAAAGCTGTTTTAGACAATGTAATTAACGATGCGGATACTACTATAATCACTCGTCGTGACTCTGAAGATGCTGTTGTGATGTCATTGGATTATTACAACAGCCTTATGGAAACCGTTCATTTACTTCGTTCGCCAGCGAACGCTGAACACTTGAATCGTTCAATCGCACAGTTTAAAGCGGGTAAAACGACTCAGCGAGAACTTATTGATGAGTAACAGGTTGTTATCATGGACTGATGAAGCCTGGAATAGTTACGTTTATTGGCAGACTCAAGACAAGAAAACCTTAAAACGAATCAACAAACTAATTACCGATGTTCTGCGTTCTCCGTTTGATGGAATTGGAAAGCCTGAACCTCTTAAAGAAAACCTTTCCGGCTTCTGGTCTCGCAGAATAGATGATACCAATCGTTTAGTATACGCCGTGGATGATGCGGCAATTACTTTTATCTCCTGTCGTTACCATTACTAGTAGGCGGCAGCTGACAAACCGGAACAGCGCGAGAATAGCCTAAAGTATGCGTAAGTTGAGATTTCAGGGAAAATTAACAAATTGGAATGATGATAAAGGATTTGGGTTTGTCGAACCAAATGGTGGTGGTACCAGGTCTTTTGTTCATATTAAATCTTTTCAAAAACGCACCAGAAGACCGGTTGAGGGTGACTTAATCGTATATGAACAAGTTAAAGAGCCCCAAGGGAAATTTAAAGCCGTTAATATAAGTTTGGTTACTGATCGCAAGTTGAAAACCGCCATGCCTCAGAAAGCAGGCAAATTTGGTTCTTTGGTATCTGTTACCTTTTGCGTCACTTTGATATCAATTACGGTGTTGGAACTATTGCCGGTAGAGATTTTGTACTTATATATTGGGGCAAGCATTTTGGCTTTCATTGCATATGCTTATGATAAGTCTTCGGCTCGAAATGGCCGCTGGCGCACACCGGAAAGTCACCTTCATTTACTTGGTTTAATCGGTGGTTGGCCTGGTGCGTTTTATGCGCAAAATAAGTTGAGACACAAGTCCAATAAGAAAGAATTCAAACAGGTATATTGGGCAACTGTTGTAACTAATATTTGTGTGTTTGTTTGGCTTTTAGGTGAACAAGGTCAGCAGTTCCTGGAAACAATTGTCGGCTAGCAGTCGCATCTGGTAGCGCCACCTAAAAGCGGGCGCTGGGACACCAAAACTGTGCAGCGCAATTCACACAAAGTTAATGATTGTGAATTTTAAAAGCTCACACTGTAAAAATGCCCATTTCATGGTTAAGCGCATTTACATTGCTCTTTAAGTTTTTCCCGGTTTTGGCAACCACGGTCATTTCTTCCTCAGTATCTCCAGTCAGCTTAGATAAATCGTGCAAGCTTCTGTTCAGGTCTTCTGTAACACTGGTTTGTTGGGAAGCAGCGGTTGCTACCACTGCGTTAACTTCATTGATCTCTTTAATTGAATTGTTCACTCGTTCCAAAGCGGTTTTAGAGTCTTCGGCAACTGCCTGGGCCTGTTCACTTGTTTTTCTGCTGACTTCCATCGCACTCACAACGTTACGGGCACCTGACTGCAACCGTTCAATCATTGTACGAATTTCTTCAGTACTGTTTTGCGTGCGGCTTGCCAGTGTTCTGACCTCGTCCGCTACAACCGCAAACCCCCGCCCCTGCTCTCCGGCTCGTGCAGCCTCTATTGCAGCGTTCAGAGCAAGCAGGTTGGTTTGTTCCGCAATTTGCTGTATCACTTCCAGCACACCGCTTATCCCGTCAGTTTCCCGCTCCAGCTCATTCATCGCATCAGATGACTTGTTAATATCCTGATTGAGGTCTTCCAGTTTTCTTACGGCTTCCGTTAATGCCTGTGAAGTATTCAGTGCTTCCTGACTTGCTTCATTCGCAGCATTGGCTGCCTTATTCCCGTTATTAGTGATTTCCTGGGCACTTGCTACCATTTCATAAATCACCTGGCTCAAATGCTCAGTTTTAATCTTCTGCTCAGCCGCTAACTGCAGGCTCTTTTGCGAGGAATGATCCAATTGCAACGTAGCATCATTGATCACATTCGCCTCGTTGCTCACAGTCATTACAATTTTTCTGATTTTTTCGGAAAAGTCATTAAAGGATTTTGCGCTCAAGCCCACTTCGTCATCAGACTCTATCTTCAACCTGTGAGTTAAATCGCCCTCACCATGCGCAATATCCTGCAGCGCAGTATTCATATTTGCGAGAGGTACTAAGGCTTTTCGGATGAAAATAAAACTAAAAACCCAGGACAAAGCTAAAATAATCAGGCTCAGTGATACGGTTTTCGTCATCAGCCGGCTGATCATCATATCGAAGGTGTTCACATTTTTGGCGATGGTTTGCTCAATATCGTCAATGAAGTAACCCGTGCCCAGCAACCAGTCATAGCCGGGTATGTTTGCAGCATAAGCCAGCTTGGGCGCTTGTTCAGCGTCACCTAACTTTTTGAATGCTGAATAGTGAACATAACCACCACCTTGTTTCGCCACTTTAACCATTTCATCCAGTGGATGGGGTTTGCCATTCAGGTTACTGCGATTAATGTTTAGCTTTTCAATCGGCTTAGGGCCAACGCGACCATTGGCAATACCATACAAATCGTAGCTATTGATAAAGAAATAGGTGCCATCGCCATATTTAAAATCAAAGACAAAATCCCTGATTGCCTGATCGCGTTGCTCGGAAGGCGGCTGATTTAGAGTCTCCTTCATGGCAGAAAGCGCTAGCAATACCAGAGCCTTAAGTTCATCTTTTTTTTGCTGGAGCAACGATGCGCGCTCTGTCTCAATTTGCTTTTGCTTGAGGGATTCCAGCTCAGTTACAGTACTCCAGCTCAAACCAACCGAGATAACAATCAACGGGATAGCCGATATCAAAATTAATCGGTTTCTTAACAGCTTCAACTTTCCAAACATGGATAACTCCAAAACAAACCCATGCCAACATTGTTATTCGGTTCGACTAACAACTGACTTACTGAAAATCCCTTTAACCAAATTATCCCTAATCCAAAGTACCACCCCCAGAATATAACAATTCTTTTACAAAACCAATCAAAATAGTCAAGCGTTTAAGCCAAGATCAATCATTTTAAATCCAATGCAGAGGCTATCTGAAATACGCCTTGGTGTGCTCGTGCACATCATCGGCTTCGAGCAGCTCATCAATTGGCATCCACCGGTAGTCCGAATGCTGTTCCAACGGTAACTCGCTGACCGATTCAAGCTTCAGGCTATAGGCGATGGCAACATAGTGGGTGGATACTTCCTCATTAAAAACGCAATCCGCGTAAAAGTGGTCGTACACTCCGAGCAGCGACGCACCCGATATTTCCAAAGTCTGACCCACTTCTGCCTGGGTAAGGCGCTTGAAGGCTTGCTTTAAAGGTTCATTCTTGTAAATTCTGCCACCGGGTACAAACCAATAGCCCTGGGCAGGCCTGTTCACTCGTTTGCCAAGCAGAACAAAGTCATTGCGGTTTCGAATTACAAGATCAATTGAAACCAGCGGTGTACTTTCCAGCACGTCAATAAATCGCTGTTTATCCAGAAACATAGCTCTCTCCAAAATCCCTATTAAAGACAACAGACTAGCAAACTTCGGTTGGTAATTGAAAACCTGGATAGCGAAATGCTCTGTAATGTTGACGCGCTTTGAAACTGAAACCAAATCTTGATGATAGTGAATGAAAAAGTTGCCTCCACTTATATTATTATATTAATGTAGAGAGAAACATAATTTTAACAAACTGTGCACTGCCCTACCAAGATGTAGTTCACGCCGCCGTCTGCGAAGTAACCAGCACGAGGTAAGAATATGAAGTTACTCAATAATATAAAAATAAGGCACCGCATCCTGATACTTGCTGCGCTGCCTACGCTGATCATATTGATCAACTCCATCATTGAGCTTCGTGCACTTTCCGAACAACAGGCAGTGCTAAAGTCAATGACCAATATCATGTCATTGTCCACCGAAACTCAAATGCTCGCCGCCCAGGTACAGTATGAGCGAGACCTGACTTACGGCTATTCCAGCGGCCAGCCCATGTTCGCCGCCGCCTCAAAATACGAGGCACGACTAAATAGGCAGCGCAATGCGACCGATCGCGCAATCCTAGCGTTCAAGGAATTCGTGAGTTTACATCAGGAAGAGTTGGATGAAGCGGGTTTGGCTAACAAAATCAATACGCTTTTCGAAGCTTTTGATGATCTAACGCCTGCACGTGAGGTGTTTAACAATCATGAAATCAAAGATGGTAGCGGGTGGTTTGCCATAAATGGGTACCAACAGATTCTCGGGGTTGCACAACGGATCCACGAGGAAGTGGTAAGAATTGCCTCTGCCAATAAAGAGCTTACCCTGCTTAGCAACGCCTTCGCCATCATTGCGCAAATGCAGGTAGAGTACGCCAATGAGCGGGGCCTGGGAATTCGTGCCCTGGATCGTCCGAATATCGATTACCAGCGTTACTGGCGGGTAAAAGCCAGCGGTTCAGTCAGCATAAAACTGGAAGAACAGTTTCGCGCATTCATAGACCCTGAATTTACCGAGTATTTCAACGCGCAGCACCTGAATAGCGAAATTCGAAAACAAATCAACGATTTTCGTAACCGCTTCACAACTTCAGGCGGTAAGCAGGTATCAGAAACACCGGAACAGTGGTTCGAAATGGCAACTCAGCATATGAAGTCACTGCACCAGGTTGAGGAAAAGCTGGTAGAGAAAATCAATCAGCAAACCGCATCACTGATGCAACAGGCCAACAACAATTATCTTTGGCGCCTTATTCTTATTGCGCTGACCCTTGGGCTGATTGTTTTAATCTCAGTCGCCATCATTCGTTCCATTATCATTCCGCTCAGGAGCTTTGTTACTTCCTTTGAGACCATTGCTGAACAAAAAGACGTCACTCACCGCTTTTCGATCACCAGCAATGACGAGCTATCTGATGTGGGGCGCGCATTTAATCGGTTGCAAGACAGTTTTAACGGCGCATTGCAGGGCGTTACAACACAAAGCCAGCGTATGCGGGCACTCACTGAAGAAGTGGCTCAGGCAATGAATAACAGCGAGACACTGGCCAACAACCAAAACAATGCCACTGACAGCGTCTCCGTTGCCATGAATGAAATGACCACAACCATCAATGATGTTGCCAGGACCGCTCAGGAAACCGCTGGCATTGTCCAGCGCGCCCATGATCTTTCACTCAAGAGTACCCAGAGTGCGAATTCCAGCAAAGTCATCATGCAAAAGCTCACGGATGAACTAGCCAAGACTCAAAGCCAGGTTGATGAGTTAAACGCCCATAGCGCTTCCATCGGGAATGTGCTCAATGTCATTCAGGCCATAGCCGAGCAAACCAATTTGCTTGCGCTGAACGCTGCAATAGAGGCTGCCCGCGCCGGGGAGCAGGGGCGGGGGTTTGCGGTGGTCGCCGATGAAGTACGAAGCCTGGCCAGCCGAACCCAGGAAAGCACCGAACAGATTCGCGGTCAGATTGAAACGCTTCAAAATGGCTCTGCACGGGCAACCGAGAGCATGCAGCGTTTGCAGGCGCAAGGCTCTGAAACCATCAACGCGGTGCACGAAAGTGTGGACGCATTCAAGGTATTACAGCAGGAGCTCGATGCCATCATGAACATTTCCACTCAAATCGCCACTGCATCAGAACAGCAGTCCCAGGTTGCCAATGAGGTCAATCGCCAGGTTTGTGCAATAAAAGAAGACGCCAACAACATGAACAGCCATATTCATCGCACCGCCAGTGCCAGCAAGGAACTGGACAACACCGGAACGGAATTGAACCAGTATGTATCAGCGTTCAAAATATCGGCTTAAAAGAAAATTGTATCACCTCGCCCCTCGTTCTTGAGAGGCGAGGTTCCCCTTCAGTTAAAGTGGAACACCGAGATATTTTCCATTAACACATCGCCATTGTTGGTCAGAATCTTTATGGAAGACAGAGTCTCGCTGCCTTGTTTGTACATCACATCAGAGTCGTCTTTAATAGCATGTATGCGCTGGTTGATTTCGTCGGCCACATTGGTTTGCTGTTGGGCCGCCACTGCGATTTGACCGGACATATCGGTGATTTGATCAAGTTCAGATTTCATGACCGCAAACGCATTGGTGCTGCGCTCGACAATCTCTGCAGTTGCCTGCCCGGATGTTTGCAGTGAGTTCACTTTATTGCTTGCCATAGAAGCGCCGTTGATCAGGGTTTCTATCTGCACCTGTATTTGCTCGGTAGACTCCTGGGTGCGCTTGGATAAATTCCGCACTTCATCGGCGACCACCGCAAACCCCCGCCCCTGCTCCCCGGCGCGGGCAGCCTCTATTGCGGCGTTCAGGGCTAGCAAGTTGGTTTGTTCAGATATTCCCTTGATAACCTGAAGAATATTGCTGATCTGGCCGGCCTCATCATTCAGATTGGAGACCAATTCGTTAGTTTCACCCAATTCTGCAATCAACCCATCAATGGATTGCTTGGTTTTCAGCGCATCACCCTCGCCGGACACGGAAAGGTCGTACACACGCTGCACCGTATCGGAGGTTGCCGACGCCATTTTGGCCACTTCGTGAATGGTGGAGGTCATCTCGTTCACTGCGACAGAAATATTGTCGGTTGACTCTCTCTGCTTATTTATCAACGTCATTGAGTCGCTCATAGAGCGGGATACACCTTTGGATACGCTGTCCAGTGACACGATTTTTTCCCGCACGCTGGATAACGTCTGCTCAAACGTTGTGATCAGGGAGTTAAAGGCATGCCCAACCAGACTGAGTTCGTTGGTGCCTTCAATACGGCTGCGCAATGTCATGTCTTTGGTTTCGGCCAGCTTTTTGAAATCATTCATCAGCATACTGAGTGGCAAATTAATACTGACGATGATTTTGTAGGATATCAGTAGAATGCCCGCTAACAATAAAGCCATCATAATCAGAATGTTATAGACCTGCTGCTGTGCATCTTCGACCTGCGCGTTTTTGATCGCGTCAAAGTTGTCGAGTGCGTGATCCAGCACGCGCTCGTAACCCGCCCCCAGTTGCCGGCCAACATCCAGCCACTCGGCTTTTACAATGCCCACATCCTTACTCACATAATCGCTGGGCTTGCGCCTGAGATCCTCGTAGGTTTTGCGCGCAAATTTGTAGAATTCCTGGTTGGTAAGGTTTGCACCGAGGTAATTCACCATGTCTTCAGATGAAAAACGCCGGTAGTTGTCCAGAAAGGTTTCTTCCATCGCGGAACGCTTCATTACATCGCTGTAGGCACTGACATGCAGGGGTTCCTCTATTCCACGGTACAGCGCACTGAAAGCCAGCAATGCATTATCCTGGGCGTAGATCAGGTTTTTGAAGGCGTTGGCGGGCAAAGAAAGGTGTTCATTTTTGGCCGCCAACAGCACCACCTGGTTCATACTTTGAACCAGGCCTTCAGAGATATTCTGGAATGACAATTTGGTCCAGGTATAGGCACCGTTGCTTTCATCTTCGTTTCTAATTCTTTTCAGGCGCCGATCCGCCAGCCCCCTGACAAACGGCAGTCTGTCCAGCACCTCATTGATATTCTTAATATCGTCTGCCAGTTGAGGAAATTCTGAATACTGGGAATCATCCCGGGTAAATTCAACAAAGGCGCTTATGGCCTTATCAACCGCCGGGCGCTTTTCCTGCATATCCGATTTAAACTCCATCCCGACCGGATCTTCCGGATTGCCAGGCCCAAGATACATTTTGGTATACAGCAGTTCCTGTTGAATTGCTGACAATAAAGGCGTGGCGGTGTACACGTACTGCTGAAGAAATTCCATGTCTTCTGCACGGTTAAGCTCTTCGCGGGCGTCATTCAATTTCTCCAGAGCCAGCAATGACGCAGCCAGCACAGGAATGGTGACCAGCAACAATATGCGCGTTTTTATGTTGACCCGGTTGATTACATTCATACAAACCTCATTATGAAAGACTTCCAGCGAGCAGGATTGAGCCAGTTTGGGCGAATTTGACGATTACTGAACAGATTAACAACATGGATCCAGTCTGTCACTTAAATTTAACAGCTTGGAAGTTATCGGCGCTCACAGATACTTTTTTAGCCCCGTCGCCTATTTCGCGGGCTGCAGACCGGCATCACCACGTTGAAAAATTCACACTGGCTATTTCAAACTGACTGTTAAATAATGATTTTTTCAATCAAGCGGTTTGGCTTTTTCGCCAATACGATAAGATTTAGCGCAGCAATGACAGTGCTGAGCAAATCCACCAGCTCACCGTGTAACCAACAGGATGAATGTTTTGTCTCAAAGCGTGATCTCCGGGCAAACCGGGCCAATGGAAAATATTCGCAGGCTCATTCGGTTGATGGGCCCGGGTATTCTGATGGCAACCGCAGCAGTAGGAGGCAGCCATCTGGTTGCCTCAACGCAGGCTGGCGCCCAGTTTGGCTGGCAACTGGCGTTGCTTATTCTGGCGGTCAACTTGTTCAAGTACCCTTTTTTCCGCGCGAGTGTGAGCTACACCTACAGCACCCGCAACACGCTGCAGCAAGGCTATCGTGATATGGGTAAGGGCTATTTGCTCGTTAGCTTTATGCTCAATATTGTTGCCGCCGTCGTTAATACCGCAGCATTACTGATGTTTGCCGCCAGCCTGCTGGGCTACTTTTTACCTTTTGAGCTTCCCATGGCGGCACTGGCTTCAGTGGTGCTTGCGGTGGTTCTGGTGATCATTATTGCTGGCCATTTCAGTGCCATAAACCGGGCCTCCAAGGCCATCATGGCGGTATTGATCATGGCGACGGTAATTGCGCTGCTGATGGCCTGGAACGAAGGCGCAGTAGCGCCGCCTGAATTCACGTCTCCCTCTCCCTGGACTCTCGCCACGATTGGTTTTCTTGTGGTTACCATGGGGTGGATGCCCGCGCCTATTGAAGTCTCCTGCCTCACCTCCCTGTGGCTCAAACAGCAATGCAATGAAAACCCGGTCACTGCGCAATCGGCCTTGTTCGACTTCAATCTGGGGTACTTTATCACCTTGTTACTGGCACTGGTGTTCCTTGCTCTTGGAGCCCTTGTATTGCACGGTAACGGTGAAACGCTGGCTTCTGGCGGAATCGGCTTTTCCAGCCAACTGATCAACCTTTACGCGCATACTATTGGTGAGTGGTCCCGCTATCTGGTCGCACTTATCGCCTTTTTATGCATTTTCGGGTCAACACTGACGGTTTACGACGGCTACTGCCGTGCTCTGGCTGAAGGTATGACGTTGTTGAAAGGGCAGGAAAAAGCGCCTGACAAAGTCTTCCTCGGCTGGCTTGTGGCGGTTGCTGTGGTCAGCTTTGGTATTGTGCTGTTTTTTAAATCAGCGTTATTGCCAATGCTCAGTTTTGCCATGACACTGGCGTTTATCACCACCCCAATGTTTGCCTGGCTCAACCACAGGCTGGTCAAACGGGCTGAGCTTGATCCGGCTCTGAAGGGCGGCATTGTCCTGCAGATGCTGACCTACTCAGGGCTTATCTATCTGTTTGGGTTTTTACTGGCGTTTGTGGCCTGGAAATGGTGGGGCTAGCGCGCTAAGCCGCCCCCCTCAGGCTAGCCTCGCCCGTCGTCCAAATCATCAGTATCGACCTGGCCGGTCATGTTTCTTCGAATGTGAGACCAGGACATTCCAACAGCAAGAATGACAGCGATGAGCACCAGAATAATCCAGCTCAGGGCGTGCTCGGATTGCAGACTCAGTAATCCAATGTCTACGAACCACCATACTATGCCTCCCAAAAGGGCTGCACCCAGCGCTATTCCCAGCCATCCCAGTGACATGAATGTGGCGCGCAGGTAGATTATCCAGGCAATGAGTAAAATCACCCCCACGATCAGTATCACCGGCCCGAATTCAACTCCTTCTGCGGTAACCCAACTGACGAACGAGTAATGCGTGGGATTGTAAGTCCCCAGTACCAGCGCCAGCGCAAATGCCACCCTGCGCAAAAAGCCCCCCGCGTTAAAAGCCGAAGCCATATTTCACACTCCTTTTAACAGGACAAAGCGCTCACGCAAGCGCCGAATATTAACAAGGTATATACGCCATCCGGCGAGTTTTCAAATATGGCAGGATCGGGGGGGCGAGCAATATTGCGAAGGTATGAGACTTAACTGCCGCCGTGATACTCACCAGGCGGCATTCTTTTTTGTCATCTATTCAGTAAAAGGCCTGAAGCCCAGTCTGGGCCCGGCCGAGGATCAAGCCATGCACATCATAGGTACCCTCATAGGTGTTAACGGTTTCGAGATTGAGCATGTGCCGCATTACGTGAAACTCATCGGCAATACCGTTACCACCGTGCATGTCTCGAGCCATTCTTGCAATCTCCAGGGCCTTACCACAGTTGTTTCGTTTGATAAGGGATATCATGGTGGGGTCCAGTTTCCCCTCGTCGATAAGGCGCCCTACCCGTAAAGCGCCCTGAAGCCCCAGTGCTATATCAGTTTGCATATTTGCAAGCTTGGTCTGAAACAGCTGTGTTTGCGCCAGAGGGCGGCCAAACTGGATCCGGTCCAGCCCATATTGGCGCGCGGCGTGCCAGCAAAATTCTGCCGCCCCCATTGCCCCCCACGAAATGCCGTAACGGGCCATGTTCAGGCAACTGAACGGCCCTTTCAGGCCTCGCACCTCAGGTAGCAGGTTTTCTTCCGGCACAAACACGTTGTCCATTACTATCTCACCGGTGATGGATGCCTTGAGCGACAATTTACCAGTGATCTCCGGGGCAGACAGACCTGTCATTCCTTTCTCAAGGATAAACCCGCAAATCTGGTCATTTTCAGCCTGGTTTTTGGCCCACACCACAAACACATCGGCAATAGGGGAGTTTGTGATCCACATTTTGCTGCCAGTTAACCGATAACCGCCATCGACCTTAACCGCGCGGGTAACCATGCTGGCCGGATCGGAACCGGCCCCCGGCTCAGTCAGGCCAAAACAGCCAATCCATTCACCACTGGCAAGCTTGGGCAGATAGCGCTGCTTTTGCTGCTCACTGCCAAAGGTGTATATCGGATGCATTACCAGCGAAGACTGTACGCTCATGGCACTGCGATAACCGCTGTCTACCCGCTCTACTTCACGGGCAATCAAGCCATAACTGACGTAATTCACGCCGGCGCAGCCGTACTCATCAATGGTGGCCCCCAAAAGACCTAGCTTCGCAAACATTCTCATAATGCCGGTATCAAAATAACCGTTGCGGTTCGCTTCAAGAATGCCCGGTTGCAGTTCCTGCCGGCAGAAATCTCGGGCCGTATCCCTTATCAGGCGTTCTTCATCAGACAACTGGTGTTCCAGCAACAAAATATCGTCCCAAGGGGCGTGATTGATCGTACTCACTGAGGTTTCCTCTTATTATTGTGCAGGGTGGCACAAATCATAAATGGTTCAGGGGCACGCAGGTAGAATATTTGATCTGTTCCATAGCAAAACTTGAGGTTACGTCATTCAGATCAATACCATTGACCAAACGCTTGTAAAAATGGTCGAAACTGGCCATATCTGAGACCAGTACTTTGAGCAGATAATCAAATTCTCCAGACATACGGTAAAACTCCACGACTTCCTCAAAAGCCGACGCGTGACGGGCGAAGGTATCCAGCCACTTGCCATCGTGTCTGCCAGCCTTGACCTGCACAAACACTGTCATCGCAAGCCCCAGCTTTTCAGCACTGAGCAAGGCCACTTTTTTCGAGATAACACCGTGTTGCTGCAAACGCTGGATGCGTCTCCAGCAGGGAGTTGAAGTTAGGCCAACCTGCTCGGCAATGTCATTAAGCGCCAGGTCGGCATCATGCTGAACCAAGGACAAAATTGCCTTATCAGTATCATCCAGAGCAATATTTTTCATATTTCACCATTAAATAGAATTATTTTCCAAAAAAGTACCAAAGCTGACCCACAAAGAGCAACCCAATTCTTATCAAACTGGCATTCTGGAGATAACGGCAACAATCAGAAGAATTACTATGTTTGACGAACACTACACTTCCTCCATTTCAGAACGCATACCTCGCATTTATGACAGTATTACCCAAACCATTGGGAATACGCCGCTGGTGCGTCTGAATCGGCTGGCCAACATTGCAGAGCTGTACACAGCTCCACTGGCAAAGGTGGAATACTTTAACCCGGCCGGCTCTATCAAGGACCGCCCGGCCTACGCCATGTTGCAGGCATTAATTGAATCGGATGATTTTTCGCCTCAAACTGAAATCATTGAAGCATCTTCCGGTAACAACGGTGTGGCTTGCGCTTGGTTATGTGCACTGTTCAATATTCCGCTGACCGTGGTGATCCCGGAACATATGTCAATAGAACGGCAAAAGCTTATCCGTCACTACGGCGCACAAGTGGTCACCACCCCCAAAGCGCTGGGTACCAAAGGAGCTATTGATGAGGCCAAACGGCGGGTAGAACTCAATCCCCATGCGGTATCGCTGGATCAATTCGCCAATCAGGCCAACCCCAACGCTCACGGGGCTTCAACCGCTCAAGAAATATGGCGTGATACACAAGGTAAGGTAGACGTTATTGTGGCAGGAATCGGCACCGGAGGCACCCTGACGGGGCTGGCTCACACTCTGCGTGAATACCAACCCAATCTCGAGGTGGTTGCAGTAGAGCCTGCGCGCTGCCCGGTGCTCAGTGAGGGCAGAAGTGGGGTACACAATATTCAGGGGCTGTCATCCGGGCACGTGCCCGAAGTACTGGACACCCAGTGTTACGACCGCATCATTACCGTAGAAGACGAGGTAGCCATTGCCCAGGCCCAGCAACTGGCGCGGCTCGAAGGCCTGGCTGTAGGAATATCATCCGGCGCTACGGCCTATGCCGCATGCCAGTTGGCCAGCCAACCTGAGTATAGGGGGAAAAATATTGTGGTCATTCTCGCAGATGGCGCTGAACGCTATTTTTCCACACCGCTGTTTGACTGATTGCTGAGCCGTTTTCAGTGCGCCCCAGGGCCAGAACTCCTAGAGCCACCAGGGCGTGCTGAAATCCACCTGCTCAGCAGGCAATTCAATTGCATACGGTGGCTCAAACGCTTTCCAGAACAAAGCACTGTAGCGATTGTCCATAATCTCAAACTTTCCCGCATGCTGGTATTCTTTGAGCAGAGTTGCGTAAGCCTGCACCGGAAACTGCGGATTACTTTGCTGAAAAATTACCGTACCGCTGTATTGCTCGTACAGAGCCTTGTCGATTTGCCAGCGCCTGACCTGCTTTTCAGCGACTTCCGAGATGCTCGGCTTGTCACTATTCTGCCCTCCTTCAACCGACAGGTACTGAGCCCTGAACTTGTCTACGAAACGCTGCTTCAGTATCGGATCAGTTTCGATACCCTGGCGGCTGGCAAAATCAGCCAGAACTGCGTCAATTATCAACTCAGACAAACGCCCGTGGCGATATTGCGCCAATGCCATGTCCTTTGTGGCCTTATTGACCCGAGCCAGTTGGCTGAGTTCATCTGCGGTGGGGCTGATATCGGATTCCGTTATGGGATTGGAAAACAATTTGGCAACGGCGACATCCTGAGCCAGTGCATAGCTCTGCAGGACCAACATCATGATCAGTCCCATCGCTTTAATCGTGTGACGCTTCCAGACTTGCACTTTGATGCCCTTTTTTATGGCGTTCTGAACAGGATAATACATTGATTCGTTGACCGGCATAATACTCCTGCACAGCATTAAATCCCATAGCCCGCTAACTACCGTCAGGTAGGTGGCAATATTGTTAAGTCAGTAGTATCAGAAGGGTGTTATTCGGGGGTATTTGTGAATGGGTGGGAAGAAAAGCAGGGCAGACCGCAATCCACCCTGCTTTAAAAATTCGTCAGTTAGAGCGCCGTTACGTTTGCAGCCTGCAAACCTTTCTGACCTTGCTCTACTTCAAACTCGACGCGTTGTCCTTCCGCCAAGGTTTTGTAACCTTCTGAAACAATCGCACGAAAATGAACAAAAACGTCCTTATCGCCGCTATCCTGCGTCAGAAAACCATAACCTTTATCTGCGTTAAACCATTTAACGGTGCCTGTAACTTTAGACATGTAGACCTCAAATATCACTTAAACTCGCGCGCTTGCGCAGACTTGCGCCTTTAATTAGAGCGAGTTATTCAGGTCTTACGTCGGGATGGGCAAATGACATACAACAAGTCACCGGGTAACTTGCGCGGCTTTGCATCAATGCAAAAACAAAATAATCCGTCTAGTTAAAGACTGAGATTGGCAAGCCCGGGCAAATTCACTGCATAGCCCCGGATAACCAGTCTCAGGCCCACTATATCACTGATTCACAAAAAAAATACACCCGTGAATCAGTTAATTGCAGATCGGCGTGTAAACTCGCCGAATCAGTATTGATTTTGCGCGCCTGAAAATTGGCCGCGATCACTCCACAACCCGGGGGGCTTTCCCCAGGCGCCAGGCTACAAACCAACAGCTTAATCCGGCTGTGGCAAGCCCGGACGGAATTAGCCAAAAAGAATCATATAACGGCAAGATCGCTGAAATTATGAGCAATGTTGCCCCAATTGTGCGGTAATGGGCTGCGTGGTTGGCGCGCTTTTGCAGCCCGATCATAACCCGCTGGGCACGCTCCTGATGCTGCGAAAACTTCTTCATTTGCTGCAGGCTGTCATACAACAAATCGGGCATTTCAGGTAACTTCTCTGACCAGTAGGGAAGATTCTCCCGAACCTTCTTAAACATGGCCGCCGCCCCCACTTGCTCACGCATCCAGTTCTCAAGAAACGGTTTGGCGGTTTGCCACAAATCCAGCTGGGGATACAGTTGCCGCCCTAACCCCTCGATGTACAACAAGGTTTTTTGCAGCAACACCAATTGCGGCTGTACCACCATATTGAAGCGACGGGCTGTGTTGAACAACTGCAGTAACACGTTTCCGAATGAAATTTCTGCCAGCGGCTTCTGGAAAATGGGCTCACACACGGTTCGAATCGCCACTTCAAATTCGTCAATATTGGTGTCACCCGGCACCCAGCCCGAGTCCACATGCAACTGTGCTACCTTGCGATAATCCCGGTTAAAAAAGGCGATAAAATTCTCAGCCAGATAGCGCTTGTCATCCCGATTCAGTGTCCCGACAATGCCGAAGTCAATGGCAATGTATTGTGGGTTGTGCGGCTCATGGGTGGAAACAAAAATATTGCCCGGATGCATGTCTGCGTGAAAAAAGCTGTCTCTGAACACCTGGGTAAAAAACACTTCAACCCCGCGCTCGGCAAGCTTCTTCATGTTGGTATTCTGCGCCAGCAACGCATCAACATTAGAAATGGGAATACCGTAGATACGTTCCATTACAAGGACATTCTTGCGGCAATAATCACTGTAAATATGCGGGACGTACAGGGTTTCAGAACCTTCAAAATTGCGTCTTAGCTGAATGCCGTTGGCCGATTCCCGCAGCAGGTCGAGCTCGTCGATCAGCGTTTTCTGATACTCCTTTACCACTTCTACCGGGCGCAAACGCCTGCCGTCCGGAAGCCAGCGCTGCAGCACTTGGGCAAGTGTGAACATCAGTTCAAGATCTGCATCAATGGTGGCGCGTATACCCGGCCGTAGTACTTTTACAACCACATCCTGCCCGCCGTCGCGAAGCCGGGCGGCATGGACCTGAGCTATGGAAGCCGAAGCCAGTGGCGCAGAATCGAAACTGCTGAACAGCTCGCTCAGCGATTGCAGGCCCAGCGCTCGCTTAATAATCTGCTTTGCCTGTTCGCGATCAAAGGGCGCTACCTTGTCCTGCAGCCTGGCCAGTTCGTTGGCAACATCCGGCGGCAGCAAATCCCGGCGGGTAGACAGCATCTGGCCAAACTTGATGAAGACCGGCCCGAGGGACTGCAGGGCCAGCGTAATGCGGGCGCCAGTGCTTTTATCCCGATGCCGGTTTCGGATCCAGAACAGACTCTTTCTCGTAGCCTTGGCATACCAAGGCAGCAGGCGGTCCGGGATCAGTTCATCGAGACCGTGCTGAAGCAACACCTTATTGATGTGATAAAACCTGACAATGCGCATCATTTATGTATTTTTTAATTGCTTTTGTAATTGTGAAAAGCGGGCATCCAGACGCTCCACGTCATCCCTTAACCGATCCACTTCATCAGAAAAGTGCATAACCGCCAGTCGATGGGCCGCCAGTGTTTTCTCTTCCACCAAGGCGTTGCCAACTCCAGCGTTAATTCTGTCAAGTACGCCAAGCAACGATTCTTTGGCGTGTGCTGCAAGCGCAAAGGTCTGGTGCGCAACCACATCCCCCGTATAACGGGAAAGCTGCTCTTCCCAGTCGATATCCAGACTCTGAAACAGGTTACTGGCGTGCTGGGCGATCTGCAATTCACCGTCGACCTGCAAGGCTCCCTGTTGGATCAGACGGGTCAACTGACTGGTTTGGGACAACTCTCCCAGTACGTCAAGGCGGGTTTTAATGCAGCATTCATTGCTGCCCAGCCGTGCGACGGTGGCCGAGTGCTCATGTTCCAATGCCAGCACATCTACCTTGTCGGAAAAGGCCAATGCCAGGCCCCGACGAAAAGGCTCCAAAAACACCAGCAGCCGGTAACCATGCAACTTCGCGAGACGATCCGCCGAATCGGGGTCCAGTGCCAACAGGCGGTTGAGGCCCTGCTCGAGCGTTGCGGTTAACAGCGACTGTGCCGGCATTAAAACTTAAAGCCCCGATGCAGGGCGACAATGCCACCGGTTAGGTTGTGAAAATCGCATTGCTCAAACCCTGCGGTTTCAAACATACCTTTGAGGGTTTCCTGATCCGGGTGCATGCGGATGCTTTCCGCCAGATACTGATAACTCTCGGCATCATTAGCCACCAGCTGGCCCATTTTGGGCAGAATGTGAAAGGAGTACATATCGTACAACTTGCTCAGATGCTCCGATTGGGGTTTGGAGAATTCCAGCACCAGCAATCGCCCGCCGGGTTTAAGCACTCGGAATATGGAATTGAGTGCGTTCTGCTTTTCGGTCACATTTCTGAGGCCAAACGCCATGGTCACCAAGTCAAAGCTGTTGTCCGGAAATGGCAGCGCTTCAGCATCGGCCTGAACGTAATCCAGGTTGGAAATAAGCCCCATATCACGCAACTTATTGCGTCCTACCGTCAGCATGGAGTGATTGATATCTGCCAGGGTAACTGAGCCTGTCGGGCCAACCAGACGGGAAAATTTGGCTGCCAGATCGCCGGTGCCACCAGCAAGATCCAGCACTTTATGCCCGGCACGAACACCGGAACAATCGATGGTGTAACGCTTCCACAGGCGATGAATACCCATCGACATCAGGTCATTCATAAGGTCATATTTGGCGGCTACCGAGTCGAACACTCCGGCCACCATGGAGGCCTTTTTCGATTTTTCGACCTGCCTGAACCCGAAGTGGGTTTGATCGGCTTGATGGTTTGCCTGTGGCGAATTGTCTGAAACAACCGGGTTATCGCTCATAACCTTCCTGATACGTCTGTGTATGATTGCCCGAAGTGTACCCAAAAGCGCTGGTCAGCAACAGCGCTAATTGGAATGGTTAGTCCCCCAGCTGTAGGCCAGGATCAGGCTTAGGTGTTGTAAAGGACGGCCACTTTGTTGCTGCCATTCGGCAAACTGAGCATTGATGGCAGCCAGGCTTCGCTTACTGGTGGGGCTGCCGCTAAACACTTCATGTTTACGCAGATAATCTTCCACGTCCTGCGACAGCAGGAAGGTGTCAACCCCCATACTGCGCAGCATGTAAGGGCCGGTATTGCCGCCCAGCCTGGCACCGTGCTCCTTGAGGAACTGCCACAGTTCGGTAATATTGTGCGCTTCATACGACGCCACAAACTGACCAAAGCTACCGTGCTTTTGACTCACGTCCTGGATCATCAGCGCGTTGTCCCGCACGGTCATGATCTTCTTATAGTTGCGCACTATTTTGGGGTCGGTAGCTCTCTGTTCGAGCATTTCATCCGGCATCAACAACACTTTTTCAATGTCGAAAGCAAAAAATGCAGCCTCAAAATCCGGCCACTTCTGCTCAATCACCCGCCATACAAAGCCCGACTGAAACACCTTCTTGGTCATGGCCGAGAGGAAGCGGTCATTGCTGATCGCCGCCACCTGTTGTTTGTTCAGCGGTGCGGACAGCAAACTTTCCAGCGCTGCACTGCCGCCTTTTCGTTCCGCTGCCCGCTGGTAGATGCTGTCAAAACGTTCGGCAGTCACGTGCGAATGCCGTTATGGCGCAGCAGGGCATCAACCTGGGGTTCGCGGCCACGGAAGGCCACAAACAAATCCATCGGCTCGCGGCTGCCACCCATTTCAAGTATGTTGTGGAGGAAGGAATTACCGGTATCGCGGTTGAATATACCTTCTTCCTCAAAGCGGCTGAACGCATCGGCAGACAGCACTTCAGCCCACTTGTAGCTGTAGTAACCCGCCGCATAGCCACCCGCGAAGATGTGCCCGAAGCTGTGCTGGAAGCGGTTGAATTGTGGTGGCGTGATAACCGCGACTTCGTCACGCACCTGGTTCAGTACCGTCTGCACATCCACACTGGCACCGTCCTGCTGATGCAACACAAAATCAAACAGGCTGAACTCCAGCTGACGCACCATTTGCATGGCAGCCTGAAAATCCCGTGCTGCCAGCATGCGCTCGAGCAACGCTTCAGGCAAAGGCTCACCGGTTTCAAAATGACCTGAAATAAAATTCAGCGCCTCTTCCTGCCAGCACCAGTTTTCCAGGAACTGGCTGGGCAGTTCAACCGCATCCCAGGGAACCCCATTGATACCCGATACACCGGCCACCGACATTTTGGTAAGCATGTGGTGAATGCCATGGCCGAATTCGTGGAACAGAGTCACCACTTCGTCATGGGTAAACAGGGCGGGCTTATCGCCCACCGGGGCATTGAAATTACAGGTCAGGTAAGCCACCGGCAACTGCAGGTCGGCGTTGAGGGTATGGCGGCGCACGCGGCACTCGTCCATCCACGCGCCACCGCGCTTTTTGGCCCGGGCGTACAAATCCAAGTAGAAGCTGCCACGCATCACGTCGGCGTCATCGGTAATGGTGAAGTAACGTACATCATTGTGCCAGGTATCGATGCCGGGCTGCTCAATGATTTTCAGGCCATAGAGGCGATGTACCACTTCGAATAAACCGGACAGCACCTTGTCCTCCGGAAAATACGGCCGTAGCATTTCATCGGAAATGGTGTATTTGGCCTGCTTAAGTTTTTCGCTGTAATAGGGAATGTCCCAGGCTTCAAGGCTTTCAACATTGTGTTCGGCTTTGGCAAATTCGAGCACTTCCTGCAGTTCCCGCTGAGCCTGGGGGCGGGATTTGTGCGCCAGATCCCGCAAAAAAGTGACAACCTGATCGGTGGATTCGGCCATTTTGGTCGCCAGCGAGCGCTCGGCGTAATTGTCAAAATCCAGTAACCGGGCCAACTCGCTGCGCAGCGCCAGGGTTTCCTGAATGATGGCGGTGTTGTCCCATTGGCCGGCCTGGGGCCCCTGATCAGACGCACGGGTGGCATAAGCCCGGTACATTTCCTCACGCAGCGCCCGGTTGTCGGCATACAGCATAACCGGCAGGTAGGAAGGAATGTCCAGGGTGAAAAGCCAGCCCTGCAGGTCTTTGGCATGGGCCGCTTGGGCGGCAGCATCCAGTGCCGATTCCGGCAACCCGGCCAGTTCCTCTTTATCGGCCACGTGTCGGGTCCAGCCCATGGTGGCATCCATCACATTGTTGCTGAACGTGGAAGAAAGCTCACTGAGGCGCGCCTGAATTTCGGCATAACGCTTTTTCTGCTCGGCGGGTAACGCCACACCGGAAAGGGTGAAATCACGAATGGTATTGTCGATGAGTTTTTGCTGCTGCTGTTCCAGACCTGCGTATTCTTCGCTTTCACGTAATTGGGTGTAGGCTTTGAACAGACCTTCGTGCTGCCCCACCCAGGTACCGTACTCTGACAGCAAAGGCAGACAGGAGTCGTGTGCTTCCCGCAGCTCATCACTGCTGACGACAGAGTTCATATGTGACACCGGCGACCACATTTTGCTTAAGCGATCGTCAATTTCCTCAATGCGCATGACCAGATTCTGGTAACTGTAGTCGCCCGACGCGACCACTTCCTCAATGGTGTTTTTACAGGCTTCAATGGCTTTTTCTATTGCCGGTTTGATGTGCTCAGGGTCGATACCTGAAAAAATGGGCAGCCCCTCTGTGTGTTCGATTGCCGGTGTGGTCATTGAATTCTCACTTTGCCTTGAAGTTGGGTTTCATCTTATGCCATTTGAAATAAGGGTGCGCACACATTTTTACAAGGGCGTCCAGACAAGGTGTTGCTGCTTCCCTTTCATTTCGGCACTGAGGATTTTGTGTCAGAATACCGCCCTCACTTCCTAAGCGGGTTGGCTATGAAAGAATTCGATTACATTTGCATTGGTGGTGGCAGTGGCGGTATCGCTTCTGCAAACCGCGCTGCCAAACACGGTGCCAGGGTTGCCCTGATAGAAGGCAAAGCCATTGGCGGCACCTGCGTAAACGTGGGCTGCGTGCCCAAAAAAGCCATGTGGTACGGCGCCCAGATAGCCGAAGCCATCCACAAATACGGCCCGGATTATGGTTTTGACACCACCGTCAACCAGTTCAGCTGGGCAACCCTTGTTGCCAGCCGCGAGGCCTATATCGAACGCATTCACGGGTCCTACGACAGAGTACTGGCTGCCAATAAGATCACCTGGATAAAAGGCTTCGCCCGCTTTGTGGATGAACACGTCATTGAAGTTGACGGCGAGCGCTACACCGCTCCGCACATTACCATCGCCACCGGCGGCACGCCGCTTATTCCGGATATTCCGGGTGCAGAGCTCGGCATTGATTCCGATGGCTTCTTTGCCCTTAAGGAACAACCCCAAAACGCCGTCGTTATCGGGGCAGGCTACATCGCCGTAGAACTCGCCGGAGTGCTGCACAGCCTAGGTACCCAAACTCACTTGGTGGTGCGCCGCCATGCGCCGCTGCGCCATTTTGACCCCATCGTGCATGAAACCCTGGTCGAAATCATCGAACAGGAAGGCCCGACGCTGCACACCCACGCCGAAGTTAACAAGGTAGAACGGCTGTCGGCGACAGAGTTGGCGGTGTATTTGTCCAATGGTGAGACTCTCACCACGGACTGCCTGATCTGGGCGATTGGCAGAACGCCGAATACCGGCAATCTGGGGCTGGAAAACACCTCTGTTGTGCGTAACGGGCAAGGCTATATTGAAGTGGATAAATATCAGAATACCCATGCCAGCGGCATCTACGCTGTGGGGGATATTATTGGTAAGGCGGAACTGACCCCGGTTGCCATCAAAGCCGGACGGCTACTCAGCGAACGGCTGTTTAATGGCCAGAGCGAGGCACATATGGATTATTCCATGATCCCGACGGTGGTATTCAGCCATCCGCCCATCGGTACCATAGGGCTGACCGAACAACAGGCAAAATCCGCATATGGTGACAGTGAAGTCAGTGTATATACCTCTTCCTTCGCAGCCATGTATACCGCAGTGACCCAGCATCGCCAGGCCACCAAAATGAAACTGGTATGTGTAGGTAAAGAACAAAGAGTGGTTGGTTTACACGGCATTGGCTTTGCCATGGACGAAATTCTGCAAGGCTTTGCCGTAGCGATCAAAATGGGCGCAACCAAAGCGGATTTCGACAACTGTGTAGCCATCCATCCCACCAGCGGGGAAGAATTTGTGACTATGACCTGATCACGCCATGTTGGAGTTTAGACGTGGGCTTCGGAATGGCTCCGAGCCCACTTCCCACCCATCAAACCTTATTCAAACAAAGGCTATTTTTCAATAAATTAGGTGGATTGCACAATGGTGCCACCGTTTTCATTGGTGCCTTCGATGGCGTTCTCCCGATATATGACGGAATCGCTGAAAGTCACAGTGCCAGCAGGCCTACCTAACAAAAGTTGTCCTCGGCCTGAGGACGAATAACCAACTCATGAATATGGGTTTTTTCAGCCGTATCCAGCAGATTCAGAATCGCCCTAGCCACCTCACCGGCTTCCAGATACTGAGGGCGGTCGGCTTCACGAAACTCGGTGTTCACTCCCCCGGGGTATACCGAAATAAACTTAATGTTCTGACCTTTCAGTTCCTTACGCATGACCTTGGTGTAGCCATCAAGAGCAGCTTTGCTGGCGGTGTAAGCCGCAATGCCGGGGTTTGCGTACAAACAAACCGTTGACAGAACGTTGACTACAGTTCCACAGCCCCGCTGTAACATGGAAGGCAACACAGCCTGAATGCAGGCGATGGGCGCATAGCAGTTCACCTGCATCAGCCCTTCCATCTGCTGGATTGTGGTTTCTGCTCCCGGTGCGCGCACGTTATTCAAACCCGCGCAGTTAATCAGTACAGAAACCGGCCCATGTTGCTGCACCGCTTGCTCAACGAATTCGTCAAGAGCTTCCTGAGCAGTAAGACAATATGCCCGGCAAAACGCTTTTTGCGGGTATTGCAACATGTCCTGCGTCTGTGCGAGTTTTTGCTCATTGCGCCCGCACAGGCTGAGAAAAACACCACGCTGTTCCGCCTGCACGGCCAGTTCACGCCCTATGCCCGACGATGCGCCGGTAATTAACAGGGGCCTTGTCATGCTCTCCCTCCCTATATAGTGAATTTATATGTACATTATTAGCAGATTGCCGACAACAACGCGGTTAGTTCTGCTAAATCTGACAGCATCATTGATAGCCATAAAACTTACCTAAAACGCCCCCTAAATACAGTGCAAGTTGTTGCAAATGCTGGTATTAATGGTCCGTCCACTGGTTTGATTTGTCTACTGGCGCCGATGACCACAACGGCAACTGGCTCCCAACACAGTCAATTCAAAACCCATTGAGTGAGAATGTTCAGGAGCTTCAGAATGGATTTAATTTTCGATTATTTACTCACCCCGCAAACCCTGTTTCTGGTGTTTGTGATCATTATGGTCAAGGTATCGATTAAGTTCGTACCGCAAAACCGCGCATATCTGATTGAACGATTTGGCAAGTACCAGTCCACCAAAGAAGCGGGCCTGAATTTTATCATGCCGTTTATCGACCGCGTGGCTGCCGATCGTTCACTAAAGGAGCAAGCGGTGGACGTGCCTGAGCAAAGCGCCATCACCAAGGACAACATTTCACTGCATGTGGATGGCGTGCTGTACTTTCGGGTGCTGGACCCCTACAAAGCCACTTATGGAGTCGACGACTATGTATTTGCCGTTACCCAACTGGCTCAGACCACCATGCGGTCAGAGCTCGGTAAAATGGAACTGGACAAAACTTTCGAAGAGCGGGATCTGCTCAACACCAATATTGTTGCGTCGATAAACGAAGCTGCCGGCCCGTGGGGCATCCAGGTTCTGCGTTACGAAATTAAGGACATTGTGCCACCCAACTCGGTAATGGAAGCGATGGAAGCGCAAATGAAGGCCGAGCGGGTTAAGCGGGCGCAGATACTGGAATCCGAAGGCGACCGGCAGGCTGCCATCAACCGCGCCGAAGGGGAAAAACAATCCGTGGTGCTGGCCGCCGAAGCGGAGAAGGAAGAACAGATCCTGAAAGCCGAAGGTGAGGCCCGGGCAATCATGGCGGTAGCAGAAGCCCAGGCCAAAGCGTTGCGCGAGGTAGGTGACGCCGCTAACACCGAAGCTGGCCAGAAGGCGATTCAATTGGACCTGGCCACCAAGGCAATTGAAGCCAAGCGCGCGATCGCCAAGGAATCTTCGGTGGTACTGCTGCCCGACGGCGCAACCGAAGCCAGTGCGCTGGTCGCCCAGGCCACCAGCATCATTCAGCAAATGAATAAGGGCGGCGCATGAACTGGTTAAACGAGCACCTGGTGCAATTCCTGGCTGTCAGCGGACTGGCGTTGCTGGCGATAGAAGTGTGGGTGCTGGGTTTTGCGACTTTTTTCCTGTTCTTCATTGGTATTGGATTACTCATTACGTCCGGGTTGATTCACCAGGCACTGATCCCAGCCAGCGTCCTCTCTGCGGTTATGAGCACGTCCCTCATTACCGTTTTGTCAGCGCTAATACTTTGGAAACCGCTGAACACAATGCAAAATCGGGTCGAGAAAAAACCGGTTACCAGCGACATGGTTGGTCACAGCTTTGTGCTTGATGCCGCGGTTTCTCCACAACACCCGGGCAGTTACCGTTATTCAGGCATAGAGTGGAAACTTCACAGTAACAGCGCGCTCCCCAAAGGCACCCGGGTAAAGGTAATCGAAGTTCAGGTAGGGGTGTTTGTAATTGCGGCTCAGGATAGCTAGTATCGCCACCACCTCCTGCTTTCAGAATTTACTGGCCCGTTGGCAGAGCGGGCCATGCTACTTATCAACGTTCACCTCCACAAAAAATTAATATAGTATTACATAATCTCTCTAAGCTGCGGAATCCTCCTCATGCACCGCCTGTTCCGCCAATCCAAATTTGGCAAGTTGATACTGTGTACCCTTTTTTTCAGCAACACAGGATGCGCAGAAAGCACCACAGAACGCTCCTTTCCGCTGGGTACTCCTGCATCGCTGATCGGATCCGGTGCACAATGGGAACCTGACAGGGGCACGTTTCGTATTAGCCGTTCCGTAACCTTTTCAAGTTTCACCAACGGAGAGATGGATGATGATCTGGAAGGTTTTTACTGGACCGTAGCGCCTGAAATCAGGCACATCATTATCGAGAAAGACGTCACCGTACATGGTCATTTTCGGGTCACTGCGCCCATCACTATTGAGGGCAGGAACAGAAAAACCTCTCGCATTTTTGGCACTAATACCAAAGCCTGGGCCAGAGGCCCAAATGGTGTGGAAGACCAAGGCACGTCCTGTAAGACTCCAACCCAACCTGCAGCGGTTGCCGGAGACGATCGCGCTCACGATTGTGAAAAGTGGTTATTTGGTGCTATCAGCGTTGCACTGGATGCCCCGACCGAAGGCCATTATCGTTTTAAAAACATGACTTTAGAAAACCCCAGAACCTATGCTATCACCGCTTTCAGGCAGGCTCTGGAGATCAACAATATCGACATCCTCAATACCCGGCCAGCCCCTGATTACTCAAGCAATTCAGATGGCATCGGCGGTGGAAAAGGAACGTTGATTGAGGACGTGTTCATTGATACCTGGGACGACAGTATCAAAATCTACCGGGATATGGTCATCCGCAACGTCAGGATTGTGCATAACCAGAATGGATCCCCGTTCCAGTTTGGGTGGTCAGACAAGGAGCCCGTTACCGCCACCCTCAACAACATTGATATCACGCAGGGTAACCGGTATGTAGGCCGGGTTTACAACCTGCCTTTGTTTGCCAACTCCGGCGGCACCGTGTCGCCCAGCCTTGATATTACCAAGCTGCGTTTTAACTATGACGACAGAGTCAGTGTACGAAAATGCCCGTCAACAACACCTATGCCTCTGGTGTACTTATCCGATCCTGCAAGCGTTGTGAAAGTAGCAACCAGCGAGCGCGTATGGAATGCGCTCAACCGCACACATTGTGGCAACGGCACCCTTCAGCGAATTTCAACGCTCTCAAGCACGGCTGACTAATAGGCCAACCGGAATTAAGCACAACTTACTAACCTATTCTATATTCAAAGTATTGTGGCAATAATGCGATGGTATTTCATGCAGGATGACGAGCTGGTTTTCGCCCAGGACGATGAGCCGGACGAGCAGGGAGCGCAATCGCCCCCGTGGGTTATTCTGTTGGTTGACGACGAAGAAGAAGTTCATCACGTCACTCAACTTGTATTACAGGATTTCACCTTTGATGGGCGCAAAGTTGAGTTGTTGTTTGCCCGCTCTGCCGGGCAGGCACAGAAAATTCTGCAGCAGGCTCCGCGTCATGAAATCGCCGTTGCCATGATAGATGTGGTAATGGAAACGCATCACGCCGGCCTGGAACTCATCCGCTGGATCAGAGAAAAACTGAACAATCACGCCATCCGCCTCATCATTCGTACCGGCCAGCCAGGAGAGGCGCCTGAAGAAAATGTCATTCGGGATTACGATATTAACGACTATAAAAGTAAAACCGAATTAACCGCCTTGCGGCTTAAATCAATGTTGTACACCGCGCTGCGCGGCTTTCGGGATATCAGCACACTTGAGCATCACCGCCTGGGGCTGGAAAAAATCATTGCGGCCACTACCCATTTTATTGAATGCGATTCCCTGCAACAGTTTGCCAGCAGTCTGCTGGACCAGATTGCAGTGGTACTGGAACTCGAAGCACACAATATTGTTTGTTGTGCGGCGACCAGTGAAAGCCAGACTGGCGCGCTGTCTGATTTAACGCTGTTGGCCGCCAACCCCAACGCCACATTGGGTTTTGCAACTGATATTCAGGATGTTAAGCCCCACATTCGAACCGGCTTGGAGCTGGCGCTAAAACAAAAACATTCAATTCAGTCTCCCCACTGCTTTGTGGGTTACTATGCCACACAAAAAGGCACCGAAAGTCTGCTTTATGTAGCCCATGAGGGGCCTTTGCTGCCCGTTCAGCATCACCTGCTGGGTTATTTCACCCACAACCTTGCGGTGGCTCACGAAAACCTCAAACTCCGGGAAACCATTCGGGAATCCCAAAAGGAACTGTCGTATATCATCGGCGAAGCGGTGGAAGTGCGCTCCAAGGAAACCGGCAGCCACGTACGCCGGGTGGCAGACTGCAGCTATCTGCTGGCCAAGTACTATGGACTGGACGAACAGGAAGCGGAAATGATTCGACTGGCCTCACCCCTTCATGATGTCGGCAAAGTGGGTATTCCTGATGTCATTCTGAACAAGCCCGGTCGTCATACCTCCCAGGAGTCAAACATCATGCGCACTCACGCCGAAATTGGGTATGAGATGCTAAAAGATTCCGCCAATCCCATCCTTCAACTCGGAGCACGAATTGCCTTTGAGCACCACGAATGCTGGAACGGAGGGGGTTACCCCAGGGGGCTGGCCGGCAAAGACATTCACATCGCCGGGCGAATTTCCGCGGTTGCAGACGTGTTTGATGCCCTTGGCAGCCGTCGCTGCTACAAGCAGCCCTGGCCTATGGACGATATCATTCGCTATTTTGAACAAAAACGCGGGCAGGCCTTTGAACCCAGACTGGTCGATATTCTGATTGACCACATCAGTGAATTTGCCGCCATCCGCCGACAATATCCCGATCTGCACTGACACCGGGTCACACAGCAGCGATTGTGCAACTCAACGCTTCGCTTTTGCAATCTGATTACTGGCCTATTACCTTATTGGTTTTCAGACACTCTTTGGCTTGGAATAACTAAAATGACGACTGCCACACGAAACTGGCTGGGCGCTTCAGCGCTCGCCGTGCTGCTTGGAATAGTGCCTGCCACTGCCAGCGCACAGAACCCGACAGATAGCACATCCGGCTACGATACCGAAAACTGGGATGTACTTAACCCGCCATTCGAACTGAATGCTGTTACCATTCGCACCGAACAGACTACCTGGTCCAGCCTCGATATTTCTCCCGACGGCAAAACCATGGTGTTTGATATGCTGGGAGATATTTACCTGGTTGATGTGACAGGCGGTGACGCCAGGCCCCTGACCCAGGATTTTGCCTGGAATATCCACCCTTCTTTTTCCCCTGATGGCAGTCAAGTTGCCTTTATCTCTGACCGCGGGGGAGTATCGAACATCTGGGTAATGAATACCGACGGGACTAACCTGAAACAGATATCCCAGGAAAAGGCCAATTTGATTCACAGCCCCAAATGGAGCCCGGATGGTGATTATCTGGTTGCAACCAAAGGCATTATGTCCAGCCGCAGCATTCCCGCCGGTGAGATCTGGATGTATCACAAAGCCGGTGGTGATGGTGTTGCCATAAAAGAACGGGTAAACGGCCAGCGTGATCAGCAAAACATAGCAGACCCGGTGTTTTCCCACGATGGCAGGTACCTCTACTACACCGAAAATACCGTGCCCGGCAGCCGCTTTGACTATAATCGGGACCCGCTTGAGGGCATTTTTGCCATCACCCGCTATGACCGCGAAACCGGTGAAGAGAGCCGTTTTGTCAGTGGTACCGGCGGTGCCGTTGTCCCCACTCCGTCCCCCGACGGCAAGTATCTGGCTTTTGTACGCCGGGTAAAAAACAAAACCGGCCTGTTCGTCAAAGACCTCACCAATGGTGAAGAAAAAGCTCTGACTCTGACACTGGAGAGGGACATGCAGGAAGGCTTTGGTTCGGAGGGCTACTTTGCCTATTTTGACTGGCTGCCGGATTCTTCCGCACTGGTTTACTGGACAGCCGGTAACTTTCATAAAATCAACATCGACAACCTCAATATTAGCGACATCCCGGTATCGGTAGAGGCGACAGTCCAGTTTGCCGATGCACTACGTTTTAATGTGGCTGTGGCTCCGGACCAAGTCGATGTGCGCATGATCCGCTGGTCACAGAAATCACCAGATGGCAAATCAGTGCTGTTCCAGGCACTGGGCAAGCTGTATGTGCGTGACATAAAATCCGGCAAAATCCACCGCCTGACCAAACAGAGCGATCACGACGAATACTTTCCCCGATATTCAAACGACGGCAAATACATTGTGTACACCAGCTGGAACGATCAGGAGCTGGGGCAGGTTCGCATCGTGCCTGCCCGCGGCGGCAAAGGCAAAGTCATCACCAAGCAGCCCGGTCACTATGTGGAACCCAGCTTTTCGCCAGATGGTAAAAAAGTCACCTATCGCAAATTCACCGGCGGGTACCTGCTCGCTCCAAGATACTCGCTAAACCCCGGGTTGTACGTCATTGACCTGGATTCCGACACTGAAACCAAAGTTGCCGACTCCGGATTCGAGCCACATTTCGCCGGTAGCAGTGAGCGGATTTACTTCACCGAATCGGTAAGTGGCAAACCCTACCCCGAAACCCAGTTGAGCAGCGTCGACCTCAACGGCGAAGACAAGCGTACCCATTTGTACGGCGCTGACAAAATCAGTGAATACCGCTTATCGCACGACGGCAAATGGGTTGCCTTTGTTCACCAGTTCAAAACCTACGCCGCACCGTTTTTAGACAATGGCAAAACCCTGAATCTCGGCCCGGATATGACGTCTCTGCCAGTCAGACAACTATCTGCCCAGGCTGGGGAATACCTCAACTGGAGCCCCGGCAACGATTCTGTTGGCTGGTTCCATGGCCCTTATTATTTTGAGCGTGCTCTGAAGGATGCGTTCAAATTTGTCGAAGGCAGCCCCGACCCTCTGCCCGAGCCGGAAGAGGAAGGGATGGATCTGTCCTTTCAGGTTGATGCCGACAAGCCAAAAGGCTACAAAGCCCTAATTGGTGGCACGGTAGTGACCATGCGCGACGCCGACAGGCAACAGGAAGTCATTGAAAACGGGGTGGTGCTAATAAAGGATAACCGCATTGAAGCAGTAGGAAAGATGGGCAATGTCGCTATCCCCGATGATACTCAAATTCTGGATGTGAGCGGCAAAACGGTGCTCCCCGGGCTGGTTGATACACACGCCCATGGTGCTCAGGGTCGCAATGAGATCATCCCACAGCAGAACTGGAACCAGTACTCTAATCTCGCCTTTGGCGTTACCACCATCCACGATCCGTCCAATGATACCACTGAGATTTTCGCCGCAGCCGAACTGCAGCGCACCGGCAACATCCTGGCTCCGCGGATTTATTCAACCGGTGCAATTCTCTACGGCGCTGAATCCCTGGGCTACAAAGCGGTTATCAACAGCTACGAGGACGCCTTCTTCCACGTAGAGCGCCTGAAGGAAAGCGGAGCCATTTCGGTAAAAAGCTACAACCAGCCACGCCGTGATCAGCGCCAGCAGGTACTGTGGGCATCTCATAATCAGCAAATGATGGTAGTGCCGGAGGGCGGCGGTAAATTCCAGCAGAACATGACCATGCTGGTTGACGGGCACACGGGCCTTGAGCACAGCCTGCCCATTCCCAGAGGCTATGACGACGTCTCCCAGCTGTGGAAAGCAACCCGATTCGGTTACACCCCTACTTTTGTCGTTTCCTATGGTGGCCTGATGGGTGAGGAATACTGGTATGATCGTACCGAGGTGTGGAAGAATGCCCGCCTGCTGCGGTATACACCGTCCTTCCTGCTGGATGAACGCGCCATTCGCCGGCCAACGGCTCCGGACAACCAGTACAATCACTTTGCCGTTGCCCGATATGCCAAAGAACTGCGCGATCAGGGCGTGACTGTGCACATTGGTGCCCACGGCCAGCGCGAAGGGCTGGGAGCACACTGGGAGTTATGGCATATGGCTCAGGGAGGCTTCACCCCCTGGGAAGCACTGCGCGGCGGTACCATAGACGGAGCACGCCATCTGGGCATGAGTGGCGACATTGGCAGTATCGAAACCGGCAAGCTGGCCGACCTGGTAGTAACCGACGGCACAGTGCTGTCTGATATTCGGCGCAGCGAGTATGTTTCGTATACCGTCCTTAACGGGCGAATATACGATGCTGCGACAATGAACGAAATCGGCAGCAGTAAGCAACGTCCCTCCTTCTTCTTCGAACAGGACAATGCGACCTTTATGCCGGAAGAAACCCGCTCTGAAGTCAGCGCCAAAGCGCATAAATATCACTGGCAACACTGAGATAGTAAGCGCTTAAATAAAACGCCCCGCTGATATTCCGGGGCGTTTTTTTATTTCCGGGGCAGGCTAGCGGTTTCTGCCGTACTGTTCATGAGACGAGACCCAGTCGGAAGAGGAAATTGCCGACGCCAGTGATATTTCCCCTGCCAGTGCCACAGCGCCCACGATTTCTGCAAATTTGTAAACCTTGCCACGCCCATAGCAATCCAGCATTTCCAGGCACTCTCTTTGAGTACCAATTCCGGTGCCGCCACCATAGGTCGCCACAATCAGAGAGGGTATAGTCAACGAAATATACAAATCCCCTTCATCGGTCAATTCCGAGTACATAATTCCTGCAGAAGACTCTGACACATTCGCCACATCCTGCCCTGTGGCGATAAACATGGCGGTGATGCCATTGGGTGAATGCAGTCCGGTATTGTTCACCCCGGATAAAAACGACCCGACTCCGGCCACGCGCCCGTGATAATCAATTTGTTTGGGCTCCACCCGCATTACGTTGAGCAGATGCTCGCGTTTAATAGTCGCTTCGGCAGTTACCCTTTTTCCCCGGGTGCGCATGATGTTTATCTGGGATGCTTTTTTATCTGTGGCGAAATTGGATTCGAGATAAAAATTCTGGACCCCGGGATAGTGGTCCAGAATCCAGCCACAGGCAGCAAAAGTTGCCCTGCCTACCATATTCTGCCCTGCGGCATCTCCGGTTCGGTAATTGAAACGCAAGAAGGCAAATTTATTCGACAGGAAGTTATCAATGTAGGTCAGCTTCGCGACTGACGATGTGGACTCGGCCTGCTCGCGGATAGTCTCAATATTGGCATTCACCCAGGCCACGAAGTCCCTCGCACCACGGGCATTCTCAAATACAAAAACAGGCGCGCGCTGCATTGCATCGTCAACCACGGTTGCCGTCACCCCGCCACTCATATTCAACAGTTTCATGCCACGGTTATACGACGCCACCAACGTGCCTTCGGTAGTCGCCAAAGGCACTACAAACTCTCCCTGGGCATGCTCGCCATTTATATGCAAAGGCCCGGCTATACCGATAGGAACCTGGGCCACTCCGATAAAATGTTCGATATTTCCTTTCAGGCTGCCGGGATCAACAGAGTAACGACCAACATGATCCAGTGTGTGCTGGCTGAACGACTCAAAGTAGCGTTGCCTCTCGGCAATGATTTCCGGCTGATAGTCATCGTGTACATCGCGGGGAATATGTCGGGTACTGCTGCCGGATTCAGACACATTGTCCTGAACATCAAAGCTCAGCTTGCCAAACGGCGACGCTACAAAACACACTTCCAGGTTGCGCTTTTCAGGGCTGACTTCGGCATCGATCTGCAATGTGAGCGTAATTTCCTCGCGCAAAGCAAAAGGCGTTGGCCCGCGCTGGTTCAGTTCACTGGCTTTGATTTGTGACTCAGATCCGGTCTGGACCAGAATCTGATCAGGAGAGAAGATTTCGCCGTCCAGGCTCACAAATTGGATTTCCCGAATTACAGCATCCTTTAACCGGTTTTTCAGGGTAAAGCAGATGCCGTCCGGCGTTTTGGTGAGGCTGCCATGGGTATACAGCTGTCTGAGTAGCATTTTGGGTACAAACATGAGAATTCCTTTATTCGATTTATTTTTAAAGTAGCGGGTTAACCTGACAGTTAACCGCAGCAGGCAATCGGTTCCTGAATTGCGCTGCTTATTCAAATCCTATAGTTGTCGGCAAATTCAGCGCTGTCAAATTTGGGACATCTGTTTCAAAAATGGGACAAATCACCGATTTGAAGCATTAAATTCTCCCTCGTCCTGAGTCTTGAAGCCATTGAACTGACTTTTAAAGTAGTCTGGTGCTGTCAGTAAGGATACTGACCGGAAAAAGGCAATACGAAGTAATGCCCGATTCCATTCACAGCTAGCCGAATAGGAGCAACATATGGAAATCACCAAAAGCAACTGCAGTCTGGAACAAAAAGTGGCTCAACTTTCAAAGCGGGAACTTCAGGTTACCCACAAGATTCTGGAAGGGCTGCCCAACAAGTCAATTGCCAACCAGCTGTTTATCAGCGAAAGAACGGTAAAATTTCACTGCGCCAATATTTACCGGAAACTGGAAATTCGTAACCGGGCAAGCCTGATGGCGGTGTATTTCCGGCACCTGTACGAGCCTGCGCTGACAGCATTTATGAACAGATAACGGGCTGACCTGGATTACACAGGACTATGCCGCGGGAATGCCAGCCTGAAGCCGGAAAGTGACACTGTGATAGCCAAAAAAATGGCCGCTAACTGCGGCCATCTTCTTGTTAAGAACTAGAGAATAAAGCGACTGAGATCTTCGTTTTCAACCAGTGACTCAAGATGGCTGTTAACGTAGTTATCGTCAATAACAAAGGATTCGCCCTGTTTTTCCGAGGCGCTGAAGGAAATCTCTTCCATCAAGCGCTCCAAAACCGTATGCAAACGCCGGGCACCAATATTCTCCGTGCGCTCATTGACCTGCCAGGCCGCTTCTGCAATCCGTTGGATACCGGATTCAGTAAACTCAACAGACACACCTTCGGTGGCCATTAACGCTCGATACTGCTCCGTCAACGAGGCATTGGGCTCCGTCAAAATGCGTTTAAAGTCAGCCACTTCTAATGCAGCCAGTTCCACCCGAATGGGTAAACGGCCCTGCAGTTCCGGGATCAGATCCGAAGGCTTGCTCATCTGGAAAGCCCCAGAAGCAATAAACAGAATGTGATCGGTTTTTACCATTCCGTGTTTGGTGCTAACGGTAGAACCTTCAACCAGAGGCAGCAAATCCCGTTGCACACCCTCCCGGGACACATCGGCAGAGGTGTTGCCCTCACGCTTGCAAATCTTGTCGATTTCGTCGATAAACACAATGCCGTGCTGCTCAACCGACTCGATGGCTTTATCTTTCAGATCTTCCTGGTTTACCAGCCGGGCAGCCTCTTCTTCAACCAGCAGCTTCTTGGCGTCTTTGATCTTGAGCTTTTTCTTCTTTTTCTGTGAGCCGGACAAATTCTGAAACATGCTCTGCAACTGGTTGGTCATGTCTTCCATACCAGGAGGTGCCATAATCTCTACACCAACCTGCGGTAACGACACATCTATTTCAATTTCCTTGTCGTCCAAATCACCTTCCCGCAGCTTCTTGCGAAAATTCTGACGGGTTCCCCGGTCCTCCACTTCTTCCTTTTGTCCCCAGACATTTTCCGGCGGTGGGATAAGTGCATCCAGAATACGCTCTTCCGCCGCTTCTTCTGCCCGATACTTAACTTTGGCCATCTCCCGCTCTTTGGTCATTTTGACAGCGATGTCAGCCAGATCACGGATGATTGATTCAACCTCTTTACCGACATAGCCCACTTCGGTAAATTTTGTTGCTTCCACCTTGATAAAAGGCGCATTGGCGAGCTTGGCCAGCCGGCGGGCAATTTCAGTTTTACCCACGCCCGTTGGGCCGATCATCAGGATGTTCTTGGGAGTCACTTCCTGACGCAACTCTTCGGGAAGTTGCATACGCCGCCAGCGATTACGCAATGCAATGGAAACCGCACGTTTTGCGTCCTGTTGACCGATAATATGGCGGTCCAGCTCATGAACAATTTCTCTTGGTGTCATTTCAGACATGGAAAACCCTTTTGTAAACTGGGTACGGAAAAGCCCCTACCCGGGCCTGAGCCCAAATTAATAATCCAACACTTCTACGGTCTGGTTATGGTTGGTGAATACACAGATGTCACCGGCAATACTAAGACTCTTTTCGGCAATCTCACGGGCAGAAAGTTCGGTGTTATTCAGCAGTGCTGTGGCGGCAGCCTGGGCGTACGGTCCGCCGGAACCAATAGCGATCAGATCCTGTTCCGGTTGTACCACATCACCGTTGCCAGTAATTATGAAAGATGCGGTTTCGTCTGCCACTGCCAGCAGTGCTTCGAGCCTTCGTAACATACGATCGGTTCGCCAGTCTTTGGCCAGTTCCACAGCAGCCCGGGTAAGATGCCCCTGATGCGCTTCAAGCTTACTTTCAAAACGCTCAAACAAAGTAAACGCATCCGCCGTGCCGCCGGCAAATCCGGCTATGACTTTGTTGTGATAAAGACGACGAACCTTTTTTGCGTTGCCCTTCATTACAGTATTGCCCAGGGAAACCTGGCCGTCACCTGCCATGACCACCTGATTGTTTCTTCTCACCGATACGATAGTTGTCACAGAACTCTCCCGATTATGGGTAACAGCCCGGGCAAGCCGTTGCCCGGGGCTAAATTAAATTCGATGAAGCTAAAGTGGGGGGGCATGCGGGATTTTCAAGCCCCGCGTAAATGCCAATTTGCCTCCGGTTTAGTGAAACCCGGATTGAGGTTTAGAGATTCCAATACCAGATTTGGCAATCAGAGATGTTCACCTTGCGCAGTGTATGTTTGGCTCGTTCTGCGTCGCGTTTGGAGTCGAATGGCCCCAGGATCACCCTGAACCAGTCACCGCTGGTTCCTGAACTCAGGCGGATCTGTGCTTCCAGACCCTGGAAAGCAATTTTGGCTTTCATTTCATCGGCCTGCGCACGAGTTCGGAACGAAGCACATTGCAACAGATAGCGCTTGTCAGACTGCTCCAGTTCTTCCACTTCCACTTCCACCTCGTAACCCGGCAGAGTTTTGATGTATTCCCACTCCTCTTCAGGCAGTTCAGGTAATTCTTCCTGCTGCGGCGCCTGAGTAATGGACGCTGGGGCATCCGCCTGTGTCCTGGAAGCCCCATTAATCGACCACAAAAAGTATCCCAGGCCCGATGCCAGCAACAATACAACCACTAACCTCATCCACGGAACGGGAGGCCGGGCCGGCCCTGTGTTCCGTGGCGATTGTCTGGACTTAGTCTGTGGCTTTCTTTTATTTTTATTTTGTGGCGCACGACCACGAGAAACATAATCACGTTGAGCCATATACGGGCACTCATTCCCATTTGAATACTAATCGGATTTTTGCGCTGCCAAGTGTAACCGGAACACTCGCAAATTGCTGCTTACTCTTTCAGCAACGAAGCATCTTTAACACTCCAGCTAGCTAAAATCCGTCGGGTCCACATCGACCGACCAGCGCACTCGAGCTGCCAGTGGCAGAGCTGTGACAGCAGGCAGACACCGATGCAGTAAACGATGCAAAGGCCCGCGTTGACCGGATTGCAATATTAATATAAAACGGAATCGTCCCTGGCGCTTTTCCAGCAATGAGGGCATGGGCCCCAGGCGCTGCACCTCAGCTTCGCCATCGGTCAGACTCCGCACTTGGCACAGGAAATCATAGGCCTGCTCTGCCTGAATGGCCTCGGCCCGAAAAGCAACCTGGGACTGAAATGGGGGCAGACCTGAACACTGCCGCTCAAGCAAACCGTGACGGGCAAAATGAGCATACCCGTTATTGACCAGATCCTGCAACAAGGGATGCTGGGGATTGTGTGTCTGCAGCCACATCTCCCCGGGCTTGCTGGCTCTTCCAGCACGGCCTGCCAGTTGGGTTACCAGTTGCGCAAGCTTTTCAGCCGCACGAAAGTCCGCACTAAAAAGCGCCCCATCGCAATCCACCACCACTACCAGGGTAACGTGGGGAAAGTGATGGCCCTTAGAAAGGATCTGTGTCCCTATCAACAGCTGGAATTTCTGCTGGTTGATGGCCTCCAGAATACCATCCAGCTTGTCCTTGCCTCTCACCGAATCACTGTCAATGCGCACTTGCGGCGCATTGGGGAACAACCGGCTCAGCCCCTGCTCCAGTTGCTCAGTGCCAACTCCGGCGGTGACCAGTTCGTTACTATGGCAATGACCACACTGCCGGGGGACTGGTTTTACCGCACCACAGTGGTGGCAATGCAGCCGCTGGTGAGCACGGTGCACAGTAAACGGTCGTTCACATCTCTGGCAGGTAACGGTATCGCCACAATGGTGGCACAATAATGCTGGCGCATACCCCCGACGGTTCACAAACACCAGTACTTGGTTGCCCTGCTCCAGATGCTGGCGCATCACTGTCAGCATTCCCTCCGCAAGGCCATAATTAATAGGCTGGTCACGAATATCGAGTATATGCTGTCTCGTGGTCTGAGCTCCGCCTGCACGCCTGGTAAGTTGCAGGTGCCCGTACCTTTTGGTCAACGCATTGTTGAGGGATTCCAGCGAGGGCGTCGCAGAACCCAGCACCAGCGGTAAATTCTCAGCCTGCGCACGCCTTACCGCCAGATCACGGGCGTGATAGCGCAACCCGTCCTGTTGCTTGAACGACTCATCATGCTCTTCATCCACAATCAGCATGCCCGGCCGGCACAATGGCGTGAATATCGCTGAGCGGGTCCCAATAATAATTCCAAGCTCTCCATCTTTTGCCTGCTGCCAGACTCTGAGACGAGCACTGTCACTAAGCTGAGAATGCAGCACTCCCACTTCGATGCCAAACCGGTTTCGAAACCGGTTCACCGTTTGTGGAGTGAGGCCGATTTCCGGCACCAGAATGAGCACCTGTTTGCCCGACTTGAGAACCGGTTCAATGGCTTGCAGGTACACTTCCGTTTTGCCACTTCCGGTCACGCCTTCCAGCAAAAAAGGAGCAAAACGATTGGCCGACTGGTTTATGGCGGTAATAGCCAGCGCCTGTTCGCTATCCGGAACAGGTTGGCCATTTGGATTGAGATTCTGTTGCCAGTCCTGCGGCTCAACAGCCTTATCAAACGCAACAATAAGCTGTTTTTCAAGCAAGGCATTAATCACTGCCGGGGAAAAACTGGCTTTGAGTTGCACTGCATTTTGAGCGCCGTCGCGCAGATGCTCCAGACAGGCGAGTTGTCTGTGAGCCCGCTTTAGCGCTGTACGTTGTTCGGCCAGCTCGCAGTTCAACCGATAGCAGGTTTCCGGTTCAGGTTCACAGGGCACCCCCTGGCGCAGTTTTACCGGTAACATGGTATGCAGCACCTCGCCCACAGGATGGTGATAATATTGTGACAGCCACAGCCCCAGCCTTAGAAGGGTGCCGTTCAGTACCGGATGTTCATCAAGAATTTCAGCAATGTCTTTGAGCTTGCCCGATGCTTGCACTGCCGACGCCTCTCCTACCACAATGCCAACCAGGCGGCGATTTCCAAATGGCACCAACACCCTTACCCCCGGCTGCAATTTAATGGGAGCCCGGTAGGTAAAAGATTGTCGAAGCGGAACGGGAACGGCTACGTCTGTCAGTACCATACTGTTTTGATTCAATACCACATTGTTAATTGAGCCCAAAGTCTCTGTTTAAGCCGGGGAACGCTGTTCGGACACAACAGCCATCTGTGCGCAAACCATGCTCAAATAATCACCACAAAGCCCTTGATCGGAAAGGCATCATACATTAATATGCGCGCCTCTTTACGGCAAGGCCGGAAACCGGACTTGCATTGAACTTAAGTTGCGTATGGTGTTCAGCTTCGGGCTGGATAGCGATACGGCCTTATTTTTTTGAGGTAATCCATGAAACAAGGTATCCACCCGGAATACAACGAAATTACTGCATCATGTTCTTGCGGTAACGAAATCAAAGTGCGCTCAACCATGGGCAAAGACATCAATTTGGACGTATGTTCAAGCTGTCACCCGTTCTACACTGGTAAGCAACGTAACGTTGACACCGGTGGTCGTGTTGACCGCTTCAAGAAGCGTTTCGGTGCACTGGGCAAAAAATAAGCCTCGTCCCGATTCGTCAAAAAAGCGCCTTTTCGGCGCTTTTTTTGTGTCTGCCTCAAAATACATTTCAGCTATACCCCCTTCATCACTCATAACTCTTATAAATGATGAACATTGCGATACAGCGTTAGATGAGCGGCACTGGAATGGCTACATTATTTGTTAGAGCGAATGACAACAGGTACTCACCCAGGCGGTGCGTCTGCCGGTTGTGTATGACTTAAAACCGAACGGTCTAAGATGCGTCCCCCTGATCAGATATGCTCGGTGAATGCTGCATGGTACAGTGTGTATGGGCTAAGGTTAGTAAAAAACTGCCCTGGATTTTTTCCTGCCTGCATGCCCCGGTAAGCTCAACTGACCTTACCCGATGTCTGTTCGGCCCAGTCAGGCTGGCAGCGCAGACGTATGTACCCTACACAATAAAGGACACTTGCAATAATGTCAGACTTAAGACAACGCGCCCTCGACTATCACGCCCACCCCACGCCGGGAAAAATACGTGTTGAACTGTCCAAGCCCGCCGACAGTGTCGACGACCTGGCGCTCGCATACAGCCCTGGAGTAGCAGAGCCGGTCCGGGAGATTGCCGAAGACCCTGATGCCGCCTACCGTTATACCGCCAAAGGAAATATGGTTGCGGTTATCAGCAATGGCACGGCCATTCTTGGCCTGGGTAATCTGGGCCCGCTGGCTTCCAAGCCGGTTATGGAGGGCAAAGCCCTGCTGTTCAAACGCTTTGCCGGTCTGGATGCCATCGACATTGAAGTAAAACACCGTACAACGGAAGAATTCATCAATACCGTAGCAAACATCGCCGATACATTCGGCGGCATCAACCTGGAAGATATCAAAGCCCCGGAATGCTTTGAAATTGAGCAGGAACTGATAAAACGCTGCAAGATCCCGGTGTTTCATGATGACCAGCACGGCACGGCCATTGTTACCGCAGCGGGCATGCTGAATGCGCTCGAGATTCAGGGCAAGCAGGTAGAAAAAGCCAAAATAGTGTGCATGGGCGCCGGTGCTGCTGCTGTAGCTTGCATGGAGTTGCTGATAAAATGCGGTGCCCAGCGTGAACGCATTTATATGCTCGACCGCAAAGGAGTGATCCACACCCGCCGCGATGACCTGACCGAACACAAAAAGCTGTTCGCCAACAATACCGACAAACGCACACTGGAAGATGTGATGGACGGTGCAGACATTTTTGTTGGCGTTTCCGGCCCTGATGTATTACCGCCAGAAACACTTAAACTCATGGCTGATAACCCGATTGTGTTTGCCTGCTCCAACCCTGATCCGGAGATTAAACCGGAGCTGGCACATGAAGTGCGTTCCGATCTAATTATGGCAACCGGCCGCTCCGATTACCCCAATCAGGTAAACAATGTACTGTGTTTCCCGTTCATTTTCAGAGGGGCACTGGATGTGCGGGCAACAGCGATCAACGACGAAATGAAAGTTGCTGCGGTTGAAGCATTGCGGGCCATTTCAAAAGAGCCGGTACCTGAGCAGGTACTAAAAGCAAGCAACTGCACATCACTGGAATTTGGTAAGCATTACATCATCCCCAAACCGATGGATCCGCGTTTGTGCGAGCGCATTGCGCGAGCTGTGGCACAGGCTGCTATTGATTCGGGTGTGGCACGCCTGGAGAGTCTGCCACCACAATACGGTTAGCCGACAGCAAACCTGAATACAAACGCGGGCCGAAGCCCGCGTTCGTTCGAATATACCGAAGGCCCATTTTTTTACTCTTCCTCCGACTCCGCTTCAATCCCCATCGCATGCATTATTTCGCGGGCTTGCGCTGGAATGCGATTCGGGTTGTCCTTGCGTAAATCGTCATCGTTAGGCAGTGGCTGGCCAGTAAAGGCGTGCAAAAACGCTTCACACAGCAACTCTGAATTAGTGGCGTGACGTAAGTTATTGATCTGTCTCCGGGTACGCTCATCGGTGAGTACCTTGAGCACATTGATCGGGATAGATACCGTAACCTTCTTAACCTGCTCACTCTTTTTGCCGTGCTCGGCGTAAGGGTGTATGTACTTACCGTTCCATTCTGCCATTGGATTTCTCGGACTACTGTTTCCTAAGTTATAAACAGAAATTCTAAACAATGTGGCGAAAAGGTCAATTGAGCAGTGTAAACCGCTTGACGTCTAGACATATATTCCGTAGTTTAGACGTCTAAACGTCCATTAGAGTGAGTAATACATGGTTTCCTACGCGCAAGGGATCGACGCCCTGAATCAGTCTTTATCAGAGCTGCGTGACATCGATGTTTCCTTTGAATTCTTCCCGCCTAACTCGGAAAAGATGGAGCAGACCCTGTGGAAATCTGTGGAGCGTCTGGCTCCGCTCAAACCGTCCTACATGTCAGTAACCTATGGTGCCAACAGCGGCGAGCGGGATCGCACCCATGATGTGGTCAAGCGTATCCAGCAGCAGACTGGCGTGTCAGCGGCGCCTCACCTGACCTGTGTAGACGCCAGCCGTGACGAGCTCAGACAGATTGCAAAAGATTACTGGGATTCAGGTATCCGCAGAATCGTGGCACTGCGTGGCGACTTACCACCCGGTGTTGATAAAACGGAAATGTACGCCTCCGATCTGGTGGCATTACTCAAGGACGTTGCTGACTTCGATATTTCCGTTGCGGCTTACCCGGAAAAACATCCGGAGGCACCCAATGCGCAGTTTGACCTGCTCAACCTCAAACGCAAAGCGGAAGCGGGAGCATCCGAAGCCATCACCCAGTTCTTCTTCGATACCAGTGTATTTCTGCGCTTTCGCGACAGAGCTGCAGCAGCGGGCATCGATCTGGACATCGTTCCGGGCATTTTGCCGGTCACCAATTACCAGACATTGCTAAAATTTGCCGGCTTTACCAATGTGCACGTACCGGGCTGGTTGCACAAGATGTTTGAAGGGCTGGATGCTGACGACCAGACTACCCGTAACCTGCTCGGTGCCAATATCGCCATGGACATGGTAAAAGTGCTCGCCAAGGAAGGAGTGAAACACTTCCACTTTTACACCCTTAACCGCAGTGAACTCAGTTACGCCATCTGCCACATGCTGGGATTGCGCGCCGGGTAAGACCACGGCGCACCCTGCATCCACAAGGAACGTTTCAGCAAAAAGCGTTTGCCCTGCCAGGCCAAGCAGTTACACTTGCACAAAGTAAGGGTAATCGTTAAAAGGAATCGCGGGTGTTGGACATCAACTGGAAGGAACTCTGGTCTCAAACCTGGCCTCGCATTCGCAGGTTCAGCAAGGTGTTTGTTGCCCGTTGCCGCAGCGACAACATTGCCGTGTCTGCAGGCCATCTTGCCTACGTCACCCTGTTGTCGCTAGTACCCTTTATCATGGTGACCTTCACCATCATGTCTGCATTTCCCGTATTTGCTCAAGCCCGCAGCAAACTGGAGCACTTCATTTTCAACAATTTTGTTCCTACAGCCAGCGATGTGGTGCATCAGTACATCGGGGATTTTGTCGGCAATGCCTCAGAAATGGGTGCCATTGGTATTCTGTCGTTGCTGTTTGTAGCTTTATTATTGATTTCCAACGTCGATAAGACGTTAAACCGGATTTGGCGTACCCCCAGCGATCGCCCTGCCGTGTATACCTTCGCCATTTACTGGATGGTCATAACCCTTGGGCCCCTGCTGATGGGCTCGAGTGTGGTAGTCAGTTCCTATCTGGTCGGGCTAGCGACATTTGCCGAAGAATACACCCCCGGGCTGGGCACGTTTCTGCTCAAGCTGGTGCCCAGTTTTACCGCTTTTACGGCGTTTATTATTTTGTACATGCTGGTTCCGAATCGCCATGTGAGAGCCTCGCGGGCCCTCTCCGGAGCCCTGCTCGCAACCATCCTGTTCGAAGTGACCAAGAAAGGGTTTGCGCTCTACATCACCAACTTTCCGTCCTACCAGATCATTTACGGTGCACTGGCAGTGGTCCCCATTCTGTTTCTGTGGGTGTATATTTCGTGGATCATTGTACTGCTGGGAGCAGAATTTACCTGTAGCCTGGCAGACGCCTTTGACGAACAGGTAACAGAACAGGACCCCCGGGACCTGCCCACAGAATAAGCCTAATTCTGCATTGCCTGAATGAAGGCGTCTGATTCGGCAATTGCTGAGTTCATTTCACTGATTAGGCTTTGCACATCGTTTTCGATGGACGACAGTTCCCCCTGCAAGGCACCAATGGCGTTGGCATTGAGGTTATGCTTTAAATACAGCACATTGTCATTAAAAGCCCTGAGTACCGGTTCCATGCTGTGTTCCGCTTTGCGCATAGTCTGAATCAGGGACTTATAGCGCCCCTGTGTATCCCGAAGCTTCCCGGCACTGGCCCGCTTTAACTCTGCGCTGTCGTATTGTTCTAACTCTTCGTTCCACTCCTCAAACAAAGCTTCTGCAACACTCTCAATTTTATCAATACGGGAGGATACCTCATCAGCAGCGGCACGGCTGTCTTCGTACTGATCGTTCAGACGGTTGTAGACCCGCTCCAACTCACCACCATCGTAATTGATCAATGAACTGAACTCTTCCAGCGCCGAACTGAACTGCTCCTGAGCATCCTCCTGAGATTCCTTGGCTTCCTCAACCCGGTCAACGAGTATGTCGCGTTTTTCTACGCCCACCTGCTCCCAGGCTGCATAGTAGGCAGACTGGCACCCGCCCAATGTCAGGGCGAACGCCAAAATGCTGGCTGCAATCCAGTTGTGTTGTTTCATTTCAGAATCCGGGCCCCCGATAGCGGGCGGCATCAATAATTGACCAAATGTGAAAAATCACACCAATCGGCCACAGGAAGATGAAAATCACCGTTGCAGCCAGACCGTAACAGACGGCGCATATCAGAAAAAACATCAGTGCGGAGAGAATTCGCCCCTGCACCAGTTGCCCGAGCCCCGGGATAAAAAAATTACAAATCGCAGCAATCACATTCCCACCGGATCCTTGACCTGACATACATTCTTCCTCACATTAGTAGCAGTTAATTTGACGCGCGTTAAATTGAAGCCAAACTGGCATCAGGTATAACCATCAGGTTTAACCAGAAACGCGGCAGATAATTGTTAAAGCTAAACCAAATCCCTGTCATTCACAACGTACTGAAATAAAATGAAACGACTTTATCCGGATACAAGCAGCTATATGAACGGGTATCTGGATACCGAGGACGGATACTCGCTGTACTATGAACAAAGCGGGGCTCCGGACGGTATCCCGGTTTTGTATTTGCACGGCGGCCCCGGTGCAGGGCTGTCACCCAATTACAAATCCTTTTTTGATGCAAACCGCTATCGTATCATTGCGTTCGAGCAACGCGGTTGCGGTCGCAGCCAGCCTTTCGGCAGCCTCACAAACAACACAACGGCCCACAGTCTTGAGGATATCCAGCGACTACGTCAACATCTGGGAATCGAGCAATGGGTATTGTTTGGGGGCTCATGGGGGGCAACTCTGGCACTGTTATCAGCCATTCAACATCCCCATACAGTGCGAGGCATGGTACTTAGGGGCGTATTTCTTGGTCGTCAGGAAGACCGGGAGTGGTTTCTTGGCCCCAACGGGGGGGCTGCCCATATGTTTCCTGAATATTACCGCCAGTTCATACAGGGCATCGATAGCCCCAGCGTCGACAGCATCTGCCAGCACTACCACAATGCATTCCGGCAGAAATGTGAGTTAAGCCGCGTTGCAGCGCTCAAGCGCTGGTATCTTTGGGAGGAAAGACTCTCCCGGCTTGTATTACCCCCAGGCACCGGTGAATTTACTGCCCATTATCCCGTCCCACTGATGACCAGCCTGGCAAAACTGGAGTGCCATTACCTGATAAATCGTTGTTTCATTGAAAACAATTACATACTCGACAACATTCACCGCATTGCTACAATTCCTGCCACCGTCATTCATGGCCGTTACGATATGATCTGCAAACTCGAAGGCGCAGATACGCTTGTCCGTGGATGGCCCGCGGCCCAGTTGCAGATCGTTGCAGACTGTGGTCACAGTACCTCGGAACCGGGTATTGCACACGCTCTGTGCCGGGCGACACGGGATATGGCCAGATTTATTGAGGAAAATAGCACATGATTGGATTAATCCAGCGGGTCCGGGAGGCAAGTGTCACCGTTAGCTCGGAAAAGATAAGTGAAATTGGTCATGGGATCCTGCTGCTACTTGGCGTGGAGAGAAATGACGGAGCAGAACAAATCGAAAAACTGGCCCGCAAAATCAGTCAGTATCGAATATTCAGTGACGCGGAAGGCAAAATGAACCTCAACGTTGAACAGGTTGGTGGTGAGATCCTGGTGGTTTCCCAGTTTACCCTTGTAGCCGACACTCAAAAAGGCAACCGCCCGGGTTTCTCCCGTGGCGCATCGCCTCAGCACGGGCAGCAAATCTATCAGGCGTTTGTAGAAGAATTGAAAAGCAAGGGGCTAAAGGTATCAACCGGTGAGTTTGGTGCGGATATGCAGGTCGCGCTGACTAACGATGGCCCCGTCACCTTCCATTTTCAGGTTTAGCCCGAACCTTACATTCCGCCGGTAACAATTGTGCCTTCGGCACAGGGCCTTTTACTCCTAGAATTGCTTTAGGGCTTGTGAGCCGCCTCGCCATGAGTTCTAATGAGAGTATTGCCTGATAATACAAATTAGATTGCCGTGTTCAGAGTCGTCACCCCAAAAAACGATCAGGAGTTTGAAAAGTACTTCGCGTTTCGATGGCAGTATCTGCGTCAGCCCTGGAACTTTCCGCCCGGTTCAGAAAAAGACGAGTACGAACAGGTTGCCGAGCATCGCATGATTGTCAATAGCGAGGGCGAGGTGGTGGCCTGTGGCCGGGTCCACATGAACACCGCTGAAGAGGCCCAAATCAGGCACATTGCGGTGCATTCCGCCTACCATCGTCGAGGCCTTGGCCAGATGATGCTCGGGGCCCTTGAGGCCGTCGCACGGGACCAGGGAGCGATTCGTGCAGTCACCAACAGCCGGGAAATTTCCATTCCTTTTTTTTCGTCCTGTGGCTTCGTGATTGAACGGGAAGCCCCAACCGAACTTGGCTTGCTTAAACGCCAGCAAATGGTCAAGAAGCTCACCGACCTCAGCTCATTGGTTCTGCATCCCAAATGGTGCACAGAGTTGCAAAAGACATGGAGCGAAACCATCCCCATTACCGAACACATGGGCATTAAACTGCACCAGTACACCGGTAAAACTCTGGAAACCCGCGCCTCACTGAATAAGAACATCAATGTGCACGGAACCATGTTCGCGGGCAGTATTTTTTCACTGGCCACCTTAACCGGATGGGGCATGATTTTCCTTCAGCTAAAAGAAAAGCAGCTTGAAGGCGACATTGTCCTTGGTGACGGTGACATTCATTACCACAAGCCCATCACCATGCGTCCACGGGCCAAATGCAACATTGAATCACTGAGCGGCAAGTTTTCTATCCTGGAAAGTAACAAGAAGTGCAAAATAACGCTGCAGGTTAATATACTCGATGACGATACCCCCGTGGCCGAGTTCAAAGGGGTTTACTGGATTCTGCCCGGCAAAGAAGCAAGCGACGCAAAACGCACTTAAACCGTTCAGGATGGGACAACCAGCACAAAAAAAGCGCCGTAAATGGCGCTTTTTTCATGCTGACTTTGCGCTTACGCAGTCATTGCCGCCTGAAGTTTCTTCATGGCGTTCTTTTCTATCTGGCGTACGCGCTCTGCAGATACCTGGTATTTATCAGCAAGATCCTGCAGGGTAATTTTGTTATCAGCCAACCAGCGGGTCTCTATAATGTCCTGGCTGCGCTCGTCGAGCGTTTTGATTGCAGAGTACAAACGCTTGCTGGCGTTGGCATCCCAATCGTTATTAATTACGTCCATCTCAACGTCGGCACTTTTGTCTTCCAGATACTGTACCGGAGCAAAACTTCCACTTTCGTCGTCGTCAGCACTCAGATCAAAGGCCTGGTCCTGGCTGCTCATGCGGGCTTCCATCTGCAGCACTTCCTTGGTGCTGACACCCAGTTCTTCGGCCACCGTCTGCACTTCCTCGTGGGTGAACCAGCCAAGGCGCTTTTTCGCTTTGCGCAAATTGAAAAACAGTTTGCGCTGCGCTTTGGTAGTAGCAACTTTCACAATGCGCCAGTTTTTGAGCACAAACTCGTGAATTTCAGCTTTTATCCAATGAACCGCAAAAGACACCAGACGAACGCCCACGGAGGGGTCAAAACGTTTTACTGCTTTCATCAAACCGATGTTACCTTCCTGAATCAGGTCAGCCTGCGGTAAACCGTAACCGGAGTAAGATTTGGCGATATGCACCACAAAGCGCAGGTGTGACATAACCAGCTTTCTCGCCGCTTCGATGTCATCGTCTTCCCGCAAACGCAGTGCCAGTTCACGCTCTTCCTCGGCGCTCAGCATATTGATAGAGCTGACAGCCTGAATGTAACCTTCGATGCTACCATTGTGTGGTACGGAAAGTGCCATGGAATGCATGTTTTTGCTCATATTCACCTCAATTATCCAAGCACCCCAGTCTAACAAAAAACGCGGTGCCTTTCGAGTCCATTTTCCCGCGTCATACAGCTTCGGGAATTAGGAAATAGGGTTCTTTGTCTCAAATACAAGACCGGCAACAGCATAAAAAGTTTCATTGCCACCGGCAGATTATAAGTTCAAATCGCTAATAGCCCCAGTCTATACCACAATCTGTTGCCTTTGACAGCCCCTTTGTCGCAGATGACCGCTGCTCGCCGAGGGAGGCCAATTACCCGCGGGCCCTTCACTTATTTTCAGATTCAGTTAAAGTAACTCGAATCAGTAAGGCGAAGCACAGGACTGCTGGCCTATACCAGTGCAGTGAGGACACCATGTTTGCATATGTGGCGCGACAACCGATATTTGACGCGAACCAGGAAGTCTATGCGTATGAGCTTCTTTTTCGAAACGGCGAAGACAACTGTTTTCCAGACATTTCCCCCGATGAGGCAACATCAAAAATACTGGCAGGCAGCCACTTGTCCGCTGGCTTGGAGGAAGTAGTAGGCAGTCATCCTGCATTCATCAATTTTCACCGCGACACCCTGATCAATCACTTTCCAACCTCACTTCACCCGGGCAAGGTCGTCATTGAGATTGTTGAGACCGTAGAGGTTGACGAGCAACTGATTGAAGCGTGCAAACACATTTACGAAATGGGCTACTCACTGGCACTGGACGACTACGATGCCCTGCCTAAGTGGGCTCCATTCCTCGACTTTGTCAGCATTGTGAAGTTTGACATCACCACCATCAGCGAAGAGCAACTGCGAGCTACAATTCCTGCTTTAAAGGCACGCAACATTCAATTGGTTGCTGAAAAAATCGAGACCCATCAGCAGTTTGAGTACTACAAATCTTTGGGGTTTGATTTTTTCCAGGGCTACTTTCTTGCCCGGCCTGAGGTAGTGCGCCATCGCAAACTTGGCCCATCCCAACTAACCATGCTGGAACTGCTTGCCATCAGCGGCTCAGGTTCGCTGGATTATGAGCAAGTCAACCGCATAGTGGAGCGGGACGTATCATTAACCTATCTGCTGCTTCGGTTTATCAATAATCCACTGGTAAACAAGCGCCACAAAATCGGTTCGCTCAAGCATGCCCTGGCGTTTATGGGCGAAGTGGAAATTAAAAAATTTATTGCCCTGGTTTCTCTGGCAAACCTGTGTAATGACAGTTCAACTGCTTTATTGCAAATGTCATTGGTGCGGGCAAAATTTTGTGAACAAGTCTCGCTGGCACTGAATTTACAGGAAAACCCACCCACCGGATTTTTAACCGGGTTGCTCTCTATGCTGGATGCCATTATGGCCACCCCCATGCAGGAATTAATGAGCAAAGTCCCTGTCGGTGAAGCAGTGAAAGAAGCTCTTTGCGGTGAACCCAATGTGCTGTTGGATTGCCTGCAACTGGTGAAACATATCGAGCAGGCAAACTGGAAAGGAGTAAGAATCCTGGCCAACAAACATCAACTCAATCAACGCAGGCTGCATCATTTCTATCAGCAGGCCGTGATTTGGGCCAATTCTGTGGGTACATCAGTGGAGCCCTCTGCCAGCGATACCGAAGCGGAAATGAAATAACAGGAATATTTTTACATACACAGGTATAATCACCGAATCCCTCTTAAAAAAAGAGGACAACAGTGGTAAAAATACACAAACAGGGTGATTTGCCGAAAAATCAGGCAGGAAGCCATTAATCGAAAATTTGTCGGTTAAGATGATGCGTTAGATCTAGAGGACTCAGTGGTCGTATGTTTGCATTTGTAGCTCGTGAGCCGATATTGGATAGGTATAAGGACGTTTATGCCTATGAACTGTTATTTCGTGATGGCAGCGCCGGCGGTTATCCGGAGCATGATGAAGAAAAGGCCTCTCAAATAGCCCAACGGTTTCATCCGCTCGGTCTGGATGACATCAGTGGTGGCAAAACGTCGTTCATCACCTTTAATACAGACACTTTGATTTCGCGCTTCCCCACTACTCTCAATCCGGAGTCCGTTGTCGTCGAACTCGCAGAGAACCCGTCCAATCAGTCTGGCCTGATCGAAGCCTGCGAATACATCAAGCAGTTGGGATTCAAGCTTGCTATTGATGACCCTATGATGTTAAGCGGTAAACACCCCATCTTTCCGCTGATAGATATTGTTAAAGTCGACGTTTCCCAAGGCCGTTACGAACAAATCGAAAAAAATATTCCGCGCTTTCTGAATTCAAGGATCAAACTGGTCGCCGAACAGGTGAATACTTATCAGGATTTTAATACCTGCCGGGATTTAGGCTTCGATTTTTTCCAGGGGTATTTCTTTGCCCAACCCGAAGCCAGGATCCAGCGTCAGCTTCCCGCTTCCAAAATGAACCTGGTCGAGTTGATCGGTGCCAGTTCCCAAAGCAGTTTTGATCTGAACCGTATCAATCAAATCATTGAACGGGATGCAGCATTAAGCTATCTGCTGCTGAAATTCATCAATAACCCCACCATCAACAAGCGATATAAAATTAGCTCTCTCAAGCACGCACTCAACTACATGGGTGAAGTTGAAATCAAGAAGTTTATTGCCCTTTTGTCTCTGGCCAATCTGGGAGACGACAAACCACTGGAGCTTATCCATATGTCGCTGGTGCGAGCCAAATTTTTTGATCTGCTCGCGCAGGAGCGCAGGTTGAGCGTCGATCCTCCCGTAGGCTTTCTGGTTGGACTGTTTTCGCTGCTTGATGCCCTGTTGGACAGGGAAATGTCGGAGATCCTCAAACAATTACCACTGGATGAAGAAGTCAACGATGCACTGATGGGCAGATCTCCTGAGTTTAATCAGTACACCAATCTGGTGAGAGGATTTGAAGGTGCGCTATGGCTGAATGTGATCAAACAGTCAAAAAGCATGGGCATTGATCAAAAGCACCTGCACAGCCTTTATAATCAGGCCATCGTCTGGGGCAATGGGGTCCGAAGTACCATTTCAGCTCACTTCCCCAAACCCGTAATCCGCTAATCCGCTAATCCGCTCTGAGCGCCATGGCACTACTTGGGTTCAATTTCCCTGACGTGGCGCTGAACTGAAATCAATGAACCGACCAGACCAAGCGCGATAGACAATGCAAGCATGGTCAGCAGGGCTGCTCCGGTTAGCCCGGTAATATTGAAATCTTTTTGATACAAAGCCGCAAACGCCTGAATACTGGAATCCATCCACCACAGAATCAGGATAACCGCAAACCAGGCTATCAGCCCCCCCAGCAAGCCGTACCAGAAGCCGGTATACAAAAATGGGCGATGAATAAAGGCATCGGTGGCCCCCACCAGCTTCATTACCAGGATCTCATCCCTTTTGTTAAGAATATTCAGGCGTATGGTGTTGCCAATGATAAGTACCACCGCAATAAACAATAAACTGCCAATCAGGGTGACCAGTTCTCTGGCCACATCCAGCAGCCCGTACAGACGCTCGAGCCATTCTATATCCAGCTTGCCAATATCTACTTCACGTTGCTCTTTAAGCTTATTAAGCAGCAACCTGGCTGCCTGTGGGGTGGCGTGTTTTTCTACTGGCGTCACCAGCACCACATCCGGTAACGGGTTTGCCTCCAGATACGCGATGGCGTCACCCAGACCGGATAAATGCTGAAACTCCTTCAAAGCCTCATCTGCGGGTATGAAGGTCAGACTGTCAATTTCTGGCCAGGTACCCAGACGGGTCAGCAATTGCTGCGACTGGGCTTCAGACACTGAAGATTTCAGAAACAGTGAGATTTCCGATGCCTGTTCCCACCCGGCACTGATTTTCTCGGTATTTTTTACCAGTATGTACAAGGTACTGGGCAGGGTAATACTAAGCCCCAGAACAGCAATCGTCATGATGGATGCTGCAGGTTGGCGCCACAATTCGCCCAGACTGCCCAGGGCCTGGCGTAAGTGACTGACAAAAAACATGCTTACCGACTGCGCAAAACCAATACGTACGTCACTGGCGCCCTGCGGCCGACCTTTGAACAACAGGCTCACGACCAGTTCTCCCCGAAATCTTCCGTCAGGCCATCCGTGATCATCTGGCCGTTGCGCAATGTTAATGTCCTGTATTTCATGCGAGCTATCAGCCCCAGGTCGTGCGTGGCAATGAAAACAGATACACCAGCCTGGTTAAAATCTTCGAACAGGCGAATAATTTCCATCGACAGTTTAGGATCAAGATTTCCGGTAGGCTCGTCAGCCAGCAACAAGGGGGGCTTATTGACCACAGCCCGGGCAATGCCTACCCGCTGCTGCTCACCGCCAGACAGCATGATGGGAAGAGCGCGGGCTTTTTCCCGTAAACCCACCATATCCAACGCCGCCTGCACCCGCTTGGTGGTCTCTTTGTGGGTATAGCCTTCAATAACAAGCGGTAAAGCCACGTTATCGAACACGGTTTTGTCCATCAATAACTGATGGCTTTGAAATATCATGCCAATATCACGGCGAATATAAGCAATTTGCCTACGGGTAATGGTATTGAGGTCATGCCCATTGATAAGGACGCGCCCAACCGTCGGGCGCTCCATGATGCTAATCAGTTTGAGCAGGGTACTTTTTCCGGCCCCCGAGTGCCCGGTCAGAAACGCCATCTCACCGGGTTCGATGTGAAAATTCACCTTACTCAGTGCACGCTGTCCACCCGGGTAGGTTTTACTCACCTGCTCAAATTTGATCATGGTTTCATCCTGCTTCGATCAATGGCATTTCAGTTTGGTTCAGGCAGTTTCAGCATCACTGACACTAAACAGGGCATCAATAAACTCATCGCCATCAAACGTTCGTAAGTCATCGATCCCCTCCCCTACACCGATATAACGGATAGGTATACCAAACTGGTCAGCAATAGAGAAGATCACACCGCCTTTTGCAGTCCCATCCAGTTTAGTCAGTGTCAGTCCGGTCAGACCTACCGCCTGGTTAAACAATTTGGCCTGACTGATGGCATTTTGCCCTGTGCCCGCATCCAGTGTCAGCATGACTTCATGAGGCGCATCGGGAAGGATTTTCTTCATCACTCGAACAACCTTCTTCAATTCCTCCATCAGGTTGTCCTTATTTTGCAAACGTCCTGCCGTATCCGCTATCAGAACATCAACACCTTTAGATTTTGCCGATTGCAGTGCATCAAACAAAACTGACGCACTGTCTGAACCGGTGGGCTGGGCAATAACCGGGATCTGATTGCGCTCCCCCCAAACCTGCAGCTGTTCGACTGCAGCGGCACGAAAGGTATCGCCCGCAGCAAGCATTACCTTCTTGCCCTGCTGCTGGAACTGCTTGGCCAGTTTACCGATTGTGGTGGTTTTACCCACGCCGTTTACACCAACCATCAGGATCACGAACGGTCCTTCGCTCCGGTCGTGCCGTGCCATGGCTTCAGACAACGGACAGGCGACACCGGTGAGCATTTCACGCATCTGCTCCTTTAATATATCAAGCAAAGCTTCGGCATCTTTCAGTTGTGAGCGCTTCGCCGATTCAGTTAACTGGCGAATGATTTTCTGCGTAGTGTCCATGCCCACATCCGCTACCAGCAACTGGGTTTCCAGTTCCTCGTATAGCTCATCGTCAATGGCCTTACCTTTGAATAAACTGACAAAACCGCTGCCAAGATTCACTCGCGTTCGGCTAAGACTGGCTTTCAGTCGCCCGAAGAACGACTTTTTGACCGCAGCCTCTGGCACTTCGTTGTTTTCCGTTACATCTTCATCCGTACTCTCAACCGCACAAAACGACTGCGTGGTTTCAGGCTCAGGCGCTGACTGTTCGATGGGCTGAGCGGATGGAGGTGTATCAACGACCTGGACAAAATCGGACGGGACGGGTTCGTTGCTGGCCTGTACTTCGGCAGTCTGGGTAGATCCCGGCTGTGACGACTCAACCGCTTCAGCCTGATGTTCTTCGGACGGATACGTGGGATCTTGTTGCGGTTGATCTTTTTCGGTTTGCTTGTTCTTGTTGAACCAGCCAAAAAGTTTCGACATGTTTAGGACAAATCCTTATTAAATCACGGCAAATTCGGCTACACTGGCCGGCTATTGTAGGCAGCCATGATAGCATTGTCAGCCCCTATGAAGCGAGCGCGCAAAACACCCCAGTCCCGTAACACCCCAAACGGCAGTGTCCGAGTCATTTCAGGGCGCTGGCGAGGCCGTAAACTGCCGGTAGCCGATGTTGAGGGGCTAAGGCCCACCACTGATCGCAACAAGGAAACACTTTTCAACTGGCTGATGCAGGATATCGCCGGAGCCCGGTGCCTGGATGTGTTTGCCGGCTCAGGCGGATTGGGAATAGAGGCACTTTCGCGCTACGCCGAACACTGCACTTTCATTGAATTCGATAAGGCCGCCGCCACAAACCTGAAACGCAACCTGCAAACATTGGAAGCCAATAGTCAGGTACACATCGGTGACGCCCTGAACATACTCCCTCAGCTGAGCGGGCCGTTTGAAATCATATTCGTCGACCCTCCGTTTCATATGGGCCTGGTTGCTCCAACACTTGACAGCATTACAAGCCGTGAGCTGGTTACGCCAGGCGGTTTTATCTACCTGGAACAGGAAGCCGCTCTCCCATTGCCCTCATTACCTGGCGGCTACAGCATCTTGCGTCAAAAAAGCAGCAGCCAGGTTTGCTACTGCCTGATAATGCGGGACGGTTCCGTTAACTAATTTCCAGACCTATGTTGGAAATACCCTCTTCCAGCGCAATGGCTTTCAGCGCGCGTGCGGTTTCAGCCGGGTTACGGCCCCGTTCGGCGCAGTCCAGCAATTCGTTTTGAATCGCCACTTCAAACTGCATCAGCGGATGCTGTTTGACGCTGTCATCGTCCGCCTCTTCGCTGGCCAGAAGATACGCCTCTACACTTCCCTGTGACAGTTTACTGACCACCACGGCGCCCTGTTCATCTTCCTTCAGAATAAGATTAACCAGCGCTGCGAGTGCCATGCAGGCGTCGATCGCGGGATACACCCCAAACGAATCAAAATCGGCGGTATCGGGAGTGACTTCCTCAACCTTTTCCAGCTGAAGAGCAAAATTAATTTTGCTCTTCGGTGCGACCACAGACTCCCAGACTAAATCCAGACAACCGCGACACAACTTGGCGTCACCGAATTCGGTCAACTCACAAAACAACTGATAATTCGGCAGCATTCTTTCCAACAAGGCTGCGCTGAACGCCACTGCCTGCCACCCACTGAGCGCCCTGACTCGAGCGAAGGTATTTAACTTTTTGCCAGTCATAGGACGGACTCCGATGTAGCTTGTACAAAATATTGGCTCACGCCATCTAAAAACATCTGTATGGCAATCATCACCAGGATCATGCCCATCAATCTTTCCATGGCCGTCAGGCCCCGCTCGCCCAGCAAACGATGAAACAGGCCGGAAAACATCAGTATCACCGAGCTGATGAGCCAGGCTGAGCCCAGGGCAATCGACCAGTCGAGCATTCTGTCAGGATCCTGGTTTGATAACAGGATCAGTGCTGCCAGGGTCGAAGGCCCGGCAATCATAGGAATAGCCAGAGGCACCAGAAAGGGCTCTTCACCAAGCGCAAGCCCACTCGGGTTCCCTGCCTGAGGGAAAATCATTTTCAGTGCAATCAGAAACAGAATGATTCCGCCGGCAATACTGACGGTTTCCTGTTTAACATTCAAAAAATCCAGCACCGCCTGACCACTAAACAGAAAAATAAATAAAATACCCGCGGCAAACAGCAGTTCCCGAATCAGGATCATCCGTCGCCGCTTCGGCTCGATCATTTTCAGCACCGACATGAACACCGGCAAATTACCCAACGGGTCCATGATCAGGAACAGCATAACGGCAGCGGACCAGGTGTCCATGTGCTCTATCTCCTACCTAGATTCAATCAATTCAAAAGGTTACTGCGCCTGAAAACCAGCACGTCGAAATTTATGGCCGCTTTTTCACAAGATTGCCCGAAGCAGCAGGAGTCGCTACTATCAATTCGGGCATTGCCATTGAACGGCATTCAAGCTCAGAGTATAACAGGTTGTTGGGGTTGGATTTTCCCACAATTTAATAAGGATAATAATAATGACTTTGATGACGGTGAAAGAAGTAGCGGAATTTTTGTCCATTCAGGATGTTCGAGTCACACGGCTGGCGCGGGAAAGCCTGTTGGTCGCCAGACAAAAAGACACCGCTGGCAACCCCCTGTTCGAGCGCGAGGATGTAGAACGTTACAAACAACTCGCTGAACGCCTAGGGGGCATTTGAAGTTTCCGGGGCTCCCTTTGGACACAGGGAGCCCGTGTTTCAGCCGTCAGGCAGGATAAGTGTGGAGCATCCTTGCGATGCTGCGAATGCCCATGGCTGAAGCGCCAACAGGCATTTCGGCAGTCGCACTGCCATGATAGGCCGCCGCCAGATCCAGGTGAACCCAGCCTTTGGCGTTTACAAAGCGTGACAGAAAGCCCGCCGCGTTAGACGCGCCACCACCACCGCCGCCCTTCATTGGCCGGCTGTTGGCAGTATCTGCAAATGCAGAAGGACAACGTTCCTGATGCCAGATTTCCAGCGGCAGCGGCCAAAACCGTTCGTTTTCACTTCTTGCACTGTCCAGCATGGCCTGGCGTGCATCGTCGTCCATACTGAAAACGCCATGGTAATCGTTACCCAGGGCGACAACTGCAGCTCCGGTTAAGGTCGCCGCATCAATAATCAGTGGCGCTTGGGTTTCAGTGGCCGCCAGTAATCCGTCTGCAAGAACCAGACGACCTTCTGCATCAGTATTCACGATTTCCACGGAAATTCCGTTTTTGTAGGTCAGCACGTCACCCAGTTTATAGGCGTGGCCACTTATCAGGTTTTCAGCGCAACAGAGCAGTAATTTCACCCTTTTCTTCAACCCCTGACTGATAGCCAGTCCAAGAGCGCCGGTCACAGTCGCAGCTCCACCCATATCGCATTTCATATCCAGCATCCCTTCACTGGATTTAATGCTGTAACCACCACTGTCAAACGTGATCCCTTTCCCGACCAGAGCTGCATCTACTGGTGCATCAGGGTCGCCGCTGGGGTTGTAATCCAGCTCTAACATTACCGGGGGTCTGTCACTGCCCCGCCCGACGTTGTATATGCCCACCCAGCCCTGCTTTTTAAGATCTTCCCCCACTATGGTGCGGTAGGAAACCGCATCTCCGCCGACTTCAGACAACCAGACTGCGGCCCGCTCCGCCAGAGTTTGTGGGGAGAGGTCCTCAGGTGTTTCGTTAACCAGCTGGCGGGTGAACAACAAAGCCGCGTACTGACGCTCCAGGTCCGGTTTGTCATTACTATCTGCGAAATCCAGATCTGCGGGGAAGCGCGCGCGGGTAAAACTGATGGCAAATGCCCATTGCTGCTCAAACGTCCAATCACCGCCAAGCCGAACACGGGGCAAATTCAACCCGTCGAGTTTTCGTGCTGACTGCTGAATCGTCCGGCATGGATCACGGCCTTCTGATAAATGAATCACTGCGCCTTGTCCGTCCATGCTAAGACTTGCCTTTTCGCCCCATACCCGGGGCGCTTTCTGTTCACTCAACGTAACTACAAATTCCGACATACCAAATCCTTAATCACTTGCTAAACTAACGCCGCTTTATTAAGCGCCGGTTAAAATATTCACGGCGGCTTTGCTCTGCTATGACATGCCGCCCCTGTTAATGACTCCCAAACAACCAAGAGACATCTATGCTGTTTTCATCGCCTTTGTTACGAGGCACCCTGATTAAACGATACAAACGCTTTCTCGCCGATGTAGAGCTTGAAGATGGCAGCGTGGTAGTGGCGCACTGCCCGAACACCGGGGCCATGACAGGATGCGCCGAACCGGGGTTTACGGTCTATCTCAGCCACTCTGACAACCCCAAACGCAAACTCAGGTATACCTGGGAGCTGGCTGAAGACTTCCAGCACAACTTTATCGGAATCAACACTCACAACGCCAATAAACTGGTAGCGGAAGCGCTAAATAACAAGGTGGCTCCCTATTTTAATTGGGTCGACAGCTGGAAAGCCGAAGTTACGCCACCCGGCGCACAAAGTCGATTTGACTTTAAACTGATGCTGGAAGGCAAACCCTGCTTCATGGAAGTCAAATCTGTGACCCTGGCGGAAGGAAACGTAGGCTACTTCCCGGATGCCAGAACCCAGCGCGGAACTAAACATTGCCTGGAGTTGGCCAAACTCGCACAACAGGGGGAGCGTTGCCGCCTGCTGTTCTGTGTTCAGCATACCGGTATAAAGGAGGTCCGACTGGCGCAGAACATCGATTCAGAGTACGCTGATGCGGTAGGCTATGCCCAGGCGCATGGCGTTGAGGTATTGGCTGCCGGCTGCACAATCAATCAACAAAAAATACAAATAAATCAAGCATTAGCTGTTAAATTATAAAAAACAGGTTGATTTTTTTCGAAGTGACGCCATATTTGCGCCTTGCTTTACCTTCGTGATGCTAATTGAGCGCATCACCTTCGGGGTGTGTTTTCGTCGGTTTTGACACACCAGAGGAAAGGTTACTGAACACGATACATTGCCCGAATCAGTTAAGTCTGCTATAGATAATCGATTGTTTTGGGACATGTGGGTGTCGTAGTGTAGGAGATGTGGCACATGCCAACAGGAAAAGAATCGAAATCTCTGGGCTTGTTAGCCCTGGCAGGGCTGGAGCCTTATCAGCCCAAGCCTGATGAAGAATACATGAACGATGCACAGATGGAGCATTTCCGTCTGTTGCTGAAAGCGTGGCGTAACCAGTTACGGGAAGAGGTTGATCGTACTGTATCGCACATGAAAGACGAAGCTGCGAACTTTCCGGATCCGGTTGACCGGGCTGCCCAGGAAGAAGAATTCAGTCTGGAACTGCGGACCCGTGACCGCGAACGCAAGCTGATCAAGAAAATCGAAAAAACCCTCAAGCGCATTGAAATTGATGATTTCGGGTTTTGTGACCAGTGCGGCATTGAAATCGGTATCCGCCGACTTGAAGCCCGCCCTACAGCCGATTTGTGTATTGACTGCAAAACAATGGCTGAAATCAAGGAAAAGCAGCTGCAGGGTTAACCTTCCGGCGCGCACCGCTCCCGGGGCACGGAGGCATGAGTATGCTGTTACTTCTGCCTAACCCGGGACGCCATTATAAATTCGCTTTTAATTCGCAGGTGATTGTGTGAACCCTGCCCCCTATATTGGCCGTTTTGCCCCCTCTCCCAGTGGTCCCCTTCACTTCGGCTCCCTAATTGCTGCCCTGGCCAGTTACCTGGATGCCAGATCACAGAATGGACGTTGGCTTGTCCGCATGGAAGATATCGATGAACCTCGCTGCATTCCGGGCGCAGACCAATTGATACTAAAGGCGCTTGAAGCACATGGACTGGGATGGGATGGAGAGGTGGTGTATCAGTCACAGCGTCACACACTCTACGCTGATACGGTTGATGCGCTTCTTGCCAGCCAGGACGCCTATTACTGCACTTGTACCCGAAAACAGATCAAAGCGCAGGGAGGTGCATACCCTGGTACCTGCCGGGATGCAGGGCACGGTCCACAAAATGCAGCCATTCGACTGCGTGTAAAAACGCCCATTACCCGATTTGAGGATGCAATACGGGGTTTGGTCACAATTAATGATCCTCACGCGCTGGAAGACACCATTATCAAGCGGCGGGACGGATTGTTCGCCTACAATCTGGTGGTTGTTCTGGATGATATTGCGCAAGGCGTCAATCACATTGTGCGCGGAAGCGATCTTCTGAGCACTACCGCAGCCCATCTGAGTCTGTATCATCGCCTGTCAGAAAAGCCCCCAAAATACGCCCACATTCCAGTTGCCGCGACCACGCCGGGAAGAAAGCTCAGCAAACAAAATCGTGCAAAGGCGCTGGATTTGAACAGAGTGGAAGCTAATATGCGCCAGGCTCTGGCGTTTTTGAATATGGTTCCGCCCTGGCCCGACAAGGAGGATACGCTGTCAGGACTGCTTGCCTGGGCAAGGTCACAATGGGAATATAAAACTTTACCGCAATGCGGCGAAATTATTGTCGCAGAAAGGGATTCACCTTATCATAACGGGCTTTAGCAAGCCGGGAGTACCAGTCATCATTACGCGTGTGTTAAAAACCGTTAAACGAGTGCTTAGCAAGGAGCCGTCGCCTGCTGCCGGACTTCAGGGTGTTGTTATTCCCCGCGCGGAGCACGGCATATCCCGGGACGATATCAGCGAAAATGCTCTGAAGGTACTTTACCGCCTGAATAAAGGTGGGTTCCAGTCCTACCTGGTGGGCGGGTGTGTACGCGACCTGATGCTGGGCGAACACCCAAAAGATTTTGATGTCGTCACCAATGCCACCCCCGAACAAATCAAGGGCTTGTTCAAGAATTGTCGCTTAATCGGCCGCCGTTTTCGTCTCGCTCACATTGTTTTTGGCCGTGAAATCATTGAAGTAGCAACTTTTCGGGGTCATCACGCTGATGACAGCGATGAATCGGGCAGCCATCTGGGCAAACAGGATGAGCAGGGCCAACTGCTGCGCGACAACGTATTTGGAACCATTGAGGAAGACGCAGAGCGGCGGGACTTTACCTTTAACGCCATGTATTACAGCGTCGCAGATTTCACCGTTACTGACTTCGCCAATGGCCTCGAAGCCATTGAAAAACGTGAAGTGCGCCTTATTGGTGACCCCCAGGTTCGATACCGCGAAGACCCGGTAAGAATGCTCAGAGCCGTGCGCTTTGCCGCCAAGCTCAATATGAGCATTCATAAAGACACCGCCGCACCTATCCCTGAACTGGCGCACCTGCTGGGTAACATACCGCCCGCCCGCCTGTTTGAGGAAACCCTGAAGCTGTTTTTGTCCGGTAACGGTGAACTCACTTTCAAACTGCTTAATCAGTATGGCCTGATCGCTCCTCTGTTTCCGCAACTAAAGCCTTACCTGCACGACTCAAAAAGCCGCGAAATGCAGTTTATCTCTCAGGTGCTGGCCAATACGGATGAGCGAATTAACAGCGATCAGCGTGTCACACCTGCGTTTCTGTATGCCGCGATGCTTTGGTATCCGCTGGAAGAATATACGCAAAAACTGGCCCTCGAATCCGGGCTTGCTGAACACGACGCATTTAATATCGCAGCCACTGAGGTCCTGCAACGTCAGACTCAGCGCATAATGATCCCGAAACGATTCTCTACCGTTATCAGGGATATCTGGATTCTTCAGCAGCGGTTACCACGGCGCTTTGGACGTCGCGCCTACCAGCTGCTTTCACACCCTAAATTCCGTGCCGCATACGATTTCCTGCTTGTGAGAGGACAAGTCGAGGGCGGTTCGGCACTGGAACTGGCCGATTGGTGGACCCAGTTCCAGCACGCAGAACCTGGCGTTCAGAAGCGCATGCTGAATGAGCTGAGAAAGCACGAAGGGGGCGCTCCGAAACCCCGTAGGAAAAGGCGGCGACGCCCCTCGGGAGGGAACAATGCCGACGCATAAGGAGCAGGTCTATATTGGTCTGGGCAGCAATCTGGGCGACTCCCGCGAGCACTTACGCACTGCGTTGAGTGAACTGGATTCCATCGAGTCTACCCGACGGTTACGTACATCATCTTTTTATTCAAGCTCACCCATGGGGCCACAGAACCAGGCTGACTTCATAAACGCAGTGTGCCTGCTGGAAACGACTCTGCCCCCCCATGATCTTCTGGCACAATTGCAGGGCATTGAAAATCATCATGGCCGAGAGCGTAAAGATGAGCGTTGGGGCCCCAGAACACTCGATCTGGACATCCTGTTATACGGCAATCACACTGTGGCAACGGATGATCTGACAATCCCCCACTACGGGTTGGCAGAGCGTGAATTTGTGCTGGTACCACTGTTCGAAATTGCACCTAACATGGTTATGCCCGACGGTAAGCCCTTGTCCAACTGGGTCGCCAAGTGTTCATTAGACGGCCTCAGACGACTGCGATCTTCCAATCAGCGCTAAAATCCGTATAGTGCGCCAAACACAACCAGGTTAATTGCCAGCTATGAAGAAAAAGGTAACTGTTTCAAGCTTGATGGCGAAAAAGCAGGCCGGTGACAAAATCACCGCACTGACCGCTTATGATGCCAGTTTTGCCAAACTGTTCGACGAACAGGGCATAGATGTATTGCTGATCGGTGATTCCCTGGGCATGGTATTGCAGGGCGAAGAAGACACCCTGCCGGTCACCACCACCGATATTGCCTATCATACCCGGTGCGTCAAAAACGGCACGCAATACGCCTTTGTGATTGCCGATATGCCCTTCATGTCCTATTCCACCCCCGAGTCAGCCTACCGCAATGCCGCTCAGCTAATGGCAGCAGGGGCAAGTATGGTCAAAGTAGAAGGCGGGCGCTGGCTGTCAGACACCATCACAGGGCTGGTTCAGCGCGGCGTGCCCGTTTGCGGTCATCTGGGCCTGACACCTCAGTCAGTTCACGTATTTGGTGGTTTTAAGGTACAGGGAAGGGAAGAAGATAAAGCGCAGTTGCTGGTGGATGAAGCCCTGGCCCTGGAAGCAGCCGGTGCCCAGTTACTGGTCCTGGAGTGCATACCGACCAGTCTGGGTAAAGCCATCAGTGAGCGTCTGAGCATTCCGGTTATCGGTATTGGCGCAGGTAAGTGTACTGACGGACAAATACTGGTGATGCATGACATGCTGGGAGTAAGCGCCAACTACATGCCGAAATTTTCGAAAAATTATCTGGCTGAAACCGGCGATCTTCGCAACGCAGTCCAGCAGTATATTCAGGAAGTGAAAAGCGGGCAATTCCCGTCTTCTGAACACAGTTTTGAGTGATCCATGCAAGTAATAGAGACTATCCAGGCTCTGCGTTCACAACGCCAGCAATGGCAGCAGGGTAATCAAAAGGTTGGTTTTGTACCGACCATGGGCAACCTTCACAACGGTCACCTTCAACTGGTAAAGGCCGCCAAAGCCCAGTGCGACACCGTTGTCGTATCTATTTTCGTCAATCCAATGCAGTTCGGGGCTAACGAGGATCTGTCTACTTACCCGCGCACCATCGAAGAAGACAAGGCCAGGTTAGAAGCACTTGGAGTAGACGCCGTTTTCCTGCCACCGGTTGCTGAAATGTACCCCAGAGGCCTGGATCAGCAGACCTTTGTCGAAGTTCCCGGCATTTCAGAGATGTTGTGCGGGGCCAGTCGCCCGGGGCATTTTCGCGGAGTAGCCACCATCGTATGTAAGTTATTCAACATGGTGCAGCCGGATAAAGCCTTTTTCGGCCAGAAGGATTACCAGCAGTTACAGGTTATCCGGCTGATGGTAAAAGACCTTTCATTACCGGTTGAAATTCACGGCATAGCAACCGAGCGCGAAAGCGACGGTCTGGCCATGAGCTCCCGCAATGGTTATCTGTCGGCTCAGCAGCGTGCACTTGCTCCGCGCCTGCATTTGTTGATGCAAGAACTCAAGGGTGAACTCATTAGTGGACGTCGGGACTTTGCAGCGCTTACGGAGCACTATTCCAGACAATTGAATCAGTCGGGATTCCGCACCGACTATGTGGAAGTGCGAAATGCGGAAAACCTCATGCCAGCCACAAGCAGCGATACTCGGATGGTAATTCTGATTGCCGCCTATTTGGGTACAACACGTCTGATTGATAATCTGGAAGTTGCAGTTTAACGCTGCGAGATGGCATCCGGCGCCCGCAAGCATTTCGGGCTTGCCGGATAGCGGCAATCAAGCCGTTAGCGAGTACTTACCTTCATCCAAATCCTGCCAGACCCGGTTATTGGTTGCAATCAGATGCTGTTCCGCAAGGATGGCGGCCAAATCATTGTGGCTCGTCAGAGGGTTCGCCAGCACCACGCGAAATACGGTTACGGGCCGATCAGGATGCTGGGGGGTTTCCAGCCGGGTTCTCGATACGAATGACTTCCCGGCTTCACGTTGCAGTTTCTGCACGTTCACCACCAGGCGATCAACCTTCTGATTTATCTGATGGCGCTCTTCCTTGCTGGCCGTGCGAAGTTTTTCCTGTATGGCCTGAGGGCAGACGCGATAGGTTAATATCGACAGAGTAGGTGAGGTTATCAATTCAAAGTCGGGGTGACGTTCTATCATGTGAGCGAACGCCTTGGCTTTTTCTATGCTTTGGTTAATCAACAGCTCGTAACCACGACGCCCGAAAATATGCAACGATGAGTAGACCATCATGGCCATGCCATTACGCGAACCTTCGAGGGTTGTGGCCCCCAAATCCTTGGAGCCTTCACGCAAAATATACTGTGCATGATGGCGCACCGTATTGGCATCCTCCGGATTTTTGAATAACGCCATGCCAGCGCCCATTGGAACGTACATTTGTTTGTGCGCATCGATGGTGACCGAATCTGCCCGCTCTACGCCTTTGAGACGCGCGCGATACTGTTCAGAGAAGAGCGTTGCGCCACCCCAGGCGGCATCCACATGGAACCAGCAACCCAACTCTTTCGCCACATCAGCGAGTTCATCCAGTGGATCGATGTGGCCTGTTTCGGTAGTACCACCTATACCGACAATGGCCAGCAACCTGTTGCCATCTTCCTGGTAACGCTTACCGTGTTCCAGCGCCTGGCGAGGATCTAAAGTCTGCTGAGGACATGGCAGAGTGAGTAGTTGCTGACGCCCCAGACCAAGTGCATCAACAGCCTTTGACAAAGAATAATGCCCTCGCCGGGAACACATGACACCAAGTTGCTGAATATCGTAAAAACGGTAAGCGGCTGCCAGTCCGGCCTTCGCGACACCTGCGAAGCCACCTTTTGGGCCGAGAATTTTGTTTCGGGCCACCCACAGCGCAGTAATGTTGGCAATGGTGCCACCTGAACAAAACGCTCCGAGAGCATGACGGGCGCTGTGAAGGTAGTGCTGGTAAAATTCATCCGGCTGTTCATAGACAAGATGATGCATCATACCCAAGACCTGACGTTCCAGTGGGGTAAACGCCTTTGACGTTTCAATCTTGACCAGGTTCTGGTTCAGGCCAACCAGAAGCTTTGCCAAAGGCAAATGAAAATACGGCAAAGCCGAAGTCATGTGGCCGATAAACGTAGGAGAATAGGTGTTGACAGAATGGGCAACCAGTTTATCCAGCAGGCTTTCAGCATGCGCAGAGACAAACTCTGGTGACTCAGGAACCTGGGACAGACAAAAATCCTGCTCAATCTCTTCCAGCGAGGTTTTTTTGGTAACCACATGCTGAGATAGAAAATCCAGGATGTTATCCGAAAGATGCTGTTCGATTTGTGCTAATTTTGAGTCCTTGTGCTCAGGTTTGGTAAAGACCCGAAACAAGTGCTCTAGACTGACCTGAGCTTCACCCACTAAACACACCTCTTAATTACGCGTTTGGCATACCAACACAATGTAAACCGGGAATTCAGCATTCCGGTCACACAAACCTATTTAAGACACCCGTGGTATTCCAAAGCTTCTGACTGTTCAAATGACAGTAAAACTACCCTGTCCTGTCAGGAGATTAGCTGGCGATTACAACCAGGACCTAACCCACCTGCCGGCACAAGCGTGCGATGCCTGTACCATCCATGTTGTTATACGTTGTGAAAACTTAGCACGGCCCTTTCAAGGGGCCGAACTTTACCTCAGAAAGCCCCACGCGCCAAGGCCTGCCTGTGAGGATTTTAGTATTTATAAAACCGGGCGTTTAGCACTGCATCTGAGTAGAGCCACATTAAGCTTATACCAGATTTCCAAGGGAATTGGTATTTTGCCGCGCTCTGCTATATTCACAATAAGAGGTCTCAGGAAAAATGCAGGTATGCCAATTCAAGAGGTGACGGATAAGGTCGAACTTGACAATATCGTTCCTTATTTCCAGCCAATTATCGACTTACATCAATCCCGGGTATGGCGCTATGAGTGCCTGGCCCGTCTGGTTGCGGGTAAAAACCAGACCTTTCTGCCAAACGACTTTTTGTACCTGATAGAAAGACACAACCATGTGCAGCGTCTGGCCGAAACCATGTTCATTCAAAGCGCCAATTACTTCCACAACAAAAGCGTTGCCTGGAACATCAATCTGAATGCGGCAGACATTGTTAATGAGCCGTTGATCAATTTTATCTTTGATCAGCTGAAACATTATCCGAACCCTTCCAGAGTCAGTGCGGAAATAAGCGCTACAACGGCGATGCAGCACTTTGACGACGTTCAGGCATTCGTAGAGAGGGGGTTGCAGCATGGCCTGGGGGTGTTTATCGACAGTGTTGGCAGCTCTCCGGTGAATACCAAAAAGCTGCTCACTTTACCCATTCGGGGGTTAAAGCTGGCAGGCGGACTCATCCGGGAGTATAAGCATCAGGCTGTGGTAAGGGAATTTGTTGACCATTTGTGCAAACGGGCGCAAGCTCGCTCACTTAGCCTGATTGCAGAACACATTGAAGATCAGACACTTTTGGATACCGTGCATAAGTTACCCATTCGTTACGCACAAGGGTATGTATTCAGCCAACCCCTGCCCCAGGCATTCTCCAATCCTTACCGGTAGCCGATGTACCGCGCTAATCCTGCGCTTCCTCCGGGGAGCACACCAATTGCCAGCAGGTCTGGCCGCTGGCACGGTATTTTCGTTCGAACGGGGTCATTGATGCCTGGGAACGAATTTCGGCCAGATTACTCACCAACCCGTAATGAGAAGCTGCCTGGGCGAATTCCATGAGATAAATCAGCCAGTTACTTCGAACTTCTATATGGGGGCACAACGCCATTAAATCGACCATGGCGGCACTTGCGTGCCAGCGTTTCTGAACCTGTGCACTTTTCGGGTAGGGGTTGGGGTACAACAGATAGTGGCGCTGCACCTTCCAGCCAGCTTGTCTGGCCAGGCGCCAGAAATCATTTACGTCAGCACGTATCACCCGGTAATTATCGGAGTCCGGTTGCTGATAGTAGCCATGCTTATCAACCCTGGCAGCGGATTTGTCCAACCCCAGCACTCTGGCCTCCGGAAACTGGGCGGCAATATTGGCAGTACTCTCCCCCACACCGCAGCAGGAATCGAGGATCAAGGTGCCACTCCATCCATCCAGCCATTGCTCGGCCTGTGCAAAAGTCTCCCGGGTATGTTCACTGACCGGGCGCTGACTTGCGCCAGACCGATAGCGTTTCACCAGTTCATCAAGCTTGTCGTGTACGCCGGTCTGATTGGTGGTAATGCCGCGGGAATTGCCAATCGAAGCTGTCATTGGTTAGCTCCGGATCCCTTTACCTGCATTCAACAATGAATAGGCAACCGCATAAAGCACCAGGTTAAATCCAATCAGCAAACCAATCGAAACGCCCACATTAACGTCGGATACTCCAAGAAAACCATAACGGAAACCATTCACCATGTAGACAATCGGGTTAGCCTTGCTCACCCACTGCCAGAATTCGGGCAGCAGACTCAACGAATAGAACACCCCGCCCAGATAGGTCAGAGGTGCCAGCACAAAGGTGGGCACCACACTGATGTCGTCGAAGGTTTTGGCAAATACCGCATTGATCAGCCCGGCGGTTGAAAACAGGGTTGAGGTAAGCAGGAGCGTAAGCACAATCACTCCGAGATGATGGATCTGTACATCCACAAACGCCAGCGACACCAGTGTGACAATAATGCCTATCAGCAACGCCCTTGCGACACCACCCCCAACATAGCCAGCAATAATTACCCAGGTTGGCACCGGCGCCACCAGCAGTTCCTCGACATTTCGCTGAAACTTGGCGCTGAAAAAGGAAGAGGATACGTTTGCGTAAGAGTTGGTGATGACCGACATCATGATTAGCCCTGGAACAATAAACTCCATATAGGTAAATCCGCCCATTTCCCCAATCCGGTTACCAATCAGATTGCCGAAAATCACAAAATACAGGCTCATGGTGATAGCTGGGGGCACCAGTGTCTGTATCCAGATCCTCAAAAATCGGGTGCACTCCTTTATCCAGATTGTGTTGAGTGCTACCCAGTTGTTACCTGCTGACATCCGACTCCCCTTACTGATGATTATTGGCATTCTGGCGCCCGGATTCCACCAGCCGCACAAAAAGTTCTTCCAGACGATTGGACTTATTTCGCATGCTCATGACCTGGACACCCTGCGCAGTCAGCTGGGCAAACACCGGGTTGAGCCCCTCGGTTTTTTCCACGTCCACTTCCAGCGTATGGGAGTCAATCATACGGTACTCGAAACCGTCCAGATCTGGTACTTTGGAAGTCTCTGCAATATCCAGTACAAAGGTTTCGATATTGAGTTTGGACAGCAGGGCCTTCATGCTGGAGTGCTCGACAATATTGCCCTTATCAATTATGGCAATATTGCGACACAACATTTCTGCTTCTTCCAGATAGTGGGTAGTGAGGATAATCGTAATTCCCTGCTGGTTGATTTCTTTGAGAAATCCCCACATTGAACGGCGAATTTCGATGTCGACCCCTGCCGTTGGCTCATCCAGGATCAACAACTTCGGCTCATGCATTAATGCCCTGGCAATCATCAGCCGGCGCTTCATGCCACCGGACAACTCACGGGCCCGGGCGTTGCGTTTTTCCCACAAATCCAGCTGCGCGAGATACTTTTTGGCCCGCTCTTTGGCCACCGAACGCGGCACACCGTAATAGCCGGCCTGGTTCAGAACGATTTGCAGCACGGTTTCAAACTGATTGAAATTGAACTCCTGCGGCACCAGGCCAATGCAGGATTTGGCTAATTCTTTTTGGGTGCGAAGATCATGGCCAAACACACTGACCTCACCTTCAGTCTGATTGACCAGCGAGCTGATTATGCCAATGGTGGTCGATTTGCCTGCACCATTTGGCCCCAGCAGCGCAAAAAAGTCCCCTTCGTCCACCACCAAATTGACCCCGCGCAGCGCTTCTACACCACCACGATAAGTTTTTCGCAGCCCCGAAATATCCAACGCCTTCATATTTCTGCCTGTAAGTTGAGTTTTGATGCCCTGTAACAAGAGCCAATGAAGGAGACAATGACGGCCACCAGGTGGCACTCTCCAATATCACGCCCGAATGTGTTAAGTGTAGGTGAATTCACACATTTCAACCCCGCCGGGTTGAATTGGTGGTTGTGCGCCTGGTGAGCCAGGCAATTAAAAAAAGCCCATTACCTGGGTAAGGAGAATGGGCAAGTGCGGTGGGGCAAAGTTAAATGTTCAAAATGTTTTTGCGTGGTTCAAATTAGCGGCTGGCAGTAAGCACCTGCTCGTCCTCAGACAGCTGCAGAACAACTTTTCTGTCAAAGAATAGCTGTTCGGTGTTTTCACTACGGCTGCCTTTTTCCCCCACTGCAACTGTGAGGATTTGTTCAGCATTAACCCCTAAATCGGTCAGATACCCCTTAACACTCAATGCGCGCTGCATGGAAAGGGCCTGATTGAATTTCTCGTCTCCGCGGCTGTCTGCATGCCCGGTTAGCTGCAAGCGCAGTTGAGGATGCGTTCTCAGTGCCTTCGCAACCAATTCCAGCTGCTCATGATAGGCAGGTTCAATGGTGTAGGAGCCCGTGGTAAACTGCAGGCTGCTCTGAACACTCATAACCTGCTCGGATGTAACCTGGTCGAGCGATACCCGGGTGGTTTGCAGGCGAACCTCCTGCTGCATGGCGAGCAGGGATTCGCGCATGGTCAACAAGTCTTTCTGGGCAGCGTTAAGCGCAAACCGACTGGACTCGAGCTCGGTTTCCTGCGCAGTATCTTTCCCAATCATGGCACCAATGAGCCCTGCCACAATCGCCCCTGCAGGCCCGGCCACCAGCGTACCGACCACCGCTCCCGTCCCCAAACCCACCGCTGTGGCATGTTTAACCTTTTCAGACTCAGCCTTTGCTGCCGAGACAGGCAACGCCAGGAGGCCTGAACCTGCAATGACAACGATGGCAGTACGACGAATGCTTTTCATAATGAATCTCCAATATCCAACCAAAAGGGGTTAAGTAAAAGGGCGGCCGACACTTGTGCTTCAGCTACCGGATGTATCCAGTAAACCGCTGAAATGTGGCGATCTTCTGAGTAACTTATGGCTATCTAACGCTTTTTTATGTCATATTCAGACCAGTTTATGACTCTGTCTGGCGCAAATCCCAGGCGGGCAATTGTGGCAAAATGATGGCAGATCAGAGGATTTTGTGCCTCACTCGGGGCGGACTCCGCACTGATAGGATATAGTGCCCCAACAAAAGCAATCAGATGGGTTGATGTTATGCCAAGAACCATTGCACTCGTAGAAGACGACGCCGCTATCCGGGAAAATTACACTGTTGCGCTTAAAAACCAGGGTTACCAGGTGCAGACGTATGCTGACCGTCCCTCGGCTACAGAAGCCTTCAGCCGGGAGCTGCCTGATCTGGCCATCATTGATATTGGCCTGAACGAAGAGATGGAAGGCGGCTTCATGCTGTGCCAGCAACTCAGGCAGTTATCACAATCTCTTCCCATCATTTTCTTTACCGCCCGGGACAACGATGTCGATACCATTTGTGGCCTGCGCATGGGTGCGGATGACTATTTGACCAAAGACATCAGTATGGCCCACCTGCTGGCTCGCATCGCAGCCCTGTTTCGCCGCACCGATTTACTTGCCGCCCCCAAGGAACACAGCGAGCAAATTCGCATAGGCCATCTGAATGTGGATGTCAGCCGTATGAAGGTAACCTGGCAAAGCATTCCGGTCTCCCTTACGGTAACGGAATTCTGGATGCTACACGCCCTTATCCGCCACCCTGGGCACGTAAAAAGCCGGCAGCAGCTAATGGACGAATCACGCATGGTAGTTGATGATTCTACCATCACTTCTCACATCAAACGGATGCGAAAGAAATTTGTCGAGCTGGACCCGTCGTTTGATCACATCGATACCGTATACGGTATGGGTTACCGCTGGCAGGCCTGACACACGTGCAGTTTCGATTCAGTATTCGCGTTCAACTGGCAGTTTTATCGCTGTTTTTGTTCACCATTCCCTGGCTTGGCTACAAATATGTATGGGAAGTGGAACAGTACCTGCGCATTGGCCAGGAGCAAACCATGATTGGCACCGCACGTGCAGTCGCCACTGCTCTGCATGAACGGCCAGCGTTATTCGACAGTCAGGCGGCGTTTTTACAAAACGTACGGCCAGGCACCGATTTGTATGCTCCGACCATAGACGCACCGATTCAATTAGATGGCAAACTGAATGACTGGCAGTCTGTTCGCGAGCTTAGCCAAACCTACACCGACTCCCAAATTGTGACGCAGTTTGCCAGCAAGGGCACAGCCGTCACTCTGAGTTATGATCATATGGTGGGGCGCCACGGCGATTACCTTTATGCCATGTTCGAAGTCAATGACAACAGCGTTGTTTGGCGCAGCCCTGACAGCCTGAGTGTGGACAATGGCGATCATCTTTTAATCAGTTTGAAACCCAGAGCGGGCGATCTCGAGCGGTATATCATCGCGCCCTACGCTTCCGGCTGGGTCAACGCATTTCGCCTTAACGATAACCCCAACTCCTATCGTGCCACTGGCAATGCGTTAGCCATTCAGGGCCGATGGCAAGAAACGCCTAAAGGGTACAACATTGAGTTACGCTTCCCCCTCACCATGACTTCCGGTTCACTGGCTTTTGCGCTGGTTGACGTTGACGACACCACACAGCGAATAAAACAATACGCGATGGGGACTGCCGATCCCGCCCGTCTGGAAGGCATGGGCACGGTAGTTACTCCATCGCCGGAAATAGAGCGCATTTTGTCCGGCATACGCTACGCCGACTCCCGCGTCTGGGTGGTTGACAAGCACAAACGGGTGCTTGCCCGGGCCGGCGATATTCGCAGTGCTCCCGGATATCGACCTCCTCCTTCCCCGGCCAGTGAACTGCCGCTGTGGCAGTGGATAGAATCCCACTGGTTGCTTCCACTGTACTATCACATTCTGACCCGCCCTCCGGCAGATTTTGTCGACGAACTGCAGGACGCTTACGCTCTGGCGGGTCTGGACATCACCACTGCGCTTGGCGGTCACCCGGACTCTCTCTGGCGCCTGAGCCCGGACAACAAAGCGGTGATCCTGTCTGCAGCCTACCCCATTTTCATTGATGGGCAGGTCATGGGAGCGGTAGTGGTCGAGCAAACCACCCATGGTATTCGTTCACTGCGAAACCGCGCGCTGGAAAAGCTGTTTCATGTCATCCTTGCGGTAATGCTGCTAGGCACCGCAGCCCTGTTCCTGTTTGCTCATCGGATTTCGAGCCGGATCCGCACACTGCGTGACAATACCGAAGCCGTAATCGACGACCATGGCAAAATTGTTGGCCAGTTGCCGCAGTCCCGTCAGCGGGACGAAATTGGCGATTTGTCCCGCGCATTTGGTGGTGTACTCAACCGGTTGCAACAGTACAATTCCTATCTGGAAGCAATGGCTGCACGGCTGTCACACGAGTTACGCACACCTGTGGCGATCGTGCGTTCTTCTCTCGACGCACTTCCCCACGTTCCCAATGACCAGCAACCAGAACTCATTGAGCGGGCACAACAGGGAATTAACCGCCTGAGCCGTATTCTCAACAGTATGAGTGAAGCCACCCGTCTGGAACAGACGCTGGCACTGGAAGATCCGGAAGTTTTCGAGCTCAGGAGAGTTGTAGAGGGCTGCGCGGGTGGTTACCAACAAGCCTACCCAAACCGAACTTTTGCCCTCGCCATAGCTCAGGGCGAGTATCAACTGACTGGTTCGGCCGAACTGCTTGCCCAATTGCTGGACAAAATCGTCACCAATGCGGCAGAGTTCAGCAATATTAACGACACCATTTCCATTGATCTGCGCCGGCAGGGCAGGCAAATACGTCTGAGCATTTCAAACCCCGGGCCGCTACTTCCCGAAGGGATGGGCGATCAGCTGCTGCAATCCATGGTCTCGATACGAAAGAGTTCTGTTTCTCCTCAACAGTCCCAGGCGCCCCATCTTGGATTGGGGTTGTACATCGCAAACCTGATCACCCGCTTTCATAATGGCAACCTTCAGCTCGAAAATCTGCCGGACGGCAGCGGTGTTCGCGCCTTGTTATCCTTTCCGGCTGCCGGGTAGCCGGCACACTTTGCCTGATCCGGATCAGTGCCTGCACCTCACCCCGGTTAAGGCAGGTCAGAATCCGGCGCGTTTTTAAGCAGCATTCTTTCTCTGCGTTTTGCCATCATTGAGGCAAAACGCCGCAGGCTTACCGCGGAATCTTTTTCGTCCACAATATCAACTCCGAGCAACTCCTCAAGTAAATCCTCCAGAGTAAGGATCCCTTCCAGCCCACCGTATTCATCAACTACCAGCAGCATGTGCACGTGTTTCTGAATAAAATGGTCGAAGGTCGCCGACAATGGCATGCTGCCAAGGACCGTAATCATAGCCTTGCGATATTCGGACAATAACTTGCTTCCGTTGCCACGAGCCTGGGAAACCAGTAAATCGGAGCGCAGCACAAACCCAGTAATGTTTTCCGAATCGCCTTGCTCAAATACCGGAATTCGCGAGTATTCAATGTGGCCGTGCTTATGAAAAAAAGCTTCAACACTCATCTCTTCAGAGACCGAAAACACCGAGGTTCTGTGGGTAATTGCATCCTTGACCTTACGCTCGTGCAAGCTCAGTAAACTTTGCAGAAAGGACGACTCGTGCTGGGCCAACTGGCCTTCCTGACCTGATAACTCAGCCATGGCGTGCAGTTCAGTACGACTGAGGCCACGCAGCGGGCTGTCTTCTTTAAATCCTTTGGTCAGCCATTCAGACATCTTCACAAAAGGAGTGAGAAGCCACGTCAGATACTTCAGAAAATACGCCGTCACCGGAGCCAGATTACGCCAGTATACTGCCCCAAGTGTTTTGGGAATAATTTCAGAGAACACCAGAATCAGTAAAGTGAGTACCGCCGAGATAACCCCCAGATAGGTCTCACCAAATACACTCGCGGCTTGCGCTCCCGCGCCCGCAGCACCCATTGTATGGGCAATGGTATTGAGTGTCAGTATGGCTGCCAACGGGCGGTTGATGTCGTCAGTGAGCAAGCGAAGCAATTGACCGCTGGGCCGCTTCTCCTTTTCAAGCACGGATATGTACGCAGAGGACACACTCAAAATCACCGCTTCCGCGATGGAACACAGAAAAGAGAATCCCAGAGCAATCATGATGTAAACAATTAATAGTAGCATTCCCGCTGCCCGATCGAAGTTTCACATACCGAATGTAAAACCCCATTATGAAGTGCTGCCCCGAGACTACAAGTACATTTCCCACATGCGCCACGAAATGGCTTTGTGACGCGTTTTCCGAATAATAAATAAACAAAAAACCCGTTGCGAATACAAATGACAATGACTATCATTTGAAAAAATCAAATGGAATGACACTTTATTATGAACACGCTGCTTCGCAATATACTCCTGCTCAGCTTTGCCGCTGCGCCGTCCGGTGCTAATTACCCTGGACGGTATTGCCAAGGGGTATGCTGTTGATCTGGGCGTACGGGCTCTTAAACTGGCGGGCATCAAGGCAGGGTGGATCAATGCAGCCTGGAGGGCCAGGTGTGGAATGCCGTCATACACACCGCCGCGGGCCTGTTTTTCAGTGCCCTGTTTGTGTTTCATATGCTCAAGGGCGCCAAACTCCGAGCAACCAAGCGGTCAGTCTGAGTAACCGCAAGAAGTACTCAGGCCCCTGAATATTTTGCATTTACTGCTCACAGCTGGGAAGTATGCCCGGATGTTTTCGCAAGACGGAATTTACTGATCACCGCGCCGGCTTCAAGCATCACCAGTACACTGACAATCAATACCACCGCATCCAGCACCACCAACAGGTAATTACCAGCCAGGTAGTACTCTTTAAGTTTGATAAGGCCGGCCAAAAAAGCCATGACCAGAACAAACATCATCGGCACCAGTGTATAGATAGCCGGCCTGTGCAGTTTTATCAGCATGACGGATATCACCAGCAAAGTGAGGCTGGCCAGGATCTGATTGGTCGAGCCAAACAACGGCCATATGATCATCCCACCGCTACCGTCGGAACCTCCTGCACCAAACGCCAGCAAGAGGCAGCAGCCAACTGCGAGCAGAGTTGCAAAACTGCCATTCTTCATGAAATCAAGCTGGTAAATATCGCCCCATTCCTGAATGATGTAACGCTGCAAACGCACCCCCGAATCCATCGTGGTGCCGGCAAACAATACCACCATCACGGCCAGTATGGTGGAGGAAAAGTCAACCGGAAGCCCCCAACCCTGCTGAATGAGATTTGCACCACCGGTAATAAATGCATTCACGCTGCCTGCACCCAGGTGGCTGTATATTTCGTGCCATTCCTGGGGCGACGCCGCCAGGGCAACCCCGCTGACTGCGACTATGGTGATCAGCGCCAGTGAGCCCTCACCAATCGCCCCAAGATAACCAACAAAACGGGCATCGGGTTCCTTATCCAGTTGCTTTGAACTGGTGCCGGAAGCGACAATGCCATGAAATCCACTCACTGCACCGCAGGCAATGGTAACAAACAACAATGGAATAATGCTGGGAGTACTTTCTGCAAGTGAAGTGTTAAAGGCAGGTGCAGTAATATCCGGCATAGCCAGAAACACAGCGCCATACAGCAGCAACAAACCAACCAGAAGTTGCATCCCATTAATAAAATCCCTTGGCTGAAGAAGCATCCAGACCGGTAGCAGAGAAGCTATCGCTGCGTAAACGAACAGAATGATGATCCAGTTGGCCTTATCTGACAGACCAAACATGGATTCCGGCAGACTCAGCGGTATGTAACTGCCGGCATAAACCGACGCATACAGAATCGCTATACCGATAATACAAAGGGGAACAAGCGGAAACTGACGCTTGAGGAACTGGCCAATTACCAACGCTACCGCTATGGCGGTCCAGGCAGGAAATACAGCGTTAGGCTGGGCGACAAAGGAATTCGCAATCACCACTCCGAATACCGCATTGACCATTAACAGCACCAGAAACACCACTATCATAAACAACGAGCGAGTGCGTTTGCCCACCACATTTTCAGACAGCGCGCCCATGGATTTGCCTTTGTGCCGGGCGCTTGCCCACAAGGCTCCCATATCGTGTACGCCGGCAAAAAAGATGGTTCCGAAAACCACCCACAGCACCGCAGGTACCCAACCCCAGTAAACTGCAATCGCTGGCCCGACGATCGGTGCGGCGCCGGCGACAGAAGTAAAATGGTGGCCCCACAGAACCACCTTGTTAGTCGGCACAAAATCTTTACCGTCCCGCAATTCATGTGCTGGGGTAACGAATCGGTTATCCAGTTGAAAAATGCGAGTGGCAATAAATCTGGAATAGAACAGCCATCCCAGTAACATTCCCACTATACCCAGCAAAACAATGGTGATTGACTGCATAGCCTCGCCTCGATTGTTGAAAAGCTCTAATTAACAGCAGCTTCGGTAAACATGAATCCCTACAGTGTAGACCGATTCTGTTCAACTGTCTTAACCAGCGAGTCATCCTGTTTTGCCAGGTTATTCAACAACCTTAAACTGCGCAAACACGCCAGACGCGGAAGACGTGCCCACTTGCAGCCGAAAATCTCCCGGCTCAACCTTGGTCACATTGTCCTTGCCGGTAAAGGCAAGAAGATCTGGCGTCACGGTAAAGCTGACACGACGACTTTCCCCGGGTTTCAGCTCAATTTTTTCAAAGCCTTTGAGTTCATTGGCAGGTCGGATCACCGAACCGATCATATCCTGGATATACAATTGCACCACCTCCTTGGCAGTGTAATCACCAGTATTGGTAACCATTACAGAAGCCTCAAAGGATTCTCCTGCCTTCACCTGGCTGCTGGACAATACCAACTCAGAATATTCAAAATCTGCGTAACTTAAGCCAAAACCGAATGGATAGAGAGGATCTCCACCCATAAACATATAGGCCTTTTTAAAATTGATGTTTTTCTGGCTGTAATGAAATGGCAACTGGCCAATGTGTTTGGGCACGGTTACGGGCAGCTTACCGGACGGTACAGCCTGACCAACTACCATTTTGGCGACAGCCAGATCGCCCTGTTCACTGAGGTCCCAGGTATCCAGGATCGCATCGGCATGCTCAGCAAACTCCGTTATCGCCAGCGTTCTGCGATGCTTCAATACCACGATCACAGGTTTGCCCAGAGCTTTAACCCGGCGCACCAGTTCGTTCTGCAACCCCACAGGCTGAATACTGGCACGGTCACCCAACCCGCGGGCAAAATAGGCCTCTTTGGAGGTGTATTCATCCCCGCCCAGAAACAGTAATACCACATCACCCTGACTGGCAGCATCGACGGCCCGTTCCAGTCCGGCCCGATTCACCTCATCAGGTAACACCTTGGGTTCATATTTGTTTTGATCGGTCAGCTCAAAGCCCTGCTCGATGACGAAAGCAACCTTGTCTCCCAATACCTTTCTGAAATGAAGTTCGGTTTGATCGCCCAGCAAAGGGCCGATTAAAGCAATCGTCGCTTTTTCAGCATGCTTCAACGGTAAGGTGTGCCTGTCGTTCTTCAGCAGAATGATGGATTCCAGATCTGCCTCATGCGCCAACGCCAGCGATGCTGGAGTTCGCACATTGCCAGGCACCTTGCTGACATCAATGTAAGGGTTATCAAACAAACCCAGAATAAACTTGGTCCGCAACACATGGCGCACTGCCTCATCGATCTGTGCAATTATGTCAGGCTTACCTTTTGCCAGCCTGGGCAAATAGGCATAGGCATCCTCTGCGTACAGATCAATATCCAGCCCGGCATTCAGACCCATTAAGGCAGCATCATCGGGTGTTTCTGCAACCCCCATGAAGTAGTGCAGACGGGCTATATCGTTTGAATCGGATACCGTATAGCCTTGAAAGCCCCATTCATCACGCAGTAAATCCGTTAGCAAAGCACGATTTCCATGGCTCGCAATCCCATTAAGATCACCATGTGAAGCCATAATGCCCAGAGTGTGCGCCTGCTGAACGGCAGCTTTGAACGGTGGTAAAATTTCATCTTTTAGTGTGCGTTCAGAAATCTGAATGGAAGCAAAGTTACGCCCGCCTTCCACCTGGCCATAACCCGCGAAGTGTTTTGTAACAGCGCCGATATGGGTACCGTCCATCAGGCCCGTAAAATCGCCCTGCACGCCGGTTACAGCCGCAACCACCATCTGGGTAGTGAGGAAGGTGTCCTCACTGTACCCTTCACTCATACGCCCAAATCGTGGATCGCGCATAATGTCCGCCTCCGGCGAGTGACACATGTGCAGCCCCCTGAGCCGGGCTTCTCGACCGATTGTGTCCCATACCCTTTTCACCAGATTCGGGTTCCATGTTGCGGCCATATTCATCGGCCGTCCAAAGCGGGTTGTTCCGGTTGCATCTACCCCGTTATAAGCTTCGGTAATGAACATGGCAGGAATGCCCAATCGACTATTTTCGATAATGTATTTCTGTAACTGATTGTTGTGCAGGCTGGCCTGTTCCGGACTGAGAAATTCACCAGGATTTTTAATGCCTGCAATACCTAATGCCAGCTTCTGCTTTACTACATCAGACAGCACCAACTTGCTGTCCTCGGAATGCTCAACGCCCAGACTGGCGTGAAATATCCGCATTTGCGCGACTTTTTCCTCCAGCGTCATCTGACTCAGCAGGGATTCCACTTTGAGATCAATCTCAGCTTCCTTTTGTTCAGAAAGGGGCATTGAAGTCGCCACAAAAGAAGCCACACATCCGAACAGACACAGAGAAGCGCACACGACTTCCATTAAGTGTCTGAGCCCTCGGTGTTTGTATTGAGTTAACTGCACGAATCGTCACCCTTTTTAACGTTTTATTATCACTCCATTAAACCACCACAAGCAACCAAATCCAAGATCTATAGATCATTAAAACTCATATTCAGTCATAAAAAGTACGCTACTTGCTATTGGTACCGTTGCTACTGATTTCACATAATGCCTTTCAGATTCGTTACACAAAAAATCAACGCATGCTTTTCAAGCGGCGCATCTACAATAATCTTGAATGCAGCAGGATAATGGACTAGCGCTTTTTTGGTGTGCTGTTTTCGTGCAAAAAGCCGAAAAAAATTGTTAGCTTGAAGGATGGGTTATGGCAGTAAGAAAGTGGGTTATTCAATATGCCTTGGCACTGCCATTGGCTTTTGTGGTTCTCGGCGGGATTCAGTTTCTGAAAGGCAAGGATATCGGATACTGCTTGGAATTTGGCTTGCTTTGGTCGGTATTGTCGGTATCAGTATTTGCCGGAACACGCATCTACTATTACCGCAAGGGTATGTACTGTGCCGTTTGCAACGACCTTCCGGCCAACAATCCCAATACAGAAAAGTAAATTTCCCTGGCCAGGCCTTAGCACAGACCAGACAATGTCACAGGGAGCCCAAGGCACAAAAAAGGCCACCTAAGTGACCTTTCTTTGACTCTGTTGGTAGCTTAGATTATTCAATAATCTTGGAAACTACGCCAGCGCCTACGGTTCTTCCACCTTCACGGATTGCGAAACGCAGACCTTCGTCCATCGCGATTGGAGCAATCAGCTCAACAACGAACTTCAGGTTGTCGCCAGGCATTACCATTTCTACGCCTTCTGGCAGCTCTACAGCACCAG
>NZ_QRHA01000014.1 GCF_003367475.1 Alteromonas aestuariivivens
GGACTATACAACGAAGTGGCTGTGGTTTTACAATCACGAACGACCACACAAAGCCAACGGTGGAAAACCACCTTTGATGGCAGCATAACTTCTACTTTTAGCGTCAGTTAAAAATGGGAGGATTACCGCGTGATGAGTTTTTATCTAAACGCTTCGGTTTAGCGGGCCTGCCCGAGCATTTTGATGCATACGGCCAATTAGATCTCGGGTTTAGCTATGCTCTTAGTGAGGAGATTAAACTGACCTTTGATGTGAGTAATTTACTTGATGAAAACTCGATTCGGTTTGCTGATGTAAGAGAACGTGTAATCCACAACGAATACACAGGACGCAGAGCTATTTTAGGCCTAAGAGGAACCTTTTAAGCGAAATAGCCCCTGAACTGAAAAGCCCCGCAAACGTATTTGTTTAACGGGCTTTGTGTAAAATTGCTGGCCAATCACAGCTACCGTTTGGCAGTTATGATGCTTGTCCAGTTACCACTCGACACCTGTATTTTCCCCAGTATATTCACGAGAATGTAGGCTAAAAATGCTGAGCTCAGTAACATTGAGAACAGATTGAGGTTTGCATTCTCGGCGCCAAACTTGTATCCAATAACGGTATACTGATAGGCGGCGATACAGGTTAATGCCACTCCCAGATATTCTGCACTCCTTACCAGTTTCCCTTCGCCGACGCTGAATTCCGAATGGCTAAGCGCGTTTGCAATAGCAATTGCGTAGCGCTGGATGGCATAAAACAGGATCAGTACAGACAGGATGCGTAACTCCCCTACCCATCCGTCGGAAAGGATCCAGAAGTCGTAAAGCCCATGTATAACGCAAGCCGCTGAGAAAGAACCGAGAAAATAAACCCAGTTGGCGCCACTTCCTTTGTATTTTGCGTACATCAGCCCATAAGCCACAAAAGATGTTAGTGTCATATGTAATACTGACGCTGAAAGTGAGCGGCTTAAAATATTCTCCAGTCCTGATTCATGGAAATACAGCAGGTTTTCCATGAACGCGAAACCCAGAGCGGTTATCGAAGCGTAAACAATATAATCCATTGACTCGTTAATGATGTGCTTGAAGCGCAATAAAATCAGAAAAGGAAGTATTTTTACCGTTTCTTCAACAACCCCTATAGCAAAAATGCAGTACAGTAAATCGTTCAGATAGTTGCCGTTTCGCGCCCAGCCTAAGGTTAAATGGTAAAAATCATACAGCGGCGTACACAGCATGGAAAATCCGCATCCGAGTACCACGGCAATAAAAACATGCCGCAGTTTTTCCTTTTCATATACATCAATCCATAACAAAAATACCAACCAGGACAGCAATATCAATATTGCTCCTACAAGCCCGGTGGTAGTGAAATCTCCAATTTGGAAAGCGTATTTGGTATACCTGAAGTCACCGTCTTCATAAAGAAAATGTCGGATTACGGTATCTGAAATGTATGGTTTGGCATCAGGATTGGAGAGTAAGGTTGCGAACTTATCGCTTTGGTCAGTGTGTTGATACACTTTTGCAAGGTTCGAATAGGCGCCTGATACATTACCATTTACATTGATTTCAGTCTGAAAGTACACTTCAGCATCTTCGTAGTTATGTTTTGTCATGTAAACATAACCTATAGAATTATTGAGATATTTTAGTTCCTGGTTTTGTACGCGCAGGTAGCTGTCCAGTGCTTCTTCCACCCTGCTCTGCATAATTTCGATGTAACCCAGCGCGTAGTAACCGATGTCTGACTTTTTCGGATCCGAAGATTGGGCCATAGTTTGATATTGCGCCAGAATAGTTTTGTCATCGCGATAGCTGTGTTTTCCGGTTTTTTCCGGAATATTAAAATGGGTACGAATTTTTAGTCGATGCAATTCGATATTCAGTGGATCAGCTTTGAGCAGGTCATCGTACAGTTTTTCTGCTCTGGTATGATTGCCCGCCAACGCAGTGTTGCGAGCCTGTTCAATAATGGGAAGTGATTTTGAGTGGAAGGCAAAATTAACAATTATTGCTGCTACAACAAAGGGAGCGGCAATCAACAGTATCCAAATACGATTCATTTGAGAATTCCATTTTAATCAAACAGCAACATACCAGCACAATTGTAAATTGTCATTCTACTCAATAAATTAGGTGTGCTTTTCGTTGCCTCTCGCCCACGCGAGACCTTAAATTGAATAGATGGTTAAATGGTAACAGCTATCCTTGTTTTTGTATTTTGAGTTGATCAATATCCCCTTTCCAGCTTTGAATTAAACGGTACGAGCCGCGTAAAAACACCGTCTGTTGATAATACATTCGAGCTTTAATTAACCAAGCTGGTACTTAATGCCTGGCCTGACAAAATTCATCATTGCCCTGGTAAAGCAATTTCAATTCTGCCTGGCCAGTAACCGCTTCACATGCCGCATTGTCCAACAGCCTTTGTGCATCGGGAGATAAAAACCAGCCCAAGGGCGGATCTTTTTGTCCTTTCGCCCCTTTGGGTTGTTTATATTGAAATCGTAAGTAACCTTTTTCGATTATTCGTTCGATTGCTGACGAATCATCAGGATTTTTCGTCTGGGCGTTACAGTCTAAAAAGGTTGTTTTGAGGTAGTCCAATAAATCAGCCATGCGCTTATCGGCAAGGCCCGGGCGCAGTGAAATGAATGCCTGGGCGGGGCCGAGTATTTCATTTAAGGCAATACTGTTGTGGCCGGCAGGAACCAGGTAAGTGCTGGGAGTATCAAAATCATTTACCGTACTTTGTTTTGCTTCTTTGTCGCAGCCCTCTTTTTGTTGCCCTGAAGGTTTTTGTTGCCCTGAAGGTTTTTGTTGCCCTGAAGGTTTTTGTTGCCCTGAAGGTTTTTGTTGCCCTGAAGGTTTTTGTTGCCCTGAAGGTTTTTGTTGCCCTGAAGGTTTTTGTTGGCCTGAAGGTTTTTGTGGGCCTGAAGGTTTTTGTGGGGTATTCGTGAGAATCAATAACACCGGAAAATAGCGTCTGTTTTGGTCCATAGTATGAGGCTTAAATTTGTCTGCCAGAATTTCCAATGTATGCTGGATTGTAATAGCACCGTAGTTATCCAAATAGCCCGCGTCAGCGGTGTGCAGTTTACGGTTCCATTGCGCCTCCTTATACAGGGTCCCTTTCGGTGTTACATAGGGAAAACGGGCGCTGTTAATTGCCGCTGTTACCATGGGAATATCGCGAAGGCAGTTACCCACCGCCCCGTCAAACAGGCATGGCAGTTCCTGCCAGGTTTTGTCATCAGGTTCAGCCTGGAAATCAGCACACTCCAATTCAGAGTCAGGTTTGCACTTTTCATAATGCGAATGGTAGGCCTGTAATTTTTGCAGGTCGAGAACCAAAGGGTATTCTTCCGAGGAGAAATGAAAGGGCGCTACCATTGCCAGCAGCCCGAGTTCCTGGATAGTTGTAGGGGTTAAAACAATGGGATACCACTCGTTGTGGGCCGCTTTTTCGAGGTAAAACTGCTGGTAACCTTTTTCAAATACGGTATCTACCGGCTTTGCATAGGCACTGGCAAATGCCTTTGAAAGACTGCGTTCAAGGTTATAAGCCCGGTCTTCTTCCAGAACGCTAAACTGCAAAAAGCGATAAAGCATGTCGTTGTAAAGCAGAGAGGTTACCGCTGCTGAGAGGTGGTCCTGCTGATGCATATACTTGAATTTGTCATAACGAACATTGTTGTCTTCTGCGTTCTCCGGCTTAAGTGTGGTCAGTGAACCCAAATAGGAAACGTTGCCTAGCGTGCCGCCTGAAGCGCCTGACATCATAAAAATATTGTTTGAAAAGCCCGGGATGATCTCTTCGATGCGGTGAAGAACGGCGTTGGTCCAGTAACTGGCCCGTAACCCCCCGCCCTGGCTCAGTACAAAGTAAACCGGAACCATTTCTTTCACTGGTTTACCGCCGTCGACTGGGTAAGTTTGAAGGTGCGGATTGCGCGTAAACGCTTCAAAAGCCTGTTCTACATTGTCGAATTGTCGGGAATTACTCTGGGAATTCGATGTTGGCTCAAGCGTACGATAGGCGTGGTTGTCCGTATCACCTACCCAGGCCAGAATAGAAGCGACGGCAATCAACGAAAAAGCTACCGGGTACGGCGGTGTGACATGGAAAAACACGATAGACTTTCTCAGCCATCTCTTTGCACTGGTTTTGTTTTTATCTTCCTGTTTGAAATAGTCATGAAGTAAATCAGTTATCTTTACCAACAAACAAACCAGCAGGTTCCAGGCTGGAATGACGAGTATATTGACAAACCATGTGGCACCCAAAACAAGCCCACCCAGCCCAAAAAACACCACAGCCAAGCCCCCAAGGCTCCGGGAAAACGCCAAAGGCGTAAAGATGGCAAACAGTGACGGGATCACCAGAAGTAAGGCGAAAAACACCCGCCAACGCAAAAGGAGGGTCCATTTCTCCATGGGTTCCCAGCGTTTCCAGGCTTCCGGATTTTGCTCTTTCTCCTCTTTCGCCTTGGTAACATTGTCCTGCAGTTTGGTGCGTTTCCACAAAAACAGCATCATAACCACACCGACCACTACGGTAGTCCAGGCCACGCCATTGGCGTGGTTGAACCAGGCCCGAATGGCAATGATCAGGAAAAACAGCGCTGGTACAACGCGGGGTAACCATTCACCGATTACGCCACCGAAATAATTTGCTCTGATTTTTTTCGTATCGGATGTATCTGGCTTTTTTATCCGTAAAAAGGGAATGTGCCGGTCTATAAATGCCACGGCCGCCTCTTTAGGCTTGTTTTTCCAATCTGGAGGGGCCATTTTTACTGATTGAGATGTCTGATAATAAGAACAAAAATCCAGCGTAGTCCGGCAACTCCACCAAATCATCAAATTAAAATACCCTACACTGACTCCATAAAGGATGAGGCGTTTTACATTGGAATTGGAAGCGCTGACCAGATCGGTAAACTGGTCGTTGAAGCCAACCGCTACAGCAAGAATGATGGCGAGATAGACAGGGAATGAGACAGCACCGAGCGCCTCAAATATTTTGGCGCGGCTGGTGTTTGCATCAAAAGGCATTTTCAATCCTGACTGGGTTGCGGTGTAAATGGCAGCGTTGCAGCGACTTTTAAAGTTAGTGCCACATTCATATTAATCCTCCCAGTATAGGTGCCTTACAACGGGATCGCTGTTATCGAGCCAATCCCTTTATACATTGCACCTTAGCACTGCAATGCTTTTTGGTTGCTGTGGGTAATTTGCATGATTTGCCCTTCCCGGTTAAGTATCAGGGCCACCTGGTCTCCTACATCAATGCCACTTTCTATACGGCTATGATCTCTCAGGTTTTCAATCAGCCTGTCTGAAATTAAAATGCGTATGTCACTGCAGTCCGCCAAAGACCACTCTCCACTAACTTCTAGCACCTTTGCAAAGCGGGTATTTACAGCCTGGATTGTTTCCATTTTCCGTTCGTAAGCCTGATTATAGGCCGTTAATTTTTCGCGATTTTGAGAATTGGGCATGGCATCAATTTCATCGTCATAAGCATGAATTTCTATGCCCACGCTGACAGACAAAGCCCTTGGCTCGGTTAACACCTGATGTCGAAACTGGTAAATACCCAGCAATACCACCAAAGTCAGAGCAGCACTTGCCATGAGGGCAGTATCCCGTGACCAGAAACCTGAAAAGAAAGGGCTTTTGCTTGCTTTGGTGCTTCTGAGCAACTGCCGACGCAACCTGCCTGGCGCAGGATGCTGACGTTTCGCTTGCTGATATGCCTGACGTAATGATTTGTCGGTGTCATTCATGGCGGGACTCCAAAGCATTTTTGAGTTTATCGCGCGCATAGCGTAAACGCGTTTTGATAGTTTCCTGAGGTACTGCACAGATTTGGGCAATTTCCGCCAGGCTGAAACCCTCCTGTTGCAGCGAGAAGGCTTCTTTTTGTTCAAACGGAAGCAGGCATATCAACTGATGGAAATCATTGATGCCGTTATTAGCAAGCTGAATATTTTCGTCCACGATGGTCTCAGTATCACCAGTGTACTGGTAACGATTGTGCTTTCTCAGCTCATCCACAAGGGTATTGCGGCCGACAGTAAATAACCAGGATTCAAACTTACCATTTGCACGGTACTGGTGTTTGTTTTCCATAACCTTCAGCCAGGTTTTTTGAGTGACATCTGCAGCAGTGTCGGCGTTTGATAAAATCAGCAGATAATAGTAAAGCCGATTACCATGTCGGTCATAAAGCGCGGCTAACGCTTTTACATCGTTGGAGCGAATGTATTTTTCCATCAGGTTTTCTGCACTCAAGGGTACAGAAAACCAGTCACGCAATGAAACCAGCAATCCTGAACGGGCATAGCTCATAATTACGCCTCCCTACTGATTCAGATTAAACTCCAACAGTACATACATATTGGATTGGCTGACTGGGCTGCCGTTTTCCATCTTGGGTTTATACTTCCATTTTGACAATGCTTTTTTTGCCGCCCGGTCAAAAATTCGTTTAGGTTCAGCGTCCAGAACGACAATGTCAGCAACTCCGCCTGAGGCAGTAATGGAAAACCCTAGCTTGACCCAGCCTTCAATACCATCTCTGGCTGCTTCAGGTGGGTACGACGGATCAACCCGCAGTTGCGGCGTTGCAGCCATGTCCGAAGCTCCCGCCCCAAATTCGGGTTTGATTTCAATAGAATTGCCAATTCCCGGTGGTACCAGAGAAAAATGGGGTTCAATCTGGTTGGGCGTAATTTCTACTTCCGTGCGCGGAGTTTGCGGCCGCGTAACCGGCTTTTCCCTTGGTTTGATGGGGTCCTTGGTGATGGTTTCGGGATCTTCGATTGCCAGAATAATGGGCCCAATGGGCTCTGCTTGTGGTGCAACCGAACCGACGTCGTTGTTTTCAATCAGTTTGGCCATCAACACGAACAGTCCAAACGTAATCGCCACCCCCATGGCAATATGGGTTAATAAACGAACGCCGTGAATAAACGCTGTATCAGAGTAAGTAATGGTATGCATAAGTTTCTCCTTTTTTTGATAAAACGAATCACAATCAAAAAAGGGGTGAAACAATTCCACTTTTTTGCCCGTTATGGGTAGCAGACCAATTGTCGAAATGAAGTACATGTCTGTGCTAAAGTCGGCGTTTTGGTTCGTGTTAACGGAGAAGTATTATGGACCGACGGACTGCTCTCAGATTGCTGGTGGCCACCTCTGCGTGTGCAATGATGCCCGGCGCTTTTGGAAAGACCAAACCCAAAATTGTGGTTATAGGCGCCGGGATTGTCGGTGCTGCCACGGCTTATTTCCTCTCAAAGGCTGGTGCTGCGGTTACGGTGATTGATAAACAAAGTCCAGCAAGCCATGCCAGCCGGGGCACCTTTGCGTGGCTAAATGCCACCTGGGCCAAGCAACCGAAAAGCTACCATCATTTTAATCAGGTTGGATTAAGCGTGTGGCGTGAGGTACAACGGGATCTGGGCATTCCTGTACGCTGGAATGGCTCGCTTGAATGGTTTGCCAAGCCTGAGCGTAATCTTAAACTGATGGCTCAAATCGACGAACAGCGGCAATGGGGAGAGCCTGCAGAAATCATTAGTGCTGATCGCATCCGTAAAATCGAACCCGGCATCACTGTTGATGATACCGTAAGGGCCGCGTACTCGCCGAATGACGGTGCTGTGGACCCGGTCCTTGCAACCCACACATTTCTAAACGCTGCCAAATCTCTGGGAGCGCAGTTAATTTTCCCCTGCCAGGCTATTGCTGCACGCTATGCAGGCGGGCGTATCATCGGGGTTTCGAGTTCACAGGGCGATATAAATGCCGACTATATTGTTGTGGCAACCGGTGCCGATCCGGATATACCGGAAGCATTAAGTGGCCTTTCCATTCCCCAGCGCACCACACCGGGCGTGATCACCCTAACGCATCCTTTCAGCCCTGTAGTGAACACTATTGTGGCAGCTCCAGGCGTTCATCTTCATCAACGCCCGGATGGCCGTATCGTGCTCGGTGAGCAGGCTGGCCCACCAGATGGTGAAGCACACGAAGTCAGGCTTCGTGGCCGCCCTAATGACTTTCCGGCTGAGTACCTCGGGAAAGAACACGGAAATCGGATCCTGAGCGTCGCTCAGCAGTTCTTCCCCGCACTTCGCGGCGCCGAAATTGACACTTCCTATATAGGCTGGAGACCTTTACCGCTTGACGGCCACCCGGTGATGGGCACTAATCCGGCAACACCAGGGGTGTATCTGGCAATCATGCACAGCGGTGTGACCCTTGCCCCGCTGGTAGGAAAACTCATTACACGTGAATTACTAACCGGAGATTCATTACCAGAACTTGCGGCCTACCGCCCTACCCGGCAATTTGAACAAGTCGTTCGCTATTGAGCCTGCGAACTGGCTTGCGCATACCAGAGGTTACTGAGCCTTTTACCAACGGGCACGATAACCTCTGATATCAATGTGTACAAAGCCACCGTGATTAGATGTAGGCCGGTAACGGCCGAGCCCGCCTACATAGCCTGATTGCTTCATGAACTGTTCGAACACACCGTAAAGTATCGCCACATCATCAACTGTAAGCTTTCCATCGCCGTTAAGGTCGTCCATGCGGCCGTCCTTGTCATTATCGACATACAAATCAAACGCGTCGCCGTACTGGTGGCGACTGTGTCGGCCATTACCAATCGAGCGGTTGTAATACGGCGTACGGTAACCACTAATAAACGAAAATCGTTCAGTAGTTATGCCGTTGTCGTTAACAAAGGTGAGCAACTGTTCGAGCATGGTGAGCGCTTCATTGGTGATATAAATGTATTTTGGAAAACCACTGGCCTGTTTACATATTACATCGCTGACCCTGACATGGGGCGTCAGGCTTTCGCTGAGTTGCGACTCACTGATTCTTATCAGCCCGGGGGGGGAACGGTATTGCTCAAGACCTTTGAACGGCTCCGAAGGATAGCTGCCAATCTCATAGTTGTTTAACTGAGTAGAATTTTGAGCATCAAAAGGCTCAAGTACAATCACCTTGAGCACAATATCGTCAACCCCGTTATGCTGCAACTTAACTGGGTACATCCCTGGCTGTTCCAGGGCGCGGGCTTTCCAGTTACCGTCTTCGGTTTTAACCAGTATTTCGCTCATACCGGTTATGGGGCTGGCTCCCTGAGGCAAAATTACCTTCAATTCACCACGAGGCATCAGCACCACACTTCTGAGTGGCCCGCTAACTTCTACCTCAGCGTAGGCGTAGGTACCCGCCAAAAGCGCGAAAAACAACACCATTGGATAAGATCTACGTATTGTTTTCATGGCCAGTCATAGGTTGCTGAAGTTGTTTTAGCAACGCCGCATCGCGCCCGTACACATCAGGGTAAAAGTGGAGCCCATCCCTGGTCGCCATTGCGGTCCAGTACATAAGAAAGATATCCAGTGGTTGATCGAGGAATATTTTTTCTGTTTGCCGAGTCTCAACAATAGAAGCTATATCACCAGTCTGCCACTCTGCGTTTTGGGAAAGAATGTATTCGGCCAGTTCAAATGGCTTTTCCACGCGCACGCAGCCATGGCTGAATGTCCGGGTTTCACTGTCAAACAGCGATTTTGCCGGTGTATCATGCAGGTAAATGGCGTACTTATTGGGAAACATAAATTTAATTTGCCCCAAAGCGTTGTTTTCTGACGGTGTCTGAACGAACCAGTAGGGGAAGTTTTGTCGGTTCATCGAAGCCCAGTTTATGCTGGCGGGGTCAACCGGATTTCTGCGGTTATCCACCACAATAAAATCCTTTTGACTGAGGTAATCCGGGTCTCGCTTCTGCTTCTCTATGATGCCGCCGCCAATACTGCGCGGAACCGTCCAGGTTGGGTTCACAACGATATAGCGGAGCTTCTCCTTGAAAACGGGCGTTTTGGTGTAATCTCTGCCAACGATAACCCGGGTCTTCCACTGCAGGGTGCCTTCCTGATACAAAAACAATTCAAAACCGGCGATATTGACCACCAGGAACCGCTCAGAAAGGCTGTTGTCCACCCAGCGTATCCGCTCAAGGTTCACTCGTATCTGATCAACCACTTGGTGGTAAGGGCGATTGAGCACTTCCAGGGTCTGGCGGCCAATGATGCCATCGGCACTGAGGCCATGGTGGCTTTGTAGTTGTCTTACTGAAGATACCAGTTCGTCATCGTACAGGGCCCCCACCAAATCCGACTGGCCTTCGAAATACCCCAAATTCGCAAGTTGCCGGCGCAAAGCCGGTACCGCCGGCCCGCTCTCGCCAGGGCGCAGGACCGTTTCAGACAGCTGTACCTGCTCCTGGACACCGGACTCAGCGAGTCTGGAATAAAACTTTAGGGCGTCTTTCAGGCCCTGATATTGCGGTAATTTGGGTGATAAGTCAGACAACCCCTGATGCAAAGTCTGCTCTTTTACGTGCCTGAGCAACGCCGCTGCTGCCCCGGAAGGGGATACATTAAACAGTTCATAGTTCCAGGTCGGGGTCAGGGACTGGGGGTTCACCTTACCTCGGATAAGATGAGTTGCGTACGTCATCACCGCATCAGTGAGCAAAATATCGAACTGGGCTTGCAAAGCTTCGTCAGGACTTTGCCTGATGTCGTTCAAAAATCTGCTGATTGTGTCGTAATGATAATCCTGCGGGCTCAGCCCTTCTGCCCCGGATTCACCAATCAGTTCTAATGCCTTGGCGGCGTAGACAAGGTCAGCCCAAATCGGCTCAAAACGATTGGCAGAATAAGCTGCAATAACCAATTCAGAAGCATGAACGGGCTGATTGTTAATAAAACGCCCTTCACCAATAACCAGCGGTTCAAGCTGTTGTTGTAAATATTGTCCTATGGTCTGTGCAGTTACTGTAAAATTCACGCTGATAACCAGACAACAAAGAATGGCAATTCGCATGGGAAATTGTCCTTTTGATAAATGGTTTGATCCAGACTGCGGCGGATAAGGCAAAAGTTGGGTGAAATTGACCCGGGATTAATACGGCTAAACTGCGTTTTGGTTGTATAGATTTTTAATAAATCAGCGCAGTCCCTCATTATCGCCCTACACTGAATACTTTAGTCATCATTGGCGATTCGGTCGAACTTTACCAGCGGGATAGTGCTGAATCGAACCCAACTGATTGTTGTGGAAGAAATTACGAACTTCTTGTCCCTGTGACAGCCTCCTTGTTAAAGTGCAATTACAACAAACTCAACGATAAAAAAGAATCAACACAATGACCTGCAAACGAAAGTTCACCACCATCGCATTCGCACTGGCGCTGCCGTTATTTTCCGTGAGCGCATCTGAACCCGATGTGCAACAGGCGTTGGCCTCACTGCTAAATTATCAGGTCAACACTGCCTCCATGGTGAGTTCCGGTCAGCCTGACAAAATTCAGTTTGAGGCGCTTGCCGCAAGCGGGGTTAGCGCTGTGATAGATTTGGTTCCCGGAGATCGTACACAAGAGCAGCAATGGATGCAGGAGCTGGGCCTGGATTACCGAAACATACAGGTTGACTGGGATAATCCAACACTGGCGGACTTCGCCACCTACGTCGCATACCTTAATCAGTTCGAAAACCAGCCCGGCGGAACACTGACCCATTGCCGGAAAAACTGGCGTGGCGCTGTGTTTACCTACTTATACCGGGTCACTCAGTTAAACCACGAAGAATCAGTGGCTTATCAGGACATGGTGGCGATCTGGCAACCGAATGAAACCTGGCTCAAATTTATCGAACAGGTCAAAGCCGCCTATTAATACCCTATTTCTGCAAAGGAGCACGTTACAACGTTTGCTCCTTTGTTTTTTCCTTTCTTAGCATGATTTAGTAGCGCCTCATTGACATCTGAAATTTCATATATAACATAAACCATATATGTCAAGGGAGCATTCATGTCACCACTGATCCTGTTCAAATGTCTGTCAGAAGACACCCGGTTAAAAATTGTCATGCTGCTCAGTCAGCATACCGAACTGTGCGTTTGCGATTTGCAGGTTGCGCTTGAAATCAGTCAACCCAAAGTGTCTCGCCATTTGGCCGAATTGCGCAATTGTGGGCTGTTGGAAGATGAGCGTCGGGGCAAATGGATCTATTACCACCTGCACCCAGGGTTGCCTGAATGGATCATGGAACTGGTGAAACTCACTGCAGACAATAACCAAGATTATCTGTCAGAGTGCTGTACACGGATGACACCGGAAAATCCCCCCAAATGTGAGCGTTAAGATGAAAATTTTGTATATCTGTACACATAACCGATGCCGCAGCATCCTGTCGGAAGCGATAACTAACCACTTAGGGCAAGGCCTGATTGTTGCGAAAAGCGCGGGTAGCCAGCCAGTGGGTGAAGTTCACCCTTTGTCCATCCGGTATTTGCAAGAAGCGGGAATCGAAACCCAGGGGTTGACCAGCCAGTCCTGGGACGATTTTGAAGGTTTTGAACCCGATCTGGTGGTAACGGTTTGTGACTCGGCAGCAAAGGAAACCTGCCCGGTGTGGTTTGGCAAGTCTGTTCAGTTGCATTGGGGGCTGGAAGACCCTTCCAAACTGTCAGGCGACGAACAGGAAATAGCCAAAGCATTCCATCGTACGATAGACCTTACCCGTGCACGCGTAGAAGCGTTGCTGAAAATCGCGCGACTGGATCGCTCCCAGTGGGTGGCAAGTCTGGAAAAATTGGGGGCCAGACAACGATGAAACCTTTAGATCCGAGTTTGCCGAATTTGGATGTATCACAGTTTGAAATACCGGCCACAGCCAACTTTAAAACGGATTTATCAACGCACAAACCGCGATTTTTGTTGCTTTATGGTTCATTAAGGAAGCGGTCTTTTAGCCGTCTGGTGATTGAAGAGTGCGCCAGACTGCTTACCCGCATGGGTGGTGAAGTGCGCATATTCGACCCTCAGGGCTTGCCGTTGCCCGACAGCGAGGAAGACAGCCACCCTAAAGTTCAGGAGCTGAGAGAATTGGTAATTTGGTCTGAGGGGCAAGTATGGTGTTCACCGGAACGTCATGGTGCCATGACCGGAATTATGAAATCCCAGATTGACTGGATCCCGCTGTCACTCGGAGCGGTACGCCCAACCCAGGGTAAAACGCTGGCCGTGATGCAGGTTGAGGGCGGTTCGCAATCTTTTAATGTTGTTAATCAGTTAAGGGTATTGGGGCGCTGGATGCGGATGCTCACCATACCGAACCAGTCATCGGTGGCCAAAGCATTTTTGGAGTTTGATGATAATAATCGCATGAAGCCTTCAGGCTATTACAATCGCATTGTGGATGTAATGGAAGAACTGGTGAAATTTACCTTGCTGACCCGCGATCAGACAAATTACCTGGTTGACCGCTATTCTGAACGGGTGGAGTCAGCAGAACAACTCATGCAGCGCGTTAATCAGCGCTCGGCCGACTAGGAGAATTTTGTGGGCATTTTTGAACGGTATCTTTCTGTGTGGGTTGCTCTGAGTATTGGCGCCGGTGTTGTACTGGGCAACCTTATGCCTGACGTGTTTCACGGTATTGCCGCTATCGAGTATGCGCACGTGAACCTGGTAGTAGCCGTACTCATCTGGCTGATGATTTACCCCATGATGATTCAAATCGACTTTGCTTCGCTCAAGGATGTGGGTAAAAAGCCAAAAGGTCTGGTTCTCACCCTGGTGATAAACTGGCTGGTAAAACCTTTCACAATGGCGCTACTGGGCTGGTTATTCTTCAAAGGTTTGTTTGCTGACTGGGTTGACCCCCAATCGGCGGGTGAATACATTGCGGGTATGATCCTGCTTGGAGTCGCCCCCTGCACTGCGATGGTATTTGTATGGAGCCAGCTTACCAAGGGCGACGCCAACTACACACTGGTGCAGGTGTCGATTAACGACATCATAATGATCTTTGCTTTTGCCCCTATTACCGCTTTCCTTCTCGGGATCAGCAACATACAGGTTCCCTGGGAAACCCTGATGCTTTCAGTGGTTCTGTATGTGGTAATGCCGCTTATAGCAGGAGCGGTTACCCGCAAAAAGCTCGACCGGGTGAATGATCACAGCCGCTTGAACAGTTTTCTGTCCACGCTCAAACCCTGGTCTATTGTTGGCCTGCTGGCTACTGTTGTCCTGCTGTTTGGCTTTCAGGCCCAGACCATTATTGAGCAGCCGCTGGTGATTGGTCTGATTGCCGTCCCCCTACTGATCCAAACCTACGGGATTTTCGCAATTGCCTACTTTGCAGCCAAACAACTTAAGTTACCTCACAATGTCGCAGCTCCAGCCTGTATGATCGGCACATCCAATTTTTTTGAGCTTGCCGTGGCAGTGGCCATTTCATTGTTCGGCCTGCATTCCGGTGCTGCGTTGGCCACTGTGGTTGGCGTGCTGGTTGAAGTGCCGGTGATGTTGTCGCTGGTGTGGTTCGCCAACCGGACTCGCCATTGGTTCAACTGATACACAAGGATTGTGAATGAACATACGCCCTGCCCGCTCCACTGATATTTCGGCGATTTGTGACATCTATAACCGTGGGATTGAATCCGGTACCGGCACCTTTGAAACGCAGCTTCGCACTCCATCCCAGATAGAAAGCTGGCTGCAGGAACAAGGTGCGTTTCCGCTACTCATTGCAGAACTGGATGACGCTGTCGCAGGCTTTGCCCGCCTTAGTGAATACCGAACCCGGCCCTGTTACCGTGGTATTGCCGAATTTTCTGTCTACCTGGATCTTCACGCACAGGGCAAGGGAGTTGGTACACAGCTGGTTTCACAGTTGTTGGAAAGCGCAAAAATCTGCGGATTTCACAAAGTCATAGCACGAATATTCACCTTTAATGCCGCCAGCCGGGCTTTGTGCAAAAAGCTGGGGTTTCGGGAAGTGGGCATTTATGAACGGCACGGCCAGTTGGCTGGTAAATGGCTGGACGTTGTTGTAGTCGAGCGCCTGTTGCACCACCATTAGTTTTGCAACCTCCGTTAGGGCTGATTTCTGTCTGGCTGGGAAAAAAGACTGTAACCGGCCCAGTAAAATGGATGTTTGTAGCGGCCGCTGCTGGCAAAGAACCACTGGGTTTGTTGAAGCGCCTGGGCAACATCATTGTGGCGTTTAAGGTGGCGATAGAATTCAGCGCTGAATTTTGCCGACGCACTGTCTGCCAGGGGCCATAGAGTTCCAACAACCCGGTTGGCGCCGGAATTCAGAAAACCTCTTGCCACGCTGTGAAGACCGTCTCCTGCGTGCAACTGGCCCATTGCTGTTGAGCATCCATTCAGAAACACCAGTTGATTGTTAAATCGATAAGAGAATATCTCCTGAAAACTCACAAAATCGGCCACAGTCTGGCTCGATGAAGTGGGTTTGGCCAGCGACAAACCACCCAGAAGTGGGCGTTTCGGGTCAAAATGGTTGTGTGTGGAAATATGTAACACTGGTGAAGCTCTGACCATATCACTGAGTAAATTGGTCTTGTTTGCCTTGCGACCAACAAAGGCATTTACCTGCTGTGTACCAAAAACTTCGGTGATCGCACTGGCTTCCACACCTGACCAGGGCAGACTCGGTAACTGCGTTGTAAGTGAATTGTCAAATATCGGGCTTGCGAACAGGGAAACCCTCAAAGGCGGGTTTTCGGGCAAGTACTCTATCGTTTTCAGTGTTACGGTAATGGGTTGGATCAGCTTCACAGAGCGAATGAGTGGTTGCCCGTTCTCAAGCAGCAAGGCTGAAAACGGAACCAGATAGATACTCCCTTCAGGATACACCAGTAAAGTCTGGATATCAGACAATCCCGACATCGGACTTATCAACTGTTTACTGGCTGTCTGTATACCAGACCAGGCATTGGACATGGGCGAAGTAAGGCTTTCATACAGGCCATTGTTGGATGTATCTATTTCGGATACCGCTCCCAGAGTGATCACCTGATGGAAGCCTCGTCGGACCCAGAACACGCCGTAGTCTTGTTGGGTTTGATAATACAACAACACCCCCTGCCCGTCTGGAAGCAGTTTTTTCAGGTCGTCAAGGCTGACCGTTTTAACACTGGGGGCAGAGTTTCCGCCTGATTGAGACTGGTTTTGCAGTTTTGCCAGCGCTGCGGTCAACCGGGCGGTGCCCAGCGCAAGACTGTAATCCTTTCCGTTAAAGAAATGCGCTTTTTCCAGTGCAATCAGATCCTCCGACCACGCATGAATTTGTGGCATCTGTGCCTTGAACCGAAAGCTTATCACCCGGGAACGCTGAACAAGGTCAAACGCCTTTGCGTGATCACCCCGTTTTAGCAAATACACCAGATGGACCTGAAAAAAGCTCATAACCTGCTGCTGCCACGCGGGCCCAAGCTCTGCCAGGTTAAGCTCCGATGCAACCTGCTCAATAAGTTCAATAACAGGGCCAACAAATTCAGACTGGTTGTATTTTGAACTGTGACGTGCGGCTTCTGTCAGGGCGTTTAAACGCAGTGTGGGAGAAGCTCCGTGATCGGAATCCGCTACTGCCGCATCTATCAAATGTTGCGTTTTTTGTGCATCACCCTGTTTGGCACTATGCGAAGCCAGTGCAAGATAAGCGCGTATCTTCACATCCGGTTGCTCGAGTTTATCGAGTAAACCAACCAGTTTATCAACCTGTGCTGAGGAGGCGCGGTTTAGTGTTATAAGCATGGACAGGGACTGTGCGCGCAGTTCCCGCCGTTTACCCGGTTCCAACCCGGCTACAAATTCAGCTTGTTGATAACAGAGATCTGCCTCCCTTACTGCATCTTCGAATTTACCCGAACTGGTTAGGGAACGAGCCATCAGGCAATGCAGCTTAGCCTGCCAGTAGAGGCTGTTTTCTTCCGCCTGAGCCAGTGAGGCCTGAATAAAGGTTCTCGCCTGTATGTTCGCCCCAAGTTCAACGAACAATTCACCCAGGTTTCTGTAGAGGTATAAACGGTATATGGGGTCTGGTTGTTGTTCCAGGATTTGCAGTGCCTGCAAAAAATGGATGATTGCGCTGTTGTATTTTCGCGAAGCCCGCAGCAACCAAGCGTTGTTGCTGTGAATCGAAATAATTTGCCGTGGGTGCCCGGCCTCAAGTGCCAGTGCGAGGGCTCGCTGCTCATACTTTATGCCTTGCGCGAGCTCCGCTTCTGAACCTGAGCGGTAAAAAGAAACCAGCTGGGCGTGCCCGAGGTTATCATAGTACTCAGCCAACAATTGCGGTGGGGTGTCTGAAACATCAAGCTCAGACTTAAGCAATGCTTCAGCCTGGCCAAGCCGTTGCAGGCCTTGTTTCAGATTTCCTGCGGATAACTGTGAGCTGGCAGCAACTACCAGACGCTCAAAAACACCTATTTCCAATACACCTGAAGATTCTAGAGCTTCAGACCGGGATAAGTAGTATTCCGCTTTACTGAATGCTCTGTCATACAGTGCAGCTCGGGCAGCGAGCAGGTTACCGAAATGCTTTACTGCGGCATTGTGCTTTTGCGCATCAACCGACTCAACAAGAGTAAAAAGCTGGCTGTAGGATGCCGCCTGAAAACTGCTCTGCAAGGCTAGTTGCCAAAGCATTTCATCCGCATGCAGGCGTTGTTCTGACAAATTAAGGTAACTTTGGGCAAGATATACTTTATCCTCTCCCTGCTGCCAGCGCCGGGCGAGCTCCATGAGCGTTGTCGCGGTTTCTTCATCACGGAACTCTTTAACCTGTGGTACTCCGATTTCTTTGCGGTAGCCGTACAAACACAACACAGGGCTTTTCGGGGTCAGGAAAACCAGGTAACTACCGACAAAACCAAACGGCAGGGATGAGGGCACCGGATTACCATCCACTCCAGTGACCCGGATCTGACGGTGGTTGTCGCTAATCCGAAGGTAGCGCACTGTGTCGTCCGGCGTCAGTTGATAGAGTAAAGTCCGTTCTTCTGACGTCTCCAAACATTGGGCGTAGCTTGTTGTTTGAATAAGTAGGAAGAACAATACCGCCAGTATCGGTTCCGTTCTCACAAAAAGCCCCTTCAGGCTCTTCGACAGTCCCAAACCCGCATTCGGGTAGTAGCTGATGCTTCTGCCGTCGACAATGGCTCTGGCGAAACATTGGTAGCGGTAACTACAGTACCCATTGGCATGGCATCCAGGTAGGTGCGCAGCACGTCTGGCTTCTCCTGAATAAACTCCATATCGCGCAGGAAAACCTTGGAACCGTTATTAACCTGGACGAAGTTGTAGGGATTCCCCTGCCCCGTATCGATAAAAAAGGCAATTTCGATGGTCTCTACCTGCCCGGGAATTTTCTCCCGGTAATGATGGACCCTGTAAATGGATTTACTCTCATCGGAAGATACCTGTTCGACGCGAAACTTGTCGCCAGCCTGGGGCGGTAACCAGTAATCATCGGGGAGATCAGTGTTGGTTGCTTGCTCTATCCACAAGCCGGTGATATTAGGTTTCATTATGAAGCCTTCCTTGGGTTAGACTGGGTGAGTTTTATCATTTCAGACAGAGTCGAAATGTCGGATAAGGGGTCATCGTGAATTGGCCCGTTTGTAATTTCTTCATCGGTGCTGGTGTTGAGCAAATGGTAAAAACATTCAGCTACGATATAGCTGGCTACCGGCCCCAGCAATTTGCTGTAATTTCGGCTTGCTGAGTGTGCTTCACACAAAAGGTAATACCAAAGCGGCGAGTTGGTGGCGATATCGGAAGAAGCCAATAGGCCATTCAATAACAACTCAGGCGTATTGTCAGAACTGCTTTTGATCTGAACCCAGGGGTTGGTTTCGACTGGCCCGTATTCGCCGATGATACTTTGCAAACGTGAACTTTTGTGGCACAGGGCCCGGGTAACACTTTGGCCACTTGGCAGAGACATGGATTGACCCCGCACCAGATTTCGGATTGCCAGCCTATTCGCTGGCCAGTCGCCCATAGGTAATTCGATGCTCATGGCGGGTGATGCTGCAAGCGCCATCTGCACCCGCCCGAGTTGGGTCAAATCCAGCATGGAGTGCCAGTCCACTACCAAATTTGCTGGCAAATGCTGTGATTTCAGATTGTGGCCACCCGTCCACTGGAACAATTCCATCAGGCTTAACCTTGCCTCATCGTTAATCTGATACGCCTGCTTTACAACGGAATGCCCGAATCGGAATGCCGCTGCGGTCAGTTCGTTTGGCAGGGTTTCCCCGGCGTAAAAGACTGGGCCATCCATGCCCAAAAAGGCATAGGGTTGTGGCTGTTCAAAAAAGGCTTGGTAAATAGGTTTGTGCAGAACTCGCCACAAAAAATCGGTTCTGACCATCCTTCGATAACAGGCCGTAACCTGCGTTTTCGCCAGTTCAAATAAGCGATTGGGGTTGTTATGCATGGCCGGATGCTGACTCAGGTGATGGTCGACAACCATGTTATGCAAGCGCAGAAACTGCACATGCAACTGGGCGATTAACAGACTGCTGTCGTTACGAAAATCGGGAATCAGGGCTTTGCCGGCTTCCATTCCTTCGGCAACCCGAGGAAGATCAAAACTGTTGTCCTGCCAGGACGATTCCCCTTCTACCTGGGTTAGCAAGAATTTGCCTGTCTGCAAATCTATGCCCAACTGGTCGTTTAGCCCGCCTGCGTTGTATACACTTGACAGATCAAGAGCAGGTGTAACCATATTGGTTCCCGTGTGGCTGCCAGGAACCGGGTTCGCCAACTTGTCAGAGGCACTGTTGCGGGTAAAATCGTGGTCGATAAACTGGCCAAAAAAGGTCATCCCGGCTGGAAGCTGACTGGCCTGTTCGCTTTTAACAGAATGCATTCGATCGCCCAGGTCCACCAGCGTCCCCGCAGAATGTTCGCAAACCTGTGGTTGAGGGCTATTCGAAGACTGCTCATTGACATTCGTTCCTTGAAGCATCGGCTTACTCCACTGTTAATGAATAAACGTTCGTAGTACCGGTATCGTGCTCGGTTAACTTCAGACTGTATTCACCGGATTCAAGCAAATGGCTATCCAGTAACAAAACAATTTCACCGGTGTTGGTTTTGTTCAGGTCATTGCCCAACATCTGGCCTGACGTGTTATCACTTTTTATCAGTTCGGCGCTGTATGGGCCCACTGAATCTGGTTGAGGCTGAATAAACAGCACCAGATGTTCGCCGGGTGCTGTTTTGTTTAGAGTCTGGTTCGGCTGCATAGCAGAGCGAAAAGTATCCAGATACACAACCTGGGGGACCGAATAAGAACGCGATGAAGGTGTTGAAGTCCATTTATCCGGCATAACAAACAGGCAAAGCACCGCTGAAAGGGCAAATGCTCCAGCCGGCACATACCAGAACCTGCGCCAGTCAAACCGCTGCGTGCTGTGCTCCCTGACCGTTGTCAGAGGAAGATTGTGAGCCAGAATCGTATCCAGCTCCAAAGCTTCAACCACTTCCGGGTGTTCCATCAGATATACTTCAATTTCTTCAGTTTCACTTTCGCTTAGCAGGCCCAACCGATAACGCTGCAGCTTAGATTCATAATCTGAGCGGTCATTGTCATTGGGGGTCATCAATTTTCTTCCTCTGTAAAGCATTCTGACATACCTCGTTTACTGTCGATTTCGACGCTTTCAAACCCATAGTGGTGCAAACAGGAAGTTTCTCGCACTTCTGACTTGACTATTTGGCTCTCTATAACGGGGGCTGATAACAGAAAATGTGTGGACACCCAGAGTGCAACGACCAAATTACAGTTGAGTGTATCTGTGAGAGACTTTCCGCGCTCATCCAGCAATTTTTTTAGCCTTACCCTGGCGCGGTACAGGATCCGGTCGAAATGTTCCGGTGCCAGTTCCTGCTCCAGACAAATTTGCGATTTGGGCTTTTCGTAGACAAAAAAATCCCACAGTAAAACCTTGTCCCTTTCCACCCCGAGTTCATTCATTAAGCGGGTTACCGCCGTCAGAGCTTCCTGGCGATGAAGCAGGTTTAACTGACCCGATTCAGGATTGTTGCTGAATAAATCCGTGCTATCAGAACAGTGAGTGGCCTGGCGGATTTGTTTACGCTGATACTCAATGACGATATTCACACCTACCTGGCGAATAAATGAAGCCAAGGCTTCCGGTTTGCGAATCTCACCCTGTCTGGCTTTCTGGATGGTTAACAGCAAAGCATCCTGAGTGAGATCGTCTGCCAGATCAGCACTATTGCAGCGTTTATAAATAACAAAGCGGAGAGTGCGACAATATCGCTCCACCAATTCCTGTTCTGCCGATTTTTGGCCCTGTTTGATCCGTTCAACAAGACTGACTGTATCAATACTGTTATCGGTGCAAGATCGCGCCGTCATTGTGCGTTCCAATCGTTGGTTTTTTTGTGGTTGTGCCGCTTGCACGGTTGTTATAATTATCAACGCCTCCCTTGGGCCAGCGTAGTAGTCATCGCCGACAACAGGCAGGTATCGTAAATTGGGGAATGGCTTTTTTATTTTTTATGTAACGGACGTTTTCGCTGCACTCATCCGCTGAAGAACCCCCATTCACTAACCCACACTGAACGACCATTTAAGCTGACACGCTCAAGCCGACGAATGCAACAGCAGGTTCGCCGCCCGGATTTCACCATGTAAATAGTTCGTCGTCCCTTCCTGATGGGAGATTCGTTGATTTGACCATTTAAGAATGGTCGTTATTTGAGCATAATCGAATCTGATCGGTTTTCAAGCCAAGTGGTTAGAAATCAACCAGTATTGGTGAGTTTGACAGAATGAGTTGCGGGAGGCTTACACTGGGAAGATCGGGGATCTGGAGTTACCTATCCAGCTCAGACCAGGTTTTCATTCCTACAATACCGTCCGCCTTGAGGTTGTGCTGTTTTTGGAAAAGTCTTACCGCCAGTTCCGTCGCTGCACCGAAGTCACTGTCAATGGCGAGGTTAAACCCCTTGGCTACCAGCAAGGTTTGTAGCCGGGTCACTGCATCACCAAAGGAGCCTCTTCTCAGCACCGGCAAAGTTGCCCGCTGGGCAGCAGCTACCTGAATCCCTTCAATCCTGGCAAGCTCCGTTTTGGCACGCTGGAGATATTTACGTCTGTCTGCAAGGCCATTGGTCCCGCCATTCACCAGTTTGGTGACTGCAATCAAATCATCTCTGTCGGCCTGTGCATTAATTTTGCGATGTTGCCAGAATTCACAGGCGATTTTGAGAGAAATGAGCGGCTCGGCAGCAATTTCGGGTTTGTCTTCTAATGGAAGTCCAAGAAGATCACCAAATTTTCGATAGTTAAATCGACCGGTCAACTGGATCAATCCGCGACCTTTGTATTTTTTACCGTCTCCCTTTTGGGTATTTCCCAAATCAGCCCGGTTCTCATACGCTGCCCCTGAGGCAAATTCTTCGGTTGTGCGAAATCCGGCACACTCGTGGGTAACCTGCCCCATGAAATGGGCGATGCGCAATGCTGAATCAATATTGTACTGATGGAGAATTTGCTGGAATTCCCCCGCAACAGCGCTGACAATCCGAAATTGATCATCGGCCTTCTGGCCTGAAAACCTCGGGGCTACGGCTAAAATGAAGTCACCATCCAATGGGATCAATGGACTCTCCGTATATGAACGAGCGGGTACCCTGAGTATGGTAAAATTCCACAGGTTCGCAACGTTCAGAAAATTGTATATTGCTCAAGCCCTGAATCTGGTCAGTTGTCCGACGCCTGAATTGCTGTAATGGCAATCGTAAAGACGATATCATCCACCAAAGCACCCCGGCTTAAATCATTTACCGGTTTATTCATGCCCTGTAGCATCGGCCCAATGCACACCAGATCAAAACTCCGCTGAACCGCTTTGTAGGTTGTGTTACCGGTATTCAAATCCGGAAAGATAAATACAGTGGCCTGGCCTGCAACCGGACTGTTGGGCGCTTTTTTCTTACCCACGCTTTCAATCACAGCGGCGTCATACTGCAGGGGTCCATCGATAAGTAAGTCCGGGCGACGCTGCTGGGCGAGCTGGGTGGCCTTTTTTACCTTCTCTACGTCGGAGCCTGAGCCTGAATCTCCAGTGCTGTAACTAATCATTGCCACTTTAGGCGTGATGCCAAATGTGGCAGCTGAATCGGCAGACTGGATTGCAATGTCCGCCAGTTCTTCTGCAGTCGGATCAGGATTGATTGCACAATCGCCATAAACCAGTACCTGTTCAGGCAACAGCATAAAGAACACGGAGGACACCAGCGACGCGTTCGGAGCGGTTTTAATCAGTTGCAGCGCAGGCCGAATGGTATTCGCTGTGGTATTCACTGCACCACTGACCAGGCCATCCACATGGCCTTGCTGCAACATCATGGTTGCGAGTGTGGTGTCGTCATGCAACAGTTCCTCGGCGATAACTTCGGTTACCCCCTTGTGCTCCCTTAATTTCGCCAGTGGTAACACGTAGTCTTTGCGGATGTCCTCAGGCTGCAGTATCTGGATGGTATCCGGCAGCTCCACACCCTGTTGTTCTGCAACCCGCAGGATTTCTTCCCTGTTACCCAGTAATACCGGTTGCGCAATGTTGCGTTGGGCACATATGGCGGCTGCCTTTACTGTGCGGGGCTCGTTCCCTTCAGGTAAAACAATACGCTTGTTGGCTGCACGGGCCTTCTCTGTTAAATGGTAACGGAACGCTGCGGGGGAAAGTTTGATTTCCCGGCTTGCGCCTTTGGTCAGACTCGCTATCCAGTCCTTATCGATGCAACTGGCAGTATGAGACATAACCCGATCAACACGCTGGGCGTCATCGATGGGCACTTCATGATTGTATGCAGTGAGCTTTTGCGCCGTTTCCCAGGTGCTACCACTGATCAGCATTACCGGCAGGCCTGTATCGAGTGCCTGCTGACACAGAGACCAAATCCGGGAATCCGGTTCAAACCCTCCGGTAAGAAGAATTGCCCCTATCTTGGTTCCGTTTAACGCCGCCAGACACGCGGTAACAATCACGTCGCTGCGATCACCGGAAACCACCAGTAAGGCGCCTGGCTTGAGGGTACCGGTCATATTGTGAATTTCCCGCGCACAAAACTGCACACTGCGCAGCCGCCGGTGTTCATAATCTCCTTCATGAATAAAGGTGGCATTCAGATGCTGGGCCAAATCGATGACCCTTGGCGCAATAAGGTCCAAATCCCAACTGACACAGCCCAGGAATGCCAGAGATTTCTTGAATACCGGCATATCCTTCAACCGCTGCTGCGTTTTGGCGACGGCTTCCTCTTCAATTACGCGCTCCAGATCAGTGGCCATGCGCCCAAATTCGTCAAGCGGCGCATTCACTTTATTGAAAATACAGCCCAGCACTTTGCCACTTTTGTGCCCGCCATAGGTATCGACGGCAATTTCCAGTTTATGGTTTAACTCGGTTTCAGACTGATTTCCCGGTGCACACACCAGCACTATTTTTGCGTTAAGAGCACTGGCAATGGCTTTGTTGAGACGCACGGCGTAACCAGTGCTGGGCGTTGGCACCAATCCTTCAATTACGGCAACGGTGTCGTTATCACGCTGTTTCTCGAAGCGGTGAATGATCTCTTCGAGCAATTCGTCGGTCTGATCATTGCTCAGCATCCGCTCGGCGCTACTTGCGTCAATGGGCGCAGCAGGTTCAATACCGGAATACTGGTGAATGATTGCACTGGATTTTTCAGGCCCTGAGTCACCGGCCCACAACTGCGCTACTGGCTTGAAGAAATCGACCTTTACGGCTTGTTGTTCCATAGCCCTGACCATACCGAGACTAACACTGGTCAGCCCTACGCCTGCACCGACCGGAATAAGCATTATGCGACTGGACATAAACTCCCCTTAATTTGACTGCTTGCTGATGTTGAGTGCGTCCCTGGCAATAACCCACTCTTCGTTGGTCGGGATCACCCAAATCGGCAATGCCGTGGCGGCAATGTTACCCGCCTTGCCAAACCGCGCCGCCAGATTCTTTTCCGGATCAACCTTATGACCCAGATGTTCGAGCATGCCTATCACTGTTTCACGGATCCAGGATGAATTCTCTCCTATCCCGCCGGTGAATACGATGGCATCCAGCGGACCGGTAACAACCATGTAACTGCCAATGTATTTTGCCAGCCGGTAACAGAATATGTGTAATGCCAGAGCTGCATCCTCATTGCCGCTTTCTGCCGCCTCCTCAAGGGTACGACAATCGTTACTGAGTCCGGAAATCCCCAAAAGACCGGATTCCCGATTGAGCATTTCGCTGATCCTTTTAGTGTTGTACCCAAGCAGTTCTGACAGCACGCCAGGAAGGCTTGGGCAAATATCGCCACAACGGGTGCCCATTACCAAGCCTTCCAGCGGAGTAAACCCCAGGCTGGTATCAACCGCCTGCCCCTGTCGAATTGCAGCGATGCTGCATCCATTACCAAGGTGAGCAGTGATCAAATTGCACTGTTCTATTGGTTTGCCCAGATAACGGGCTGCTTCATGGCTGACAAAGTAATGGCTTGAACCGTGAAACCCATATCGTCGGATGCCGTGCTCTTCATAGAGGGCTTTGGGTAAAGCATACAAATAAGCGTGTTTGGGCATGGTCTGAAAGAATGCCGTGTCGAACACCGCAACATGGGGTAAATCCGGAAACGCTTCCTGGGCAGATTCTATGCCCTGCAGAGCTGCTGGATTGTGTAGCGGAGCCATATGAAATGTGGCTTTTAGCGCATGTTTCACTTCATCATCAATCAATACCGACTGAGTAAAAGTTTCCCCGCCGTGCACAACCCGATGACCTACTGCCAGTGGAGCACTATTCTGCTCGCTAATCAGGGCCTGAATGCTGGCCAGTGCCAGCTTATGCTCAGCGTATTCCGGCAGAGGCATAACCTCAGACTGCTGGCCGGTTTTGTATTTAATTCTGGCGTCTGAATTGCCCAGATTTTCTGCAACCCCAGTGAGCGATGCCTCACCGCTGTCAGCATCCATAATGGCAAATTTAATTGAAGAACTGCCGCAATTTAGAACAATGATCTGGTGCATGTCGATTTAACCCTGCTCAAAAAACGAATCGTGTACGGCGAGGCCTTCACCGGAGGCCCCGCTGTAGCGGAAACTGAATTCGGCCAGTATAACAAAGTGACTGTTTTTTATGTGAAAAATATCAAAATAGTCGCGTGCGTAACCATTGAAAAATGCATTTTCACCCTCTTAACAGGCCGGTACAATTGAACAAAAACTCAGAACGCGCCGCGAAAACGCAAGCCGGGTAACACTATGCTGTCTCTGCCGTTGTCCAGAGCCGGATTCAGTAAAATCTGCATGCTGAGTGTCAGTTCCGTGTTTGGACTAAAGGCAAACCGGTAAAACAGTTCCGAAGTCCATTGGTTACGTACGTCATCGCCGTATTCCTCCTCGCTTGGGCTTGCCCAGTTCAGCCCGACGCCAAGCAAATAATTTTTACTGGCAGGAACGTACCCGAACCCAATACTTACCGAAGCGTCATAACTGGCGCCGCCGCCATCTGACCAACCACCGCGAAAAAATGGTTGCCAAACCTCTTTCACCTGTGACGAGGCCGAAAAAGACACCCCCCATCCACTCGGTCGGCCTGCCTGTTCCCGCTTATCAATTTGCCAGAACGAGACATGCCAGTTATTCAGAAACAGCTCATCCCGCCCGCTGGTATAGCCAATATCAAAGGATTTAAAGGTTTCAAACTGTTCGAAAAACGTTTGAAACCCCTGGCTGATGTCTGTCGCATCGGCATTGGCATCAACCATGCCGCCAACCACGTAAATGTTGGGCGTAAGCATTTTACCCAGCATAAAACCAAAGGCTCCGTCGGGTAGCCCACCTATGGTTCCCGAGCCGCTTTCAAAAGCCATATTGCCAAAAGACTGCCAGGGGCTGCCAAAGGCAAAGATGTCAGTGTAGTCGGTTACGTCGAGGAAACCGAAGAATGCCAGCCCCCGGTTCCGATCAAATTCCTGCCGCCAGTAGAGGGTTGACGTGCGAAAGCCCTGATCACTGTAGACTGTATTTAATAGCCCGGCATAACCAGTTTCACTACCAAAATTAAATGGCGGCACATCGGTATAAGCGTGACGATGCTCAAATTTGAATACCATTGAACCTCGCTCTCCAACCTGCTCGCCACTCAAGTCCCAGCGACCAAACGCCCGAAATGCGCCACTCGATGCATCAGTTTCACCCAGGCTCCCGGACGCCCAAAGTCCCAGGGCATTGTAATCGAATCCAAATTTCAGCCCTGTGTCGGCATAAATCTGACTCTTGTGAAGATCCCAATTATCACGATAACGACGAAGCCTGCGCTTATCTTTTTCCAGCAGGCTATCAACTGAGTCTGGGCCGGTGATATTTTGAGAGCCTTGTGCAGCCATAGTCTCCTTGCTTACGAAGCCGGAAACGATTAATACAACCGCACTGAAACAGGCAGTTGCAACAGGCTTGCTGAATGAAAATATAGACATGGCTAATATCCCAGGCGCACCAATAACAGTGTAGTGAAAGATTGGTAAATTAAAATGGTAGTTGTCGGGCGCACTCATCATGGTTTCCCACCCAAGGTCTATACTTGGGGCACACCATCTGAATACTGGGCTCAGGGCTTAGCCCGCCCTGCATAAAGGCTAAGCATGAGTAATTTGTCCCCAAGAGTCGTCGAGGAATGTCCCTGCTCCATTCATCAAAACGTAATTCGCCTTATATTGTCTCCCACAGACAAGGATTTAGGTGGTTTCATCGTGCGAAGAGCGTTGCCGGTGCAACAATGCCGGAGTATTGGTCCTTGGGTGTTTTTTGATCACATGGGACCCGCCCATTTTGCCAAAGGTAAGGGGATTGATGTGCGCCCGCATCCGCATATTGGTCTTGCCACGGTAACCTACCTGTTCAGCGGAGAAATGTTGCACCGGGATTCTCTCGGTTCGTACCAGAAAATAACACCGGGTGACGTTAACCTGATGGTTGCCGGCAAGGGCATTGTGCACTCCGAGCGGCAGCGAGACGAAATCAAAGCGGGACCACATACCCTAAACGGGCTGCAGTTATGGCTGGCATTGCCACAGGAAGATGAAGAATGTGAGCCCGAGTTTCATCATTACGGAAAAGAGTCCATTCCACAGGTGCACCCAGACGGTGTGGCGGTTACGGTTCTGATGGGAACTGCATACGGTGTGCGTTCACCGGTAAAAATACATTCCGATACCCTTTACATCGAGGCAAAACTCAACCCGGGCCAGTCTCTGACTTTGCCACAGAGCCCTGAGCGTGCGTTGTATGTGGTAGAGGGAGAAATTAGCATTGATGAGACACTGGTGCGTGCGCATACCATGGCTATACTGGCACCAGACACCAGAGTTACCATTAATGCGGCTGAACCGGCGCTGGTAGCAATGATTGGCGGCGAATCAGTGGGCCCACGGTTTATGCAGTGGAACTTTGTGGCCAGCAATATGGCACTGATTGAGAAAGCCAAAACAGACTGGCAGGCTCGCCGCTTTGCGGTTGTTCCCGGGGATGAGGCCGAATTTATCCCTCTGCCCAATGCCTGAAATTAATACCACTCAGGTTGATTGCCAATATAATAATAAAGGCTCCAGCGCCCGCCGCGCAGATTTCGGGTTACCGGAACTGCCTGCATGGCAATTACTGCCGTAGTGTCCGGATGGCTCCACAGGATTTTTTGGCCATCACTGTCACCGCCTTCCGGTTCACTTCCAGACCAGCCGCTAAGGCATTGTGCCAGTGCATCGAGGGAATTTTGATACCACTCCATCGCCACTTCCCGGTTAGGCGCACTGCGGCCACACATGTAAGTTGTATTGTCACTCAATTGCCATACCTGGCAGTCTTGCCCCACAGCATGAATACGGGCCGCAAACACCCCAACAAAGCGTTCGGATAAGCTGCGGCCTTTAAGCGCCTCAAACCCCGTTGCATAGGAATCAAGCAATGCTGAAACTTTTTCACAGGGCTTCAGGCGATCGGCTGCCTGTTGTAAAGCCTTGTCCTGCTGGCTTGAACAGGAGCTCAGAAACACAACGAGGGTAATAGCGAGGGCTATGACTGTCGGTGGTGATGATGACATTTTCATTCCTTTGCAGTGACACTAGCGATGCTCAGCCCGCTAGACTTTGTTTTTTGCGTTGTCTTTGCGGGTTACCAAATCTTCCAGCGCAGAACCCGGATCTTCCTCGCCACACACCGACTCGTCTTCCGGCCCGCTGGCTTGTGCGTCTTCATCGCTCATTGTGAGATCCCGTTCGTGGGGATCAGGCTGATGTTCATGGTTCATAATTTACCTCACGGTTAGTGGCACAGACACCCACTACAAACGGGGTTCAACCGCTGTGGCGTAACCCGTTACCTAAATAATAGTTCAATCTGCGAATTACAGAGGCCGAGTGAGTAATTCGTCGTTCAGCCCATCGCTTACCCATTCACCGCAGATGCCTGTCAAAAAATGCCAGGGTTCTTTGCCAGGCCAGTTCTGCATCCCCAGGGGAATAGCGTGCAGTTGAGTCATTGTGAAAGCCATGGTTTGCGCCCTCATATTCATGCATTTCAAAATCCGCCTTTAACTGACGAAGTTTGCTCTCATAGGACGGCCAGCTGGAATTAACGCGTTCATCCAGGCCGGCAAGATGAATCAGTAAAGGGGTATTGATGTTGTTCTGTAATTCTTCAGCAGCCGGTGTCCCGTAAAAAACAACTCCGGCATCCAGTAGGTTTTTTCCCGCCGCAACCAGATAGTTCACCATATAACCACCAAAACAGAAGCCCACCGCACCAGTCTTACTGGTTGTGGCTGAATGGCCTTTCAGAAACGATGCAGCTGCCAAAAAATCCGCTTCGATTTTATGTCGCGACAGGTTGCGCTGCAGGTCACGTCCGGCATCATCATTGCCAGGGTATCCGCCTACGGGATACAGGGCGTCGGGAGCAAAAGCCACAAACCCCGCTTTTGCCAGACGCCGGGCAACATCCTTGATATACGGGTTAAGTCCACGGTTTTCGTGCACCACCAATACACCGGGGCGAGTCTCGGTGGTGCCGGTTGGAGCAACCCAGTAGCCCCTCCCCTCGCCATGCCCTGAAGGTGAAGGGAATATTTGGAAGCTGGCTTTGATCGCCGGATCATTAAAAGAAACCTGCTCTGCCTGCGCGTAGTCGGGCGTGAGCCCGCCCAGTAACGAAGGAACAGAAAACCCCATTACAGACAATGTCGCCAGGCGACTTAAAAAGGTTCTGCGGTCCATGCGTCCGTGCGCATAATCGTCATACCAGTCAAACGCCTGTTGTGGAATGGAATGCTTAGAATATGGTTTGCGAACTTGCTTCATAAATTTGCGATTTCCCTGCCGTTGCTTATGCTTAGGATCAGATTAGCAGCACGCCTTACGCTTTTCGAACCTTCAGATCCAGTTTGACAGCCCTACAGTGGAATTCCGGGCTTTGTGTTCCCGGCTGGTTCTCTGGCTAACGTTTGAGTCATCATACACTCTTCACGCAAAGGAGCCTCTGTGGACAAACCCCGAATCATTCTCGCTAGTCTGTTGTTCGTTTTTGCATGCTCAGTGCAGGCAAACGACCTGAGCCGAATTGAGCACAGGGCCGGAAGCTGGGAAGCGGGTTTCAGCCTGAGCTATGTCGACAGCTTTTCTATTGACGGTCGCAATAGCAGTCACATCGAAATTGAAGATGACGTAGGTTTTGGGGGGACGTTCGGCTATCACGTCAACGATCATTTGCTGGTATCTGTGGACTTTACCCACAACGAACAGTCTTACCAGGCCCAGGTAATTCCTGATGACAATACGCAGGAGCCCTATTTCATTCAGCATGCGCTTTCCAATGACAGCTTTGCTGTCAGTACCACTTACCATTTTTACCCCACGGTTTTTACCCCCTTTGTAACGGCCGGTATAGGCTGGAATACGCTAGACAGCAATATTCGCAGGGATGACTACGGCGGCACGGTCTGTTGGTGGGACCCATGGTGGGGCTATGTCTGTGACGACTACTACTCCACTTACTCGGACACCGCATTCAGTTACGGATTTGGAGCAGGTTTACGCTGGAACATAGCACATAATTTTGTATTGAAAGCCAGCCTGAACCAACGCTGGCTGGATGTTGACAGTGTGGGAGACACACCTGGTGTCATGTCAGGAAAACTGGAATTCGTCTGGACTGCCTGGTGATGGTTAACCCGAAGCCGGACGTACCAGCTGGCTAACATTCCCGCACAAAATTGAAGTTTGGGAAATTAAGGACAAACACAAGATGTTAAACAGACGGCGGCAAAAATCTCTTGGCAACGCCAAAGCGGCATTCCTGTTGTTGCTCTTCTCACTCGGTGGCTGTTCAAGCCTGCCGCCCAGAAATACCCAATATAGTATGCCGCCACCGGACGTTCTGAAATCACCATTGTATCAGGATGTTGAAGCACTGGGTAAGAAACACCAGGGTGATTCTGGCTTTGAATTACTCTCGGATGGGATGGACGCGCTGGCAGTAAGAATGAAGCTGATCCAGCGTTCTGAGGTCAGTCTCGATGTCCAGTACTACATTTGGCATGATGATTTGATAGGCCAGGTTATGGCAAATCAAATACTCGCAGCGGCCGATCGGGGCGTCTTCGTACGCATGTTACTGGACGACCTTGACACCTCCGGCAAAGATCGCCCTCTGCGTATACTGGACCACCACCCTAATATTGAAGTCAGGCTGTTCAATCCCTTTCCTTCCCGGAGCCTGCGCTGGACCGGATTTATACGTGATGGTTCAAGGTTAAACCGGCGTATGCACAATAAATCAATCACCGCAGACGGTGCCTTGACCGTCGTGGGTGGCAGGAATATCGGTGATGAATATTTTAATGCCAGTCACGAGGTACGTTTCTCCGATATTGACGTGCTTGGTGTTGGGCCCATTGCGCTGAATGTTCGCGCAAACTTTAACCAGTACTGGGACAGTATGTACAGCTATCCCATCGCCCAACTGGTGGATCTGGAGGAAGATATGGACGCGGCACTCAACACTCTGCGTGATCGTTCTGACACAAATTACCAACTGGCATTAACCAGTGAGTATGCAGACGCGGTGCGGGCACGCTGGGATATTGTCGGGCGTATAGACGCTTCGAGGAAGGTGAATTGGGGAGACTGGCGCCTGTTTATCGATTCACCTGAAAAAATTGGTACTGATGAAATCGCAGAAGAAACCCACATTGCGCCGCGATTACTGGAAGTGCTCGACCAGGCTGAAAATGAAATTCTGCTGATTTCACCCTACTTTGTTCCCGGCAAACAGTTTACGAAATTTCTGGTAGACAAGGTTCGCCAGGGTAAACGGGTGAAAATCATGACCAATTCACTGGCCGCCAATGACGTCGCCATGGTGCATGGTGGCTATAAAAAATATCGCAGGGACCTGGTGGAAGGCGGTGTCGCCCTGTACGAGTTTAAAGCTAACCCTTACCTTCCCGAAGCAGAACGGGTGAAGCTTTCCTGGATTGCCGATACCCGCGCCAGTTTGCACGGCAAGTACTTCGTGCTTGATGGAAAACAGCTATTTGTCGGCTCATTTAATCTCGACCCCCGTTCTGTCGCGCTGAATACCGAAATGGGTATTCTGTATGAGGACCCGCAAACTGCCAGCAACATTGCACAGACCTTTGACCAGTATGCCAGTGTCGTCGGCTACCGCATTCAACTGGATGAAGACGATGACTTAACCTGGATGACACTTGAGGACGGTGTGCAGCAGATATACCACAGTGAGCCACAAACATCCTGGTGGCAAAGGCTGTTTCTCAGCGTGGCGTCCTGGTTTGTTCCTGAATCACAACTTTAGAAGGCTGATTGCTCAAAACAGTATTATCGCCCAGGTTAACCCCGCCATTACGAGGCTGACAAAAACAGCGGCGGAGCCGACGTCTTTGGCTTTGCCAATCAAAGCATGGACGTCGGTGGATATATGGTCAGCCAAGGCTTCAAGCGCGGTATTCATCAGTTCAGCGATCAGCACGATCACCAAACTCATAACCAGCAACACCTGCTCAGCACTGCTAACGTTTAACCAGAAGGTAACAGGAACCAGCAACGATATCACTGCCAGTTCCTGGCGAATCGCTGCCTCACTGGCAAAGGCCGCTTTCAGGCCTTTGAGTGAATAGTAAGTCGCAAAATACAGTCGACGAAAACCGGTTTGTTTCGAGTTCATAGGACTTCCATAAATATCAGGTTACTGCCAATCCGCACGATGGTATCGAATTTTACGCAATGAGTATGACAAAGCTGCGTAAATTTAACCGCTTAGCGAGGCAACAGCGGTATGCTTAAGTTCGGCTTCTGTATACCATTAAAGCTGCTGTGGGCATAGCGTGGATCAACAATTGCACCTCTTTACGGGATATCCGAATCAAAACGGGGCTGAAAGATGGATTTGAAGCAATTAGTTCAATCACAGCAATCAGTTACGGCAATTTCATTAGCTGTGTTGGTGTTGGTTATGTTCGTTGCCAAACGCATTTTTCTGGTGCGGATGCGTGACAAAGCGAGGCAGGAGGGCGTGAAGGGCGGCTTCGCTCTCAGTGTGGTGTTAGCCCTGGACGCACCTCTGACTGTACTGATCATGGTTTTTTCACTGTGGATAGTACGTTACATCCTGATTTGGTTTGAACTTATTGCCGACCCGGGCAGCCAGATACTGGGCCATCTTTGTAAGGCTGGGGTTATTGTCGCTCTTTTTGTGTTCCTGGAACGCCTGTGTACTTACAGCCTGCGCCGTTATCAAGGTCAGTCGGAGATGCTGCGCAACTCCAAAAGCATCGCCAATGGGGCTATCCGGGCCATTTTGGCCAGCCTTACTGTTTTAATAGTGTTAAGTACGCTGGGCATTTCGGTAACGCCCATCATTGCATCTTTGGGGATCACTTCCCTGGCCGTAGCACTGGCGTTGCAGTCAACACTGGAAAATTTCTTTTCCGGTATTCAGCTGGTTATGGACAAACCCATTCGTGTGGGGGACTTTATTGAGCTGGATTCGGGTGAGCAGGGGTTTGTAGAAAAGATTGGCTGGCGCTCAACCTGGATAAAAATGCTACCCAACAACATTGTGATCATGCCAAACAGCAAACTGTCCAATTCCAAACTGATCAATTATTACTATCCCGAAAAGGAATTGTCTGTGCCGGTGGAAGTCGGAGTGCATTACAGTTCGGATTTGGACAAAGTAGAATCAATCTGCCTGGAGGTAGCCAGGGACATTCTGCGTACCCATCACTACGGTGTTGCTACATATGAACCTTTCGTCGTATTCCACACTTTCGACAATTCCAGCATCAACCTGACTGTAATGATCCGCGCACAGGAATATTTCAATCGCTTCTTTATAAAAAGTGCGTTTATCAAAGCACTGAAGAAACGCTTTGATCAGGAGGGAATTGTGATCCCATTCCCGATTACTGCGCTGAATATGGACCAGGAGAACGCAGCGCAACTCGTTGCGAGCCACCCTCAGGTTACTCATAAATTCGGTTGAGGCGTGCTAAATCCTAACCGCGAGCACGTCCACTTTAACACCGTGGAGTACCGCATTTGCGGTAGAACCCAGCAACAGGCGCACCCCACTTTGGCCATGGGTACCAATAACAATCAGATCTGCCCCCAGTTTGTCAGCAGCCGCGTGTATTTCATCCGCCGATGACCCAATTGCCACATGGACATGAGAATTGGGGATGTTATGGCGTAAGGCTATCTGTTCGAGTTTCTGGCGGGCCTGCTGGCGAATCTCTTCAGAAAAATCTTTCTCCAGAAACAGTCCATAAGGCTCAAAATTGGTTTGCGGGTAGGCCACATACAGCAGGTTGAGTTTCATTGGGTTGCCGGCAAGACGAACGGCCCGTTCGATCACAGGCTCATAATCAGAGTAAACATCAAGTGCCACGAGGATGGATTGATAGTCGTTCATTGCTTGATTCCTTTGTACGGTTCCGTTGATATTTTCAACCCGAACAGGAAAGCGATGACCAGCAGTTCCCTCAAGCCAACTAACAGCGCTTTTATCAAGGAAATTTTCGTCATTAGCCAGCACTTTCCCCTGCGGATTAGTACAACTATAGTTAACAAAACACAAGAAACCATTGATTGATATCAACCCACGCCCCTGTATGCGAATTTGGTATCGAAACGAAATGCAACTCTGCTCAATTAAAGGTGAACGTATGCGGATGATAATCTGGATAATCAGTGCGGCTCTTGTACTGAGCGCTTGTGACTATGGAGCATCTTCTCCCCGTGGATTCAGCCTTCCCGCCGGAGATCCCCTACGGGGTGAAACCCTGTTTGCTGATTATGGCTGTCTGGACTGCCACCAGATTGCCGGCGAACCCGCTGAGGAGGAAAAGTCCTACACTCTGGGTAAAGCGGTTGTCATTGGCGGAAGAGTGAGCCAGATTACTACTTACGCAGAGCTGGTAACCAGTATTATTAATCCGTCACATAAACTGACCCGGCGTTACCCGCAGAGCTTTACGGCGCCGGACGGAAACTCAAAAATGCCAACGCTGAACGATCAAATGACAGTAACAGATTTGATTGATTTAGTCGCCTACCTGCAACCCAAATACCATCTGGTCCCCTACCGTACTACCGAGTACGGCCTGTACCCGGCTATTGATGACAACTAACACACAGATTTGGTCTCAGTTTCAATGCGGGATAACTGGCTGGACGGCATAAAGCTGTCGGCACTGGCTTCCTTGATATGCAAGGCATAGCTCTCTGGAGGCGTGTCGCTTGTGAATGCCCCTGTTTTTACCAGCGGATAGATTTCGTCATAGCGTCGCACGGTATGCTGGTCTACCCGACGAAAAATATCTGTTCGGTTTAAGTCCCCGGGGGAACGGTGCCCGGTTGAAGACAGAATATCCATCACGGCCTGAACGGTTTTCTTATGGAAGCGATAAACCCTGAGGTATTTATCTTCCACTGACAGCCCGTTTGCCAGCTTTGGATCCTGTGTAGCAACCCCGGTTGGACAACGGTTTGTGTTGCAGGAAAGTGACTGCACACAACCAAGCGCCAGCATCATCCCCCTGGCACTGTTGCAGAGGTCTGCTCCCAGAGCAATGTTCTTCACCACCTGAAAGGCACTGATGATTTTCCCCGATGCTATAACTTTCACACAGTCACGCAAACCAAAGCCTACCAGGCAGTCATCGACAAACGCCAGTGCGTCCCTGAGCGGGAAACCGATGGAGTTTGTGTATTCCAGCGGTGCCGCACCTGTGCCTCCTTCGCCGCCGTCAACGGTGATAAAGTCCGGGAAGATCCCGCTTTGCTTCATGGCTTTGCAAATTGCAATAAATTCGCTTTTGCGTCCAATTGCGAGTTTGATGCCAACGGGCTTTCCTCCACTGAGTTCACGCAGCCGGGCAATAAAATCCAGCATTTCAAGGGGAGTTGAAAAAGCACTGTGCCTGGGTGGTGAATCCACTTGGGTGCCAGCTTCAACACCCCGAATGGCAGCAATCTCCGGGGTATTTTTATTCGCGGGTAATATTCCGCCGTGCCCGGGCTTGGCGCCTTGTGAAAGCTTGACTTCGATCATTTTAACTGGGTCCTGACGCGCTTTATTGGCAAACTCATCAGGATCGAATGCGCCATCGGCTGTGCGACAACCAAAGTACCCCGTACCAATTTGCCAAACCAGGTCGCCACCGTATTTCAAATGATAGGGAGACAGGCCTCCTTCTCCGGTATTGTGATAAAAGCCGCCTTTGGCTGCACCCCGGTTAAGTGCCAGAATGGCATTCTTGCTCAGGCTGCCGAAGCTCATGGCCGAAATATTCAACAGACTGGCCTGATACGGTTGTTTGCAATCGGGCCCGCCAATAACGATTCGCGGGTCCTGGTTCATTTCTTTCAGGTCCATCGCTGACAGTGAATGGCCTATCCATTCATAGCCGGTACGATTGGTATCCAACTGGGTGCCAAAGGGGACGGTTTCACGGCTGTTCTTGGCGCGCTGGTAAACAATTGAACGAAACATCCGGTTAATAGGCGCACCACCGGTATCCGATTCAATCAGATACTGCTGAACATAGGGGCGCAATGACTCAACCGTCCACCGAATTCGCCCAATCAATGGAAAATTACGCAAGATAGCATGCTTGGACTGAAAGCTGTCATGCAACGCAAAAAGCAACAATGCGCCACTGAAGAGCAGAAACCACCAGGCTGGGGCCCAGAAAAAACCCGCTATGGCATTCCCAATCAGCACTACCATGAGCGTAGCCAATATCGTATTTCTCACGCTGCATTCACTCCTCTAATGCGCCTCTTTGATGATGTACAACCAATTACAAAGCTAAATTTTAATGGCGCGCTGACGTTCTGCAAAGTTTAAACTATCCTTATGATTTATCAGGATTAGCACATGGTTACGCGTAACTGTGCTTTTGAACATTGCGTCACGAATAACCCGACAAACCGGTACAGGGAGTCAACTCAGAAGCCTCTATGTGGATCCTAATAACCTTTATCACACTGCTGGTGGCTATTTATCTCTATACCTACCCCGCAGCCGGGCACTTGCTTGTGAAAACCATTCAGCAATGCCGCATGATCCGATATGATTTTCGTGAGCGCGGTTACCGTGTTAACGGCATTCCTATTATTGTTCTGGAAAATGCCAGCCATCAGGTTCATGACAACCGCCCGCTTATGATCATGTTGCATGATATAGCTTCGGACAAAAACGTCTGGTTGCCCCTTGCCATTCGGCTCAGGGAACGATTTCATGTTGTGATCCCGGATTTGCCTGGCCATGGGGAAACCGGGTTTACCCAGCAATGGGATTACACCATTAAAACCCAGTCCCAACGTCTTGTCGCACTGATATGGCAATTGGGTTACCAACAGGCGCATATAGTTGGCAATGGAATGGGAGCCGATATGGCTATATACATGGCTGTCTATCACGCTTCGGCGGTGTCATCCATCGTGCTGATGAGTCCTCTGGGGCTGGAAACTGACGCGCTCGGGACCGATTTAAACAGGTTCATGAAAGTATCCAGCCCCAAACACTACTACCGCCTGTATAACACCCTTATGGCCAGGCCGCCTTGGACACCAACCATTATAAAAGATGCCCAGGCAGCTGAATTTATCGATAACCGGCTGAAAATGGAAAGAATCTGCCAGGATCTACAGTCATCCCGTTCACTCATTAGTGAAAGCCAGTTAGCGCAACTCGCGCCTGCGGTATTCATATTGTGGGGCGGGCAGAATAAACTGGTAAATTACGCCTTGGCGGAACGCTGGAAAGACCTGACTGGTGCGGAAATACAGGTTTTTCATGATTTGGGGCACAGGCTCATGGTAGAGTCACCTGCACGCACAGCGTATGCGTTGTGTCATTTCTACTCCCGCATCAACGGGTTTGAAAGTATAAAGATGCCGGCACGGTTGGAGGATTTTTACAAAAACCTTCCTTTATAGTGTTTTAGGTCAAAAAAGCAGGATAAGCACCGAAAGTTGGGTTTTACATTACTGCGGTTCTGTCGCATTCTATTCCAAGGCACCATTACCTTTCACACAAGATCACCTAAATCATTCATGGAATTTGTTTTTTTATTATTCGCATTTGTTTGTGGGCTTACGGTTAAAATGATCGGAATCCCCCCTCTGGTTGGCTATCTGCTCGCGGGCTTCCTGCTCAATGCTGCAGGATTTGCAATGACAGATTCACTCATGCAAATCGCAGAACTGGGCATTACCATAATGCTATTCACCATCGGTTTGAAACTGAATATCAGAGACCTCAGCAAACGTGAAGTGTGGGCAAGCAGCGTATCCCATTCCATGCTTTGGGTAGCAACCGTTACCGCCATCATCTTCGCAGCCACAATAACCAGTGCCAGCCTGTTCACTGGAATAGACTGGCAAAGTGCTGCCCTGATTGCCTTTGCACTGAGCTTCAGCAGTACCGTTTGCGTGGTGAAAGTGCTGGAAGAAAACGGTGAAACCAAAACCCGCCATGGCAAGCTTGCTATCGGCATTCTGGTCATGCAGGACATTTTTGCGGTGGTATTTCTGGTTGCCGCTACCGGTAAATTACCCTCACCCTGGGCAATAGCGCTGTTAGCGATGTTTCCGCTTGTGCCTGTTCTCAACCGCATCATCAACCAGTCCGGTCACGGCGAATTGCTCCCGTTAACCGGTTTTATTCTGGCTCTCGGTGGATACCACCTGTTTGAACTCGTCAACATCAAAGGGGATTTAGGAGCACTGATATTCGGTTTGTTTTTCGCCCAGCATCCCAAATCAAGTGAGCTTGCGAAATCCCTCATGAGCTTCAAAGATCTGTTTTTAATTGGTTTTTTCCTGACAATTGGCCTCACCGCCCTGCCGGATTGGGCTATGATGAGCATGGCTTTGGCACTGGTACTGCTTTTACCCGTAAAAGCCTTTCTGTTTTTCTGTTTGTTTACCATTCTCAAGCTACGTGCACGAACCAGTTACCTCTCCAGTCTATTGCTGTCCAATTACAGCGAATTTGGTCTGATCGTAGGCGCATTGGCCGTGTCGTTAAACCTGCTGGACCAAACCTGGCTGGTAGTCATCGCACTTGCTGTTTCCATTTCTTTCGTCATTACCAGTATTGTTTACCGCAGTGCACACAGTCAGTACCACAAATTTAAAGGGCCTCTGAAGCAATTTGAAAGCCCGGTGAGGCTTCAACGGGACATCTACCCCGTAATCGATAAGGCGGAATTTCTGGTTATCGGAATGGGTCGTGTAGGCTCAGGTGCGTTTCAGTCGTTATCGAAACTCGCGGACTCCAAAGTCTGGGGAATGGATGCAGACCGGGTAAAAGTCGCTTCGTTGAAGGACGAAGGTATGAATGTTATCTGTGGCGACGGTGAAGATGTGGATTTATGGGACAACCTGGACATCCGCAGTGTGCGCCTGGTGCTGTTGGCTCTTCCTTCCATCGAAGATTCTATCAATATTACCAAACAGCTTAAAAACGCAGGCTACCGTGGCAGAATAGCCGCCATTGCCCGCTATGAAGATGAGGTTGAAAGCCTGCTCAACCATGGTGTTGACAAGGTATTTAACTTCTTCACCGAAGCCGGATTGGGTTTTGCAGAGGAAAGCCTTGCCTTCGTTAACGAGCCTGCCTGCGCCAAATAAGAACAAAGGTTTGATTGATAACTATTCTTTTTTGTATGCCACTGATTTATAAATGATTTTTGCTTTATAAGTAAAACAGACCTATACTTTCGCAATCAAAAAAAATGCAACCGGAAGTGGGAATGAAAGGCGACAAACAAGTAGTAGCCAAATTGAACGAGGTGCTCACCTGCGAGCTGACCTCTATCAACCAGTATTTTTTGCATGCACGAATGTTCAAAAACTGGGGTCTAAAAGAACTCAACGAAAAAAATTACAAAAAGTCCATCAAGGACATGAAGCAGGCCGACGATCTGATTGAACGGATCCTGTTTCTGGAAGGGCTTCCCAACCTTCAGGCCCTTGGAAAACTTTACATCGGTGAAAATACCGCTGAGATGCTCGGCTGCGACAAGCGGTTCCAGCTGGAACAATTGCCACTATTGCGGGACGCGATCGCATTGTGTGAACAAAAATTCGACTACGTAAGCCGCGAGTTGCTTGAAGACATTCTGGGTTATGAGGAAGAACATCTCGACTGGCTCGAGACCCAGGAATTCCAGATGCAGGCCATGGGAATGGAAAACTATCTGCAGGCCCAGGTAACAGGAGACGACTGATGAAAGGCAACAGCAAAATATTAACTGCGCTCAATGAGCTGCTCTCTTATGAACTGGCGGCCATGGACCAGTATTTTATTCACTCGCAAATGTACCTCGACTGGGGTTTGAACAAACTCTATGAGCGAATCAACCACGAGTTTGACGATGAACGGGGCCACGCCACCAAACTCATAGAACGTATGCTGTTTCTTGAAGGCACTCCGGACATGCAGACCCGCACAGGTTTTCAAGTAGGCAGCGACGTGCCTGCTATGCTGGAAAGCGATTTGCGGGTTGAATATGAAGTGGATAAAAAACTCAAGGAAGTGGTAGCACTGTGTGAACAGGAACAGGACTACGCCACCCGGGATATGCTGGTTGAATTGATTGACGACACCGAAATGGACCACGCTTACTGGCTGGAGCAACAGCTTCGTTTAATAAAAATGCTCGGCCTGCCCAACTATCTGCAATCACAACTTTAATGTTATCGCCCGGCGGTTCAATGCTGCCGGGTCGTAAACTGCATTAATACCGGCTCAGCCTGCCCTTTAAAGTGCAACACAAGGTGCCATTGCATGGCAGGTTCAGAACAGCTACCCAGCATAAACCATCCGGAAGCCACGCCCGGTCGGGCCCCTTCCAGCATCAGCGGAACTCTGCCCATGAACATATTAACCCCCTCCACCCAGGCTCGCTCCAGTTCCAAATTCGGCTCCCAACTCAGGTCAAGCCACAACTGTTCTTCTGGCCGCGGTACCTGGTGAAATTCCGCACGAACAGAAAACGCGCTGCCACCAAAGGTACAAACTAAATTGACAAACTCACACTGATTGCCTAGACCGTTAATGACTGGGGGTTGCTTGCCAGCTGGCGTTAACAGATAGTGCCTGGAAAGCATTACCCCTGCTGAAATGATGACCAAAATGACGATACTGAGTGACATTCGGGCTTGAAAGGACGGTTTCACGTTAATTGAACTTCTCTGGTATGTTAACGGGTTGTTTCATTTATTGACGGAGATCAAACCCTTAGACTTTATGGTATCTTTTTGTAATTAAAAACTTTATCATCCGCGTACCAATTGGCCTGGATACAATTATTATTACCCTTTCCAGGCGAGGTGTGAAGCCCGCAACCTTACACAATTCCGTGATTATCGGCAGTTGGAAACCCATTTATCATTGAAGTGGAAGATTCATTAAAATGAGTGAAATAAGCCAAGCACAGCCCGACTACAACTATAAAGTGGTCAGGCAATTTACCATTATGACCATTGTTTGGGGCATCATTGGTATGGGTCTTGGGGTATATATTGCTGCGCAACTATTTGCTCCGGTTCTCAACTTTGACACCCCCTGGTTAACTTTCTCACGTCTGCGTCCACTGCATACCAACGCGGTTATTTTTGCGTTTGGTGGCTGTGCGTTGTTTGCAACGTCATACTACATAGTCCAGCGTACCTGTCAGGTCAGGCTGTTCAGTGACAAACTGGCTGCCTTTACATTCTGGGGCTGGCAGGCCGTGATCGTACTGGCAGTGGTAACCCTGCCGTTCGGTATCACCACCAGTAAGGAATACGCGGAACTGGAATGGCCAATCGACATTCTCATTGCCTTGGTGTGGATTGCCTACATAATCAACTTTTTCGGTACCCTGGTAATCCGAAAAGTTTCGCATATTTACGTGGCAAACTGGTTCCTGGGCGCCTTTATGCTGACAGTTGCGGTACTGCATATTGGTAACAGCATGTCCATTCCTGTGTCGTTCCTGAAGTCCTACTCACTGTATGCCGGTGCGGTGGACGCAATGATGCAGTGGTGGTACGGGCACAACGCGGTAGGCTTCTTCCTGACAGCCGGTTTCCTGGGCATGATGTATTATTTCGTTCCCAAGCAGGCGGGTCGTCCAGTCTATTCTTACCGTTTGTCCATTGTTCACTTCTGGGCTTTGATTTCACTCTATATTTGGGCCGGTCCTCACCACTTGCATTACACTGCCCTGCCAGACTGGACACAGTCTTTGGGTATGGTGATGTCAGTGATCCTGTTTGTACCGTCCTGGGGTGGCATGATCAACGGTATCATGACCCTGTCCGGTGCCTGGCACAAACTGCGTACTGACCCCGTTCTGCGTTTCCTGATCGTGTCACTGTCGTTCTACGGCATGTCTACGTTTGAAGGCCCGATGATGGCCATCAAGACCGTTAATGCCCTGTCTCACTATACCGACTGGACCATTGGTCACGTACACTCTGGTGCATTGGGCTGGGTTGCCATGGTTTCCATCGGCTCTATTTACCACCTGATCCCGGTACTGTTCGGTCAACCTGCAATGTACAGCACCCGTCTGGTGAACGTGCATTTCTGGCTGGCAACCATCGGTGTGGTTCTGTATATCGTTGCCATGTGGATGTCAGGCGTACTGCAAGGTCTGATGTGGCGCGCTGTGAACGCTGACGGTACTCTCACCTACAGCTTCGTGGAATCCCTGGAAGCGTCCAAACCTTTCTATGTGGTTCGCTTTATTGGTGGTGTTTTTGTGGTCGCAGGTATGCTGGTAATGGCATACAACACCTACAAAACCGTTCGTGCACCCAAAGGCAGCATTGCGGACGAGCCTGCCGCTCAAGCCGCATAAGGAGTTGACGTGAAAAATCCACATGAGTTTATTGAAAAGAACGTTGGCCTGCTGACTGTAATGATCCTGATTGCGATCAGCTTTGGTGCCATGGTTCAAATTACACCACTGATGTTCCAGCAGCAGACCATGGAGCCAGTTAAAGGCTTGCGCCCCTATACCGCTCTGGAGCTGGAAGGCCGTGACATTTACATCCGTGAAGGCTGTGTCGGTTGTCACAGCCAGATGATCCGTCCGTTCCGTGCGGAGACCGAGCGTTATGGTCACTACAGTGTGGCTGGTGAATCCGTATGGGAGCACCCGTTCCTGTGGGGTTCCAAGCGTACTGGTCCAGACCTGGCGAGGGTTGGTGGTCGTTACAGCGACGAGTGGCACCGAGTGCATTTACTTAACCCGCGTAACGTAGTACCAGAGTCGAACATGCCTGGATTCCCCTGGCTGGAAGAAAACGTTCTGACCGGCAAGGACACCGCCAAGAAGATGGAAGTTTTCCGTGGTTTTGGTGTGCCTTATACGGATGAGGACATCGCCGGTGCAAAAGCGGCAGTTCAGGGTAAGAGCGAAATGCAGGCCCTGATTGCATACCTTCAATCACTTGGGACCCATCTGAAATAATATGGACCAGGGAATGATAGGCAGCATATTCACTGTCGTTGTCTTTATCTGCTTCATCGGTGTGGTGTGGTGGGCATTCAGCAGTCGCAACAAATCCAAGTTCGACGATGCCGCCAACCTGCCCTTTGCAGACGAAGAAAAAGAACAATCAAAAAAAGATAAGCAGGAGTCTTGAACTCATGAGCATGTTTTGGACAATTTGGATCTCAGTTATCACATTGGGCTCCATTATCGGGTGCTTTTTCCTGTTACGCTGGTGTTTGTCTAATTTCACCGGTGTAACGGAAGGCGAATCCATGGGCCACGAATTTGACGGAATTGAGGAAATCAACAACCCTCTGCCCAAATGGTGGACCATTTTGTTTTACATTTGTATTGTGTGGGGGTTCCTGTACCTTGCCTTATATCCGGGCTTAGGTGCATTCCAGGGCTTCCTGGGCTGGAAAAGCTCCAATCAGGGCATTACCACGCTTGAGGAATCCCGTGACGCCCGTGTGCAGGCCAAGGAAGCCGGTATGCTGGTTCAATACGACCGTGAACTGGATATGGCTGCAGAAAAATTCGATCCGATTTTCGCAGCCTACGCCGCAGTTCCGGTAGAAGAATTGGCAAGGGATCCTGAAGCAGTAAAAGTAGGTCAACGTTTGTTCCTGCAGAACTGTTCCCAGTGTCACGGTTCCGACGCCCGTGGTCAAAACGGTGGTTTCCCCAACCTCACTGATAACGACTGGTTATACGGTGGCAGCGGTGCCAAGATTGTTGAAACCCTGACGCTGGGGCGCAAAGCGGCAATGCCAGCATGGTTTGACGCAATGGGTGAACAGGGCATCAAGGAAACCGTAGCTTATGTGCTGAGCCTGAGCGGGCGAGAAGTAGACGCAGACCTAGCCTCTTCCGGCAAAACCCGGTTTGCGGCCTGTGCAGCGTGTCATGGAATGGACGGAAAAGGTAACCAGGCACTGGGCGCTCCAAACCTGACCGACGAAATCTGGTTATACGGTGGCAGCGAGCGCGCGGTTACCGAAACCCTGACTTACGGTCGCAATGGAGTTATGCCATCATTCAAGAATACGTTGGGTGATGACAAGATCCACGTGGTTGCAGCTTACGTTTACAGTCTTTCAAACTAAAAGCACGCCGTCACGAAAAAAGCCTCGTTTATACGGGGCTTTTTTATGCGAGAATAGGCGCTGTGCCCTGCTCTTCCATAAACACCTGAGCTAAGCACAGTAATTACAGCAGTTGCCCTTCCGGCAGGATACGAAGTCTATGAATACCCCTTGGTACAAACAATTCTGGCCCTGGTTTTTGATCACCATCCCGGTGGTTTCATTTACTATGGGATTTGTGATGCTACATTTGGCAACCAGTACCGAAAACAGTCTGGTTGTTGATGACTACTACAAGGAAGGCAAAGCCATCAATGCCCGGCTCGATAAAGTCGAGCAGGCGAAAAGACTGGGCATTACCACCGACCTCACCATTGAAGACGGTTCAATTGCGCTCAAATTCCATTCAGGGATCCCGGCAGACGGCGAGGCGTTAAAACTCAGATTTTATCATGTCACACTGGCTGACCAGGACACCAGCGTGATGCTTACACGCGATGCCCAGGGTATTTACCGCGGCTTCAGTGAAAGGAATTTGTCCGGTAAATGGCAGCTTTCCCTAACGCCAATGGATGAGAACTGGAAAATCCAGAAAACTCTCAACCTTCCCTATTCCGGTGTGATTAAATTTAACCCCTGATTTATGTCTGAGCATCCCCGTTGTTACCACTGCGGTCTGCCAAACGCTGAGCCAGACCTTTACCAAACGCAGATTCTGGGTCAAATGCGTGCCATGTGCTGCCCCGGTTGTCTGGCAGTGGCCCAGGCTATTGTCGATAACGGCCTGCAGGACTATTACCAATTTCGCACTGAACCGGCACTTAAAGGTGATCAGGAGCTAAACGAAACCCTGAGTAAACTGGCGGTATACGATGATCCCGCCCTGCAGGAGGAATTCGTATTTGACGAGGGCAAACACCGTCAGATACAGCTGACTTTGGAAGGCATTACCTGCGCGGCCTGTGGCTGGCTGATTGAAAAGCAGATGGCAAAAATTGATGGCATACACCAGATTGCCGTCAACGTAGCGGAAAGGCGGGCTTCGGTGTCATGGTCACCAGACACAATTCAGCTCAGTCAAATCCTTGCCAGCCTCAAGCGTATCGGCTACCAGGGGCTGCCTTTTCACCCGGATCAGCACGAAGCTTCGTACAAAGCGGAGCAAAAACGTTACCTCAAGCGGCTGGGGCTCGCCGGCCTGATGACCATGCAGGTAATGATGCTGATGGCCGGCCTGTATTTTGACTGGTTCGGTAATATAGAGCATGAGACCAGGCAGTATTTTCATTGGGTGGCACTGGTTCTCACCACCCCAGTGGTGCTGTATTCGGGGAGCGTTTTCTATCTGGGTGCACTCAAGGCACTCAGTGCCAGGACCGTCAATATGGATGTACCCGTAACTCTGGCCGTATTCGGCACCTACGCTGCCGGGATCAAAGCAACGATTCTCGAACAGGGCACGGTGTATTTTGAATCCATTTGCATGTTTATTTTTCTGTTGCTACTGAGCCGGTTCCTTGAACACAGAAGCCGTCATCGTGCCGCGCAGATTTCTGCCAACATGATGCAGTACATTCCGGTAACCGCCAATGTACTGGGAGACGACCAATCCTTGCAGAGCTGTCTGGCCAAAACCTTACAGCCCGGGCAACGGGTCATTGTAAAAGCAGGCGAAACTGTTCCGGTAGATGGCAAAGTAATGGAAGGCGAATCTAAAGTCGATGAATCGATGTTAACCGGTGAATTCGACCCGGTCACCAAGCGTGGCGGTGATACCGTATTCGGCGGTACCGTCAATCAGGCCGGCAGTCTGGTTGTAGAAGTAACCCAGACACTCAAACATTCTCTGGTCAATCAAATCATTCGGTTACAAACCACCGCCATGGCCAGCAAACCCAAGGTTGCACAGATGGCCGACCGGGTTTCCCGCTACTTCGTAGTGGCGGTATTGCTGATTGCCATTGCAACGTTTGCATACTGGTACTGGCAGGGTAATGAACAGGCTTTTTGGATCACTATAGCCGTGCTGGTCGCAACCTGCCCTTGCGCTCTTGGGCTTGCCACACCCTCAGCATTAACCTGTGCCATGGCCAGGCTGAACCGCCAGGGCGTATTGCTTAAACGTGCCGATGCACTGGAACAGCTGGTGACCATTGACACGGTGGCGCTGGACAAAACCGGCACCCTGACAGAAGGCTCGTTTACGCTGGCAAACAGCTGGTATGCCGACCACCAGAACCCTGAATCCATGTTTGTTGTCGTTGCCAGCCTTGAAGCCCGTTCAGAGCACCCAATTTCCCGCGCATTCCATACAGACCGTTTAGCCCCGGTCAGTAACCTTTCCGTGGTGCCAGGATACGGCATTGAAGGTACTGTAAACGGTACCCATTATCGTCTCGGTTCTGCCGCATTCATGTCTGCCCCCCTGCCTGAACCTGAATTCAGTGCCAACGTATTCCTGTCCAGCGAGCATGGCTGTGTCGCGGCATTTGAGGTGTCCGATGTGGTCAAACCGGATACTTTGCAGACACTGCGCCAGCTAAACGACAAACATCTGATAATTCTTTCCGGTGACCACCAGAAACATGTTTCTGCACTGGCAGCCCAACTCGGCATCCAACAGGCAGTAGGGGGGTGTACACCAGAAGGCAAACTCGCTGAAGTCAAAGCCATGCAACAACAGGGAAAAAGTGTGATGATGCTTGGTGATGGTATTAATGACGCTCCTGTGCTGGCCCAGGCAGACATTTCTGTAGCTGTGTGTAACGCTACCGACGTTGCCAAAAGTGCTGCGGATGTCATTCTGCTCGGTGATCGGCTTGGTAATTTACCCCACCTGTTTACACTTGCACGGGGTACCCGGGCAGTTATCCGGCAAAACATGCTTTGGGCACTGGGTTATAATGCCCTGGTACTGCCGTTTGCCGTAAGCGGTATTCTCACACCGTGGATGGCAGTGGTAGGCATGTCACTTAGCAGCATTATTGTTGTTACCAATTCCACAAGACTTCTTAAATAGGTGGTTGTATGAGCATAATTTATGTACTGATCCCTTTGGCGGTGCTCATTGTTGCCATCGCCATCGGCGTATTTTTCTGGGCAGTGAAATCCAATCAGTTCGAAGATTTGGATCGCCAGGGTTACAGCATTTTGTTCGATGACGATTTGCCACCAAAAGAAAAGAAACTGGCAGAGCAGCGCAAGGCCAAGGATGACTGATTTTAATGCGCTGTCGGCGCTGCTCGTTGGCCTCGCGGGCGGTGTGCATTGTGTAGGTATGTGTGGTGGTATCGTCGGCGCATTTAAACTCGCCTCTCCCCCAGGCCAGCCACAATGGCCTTATGCCGCAGGCTACAATATTGGGCGCATCGCAAGTTACACACTGGCCGGCGGCATTACTGGCGCGCTCGGACAGATCACAACCTCCGGGCTGCCCAACGCCAGCGCATTATTACAATTGCTCAGTGCCCTCATGCTGATTGCCCTGAGCGCTTACCTTGGACAATGGTGGCAAGGGTTACAGAAACTTGAGCAGTTTGGCCACAGGTTATGGCGATACATTCAACCGGTATCCAAGCGCTTTCTGCCGTTTCGTTCTCCGCTTCAGGCGATACCCTACGGTATGATCTGGGGCTGGCTGCCCTGCGGCCTTGTCTATTCCACATTAACCTGGTCTCTGGCGTCTGGCAGCGCTGCGCAGGGGGCCACCCTGATGCTGTTTTTTGGACTCGGCACCCTGCCAACCCTTTTAGCCGCAAACTGGGGTTTCAAATGGCTGGTTGCCGGTTTACAAAGCCCGCGAACCCGCAGGGGTATCTCCGGCGTTTTACTGGCATATGCGGTGTTTCTCATGTATCGTGCGGCTTTAACGTTCTAACTTTCTTTGGCTTGATTTTACCACTATGTCTAACCCTTCTCCCTACGCCATACATTGCCAGAATTGCAGCTTCAGTCATCTGTGCCTGCCGGTTGCCCTGAGTAAAAACGAAGTGGAGTCCCTTGATGACATAGTTGAGCGAAAGAAGCCACTGCAAAAAAACGATACGCTTGTGAGTTCCGGTGAACCCTTTCATTCCCTGTATGCAGTGCGGTCCGGATCGTTCAAGTCGTTCGTCTGTGACAAAAGTGGTGAAGAGCAAATTGTCGGGTTTCACTTTCCCGGCGACATCATCGGATTTGACGCACTGCGCGAAAACCAGCACCAAAGTTACACACAGGCACTTGAAACCGCTATGGTATGTGAGTTGCCCTACGACACCCTGGACAAAATGTCGATCCAGTTCCCAAAATTACGTCACCAAATCATGAGTTTTATGAGTGCTGAAATAAAGCAGGATCACGATTTGATGATGTTGCTGAACAAGCGCACAGCCGAAGAACGGCTGGCGTATTTTCTTGCGCACCTTTCCAAGCGCTTCGAAGAGAGAGGGTTTTCCCATCGTCAGTTTAACCTTACGATGACCCGTAACGAAATTGGTAACTATCTGGGCCTTACCGTTGAAACCATCAGCCGCCTTTTGACCCGCTTTCAAAAAGAAGGGTTGATTCAGGTGGAAGGTAAGCTGATTACCATCCTCGATTTTCAAGCCATGGACAACAAGCTGCAAAGCATGGACATTCGTGTCATGTGCGTATGATTGCCCTGCTCCATTCTTTAAGATAATTGATCCAAAACAATCTCTTCGCTACCAAACAGGTATTACACTTAGTGATGCACTGAGTTTCACCGGGCGTTATTGTTTCGAGGAGATAAAACATGATCAACTATAACCACCTGTTGGCCGTCATTGACCCCGAGAGAGAATCGCAGCCTGCGTACGCACGAGCAATTGAACTGGCGGCCAAAACCAACGCTCAGGTCACCGCTATCATGGTGATTTACGACCTCTCCTACGACATGACAACCATGCTTTCCGGCGACGAGCGGGAGGCCATGCGAGAAATAATAATCCGGGATCGGACAGACTGGCTGAAAAGTGAGTTGCGTAAACACGGCCAGGCACCTTATGAAGTGGTGGTACGCTGGAACAACCGTGCCTATGAGGCCATAATTCAGTGCGCCATCGAGCGTGACATCGATTTGGTGGTTAAAGCCACCCGCCCCCACAACGACTGGACATCCATGTTGTTTACGCCCACCGACTGGCACCTGCTGCGCAAATGCCCCTCTCCGGTATTACTGGTTAAAGACCAAGGCTGGCCGGAAAACGGTAACATTATTGCCGCCGTAAATGTAGGAACTGAGGACCGTGAACACGCGCAGTTGAACAACAAACTCACTGTGATTGCCCAGGATTACGCCAGCCTGTTAAGCGGCACCGTGCACCTTGTCAATGCCTACCCAAGCACCCCGCTTAACATAGCCATTGAAGTCCCTGAATTTGATCCGGAAAGTTATAACAATTCAGTACGTAACCACCATCAACAGGAAATGGACGCCCATGCCAAACGGTTTCACGTTTCTGCCGAATGTTGTTACGTAATTGAAGGAATGCCGGAAAAAGTCGTGCCTCAGGTAGCGCGAAAACTGGATGCAGAATTAGTAGTCATAGGCACGGTGGGGCGGGTTGGGATCTCGGCCGCGCTGATTGGCAACACCGCCGAACATGTGATTGACAATCTGGATTGCGACGTCTTAGCAATCAAACCAGATGGGTTTGAGTCACCTGTGCGCTAACCTAGAAGCAATATATCAACAAAGTTGCCATTGCCGCGGCAAGAAAGGTGACGGCATACCTGCAGCTTTTGTATAATATCGGCTTTAAGTCAGCCACACTGTAGTTTGCCAATGAATCATCAAGCCTTATCCACACCAACACCCACCGACGCTGCATCAAAAAGCAAGCAGAAATACAGCTTTAACAAACTGCAAAAGCGTTTGCGCAGGAATGTAGGTAAGGCAATAGACGATTTTTCGATGATTGAAGCAAACGATAAGGTAATGGTGTGTCTGTCGGGTGGCAAGGACAGTTACACCCTGCTTGATATTCTCCTGTTTTTGAAAAAAATCGCTCCAATCCACTTTGATATTGTCGCGGTGAACCTCGACCAGAAACAACCGGGTTTCCCTGAGCACGTACTACCAGAATATCTCGACAGCATCGGCGTTGAATACAAAATCGTCGAGGAAGACACCTACTCCATCGTTAAAGACAAAATTCCCGAAGGCAAAACCACATGCTCGTTGTGTTCCCGTTTACGCCGAGGGATCCTTTACCGTACCGCTAAAGAAATGGGGGCGACCAAGATTGCCCTCGGTCACCATCGCGACGACATGCTGGAAACCCTGTTCCTCAACATGTTTCATGGCGGGAAGCTCAAGTCCATGCCGCCAAAGCTGGTCAGCGACAATGGCGAGCACATTGTTATTCGGCCGCTGGCATATTGCAGTGAAAAAGACATTGAAAAGTACGCCCAGGCGGCTGAATTTCCAATCATTCCCTGTAATCTGTGCGGCTCCCAGGAGAATTTGCAGCGTCAGAATATCAAACATATGTTGCAGGACTGGGGCAAGCGTTACCCTGGTCGGATTGAATCCATGTTCCGGGCAATGCAAAATGTAACGCCTTCACACTTGGTTGACGGTAATCTGTATGACTTTAAAGGTATTACTACCAGTGACGGTCCGGTTACAGACGGTGACATTGGGTTTGACGCACCGGATCTGCCTTCCAGAGTGTTTGAAGAAGAAAGTGACCAAAGGGTGCAAATCATTAATTTAACGGAATAATCAGCATGAAAATAGGCATCGCACTGGGAGCTGGTGCTGCCCGGGGTTGGGCCCATATGGGGGTCATTCAGGCGCTTGAAAAACTTGGCCTGCAAATCGATATCGTTGCCGGCTGCTCTATCGGCGCTTACGTTGGTGCCGCTTACTCAAGTGGCCGCCTCCAGGAACTCAAACAGTGGGCGTGTTCGCTTACGGAGTGGCAGGTGTTGTCACTGATGGGCGTAGGTTTACGTCGTGGTGGAATTGCCAGCGGTGAAAAAGTCTATCAGAAGCTCCAGCAGGAATTCTGCGCACCAACGTTTGAGGAAATGCAAAAAACCTTCGCCGTAGTGGCTACCGACCTAAATTCCGGTCGCGAGGTGACGTTCAGTTCCGGCGAAATTGGCAATTCCATCCAGGCTTCCTGTGCCATTCCCGGTCTTTTCAGCCCGGTTCGGTATGATGACCGCTGGCTCGTCGACGGGGCCGTTGTCAACCCGGTGCCGGTCAACCTTTGCCGTCAGATGGGGGCAGACTTCGTCATTGCGGTCAACCTGATTGCCGATTTCCGTCCGCAGCGGTCAGAGAAGCAAACGGAAGAGCATGAACAAATGCAAATCCAAACCGACGACTTTTTTACCAAGAGCCAGAATGTAGTGCGCCAGTGGTTTGCTGACAGCAAGCCGTCAAAGGTCAATCCTCCGAGTATTCTGAGCGTGATGAGCAACTCGCTGGAGATTCTGCAGGCACGGGTAACACGGTCACGATTGGGTGGTGATCCGCCCGACATCCTGATTGAACCGCACCTGAATGATGTGGGCCCAATGGAATTCCACCGTGCCACCGAACTGGTGGAAAGAGGCGAAGCCACTATTGAGCGTTTGGCGCAGCAAATTCGCTATCAACTGCAACTCAACTAACGCAAAATAACGTTAAACCTGAAAAACTGGCTGCTGTTGTCCATAAACTGCAGCCAACTGCCACAATACTAAAATAGGCCCTAGTCCTTTGAGGCAATCGCAGTAATACGCAGTGGTGCCTGGGGTAATTCCAGCGGTTTACCCAGCTCCAGCCAATTTTTATCCAGCAACAGAGTGCCCTTGTTCACCGCTGGTGCATTGTTCAACTTAACATCCAGATTTGGATCGGCGAAATGCACCATCAGGCCGTTAACCCTGGGCATCATAAAAGTTAAAAAACTGCCCATTTCATTGAAAAAAGCCTGATACTGTTGATAGAGAAATGCCAGTTCACTGGCGCTGTACTCGGTTTTCAGATATTCGGGCCTGGTTTCAAGCTGTACCGACATGTCACAAACATTGGCCGCTTCCGCCAAATCGATACGTACTGCCGCGTCCGCCATTTTCAGTACTTTGTCGGAGGGTACGGTAAATCGTTGTTCTTCAGTGATATCGATTGGCAAGGTCTGCTTGTCTGTAACAATCTGAGCCTGGTTGATTCCACACAAACGCCCCTCTCCTACCCGCAGAAATCCGAACGCGAATTGCAAGGCGTTTACGTCCTCACCCTCAAGCTTTTTGACATGGCTGTAAAACCGGCTGTACTCAATATCAATGGTTTCTGCCTGTACCGGGCAGCCAGCGAGCAGCCCTACAATGGCTATGAAGCGTTTCTTCATTCGGAAAGGTACTCCTGATTAAATTGCATCATCGACTGCAATTCTTCTACATATGCAGCCCCACGCTCGGAATAGTTCATCAGTCCCTCTGCAAGGGCCTGACCGGTGATAGGCATCTGGTTTGCCCTGAGTGTGGCGCGGATCTGACGGAGGTCATGATAGGCCGGGTGCCGGTTAATGTTGCGCAAATAGGTGTAGGTTGCCCGGGACAAATTATCGAAGCGGGCAACTTCGTGAGAAGCACCATCACTGCGTTGCGCCGGAACAAAACCGCACCCCCGTTTAAAGCACCACATGCCAAAAAAATTGTAACCCTTCTGGGCAAAGCGGCTGGTTCCCCATGCAGATTCGTTCGCGGCCTGTGCCAATACCAGATTCACCGGAAGTATGTCTATTTTAGTCAGCAGTTCCTGGAGTTTATCGTCAAGATCCTGTTCATCATCAATTTTGTATTCTTCACTCAACCAGGCAACCCGACGGAGGTCTTCACTGTTCAGCCTGCCCTCGCTGCTTAGCTGCCGACGCAGGGTCTGAACGTAATGACGCAATGACAACAGATACTCATTTTGCTTTTCCACTTCCGGCCTCAAATAGCGGAAAAAAGCACGTTTTTTTTCAGACACGTTCTTGATGGCCGCAAAATCAGGAACCGGCTTTTCAGCCTGCTCGGTCTCCGGGACCTCGAGAATATCCGGCTTCTGGGTAACAATGATCCAGGCGTTGATGACGATCACCGCCAATACGCCTAGCGTAATGAGTATAATCTTGCTGGTTTCCCGTTTATGCATCGAAGCGAGACTCATCTTCCGCTGCAGCCGGTTGACTGGACGGAGGTTCGCCATTGCCAAACAGATCCTCGTACAGGGTACCCAGTGTGGTGTAGTAAAGCGGTACTATCCAGATTAACGCAAGGCCGAGGGTAACCACGCTAAGAAGAAACAGAGCGGCGAACGACAGGAAAACCACAACAAAATAGCCGAGGTATTTATTCACCACCCGGCAGGACAACAGCAAAGCCTGGGAAACAGGTAAACGTTTGTCTGCAATAAGGGGGAGCGTAAAAACCGAGGCCATAAAAACGTACAAGCCCGGCAACACCAAAAGGGCTAAACCAAATTGTGTGAGGATGGAAATAAGCAACTGAGCCAGTGCCAAAGGCAAAATGAGCGGCAGATAACGAAACAAATCGAGTGCGCGTAACCTTTCCCGCCTAGCACAATGAACCCCCATCATCATAAGCCCGGTTACCAACGGTGCCATCAGTAAAATAAGCACCACATCCATCATGCCCTGGGTTGCAGGTGAGATTTGCGTCACATCGGTAATATTCATGGACTGCACCATCATCACTGCTACCAGCATGACAGCCGCGATCACCAAAAAGCAGGCTGGCAACAACACCCACAGGTATTGCCTGACCAAATCATTACTGCGTAAAAACACACTCTTCAGATTAAACTGATATTTGCCCGACAACGCCCTGGCGAGATTACTCTGCGCAGCTGACGTTTTTTCCTGTGGCTGACCAAACTGGTTATTCACCCAAGCCTCTTTCGATTCGTTACGACCAATTCGCAAGTATACCTTACTGGGACGGAATCCCCTAGATTGTGCGCCCATACACAACAGCTAAGTGATTAAAGCAGCACCAATTTTGCTGCCAGGCCCAGTAGAATTACACCCATGGCGCGATCCAGCCAATAGCCATTTTTGCCAATCAGGTTCGCAACCTTGCTGGTACTGAGCAAATAGGACAGCAGACAAAACCAAGCTGCCGTAGCAATACTGAGATAGATGCCGTATGCCAGTTTTATCGGGAATGGTGTTTCGGTGCTGATGATGGCAGTGAACAGCGACAGGAAAAACAATGTTGCCTTGGGGTTTAAACCGTTTGTAAGAAACCCTGACCAAAAGGCCTTTTGGTGGCTTAACGTGCCAAGCCGATGCTCCTCTGGTGCAGACGTAACTGAACCCGGCTGGCTTTTAAGCGCCCCGATCGCCAGGTACACCAGATAGCCCGCAGCCAAAAAACTGAAGGTGGTAAACAACCAGGGGGTAGACTGAATCAATACACTGAGCCCAACCAGCGAATAGGCTACGTGCAGAAGAATACCAACGCCGATCCCTAAGCTGGTGTAAATGGCCGTTTGGCGGCCGTAAGCAATACTGTTACGCAGGACAACCGCAAAATCCGGCCCTGGACTCGCAACCGCAACCAGGTGGACGAGCGCGATGGTAACAAATTCACTGAGATACATTCACGACTGTACCGGTTCAGATATCGACCATTGCTGCAATAAGCCTTCAACAAATGCGGGTACAGTAGCAGACGCAGGACCCTGCTGCGACTCGTCAAACATACCGCACTGATCGCTGGGTTGAAGGTTAAGTTCAACCGAACGCGCGCCACTGTCTGCCGCCATTTGCACAAACCCGGCCGCCGGATAAACCTGACCGGAAGTCCCTATTGCTATAAACAGGTCTGCTCTGGACAGTGCCAGAATGATCCTGTCCATCTGCAATGGCATTTCACCAAACCAGACAATATCCGGGCGAAGTTGCCCGCTGGGAGAACAGCACGGGCAAGGCGTTAGTGCATCGAAGCCGGAATTCCAGGTGTGGCTCAGGCCGCTGGTACAGCAACGTGCCGACAGTAACCTACCGTGCATGTGCACTACGCGGTTACTTCCGGCCCTTTCATGCAGATCGTCGACGTTTTGCGTAACCAGTAAAAAACTGTCTCCGAGAGCCCGCTCCAGCCTGGCAAGCGCCCGATGTGCCGCATTGGGCACTACCTCGGGCATTTGCAGCTGTTCTCTTCGTTGGTTATAGAAGCGATACACCAGATCGGGGTTCGCCGCAAACGCTTCAGGCGTTGCAACATCTTCTACCCTGTGTTGCTCCCACAAACCGTCATTATCACGAAACGTCTTTAAGCCTGATTCGGCTGAGATACCCGCTCCGGTTAACACCACAACCCGAGGTTTATGATTCATAACTCTGTCTCCAGCGGGAATTGATTATTGGCTCCCCATTCGGCCCAGGACCCGTCGTACACGCTGACCTGGCTGGTGCCACAAACTTTGGCTGCCATAGCGACAACACAGGCAGTAACACCTGAACCGCAAGAACAAATTACAGGTTTATTGATGTCTACTCCGGCCTGTTCAAACACATCAACAAGCTGCGACTCCGAGCGCATACGTTGATTGTCGAGTAAACTGGTAAAAGGAACGTTTCTGGCACCAGGAATATGCCCACTTCTGACGCCCGGCCGCGGGTCTGGTTCGCGCCCGCTGAATCTCCCGGCACTACGGGCATCGGCTATTTGCCATTCATTAGCCTTAGCCTGGGAAACAAAGTCACTGCCAACAAACCAGCCTGGTTGCGGATCAGGCACATATACCCGGTTTATTGTATTTGCCTGCGGTGCCTCATTGAGCGGATAACCGCACGCTTTCCAGGCTGGCAGGCCTCCGTCCAGCACACGCACATTTTTGTGCCCCAATGCTTTGAGCATCCACCATACCCTGGGGGCGCAAAAAAGCCCCCGGTTTTCATACACCACGACCTCGGATTCGGCACTGATGCCGAGTTGACCGAGATAGAGCGACAATGCCTGGGCAGACGGCAGGCTATGAGGCAATCCGGTTCCGTGGTCACTGCCTGGGCCATCGAGGTCAAAATTAACCGAGCCTGGAATGAAGTCAGAACTCGTGTTGTCCGCTACGCCACTAACCGGGTCTGACATCACGGCACGCAAAACCACAACTGGCCGTTCGAGCATAGCCTTGTGTAATTCGTTCGCTTGAATGAAGAAACCTTCCATAGATTGCATGTGTGTGACCTTTGATTAAACAGCGAATCGTCGGTGTCGGTTGAACATCATACGAACATTCTAAGTAAAAATACACCCATATCCCTGGCAGATTTTTAACTAAACTGATTTAAAACCATTGCCAACACCAAAACCTGCGGGAGTGTTACAACGGGCAGGAACAAGGCAAATTTCCACGAACGGCTCATGTCCTTGAGAACAACAACTTCTGTGTAATCAGTCGCAATACCTGCCATAAGAAAAGCAAAGCCGTTTCCCGGAGCGTTCGCCTGGTTAGCAATATCTGCGGCAATTGGGGTTGACCCCTCAGAACAGACTTCAATGATTGTGGCTGCCACAGTAGTCACGGCCAACCCAACAATGGTGGGTCCAAACCAATAGGCATAATCCTCGGGCGAGATGAACACTTGCATTGCCGCAGCAATAATAACGCCGACAAACAGCCAGCGGATCACCATCCGGCTGTCTTTTAACCCTTGCAAAGCTGCACTCTGAACTCGTTTTACGTCCCAGCGGCTGGCCTGCCATTGCTCTCGCGCTGAAGCCAAAAATGGCGTTGAAGATTGCGAGACGACTGTATTAGGATTTGAAGGCAAGACGCCCCTGGCAACCAGACGATCGAACACCATTCCTGAAATCACTGCCACTACCGCAGAGAGCACCAGATAAACCAGTGTCAGTTTCCACCCAACCAGGGCGACGAGGATCAATGTCAGTGACAAAGAATTCCAGGGGCTGGCGACCAAAAACGCAATCACCTGGCCGGCGCTGGCCCCTCGCTCATACAACTTGGTTCCCACCATCAGGATGCCGTGACTGCAGAGGTCTAGTAAAACCCCTGCCGCTGTCGCCCTCAAAATACCGATAAAACCACGCCCCGTTCCCATCAACCGGGTTACCAGTTCTTTTGGTACCTGCCCAAGTATGGCCAGAAACACGATGCCCACCGCTACTCCCCACCACATTGTGTGCAGTGTGTGTGTAACTGAGGCGCAGAATGCCCCCAGCCACTCGGGCATCGGCAGGCCGGTACTGCGATTAAGCCAGTAAAGGCTCAATGCGCCGACAACAATGGAAATGCCTGCAATTAACAGCCAGTCACGTTTGCTGGCATCGGTATCGCAGCAGGAAGCCGGCGTGCTTTGCTCAACAGCTTCGCTTTCATGCGTGCCGCAACAGCTTGTGGCAGCCGCACTTTGCTGTTGCCCGATTGAACAGTGTTGGTCTTTGTTGTGGCCAGAGCCGGTTTCAGTTTCACTGGTGCAGCAGGGCTTTGTCATGGTAACGGTAATAACCTGAAATATTGTTGGGGTAAGCCTGAGAAACGCAAAAGTTACCGGTTTATTGTAACCAATTCCGCGTCAACTTACACATTATGTCAAAGCACCCCGGATTTTGTAAAATACGTTTACAATTCAATATATTAATTGGAACTTTACTTTAATTCCAAACTGATGGAAAATTGCCGCCGATGGGAACCGGTCTACTTACCGCCATCACCAGGGAATGGAATTATATGAGCTTACAGGCAAGCCTCCCCCAGCGGTTTATTGTTGTTCGTTTAGCTTCTAACCTCTTCCAGCTTAAAAAAGCGGAAGCAAACGTCTGCTGACGGCAACGAAAACTACACCTCATTTAATCCCTTCACAGCCATAGACACAACCAGCGGTAATTCACACAAATAATGCGTAACAATCAACCTGTCACACTCAATGAAGTCACGTTTGGGCACACGACCAAACTCATCTCGGTAACCGACGAGCACAGCAACATAGTTTCCTGCAATGACGAATTTGTCCGGATCAGTGGATACTCAAGAGAGGAACTTATCGGCCAGCCTCACAACATCGTTCGCCACCCGGACATGCCTGCGGCTGCTTTTGCCATCATGTGGTCGTTTCTGAAGCAAGGCAAGCCCTGGATGGGACTGGTAAAAAACCGTTGTAAAAACGGTGACTATTATTGGGTTGATGCCTACGTTACCCCCATTACAGACAATGGCAAAATTATCGGATACGAATCGGTTCGCTCCTGCCCCAAAAGAGAGGATGTCGCACGGGCTGAAAAACTCTATTCAAAACTGTTGAGCGGAAATAAACCTCGCAAGCGTTTGGGTTCCAATGTTGTCACAGGCCTATATGTTGCCTTGGTTTTGGCATCCTGCGGTATATTCGTGGCGTCTTATTCCGGAGTCGCCTTTGCAATGCTGCTTACAGCTTCCATCGGCTATGCAGGCTGGTTGCGCTATAAGCAAAAGTATTTGAACGACGCCATGAATAAACATTTGCAAGCCAGTTTTACGCACCCTATTGCCGCCCTCACCTACACAAACGACGATTCAGCGGAAAGTCTGCTTCAGGTTTCCGTGTTGAGTATGAAAGCCAGGTTATCAACGGTAGTTACCCGCATCAATGAATTGGCGTCACAGGTCAAACATATGTCCGAACAGGGCGAGCAGGATACTCAACGCACTTGGAACGGCCTCGACAGGCAGCATCAGGAAACCGCTCTGGTTGCCACTGCCATGAATGAAATGTCGGTCACTTTGGCTGAAGTCTCTGCTCACGTGTCCGAAACGGCCAACAATGCCGACGCTGCCAATCATTTGTCCCAGCAAGGCAAAGAGACCGCCCAGGTTGCGCTTAACGCCATTTTAAGCTTACAAGATACCGTAGCTGACATCAGCGACTCGGTGGCACTGGTTGCCGATCAGTCCAAACGCATATCCACCGCGGCACAGGTTATCGAACAGATTGCCGAACAGACCAATCTGCTGGCGCTGAACGCTGCCATTGAAGCTGCCCGAGCCGGAGAACAGGGACGCGGGTTTGCAGTGGTCGCTGATGAAGTACGCACACTTGCCCAGCGTACACAGGAATCCACGCGGGAAATTTACACCATAATCCAGGAATTGACCCAGCGCTCGGAGTCAGCGGTCAATAAAGCTACCGAAGGCGCGAATGCCGCCAATGAAGGCGTGGCACAGGTGAAAGCCAGTAGCGAAATGCTCAGTGGCATCACCGAAGCGGTTGAATCCATTGCCCATATGGCTCTGCAAATGGCCACTGCCAGCGAACAGCAGTCCAGTGTGGTGGAGGACATCAACCGTCAGGTAGTGAACATTTCTGACCTGACCCACTCCAGTGTTGGCAGTGCCGAGCAAACCGCCAAATCCATCAACCAGCTCAGCAAGGCTTCTGACGAATTACACGAACTGGTTATCCGTTTCCAGAACTGAGAGAGCCCCTTTGGCGGACTGAATTCATCTTCAGGCCGCCGAACATTTATCGATGAAGGTTATTGCGTCTGCACTTCAGGTGTTCCGTAGGCCTCAGTGCCCCACAAGGGTACGGTCGACAAACTGTGCTTGAAGCTGCCTGACGTTTCTTTGGTGGCATAGGAGACATACATCAGTGTCTGGTGCTCTGAATCCAGGATCCGCCTGATTTTCATCGATTTGAAGAATACACTTTTTGAACGGCTGAACAGTACCTCACCATCTTTTCCCTTATCGATTGCGGCAATCATCTGCGCGGTGATCGGTCCGGTCTGGCGACAGGAAATAGCACTGTCTGAAGGATCAGACAAATCCAGGTTCGCCTCAATGCTTGATACATGGCAGGTTACGCCTGTAACCACCGGGTCGGTAAACGCATCGAGTTTGATGTCTTTGGTGGTAAACAGGCCCAAAGACACATCCCCGACTTCATTGCTGTCACACCCTGCCAAAACCAGCATCGACAGTACCAATAGTTTTTTCATACACTCCGTCCTTAATTGATTGCAGCCTCCCTACTATCATGTGGGCATTTATCTGTCTCAAAACCCCTTCAGGGCGGTGACTTGTGTTACCTTTCCCGCCAGCTAAATATTCCAAGGTGATCTTTGATGAATCACACTGCCATCATTGAGTATTTGAAAGAAAAGCCGGCCTGCATTCTGGACTACCCGTTTGGCCCTGATGTCCAAGTATTTAAGGTGGAGGGGAAAATGTTCGCCCTGCTTGCCAAAAGACAAGGCAGTATTTACCTCAACCTCAAATGCGACCCGCTGGAAGCCGTTCAGCTGCGGGATGTGTTTGATGCGGTTCAACCCGGCTATCACATGAACAAAAAACACTGGAATTCGGTGCTTCTCGACAGCTCTCTGCCAGAGGGGGAAATCCACAGAATGATCGACAATTCCTATTCTCTGGTGGTCAAAACTCTCACCCGCCCGGTTCGCGACAGCCTTGCTGCACGCTACGGCATTTAACCGATTACAGGATATACCTGCTATGCAGAAAGTACTGATTCTTGTGGATGTACAAAATGTGTATTACACCACCCGACAAACCTTCAACCGTCGGTTTGATTACAACCGCTTCTGGGCCCTCATCACCCGCAACACGCAGGTTGTGCATGCCTTTGCCTACGCCATTGACCGCGGGGATCAAAAACAACGTGAATTCCAGAATATTCTTCGCGCCATCGGTTTTACGGTGAAGCTCAAACCCTTTATACAGCGCGTGGACGGGTCCGCCAAAGGAGACTGGGACGTGGGTATTACCGTGGATGCCATGCAGTACGCCGATGAAGTTGACTCGGTGATCCTGGTTTCCGGTGACGGCGATTTTGATATTCTTGTCAGTACCTTGCGCAATAACAAGCATAAAAACGTTGATGTATATGGTGTAAAGGCATTAAGTGCCGATTCCCTCATCCAGGCAGCAAGCCAGTTTCACCCTATTGGCACCGACCTGCTGCTCTAAATTCAGGCTAACCCCGCTCAGGGTAATTTACGCCAGATTGGCAAACATCCGCTGGTGTTCTTCAATAATCCGCTGGGTTTCTTCGGGCTCCGGCTCGGTGGACCAGTCGCCAGGTTTAAAGGTTCCGCCCAGAATCATGCAGTCGCCGCGGGAAAACATATACAGTGGTTTGTCTGAACCGCCTACTGCCAGATAGTCCACTGCCGGATCTGGCGGCAGGATCACCAATTGACCTTTGGCTGGCATGATGCCGGTGTCGCCGAACAGGGTTCTTGACCCCAGCCCGGTACAGTTGAAAACTACGGGTTCACTCAGTGCCGCAATGTCTTCCTGATCACGAAAGTCGCGGATCACAAACTGGCCTCCCGCCCTACGGACATCCGCAATCAATCGTTTGAGAAAAATCGGAGTTTCCACCAGCATAGTGGCTGAGGCGGTGCAATACTCACTGGCAAACGGGTGTTCACCCGGCCCATAGGTTTGGGTGTAGGGATAAAAACGGGCAAACTCACCCGGTTTGGGTACCGTATTGCTGGCGGAATACAGCTCAATCCAGCGGATCCCGTAATATGAGCCAACCATGCCGGAATAGGTACTGTGGGCAATCTGGGCTGCCTGTTGCAACTGTTGTTTGAAGGCGCCGCTGGAAACCTTAGGGTCGTGCACACTGTAGGGCCCCCATTCTCCCCCCGCGACCTGGGATGTGGTGTATTGGGCCATTTGGCGGGTGTACACCGTGACTTTCCAGCCAGACTGTTGCAACAGGCGCGCTGTGGTGAGGCCCATCACACCGCCACCGATCACAGCTGCCTGCTTGTTTTCGTGATCCTGAACTTCGTTAACGGCAAGCGCAGAAGAGCCCCAGGATAGGGAAATTCCACCGCCGCCATGCCCATAATTGTGCACCAGAGTTTTATTACCCAAGGTTTCGCTGCGCACCACAAACCCTTCCGGACGATAAGGCCGGTGACCAACAGCCTGCCGAACAATATTACCTGACGAAATTTTTGGTGCTACTAAAGGGTTTCGCGAAAGAGGCCGCTGAAAGCCCACTGCGGGCGGTGTTAGCGTAGTATTCAGACATCCCCCTAGTGTAGCGGCTACAGCACCCGCCCCCATTCCTTTTATCAGCCGACGGCGGTCGTGGATATGTTCAGACACAGACTGTTCCTTATTTAGTTTTAATTTTCATTACGTTAAGTTGGTTAACGCCCGTTTAGCCATCTTCAATGAACGCAATCTGTATGCCATTACGCTATTGCTGTGGCAGATTCCTGTAGCAGTCACCCAAACAGAATTCTGGCGGCAACTCATAGAAAACTACCTGCCTCTGACTTGCAGTTGCAAACAACTGTGGACATTTGACGCAAATTGATAAACCATGACAGTTTTTGCAGGTTCGTTAATGGCAGGTTAAAGCTTTGCTTTATCGGGTACGCTTTACGCAAAACCAAATTGCTGTTTTCGAAGTTAGTCACGTTTTTCAGTTGAGGGGATCATGCAGTTATCAGCAGTGAATAAATGGTTGAATAGTCTGGGCTTTAGGCATTCCAGCCGGGTTTTGGTGGTTTTGGCGGGTGTCACAGCACCGGCACTGGTGGCAACACACGTCAACGCTGAAGAAGTGGAGCGGCCATCGATTTGGGTGAAAAACGCCGATCGACAACCGATTCTGGACAAAATTCAAACTCAGCCATGGGCTGCATCCCTGTTCAATGAACTGCAGGAAAGAGTCGCGCCGCTGGCTTCAGAAAAAACCAAGGCACGGAAAAAAAACCTCGAGCAATTACCTTTAATTTGGTTTGACGACCGCTCGTTACCACCAACTCTGCCAAAATTCCGCATGAAAGGCGGCGGTAGCAAACAGCAACTGACCGCTGTAATCAAAGCCCTGCAGGACGGTGTGGATTGCGGAGTAATGTATTACCTGACTCAGCAAAGCAGCTATGCAGCCTGTGGTGCCGATATTCTTTATACCTATATCAATGCGCTGAAGAGCATGGAATTGCAAAAGAAAGGGCCGATGAACTCCGGCTGGATGTTTCCCACTGATCATTTGTATGAAGCGCGGGTAATTGGCGCTCAGTTACCGATTATCTACGATTTTGTTTATCCTTACCTTAAATCTGGCGGCAAGGTGTATGATTTGGCATCCGGCGAGTTGGCTTCATTTGATTTTGACGATGCACAGAATACCTTCAAAACTTACATCTGGCTGGCACTAAACAGAGGTTTACTCGACTCCAACTGGCCAGTTCTGGAGTCTTCCAGCCTGGTACACAATATACTTGCGCTGGATAACAAAAAGGCAATTCAGGCAAACCTGCCCTACTACACGCACCAAAATACCAGCCACCAGGCTTCATTGAAGATGGTGGCAAAGCAGTTTGCCAAAGAAGGCGACATCTGGCCGGAGTCGTTGGGATATTCACGCCACGTGGCCGCATTTTCAATTTATTTAATGACGCTGCTTGATCGTTATGATCCAGCCTTGGGTTTGGGTGCAACCCACCCTAACATACCCGCAGCTTATATGTCCTACTACAACCTCAAGTTCCCCAACGAAGAATACCCTTTCTTCGGTGATGGCCACCGCAGCTATACTATCGAATACCCGGCATTTGAGATGGCCTATTTACTTGCACGGCTGAACAATAATCAACAACAGGCTGAACAGTTTGGTGACTACCTGGCTTCCAGCCTGAAAGCCGGAGTGTACGATCGCGGGCACCTGGAAGAACGCCGTTACCGGGCCTCTCCGTATTACACACCCACACAGCTGTTGTGGTATACCGACACTATTGAAGGCAGCACCAATCTGGACGTTGCTCCGCCGCGCCCCCGCACCAAGCGCCTGGAATTCGCAGGCATGACCATTCAGCGCAATACCCACTTTGACAACCCCGTTGAAGACAGCCTGATGGCTTTTATTGCCGGGGGTTCCTACATTCATGGCCATGCTTCCGGGATGGACATGGAGCTTTACGGCCAGGGGCATGTGCTGGGCATTGACGGTGGCAAAGGCACCTACCGCACCGACATTCATGAGAACTACTACCGCCTGTTCGCTGCGCATAACTCGGTTATCAGTAACGGCGCTTCGGCCTCCCACGGTGGCTGGATAAACATGGGGATCAGTAAGGTGGAATCGGTAGTTACCGAGCCTGCCTTTGGCGAGCCGGGCGTTTCCCCCAACCACTCATTTACCACCTCTTCTTTTGACGATAAATATAACCTGGTGGCACCGGCTACTCACCAGCGCACACTGGCACTGATAAAAGTTTCCGATACCCAGGGTTATTACCTCGATATCTTCAAGGCCAAAAGTGATACCGAAAATCAATATCATGACTATGTTTACCACAACATTGGCGACGCGCTTTCTGTCACTTCCAATGGGAAGAAAGTGGTAATGAAAAATGATGCTGACCGTTATCAGGCATCTGCAAAGCTGCCGTGGGTGGAACATAAAAAATACCGCCATCCGGGCTGGCACTTTTTTGACAAGGTAAAAACCTATCCAGCAACGGCTGACTCGCTCGAAGCTACTTTCACCGCCGCCAAACTCGGAGACAAAACCATCGCCATGCGTGCCTTGATCCCGGCCGGAGTAACTCAGGACATCACCCAGGCCCTGGCCCCCAAAGCCTATGGCGCAGCTCCCCCGTACAACAAGGCACCGTTGCCTACATTGGTGCTCAGAAAGCAGGGGGAAGCCTGGAGCCAGCCCTTTGTAGTGGCGTATGAATCAGCCACAGAAGGTGAAAAGTACGCGGTACAACAGGTTGAGCGACTTGAGGAAAACGGCCAGTTCAGAGGCGTCAAAGTTACCCTTCGGGTAGCCGGTGAAGTACTGACCCAGTACGTGATCGCCCAGGACACTATTGACGACCAATTTAGCGCCCCTGAGCTTGGTATTGATTTTCAGGGCCGGTTCGCTGTCATCACAATAAATGCTGATAACCGGGTCAAAGAGCTGTATCTGGGTAGCGGTCAGTCGCTGTCTTACAACGGCACCACTCTCACGCCCCCAAATGGAACCAGCAGCGCCTATCGCGCCTATTAATCGGCTTTTTGAAAAATGGCAGGAGCGGCACACTGTCGCTGCTGCCAGTCGATTAGGCGCCGCCTAAATGTTGCGTTGAAATTATAAGGATACTTCATGTCAGCCATACACAGAATCCCGCTTCTAGTATTGCTCTGTCTAGTGAGTCAATGGAGTTATGCTGAGATTAAACACGGGCTCAGAGACAGCCAGCAACGCCATATGATCCCGCGGGGGTTTGTGGTCAATACAAATGATCACGTAGGGCCGATTGATTTTAATCCTGAGGACTTCTTTCGAATGGCGCGCCTAGGTGCCAATACCCAGGTCATCCGCCTAGAATTGGGCCAGCTCAGCGAGTTTGAAGGCGCCCAATTCAACCCCGATTACCTCAGACGCCTGCAGCGCACTGTGCGCCTGGGACGCGAGGCTGGCCTTTATACCGTGTTTAAGATGACCGTATACGGAGTTAAACAGTTCCGCTGGCAGGACCTGTATCTCAACAATAATCATCAACAGGAAACCTACATCAACGCCTGGAAGCGCATCTGGGAAGCATTTAAGGACAATCAGGCGGTGCTTGGATACGATCTGGTCAATGAGCCTCGTAAGCTCGAAATGGATATTAGTTACGACGCCCTGACCAGCGACTACCTCATACCCTTGTACGAAAAAATTATTGATGCCTCACTACCTTACAGTGAGGACAAGCTGTTTCTGATCCAGACAATTTTCATGAACAAGGGCGAAGCGATAAATAAAAACCAGTACGCGGAAATCAAACAGCGGATAGACCGAAGCAACCTGGTGTTTGCCCCCCACATATACCAGAACGACGTCGATTACATCGCCCCAACCATGCAGCGATTTGACAAGGAATCCGATTTACTCAACGCACCGATTTTAATTGGCGAATGGGGCTTTCCGACCTTTTTGACCACCGATAAATCAGTAGCAGAACAGCTCAATTATATGGATTTTTACATCCGTACCGCCGAGATTTTTGATCAGATGGGAGTCGGATCAATCAAGGCCTGGTTTCTCGGTAACCGTACCTATCAGAATTTCCTACCCGGTGGTGAATCCACCTGGGCTATTTTCAGTGATCGTCAGGCCATTGGAACGGTTGAGCGCAAGTATATTACTGACATTATTGCCCGCCCCTATCCGCAACTGGTTGCTGGCTCGATTCAGAATTTCCGTTTTGATTTTGCCACCCGCCAGTTTGAGCTCAACCTGATACCGGACAACAGCAAAGGGGCTTCGCGGCTGTTTGTCGCCGCAGACCGCCATTATCCGGACGGCTTCAGTGTTCATATTGGTGATGATTTGGTCCTAACCAAACAACCCATTCAAAGCGGCCTGAAGGTGCACTATTCCTCTATCAATACCAATCCCGCGGATTTTGTCTGGGATGACGCCAAACAACAGTTGGTGATCCTTGCCTGGCCTCACTCTGATAAGCCTTTACAGGTTCGCATCACACCGGGGATCTATCAGGATCCGGACCCGCTTGTAACACCCGAAGGCTGATTAAAGGGTAATCCCCCCTAAAAATAACAGCAGCCAAAAGTAGAATTTTCTCGTAACCTGAACGCAGGAGATTCTGCATGAAAAAATCACGATACACGGACAGTCAGATCCTGGCCATTCTTAAGCAGGCGGA
>NZ_QRHA01000015.1 GCF_003367475.1 Alteromonas aestuariivivens
CGACTGATAGTGCTATGACTTTTCCCCAGTCGCTTTCCTATTTCCCGATAACTGAAACCCTCGCGTAAGTAGGCCTCTATCTGGTATCGTTGTCCCTCGATCAACTGCTTGTAACTCATGGTAGCTAATCTTGTTTTTTGGCGATTACAGAGTACCACCAACAGGCAGTTGATCTCTCCTCACCGTTTAACCATGAGTGGTGCACTTATTATCTGAATTCGGGGCATTTTTCAGAATCTGAAATTATTGATCTGATCCAGTAAAAATGGACACATCTTTAAGCGATATTTAATTTACAAATACAATACGTTTCACCACCTTTATAAACTGACAAAGGAGCACACCGTTGGCGTTAAAGGATATTGATAACATTTCTTTGTTCACTTACTTTAAGCAACCTTCCTTGGCATTAAATAAGCCCGAGTTTCCAGTAATTGCCTTTGTGTTAAATGGGCAAGTGATCGCCGCTATTAAAGTAACAATGGCTAGGGCATGGCACGTTGAAAATGTCACAGCCAAACAAGGCTATGGGCCTACTATATACAAAGTATTAATGGATTTAGCTGGTTCTAAGGGCATTGCTCCATCTTTTAAGTATGCAAAAGAACGACAAGATTATGTTGTTCACAAAAGTAGAAATATTTGGCACACGTTTGCTAAAAGCGAAGACGTGTCGACCTCATTTCTCGATGATAAGTACGAAGATCAAGTTCTCAATAACAAATTTGTCAGCATTAACCCTATAAAAGGAATTACCCAAGCGAAGCGTAATCTTAGGAACACTATCAGAAGCCAGTACGTTAACCAGATGGGGTTTAGTCAGAAGCTAAAATCCTATCTCAAACCAAAGCAGATAGACTTGAAGTATCGAGCTTTTATATGTGACTCCCATTTCAATATCAGCCGCGCCGCTAAAACGCTGCTAGAAGAGAGTGTAAAGGCACATAGATAGTCTTTTCTTTTAAACTAGATACGAAGTTAATGGAACAAAAAACTTTTACAACGGCGCAAAATCAAAATTCAGTGTTGACGAAAGAACCTTGGATTTAACGGTCCGTTCGTTCTCTAATACTGCGCCTGGGACCACGGATACAAAAGCGTTATATGTTCTGTCAATCTACTCTTCTGTAAATAAAAGCTCATATTTACAAAGGCCGAATGTGAATAATTCAATTTTTCAGAATCTGAAATCTTCTTTGTTCCTATTACATACTGCTAAGAATCTCACAAATGCGTATAACATCCTTTCTGAAGATTTAGTCGCAAAAACAGGGATTGACTATTTCAGCATGTTTTTTCTCACGCTCTTCCAAATTAGAAACTCATCTTTCTGGCTCTTACACGCGATTCACGACATGTTACAGACGGACTTGATTGAAAAGTGTAGGGCTATTGTCAATCCCATTAAATATTACGGGTGGTGATAACTTAAGCGTTCAATACATGCTTACATCCTTACCCCATAAAAAGCCTTAATAAAATAGTGTTTTTTGTATTCTCTACAGTTTTTGCTATTTCTCTGTAACTAACGATATCTGTAAATTTTTGTATTCCATTTTTTTGTATCTAAGCAACTCAGAAGTAATAAGCACAACATCCTTATTGACTGGTCATGTATCAATTATACACTCAGAAGATACAAAAAAGTGGTGTATATATATGCCACAGTTTTGACCATTATATTGCAGCCAAAGTATTTCCCACGGCCGCTGCGGGCAGCTTTGCATCACAGGCCTGGCTGGACGACATCCCTGCAGACGAACACCCGTTGAACCAACAGCTGTGCGAATGCTTCAGAATGATGTTCCTCAACCAGGAAAATACACCCAGCGCTTATCTCAAGCGCTCAATCGAAGCTGATCGGGCGTTGAAAATGTATTATTATGCCATGCCTCAGGAAATGGCCGCCCGGGCATTCGAAGCCTGCATTCAGGATAACGCTCTTAAGAACGCGTTTTTGGTTCAGGGAACTAAAATGTCGACAGAGGCTAGACTTGGCATTTATCCTCATGGTAATTTGCGTAAACAACTTAACCAGGCGTTAATGTTGTATTTTTATCAGCTGGGTAGTGCATTAGAAAAGAAAAAGCGCTGAGCGGCGAACCATCGCATTGACGTTTGGTCAATTAGCCACCAACAAGTGTTACAAATAGTGCCAGTTTGTACAAAATGCTGTCCATTTTTGTGACAGAAGGTATACTGGTGAGCTCGAATTTAAGAGAAGAAAGAATACGAGATGAAAAGAAAAAAACATACATCGGCCGATGACGAGGCTCAAATTGACATGACGCCCATGTTGGACATTGTGTTCATCATGTTGATCTTCTTCATTGTTACCACTTCTTTTGTGAAAGAAAAAGGTCTGGATGTAAACCGTCCGGATAACAACAACCCACAGACCAATCAGCCGTCAAAATCCCTGTCTATCAGGATTGACGCCCAAGGTGTTATCACCATGGGTGGCCGTGAAGTTGATATTCGCCGGGTTGTTGCGAACGCGCAGACCTTCCTGGCTGAAAACAACACCGACTCTGCGGCTATTCAGGCAGATGAAGATACCGAACACGGTATCGTGGTGGAAGTAATGAACCAGGTGAAAATTGCCGGCATTGAAAAAGTGTCGGTACTGGTGAAAAGCTAGTCTGTTACACCAATATTGAAAAAACCGCCTTTCTGGCGGTTTTTTTACATCAGCAGGTAAAAGAAAAAATGACTACCTGATTTTCTCCGATTCGCCCCACGGCTCAAAGACCAGTGGCAACAGAGCCTGGGCCGGATAAGCAAACAAACCGAACCGATTTCCCTTACAGATACTCAACACAACGGCATGAGCAGGCATTTCAACAATGCCCCCATGGCAAGGATCGAACAACGGCACTTCATAACGCCCCAGCTCGAGCACGGCAATTTTTTGCTGCTTATAGTAGATAACCCGGTCTGACACCGGATTCTCCAATTTGGCATAAACTTGGTAATAAGGTACCCGCCACTCAATATCCTGCCACACAAAAGGCTGCAAGATGCGATTGTGTACATAAGGCTGAATGCTTTGCGGTATGTTGGATATTTGCATAGTGCGTTTTCCTCCGCTGGAAACAGTGCCCTCATACCCACTATTGCTGAGTCAATGCTCAAAAACAAGCCCTACCACCTGAACTTCCTACCAGGGCTTAGAGGAACGCTTAAAAGTTCAAATAATAGCTTGCACACAAACGCCGAAAATTTTCGCTGTAAGTTGTTGATTGCGAGTGAATAAACAAGTTTTCCATTGCCACCTGATAATTGCCAAAGCCAAACTGCAGAGCGCTGACATGGGGCTCCTTTTCTGGCTGACTGTGAATGTGTAATACTCGCTTTACATTCAACCCGTTTGACTGTGCAACCTGAACAACCTCCTCCACACGCCCATACGGGTAGAGACAATAAAAAAAGCCATCTTGAGATAAGTGATTACTTACCCACGAGAACAACTCAATAGCGGATAACCCCGTCGCCTGCCGTGCGGTTTTCCGCTCTATGGTCTGTTGCTGATATGCCTGTGTGGAACCGTTTGGCATCGCAAAATAGGGTGGATTTGAGATGATCAGGTTGTAAGGTACGCTTGGGTGATACTCTTGCACTGCGCCAGAGATCACCCTAAGACGTCTGCCCCACGGAGAGGCCTGCATATTTTCCTTCGCCTGGCCCGCTGCCTGCGGATCAATTTCAATACCGTCAATCTCACAATCGTGATCCAGCTTCTGAGCCAGCATCAGCGCCAGCAATCCGCTTCCGGTACCTATGTCCAGCGCTCTCGCAGCCAGCATTGGCTCTACCCAGCTGCCCAAAATCAAGCTGTCGGTATTCACCTTCATCGCACACCTGTCGTGCGCGACATAAAACTGCTTGCAACGAAACCCCGCAGACACCGATTTACTCCTGAATTAAAAATGCTGCAAACGTACCATCTGGTTAGCCACTTCAACCGCACTGACCGGTTTGAATTTTGCCAGCGGGCCAGGCATAAACATGCCAACCACAGGAGCAACATACTGCCCGAATTGCTCCAAAGGCCGTTTTTCCTCTCGCTTACCTAGTAATAATGAAGGCCGAACCGCGGCCGCATGCTGAAGTTGTGGCATGGACATTATGGCATTTTCAAGCTGCCCCTTTACCCGCAGATAGAAATTATTGCTGTTGGCATCCGCACCAACCGACGATATCCAAACAAACCCCTGGCACCGTTGAGCTCGCGCCAATTGGGCACAAACGTGTACGTATTCAAAATCGACTTTACGGAATGCCTCTTTGTTTCCTGCCTTTTTCAACGTAGTACCAAGGCAGCAATAAACATGGTCAACGTTGAAATACCCCTGATAGTCCTGCAAATTTTCGAAATCAATAACCACCGGAGTGAGCTTTTTCAAAGGGTCACTGAAAAAAGCAAAAGGAATTGGCCTGCGCACCAGGCAGGTAATCTGCACATACCTTGGGTCAAGCAGCAGACAACGAACGAGTGCCCGCCCAACCAGCCCGGTTGCGCCCAAAACTAGTGCAGTTTTATTGCTTGTCACCTTGCGTCATCCTCTGTAATCACTACAATCGGCTTTCCACAGACAGAAATACAGATAAAAATGAAAAAAGTCATTCTATTCGGAGCCCTAATGCTCAGTACCGTAATTCAGGCTCAGGACCTGACCATAGAACGCATATTTGCCTCTCCATCACTTGACGGCAATGCCCCAAGAAGCCTAAAGGTATCGCCAGATGGAAAGCGAGTTACCTTTCTAAAAGGCAAGCAGACCGACTATGAACGTCTGGATCTTTGGGAGTATCACATCCCATCCGGTGAAACCCGGTTATTGTTTGATTCCAATGATCTACAAAGTGGTGACGAGCAATTGTCGGACGAAGAAAAAGCGCGTCGCGAGCGCATGAGACTTTCCGGCACCGGAATCGTCAGCTATCTGTGGTCCAACGATGGTCAGGCACTGCTGTTTCCACTTGGCGGCGACGTTTACTACCACAGGCTGGGTACGCCAGGAGCACAGCAATTGCTGAACACCGAGGCGTTTGAAACCGACATCAAACTTTCTCCCAAGGGTAATTATATCTCGTTTATTCGAGACCAAAACCTTTACATTAAACATATTGCCAGCGGTAAAGAGCAGGCCATCACGAGCGATGGCGGCGGCAATATAAAATACGGAATGGCCGAATTTGTTGCCCAGGAAGAAATGGGCCGCATGACCGGGTACTGGTGGTCACCCGATGAAGCGCAGATTGCGTTTACCAAAATTGATGAAACACCAGTAGAAGTGATTACCCGCTCGGAAATTTACGCCGATGAGATCAAACTGATCGAGCAAAAATACCCCAAAGCCGGTACGCCAAACGTCAAGGTTGAACTGGCCATTCACAACATTGAATCAGGGAAAAATACCTGGGTGGACATGGGTGCTAACCAGGACATCTATTTTGCCCGCGGAAACTGGATGCCAGACAGCGAAACCTTTACCTATCAATGGCAAACCCGTGACCAGCAGACCCTGGAACTCAGAGCCTTTAACGTGGCCAATGCAGAACAGACCCTGCTGCTGAATGAATCCAGTAACACCTGGGTTAACCTGCACAACGACCTGACTTTCCTGGCTGACAGCAACCAGTTTATCTGGGCGTCAGAACGCAGTGGGTTTAAACACCTTTATCTCTATAACAACGATGGCACACTGGAGCGCCAGTTAACGTCGGGAGATTGGGTAGTCGACAGTATCAAAGCGGTGGACAAAGCCCGTGGCGTTGTCTATTTCTCAGGTCGTAAAGATACTCCACTTGAAAGCCATCTATACCAGGTTGCACTGCAAGGTGGAAAAATTCAGCGAATTTCACAGCGTGACGGTTACCACAGAGTCACCTTCAGCGCAGATGCCTCAATTTATGTCGACAGCTTCTCAACCATCAACACCCCGACTCAGGTCAGCCTTCATCAGGCAGACGGCAAACAAATCACATGGCTGGAAGAAAACAGACTGGATGGCTCACATCCACTCACGCCCTATCTTGCCGACTGGACCAAACCCGAGTTTGGTACCATTACAACAAAAGACGGTGTAGACCTGAAATACCGTCTGTACAAGCCTGAAAACCTGACCAGGAAACACCCGGCGATTGTGTTCCTTTACGGTGGCCCTCACGCCCAGGTTGTCACCAACAGCTGGTACGGAAACCGCGGTTTACTTATGCAGTACTGGGTTAAGAAAGGCTACGTCGTCTTCAGCCTCGACAATCGCGGCTCCAACTACCGGGGCAAAGGTTTTGAAGACCCAATTTATAAACAAATGGGGACGGTTGAGGTGGACGACCAGGTGGAAGGAGTTAAATTCCTGCGCACCCTGCCGTACGTTGACGCTGAGCGCGTGGGCGTACACGGCCACAGTTACGGCGGTTACATGACGCTGATGACCATGTTCAAAGCCGGAGATTATTTCAAAGCAGGCGTTTCCGGTGCCCCGGTAACCGACTGGCGACTGTACGACACCCATTACACCGAGCGCTACATGGGTAACCCAAAAACTGACGATGCCGCCTACACGGCTTCATCAGTATTCCCGTATGCCAAAGACTTGAAAGGCCCGCTGCTGATTTACCACGGAATGGCCGACGACAACGTGTTGTTTACCCACAGCACCATGCTGTACAAGCACCTGCAAGATCTGGCCATTCCTTTTGAAACCATGGATTATCCAGGTAAAAAGCACAGTATCCGCGGTAAACAAACCGGTATTCACCTGTACCATACCATTACCAATTTCTTCGATCGCAATCTGCATCCGGAGAAATAATCTCAATTAAACAACGAGTTTGGGCACAATGCTCAAACCCGTTGTTTATTGTCACTGCAATCCCGTCAATTTGCGCTACGCTTGCTAATGCCTGTTTAAAGGGATACGGTTATGCTTCGCAAGTACACAATCTTTTTACTCCTGATGTCTGGCGTTTTCTCCTGCTATAGCGCCCCATTGCCATCCTGGCAGGATGGCGAAAGCCGCCAGGCCATCGTGAGTTTTGTAGCCTCCGTAACAGACAGCAGCAAGCCCGACTTTGTGCCCCCAGAGGATCGTATTGCCGTTTTTGACAACGACGGTACCTTATGGAGCGAGCAGCCTATGTACTTTCAACTGCAGTATGCGCTGGACAAACTCAAGGAGCGTGCAAAGGACGACCCTTCACTACTAAGCTCGCCGGTATTAAAGGCGGCCATTGAAGGCGATCTGAAAACCGCTCTTGCAGGCGGCGTACCCGCACTGCAGGAAATCATCAATCAGTCCCACGCCAATCTGAGCGTTTCCGAATTCCAGCGTGAAGTGCGTCAGTGGCTGAACTCGGCAATCCACCCCACTACTGGTTTGCGCTTCTATGACATGGTTTATCAGCCTATGCAGGAATTGGTGGACTACCTCGAAAGCAATGATTTCACTGTGTACATCGTGTCTGGCGGCGGCCTGCATTTTTTGCGCGCCTTTGCTGAGCAGCGCTACGGGCTTCCCCCTCAACAGGTTGTTGGCAGCCGGGGCAATGTAACCTATGAAGTGATGGACGGGACCCCAATCATTGTTAAAACCGAAAATGTGCTGTTTGTGGATGACGGGCCGGGCAAACCCATTGGCATAGACACGCACATCGGTAAAAAACCCATCTTTGCAGCCGGCAATTCCGACGGTGACTACCAAATGTTGCAATGGACAACTTCTGATTCTCCGTCCTTTGGCCTGCTTATCCATCACACCGATGAGGAGCGTGAATTTGCCTACGACTCCCCCAGTCATATCGGGGAGCTCAAGCAAGGGCTGCAGGATGCTCATGCCAATGGCTGGCTGGTCGTTGATATGAAAAAGGACTGGAAAACCGTATACCCGGAACGTCCGTGACAGTTCAGCCGCATCCCACAGGAGGGCTGAGGATAATCGTTCTGTTTCATCAATAGCCCCACATATTACGGGGCATTCTAATCCAAGGAATCCATTCATGTTGAAATCCAAACTCGCCCGCTTGTGGGTAAGAGGTATATTACTGATGAGTGCGATGATGTGTGGCTCATCTCTGGCCGCAGACAAACCCAATATTCTGGTTATCTGGGGTGACGATGTCGGACAATCCAACATCAGTGCCTACACCATGGGGATGATGGGCTACAAAACCCCCAATATTGACCGAATCGCCCGGGAAGGCATGATTTTTACCGACTACTACGGAGAGCAAAGCTGCACTGCCGGGCGAGCCTCCTTTATCATGGGGCAGTCAGTTTTTCGTACTGGCCTGTCCAAAGTGGGCTTACCCGGTGCCGAACTGGGGATGCAGGAAGAAGACCCGACCATTGCCGGCCTGTTGAAGAATCACGGCTACATGACCGGCCAGTTCGGTAAAAACCACTTGGGCGACAAAGACGAGCATCTTCCCACTAACCATGGTTTTGACGAGTTTTACGGAAATCTTTATCACCTCAACGCCGAGGAAGAACCGGAAAATGAGGACTACCCCAAGAATCCGGAATTCCTTAAGAAATTTGGCCCAAGAGGAGTGATTGACGCTTCCGCAGAAGGCAAAATTGAAGACACCGGCCCGCTAACCAAAAAACGTATGGAGACGGTTGACGACGACACCGCTAACCGGGCTATCGACTTCATTGAACGGGCCCATGAAGCTGACAAGCCCTTCTTTGTGTGGTGGAGCGGCACGCGAATGCACTTCAGAACCCATGTCTCTGAGCAAAAAATGGCTCAGTGTAAGGCGCAGTACCCACACGCTGACGAATATACCTGTGGAATGATAGAACACGACGGCCACATCGGGCAGTTCCTTAACAAACTGGATGAACTGGGCATTGCCGAAAATACCATTGTTTTTTATTCCACCGACAATGGCCCGCACTACAACACCTGGCCCGATGCCGCCTCCACGCCATTTCGCGGCGAAAAAAACACCAACTGGGAAGGTGGCTGGCGGGTACCTGCGATGGTGCGCTGGCCTGGCAAGATTGCCGCAGGCTCAGTTTCCAATGAAATTATGCATCACATGGACTGGCTGCCCACCTTTCTGGCCGCAGCAGGCGAACCTGATGTAAAAGACAAATTGCTTTCCGGCCATCGAGCCATCAGCCGCCGATATAAAGTACATTTGGATGGGTACAACTTTCTTCCATACCTGACTGGCCAAATCACTGAGGGCCCCAGGCACGAAATTTTTTATTTTTCTGACGATGGCGACCTTACCGCCCTGCGCTACAACGACTGGAAGGCGATATTCATGGAGCAAAAGGCAACCGGCACCTTCCGCGTATGGATGGAGCCCTTCGTTCCACTTCGTGTGCCACTAATATTCAATCTGCGCCGGGACCCTTACGAAAAAGCCGAACTCACTTCAAATACCTACTATGACTGGCTGCTGGACCGAGCCTTTTTGCTGGTACCCGCTCAGGCTTACGTAGGCAATTTTCTTGAAAGCTTCAAGGAATACCCACCACGCCAGAAAGCAGCCAGCTTCTCAGTCGAGCAGGTAATGGAAATGCTTCAGAAGCCAGCCGGAACGCCATAGAGCAATTGGGTTCAACACTCTCCATGGAGGATAAAATTTACCTCATTTGGGGAGCCAGTTAACTTCCGAAGCACCTACCTCATTCCCGCGATTGAGGTAGGCTGCCAACCCGATTCGATGGTACAGTACGAAAATCTTTATTCAATTCAGAAGGATGTACTGTGACTCGCTCCGCCGCAACTTTCGACGACGTCCACGCTGCCTCGCTGCGCCTGATAGGCAAAGTTCAGCGAACACCTATTCTGGAATCAGGATTGCTTAATCGCTGGCTGGGGCAACGTGTTTTGTTCAAGGCCGAATGCCTGCAAACTACCGGGGCTTTCAAACTCAGGGGCGCAACCAATTTTCTTTGCCACTTGCAGGACAAAGGCGAGCTGCCACAACGCATTGTGGCCAACAGTTCCGGTAACCACGCCCAGGCCGTGGCGTATGCTGCCAGTCTGTTCAACATTCCTGCCACTATTTATTCAACGGAATCCATATCGGTAGTCAAAGCCGCCGCCACCCAAATGTATGGTGCTGAATTGTCGCTGTTTCCCACCCGCACCGAAGCAGACGATGCGGTAAAAGTCGCCGCAGAAGAGGCCGGTACGGTTTGGATCCCCCCCTATAACCATCCTGACATCATTGCCGGCCAAGGCACCGCCACGCTCGAAGCCATTCAGGATGCCGGTGAAGTAGATGCGGTCTTTGCGCCTTGTGGTGGTGGCGGATTGCTTTCCGGTGCGCTCCTGGCTACCCGGGCTACCTTGGCCAATGCCAAAGTGATTGGCGCAGAGCCGCTGAATGCCAATGACGCTGCTCGCTCACTTCAGTCAGGCAGGATTGAATGTTTGCCCGGCCCGGCTGACACCCTGGCAGATGGTGCCGCCACGCCCAGCGTGGGTAACTTCACCTTTCCGCTGCTGCAGCAACTGGACGATTTCTATGAAGTTGAAGAAGCTCAGATAGCCTACTGGACTCAATGGTTGCAGCATCTGCTAAAACTGCACGTGGAACCCACTTCAGCAATGAGTATGGCAGCTGTCGCAGCCTGGGCCCAGAATACCCCCCCTGGGCAAACCGCACTGGTGATCTTGTCAGGAGGCAACATCAGCCAGGCCAGCATGGCTCGAATATGGCAGCACGACTACTTATTACACCCCCCCATTATCAGTAAAAGGGACTCACAATGAGACGCATCATAATTATTTGTTTTTGCGCACAGTTTTGCAGCCTGTGGAGCCTCAGGGCGCTGGCAGACCAGGCTGTGCTGGTTGAAAACGTCAACGGTTACACTCTGAACGCCGACGGCGATTTGGTTCGCTTCAGCAGTCTGCTTGTTGAGGCTGGAAAAGTATCAGCTCTGGACCCGAAATCACTTCCGGATTCCAACCTTGTGCGAATTGACGGCAAACAGCGCACCATGTTGCCAGGGCTGATTGATGCCCACGGCCACCTGATGGGTCTGGGTAAGAATCTGCTGCAAGTAGACGTACGGGAAAGTGCCAGTGCCAGAGATGCCGCCCGTATGGTGGCTGACTATGTTTTTGCCAATTCCCAGCAACAATGGGTTACCGGGCGGGGCTGGAATCAGGAATTATGGCCGGACAAAGCCTTTCCCAACGCAAGCCAGTTAGACGAAGCCGAACCAAGCCGCCCGGTATGGCTGCGCCGGGTAGACGGTCATGCAGGCTGGGCCAACACCAGGGCCCTTAAAATTGCAGGGATAACCAAAGACACTCCCGACCCACAGGGTGGGCAAATTTTACGCGATAGCGATGGCAATCCCACAGGGGTGCTGATTGACAACGCAATGGAGTTGGTTGAACAGCATTTGCCAACAACCACAACAGAGCAGTACGCCGCGCAATTGGAAGCCGCTGGACAGCACCTGCTTTCAGTAGGGATCACCGCAATGCACGACGCAGGCGTTGAGCGCAGTCTCTACGATTTCTATCTGGCAATGGCGGCAGAAAAGAAGCTCCCCATTCGCATTTATGCCATGATCAGTGCCACCGACCCGGATCTGGACAAAATGCTCAATTTGGGCCGGATCCGAAGCCTCGACGACTTTATCAATATTCGCAGTGTGAAGGCCTATGGTGATGGGGCCTTGGGCAGTCGCGGAGCTGCGCTGCTGGAACCCTATTCCGATGCCCCGGAACAGCACGGCCTTATGCTCACTCAGCCGGACCAGTTCGGGCCACTTTTCAATCACATCATTGGCTCTGGCTTCCAGTTGAATTTCCACGCCATTGGTGACAAAGCCAACCATCTTGCACTGGATCAGTTTGCGCAAACCTTCGCCAAACTGGGTGGCCAGGCGTTGCGTAACCGTATTGAACATGCCCAGGTGATCACCCCGGACGACCTGGAGCGTTTTGCCGAACTCAAAATACTGCCCTCCATGCAGCCTACCCACGCAACCAGCGATAAAAATATGGCGGAAGCCCGCTTGGGCAAAGCACGCATGAAAGGCGCCTATGCTTGGCAAACACTGCATCAGTCCGGAATCGCCATTCCGCTGGGTTCAGACTTTCCGGTTGAGCTGGCCAATCCGTTTTACGGTTTGCATGCGGCGGTAACGCGCCAGGACAGAAACAACCAGCCAGTTAAAGGATGGTACCCAGAAGAGGCTTTGACTCTGGAGCAGGCGTTTCGTGGGTTCACGCTGGATGCAGCTTATGCTGCCCACAGTGAGGATACGCTGGGTTCTCTGATGCCCGGCAAATGGGCAGATTTCATTCTGCTAGATCAGGATATCTTTGCCATTGAGGCACAAGACATCTGGAAAACGCGGGTTTTACAAACCTGGGTGGCCGGACAACAGGTATACTCTGCACAGCCTTAAAGAAAACAAGCGCGAGGCGGCAAAACCGCCTCGCCTTATACTTTACTGATACAAAGTCGAAATCCACTTCTCTTCAGAAATAAAACTCCAGGACCAGTCTTTCCACTTTTCATCCAGCCCTTCCTGAATGACCGCATCCAGAGATTTCCCGGCTGCTTTTTGCGCCTGAACGTACGCATAGGTTTCTTCGATCATGGCCAGATTGCTTTCATACTGCTTTTTGTTGGCGATAGGCCCGTGACCGGAAATGATCATGGTGTTTTCATCCACCTTCTCAAGCAGGCTCTTCACCGATTCAATGTAACCGCTAACGCTTCCCCCGGCTGACAAATCAATGAACGGAAACAATCCATTGAACAGCAGATCACCGGTATGCAAAATGTTGGATTGCTCAAACCACACCACGCTGTCACCGTCGGTGTGAGCTGAAGGCAAGTGCATAACATGCAGGGTTTCACCGTTGAAATGCAGTTTAATGCCGTCTTCATAGGTCACTACCGGCAGTGCAGCCTCATCAACAGAGTCGTCACTGGCCAGCCGGATGCGAACATTTTCGTGAGCGAAAATGGTACTGCCTTTGTGAGTGTGAAAATGGGCATTCCCACCGGTATGATCGCCATGGTAGTGGGTATTAATGATGTATCTGGGGCCGCCACTTCCCAGTTCATCCAGTGCGGCGGAGATTTTTTCCGCCAGGGGTTCGAACTGATCATCAATAATCAGAATGCCATCCTTGCCGGCTGAAACGCCAATATTCCCCCCCATTCCCTGCAACATGTGCACAGATCCCCTAAGGGGTGTATCGGTTATATCAACATCGTCAAATTGCATTTGTGCCTGTGTGGCGCATGCGAACAAAAGGCCAAGGCCCAACGCACTGATCACTTTAAACTTTTGCACTGTGTTTCCCCGTTCTAAAACATTCAGGTTTACACTATGAACCATAGAAGCAAAAAGATCAGCGTTACCATGGGGTTATTTTGGTTCTGTATCGCCTGTATAGTCAAAACGCGGAACGGATTGCCCCTCCACCTCAACGTATTCACCGAACATCGACAACGGTCGCACCCACAGGGCCCGATCGCCGTAACAGGGCCGGTACACCACCAGCTTCGATTCATCCTCCGAATGGGTAGCTACCCCCAAAACCTCGTAAAAATTCCCTTTGTAATGACGATAAAAGCCTGTTTTCAACTCGTATTTCATTTACTTAACTCTCCTCCAGGGGAAGCTTCAACTGGACCACTGAGTTCATGGTAGCCTGAGCTTCGTTTTCAAGACCAATATGCACACCCACTAACCGAATGCCCCTGCCATTGCTGCGTTCAAAAGCCTCCTGCATTAGTTCAGTGAAGTAGCTTTCAATGAGACTGGATTGACGATGCTCCACGGTGGTGAGCTGAAAATCCTGAAACTTGAGTTTCACGCCCTGCGATCGAATTCGCAGTTCCCTGCCGTCTCCATGCCGCTGCAGATGTCGCTCTGCACGTTCATTGAGCTTGGGCAGCAACTCCGCTACCATCGCCACACATTCCTCCAGCGAATGAATGTCTTCACTGAGCGTGCGTTCAACCCCTATCGACTTGCGCTCGTGGTGAGTATTTACCGGTCGTTCGTCAATACCGTGAGCACGGTTCCATAAAACTGCACCGAATTTACCGAACGCTTTTTGCAGCCGCTCCAGAGGATAATCCCGCACATCTTCGCAGCGCTGCAAGCCCATTCGATGCAGCTTTTGTATGGTGACCTGCCCCACACCGGGAATTTTCTCCAGTGGCATTTTACGCACAAACCCATCCAGTTTGTCTGGCGTTATCACGCACAAACCATCGGGTTTGTTTTCATCACTCGCCACCTTGGCAACAAACTTACAGGGCGCAACACCTGCCGATGCCGTGAGATTCAGTTCTTCTTTGATGCAGCGTCGAATATCTTCTGCAATAAGCGTTGCACTGCCACCAAACCAGTTGGAATGGGTTACATCCAGATACGCTTCATCCAGTGACAGGGGCTCAATCACAGAGGTGTAACGCTCAAAAATAGAGCGAATTTTTCGGGATTCCTGCACGTACACATCCATACGCCCTTTCAGCAACACCAAATCCGGGCATAGACGTTTTGCGTAAGCGGTCGCCATGGCGGAACGCACACCGAACTTTCGCGCTGGATAATTGCAGGTGGAGATCACTCCACGACGCTCGGAACTGCCCCCTATGGCTATGGGCAGATGGGTCAGACCAGGGTCATCTCGCATCTCCACCGCAGCATAGAAGCAATCCATGTCGACATGAATGATTTTACGCATGGCTTAGCACAACTGTACACATAACCAGTATTTTACATTATTCGGGCTAAAAGCCTACTCGGTAATGCGTGCAGCCGGGTTAAACTGAATAATTCGCGGGAAAACCGCCCCTACCTTGGCAGGAGCGGCAATGAGGTATCAGAGGATCTGGTTTTCTTTCCACTCAGCGAGCTTTTTCTGGCGCGCCGCTTCTCTCTCCATGCGTGCCTTTTTACGATCACAGGGCTCAGGGCAATCACACGCTTTTTCGATGCCCAGTGCCCCCAGGCCTCCACAACTGCCTGAAATGGATTTGCGCTGAACCAGATAGCCTACCGCCATGGCAAGCACCATCAGCAGGAAAAAACCAAATGCCAGAAGAAATGTCGACATAGTGACCTCTTAATTATGTACTTCTACTTGCGCTTCAAATTCAGGTGAAGCGTATTCTTCAAATCCATCGCCCGTCTTACGGATCATGAATACCGCAAGTTCCTGTTGTTCAGCCAGTGCAATGCCGTCTTCCCATCCCATCACATTGAATGCCGTAGCCAGACCATCAGCAGTCATCGAAGACGGATGCACCACGGTCACAGACACAACATTATGCTGAATCGGCATGCCGGTGCGAGGATCAATAAGGTGAGAATAGCGTACGCCATCCTGTTCGTAAAAATTGCGGTAATCACCAGAAGTGGCGATGGCATTAGTGCCAATCGACACAACCTTCTGCACCGCGCGCTGGTCAGAAACCGGCTTTTCAATCGCTATCAGCCAGGCCTGGCCATCTCCCCTGACACCTTTAACCCGCATCTCGCCGCCAATTTCTACCAGATAGTCATGCAGGCCATTGGCCTCCAGAACTTCGGCAACCTGATCAACACCGTAACCTTTTGCAATGGTAGATAAATCCACGTACAGCATCGGATGGGACTTAACCAGTGCGTTGTCGTCAACGGCAAGCTTGTCGAGCCCTACGTAACCTCGTACTGCTTCAATCTGGTCCTGTGTGGGTATCTTTTCAGGGCGCTTGGTAGGCCCAAACCCCCACAGATTAACCAACGGACCGACGGTAACATCGAGAACCTGATGGCTGAGCTGCCCCAGTCGCAGAGCTTCCTGCACGACGGCGCGGGTTTGTGCAGAAACCGGAAAGGGGTTGGTATAACGGTACTGATTGAACCGTGACAACTCTGACGTAGTGTCGTAAGTTGACATCAGCTTATTAATTTCCACCAGTCGCGCGTCAACTTGGCTTTGAAGGTCGGCAATCGGTTGACCCTGCTCCACCACGTACTTTATGTTGTAGGTGGTTCCCATGGTTGGCCCGCTGAGGTGGATGACCGGTGTATCAGGTTGACCACACCCGGCCACAAACACGATGGCGAACAAAAAAGCCATTCTGAATTGGTGCATCATTGATACTTTCTCTTATTTACCAAATACCAAAAGGGGGGCCTTCCGCCCCCCTTTTCTACAGCTTCAGTAATTAGCCACCAAAATCATCCAGCAGGATGTTGTCATCTTCTACACCCAAGTCTTTGAGCATATTGATAACGGCAGCGTTCATCATCGGTGGTCCACACATGTAGAATTCACAGTCTTCCGGAGCCGGGTGGTCCTTCAGATAGTTCTCAAGCAATACGTTGTGGATAAACCCGGTGTATCCTTCCCAGTTGTCTTCCGGTTGCGGATCCGACAAGGCAACGTGCCACTCGAAGTTTTCGTTTTCCTCAGCCAGCATATCGAAATCTTCTACGTAGAACATTTCGCGCAGTGAACGGGCACCGTACCAGAACGAGATTTTACGATCGGTTTTGATTCGACGCAGTTGGTCGAAGATGTGCGAGCGCATTGGCGCCATACCCGCACCACCACCAATGAACACCATTTCAGCGTCGGTATCTTTGGCAAAGAATTCACCAAACGGACCGGAAATGGTTGCCTTATCACCTTCTTTGAGGCTCCAGATGTACGAAGACATCTTACCGCAAGGCAGGCTCAGATTATTCGGCGGCGGCGTAGCAATACGCACGTTCAGCATAATAATGCCTTCTTCTTCCGGGTAGTTAGCCATGGAATAGGCACGTATGGTTTCATCGTCAACCTTGGACTCCAGGTTGAAGAAGCCAAAGCGCTCCCAGTCACCACGGTATTCAGCCGGGATATCAAAATCCTTATATTTTACGTGATGTGGTGGAGCTTCAATCTGAATGTAACCACCGGCACGGAAAGGCACGCTTTCGCCATTTGGAATTTTCAGTTTCAGTTCTTTAATGAAAGTTGCTTTATTATCGTTAGAGATAACTTCACAATCCCATTTCTTGATACCGAATACTTCCTCAGGCAATTCGATGTCCATGTCCTGCTTGACGGCCACCTGACAGGACAGACGACAGCCAGAACGCGCTTCGCGTTTGGTTATGTGGTCAAGTTCGGTTGGCAGAATTTCGCCACCACCGGACTTAACGTCCACCCGGCACTGGCCGCATGAACCACCACCGCCACAGGCAGAGGATACAAAGATTCCCGCATCGGCCAACGCACCCAGCAACTTGCCACCAGGAGAGGTGGTAATGGCTTTTTCAGGGTCGTTGTTGATTGTAATTCGTACATCACCAGAAGGCACCAGCTTCGACTTGGCGAACATGATGATGAATACCAGGGCCAACACGATCACAATGAACATGCCTACGCCCAAAAAGATTTCTATCTGACTCATTTAAATTATGCTCCCGTGCTGGATTACAGTTGAATACCAGTGAATGACTGGAAGCCCAATGCCATCAGGCCGGCGATCATAAACACCGAACCCAGACCACGGATACCGTCCGGCATGTCCGCATACTTGAGTTTCTCACGCACGGCGGCCAGCAATACAATTGCCAAAGCCCAACCCATGCCACTGCCAACACCGTAAACGATGCTCTCTGTAAAGTTGTACTCACGCTGCACGGCAAAGGCCACACCACCGAAGATGGCACAGTTTACCGTGATCAGTGGGAGGAAGATCCCCAATGCGTTGTACAAAGCCGGGAAGAATTTATCCAGGCTCATCTCCAGGATCTGCACCAGCGCTGCAATAACACCAATGAAGGTCAGGAAGTTCAGGAAGCTCAGGTCAGCATCCGGGAAACCCGCCCAGGCCAGCGCCCCGGGTGCCAGAATGTTTACGTAGATTACCTGGTTAACCGGTACGGAAATACCAAGTACTACGATAACCGCAGCACCCAGCCCCATAGCAGTTTTGATTTTCTTTGATACCGCCAGGAACGTACACATTCCCAGGAACAAAGACAGTGCCATGTTCTCGATAAAAATCGAGCGCACAAATAATGACAAATAATGTTCCATCACTTACTCCTTAGGCTCAACTTGTTCCGGACGGAAGGTACGGATCAACCACACCATGCCACCAATCAGGAAGAATGAGCTAAACGGCAGGATCAACAGGCCGTTGCCCTGATACCAGCCACCATTTTGTACCAGTGGCAGGATTTCGAAGCCCAAAATGGTACCGAAACCGAACAGTTCCTTGATAGTGCCGATACACACCAGGATAAATGAATATCCAAGGCCGTTACCGATACCGTCCAGGAAGCTCATCAGTGGTGGAGACTTCATTGCGTAGGCTTCTGCGCGGCCCATCACGATACAGTTGGTGATGATAAGACCAACAAACACCGAGAGCTGCTTGGAAATCTCATAGGAATAAGCTTTCAGAATCTGATCCACCACAATTACCAGTGAAGCGATAATGGTCATCTGTATGATGATCCGCACGCTGGATGGGATCTGATTCCGAATCAGGGATATAAACAGGTTGGAAAACGCGGTTACGCTGGTCAGAGCCAGGGCCATAACCAGAGCGGTTTCCAGCTTGGTAGTGATCGCCAGTGCGGAACAAATCCCCAACACTTGCAGGGCGATCGGGTTGTTATCAAGAACCGGTCCGAAGAGGACCTTTTTCATTTCTTTGGTATCTGCCACGATATTACCCCTTTAAGAACGCCATGCTTGTTTTTTCAGGAAAGGCCCGAAACCCTGTTCACCGGTCCAGAAACGGATGGTGTTTTCTACGCCATTACTGGTAAGCGTAGCGCCGGAAAGGGCGTCAACAGTGTGCGGATTGGCTGGGTCAGCGTTTTTCTTAACGTGAATGGCCACTTCACCATTTTCGTAAAGTTTCTTGCCGTCCCACTTTTCCTGCCAGGCAGGGTTCTGAACTTCACCGCCCAGCCCAGGAGTTTCCTTCTGCTGGTAATAGATCAGTTCCTTAACGGTCTGGCCATCTGCATCCAGCGCCAGGAAGCCATACATCAGATCCCACAGTCCGCTACCGTGTACCGGCAGAATCAGACGGGTGATGTTACCTTGCTTGTCGCTCACCAGGTATACGCTGGCTACGTCAGGCACACGCTGGAAGCCAACATTGCTCCCTTCCAGCTTGGTGCTCATTTCAGGATTCTTGGCCGCTTTGTACATGTCGTAGTCTTTAGAAGGCGCGTCAACAAACTCGCCGCTTTGCAGGTTAACAAAGCGCGGAGCGATATTGTTTTCGTAAGCTTCTTCAATCTGACTGTTGCTCATGCCAGCTTCGAAGAGGCCGGCCGCAGTCAGAATGTTGGTTTTCTTATCCAATTCCGCGTTGGTCTGCTGCAGAGAGCGAAGACCAACCGCAGCACTGGAAACCACGATAGAACAGACCAAACAGACGGCAACGACTACGCCGACGGTTTTTCCAAACGATTCTTTCTTAGCCGACACGGGCAACCCTCCGTTTAATATTGCTTTGAGCGACAAAGTAGTCGAACAGTGGTGCCCACAGGTTGGCAAACAAAATCGCCAACATTACGCCTTCAGGGAAAGCAGGGTTCAGGACACGAATCAACACTGTCATAAATCCGATGAAGATACCGAACGCCCATTTACCTTTGTTTGTAAAAGCGGCAGAAACCGGGTCAGTTGCCATGAAGAACATCGCAAACGCCAGGCCACCCACAACAAAGTGCCAGTGCGCAGGCATAGCAAACATGGGGTTAGTGTCGCTTCCAATCAAATTCAGCAAGGTTGCAAAGATAGCCACGCCCAAAGCAACACCGGCGACAATACGCCAGCTGGCAATGCGCATGTAAATAATGAACAGGCCACCAATCATGATGGCAAGTGTGGATACTTCGCCGGCTGAGCCTGGCAGGAAACCATAGAACGCATCCCACCATTGAGCCGTGTTGGAGTAGTCAAAGCTACCAGTAGCAGCCTGGCTCAAAGACGTCGCACCAGAATAACCATCTGCGGCTACCCATACCTGATCACCGGAAATCTGTGCCGGATAAGCAAAATACAGGAACGCACGCCCGGCCAGAGCCGGATTGAGGAAGTTACGCCCGGTTCCGCCAAATACTTCCTTGGCGATAACCACACCAAAGGTAATCCCCAGTGCAACTTGCCACAACGGGATGGTGGCAGGCAAGGTCAGGGCAAACAGTACCGACGTTACGAAGAAACCTTCATTCACTTCGTGCTTACGCACAGAAGCAAACAGTACTTCCCAGAAGCCACCGACCACAAACGTAACCGCATAAATGGGCAACCAGAAACAGGCGCCGTAGAAAAACAGCCCAAGGCCACCAGCATTGGCCAGGTCACCGCCCAGGGCTGTGAACAAGCCAGCCTGCCAGCTGTCAGGCAGAGTGCCCGCTCCGGCAACGATGGCGTCCTGCGCCTGAAGACCAATATTGTACATACCAAAGAACATGGCCGGAAAAGTCGCCATCCACACCATGATCATGATGCGTTTCAGGTCGATGCTGTCACGCACGTGAGTACCGACTTTGTTAACTTTACCCGGGGTATAGAAAATGGTTGCAGCGGCTTCGTACAGCGCATACCACTTCTCGTATTTACCACCCGGCTCGAAATTCGGTTCGATTTTTTCCAAATACGCTTTCAAACCCATGACTTAACCCTCTTTCTCAATGGTGGTTAAACAGCCGCGTAAGATTGGTCCGTAGTTGTATTTACCCGGGCATACATAGGTACACAGGGCCAAATCTTCTTCGTCCAACTCGAGGCAACCCAATGCTTGTGCGCTGTCTGTATCACCAGAGATAAGATCGCGAAGCAACAGGGTGGGAATGATGTCCAGAGGCATCACACGCTCATAGTTACCAATTGGAACCATGGAACGCTCAGAGCCATTGGTGGAAGTGGTCATGCTGAACAACTTGCTGCCGGTAAGGTGCCCAAGATAGGCACGCGTAACAGAATGCATGTCTGAACCTGGAGCTAACCAGCCAAACAGTTTTTTCTCGTGACCTTCCTTAAGCAGCGAAACCTGCAAATGGAAACGCCCAAGGTAAGCGTGTACGCCTTGCGCGGTGGTGCCGTTAAGCACGGAACCGGAAATCACACGCACGTCATCGCCTTCCTGTTCAGCGGCAACCAGTTCGTTCAGGTCAGCACCGATCAGTGTGGTAACCAAACGAGGATTCTTGGCAGCCGGGCCACCTACCGCGATAACACGACGATTGTCCAACTCCCCGGTGGTCAGCAATGAACCTATCGCCATCACATCCTGATAATTGATGTGCCAGACGATCTTCTTGCCACCAACCGGATCCAGGAAGTGAATGTGTGTGCCGGCCAGACCTGCCGGGTGTGGGCCACCAAACTCTTCGATATCAACTGCAGCGTCACCGGTAGGGATATTTGCACCGCTGGCTTTACAGACAAACACCTGACCGCCACTCAATTGCTTGAGCGCTTTCAGACCGCTAACGAAGTCTGCCTCACGTTCGGCGATGATAACTGCCGGATCGGCGGCGAGCGGGTTGGTATCCATTGCCGTCACAAAAATCGAGTGCGGAACAGATTCCAATTTAGGCGCTTTGCTGTAAGGACGGGTTCGAAGCGCCGTCCACATGCCGGATTCAACGAGAACGTTCTGAAGCTGTTCTCTGGATGCGCTGGCGATCTGGTCCGCAGGGATGGTATCAAAAGCAACACTATCGTTACCTTCAACTTTAATCACAACGGATTGAAGAACACGTTTGGCACCACGGTTTACCTCTACCACTTCGCCTGCAGCTGGTGCGGTGAATTTAACGCCGGAATTCTTTTTGTCTTCAAAAAGAATCTGGCCTTTTTTCACCTTGTCGCCAACCTGGACGTGCATGGTAGGACGCATACCCACATATTCTTCTCCCAGAACGGCAACGCGCGTTACAGCAGCCCCATCGGCGATCTGCTGTTGCGGCGCTCCCTTAATAGGGAGGTCGAGACCTTTCTTGATTTTTATCATATGTTTATCGCACTACTCTAATAGAAATACCCTTTTGCATAACCGCAGCATGGCTGCCTGTCAGCATGCAAAAACGCACTTTCAACGGGTGCTAGTCACCCCATTGAAACTAAACAACACTCACCCTGATGTTTTCTTCCCGTTCCACTGGGTCCGCCTGAATCGGCACGGCCAGAAAGTCGCTTACTGGTGTTTATTTTTTTGTTTGACCAACGATTGACTAAACTGAGCAGCCTCGTTGTGATGCGCTTTTAAGTACCGGCGTTGAGAAGCAGAGTCGAACAACCCGCTACTTAATTTCGGGATTTTAGCATTATCCACCTCAATTACGCTACGCAAATAATGGATTAACCACATTTTTTGTTGGTTATATTATTCAGGTCACAGGCACAATCGGGTAATCACGAGCACAAAAAAGCCGTCGTACAGACGGCTCTACAAAACGGCCTTACCACCCTACCAGAGGGTCAACGTCCTGTTCGTAATCTACTGAATCAATGTCGAAACCAAACAGTTTCAAAAATTCGTGGTTGTAACCGGCGTAATCGCTCAGTTCATGGAAAGTATCCTGAGTAACCTGATCCCACAAAGCCTGAATTTTCGCCTGGGTTGCGTCGTTGGTTTCCTTACCGTCCATACGGTAACGGTTTTTTTCATCCAGAGTCGGAGCATCACCATACAGGCAGCCGTTAAACAGACCAAATATCTGTTCAATACAGCCTTCATGGGTGCCTTCTTCCTTCATTACCTTGTAAATCAGCGAGATATACAAAGGCATAACCGGAATGGCAGAACTGGCCTGAGTTACAAGAGCCTTCAGCGATGAAACATGAGCATCCACCAACAAGCTGCTGTACTTGCCGTTGATTGATGCTGCGGCACGATCCAAGTCTTCTTTCGCTTTACCGATGGTTGCCTGACCATAAATCGGCCAGGTCAGAGCCTTACCGATATAGGTATAAGCCGTGGTTTTACAGCCCTCAGCCACCACACCAGCTTCAACCAGAGCATCCATCCACAATTCCCAGTCTTCACCGCCCATGACTTTGATGGTATTCAGGATTTCATCGTCATTGGCGGGTTCCAGAGTGACATCGTGCACCAAATCCTTATCTGTATCGTAGGTTTTGGTGGTGTAAGACTGACCCACGGGTTTTAAGGTCGATTTATAGGTAACTCCGGTTTTGGGGTCGGTACGCCGGGGAGACGCCAGGCTGTAGATAACCAGATCTACAGTACCCAAATCCTGTTTAATCTTCTCGATTACCTGTTGCTTCATCTCGTCTGAGAATGCGTCACCGTTAAGGGTTTCCGCATACAGGCCTGCTTCGGCAGCCTGCTGATGAAATGCCGCTGTATTGTACCAGCCTGCAGTGGCGGTTTTGCGCTCGGAGGGCTCTTTTTCAAAACAGACACCCAGGGTTTTGGCGCCGTATCCAAACGCTGAAGTGATTCGGGAAGCCAACCCGTAACCGGTGGAGCAGCCGATTACCAGTACGTTTTTGGGGCCTTCCCCCAAATCCCCTTGCTGGCGGACATAGTCTATTTGCTCGGCAACTGAAGCAGCACACCCTGCAGGGTGTGCATTGGTACAAATAAAGCCTCTAACTTTAGGCTTGATAATCATAATCATACGTCCTTAAACATGTGTGCTGGTATTGTAAACGCGCGCAGCCGGATAACAACTCTGAGCAGCTTGGCCAAAACTCAATAGCCAGCGTAAAATACTATATTAGTCATAGGGTTACCACAAAGAAACAGAGAGATTAAAGCCGGAGTTATTTAACTTGTGGGGTAAGGAGTAGCCGGAAAGGGAATGTTTACACAGACTAAAGGTGGCCACCGGCCAGGGTGACCACACAGGGACAAGGCTGACTAGCCAATAATGTCGAGCAATTCAACATCAAATACCAGTGTGCTGTAAGGTGCAATTGCAGCACCGGCGCCCTGCTCACCGTAAGCCAGATCATGGGGCACATAAAGACGCCATTTAGAGCCTACAGGCATCATTTGCAGTGCTTCGGTCCAGCCTTTAATCACGCCGGATACCGGAAACTCGGCCGGCTGACCGCGGTCGTAAGAACTATCAAACACCTTACCGTCGATCAGGGTTCCGTGGTAATGGGTGCGAACGGTGCTGTCAGCGGTTGGTTTTTCACCATCGCCCTGGGCTAAAACTTCGTATTGCAGCCCGGACTCAGTCACGGTTACTTCTTCACGCTTGGCGTTCTCAGCCAGATAGTTGGCCCCTTCTTCAATAAACGCTTTGGCTTTTTCAGCCTTGGCTGCCTGCATGCGCTGATGGATCTGACCAAACGCTTCGCGCAAGGCCTCGTTATCCACTTGCTGGGCTTCACCGTTAAAAGCATCCCGGATCCCTTCTACCACGGCATCCAGTGTGAGGCCTTCGAAAGGATTCGATTGAAGCTGCTGGCCCATCTGATAGCCAATACCGTAGCTGGCTTGCGTTTCAACGGTGGAAAATTTATCAGTCACAGTCACTCCTGAAATTAAATTACAATTTTTGTTCAAATATTAATCAAACGAATTTAAGCGTATGATGCTGTAAATGCTTGGCGCGCAAGTGTATCACACCGCGTCTGGCTTTGCTTGGACGAAAGTTTGGGCAGTTTTGAACCTTTCTTTCGGGTTTAATTTATAACTCAATGAGGTTAGACAACTTTCTTCCAAAACAGTAAGGTATTGCGCACGCAAGCAGGAGGATGCCTATGCAATCACACTATGACGCTGAACTAAAAGATACGGTTCGATATCTCGGAAAAGTCCTTGGCGAGACGATTAAGTCTGAACTCGGCCAAGACTGGCTGGACCGTATTGAGAAGATTCGTAAGGACGGGCGCGCGTCCTATCAGGGCGACGCTCAAAGCAGTGAAAATCTGAAAGAAATTTTCAAAACGCTGGCAGACAAAGATTTGCTGGTAGTAGGGCGTGCCTTTGCACAGTTCCTGAATCTGGGCAATATCGCCGAGCAGGAATACAACAGTGCCATGGACGTCGATGTGACCATTGATGCCCTTTTTGAACATCTGCACAAAGCCCAGCTCAGCACATCCTCTGTTGAGGAGGCTGTCAGCAAGCTGAATGTAGACCTGGTTCTGACGGCGCACCCAACAGAGGTAACCCGTCGTACTCTCATTCACAAGCACAAAGAGCTGGCCCGCTGCCTGAAAGCCATCCACCAGGAGTCTTTATCGACTGAAGACCGGGCAAAACTGGAAACCCGCATTGCCGATTTAATCAGTCAGGCCTGGCACACTGAAGAAATTCGCTCGGTACGCCCGACTCCGGTTGATGAAGCTCGCTGGGGTTTTTCGGTCATTGAGAATTCCCTGTGGGAAGCGGTACCGGAGTTTTTGCGCGAACTCGATTTGCGTTTGCAACAGGAATACAAGGTAAGCCTGCCACTGGACGCAGCTCCCATTCATTTCAGCTCCTGGATGGGCGGTGACCGTGACGGAAACCCTTTTGTAACCCACAAAGTAACCGAGCAGGTATTGTTGCTGGCCAGAAAAAGGGCCGCCAAGTTGTTTGCGCTGGACCTGGAGCAGTTGCAGGTTGAACTTTCGATGTTCGATTGCAATGCCGCGCTGCGCGATGCGGTTGGCGATGCCAACGAGCCCTATCGGGCCATTCTGCGCCCGTTATTGCGCCGCTGCACGCAAACCCGTGACGGCATTGCCGATTACCTCTCAGGCAACAGTGTGGATTCAGGCAACTGGATTAGCCACAACGATGAATTGCTCGAACCACTAATGCTGTGTTACCAGTCGCTGTGTGACTGCGGTATGGAAGTTACCGCGAATGGCTTGCTGCTGGATACCATTCGCCGCGTACAGGCATTTGGTGTGCACCTGCTGCGGCTTGACATACGCCAGGACTCACAGCGCCACGCGGACGTGTTCAGCGAACTGACCCGCTATCTGGGCCTGGGCGATTATGCCCAGTGGAGCGAAGCCGACAAGCAGGCATTCCTGCTCAGGGAGCTGGGTTCCAAACGCCCGCTATTCCCTGCGAACTGGGATGCCTCTGAAGAAGTACAGGAAGTACTCAACACCTGTAAGGTCATTTCAGAACACAGCCAGCACGGTTTTGGAATTTACATTATATCCATGGCCAGTGAAGCATCCGACGTTATGGCGGTGCAGTTGTTGCTGAAAGAAAGTGGTGTTGACTGGCCAATGCCGGTCGCCCCTTTGTTTGAAACCCTGGACGACCTCAACAATTCACCGGATGTTATGCGCAAGCTGTTGTCCGTAGACTGGTACCGTGGCTACATCAAGGGCCGTCAGTATGTGATGATTGGCTATTCGGATTCTGCCAAAGATGCCGGCGCTATCGCAGCTGGCTGGGCACAGTACGAGTCTCAGGAAGCACTGGTAAAACTGGCTGAAGAATTCGACGTTACCCTGACGTTGTTCCATGGCCGGGGTGGCACGATTGGCCGCGGTGGCCTGCCGGCTCACGCAGCCATTCACTCCCAGCCTCCGGGCTCTCTGGAAGGTGGCTTCCGGGTTACCGAGCAGGGTGAAACCATCCGCTACAAGTTTGGCATGCCGACACTGGCCAAACGCAGTCTGGGCATTTACGCCAGTGCCATCATCGAAGCCATGTTGTTCCCACCGCCAGAGCCGAAAAAGGAATGGCGCGATTTGATCACCAAAATGGCCGCGCTGGGGCGTGACAATTACCGTGCAACCGTGCGTCACGACCCTAACTTTGTGCCTTACTTCCGGGTCGCCACCCCCGAGCAGGAACTGGGCAAATTGCCGTTGGGCAGCCGCCCGTCAAAACGTAAACCTTCCGGCGGTATCGAAAGCCTGCGGGCCATTCCATGGATTTTTGCCTGGGCCCAAACCCGTCTGGTTCTGCCTTCCTGGTTAGGTGTGATGCGCGCCATTGACAAGGTCAAATCGGAAGAAGACGAAGCCATCGTGAATGAGATGTTCCAGGACTGGCCGTTCTACCGCTCCCGTCTGTCCATGCTCGACATGGTGTTCCACAAAGCCGATCCACGTATTAGCGAGGAATACGATGCCCGCCTGGTACCTCAGGAACTCAAGCGCTTCGGAAAAGCATTGCGTGAGGAGTTGCAGGAAAGCATCGAGTCCCTGCTGGCATTGACCGGTCAGGAAAGCATTATGGATAAAGACCCTCAGGGTAAAGAATCCATGAATATCCGGGCTGCTTACCTCCAGCCACTGCATTATCTGCAAATTGAATTGCTGGATCGGATCCGTAAGGCCGGTGAAGACGCTCAAAACAGCGTGCTTGAACGAGCCATGATGGTAACGATAGCCGGCATTGCGATTGGTATGCGCAACACGGGTTAAGCAACTGCCCCATACAGAACGCCAGCCATAGTGCTGGCGTCACCCTGATGACAAACTACTGCGCTTGAAATTGCGGCGTCAAAAGTCTTCTCAAAATCCTCATTTACCATTTGTAAACTGCGGTTTTTCGGCGACTTTTTCCTTGCACTTTCTTCGCTCGCTACGTTTGTCTCCAGTCCGCAGAGTGTTTCGCGTGAAAGCGGGGCTTTATCAACACTCTGACGCCAGCCATAGTGCTGGCGTTTTTTATTTGTTCTGAAAATGAAAAAAGCCAGCCGGTTGTTCACCTGACTGGCTTTTTCATAAAGGCTTCATCAGCCCCGGCACATTGCCTTCAAATTAAGCGTTTACGAATTCAACACCAATTTTGATGTCGCCACGCAAACCTTCCAGCATGCTGTCTTTGGCAGATTGCTCGAATGCACTCAGTTCACCGTAAGGCAGAATCTCTTCCACACCGTTGGCACCCAGGCGAACCGGGTGAGCAAAGAACGCAGCATCGTCGCTGTCGTCAGTTTGCACGTAAGTGTACTCAACAATGTTCTCGCCCTGCATCGCTGCAACCAGGGATAAACAGAAACGCGCTGCAGCCTGGCCCATAGACAATGTTGCAGAACCGCCACCCGCTTTGGCTTCAACCACTTCGGTACCCGCGTTTTGAATACGGGTAGTCAGGTTTGCCACTTCTTCGTCAGTGAAGGAAACACCTTCCACCTGCGACAGCAACGGCAGAATGGTAGTACCGGAGTGCCCACCAATTACCGGTACGTGCACATTGGCAGGGTTGAGCCCTTTCAGTTCAGCAACAAAGGTTTCTGCACGGATCACGTCCAGAGTGGTAACACCAAACAGTTTGTTTTTGTTGTAAACGCCCTTGGCCTTCAGCGTTTCAGCAGCAATCGCAACCGTAGTGTTTACCGGGTTGGTGATAATTCCCAGGCACGCTTCAGGGCAATTTTCCGCAACACCTTCAACCAGGCTCTTAACGATACCGGCATTGATGTTGAACAAATCAGAGCGGTCCATACCGGGCTTGCGAGGAACACCCGCAGGGATAAGTACAATGTCGCAGCCTTTCAGGGCAACATCCAGCTCATCCTTACCGTGGCCGGTCACTTTTACAGCCGTTGGGATGTGGCTCAAATCCACCGCCACACCGGGTACAACAGGTGCCACGTCATACAGAGCCAGTTCCGAGCCAGCTGGCAATTGTGTTTTCAACAACAGTGACAGCGCTTGACCAATACCACCGGCAGCACCTAACACGGCTACTTTCATACCATTTCTCCTATGGAATACACTCGTTTAAAAACGGACCGTCACCCTAAAGCAACGTAAGGCAAAACTCAATCGTCTGATAGCGCTAACCACCAACAATGACGATTTATATTGGTTATTTTATCTATTCATATGGCGAATATCGCAACGTTCGGGCTAGGCTATTGCCCTGCATGATGAGATTAATCTAGGGCTTTCACCACAAATCTCGCTTTGAACATGCAATAGGGTGCATAATTATGCATTCAAAATTGCGCTTATGCCACCGCTACGGCACAATACATGGTTAACAAGCAGCCCGAATACTTTTTGGCGGAAGACCATGGCCAACGCAAAACAAGAACAACTGATTAAAGCATTCAAGGAAATTCTCAAAGCCGAGAGCTACGGCTCACAGGGCGAAATTGTGGACGCTCTGAAAGCACAGGGCTTTGACAACATCAGTCAGTCCAAGATTTCCCGCATGCTCAGTAAGTTCGGTGCAGTACGCACCCGCAATGCCAGGGGGGACATGGTCTACTGCTTGCCGCCCGAGCTTGGCATGCCCACAGCGAAAAGCCCCCTGAAACAGCTGGTGCTGGACATTGTACACAACAATGTCATGGTGATCATACGAACCAGCCCGGGAGCCGCACAACTCATCGCGCGACTGCTGGATTCACTGAGCCAGAAAGACGGGGTACTGGGCACCATCGCCGGTGACGACACCATTTTTATTGCACCGGCAGACGTAAACCAAATTGAGAACCTGCGCCAACGGGTCGAAGACCTGTTCGAGAACGTCTGAAAAATAAAAAGGGCAGCGCCCGAAAAGCGATGCCCCATTTTCCCGTTACCGCCGGTGAGCGGCTCTGAACGTTACCGGCGTGGCCCAGTTCTAAAACTCATACCTGACCCCAATCCGAATTTCATACAAAGACGCATCCCCGACCCGTGAGAAAGGCTCTGAACCTTCTTCAACGGTATTGGGGAAATCCACTTCGTCGAGAATACCCCAATCATCGTTAAGCAGGTTGGTGAAGTTATCCACTATCAAGAATGCGCTTGCCCTGTGCCCTTCTGCCAGCCCTGGGAACTCCTGGGTCAGCTTGATGTCAACTTTGCCCCACCATGGGCCCTCATTGCTGTTTCGTTCTTCACCCGGACGCAACACGATAGGCAAAAAGTCCAGATAGGGCGTAAAATCGTACGGGTCGACAGTACCATCGTATGTCACACTGTAGGGCTGCCCTTCATTCAAAGAACCGTACACAGACAACTGGGTTTTATAGTCACCAAACAAAAACATTTCGTAGTTCAGCATAGCCGTGAAGCGGTGACGAATGTTGTAGTTGGAGGTGGACGACACCTGTTCCTGCGGGTCAAAGAAGGCCCGGTTAGTGTAATTGGAAAATGCTACAGCGCTGGTCATAGGTTGCACGTCTTCCGACTCGGTAAACGCATAACCCAAGATGTAATCCAGGCCAAAGTCGTACGATTTGTACATTGAGGCCGACAAGGTATAGGACGTACTGTCTTCTTTTGAATTGGTGAGCACAAAACTGGGCTCACGAACGCTGTCATAAATAGGGTAACCATCTTCGGTAGTGCCTACCCGTTCCAAATCGCCATGCAGAACAATGGCAGAATCCATGGCATGGGTTACCAGCAGATCTGCGCTCACTACGTAATCGTTATCGAAGGTATGGTTTACACCCAATGACAATTTCCATTCGGAGGGTAAATCAAATCCCGGATCCAGATAGTTGATTTCGAAGTTGTCTCCGCTGCCACCGGCTACTGCCTCGTAAAGTTCAGAAGGGATACCGTATCCGGGCCCGGCCGGGCGCCCTTCCTCAACTGCCTGCCAAATAATGTCGCCATCAAACAGCGAACGGGAGCCGTCGGTATAGCCAAAATTGCGCCCTCGCTGACCAAACTGCAACACATTGTTGGCCGAGAAATTGTTAGACAGCCACACATTCGGATTTCCCCCCGTGTATAAGCCCAGGCCACCTCTCAGTGTGGTGTCGTCGGACAGCCGGTAGGTCAGCCCCAAACGAGGCTGAAACAGCCCTTCACCATCAAGGGTATTGGTGTTGGAAAATCCGTATTCCTGTGTAAATGCGGTGTTTTCAATCGGCTTATCGCTGGACGAATACCAGTCAAACCGAATGCCCATGACCACTGTCAGGTCTCCGTACAGAAGATCAAATTCATCTTGCATATACAGGGAGTTGAGGGTGTAGCTCCATTCGGCAGCTGCATCCTGTGGCACATTGGAAGGTGCATTGTTGTAATAAATGGCTGACGGAAATCCAGCGCGGAAATCGTCTATGCTGCGGAACCGGATTTCAGTTTCAGCATGCTGCACAAACATGTTGAACACATCCAATGTTTCAGTTTCGAAGCCAAATGTAACGTTGTGGCCATTGTCGAAGTAATAGAGGCCCCGGAACGAAAAATTCAGAATGTCATAATTGAGGTCATTGGCGTGGCGGCTGTCGTCGGCACCGAGATAAACGTCCACGTTAGGCGTCTCAACCCGAATTTCGCCAAAATCGGTACCGCCCACCGGAATTTGACGATTGTCCAGATCAAGGTATCCCAGTCGAATCTCAGTGGAGAAGTTATCACTCCAGTCTGAATACAACGCACCGGAATAAGAGTTGAGTTTGGCACCACGTTCATACAAGTGGTTTTCGAATTCAAACTCGTAATTTTCATCATCGGACTCTGTGAAATTATTCCCGTCGTTATAGTTGTAGGTGAAGGAGAAGCGGTGTTGATCATTAATATTCCAGTCCAGCTTTACCAACAGTTTTTCGTCTTCATTGTCCAGACTGGAAGGGATTGGACCCGGATCGTACAAATACAGGTCCTTTGCGATACTGACAATTTCATCCAGTTCCTGCTGACTCACATCAACAATATTGACAGCGCCGGAGCCGATTGGCCCCCGCTCGAACAGGTTTGCCCCTTCCAGCTTTTCATAGGCAGCAAAGAAAAACAGTTTGTCTTTGATGAGCGGGCCACCAATACTGAATCCATAACGTTTTTCACTGTAATCTCCCAAAGCGATCTTATCGCCCTCCAGCGAGTCTCCTCGCATCGAATCACTGGTGTAATCGTAAAAAGCAGAACCGCGAAATTCATTGGTCCCTGACTTGGTCACCGCATTAATGTTACAGGCGGTAAAGCCACCATAAATAACGTCAAAGGGGGCCAACTCGACGGCGACCTGCTCGATAGCGTCGTAGGAAAACGGCATCCTTTCTGTTGGATAGCCATTATCGTTAAGGCCAAAGGAATCGTTCATGCGCACCCCATCCAGGGTCAGGCTGTTAAAGCGCGGATTTTTGCCGCCACACTGAATGCCGTTCTGGTCCCCCCTGGACTCGTCAACATAAATGCGGGGATCCAGCCTGACGACATCAGAAATATTGCGGTTGATGGCTGGCGCACTCTGCAACTGCTCAAGCCCGAAATTAGCTGACGGGCCGCGTTCATTCAGCGAAATTGAGCTGATGGGTGAGGCCGTCACCACTATATTTTCAATGTCCTGGGGCGCACTCAGGGTAAGGTTCGCGCTGTAAGGTTCACCCAGGCTCAAGTAAACGTCATCCAAAAAGGTGTCCTGAAACTGGTCGGAGTCGACTTCAATGCGATAAGGCCCGCCAACCCGCAAGCCCGAAACACTGAACTGGCCGTTGCTGCCCACACTGGTTTGGCGCACCGTTCCGCTGGGTACATGAATAACGGTTATGGTGGAGGTGGTATCCGCATTGCCCTGAGGGCCGGTAATGGAGCCCCGTATGCTTGAAGAAGTCTGCTGAGCGGCGGCGGAAGTGGCGAGCCCTAAAGTAACAGCCAGTGCAAGGCCCGGGCGAATAAACCGAGGTTGATTGGACATGGTAAGTATCCCCAAATTGTTGTGTGCTTTACACAAGAAGGCGATAACATCCACGACTATTCTGTGCGAAATGTATACAGAGCCAATGCTGTCACTCTGCAGTTTGGCGCCAGTGTCACTCCTCAAAAAGGCGTGCATCGGCTGTGTTTTATGAGCAAAATTATGGCATCTGACCGTTCTTTACGCCAATTTCAGCCTCAGCTCAGAAAAAACCCGGTGCCTGGGCGGCAACCGGGTTTAAATGTTTTACACCAACAGGTGTTTGGTTAGAACACGTACCTCACGCCCACTTTAATGCGCCATACGGAATCATCAGCTTCAAAGTTGTCGTAGTTTTTCGTACTCGTACCGCCAAACGTTTCTTCGTACACATACTGCCCCTGATCATTTACATCGTAAGCAAACAGTTTTTGTTGCGGGAAGTTCATGTCATAAACCTTACCCCAGTCGTCATTAAGCAGGTTGGCAAAATTGTCGATGGTAAAATACACCACCCCATTGTGCCCTTTTGCAAACCCAGGAACTTCCTGGGTAATGCTCAGGTCCATGGTGGTCACCCAAGGCTGGGTAGCCGAATATTTGCTGACATACCCGCCTGCAGCCCCCGCCACTCCAGCGGCCTCGGCAAACGCCATGATTTGTTCGTAACTCAACTGGCGTGCACCGGGCTCTCCGAACGCCACCGCCGGATCATCGGCACCGAACGGAATATAGGGCAGATAAATGTCAGAATCATCAAACTCCGGCTGATCGCCCAGATCGCCATCCCGGAACGCATCCAGTGTCCAGGAGAACGGACGGCCGGAACGGCGTTCAAAGAACAGATTGAAACTGGTTTCGTAGCCACTGAAAAATTCCTTTTCGTAACCCAAATTCAACACCAGACGATGTTCGGTTTCGTAGTACGCGGTTCCAACCTGAGGATGATTACGGTTTACGGTAACTTCATACTGATAGTTTGACTCACCGGTGGAACTGGTTCCTGGGTTCGCTTCCGTAATATCCTGATGGGTATAGGAGGCATTCACTGAGAAACCGTTGTCCCACCGCTTATTCAATGCCGTGGACAGAATGATGTTGCGGCCACCGTCTGACGAATTGGTCAGCTGCAGATCATAGTTGTTTTCAAAATCGGTACCATCGTAAACGTTGTCCCAGATAATCCGGCCGCCGTCCACGGTGCGGTTGCCGTTATCTACCCGGGAAAGATCAATCCAGTAAGCGGCGTCCGCTTTGTCAACGTAGGTCAGCTCGGTTGTCCACGCAAAGTCTTCACCCAGGCCAGGTACATCAAACAGATAGTCCGCAGCAATCTGATAACGCCAGTCGGATGGCAGGTCGAAGCCCGGATCAATCTGATTGGTGCTGCCTGCACCTTGTGCCAGCATAGCCTGTACCGTTTGGGGAACCCCGGTAAAATCCACCAGCGATGGGTCGAGTTCATTGATTTCAGTGCTGTCTTTAGTCACACCGTCATTGGTATAAGCATTGGAAATCCACACCAGTGGCATGCCACCAGAAAAACGACCTACCCCACCACGCAGGGTCAAATCGTCAGTAACTGTCCAGTCAAAACCCACTCTTGGCAACAAAATATCAAATCCGTCAAGGTTTTCAGTGTTGGCAAAACCGTAGGTGTTCTGAAAGTTGCTGTTAAGCTGCGGCTTGTCATCCACACTCAGATACTCATAACGTAACCCCGCAGTAACAACGAAGCCGTCGAACAACTCAAAATTTGCATCACCGTAAATGGCATACTGGGTACTGTTAACGTCGTACGCTATGTCCTGAACATTGTTGGTATACGCATTGGCGTATTCAAGTTCAGAAATGATACGGTTTTCAAAATCGTCGATGCTGTCAAAGTACCAGGTTCCGGCAGAGTCCCGGCCATAGAGGTTGAAGTTCCAGGTATCTTCAATTTCAGCACCAAACTTGTACTCTACATCACCCGCCAGATAAGTGGCATGGAAACCAAATGACCACACCTCATTGGCCAGAACGTTGGCGTGACGGTTTTCATCCTGCCCGGCAACAATATTGCCATCCGCCGTTTGGATGTTGATTTCACCCCAGTTTGAATTGGTCAGGGAAGCCTGTTCAAATTCTTTGTAAGACACACTGACTTCGGTCTGGAAGTCCGCCGTCCAGTCGGAATAAAGGTGCGCGGTATAGAAAGTATTTTTTTGTGACCGGGTCCAGTTGTTCGAAAGCAGATTTACGGTTTCGTCATCATCGGTAAAGCTGTTTAGCTGGGTGTTGTCCTGGTCACTGTAGGTAAAATCAGCGCGATGATCGTTGTTGATGTTCCAGTCCAGTTTAATCAGCAGTTTTTCGTCCTCGTCCGGAACCGGCGCACCACCTATCGAATCGCTCAGGCCATATACCGACTGGAACAGGCCCAGTACCCGTTCCACCTCACCGTTAGTCACGTCGTGGCCGGAACCTGCAAGGTCGTCCAGATTGTAATTGGACGATACTTCTTCTTCCCAGTGCTCGTAAGACGCAAAGAAAAACAGCGTGTCTTTGATGAGTGGGCCGCCAACGGTAAAGCCGTAACTTTCTTCCTCGTTCTCAACAGGGATCTCGTTACCCGGGTTCAGCCTTGTATCTTTGGCATCATCCATCCAGGGTACGGTCTCAAAAAATGCCGTGCCATGGAATTCGTTGGTACCGGACTTGGTAACCACATTGATATTCCCGCCGGCAAACTTGCCTGCACGGGCGTTGAACGGTGAATATTCAATCGAGATTTGCCCAACCGCATCAAGGGAAATTGGCGGGCGGCTGGTAGGGTAACCATTGCTTTGCAGACCAAAAGTATCATTAATACCGACACCGTCGATGGTCAGGGCGTTGTACTTGGGATTTGAGCCGGCCACGCTCAGTTCAGAACCATCGGGGCTCACCACTGCCAATGGGTTGTTTCGTACGATATCCTTCAGGTCACGGTTGAAGGTAGGCATTTTACTGATCGCGTCTTCACCGTACACCGAACTTGAACCACTGGAACCAAAGAAGTCCCGGGAACCTGTAACCGTAATGCGCTCCAGATCAGTGATTGACTTGAGCTGGGCATCCACCTCATAGGTGTCGTTCAGGTCAAGATACACATTTTCAATCACCTGGCTTTGAAATGTATCTGACTCAACAATAATGGTGTAGGGGCCACCAACCCGCAAACCACGAGCACTAAAAGCACCATCTGAGTTAACGGTAACTTCCTTAACCGTCCCGGAAGGCTGGTGCAAAATCGTAATTGTACTGCCTGTGGCCGGATTACCCTGCGGACCAACAACCACTCCACGCATGGCAGAAGACTGCCCGGTATTTGCCAGCGACGACGTGGCCATACCGACCGATAACGCCACAGCGATCGCCACGCGACTGAGATTGGATTTGCTAATTATCATGTGTTTCCCTTAATTATTAGATGCTTGTAAACGAGATTGAGCAGTGCTGAATAAACGCTTTTATTGTTAAGCAGCTTTATTTCAGCCTCATGACAAAACGGTTACCAGAAAATTACTAACACACTGATAACAATAAATTTTTTATAATTATTCCAGCCAGGAATCCAGGCCCGGCCACTGAGTTCGCCTCGACATTTTGCTGCATCAAACTCTCACTCGCTATGCTTACCGTTGCCGCTTTAAATAAACAGTGTTTAATGCCATTCAAAGTTACTTATCAAAAATCAAATAAAATCAGCGAACTAAAAGCAATAAATAAACTTATCTGTTGCATTAAATAAGCGTAGCTGTTGAAATCAACGTACCAAGTTTAGTAAATAATGTCGTAAACGTTGTCCTGCATGCACCGTGTAAAACCTTCTTTGTTGCTTATTGTTGTTTTACTGATGGCATTGTTTGTCGGCATCGGCTTTGGCAAAACTTACGTCCCGCTCACTGAAATTCCCCCCATGACAGACAAAGTTCTGTCCTGTCCGAAACCACTTTCTGCCAATGCAGATGTATTTGATGTGTATCTTACTGAGAGCAGCGTCGCTGAAATGGCGCTGGAGCGCCTGTGTGCTGACCCGGTTGTACAGCGCCAATATGGTGATGTGAATGTATTTGTCGGCCATAACGATTACGACACCTTTCGCCATATAAATCATGGGATCAGTGATTTTGCATTGGTAAAAGGCAACGTCATGGCGGCATTTGCCGCAGATAAAAGTTATGGATACGAGGTGATTGCCTCCTACCCGGATTACAGCGCGTATTTTATTTCCATGAAGGAAAAACCGCTTCTCAGCAAAGAGTACCTGCTGGGAAAACGTATTGGTTTGCTGGACTACACAAGCAGTCGCTCCGGGCATATCCTGCCAAAAACCGTGCTCAAATCACTTGGCCTGAACGAATCGAACACCACGCTTAAATATTACAATTCACACCAGGAATTACGCCGGGCTCTGCTGGCCGGAGAGGTGGACATTATTTCCTCTTACTGGGGAAAGGGGGATGAAGCCCGGTTGTCAGCAAATTACATCACCACACTGGCCGAAAGCGTCAGTGGCATGCGCTGGTATTTAAAAATGGATACCCGCAATACCGACTTACGCTGCGCTGCACAATCGGTAGTTAAGAGTATTTCCAACCACCACCCTCGCAATTACTATCAGCATGTCGAGCTACAGCCAGGATGCAGTAGTCATGATTAGCCGCTACCTGCACACACTTAAAACCGACGTACGTTTTATCCTGGGCTGGACCCTGGGACTGTTTGCCGCATGCCAGTTCGCGGTTAGCCTGGGCCAGGCTTGCGGGCACTGGTTGTCTGTGCACGAGGCCAGCCATTTTCTCGACAAAAGGGTAAGCCTTGACCTGCATACTCTCGATGTGGGCGACCAAACACTCAATACCCCAGTGAATTCTGCGTCTATTCAACGCTACCTGGAACGCATGAACACCGAGTTGGAAACCCGCTTCTACCCGATCAGGATGACTGCACTGGAAAATGTCGAGGCTATAGACGCCGATGTGATACCTCAGACCTTCAGCCTCCAAAGTAGCAGCGAGTTTAACGCCAGTGGGCAGAGCCTCAGCGCCAATTACGCCTTGCTGCCGGTTTGGACTGCCGTGCATCTATCCCCACTCGCATTGCTGATGGCGGTTGTTGTTGCCCCGCTAGCTGCCGGGTGGTATCGCCAAACGCAACAAACTGCCCCCAAGGCCAACGAGACCCGCTTACCGATAACACCACGCCTGGTGATTAATCTGCACGAAAAAACGCTCGGCAATGGTATCGATGGCCGAGAAATTACCCTGCAGAACAAGCCATTTTGCTTTTACGTAGGTTTGCTGAATTACTGTATCAATAAACCCGATGCCATACTTAGCCACCATCAGGAGGTGCCGGCAGAGATGCTGGCTCACGCCAATAAAGTGTTCGCACGCCTGATTGATTTGGGGCACACCAAACGCAAGCGCCCGGACTTCAGCGCCAATCTAGACAAAACCCTGAGTGAGATTCGCAGCGTGCTGGATGACGTATTTGCCAGCCACCCAGCCGAAAAAGAACGCTACTATCCCCCGCGGGCTCAAGGTGAAGGCTCTCGTTCGAAACAGCATTCCTACGCTTTGAATGGCCTGAAACCGGAAGATGTGGAGATTTTCGGCCATTAATCCACTGTCGGCCACCTGCAAATCACGTTGTCGTTGATTCATCCGCCCCAAACACGTATCTTTGCAACACAAAAGTCAGCTCTTTAACTGTTATGCAACCGCCTCTTATTATCGCTATTTCCGGAGCTTCAGGATCCGGCAAGTCGCTGTTCACCGAGAATCTGATCAATGCGTTCAGCGAATATCATAAACCTGTTCGTGTATTGCGTGAAGATCACTACTACCGCGCCCAGGACCATTTATCCATGCCTGAGCGTGAAAAGAATAACTATGATCACCCCGACGCTTTTGAGCACGAATTGTTAAAAGCACATCTGTCGGCTTTACGCAGTGGCCAGCCCATAGATTACCCTCACTATTGCTTTAACACCCATACGCGGTTACCTGACACCGAGCGTCTGAATCCGGCACCGGTGATCATTCTCGAAGGCATCATGCTGCTGACCAGGGCAGAACTGCTGCCGCTGTACGATGTGAAAATATTCATCGATACGCCACTGGATATTTGCCTTATGCGCCGTATGCTAAGAGACGTGAAAGAGCGGGGCCGCACACTCGAATCCATTGCAGAGCAATACGAGGCAACCGTAAAACCCATGTATCACCAGTACATCGAGCCGAGCCGTTTTACGGCCGACGTGGTGGTAACCCAGGGTGGAGAAAACCAAATCGCACTGGATGTGATTAAATCCCACATTCAACAAGTACTACAATAATAGGGAATTGTTTATGGTAAGTTTACTGGGCATAGTATTGCTGCTTGGCATCGCATACCTGATGTCATCGGCCCGAAAGGACATCAGCTGGCGGACTGTCGGAGGTGCCTTTGCCATTCAGGCACTGATCGGCGCTTTCATCCTGTATTTCGAGCCGGGCATTCAGTTGCTGCTCACACTTACCACCTTCGTAGCCAACGTTATTGATTACAGCCAGCAAGGCATCAATTTTGTGTTTGGCCCTGTGGGCAATAAATCTCTTGGCTTCATCTTTGCCTTCAACGTTCTGCCGGTAATCATTTTCTTCTCGTCACTTATCGCCGTGCTTTATCACATTGGCGTGATGAGCTGGATCATCCGCCTGATCGGTGGCTTTTTACAAAAGGCGCTGCGAACATCCCGCCCGGAATCCATGTCGGCGGCGGCCAACATTTTCGTAGGTCAGACCGAAGCCCCCCTGGTTGTTCGGCCGTTTATCCCACAAATGACCAGCTCTGAATTGTTTGCTGTAATGGTGGGAGGCCTGGCTTCCATTGCAGGTTCCGTTATGGCCGGTTATGCAGGAATGGGGGTGGAACTCAAATACCTGCTTGCAGCAAGCTTTATGGCGGCTCCCGGCGGACTGCTGATGGCCAAGATCATGTTGCCGGAAACGGAACATGCCAAAGACGAGCTCAAAGAACTCGACACCTCCACCGAAAACTACACCAACTTATTTGACGCCGCTGCCAGTGGTGCCGCTTCCGGACTGCATCTTGCGCTGAACGTAGGGGCCATGTTGCTGGCCTTTGTGGCACTGATTGCAATGCTCAATGGGCTGATTGGCTGGGCAGGCGGGTTGGCCGGATACGATGGGCTTACCTTCCAGAGCATTCTGGGCTATCTGTTACAGCCCCTGGCCTGGACTCTGGGCGTTCCGTGGCAGGATGCACAGGTAGCCGGAAGTTTCATCGGGCAAAAAATTGTCGTAAACGAATTTGTCGCCTATCTCGATTTTATTGAGCATCAGGAGCAACTGGCACCCATCACCCAGGCCATTGTGACCTTTGCGCTGTGCGGATTCGCAAATTTCTCTTCCATTGCTATTCTGATGGGAGGCATAGGCGCCATGGCACCAAACCGACGCAGCGAAATTGCCAAACTGGGCCTGAAAGCGGTATTTGCCGCCACCTTGTCCAACTTAATGAGTGCAGCGCTGGCAGGCTTCTATTTAACTCTTGGCTAGCCACCAAAAGTAGACTAAATGGTCCGGTTTATATACATTAGCCGTCCGATGGCGACGCGGCTATGCCCGTCGCAGACCATAGGCCCCTGAAGCCTGCTCCCAAAGTCAGGATATGAATATGCAATTAGTAGCCGTTGATTACCAGGCAGATAATGCCGAACAAGCTTTTGTCGAATCTTTACGCCAAACCGGGTTTGGCGTTCTTAAAAATCACCCCATTCAGCAGTCGATGGTTAACGACATCTACGAGGCGTGGCAAGCCTTCTTTGACAGTGAAGAAAAACATCAGTATGAATACAACAAAGGCACGCAGGACGGCTTTTTCCCCCAGAGTGTGTCAGAAGTTGCCAAGGGCTATACACAAAAAGACATCAAAGAGTATTTTCACTTCTACCCCTGGGGGCAATGCCCCGATGCCCTTCGCCCACAACTGATGGCCTATTACCAGGCCGCCAACAGTCTCGCAGAACAATTACTGGGCTGGGTAGAAAAGCATTCTCCCAAAGAGGTCAGTGCCCATTACAGCCAACCGCTTTCGAACATGATACAGGACAGCGAACAGACTCTGTTGCGGGTGTTGCATTATCCTCCTTTGAGCGGAGAGGAAGAGCCTAATGCTATTCGGGCTGCCGCTCATGAAGACATTAACCTGCTTACTATCCTTCCGGCAGCCAATGAACCCGGCCTGCAGGTGAAGGCCCGAGACGGCAGTTGGCTGGATGTACCTTGTGATTTTGGCAACCTGATTGTCAACATCGGCGATATGCTGCAGGAAGCGTCCGGGCATTACTTCCCGTCAACGACGCACCGGGTGATCAACCCTGAAGGGGCCGACATGACCAAATCCCGCATTTCACTGCCACTGTTTTTGCACCCCAGGCCTGATGTGGTGCTTTCAGAAAGGCATACAGCAGAGTCTTACCTGCAGGAACGCCTGCGGGAACTGGGCGTAATCTAAGCTAGGAATCAGGCTGGCCGGCCAAATCGCCGAGCCAGCTCTAATCAATACATGGCTGCATTACATGGCTGCATTGGGGCTACATCATATTCTTTGACTGCAAAACCGACAGCTTACTCAGGTATCGCTGTTCGTCCTGCTCCGAAATGGCCTTACGTGCAGCCATTTCCAGATAGTCCTTCGCTTTGCTGATATCACCCAGCTCATAAAAGGTCTTGCCCATTCCAAACAGCACTTCATGGCGGTTTTTGTCGATGCGCATGGCTTTTCTGTAGTGGGCCAGCGCCTCATCATACAACCCTTCATCGAAAGCCTGTTCGCCCAAAATAAAGTGGTAAAACGGGTTGTCCTGACGTTTCCTTTCAACACTGGCCAATATCTCTTCTGCACGTTCCGGCTGCTGCATATGCTGATAGAGAATGGCGAGGTTTTCCCAGGCAGTGAGGTTTTCATCATTGATGGCAAGCGCCTGATGGTAACTGGCCTCAGACGCTTCAAAATCGCCCTTGATTCGGTACAGCACCCCCAGATTGACCCAGACACTGGCAAATTCAGGCTCCATCACAGCGGCACGGCGAAAATATGCATAGGCCTGGCTGTAGCTGTTCGCGATCAGCGCATCTGCTCCCTTGTTGGTGTAATACATGGCCACAACCAAATTCTTGGAAATTGGTATGCGGGGAAAATGATTGCGTATCACCTGTGGGTCAAAATCCACATCCACAAACTCATCGTAGAGCCGGGTTGTGCCGATTTCATCAGCCAATCGCAAGCGCAAATTAATATGACCGTTCAACAGGCTGTAACCCTCTCTGCGAGTCCAGTATTCCGGTATTTGCACTTCATAAAACTGCGCTTTAAAACCTGCAGATTCCGCCATCGCGTAAGTCATGATAGACAGCGACAGGCAGTTTGCCGACTGGTTAAGGAAAGTTTCATTGGCAGTGGTATTGGCTTCACTTCGATACAGAAGCCCCATTTCCGAGTGATCGAAAATCTGCCTCAACAACCCGCGTATACTCGATTCGTCATTAGCAAAAGGCCATACAGCCTCTCTGACAAAGTTTTGAGCCTTGTCCTCAAGCCCAAAAATCTCCTGTTCCGACTCAAGTGAAAACAGGGTGTAGTCCGGAAACAACGAGTCTTTCAGTGTTGGTATTTCGGTTGTTTTTATATCCGGTGTCGATTTGGAACATCCCAGTAACCCTATAAGCAGGCAACAAACAAATAGAATTCGGTATCCCATTCGCAACTCTCCGTTATGGCACTTCTCCTTGAGTATAGCTCTGTTTACATTTTATTTACTTTTACCCGACAACCTTTAACCCGTTTAATCGGCCTTTTATCCTGTGAACCCTATCGCATAGCCTGCTACCACCAGTTAAAGCAGACCGGCGAATAAAATTTGGCCTTTACTTCAACGCTGCAACATGGTGATATTTTGTTCTACTCAGTGGTCTCTCCAGAACATGCTGCATCTCAACACAAGGAACGCTATGAAACGGGTTGTGTTTAATCAGAAAGGCGGCGTAGGCAAATCCACCATCAGTACCAACCTTGCTGCACAGAGCGCGCTTTCGGGCCTCAAAACCCTGCTTGTTGACCTCGACGCCCAGGGCAATACCACCCATTACATTGGCGTTGATTTGGAGCAGGAGTCGCTGACGGTAGCTGATATGTTCAAGCAGATCGTGGGTTGGTTTTCCAAGCCGCTGGCGCCGGAAGCTTTTGTGCACCCCACCGCCATCGACAACCTGTTTGTGCTGCCCGCTCACCCGACACTCACCGACATTGAGCACGAGCTGGAGTCCCGCTATAAGATGTACAAGCTCAAAGAAACCCTGCGTAACCTGGATGGGGTGTTTGACCGGGTGTATATCGATACGCCTCCCAACTTCAATTTCTATTCGAAGGCCGCGCTGATTGCCGCAGATGAGTATTTGGTGCCGTTTGACTGTGATGACTTTTCACTTCAGGCGATTGAGCGGTTACTGGCAAACGTGTCGGAGTTAAAGCAGGATCATAACCCGGAACTGACGTTGGCCGGGGTCATTATCAATCAGTACAATGCGCAGGCCAAACTGCCTGCGGCCTTGGTAGCGCAACTGGAAGAGAAAGGGTTGCCGGTGCTGAACACCCGCATCAACAGCACGGTAAAAATAAAGGAATCCCATTCAAAGCGGGTACCTGTACCTTTGTATGCACCGAACCACAAAGCGGGCCAACAGTTTGCTGCGTTACTGAACGAAATCGAAAACCGGTAGAACAAAAGACGATGGCCCGATCAGGCCAGCAATAGGGATTCGGCCAAAATCCAGGTTCCCAACGACAGCAGGATAACTCCGGCCAGTTGCTCCTGAAGAACGGCCAGTCTCGGCATACGGACAAGCCAACCACCAAGCTGGCGTGACAGACTCACCACCAGCAGGTCGCTGCCCAGCGCAATCACACTGTAAATGACTCCCAGCAGCACCAGCTGAAAGGCCACATCTCCCTGCTCCGGCTGACTGAACTGCGGCAGAAATGCCAAAAAGAATAATGCCGTTTTCGGGTTGGTAAGCTCAACTATCACACTTTGGCGCAGTACCTTTTTGGCCGGCAGGTGCCCGACTGCTTTCAACTGTGGCTGTTGTGCCGTTAGCAGGGTGCGCACGCCAAGCAGGATCAGATAACTGGCACCAAGAAGCTTGAGTGCCAAAAACAAAGCGGGCGAATAGACTATCAACGCAGCCAGCCCGACCGCACTCAGTAATACGTAAATCAGACTGCCCAGCGCCATGCCGGAAGCCGCTGCCACTCCCGCTCCGCCCCCATTACCCATGGTACACGCCATGATGTAAAGGTTCGAAGGGCCCGGTGACAGGCTGAGCATGAGCGCAGCGCTGGCGAATGTCAGCAATACATCCAATGGCAGCATGGTGTTCCCACTAAAAACCTGCAGTTAATCTTTGGCCGAGTTTATCACACAGAGGGCAAAATCAGGCTGCGGAACCTACGGTATTCAACTGCGGGGATACCTGGGGCTTGGGCTTCATCCCAAATACAATAAACAACATGAACGTACTGTAAGCCGAAGCCAGCAGTACCAGTGGAACGGTGGTATCTGTGTTCAGCAGCAGGCCGATTACCGCAATCTGGCCAATGGGGAAAAACGCCAGGAACGTACCCGCTTTTGTAAGCAGCGCCATCCAGATATGCTCGCCCTGATGTTTTGATAAACCCAGCCCCCGACAGAAATGCGCCAGCACCAGCGGCATGATTTGCGCAATTCCCAGCCCGGTTGCAAGCACAGACAGTGCAATCAGGGTGAGGCCATCTACCGTTTCCGGCATTTGGGGTACTCTGAGCCCGCCGGGCTGAATTATCGCCGGGTTTTGACTGGCCAGCATGATCGCGTCCGCCACCACAAAGCCCAGCCAACTCAGGCATACCACCGCTATCAGCATAGGCAGGATAATTCTCTGCTGTAATTTCAGTTCCTGTAAGAATTCTCTGCAGGAACCGTTTATGTGCTGGGTAGCTATCAGGCTGGCGGTAAAACTCACGAGTAACGCCAACAGCGCCAGCTTTACAGGGAACAATGCATAAGGCACCGAATCAACCAGGCAGCCCAGAAAAATCAGGAGCGCACTTTGCAGCGGGTGCTGCATAAAAAATACCGCCATCTGCCGATAGGCTCTAAGGTAATCACGGCGGGAAAGATGTGTATTGATGTGCATAAGGAACCTCTACTTCAGGCTGGTTACTATATAGCCACAGTGCCACATTTGAAGTTTTAACCGTGCCGGAAAGGTATGCCCAAAAGGACAGGAGTATTAATTCAAATAACCATTGCGCAAAATGTAAAAAATACGCACACAAAAAAATCCTCTAGAAGAGATTCCTAAATGCACATTAAAGTTTGGAAATTAATACAAAAAAACAGATAAATAGCATTCTCACGCTTATGCGTAGAGCCGAAACTTATTGGGATAATATCTAAGAAAGGGATGGTGCCCAGGGGCGGACTTGAACCGCCACGACCGTGAGGTCACTAGCACCTGAAGCTAGCGTGTCTACCAATTTCACCACCTGGGCATCAATGCTGCAAGACCTCTGGGAAGCGAGAGCCTCACTGCGTTGTGGGTGCGCAAGATACGCGGCTTACGACACTTTGTCAATTCCCCTTTTGCACTTTTTTCCTAAATTTACGACATTAATGCACCGAGTGTGCAAAATAGCATCAATTGTGATGGAGTTTCGGCCTGCAAGCTGGTGAAACTGTGCGAACCAAAGCTGCAGCGTTGCCATGGCATCGTCGAGGGCATTGTGAGCGGGAACCGCTGGCAACCCCATACGCTGGCGACAATTCGCGAGTGTCATGCTGTTGGAAGGCAGAAGTTCGTGCGTTTTTTTTAGCTGGTACATTGCCAACTTCAACGTATCCAGCGTAACAACCTGCTCAACCTGCAGATTATTGGCAGCAAATGCCCGGTTTAACACCCGAACATCGAGGCTGGCATTGTGAAACACCCAGATGTGCGAGCGAGCAAACTGGCTAAGTGCATTTAGCGAATCCCGCACATGCTCCCCAAGCTCTGTGTGCTCAGGCGTTAAACCGTGGATAACCGGGCTCTGCTGCAGATCGCCCTTTACCCTCACCACGCGATAGTACGCCGATTCAAGGTTTATACTTCCATTTTGGCCTTCTAACCAACCAATCGAAGTAATTTTTGACTGCTCAGGGTTAAGCGAAGTCAGCTCCAAATCAATAGCCAACAGCGGAGCTTCAAAGAGCCTTTGTTGCTGCCAGGCATCCGGCAGTGTAGCTCTGTAGCTGAACCAGTGTTTTAGCCTAAACCAGTCGAACAGTCGTCCAGGCACTAGCCCATACCACCGGAAAACTTCATGACCGCAGCCTGCTGGGCCCGGTCTATGGCCTTGAATGCCGCTTTAAGCTGATGCTTCTCAATGGAAGAAAGCTCGTCTACGGAAACTAGGTTGTCTGTTGACTGGGTTGTCAGCTGATGACGCCAGCGCAATCGATTCAGAAACAGCCAAATGTCCCGCAGATTCTCTGCATCCTTTACCGCCAGCCCGGAGCCAGCCGGCAGGCTTGCCAGCCTCGCTAGGGTAGCGGGAGCCGTGAGGCCACTTGCAAGGGCATAAAGCCTGACAAGATTGTTGATAAGAGCCACCGCTCTGACTTTCAAATCAATACAGTTCGCCTTTTCCTGGCGCTTCTCATACACGAATTTCTGAAACATGGAGAGCGGCACCGAAACCTGATTGGCATGGCGGGACAGGGCGGCCAAGAACAGACTTTGCTTGAGCAAAGGTACGCGAGCCTGCTGAAGTTTACGAAACAGGTCGCCATCCCCAGCGGCACATCGTGCATCCAGAAATATATTGAAATGCATTATCGCCTCGGGTGTAGGCTGGAGAACCCACGCCCGGGCTTGCTCAACAGCCTGGTCAAGTGATAGCCGCAATTCCGGGTTCGACGCCATAATATTGCCGTCGCAAAGCTTAATTCCGCACTTCGCCAGGCCGTCACAAACATACTCCGACATCGCCCGGAAATACTCCCCTTCCCCTTTTGTCGGCGTTCGGGCCAACAACAAACCATTATCCTGGTCCGACCCCATGGTCTGATCCTCACGCGCCTGGGAGCCATACACTATCCAGCTATATGGCATGGGCGCAGGGCCGTTTTCCCGCTGAAAGTAGTTAATCAGTTTTCGGGTCATCATATCGGTGGCCTGGGACAGCACCTTTCCGGCGATGTCAAAATCCACCGGTCTCCTGGCATGGGAAGCAAAATAGTGGGGCAACTGCCACGATACCCTGGATAACGAATACAGGTTTTCGGCTTTGGCCAGTTCGCCGATAATAAACAGCACATTCCCTCTCTGAAGGCGCACGACATCGGATGTGGTCAGCATGCCAATTGGCTGGCGGGTATGCCGGTCTATTACCGGCAGGTGGTGAACGTTATGTTCGTTCATTATGCAAATGGCGTCGAACAGAGTGCGGTTTTGGGTCACCATGGCCGGTTTATCGGTCATAATGGTTTGCACACTTTGGTGAATATCCAGCCCTTTTGCCACTACCCGGCTGCGAAGGTCCCGGTCAGTAATAATACCGGCCAACCGGCCCTGCTCGGTAATGAGTAGCGAGGATACCTTATTGCGGGTCATTTCAATGGCGGCGTTCTGAATGCTCTCAGTAACATCCATGCTGATGGGCGAGCCCTTAAGAACCTCGCCCAGCCCTTTATACAGCCACATGGACTGTGACTCTGCAACCGCATGATTCTGCAGTACATCGCTGCGCATGGCATGGAAGAAATCGGCAATGCCCGGGTGGCTCATGGCAAATTCGAACGCCTGCGGAGTAAAGCTGTATACCAGCCCGGGTTTGTCTACCGTTAGTTCCAGTGGGTAACTGACCTTGTCGAGCAGCCCCGCATGCCCAAAATAGTCCCCTTCGCTGAGATGGCGAACCGGCCCTTCTGCATCCCTGACGGAAAACTGCCCGGACTGGATCAGGAACAGGCGGCCATGATTCTGCTCAAGCAACACTTTCTGGTTGTCACCGGTGAGGTACATTAAGTTGGCTTTACGGCTGATTTCCAACAGAGCGTCGTTTTCCAGTTGATCAAACGGCGCTGCCGATGTCAGAAAATCTGCCGTCTGTTGAGGCAACACCATTCGGCTTACTCCTTAAAAAAGGCCCACCTTATTTGTGAGCCTTCACTTACATTTCTGGCAACGCAGTATTAGTGCGCCGAAGCTTCCCCTGACCCTTTTGGATAGCGAATGCTTTCCACCAGCTCCTGGATATCTTCCGGCGCCTCATCGGTTGCCTTAAACACCAGGTAGGCAACCACAAAATTCACGATCATGCCCATGGTACCGATGCCTTCCGGGGAAACACCAAACAACCAGTTGTCGGGAATGTTGGCCGCCGGATTAATAAACTTAAAGTAAATGATATAAGCCGCGGTAAACGCGATACCGCAAATCATGCCCGCAATGGCTCCCTTATTATTCATGCGCTTGCTGAATATGCCCATGATGATAGCCGGGAAGAAGCTCGATGCCGCCAGCCCGAACGCAAATGCCACCACCTGCGCCACAAACCCTGGCGGATTGATACCGAAGTATCCGGCGATGATGATAGCGATGGCTGCAGCCAGCCTGGCGTAAAACAGTTCGGCCTTATCGGTAATGTTGGGCATAAAGTTTCGCTTCAGCAAATCATGCGACACTGAAGTGGAAATAACCAGCAGCAGGCCTGCCGACGTTGACAGTGCTGCCGCAACGCCACCAGCAGCCACCAGCGCAATAACCCAGGCCGGCAGGTTGGCTATCTCGGGGTTGGCCAGCACCATAATGTCGCGGTCAACTTTCATCTCGTTGCGATCATCACCCGAGTAGAACATTTTGCCGTCGCCATTCTTGTCTTCAAAGGTGATCAGGCCGGTTTTCTCCCAGTTCTTAATCCAGGCAGGGGCTTCTGCGTAACTGGTTCCTGTCATGTCGGGCCCGTTGATGGTGCCTATCATGTTGGTGCGGGCAAACGCAGCCAGTGAAGGCGCAGTAGTGTAAAGAATGGCGATGAAAACCAGTGCCCATCCGGCACTTTTACGAGCATCGCGAACTTTCGGAACCGTGAAGAAGCGAACGATAACGTGAGGCAAACCAGCGGTCCCCACCATCAGCGCAAAGGTGATAAAGAAGACGTCGATGGTGCTCTTGGTGCCGGATGTGTATTCGTTAAACCCCAGCTCCAACGACAACTGATCCAGTTTTTCCAGCAGATACATGCCCGACCCGTCCGCCAGCGTGGCACCGAACCCGGTTTGCGGCAGAAAATGCCCGGTGATCATAATGGAAATGAATACAGCCGGAACCAGATAGGCAAAAATCAGTACGCAGTATTGGGCCACCTGAGTGTATGTGATGCCTTTCATACCGCCGAGGACGGTGTAAAAAAACACGATTGCCATACCGATGATAACCCCTGCGACAATATCCACTTCCAGAAAGCGGCTGAACACCACCCCGACACCACGCATTTGCCCGGCAACGTAGGTGAAGCATACAAAAATGGCACAGAATACTGCCACTGTACGGGCGGTTTGAGAGTAGTAGCGATCGCCGATGAAATCCGGCACGGTAAACTTACCAAACTTACGCAGGTACGGAGCCAGGCACAACGCCAGCAAAACGTAGCCCCCTGTCCAGCCCATCAGGTAAACGGCTCCGTCGTAGCCCATGAAGGAGATCAGCCCGGCCATGGAAATAAACGACGCGGCAGACATCCAGTCTGCAGCCGTAGCCATGCCGTTCATCACTGGCGGCACGCCGCCACCAGCCACATAAAACTCGTTGGTGGAGCCCGCTCGGGCCCAAATCGCTATGCCGATGTAAAGCGCAAACGAGGCGCCGATAATAATAAATGTAAGCAGTTGAACATCCATTTTTATTACTCCTCATCCACGCCATATTTTTTGTCCAGTGCATTCATTCTCGCCATGTAGACAAAAATGAGCACCACGAACACATAAATTGCGCCCTGCTGTGCAAACCAGAACCCAAGCTTGAAGCCAAAGAACTGAATGTTGTTCAGCACATCGGCAAACAAAATGCCCGCGCCAAACGACACAACAAACCAAATGATCAACAGCTTGACGAGGAGGGAGAGGTTCTCCTTCCAGTACGCCTTTTTGTCCTCTTCACTTCTGAATGCCATTTTTCCATCCTCATTTCAGGTTAAGCGGATGCTTCGTTTTTTACATTTTCCCAACACGGTGTAAGGTCACTCTGAAGCAACGCCTCTGGCAACGCCCATGAGTAAACCCCGGCTGGCACAAGATCCGAAAAAAGCCCCATAAACAGGAGCATTGGATATACTCTAGTCGTGCTGACCTTTTCGAGAAATGAGACGATGGTCGTAGGTGAGCTCACAATAAGATGCGTATAATAATCACACCCTTGTGAATTTAATGTTAAGGAATGGCATGGCTTTTGGTTGGGCCACACTGGCACTGCTGTACTTGCTGGCGTTGTTTTACATTGCCAGCTGGGGCGACAAGAATTCGACTGCTGCACGCTGGCTTACCTCACATCCGGTAATTTATTCACTCGCTCTCGGAATATACTGTACCGCCTGGACGTTTTTTGGTGCGGTAGGCCAGGCCTCCCGCGACAGCTGGATTTATCTCCCCATTCTGCTGGGCCCCATGCTGGTTTATCTGCTGGGGTACAAGTTTATTTACAAGCTGATTCTGGTCAGCAAAAAACAGCACATCAACACGGTCGCCGACTTCATCGCCTCACGATACGGCAAGCGTCAGGCGGTTGCTTTACTGGTTACCCTAATAGCATTGCTGGCAACCATTCCGTATATTGCGCTGCAGCTCAAAGCAATAGGCAGTACGTTTCAGCTGTTAACACAGCAGCCTAACAGCAACTTCATTGTGCTTATTGCAACCACTTTCATTGCCCTTTTCGCGATTTATTTTGGTACCAAGCAAACCGATGTTACCGAGTACCGAAGGGGCCTGATGCTGGCGATTGCATTTGAATCCAGCGTGAAACTGCTGGCCCTGATTCTGGTTGCCTGGGTTGGTTACCGGGCATGGCAGAACAGCCAGCAACCTCTCGACTTCTCACCATTTTTAGGCGAACAGGCACTGGCACAATTTGGCTCCTATACCTTTGTGGCCCAAACCATAATGGCAGCGGCAGCGGTGGTGTGCCTGCCACGCCAGTTTCACGTGGCAATCATCGACAACCTGAGCCTTGGGCACCTCAAAACCGCCCGCTGGCTGTTTCCGGCCTATCTGGCCATCATGGCTGCCACCATCCCAATTATTACACTCGCGGGCCAGGCTATTTTCGCGGGCAGCAGTGTTGAGCCAGATACCTACGTGCTTTCGATGGCCATACACGCCGATTCAGTGCTGCTGCAAATGATGGTGCTGTTTGGCGGTATGTCGGCCGCAACGGCCATGATCATCGTGGCGACACTGACGCTCAGCACCATGCTGACGAACGACGTGATCCTGCCGCGGCTGTTCGCGGTCAAGGAACTGACTCCCAAACACCGCGACTATGCCAAACGCATTCGCCTGATCCGCCGCATTGTGATTGGCCTGATTCTGGTGCTGGCCTTTTTCTACCACCAACAAATGACCAACAGCCGTTCGCTGCATTCCATTGGCCTGATTGCCTTTTCTCTGGTAATTCAGCTTATTCCCGCCATGTTGGGTGGCGTTTACTGGAAGCGGGCTCATGCCCACGGTGTTTATGCCGGATTGATGGTCGGACTGGTAACCTGGGTATTGTGGCTGGTACTACCGGTACTGAACGAAGGCGCTACCATCATGCAGCAGAGCGAAATGATCAGTCAGGGGGCATTGCTGTCTCTGGGCGTCAACAGCCTGGCCTTCGTGGTGTTTTCCTGGTTCGCACCGGCACGCCTGATCGACAAGATTCAGGCTGAGGCGTTTGTAGCGCCCACCGATGTACGTAACGGCCTGCCCAAAGAGCCCAGCGCCGACATTACGGTTGAAGATCTGATTACCCTGCTGTCGACCTTTATGGGCGACCGGCGATGTGAACAGCTGGTTGAAGAATACCAACTCAGGAACCAGTGTCGGGTTAGCCGAAACCACATGCCCGATCAAGCCTTTATGGCATTCTGCGAGCGGGCTTTGGGTGGAGTTATCGGTGCTTCCAGCGCCAAGGCGCTGATTGACAGCATTCTGAATGGCAAGAAACTCGACTTCACTGAAGTAATTAATTTCTTCGACGACACAACCCAGGCCATGCAATTCAACATGACCGCGTTGCTCACGTCGCTGGAAAACATGGATCAGGGCATAAGTGTGATCGACAAGCACCTCAATCTGGTTGCCTGGAACAAGCGCTATGCGAACCTGTATCGCTACCCGGATGAATTGCTGGCCGTAGGCACCCCCATCGAAAAACTGATTCGCTACAATGCGGCTCAGGGCGAATTTGGCCATGGCGATGTGGAGGATCAGGTTGAAAAGCGACTTGAGCACCTACGCTCCGGTACCCCCCACCGATTTACCCGCCAGCGCAGTGATGGCACCGTAATTGAAATGGTGGGCAACCCGCTCCCCGGCGGCGGATTCGTTACCAGTTTTAACGACGTAACCGGCCATATTGAAATTCAGCAGGCGCTGGAAGAATCAAACATTAACCTCGAAGCCAGGATCCAGAAACGTACCGAAGAGGTTCACTCCATTAACGCCGAACTGCGCATGGAGATCGAACGCCGTTACGAGGCAGAAAAGGAACTCATTCGTGCCCGCAAGGCGGCTGAGGACGCCAATGCCAGTAAAACCCGCTTTCTGGCGCTTGCCAGCCATGACATTCTGCAACCCCTGAATGCCGCCAAACTTTACGTTACAGCTTTGCAGGAAGCCTCTCTGCCCAACTCAGTGTCGGAAATCATTACCAAACTGAATCACAGTGTCAGTTCCAGTGAGGCCCTTATCGGCACCTTGCTGGACATCGCCCGTTTAGACCAGGGGGACCTGAAACCCAAGCTCGAGCCGGTTGATGTCCGTGCGCTGCTAACCCCACTGGTGGACGAAATGCGCATGCGTGCCAGCGAAAAAGGCTTGCAGCTTAAAACCCGGTTGCAACCGCACTGGGCAATGGCGGACCCGACATTTCTGTACCGAATTGTGCAGAATCTTCTGTCCAATGCGGTTAAATACACCGAAAAGGGCAAAGTGTTACTCACAGCCCGGTGCCTGGGAGACAACCTGGTTATCTCAGTTCATGACACTGGCATTGGTATTTCACAGCAACAACAGGGGCTTATTTTCAGTGATTTCTTTCGCACCAACGACAGCCACGAACACGGTATGGGGCTAGGGCTGGGCGTAGTTCGCAGACTAAGCCAGCAACTTCAGGGGCACATTCAGGTGCGTTCATGCCCTGGCAAAGGCAGCAGCTTCAGCCTGACCATTGCAAAATGCGCCCCTGCTGCGCCCGCTCTGCCCAAGGGGTTGATTGCATCGACCACCTTTCAGGGCCTTCGGGTGTTGTGTGTGGACGACCAGCAGGAGAATCTGGATGCCATGCGAACCCTGCTGGAAAGGTGGGGCGTGAAAGTGTCGCTGGCAGACAACTGGAACGATGCTATCCGTCAGGCCGACATCATATCACCGCAAATTCTGTTGATGGATTATCAACTCGGCTTTGACAAAAATGGGCTCGAACTGATTGATGCCATACGAACCCATCTGAACATAGTTTTGCCCGCTGCACTGATCACCGCAACCCAGGAAGAGGAACTGGTTATGCGGTGCCGGGAACAGGGAGTCAACTACCTGACCAAACCGCTGAAACCGGCCAAATTACGCGCACTGCTACAAAGTATGACCCGCTACATCAAGGAAGCTGAGGTGCGGGAAGATCACAGTCAGGATTCTTTGGCCGGCAGTTCTTCCTGAACCGGTGGTGTGACGGTTACCTTACCCATGGACTGCCAATGCCCCTTAGGGTTTATCAGGGTCGGGCGGGTGAGAATAAGGTTGTTGGGGTACAGCACGGTTTCCCGCTCCTGGGTCACCAGGCGGGTAGAAAACAGGTTAATGTCGGCAATGTACCCTTCCATGTAATTATCGCCATCAAGGATACGGATGTAATTGCCCCGGCGATAAGCCACATTCGTGAGCAGGATAAAATAAGCGGTAATGTTACTTAACAATGACCAGTTGGCGAACAGCGCCACACCGGTAAGTGTCACTATGGACGTGGACATGACCAACAGGCCGGAAAAATCCACCCCCCATACCAACAACAGTAAAGCAAGCGATATGGTGGCGCTGAGCACGCGGATAACAAACAGGCCCTTAATAGTGCTGGAGGATTTGAGCTTGCTGCTCTCAATGTTCTTTTCCAGCCTGGGCAGGGCAAAGCGGGTCATTACCGTATACAGCAACAGCACCACAACACTCCAGATCACATTGCTTTGGTAAGTCTCTATCCAGTCTATAATTTGTGCCATATCAAGCATCGAAAGCATCCTGTGATTAGGGAATAACCGAATTCCCCATTGTATAACAATCTTTTAGCGACGCGCCGGAATATATCATCTATAGTTAATGCTAAACATTTTTGCAGCGCCGAGTGACTAAAAATCGGTCACTTTTTGAATTCCCGCTGCACACATCAATAAGCTTTTATACGACAGGTAGCATTTTTCTTATGCGCATTGCCATTTTATCTCGCAATCCAAACCTTTACTCAACACAACGACTGGTAGATGCCGGCATCAAGCGTCATCACCAGGTTGACGTGATTGACACCATGCATTGTTACATGGACATCACCAGCGCCAGGCCTTCCGTTCGCTACAAAGGAAAGAAACTGCCCTACTACGACGCCATTATCCCGCGCATTGGTGCTTCGGTCAGTTTTTACGGCACCGCGGTGGTGCGCCAGTTTGAAATGATGGGTACCTACAGCATAAATGAGTCGGTTGCCATCAGCCGTTCACGGGACAAATTGCGTTCTCTGCAATTACTGTCGCGCAAGGGCATTGGTATGCCCCGCACCGGCTTTGCCCACCACCCGGATAAAATCGACGATTTGATCAAGAATGTCGGTGGAGCGCCGGTGGTGATCAAGCTGCTTGAAGGAACCCAGGGCATTGGTGTGGTGCTGGCTGACACCCAGAAAGCCGCCGAGTCGATCATTGAGGCCTTTATGGGGCTGAATGCCAGTATTCTGGTACAGGAATACATCAAGGAAGCAGGCGGTGCCGATATCCGCTGCCTGGTGGTAGGCGGTAAAGTGGTTGCTGCCATGAAGCGCCAGGCTGCCCCCGGCGAGTTTCGCTCCAATCTCCACCGGGGTGGTTCCGCCAGCCTTGTACGGCTGTCACCGGCAGAACGCAAGACCGCAATAGACGCTGCAAAAACCATGGGGTTAAACTGCTGCGGGGTAGACATTTTGCGCTCCAATCACGGCCCGGTGGTCATGGAAGTAAACTCATCGCCGGGGCTGGAAGGGATCGAAACTGCAACGCACAAAGACGTGGCAGGCATGATCATCGAATTTATCGAGAAAAGTGCCAAACCCAACAAAACGCAAACACGAGGAAAGGGATAGTTGAAGCAGTCTGACATTGAAATTGGTGGCCATGTCATAAAACCGGGTGAAACACTCAAAATCGAATTACCCATGCCGCCACTGTACACCGCTACCAATACAAGTATTCCGGTGTACGTTAAGCATGGGAAGCGACCTGGGCCGGTACTGTTTGTCAGTGCAGCCATCCACGGGGACGAACTGAATGGCATTGAAATTGTCGGCCGTTTAATTCGCTCCAAAAGCACTGCACGGTTACGTGGCACCCTGATCGCGGTGCCCATGGTCAATGTTTACGGCGTGCTTAGCCAGTCACGTTACTTACCTGACCGCCGGGATCTCAACCGCAGTTTTCCGGGCAGTAAGAAAGGCTCGCTGGCTGGCCGGCTGGCCAACCTGTTTTTCAAAGAGATTGTGTGCAAAAGCAATTACGGCATTGACCTGCATACCGGAGCAATTCACCGCAGCAATCTTCCTCAGGTGCGCGCCAATCTCTCTGACCCTGAGGTACTGGAAATGGCCAAGGCCTTTGGTATTCCCGTGCTGCTGAACGCCGATATTCGGGACGGATCGCTGCGCCAGGCTGCGGGTGAAGTCGGAGTGAAAGTTCTTTTATACGAAGCAGGGCAGGCCCTGCGCTACGACGAATTTTCCATCCGCGCAGGCTTACGTGGGGTGCTGAACACCATGCGCCACCTTGGCATGCTCAACAAAAGTCGCAGTAAAGGGCATGATATTGCCCGCTTTATTGCCAGTGAAAGTGGTTGGGTACGGGCCCCTGAAAGTGGTTTTGTAAATCACCTGGCCCAACTCGGCGACCATGTCAGTAAAGGCGACAAACTGGCAACCATTACCGATTCCTTTGGCACCTTTCTGGCCAATATAGTCAGCCCGGCTGAAGGTGTGGTTATCGGCAAACAGAATATTCCGCTCACCCAGGAAGGTGAAGCAATTTACCATATTGCCTATTTCAAACAACCGGATACCGTTGCCGAACACGTCGAATTGTTGCAGGACAACCTGGTGCTCGGTGAACAAACAGTGGTAGAAGAATAGCTAGAGGCTCAAGATACACCATGGGAAACAAACGCATTGTTGGCGCACTTGAATTGTGTGACCTACCCGAACTCGCCATTTCCAACCTGAACATTAGGGTGGATACCGGCGCTGCCACCTCCTCATTGCACGTAGATAATTTGGAAGAGTTCGAGAAAGACGACGAACTTTGGGTCAGTTTTGACATCCATCCGGACATTCACGATGTCGACAGAATTGTACGCCGCGAGGCCAAGGTACAAGGTCAGAAAAGAATAAAAAGCTCTACCGCTACCCGAGAGCACCGATATGTGATCAACACTCCAATTGTCATCGCCGGGGAGCAATGGCTGATCCAGCTGACCCTGACAGATCGCTCAGAAATGACATACCTGATGCTGCTGGGCAGAGAAGCCATGGCAGGCCGCTTTCTGGTCGACCCTGAACACGATTTTCTGCTTACAGGACAGGATTAATACCACCGTTCTGGGGCCCGTTGGGCCCGGCTAAGAAACGTGCAGGCACGACATCAACATTAGTGACCGGCCGAGGAAGGTGGTTCCAGCTCAAGTTGGGAGGCAATCAAAACTGCCTGAGTGCGGTTATTGATACCCAGTTTTTTAAATATTGCGGTAACGTGCGCTTTTACCGTTGCCTCAGCAATATCCAAATTGTAACCGATCTGTTTATTCAACAAACCGTCACGCATAAAACACAGCACCTTGTACTGGGATGGGGTGAGGCTGGCAACCTTGTCAGCCAACTCAGAGAACTGTTCGTCCACATCTTCCAGTTTTTCACTGACCGAGGCAGGCAACCAAATGTCCCCTCCGAGTATCGCCTGCACAGCACTGGCAATATCGCCGGAACTGGCGGTTTTGGGAATAAACCCCAGCGCGCCAACTCCGACAATTTTGGAAATGATCACCGGGTCTTCGGTTCCGGAAACTACCGCAACCGGCAATTCGGGAAACAATTTTCGAATGTGCAGCAAGCCGAACAAATCGTGGCTGCCCGGCATGTGTAAATCCAGTAACAGCAGATCCACATCTTCCTGCTCAAGAATGCCGACAGTGGAAGTTAAGTCCCCCGCTTCCCGAATCTCCAGTTCCGGCAAAGTCAGAGACAGGGCCCCTTTCAGGGCGTCCCGGTAAAGGGGGTGATCGTCAGCAATCAGCAGCGTTACCATATTCCCTCCCGCTCATTGAGCCCCAGCCTATTTGTTCAGCCTTTCCGCAATCAGGGCATCCACAACGGAAGGGTCGGCCAGGGTCGATGTATCGCCTAGCTGCTCATGCTCGTTTGCGGCGATTTTACGCAGTATACGCCGCATAATTTTCCCGGATCGAGTTTTGGGTAGCCCCTTCGACCACTGGATTTTGTCTGGTGCTGCAATCGGGCTCAGTTCACTTCTTACCCAGCTTTTGAGTTCAGCCGTCAAAGCGTCGTCCGCCACCACTCCTTCATTCGGCGTCACATATACGTATATGCCCTGGCCCTTGATGTCATGCGGGTAACCAACCACGGCGGCTTCAGCCACTTTGGGGTGGGCTACCAGCGCACTTTCAATTTCGGCCGTGCCGAGGCGATGGCCTGATACATTCAGCACATCATCCACCCGGCCCGTGATCCAGTAGTAACCGTCTTCGTCCCGGCGAGCGCCGTCCCCGGTAAAGTACACTCCGGCATACGCACTGAAATAGGTACTGATAAACCGATCGTGATCGCCATACACAGTTCGGGCCTGGCTGGGCCAGCTGTCCTTGATCACCAGATTCCCCTCTGCGGCACCTTCGAGTTCATTACCTTCGGCATCAAACAGCGCTGGTTGAATGCCGAAAAACGGGCGCGTGGCAGAACCGGGCTTCAATGCAGACGCCCCGGGAAGCGGGGTGATCATAATGCCGCCGGTTTCCGTCTGCCACCAGGTATCCACTATGGGGCAACGGTCCTTACCCAGTACCCGGTGATACCATTCCCAGGCTTCCGGATTGATTGGCTCGCCAACGGAACCCAACAGACGCAGTGAGGACACATCGCACCCCTCGGCCGGTTTATCACCATGGGCCATCAGTGCACGGATCGCTGTGGGCGCTGTATACAAGCTGTTTACTTTATACTTTTCAACTACCTGAGCAATACGTGTGACGTCCGGGTAAGTCGGTACGCCTTCGAAAAAAACCTGACTGGCACCGTTTGTTAGCGGGCCATAAACCATGTAGCTGTGGCCAGTTATCCAGCCTACGTCGGCTGAGCACCAGTAAATATCGTCGGGCTTGTAGTCGAACACGTACCTGAATGTCATCGAGGTATACAACAGATATCCGCCGGTGGTATGCACCACCCCTTTAGGTTTACCGGTGGAGCCTGAGGTGTACAGAATGAACAGCGGATCTTCGGCGTTCATGACTTCCGGTTCACACTGGCTGGAGCATTCCGCCACCAGTGTCTGCCAGTCAACGTCCACGCCCTCATTCCAGGCCACATCCCCGCCAGTAAGTTTATACACCAAAGCGTGTGTAATAGACGGGCAGGCACCATTAGCCAGGGCCCGGTCCACATTGTTTTTCAGAGGTACGCTGCGCCCGGCCCGGCGGCCTTCGTCACAGGTAATGATAACCTTTGCGGCGCTGTCATTAATCCGGTCTGCTATGGCGTTGGGAGAAAACCCGCCAAATATCACTGAGTGAACTGCACCAATTCGCGCACAAGCCTGCATAGCATAAGCAGCCTGGGGTACCATGGGCATATAGATGGCTACCCTGTCACCTTTACCCACTCCCAGTTTTTTAAGGCCATTAGCCAGTTTGCACACCTCATCGTGCAATTGCTGATAGGTAATGGTCTCGCTGTCACCCGGTGTGTCCCCTTCCCAGTACAGCGCCACTTTCTGGGCTTTATCCGCAAGGTGACGATCAATGCAGTTATAGCTGGCATTGATTTCGCCGTCTTCAAACCATTTAATGGAAACCGACTCTTTGCCAAATACGGTATTTTTTACTTTGGTGGGCGGCGTAAACCAGTCGAGGGTTTTGGCATGTTCGCCCCAGAACGCAACCGGGTCCTGCACCGATTTTTGATACATCTGCTCATATTGCTGTTGGGTAAGATGGGTGTCCCTGAGAATGTTGTCCGGTACTGGATACGTCTTACTGGCAGTCATTCTGTGCCTCCATAATGAAATAATTCAAGATATGAAAAGTCGATTTGTGTTTAGCAAATGCACAACATTAACACTAAAAAGAACCCGACTCTCCGACTCAACACTGTAGCCCGAAATGATCAAAGCAAAATGCGACTTTGGTCTTAGCAATCGAGCATACCACCTCTACGACTTTCGTCTTATAGACCATCCGCTTATTTCCAAAATCCCGATTGTCGGCCAAATTATCGCTCGTTAACCCCATTTTTACATAACTTTTACCTGGAAGCATGGGACGAGAAACAAAATGAAGAACACATTGAAAAAAACTTCGCTGGCCCTCGCCTTACCTGTGATTGGGATTTCTGCCACATCGACCGCATTCGCTGCGAATTTGGCAGGAACCGATGTTCAGTTTTCTGGATACGTAAAGGCCGATGCGATAGTAAGCAATTACTCAGATGGCACCTTAAGTTCGGGAAGCATCGGTCGGGATTTTTATATCCCGTCTCTCACCCCGGTAGGTGGCGAAGATGAGGGCACGCAGTTTGACGCCCATATCCGTCAGTCCCGGTTCCGCTTTACAACTACAACTCCTACGGAGGAAGGCGATACCGTTAAGGGGGTTTTCGAGATGGATTTCATGGTCACCGCCGGCGGAGACGAGCGCATCAGTAACTCCTACGTGCCGCGCGTCCGACACGCTTTTTTACAATACAAGAATTGGCTGGTTGGCCAAACCTGGACAACCTTTATGGATGTCGCCACATTGCCAGAATCACTGGATTTTATCGGGGTAACTGACGGTACCGTGTTTGGTCGGCAAACCATGGTTCGTTACGCCAACAACGGCTTTGAGATTGCGCTGGAGAATCCTGAAAGCACTATCACACCGTATGAAGGAGGCAGCCGCATTGTTGCGGATGACAATTCAGTGCCGGACCTGATTGCTGCCTATACGATGAAAAGCAGCTGGGGGCACATCAAAGTGGCTGGCCTGGTACGGCAACTCTCCTATGACAATGGCGCCGATATCGACAGCAATGAAACCAGTTACGGCATTGCCATAACCAGCAAAATCAATTTTGGCGCCGGCGACGACCTTCGGGTTATGTTCAATACCGGGGCGGGTCTTGGCCGCTATACCGCGCTAAATGCCAGCAACGGGGCCGTGATCAACGAAAATGGTGATTTGGAAGCCATTGACTCGTACGGATACTCCATAGCCCTTCGCCACGTATGGAGTGCCAAGGCCCGTACCAACATCATGTTTTCCGCACTGGAAGTGGACAATGATGTGGCCCTGACCGGGGAAACTGCGACCTCCAGCACCTACAGCGCAAGGATCAATTATCTCTATTCACCGACCAGTTCGCTCACAGTTGGTGCCGAGTACACTTACGCCAACCGGGAAATTGAAACCGGCCTGGACGGAGACATGAGCCGCTTTCAGTTTTCCGCCAAATACGCGTTTTAACTGGCAGCTCAAAAAGGGGCCACACCCGGTGGCCCCTCTCCTCTACCGCAAATCGCCTTAGCTTAAAAACCCGCCGGATAACGGTGCAGTACCTGTTCAATTTTCGAGAGTACTTCGCCATCAAGCTGCAGTTCGAAAGCGCCAATATTTTCTTCCAACTGCGCCAGGGATGTGGCGCCGATAATGGTAGAAGTGACACCCGGAACCTGATCACACCATGCCAAGGCTAACTGCGCCGGTGACAACCCGACCTGACTTGCCAAGTCCACATATTCTTTCGTAGCAGCGTGGGCAACAGGCGTATTTCTGAACAATCCCTGACGCTGGGATAAGGTCCAGCGTGAACCTTCCGGACGCGCGTCATTGAGGTATTTGCCAGACAGCAACCCCGTCGCCAGCGGCGACCACGGAAGATAGGCAACCTTTTCGAATTCACACACTTCGATAAGATACGGCCAGTCTTTGGTGTGCAACAAATTGAACTCATTCTGAATCGAGACCGGACGGGGAATACTCATCTCTTCGCATAGCCTCAGATAGGTATGGATACCCCACGGAGTATCATCTGACAGGCCCCAATGGCGGATTTTACCTGACTCAAGTGCCTGACCTATGCCACCCAGGATATCCCGCATGCCTGCCACTTCCGACTCAGTGTCCTGCCGGGTTGGATCAACATGCCCGGGCCAGTGTTTGCCAAAGTGTGGCGAGGTGCGATTAGGCCAGTGAAGCTGGTAAACATCAATATAGTCCGTATGCAGGCGCTTGAGAGAATTCTCCAACGCCTCTATCACCGCACTACCCGTAATTACCCCGCCTTGACGAATATACGGCAATCCGCTTCCTGCGATTTTGGTCATGATAACCAGTTCGGAGCGTCTTGAGGAATGACGTGCCAGCCAGTTACCAAGAATACGCTCCGTGTCACCGCAGGTTTCCGCGTTGGGCGGTATGGGGTACATCTCTGCAGTATCTATAAAGTTAACGCCTTTACTGATGGCGTAATCAAGCTGTTGGTCTGCGTCCTGCTGGGTATTCTGTATTCCCCAGGTCATCGTTCCCAAACATGCGCGGGAAACAGACAGCCCGCTATTGCCTAAAACGGTATATTTCATTTAGCCTTCCTTTACACCCCTCACCCTGCGAACTTACGTCTTGGCGCTTGTCTGAGCTAACCTGGCTTCGGCATTAGCAAGACGTATTTCAATATCCCGCCTGGACTCAACCATCTCGTTAGCCAGTTCGGCCAGTGACTTGAATTCTGCAAAACCAAGCTGATGAGGATCAATTTTTTGATATTGCCGTTTACAACGGTAAAAGAACATCACGAAATTAGCAAAGGCGCGGTGAAATGTCGCGAAGCTTTTGACCAGCAGCAGTATCAACGAGACTGATGTCAGCGCCGCTATAAAAATACTGTATGCCCTGACCTTTGCCTGCTGTGCCTCGATCAGGGGTTGCAGCGCCTGATCAATCGCTTCCAATTGGTGCTCTACCTGATGGGCCTGACTGCGAAAAAGTCCCTGCAATCCATCATTGTGTGTTATGCCCATTGCCTCGATTGCGAGAGCCAGGTGATTGAACGTTTGAATATAGGCCAGCAACAAGCGCCGTTCTTCAGTTTGTTCAGCCCCCCTGAGCAACTGCAGCAGAATATCCGAGGACTGATTAAATTCCTGTTTGTGATCACGGGTCTTGTTGAGCAAAAAATTACGAGCGGCCAGTTGTGCCGCGGCAAAGTCGGCATATCCCGCCTCACCATACTGTAGTAACGCATACCCATTGAGTTCGCTTTCAAGTTGATAAAACCGCAGCAGCAACCCTGTATTGTCGTTAAGGCCAATCTCTGCTTGCAGGCTAACCAGGCGCTGAAACAGTTGGCGGTATTCCTCCATCCCCTGGGCAAGCATACCGGCTTGCGTGGCTGGCAAATTGAACTGTGCAAATAAAGGGCTTAACTCCTGCAGGTGATAACTGAACGTTTCAGCTCGCTGTTCGAAGCGATGCACATGATCCATCTGGTGTCGGAGCAGAAAATCCTTTTCATGCCTGCGCATCTGTAAAAGATCCTGGCCCAAACGAAGCAACGCCTCCCTCTGCTGATTGAGTACGTTCAGACGCTGGGTGAATAGAAACTGGCTGGCTACCAGCAATGCCATTCCTAACACGCATACGAGTGTCATCAGCATAAGCTGGGACTTAATTGAGTCGAATTTTATCACGCGGCACCTCGAAAAACAGAAGACGAAGAGGTTAGCCTGCAACTGTGAAAGGATTATTGCAGTTGTTGCAGCGCGTGGTTTTTAACGAAAGGACTTTGGAACTTTGAGTTTACAACAGGTGCCAATATTTGAGCATATTCAAGGCACAAAAAAAGGTCGCCGAAGCGACCTTTTTCAGATGACTTAGTGTCGTCTAAGATTATGCGATGATCTTAGAAACAACACCCGCACCTACAGTACGGCCACCTTCACGGATTGCGAAACGCAGACCTTCGTCCATCGCGATTGGAGCAATCAGCTCAACAACGAACTTCAGGTTGTCGCCAGGCATTACCATTTCTACGCCTTCTGGCAGCTCTACAGCACCAG
>NZ_QRHA01000016.1 GCF_003367475.1 Alteromonas aestuariivivens
GCTGTCTCCAGTCTGAATTCAGGACTAAAATTCGAGCCTTTCTTCTTTGCCATCTTGTCACCTAATTTTGTTATGCTGCTATCATAGCAGCTCTAATTAGGTGGCCAAATTCACTATGCCACTACAGTCATTAATCCTTTTGACACCATTATCGTGCGCTCTTTGTCATACTTGCCAATTATGGTTACGTAATAAATCGCTTTATTTTCCAAGTCGGGATCAACAACATAACTGGCGGTGAAAGTGGCAACTTCTTCCGCACGCAAGCCGCATTGCACAGCTAAATCCACTCGCAATTTTGTACCATGCTTTGTCAGTTCATTGCTGGCATAGAGCAGCTTCAATTCATCTTGGCTGTAAGGTGATAAACCAGCATCGCCTGATTTCTTTTGCTTATATTTTTTAGGGATCAGCAAATCAGTGGTGGTAATGGTAAAGCCTTTTTCCTCGCTACCGTAGTCGGTAAATAGCAAGTCTAAGCTGCCATCTTTGCGCTTTTTCTTAATGACCTTGGTTTTATATTTGAATGGCACTTTATCAATTCTGCGTTGCTTTCTTGCCCATTCGTAAAACTGCCTAACATGGTTGATGTATAGGTTTGCCGTATCTCGGTCGATATCCTTTGCAATCACTTGTTCTATAAGGTGCTTGCGATAGCGATAAACAGGCAACCAATATTTAGCTTTATCACTGTCACTTACGGCATAAACCTCATGCCAGTCCACGTTATTCTTCTCAACCCATTGCAAAAACAAACTCATCGAATTTGCCAATGACTGCACAGTAATAAGCGACACGCCACCAAGAGGGTTCTTTTTACCACCACGTTTAGGCGGCATAAAAAGCCCTTTATATCTGTGCTCTAGGAATAAATTGATTTCGAGAGCGTCCTGAATTCGAACCAGTGATAACACTCTGGGGAAGCGCTCAATAACATGATCTTCATGAAAAGCGATAGTGCGTTGACCTTTTTCATCAACGCTCGATACGTAAGGCAGGCTGCCTAAATTTACAGTTTGTTTTACAACTTTGGGATAATTGCCACTCAAATTAAATGCTCCATTACAATACTGCAAAATATAGGGCTGGTTATTTTGTATGTCAACAAAAAGTTGCAGTATTTGATTACTGCAAAAATAAATTGACCTAACAAACAATGTCAGCCACAATAATTTTCATTAAATTAAATCCGATTTTGTAACGCCAGTTGGTCATATCCCATTGGCGTTTATTTGCTTTTTGGAGAAATCGGTTTGCTGAACACAACCAAGGCTTAACGTTCATGAATGCAAAAATGCGCCAAGGTACAGAAGAGCTGCGCCTGAGTGATATTGCCGATATCCGCTTAGGCCATCCTTTTCGTGGCACGGTGAAGCAATACGACAATGGTGACGTAAATGTTGTTCAGGTAAGGGATACCGAGCCAACAGGTGAGATCAATCAATACACTATGGTTGAAACCGTATTAAATACGAAGAAACAACCCGACTGGTTACAAAATGGTGATGTGTTATTTGTCGCTAAAGGGGCAAAACATTACAGCGTATTAGTAGAACAGGTATTAGAACGCACAGTCTGCTCACCACACTTTTTTGTGGTGCGTTTAAAGCCTGAGTTTAAAGATGTGATTGTGCCCGATTTCTTGTGCTGGCAACTCAACCAACAACCTGCACAGCGTTATTTCAAAGCGACTGCCGAGGGTTCAATGTACCTAAGTATTCGCAGGCAAGTGTTGGAGAATGTGCCTATTAAGGTACTTAAGTTAGAGAAACAAAAACAACTCGCTGCAATGCATCGCTGCGGTGTTAGAGAGCAAAAAGTATTACAAAAGCTTATTGAAAATAGGCAACAACAACTAGAAGCCATTGCTATTCACGCACTTGAAAGCGTTGGCTAACACAAAACAGAATTAAAAATTAATAATAAGGACTTAAAAAATATGACCACAACCAATCAAATCAATCAGGATGATATCAATAAAGCAGTATGGGCTGCTTGTGACACCTTCCGTGGTGTTATCAGTGCCGATACTTATAAAGACTTCATCCTGACTATGTTGTTTTTAAAGTACATCTCTGATGTTTATAAAGATGAATACAACAAACTAGTTGCGCAGTATGGTTATAACCCTGAGCTTATTCACGCCATGATGTCGAAACAGCGTTTTGTACTACCAGAAGGCGCAAGCTTCTGGGATCTATATGAAAAGCGTTATGAAGCAGGCAACGGTGAGCGAATCGATAAAGCCTTACATGCTATTGAAGAAGCCAACGGCAGTAAGCTTAAAAACGTATTCCAAGACATCAGCTTTAACACTGACCGCCTAGGCCAAGAAAAACAAAAGAATGACTTACTTCGCCACTTGCTCGAAGACTTCGGTAAAGACATTTTAGATTTAAGCTCTGAGCGTGTGGGCAGTTTAGATATCATCGGCAATGCCTATGAATACCTTATCAAACACTTTGCTGCTGGCAGTGGTGCTACCGCTGGTGAATATTATACCCCACCCGAAGTTTCGACTCTTTTAGCAACGGTTTTAGAGCCAGTTGAAGGCGACCAAATCTGCGATCCGTGTACAGGCAGTGGCTCATTGCTTCTAAAATGTGGCGCTATGGTACGTAAAAACTCTGGTTCAAAAAAATACGCATTATTTGGACAAGAAGCGATTGGTTCCACTTGGGCGCTAGCCAAAATGAACATGTTCCTCCACGGTGAAGATAACCACCGTATTGAATGGGGCGACACCATTCGTAACCCATTACTAAAAGAGAAAGACGGAAACGGCTTACTGCACTTTGATGTGGTGACAGCCAACCCCCCATTTTCACTTGATAAGTGGGGACATGACGATGCCAGCAACGACCCTTACGGGCGCTTTAGACGAGGTATTCCGCCTAAAACCAAAGGTGACTATGCATTCATCAGCCACATGATTGAAACGTTAAACCCTGAAACGGGTCGCATGGGTGTGGTAGTGCCACATGGTGTGTTATTTAGAGCATCAAGCGAAGGCAAAATTCGTCAACAACTGATTGAAGAAAACTTGCTCGACACCGTGATTGGCCTTCCAGAAAAGCTGTTCTTTGGTACAGGTATTCCAGCAGCGATTTTGATATTCAAAAAACACAAGACCGATAAAAACGTATTGTTTATTGATGCCAGTCGTGAGTTTAAGTCAGGTAAAAACCAAAACCAGCTAACTGACGATAATATTAAAAAGATCATCGACACCTACAAGGCTCGTGAAAGCGTTGACAAATACGCATATCTAGCCAGTTTTGATGAAATCAAAGAAAACGATTTTAACCTAAACATCCCTCGTTATGTTGATACATTTGAAGAAGAAGCAGAGATTGATTTAGTGGCAGTGCGCACTGAGCGTGTTCAATTAAAAAATGAGCTGCAAACCCTTGAAGCGGAAATGGAAGGTTATTTGAAGGAGTTGGGTTATGGTGCCTAATGGCTGGAGAAATTGCCACCTTGAGAAATTAGCTAGCTTTTCTCAAGGTGTGCAGGTCGATGTAGATAGTCAATTTGAAAATCCATCACAAGGAATGGTGAGATTTCTACGAATAATGGATTTCGTAAATCCCAACGAAAAGCCTCGATACGTGAAAAATCCGGGGGCGAAGTTTTTTGTGACTGAAACAGATTTGAGTATGGTTAGGTATGGAAGTGCTGGAGCAGGAGATTTGGTGCGAGGCTTATCAGGAATAATTGCAAATAACCTTTTTCGAGTCATCCCAAATGAACAGAAACTATTAAAAGACTATCTATGGGTCTTTCTTAGACAACCCAAAATTAAGCATTTTCTATTCGGTAGTTCGACATCATCAACGATGCCCGCAGTTTCTTTTAAATTGGTAGGAAAAGTTCCTGTCTTACTCCCCCCACTCCCTGAGCAACGCAAAATCGCCAAAATCCTATCCACTTGGGATAAAGCGATTAGCACCACCGAGCGCTTAATCAACAACAGCAAACAGCAGAAAAAAGCCCTGATGCAACAACTGCTCACTGGCAAAAAACGCTTTGCTGGATTTACTAAAGACTGGAAGCAGATCCATTTAGGCGACATAGGTAAATGTATTACAGGTCTAACTTATAAACCGTCTGATACTGTTGATGATGGAATACTTGTACTTCGTTCATCTAACATACAAGACAGTAAGCTTGCTTTCGAAGATAACGTTTTCGTAAATGCTAACTTAAAAGTTAAATCAAAAACTCAAGAAAACGATATTTTAGTTTGTGTTCGAAACGGCAGTAAAAATCTCATTGGTAAAAGCACTCTAATTAAAGGCCGAGCTATTGGGCAAGCTCATGGTGCATTTATGACACTCTTTAGAGGTAAATACCCTCTATATGTGAGTCAACTTTTTCAATCGGATGAGTTTTTTAGGCAAGTAAATATGAATTTAGGGGCGACCATAAATTCAATTAATACGAGTGATCTGCATAAATTCAAGTTCTCCATTCCGACAGATGAAAACGAAATAAATGCAATCGCTGCCTGTTTGTCAAATGCAGAAAAAGAAATTGAAGTCTTACAACAACAACTTGCTGACTTAAAACAAGAAAAGAAATCGCTGATGCAGCAACTGTTAACAGGCAAGCGTAGAGTGATAGTTGACGAAAAGGAGGTCGCATAACGATATGGATATTACAGATTTAACATTTGATGAGCGAGATGAGTTTAAGCGTAAAAGCATCGCTGAAAAAGCTATTTCATTATTACACGCGGAAATCGATATTTCCCCTATGGTGATCGATGGTAGTTGGGGTACAGGTAAAACTGAATTTTGTCATAAACTGATAAACCTGATGCAAGGTAATGACACACATCATTTAATTTATATTGATGCATTTAAAGCTGATCATGCCGATGAGCCATTAATGACTGTTCTGGCTGAGGTAATTAAAGTTTTACCTGATGAAAACAGTAAACAAAGTTTCATCAAAAAGGCTTTGCCTACAGTGAGATATGGACTAAAGACAATTGCAAAAGCGGGTGTCTCACACCTTCTTAGGCAAGATATAGCAGATGTTGCAGATGATTTTGACAAAGAAATCCAGAAAACCGCAGACAAGGCTATTGATGCGACTGTCGAAGCCGTATTAAAAGATCACGTAAAAGCAGATAAAAACTTAAAAGCATTACAAGCGGCATTAAAGGAAATTACGGCTGTTAAACCTATCGTATTGTTTATTGATGAATTAGATCGATGTAGACCAAATTTTGCTGTCGATATGCTTGAGATTATAAAACATACCTTTGATGTAGAGGGTGTGAAATTTGTTTTGATTACTAATACTCAGCAACTCAAGGCATCAATAAATCATTGTTATGGGCAGTCAGTGGACGCTCAACGGTATTTGGATAAGTTTGTTAAATTTACAATCACTCTTCCAGAAACAGTCGATACCAATGCTCACCGTGAAAGTATTGCTGCAATTGAACACTATAAAAACTTAGTTATATCTAGCCACGTATTGGAAGGTTTGAAGCTATTTGAATGCGGATCAATTAGAACAATAGAAAAAATTATTATTGCCAATAGATTGTCGCTGAGAGAAGTTGAGACGGTTGTTCGACATATAGAAGTTTATGTAACTCTAGCTCAGTCGAATAACCTTCAGAGCAATACAGTTTTTGGGTATAAAGTGCTCACCATACTAGCTATAGCTATTTATAGTATTCAGCCCGAAGTAGCTTTGTCGATACTACAAAAAAGACTTGATGCGAAGGATATAGGTAACTGTCTTGGTATATCAAGTTTGTCAAATAACATTCAAGGTCGTCCTGATGAGCAGGAATTAATCTGTTATATGCTTGGGTATACTGCTTTACATAATAAAGAGCATTTTACGCCAACTGAAGATGTCGATGTATGGAAAGAAGAAAGTGCTCAATACTTTCGTGGTTCATATTGGCGAACAGATGATTTCGCATCTATTTGCGTTGAAGCGATTCAAACACTGACGATGTGCTAAAGGATCAGAAATGACTACGACAGTTAACTTTCAAGAAGAATTCAGCGCAAAAATCCCTGCTCTGACTCTATTAACAAACCTTGGCTATACCTTTATTCCACCAAGTGAATGTGAAGCGTTACGTGGTAATACTCTAGCAAGCGAGAAAAAAAGCACTCATCAGGTTATTTTATTACCTGTAATGCGTGATTTTTTAGCCAAGCAAACATTCTCATTTGCGGGTAAGCAACATACATTATCTGAAGCAGCCATTGATAAAGTGATGCATGAGCTAAACCCTGCTATGAACTTAGGGTTAAAAGCGGCTAATGAGAAAATCTACAATGCCTTAATGTATGGCGTTAGCGTTACTGAATTTATCGATGGCAAAAAAGCCTCCCCCACCATTAAACTCATTGATTGGCACAATCTTGATAATAACCAATTCCATTTTACTGAAGAATTAGTGGTTCAAAATGCCGAATGCACTGGTAATCGCATTCCAGATATTGTGTGTTTTGTTAATGGCTTGCCGCTAGTGGTTATCGAGGCGAAGCGCCCGGATTCAAATAAAGAAGGTAAATCGACCAATGCAGAGGCGATTTCTCAGAATATTAGGAATCAGGGTCAGGCTGAAATTCCTCACTTGTATGCTTATAGCCAATTGCTACTAGCAGTAAATGGGCATGAAGGTTTATATGCAACTTGCGGCACCCCTGAAAAGTTTTGGGCGAAGTGGAAGGAAGAACAAATACCCGAAGCGGAATTTATCAGGCTAAAAAATCACAAGTTAAGCGATGAACAATTAGATGGCCTATTTAAGCATCGTCCTGCCAAAGCGAAAGATGACTACCTATCATTGGTTGCTGCGGGTGACTTAACCGTTACTGATCAAGATAGGCTTATTGTCAGCTTGCTGCGTCCTGAACGCTTGCTTGATATGACTCGCCTGTTTACCTTGTTTGATAAAAAAGCTGGCAAGATTGTAGCTCGATACCAGCAGGTATTTGGCATAAAAGCACTTATTGAGCGAATTAACACCTTTGATGACTCAGGCGCTCGTGAAGGTGGTGTTATTTGGCACACCACAGGTAGCGGCAAATCATTTACTATGGTGTTTTTATCCAAAGCGCTTATATGGCTTGAAGAGCTAGCTCAATGCCGTGTGATCATAGTTACAGACCGTGTGGACTTGGAAGATCAACTAAGCCGTACCTTTGCATCTGGCGGTGTATTAACTGACCGAGATAAAAAAGATGCAATGGCGACAACTGGCAAGCGACTAGCTGAACAAATAGGTAAAGGGAATGAGCGAGTTATCTTCTCGATCATTAACAAATTTGGCTCAGCGATTAAGTACAAAGAATGCTACAACGACAGCCCAAACATTATTGTACTTGTAGATGAAGGCCATCGTAGCCAGAACGGTGAAAATAATATCCGTATGCAGCAGACGCTGCCTAAAGCTGCCTACATTGCCTTTACTGGTACGCCCTTATTAAAAGACGATAAGACCGAAAACAAATTCGGTAAGATCATCCACTCTTACACCATGCAGCAAGCAGTTGAAGATAAAACCGTTACTCCTCTGTTGTATGAAGAGCGTATTCCAGAGTTGAACGTTAATGACAAAGCTATTGATGCATGGTTTGAACGCAGTACCAGTAAACTAACCGACAAACAAAAAACCGATCTAAAGAAGAAGTTTTCACAGAAAGGTCAGATCTATCAAACCGAAGGTCGCATTGAATTAATCGCATACGATATTGCTGACCACTTCCAGAACTTTAAGCAGCAAGGCTTAAAAGGTCAGCTAGCTTGTGATTCCAAAGCCTCTGCAATTCGTTATAAGAAGGCATTGGACAAAATTGGTACGGTAACATCCGTTGTGGCGATGTCAGCTCCAGATACTCGTGAGGGTCACGAGGCGGTTGATCAGGAAAGTAAGGACATCGTACAAAATTGGTGGAAGGCTAACGTTAATAAAATGGACGAAAAAGCCTACACCAAAGCCATTATTGAAGACTTTGGTAGAGATGATGGCCCTGACATCATGATCGTAGTAGATAAGCTCCTGACAGGCTTTGATGAGCCAAAAAACACTGTGCTTTATATAGATAAGCCACTTAAAGAGCACAACCTAATCCAAGCAATTGCGCGTGTTAACCGATTACATAGCAAAAAGCAGTTTGGTTACTTAATCGATTACCGAGGCATATTAAAAGAGCTTGATACCACGATAGAAAAGTACCAAGACCTTGCAGAACGCACCCAAGGCGGCTTTGATATTGATGATCTGAAAGGTTTGTATAACCGCATGGATACGGAATACAAAAAGCTTCCGGGGCTACACAGTGATTTATGGGCAATATTTGATGGTGTTAAAAACAAACAAGATGGCCCAGCACTTCGCCAAGCTTTAGCGCCAAAGGTGCAAGATGTCGATGGCAAGCTTGTTGATACTAATCTTAAAAAACGTGATGACTTTTATTCTGCTCTAACCGCTTTTTCAAACTGTATGAAAGTAGCATTGCAATCAGCAACCTACTTTGAAGATAAGTCTTTTGATAATAAGCGTGACTTGTACAAACGTGATCTAAAAGCCTTTGTCGATTTGCGCAAACAAGTACGTGAAGATGCTGACGAAACCATTAATTATGACGAATACGCTGAAGATATTCGCAGCCTTCTAGACAAGCACATTGCTGGTATTGAAGTAAAAGAGCCTGATGGTGCGTACTTGGTAGGTAATTTAGGGAAGGACGTTAAGCCACAGGATATGAGCGATGACGAGGCTCGTAACCAGACTGATAAAATCACAGGCCGAATCACTAAGATGATTGAGCAAGACTTAGCAGATGATCCTTATGCACAGGAGTATTTCTCTAAGATGCTTAAAAAGGCGATTGAAGATGCCAGAGCGATGTTTGATGCTCCTGTTAAGCAATACATCCTTTTTGCAGATTTTGAGCAGGAAGTTAAAGACCGCAAAGTTGCTGATGTTCCCAATGAGTTTGTAAATGACTCCGGCAAGTTAAATAAACATGCACAAGCCTACTTTGGTTTATTTAAGCACTTATTTGACGCTGAATTCTTGAATGACAAAGCCTTAGATAACGATAAACTCGTAGCGTTGGCGTTTAGCATTGATGATGTAGTGAATACCGCTGTTGCTGAGTATTCAATCAATCCTGCGGAGATTGAAAACGCTATTCACATGAAGCTGTTGCCGCTGTTATTTGCTGATCTTGGCCTTGAAAACGCTCAAAAGCTGATTGAAGAAGTGCTTAAGATTACTCGCTTAGGTTTAGCAAGGGGCTAACGAGAGTGAGTAAACAAGCCGTTGCTGCCGAGATCCGAACAACAACCAATGAACGAGGTGTTTTTACCTATGGTAACGACACCATTCACTATGATGTTATTCGTAAAACCAAGCCTGCTGATAACGCTAGAAAAACAGCACGCAAGGTAATTATTAAGGTTCACCCTGATCAGCGTGTTGTGGCTACAGTGCCACATGATGCAAGTGATGATGCTATTCAAGATGCCATGCATAAGCGAGCCAGATGGATTTGGCAAAGCATTGATGAGTTTGCTAAGCAAAAAGATACGGTTTTACCTAAGCGTTACGTGAGTGGTGAAACACAGTTTTACTTAGGTAAGCGCTATGTATTAAAGATCATCAATGATGCAGAGCAAGTACCTAACGTAAAGCTAAGCCGTGGCAAATTGAACGTAACAATCAAGCAGGAAGTCACTAAAGATATAGATGATCGGTTGGTGAAACTTAAGCCGCTAATCGACAAGTGGTATCAACACAAAGCAAAAGCCATTTTCCACGAGCGACTAGCCGAACTACTTCCGAAAGCCACTTGGGTAACAGGCATTCCTTCCTTTCGTGTGATGGCAATGAAAAAGCAGTGGGGTAGTTGCTCAACAAAAGGCAACTTAATGCTCAATCCTCACCTAATTAAAGCACCGAAAGAATGCATTGATTACGTGATATTACATGAGCTTTGCCACATTGCTGAACACAACCACAGCGAGCGCTTCTGGCGTTTATTAAACCAAGTAATGCCAAACTGGAAAGAAGTAAAAGCCAAATTAGATGAAATGGCGGAGATGTATTTGAATGAATAAATCACTTGATTTGTGGTGGGACAGGCTCTTAAAACTCATTGAGTTGTTACGTCCTAAATTCTACAACAAACTAACTTGGCTAATAGTAATCAGCGGCTTAGGTCTGATGTCTAAGCCTTTGTGGTTAACACTGATAAATTTAATATTTGAAACAGGTTTTCAATTTTCTATAACTGAAGAATCTGATACTGCTTGGGGTTTTTGCCTAGTTCTAGTTGGCTTAATTTATCACCTTATAAACACAGGACTTCACGAGTTTGTCTTATCAAAAAAAGAGAAAATCTATAACTTAAAAAGAGATGAGCATGACATAAAAATCTTCCAATCTCTAAATGCTATGATAGATGAGACATATATAAATAACCTGTTTGATTATATGCACACAAGTGACGCTATTATGTGGGATGACTTTCAAAAACTGAGAAATTTTTTGATTTATACAACAGAGACTACAAATCAGTTTGTTGATGAAAAACTAAAACAACAAATGTCTACACTCTCTACTTCACTTAATGATCTACTTTCTTTTATTAACAAAGAATTTGATGAGTACCCATACGGACAAGCTAAAACAAACTTTAGAATGTGCTTAGCTCCGCAATTAAATTGTGATCGAGCAGGTGCTTGGGAAGATGGGCCGAAATATGACTCATTGGTGCAACAAATGATGGATAAATCATCTACTGTAATTACAGCATACAAAGATTGGCGCTTAGCAGTTAAAGAAATATTATTGGTATGATCTTAATTGAATGGGTAACAGTTTAAGCTGCTTTATGAAGGTGGCATTCGTTAGTAAATAATGAAGGTGACATTATGAAAAATTCGCCACCTGACTTACCTGCATTGGCAGCATAGTTCGAGATGAGGAACTCGTAGGCGTCGCCGAATAGGTCTATATGAGCCGCGTCGAATTTGCCAAACTCCAATCCTGCCACGCCTTTAAGTACGTCAGCCAAACGACTATTTTTTTCTTTTACCGTATTTCCCAAACGATTACTGGTGGTATCGAAATCGGCAAACAAGCCTTTTATGTCGCCCTCTGATGGGTAGCCGCTGGCAGATGCTTCTATAGCGGCAAAGATCTCGGCTAAGTCCGTATTCAGGCTCTCATTTGTCTTTGCATTTTTGGCGACATTCACAAACAGCTGGCTTGGGTAGATGAAGTAGCCCTTAGTTTTAACTGCGTCGTCTTTGATGTCTGGCGTGATAACATCATCGTTAAGTGCTGCGTAATTAATACTCTCGTCATCGGCCTCGATGTAGCTGGAGAAGTTTTCGCTAATAAAGCGATAAAACAGGGTGCCGAGGACATATTGCTTGAAGTCCCAACCATCGACTGAACCGCGCACATCGTTGGCGATGGCCCAGATTTGACGTTGAAGGGCGGCACGTTGTTGGATGCTTGTCATGTAGTCTTCCTGTTTATAATTGTTTGTTCGTTATCTTTAAGGGGGGCATTGCTAAGTCAGTTCGAGGAGGTCCCCTACCTGACATTCAAACAGCAGGCACAGCTTCTCAATGGATTCTAGATCTACTTTTTGAGCAGTTTCTTTGTAGAGCAGCGTTATGGTAGCGCGACTCAATCCCGTTTCTCTGGCAACGTCAGCAATACGCATCTTGTGTTCCCCCATCATACGAGCGAGATGGCAGCGAATCATGGCTGTGCCCCTATCTTTTCATATTTAAGTGAGCGTTTAGGATAACAGAAACTATCAGTCAAAATAGTAATTTGTTAGTTAAAATTAAATTATTTAACTTAAAAGAACTTACAATTTTACTGCTAGGTATGCGCCCGAAGCCGTTGCTTCTTAAACTAAGTTCAAGCATGCATGTCGAAGCGTCCAGCTATTTGCTTAGCTGGCTTAGCATTTTAGCTCCTTATGAGCGTTGAAACGGCATTTGAATTTCCCTGGCAGAACACTACCGCATGCGTTCTCTAGACCCCATTAATAGCTATTTCAGAGAAAATGTATTAAGTAGAGTCATTTCTAATTGCGTAAAACCTCTGTGTTTTCAACTGCTTTACCCAGCATGCAAAAATAGTTGCTGAAGTGTCGACTGATTATTTCTCTCTCGTTTCCTGAAGGGTAGACTCCTAACCTAGCTTCAACCGACTGCTTCGTTCCTCTCACAAGAAACTGGTTCTTTATTGGATTGTCCTGTACAAAAGATTCAAATGCACGAGCACTGATCTCTTGTGGAAGCGCATAGTAATAAGACCCTAGCGCCTTGTCCGCTTGCACACTTCTTTTGAAAACATCGCTTGGCTCATCACTATCAGGCTTGAGGAAAATATGTTGATAACACGACTCGAGTAGGTTGTTTAGTGGATGTTCAACTACCATACCTCTTTGAAGCCACAAGGATGATGCGAAATCATCTGTACCGCTTTTTTTGAAAAATCGGCTTGTTATGAAGTGGTCGAATCCATGAAAATACTCGTGTGCAAGGGAGCCTGGACCAGCGTTTTTTGCCAGAGCAATGGTCCGTGTTGCGGAGTTGTAATGAGCTGAACTGTACCTGTTGCCACCACTGCCAAAAGCAATGGATAAGGTGCCACGTAAGGAGATAACCTGTTCATTAACCTGCAGAATAGTCATTAGATCGCAAAGCGCGTCAAAAAAAAGATTGGCTGCGACTTGCTGTTCTTGCTTATTTACCCAAGCGCCTATCTTCGCGGTTCGAAATTTAAATATCTTTACGATGTCACCAAATGTAACATCTGCGCCATCACGATGACTTGGGCCATTCCGATAAAACTGTTTTTTAATTCCGTTAGTTTTCTCAAATTTTTCTAGGCTCATTCACGAAGGCACCATTCCTTTTAATTTCAACCATTTTACGACTGAATTTTGCATGATGGTATCCTTGCATATCATTACCCACCCACACGATTTAGCTTTTAAATAAAAAATGTTATCTGAGCTCGACCACTCATCCCACTTGTCATGGTTGGAGGCGTCCGCGAGGCATTCATCATATGTTGTTTCTCGTAGCAAAGAATCAAAGTGTTCAAGGCACTCATACAGCCAGCCCTTCTTTTGTGCCGTGCGGTATGCATTAGGGTCGCCTTTCTGCCACGCATTGCTGGTACTATATTTGGATGCCGATGCTTTACATTCCCCTAGCGTCCACCTTCTTCTATTTATATTTAAAGTTTCTATATGCTCACAACAGTCATCTAGCCAACCACTCCTGACAGCCGCCTGGTAAGCTTTAGAGTCGCCTGTACCCCAATCCCAGCGAGTACTGTACTTGGCTGCGGAAGCTTTGCACTTCTGTAGCGTCCAGCTTTCGTGCGCCGCCTCCATGTGTTGGCAACAGTCATTCAGCCAGCCATTCCTTCGAGCTGCACCGTATGCGTTACGATCGCCTTTATACCACGCACCACGTGTTTCGTATTTAGCTGCGGAGTCTTTACATTCACCTAGCGTCCATGTAATAGTTTTGCCATATTTCATATGCTTGCAGCACTCATCCAGCCATCCATTATCCCTTGCTGCTAAATACGCCGTTTTTCTTTCTCGTATCCAAGTTTTTAAGTCATCATAGTCCCGCGCTGAACTGATACAGCCCTGCTTGCTCCATCTTCCCACAAATAAACCTTTTTGTTTTTCTTGTTTTGAGCAAATATTGCATGCGCACATAGTTAGCATCAACCCTTGGTAATTTATTTCAAGCAAGATGCAGTTGTCTCTTGACGGCCAAGGGCAGACGCTTAAGCGTGAGGTCTACTATCTCATCAACTTTTAATTCTGAGATTTCTTTATACCTGTCACGCGCTCTTAGTTCAGTCTCTAACTCTTTTCTGGACATATTTTTTCTACTGCTACTGCGCGAGAGTAATGCCTTCTCTTTTGAAGCCAATAGAAGTGCATTTTTATCATTAAGCTCTTTCGTCAACTTGCTGGCGTAATCCACCGAATGAAAAATGGCATTTGGTTTAGCTAACCCGGCTGCACGCGCCACTTTTGATTTGCTGATGTGGTACGAACTTTTCTTCGTATAGTGCGATTTCTTGCTGTGACTCCTAATATACTGCATCTTTTCTTTGTACAGAGATTGGATAGCCTGGTATGCAGCAAGAGAAGAATTTGAGTCAGACACCCAGTCTGGTAACGAATCCCGTTTGCTAACACTTTCCTCAGCTCCCTCATCGTCAAACTGATCAAAATAATCCAAATCTGTCATACACCCTCCTGATAAGCGTTTGCCGCCGATAGTGCTTTCTCAAAATCTGCTATCGCTTTGTCGTATCGCGATGGGTTACTGCTTCTTGCTTTGAGTTTTTTAACCGCTGAGACTGCCCTTCTGATCGTATCGATGTATGGCATTTTCAGTTGTGGTGGCAAATTAGGATTGAGACACACCTCAACCTCTTGCCTCGTGTAAACCATTATCCCTCTGAGGTTCGCTTTGGTGATATCAACGTTTGTACAACCAAGGCACAATTTCGGGGAGGCATCATGTGTATGCGGAATGCCACCTTGGGAACAAGCTGCACGAAAGTCTGTGCCTGCCCTGCGAATACACGTACCCCAAGGATTGGCTTTTACTGACTCAATCCTCTCGTTAGCGACTGTCGCCACTTTTTTGAGATATTTTTCATGAGAGAGAACCGATGTTTTACTCACCAATAATTCAATGTAACGTGGTAATTGTGAGACACTTTCACCAAAAGCGTCCCTGCCTAACTCGGCGTATTGCTGGCTGACATAGCTGATGAAGCTTCGTTCGGCATTCTCGTTAATTAACTTCATATCCTTATCTCGAAGGTACGCCATAAAGAAACGTTCATCCATGTGTTGAAAATTCGCCCGAATAAAACTGCCGACAGGCCCCCTGTAACGCATTAACACGGCCTCTGCCCACATATGACGGAAAGCATGCGAAGAGGGATATTTAACGTCACGAAGAAGTGCGTTTTTAATTGCTGAAACATTCTTAGAGGTAAACTCGATACCAGGCTCGGAGAGCTTATCCAACATGGCTTGAGGAAGGTTATCTTCCAGTAGTTGTCTGTGCTCCTCACTAACGCTGCCCCGTCGATAACTCTTCAGGATATCTTTGAAGTCACCTGATGTATTCGCAAGCTGATAAAGAGGAAAGGTACGCCGGACTTCGTACTTAATCTCTTTGATTGCAGCGACATTATCTTCAGCGAATGAGACGTTTTCATCAAACCATTCATAGTGTTGAATAAAATCAGACCATAATAACTTTGATGCTTCATATATGAAATCACCACTCCCCATTAAAGGTTCATCTTGGTTGTTGGGAAGAAAGCAAGCGAGTTGGGAGAGGAGAATAAATGATGTTGAAGTTATCTCGCGCTCGGTTTTGGACATCCCATTCGTCTTAGGAACCATCCAGCGGATATGGAATCTCCACGGGATATAAAAGTTGTCTAATCCATCATTATTTTTACCTATTTTAATGTCAGAAAAAGTAAAACCAAATTCTGACCTTCGCCACCCAGTTGCTGCAAGAAAACATAATGCGCCGACTTGGCGTACTTTCAAACATATTAACTGTAAAGCTTTTTTACCCAGCGCTCCGGACAATGAAAACACGCTTAATAAGTGACTTGTTTTTTCTTTCAAGAAGTGTTTTAAAGACTCCTGAGTCGCTGGTAGGACACAGTCGTTTTTATTAATAAAGTCACGTAAATGTTGTTCAAACTCATCAAGAGAAACCAATAACTCTTCGCTCTGCGCTTTTACAGCTGCTTTGTACTCTGCCCAAATGGATTTTTTTGTTTTTCCGGCTTGGCGGCCAAATATCTCTACGAGAAAAAGGGATCTGATAAACTCCTGCGCATCATAACGATCAGGCAAACCAATCAAGTTAACAAAGTGTGAAACCGTGCTCAATTTAAAGAGCAAGGACAGCTTTGCATTGCTTCCGTAAGCTTGTCTAAATATGTCGTGGACAAGTTTTTCACAGTGAAGTCTTGTTTTTAGAGGAACGAGAGAAGCCTGTTTTTCGTCAGAAAGCGTTAGCCCCAGGAGTACCTTCGCAGAAAGCATTCTATGAGTTTTTCCCCATTTCCCCTTAGAGGTAGCTTGAAGAGTGGCCTCCATAGCCGAGGTGAAGAGAAAATGCTCTTCGAAGAATGAATGACAATGGTCAACGTAATGCTTACCAACATCCAAACCTAGATAATTAAACGAGCCTCCTTCCCGATAATCATTAAAAGTCATATCGAGCATGGCTTCGCACGCTGAATTCATTTTACTATTGAGTTCGCTGTCAGGAAGGGTATCAATGAAGCCGTTAATGCCATATCGATATAATGTGCTTTTGATTTTACGTAAATGATTCAGGATTGGTCGATTCGTGTACGAAAGAGGAGAGATTAATGCCTTGAGTTCAGTGCCCTCCATGTCGTTAAGTAAGTAAAAGCAAAAGAAGGGTTCAATCTCGTTAGCTTGCATTGAATCCAGCTTTTTTTGAGTGAGATAGTAGAACAGCATTTTAATTGAATGCATTGCTCCAATGGAAACTGCTCTCTGGTTGGAGAGACCCGACACAATACCTACAAACAGTATTTTTGCTAAGGTTTTTGGCGAGAAACTGAGAGTTTCCTTATCGTAATGTATATCTGTGCTATCCGTGAAGCAGAGCGACTTCTTGTCAAAGTCATAGAAGTCAACTGTTGCTGTCCCGCCATCAGAAGCATTAAGTAGCCAAATATCATCGTCAATTGAAGTGGGTGCTTGCAGATCAAGCGCATTGATCTTGTCTTCGAAAGACAATAAAAATTCTGATGTTTTCGTTTGCTGAAGTTTTGAAGCCATCGTATTTCCTAACCAGTATTAGCTGTAAATAATGGAGGAAGCTCTTTCCCGTATTGCTCAAAAAGCGATTCACCTTGTTCTATATTTTCGTGGCTGAAAAATTCCCCTTTTAAGATCTCTTCTATCCACTCCAACGTCGGTAAAGCCGTGGAAAACAAATATGTTGAGGATTGTTCCCAGAGACGCTTGTGCTTCTCCTTTACCTGGTGCTTGTAATGCAGCATTTTCATAACCGTCCACTTAGAGTCTTCAACATAAATCTTGTCAGACTCCCCAAATCCAGAATCTCGGTCTACCACACCAATTTCATTAGTATTGTTGGCTTTACCATCGTCTTCAGGCACAAAAACTTGCAATGCAAGTGATTCGTCTTTTTTGTTATTGATGAAGTCCAATGCTTTGGCGAACTCAGTATTAAACTTCACCTGTTTTTCTAGACTGGGCCTAAACACATTAACAAGCAGATCGGTAATGACTGAACGTGTTACTCTCCCGCAGTTATTAAGCCACTCAACATTATTTTTTGTGAGATAACTCTGTCTTTCTGTTTCGTTTGAGTGAGAGTTAAAATTTAGCAAGGCATCAGGGTTGAACGAGGCTGAACGTGAATACACGGCACTCGTTTTGATCATACTCAAACCAAAAAAGGTGCCTGTTACTTCAGTCTCTATTTCAGCATCTTCAAGCTTTTGACGATTGACGTCTAATTTTCGAACTCCATTTTTCAATAGAGCACAAATAGCATCATAGAATATATTCGACGTCTGGTACTTAGTGAGCTGTCGCTCTAGTTCATGGCGCAGCGTATCAATTGCAAATACGTTAATTGCTTTTGAGACATCGCCTGTCTTAGAGAAAACAGGGTTGCCATAGGGTTTATTGACAAGCATTGTGTCATCATCAACTAAACCCGTGACATCCCGAATATAGCGCAACGCGACCTTGCCCATGTATCTATTTGTTGTAAGAGTAGATGTGCGGTGTGTTCTACCTGCACGAGTCTTAAAGTAGTTACAACTGATATGTGTGATACGACCATCAGCTTTTCTTGCAAACCTGAAGTCGGAGAGCTTTAAACCGTTACGCCCACAAATATTCGTTGTTTGCACGCTGAGTACTGCCATAAGCCAGCAAAAGAATATTTCTTCTGCTCTGCAAACAGGGATGGCGTCACATTTTCTCTCTCTTTTTTCAGCATGCTTAACCAGCTTCACTATAAAACTAAAATGAAAGATGGGATGGTCGGTGATAAGCGAAGCCAAAGGCGGCGTTGAACCAAATTCTTCTGCACACTGTTTTATGTGCCTTTCGTTGCAGTTACTGTGAAAAAACAATTTCAATGCATTGTCAATGTTAGGTATCTCTTTAGCTGTATCTTTATTTTTCAGGATCGTATCGATTAACTGTTGGCTACACTCTTTTTTATGAGTGTTGAAAAGATTCGCCGTTTCAAACTCACCTTTGTCTTTCATGACCGGCATATCTTTGCTGGTGATGTTTGCCTTTTCAAAAAAAGCTAACAAAGCCACCTTTGCGTCTTGTATTAGCTCAAGTGCTGTTACGGTAGTGACAGTGAAAGAAGACATTAACCGCTTAGGTATGCTTAATGATGTGTAATCAGCATGACCGATGCCGTACTCATCTGTTCTAAGCCAAGCATGTTGTGTGAACCACGTATTTAGGTTGATTGGCCTTATGTCATGATAACTGGGTGTAGCTTTAACTTCGGTAATCGCGTAAAGAAAATCCCGCTCAACAGAGGTGAGTGCTTTGTTGAAGTCTGAGACCGATAGCGCAATGTTAATGAATCGCTTTATGACGTTCATGCCTGTACTTATTGGCTTAAGCTTATATGCGCCAATCTTATAGGCTTCATAATTCTTAATGATCTTAACGCGTAACGCGCTTTTTGATGTTGGGTAATGTCTAACAAATACCCAGAACTCTTGTGCATGAGCCAAAAATACATCTTTATTCGATTCAGCGGTGGTTTCGTGGATAAAGATCTCGTTATATGTAGCTTTCAGAGCACGGAATATGATGTGCTTCCAAGGACAATCTACGTTGTTAAGCAGAAACGAAGCCTTCACTTCTCCACGCTCGTCGATAACATGAAAGTCTTCGATGTTATCTTTGAGTGCTATTCGCGTGACCTTCTGAGTTGCAGCGTATTCCCGCGCAGCCTCTTCCTCCGCTGACAATAGTGGATTGTTGTCCATTTACTCGACCTTTTTTTCGATGGATTGTTTGTCGAGAGCAAGCTGAATATAACTTGCTGTCGTTTTTGCATTGAGGCTATGCCCCATCAACCGGGCAACTCTTAAGAATGCGCGTGAATCAGAAGAGGCCTCTTCTATAGGCGTGCCATCTTCATTGCAGAATTGTACGAACTTATCTGTGGCAAAACTGTGTCTTAGACAATGATAGGTATGGCCGGCTTCCAACATTTGTATATCCGCGGCTTCCGATCCGTTGTATTGTTTTTCCATAGCAACGTCCCTCAAGCGAGCGAACACATCACTTCCTTTATTTGTCTTAATCGGTGTGCCGTTTGCGTTTGCAGCGTTGTTGACGAGTAGGCGATTTGCAATTGTGGTGGGGCGCTCACGTTCAAAATACCGCTTGTACATTTGGAGAAGATGACGAGGGATGAAAATCTCACGTGACTTACCACCTCTTCCCTGCGCTCCTTTTGTGTATTGGCCTTGCAGTAAGTATCTAAAAGAACGTTTCTCTTTGTTCGCCTGCATCTCCAACCACAGCGACTTTAAACCCTGTTCTTTTTTGCCGCCGAAATCAAAATCGTTCAGAAGTAGACCAAGGTTCTCTCTTGTCCTCAGGCCAAGCTCCCCTCCATTTCTAAGAAGTATTTCGTCGCGCAGTGATGTCGCGTTCTCATAAATAAATAATCTCAGCGATTTGGACAGATATTTGAGTGCTGTTCGGGCTTTAGTGTTTTTTTCAATTGCAGTGTTTAATTTAGGACTATGGTGAATCTGTTTATATTTTGAGAGCCTTGCTGCGCATAAATAGTTGTAATAGTGCTGTAACGCAGCTTCATGGTGTGTAATCGCAGCTTTGCCCGCTCCCATCACAATACATAGATGATTATCGATGTATTCTTTATTAATGAATTCGGCTGGGAGATTGTTGTGGGTGGCAAGACGCGATGTACCGTTATCTTTGTCATAATCACTTAGCCAGTTCAAAAATTGATGCAACCGATTGGCGTAGATATTCCTTGTTATTGATGAAAATGCTTTCAGAGTTGAGCGCCGTTGTGCCACACCGTTTTCATCTAGGTAAGAATGAAATGAGAAAACTTTACCCGTCCTGCTCGCGTGTAAACTAAAAAGTGTGGGCAGAAGCAAGACGCAGTTGTCAGCGTCAAAGAAAACGTCACTACCATATTTTCGCGACGTGACCTTAATAATGTCCGACATACACAGAAATCAAGGATACAAAAAACACAATGGTCTATATATGGTTTATCTGGCATTAAAAATCAATTCTTAAGATACAAAAATAGAAAAAAAGATCCACCTAGCGTTTTTGAAACCATTCGTGGGCCAGGGCTCCGCCGCCGGCATTTTTTGCCAGCGCCAACTGACGCTTCGCGCTATTGTAGTGGGCGCTGGAATGCTTTTGACCACCGCTGCCAAAGGCGAGCGACAGACTGCCATTGAGTGACAGTACCTGTTCGTTGACATTCAGGATAGTCATCAGGTCACACAGTGCATCGAAAAACAGATTTGCAGCCAGTTGTTGCTCCAGTGCGGTGACCCAGCGGCCCACCGTGATGCTGGCAAAGTTGAACAGCTTGCGGATATCGTGAAAGCTTACGTCGGCCCCATCCCGGTGTGATGGGCCGTTGCGGTAAAAGCTTTGGTGAAGGCGGCCTTTATTCACTCAGTTCTTCAAGCAGTTGATGGCACCAGGCATGAATGCGTTCGTCAGTCAGGTCGTACTGGTTTTCATCATCCAGAGAAAGGCCTACAAAGCATGTCCCGTCATCCGTCAGGGCTTTGGATGCAGTAAATTCGTAACCTTTATTGGGCCAATAGCCAATTATGCTGCAACCGGATCCCGAAAGGGCGTCGTGCAGCATACCCAGTGCATCCTGAAACCAGTCACCATACCCAAGTTGATCACCCAGACCGAACAGAGCGACGACTTTGTCGGACAAATTGAGTGTGTACACATCTTCCCATTGGGATTCCCAGTCTTCCTGCAATTCACCAAAATCCCAGGTGGATATGCCAAATATGACGATGTCGAACTGTTCTGCTTGTTTTAGCGGTACGTCCTGAATGTTATGCACCTTAACCACCGGCGCTTCAAACAGCGCGTTTAACTGTACCTGTATTTTTTCTGCAGCCATTTCGGTGTAGCAGGTAGTGGAACCGTAAAACAGGCCAATGGTTAGTGCGGGTTCAGACATGCGAATGCGTCCTTTGTAACTGTTATGTGGATTTATGGCTTACGCTGGTGCGGAATTCTACCGTTTCTCCGCCGTGACACAAAGCCCTTCCGGACTGCACTGGGCGTTGATGTGATGGAGTCATTGGCCAGGTGGTGACTCGGGTTGACTCCACAGCGCAGCAACAACCCTGCGCCGGCAAGGCTGCCGACAAGGTTGCGCTGTTGGGGGGATTGATGGACTATTGGCACAGCACACATCAATGGTTTTGAGAGTTTACCTAATGAGTAACAAGGCGATTTTTCTTATTACGATGGTTATCTGTGTAACGGGGTGTACCAGGCAACCGGACCCGACCATGGTTTCCAGCCCGCCCGCCGACCCTGTAGTGAATGTTTACGGGAAGTGGATAAAGGAATCTGACGGTACGATAATGCAGGACCCGCAAACATCCGGATTGACTTTGTGGCAAGACAAGCTTGTGAGCATCTCCGATGGCAGTGCCTTGCCTCACCAGCAAAGGCGTTTGCATCTGATTGAGCCGGCATCGGCGACGCTTGCTCCTGCGGGCGCGCAGATGACGATGGACTATACAGTCCGACGCAGTTGTTTTAGCGAGTACCTGGCTAATGAACCGGATTTGGAGGCAATTGTTGCCGATCCGGCAGACCCAAATGTGTTTTATACGGTTACCGAGGATGCAACCCGCACGGGTGCACTGTCTATGCGCTGTCAGCAAAAATACCAGGATACTGGTTCCACCGATTATCCTTCCCTGCTGTTGCGTCTGCAGTTGAATGATTCTGGTGAAACTCACATCACCCATGTGCGTCCACTTCAGTTTCCTGCCCAATTAAACGTTGGCAATTTCCCGAATGACGGGATTGAAGGGCTGGCTATGGCAGAGGATCGGACTTTGTACATCGGGCTGGAGAAAGACGCTGCAGGCCTACCGAGAATTTTTACGGTGACACTGGACGAAGAGTTTTGGAAGACTCAGTACTTCGCAGAAGTGCAGGACCCGGGTTTAAAGCTTCCGGTTTATCAGCAGGGCAATCACCCGATTAATGGTCTTGCCTATTATAAGCCTGAAAATTCTGACAACCATTATTTGCTGGCCGCAGCCCGCAACGACAACGAACTGTGGATCATTGACGCCGCTGGCCGGTTGCCTGCGCGTACCGTGCTGATGCGTTTTTATGCCCCAGTTGAACAGCGAGGCGCAGATTGCGAAGCCGCTGAGTTGATGGACAATGCCTCAATTGAGGGGCTGGTGGTCGCCGGTAACACCCTGTGGATGGTGAATGACCCTTGGAAAGTGAATTATCTTAAAAACCTTCAGTGTCCTTCTAATCAGCCGCATTATGAAGCCATGGCTCCGCTGTTGTTTGGTGTTGAACTCCAGAACCATTGGTTTGAAGGCTGACTCAAAAAGTGGGGCCCAAAACGGGCCCGTTCTTGGTTGGCCTAGCGCAGGCGGGCCGCAAAGGTCTTTTTGAACTTGGCCAGTTTGGGGGCCACAACCATCGCGCAGTATTGGTTCTGAGGGTTATTTTTAAAGTAACTCTGATGGTAATCCTCAGCTGCGAAGTAGTTAGCCAGTTCGGTCACTTCCGTTACGATGGGGTCTGGCCAGATTTGCTCATCGGTCATTTCCTGCAGAATTTGCTCAGCGAGATGCTTCTGCTCATCGTTGTGGTAAAAAATCGCACTGCGGTACTGGGTTCCAATGTCGTTACCCTGACGATTCAGCTGGGTTGGATTGTGTAAGGCGAAAAAAATTTCCAGAATTTCCCGATAACTGATCACGTCGGCATCGAATTCCACACGAACGACTTCGGCATGGCCGGTGTCACCTTTACAGACCTGTTCGTAGCTGGGTGCATCGACATGTCCTCCGGCATAGCCGGATATGGCGCTCAATACCCCTTCAACACTGTTGAAAGCCGATTCAATGCACCAGAAACACCCTCCGGCAAGAGTGGCAGATTGTTTGTTCGCCATGGTGGCTCCTATTTGGATTACCGCTAAATAGTGGGAGCGGAAGCCAGGAACTTCAAGTCATCCAGGTGGGATTTTTCGCCGTATTGTGTAAAGACGGAGAATTCTATGGCAAAAGTTATTGTAATCATCGGAGCCAGTGGAGGCATAGGGCGGGCTCTGGTGAATGCGTGTATGCGGCGTTATCCACAGAGCAGAATTCATGCGCTGTCCCGTTCAGGTTTTCGGGAACCGGGCTGGAATGAGCAGGTTGAGTGTTATCCGGTGGATACCGGAGATGAGCCCTCAATTGCCGCCTGGGTAACCCAGAATCTGGGAAGTGCAGACACGGTCAGCATTGCTGTTTGTACCGTGGGCGTATTGCATGACGCGCCTGACTGGGGGCCTGAGAAAAAACTTGAAGACGTTAATACCACCCAGATGGAGCACTACTTCAGAGTAAATACACTGGTTCCGGCGTTGTGGATGAAGCACCTGTTGGGTTATATGGAGCCTCAGCGCTCAGTGCTGGCGTGTCTGAGTGCCCGGGTTGGCAGCATAAGTGATAACCGGTTGGGCGGCTGGTACGGCTATCGGGCTTCAAAAGCGGCATTAAACATGATGATTAAAACCGCTGCCGTTGAGTACCGCAGACGAAGTGAGAATACGGTCCTGCTCGCTTACCATCCGGGAACGGTTGATACCGGGCTGTCCCAACCCTTTCAAAGCCGCGTACCGGCAGACAAATTGTTCAGCACCGATTTCACCGCAGAGTGTCTGCTTACTATCATTGAGAGGCTGACGCCTGAGCAAAGCCCCGCGTATCTTGACTGGCAGGGGCAGCCCATTGACTGGTAATTTTGCAATCGGCGCACGCCATTGCTGTACTTCAAGACTTTTCATTTCTCTGCTGTTACCATGCTGTCTGGGGAACGCTAGGTGTAAACAGACGATCTTGTGAATTGACTGCAGGGCTTGTCCGGTAAGAGTTTAGTCGGTCGGACACAAGTCCGGATAGTCGCGTCTGCCGATTCGGTTACAGCCAGTACCGGACGATGAAACACCCAAGCGGTAATGCAAATCAGCATCCCTGTGAATGACGAAAACAATAAATTGAAAAGAGGATTCAGGGTATGAGCGGGGCGAGAGAACAGTTCGGATCGCGCATCGGTTTTATTCTCGCTGCGGCTGGTTCAGCAGTGGGGATCGGAAACCTGGTTGGATTTCCGGTTGGCGCTGCAAAAAATGGTGGTGGCGCGTTTTTGGTTATGTACGCCATATTTGTATTCGCTATTTGTCTTCCCGTGATGCTGGCTGAAATGTCGGTCGGCCGTACGGCGAGGAAAGATCCCCTCGGTGCGTATCGAAAACTGAGCAACGATTCAACCCGCTGGAAGACGGCTGGTTGGTTATCTATCGTAACGCCTTTCATGATTGCGGTGTTTTACCTGATCATCACCATCTGGATATTTGGTTATCTGTTTGAAGCTGCTACTGGCAATTTGGCCGCGTTGGCTAACCCTGAAACTTTCGGAACCTTTATAAACAGTCCTGCCGTCTTTGCCTACATGGCCGCAGTGCTTGGTATTGTGTACCTGATCCTGCAGGGTGGGGTAAAGCAGGGTATTGAGAAGGCCGCCAAACTTTTGATGCCAGCCTTGTTTATTATGCTGCTGGTGCTGGTGGTGTTTGTGTTGTTTCAGGACAATGCCATGGCTGGGGTTAAATTTTATCTGATCCCGGATGTTTCCAAGATCACGGCTTCGGTGGTCAATGGTGCGTTGTCCCAGGCATTTTTTTCGTTGTCTCTGGGTATGGGGATCATGATCACCTATGGCAGTTATATCGATAGCCGTGCTGATGTACCCGGCTCCGCAAAGCTGGTGGCACTTACCGATACCGCGGTGGCTTTCACCGCCGGTTTAATGATTTTGCCTGCGATATTTTCCTTCAACCCTGAAACCAATCCGGCAGAATTGAGTGAGTCCTCAATAGGCATGATATTCAGCTACCTGCCGCAAATATTTCTGGCTCTGCAGTCCGGAATTGGCTATGTCGGGGCATCAATTGTTGCCACTGCCTTTTTCCTGTTGGTGTTTTTTGCTGCCATTACCTCGCTGGTGTCGATTTTTGAAGTGCCGGTAGCTGCTCTAATGGAGGAAAAATGCATCGGCAGAAAGCCTGCGCTGTTGTTGTTGGGGGTGATACTGGTGGTATTGGCCAGTTTCTGTGCCGTGTCGTTTGGCTCCAATGAGTTTTTCACATCGTTTACCTCTTACGCCGGTCAGCCAAAGTCTTTCTTTGACGTGATATACGATGTGTTCTACGACACTATTTTGCCGCTGAACGGGTTCCTGATATGTGTGTTCGTCAGTTACCGCTGGAAACGTGCAAACTTCAACGCGGCTCTCGATCAAGGGGCTCCGAGCTATAAAGGCAGCCTGTTTGAGCGCTATGTGGACTGGTCTGTGGGGACTATTATTCCGGCAATCCTTTTGGTGATTTTTGCCAATACCGTGGCACTCAAGTACTTCAGCTTCAGCTTTTTTGGTTAAAGCATTATTCCATCAAGCATGTCATAGGGACTGGTGTAGCGGGGTGTAATGCCTAACGCTTGCCAGCTCAGGGTAGCGTCGATGTATTTGCCATCCGGAGGCAGACCCTGATAGTCGTTGAATCTTGGCAGGGCCAGTCCCAGTCGCTCTGCACTGGTTTGGTAATAGTCTCCACGAGTGGGGTGACTGTTACTGCAAAGATGCAACGTTTGGCCCTTTCCTCCCTGCTGAATCAGCGCCGCTAGCGCACTGATCACATCATCCGCGTGCACCAGATTGACTCGCCGTTCGCCCTTGAGCAATGATTTACCACTTAGATATCTGACAGGATGGCGATTGGTGCCCACCAGCCCGGCGAGTCGAATTATACTGAACTGCTTTTGCGGGTAGGTTTGAAGATGTTGCTCAATGGCTACGTGGGCTTTGGCAGAGTCAGTTTCGGGATTGAGATCTGACACTTCTGTCACAGCGCCGTTTACGGACTCACCGTAAACTGAAGTGGTGCTTATAAAAGTGAGGTGTTTCGCCCGATGCTGCATGAATGCGTCGATGAGGCGGTTCATATAATCTGCAAATTCCGGCCCGAACGGGTGTTTTCTGCCAGGCGGGATGTTCAGCACTACCGTGGACCCGACGCATTGTCGGGCAAGTTCAGAGGGGGGATCGCCAAGCTCAAAAAGCAGGGGAGAGATACCCATCTCTCTGAGAGCACTGGCTTTCTCGCTGCTGCGTGTCGTGCCGGTTATCCTGGTTGTGGCAGAAAGATAACTGGCCAGCTGGGTGCCCAGCCAGCCACATCCACAAAGGGTGACGCCATTGAACATAATCAAGCTGTGTAGTGGGTTGATGTAATAATGCTAACACAGCCCGATCGGCTCTACCCGCTACATTTTCAAAGAACTGTCGTTGACGTCGAGTAAGTTGAGTTCACTTAATCCAGGTATGGATTGCTGCATATGGTTTTCCGCATAGTCAGCCTTGGCCAGTATTTCACACAAAGCATTGGCTTTGAGTTCCAGTGCGTCAGCTGAAGACTCGAAACGATGTTCAATATCCTCACCAAAATTTTCCATTCGAGCCTCAAAGGCTTCCATGTCGCCGCCGCCCCACAGCATTTGAGTACCAACGGCGATCATGATTTTTCCCATCGACTGGGTTACCAGTGACTCCACGCGCTGCTCAAATTCGGACTCCCACGCATTATCGAACCAGCTTTGTTCGTCAAACGTGCCGGAGTCGACGCGAATATTGCCATTCTGGTCATAAAATTTGCTGTGCATTTCGTCTGAGAGGCTGTCGAACAGTTCACGAAACTCCCCGGTAAACTCATCGTCTTCACCCAGTAATTCGCCTAACACTTCACCTACTGCGGCGCTGGCAATTTCAAGGCCGTCATGAGCTATCTCCAGCGTCATGGGAATGGCAGTATCAATGCTGTCGTAGTAGTCGCTAACCCAACGTTGCTGGTCTTTATCCAGATTGACAGTTTCACCATTTACTGTCAGCTGGTGCTGGTTGTTGATGCTCATGGAGCTGCCGTCGTCCATATTGACGCTCAGTACGCCCTGGTAATATTCAAGGTCGCCCTGTAAATCGACATTACAGTCATTGCTGCTTCCGTCGTGAGCGGCAACCGTACCGGTAACGGCAAGACTGGTTGAAATAACGAAAAACAAAGTGGATTTTTTCATGGTAGTCCTCTTAAGTGCAGAACAGCTTTGTTATGCATATCCTTACGATGTTGTGAAGCTTACGCAAAGCCTGCGCCAAACTTAAAAGCAATTAAGAAACAATGGCTTATGGTTATTTAGAGAGGCGGATCGCATATATTCATCCCAGTATTTGGTATAATAAGGCACTATTTGGTTAAATTGACCAAGATCAATCGGTACGAATAAATCGCACTCAGGCATACCTTTCGACGTTCGTTTGGTGCATAATACCGACGCTTCAAACTACTCATTTCATTAGTTATTCAATTTGAATTTCAGTACGCTTTGCGTATTGAAGTCCATGGTGTTGCACACCCCCAGAATAACTAATGAAATCAGTATAGGGGTTTAATTATGAACGATTGGTTGAATGCAGTAGGCTTTGGCATCGGCTTGGTTGCTTTTGCTTTGGGCCTGTCCAGCATTATTATGGGCTTTATGTCTGGTAAAAAGGGTGGCGAAGGCATGCAGGAAAAAATCGAGTACGGTTTTTTTGGTGTGTCTGGTTTGATTGTTTGTGTGCTGATGGGTTACGCACTCGCCTGATATTATCCAAAATCTGAATTAGTACAAAAGCCACTCAAATGAGTGGCTTTTGTGTTTTTGCAGCCCTGAGCCCAGACGAGCACTGTTATTTTGCATTTATGGGTTTTATAGTGACATTAATCCATCAGGCAAATTCCCTTGTAGTTATTCATTATGTAACTTACCGCCCCGGTGCCTGGAGCACCTTTGCGCCCCAAAAGGAGTTGCGATGCAAAATTTCTATCGTTTCCGTCTTGCCCTTCTGCTTGCATTCTGTGCCGGTTGCTCGACTCTGGCTACCATGAATATGGATGAGCGCTACGGCAAGGCAGATTCAACCAATCGTGATGCCGCAGCGAAATTGCCTGAACTGTCAGCAGAGTTGCCACAAGGTTTTTACCACGAGTCGGTGAAGCCAGTCATCGATAGCCGCTGTGTTGTTTGTCACGCCTGCTACGATGCCCCCTGCCAACTGAAAATGTCCTCAGCTGCAGCAATTGACCGTGGAGCCAGCAAAGAAATGGTGTATCAGGGCGCGCGTTTGGTAGCCGCCGATCCGCAACGGATGTTTGACGATGCTCAAACAACCCGGCAATGGCGGGAGCGTGATTTCTTTCCTGTTCTGAACGAACGCCAGCAGACACCTGAAGCCAATACCCAGGCTTCAGTGCTGGCACGCATGCTTATGCTCAAACAGCAGCATCCGCTGCCTGAGCAGAAAGTTCTGGATGATCGTTTTGATTTCAGTCTGGACAGGGAACAGCAGTGTCCCACCATAGAAGAATTTGATGATTACGCAAAGGAGCAGCCATTTGGGGGGATGCCGTTCGGTTTGCCGGAACTTGAAATCGAAGAGTATCAGGTGCTGATGAGGTGGATCCAGGCAGGCGCTCCCATTCCCGAGCCTGTCGAGTTGACGCAAGAGGAGCAAAAGGCGGCAGCGGAACTGGAGGCCTTTCTTAACCAGTCGTCCTTGAAAGCACAACTGATGGCACGTTATATCTACGAACACCTGTTTACTTCGCATTTATATTTTGATCAGACTGCACAAGCTCAGCCTGTTCAGTATTATTCAATGGTGCGGTCATCCACGCCACCAGGCCAGCCAATCCAGGTTATTGCCACCCGAAGACCGTTTGATGACCCACAAATTGCAAGAGTTTACTATCGGTTGCGCCCTGTTATATCCACCATCGTCAACAAAACCCATCAACCTTATGCGATAAATTCTTCGCTGGTGGCTAAATGGGAGAAATGGTTTCTTGCGCCCGATTATTCAGTCAGTGAACTGCCTGGCTATGAGCCTGAAGTAGCGGCAAACCCACTGTTGGCGTTTATTCAGCTGCCGGTGAACGCGCGTTACCGCTTTATGCTGGAGCGTGCAGAGAATACCATTGAAGGTTTCATAAAGGGGCCAGTCTGTCGTGGTCAGGTGGCGCTGAATGTGATCAACGACCGGTTCTGGGTGTATTTCCTGGATCCAAAGGTTTCCAGTTCTGAAAAACTTAACCAGTTTTATGCCTCCCAGATAGATAATCTCCACTTGCCAGCCGAGCAGGAAAGTACCGCCTTTGCGGTTAACTGGCTGAAGTACGCCAAACTGCAGGGGGATTACATGCGAGCGAGAACCGATTTTCTGAACGGGGTTTTCTCTGAGGGTAAACATTTGACCCTGGACGCAATCTGGGATGGAGACGGCAGCAATCAGAACGCGAGCCTTACGGTATTCCGCCATTTTGACAATGCTACTGTGGTGAAAGGGCTGGTAGGGGCACCACCAAAAACGGCCTGGGTGATAGACTATTCGCTCCTTGAACGCATACACTACTTATTGGTGGCAGGGTTTGACGTTTATGGCAACTATGGGCACCAGCTACTGACCCGTCTGTACATGGATTTTTTACGGATGGAGGGTGAGTCTAATTTTCTGTCATTTTTGCCGCCCGAAACCCGCCGGGCAGAGTTAAAGGACTGGTACCAGCATGCCGACTCGGATTTAACCGATTTTATTGAGGGCGACATCAACCCTTTTCAGCAGGATGCTGGTATTACCTACACAACTCAATCGCCAAAGCTTGAACTCTTTGGAATGCTGGGGGAGTACCTCAATGCGGTACAGACACAGGAATACCGGATCAATCAAAGTCAGTTGAGTGATGAAAGCCTGGCTTTACTGGAAAAGTTAGCGCAAATTCGGGGTCAGCAGGCTACATTGTTTCCGGAGTTAACTATGCTGATGGTGATGCCGCGTTCCGGCGAACCTCAGTTGTTTACCTTGATTCGAAACAGTGCCCACTTCAACATTAGCAGTTTGTTCAACGAAGATGAAAATCGCGACCCTGCCAGTGACGATCTTACCCTGGTCAGGGGGTTACTGGGCAGCTACCCCAATGCTTTCTGGCTAGTTCCTGAACAGCAGTTAAGCAGGCTGGTAGAGCGCGCCGGGAAACTTAAAACGGAATCCGATTATCACGCTTTTCTTGATGATTTTGGCGTGCGGCGCACGGCCGAAGATTTTTGGCAATTCAGCGATACCTTAAACAGGCAGTTTGCGCATGACAGCCCACTGGAGGCAGGCTGGCTGGATTACAACCGGCTGGAGAACCGCTGAGACTGGTTATTGCTGGCTAATTGGCATCACTGCTGCCTGATGGGTGTCCCGCTGAAAGGCTCTGAGATCAAATTGCGGAAGCATGGCCAGCACGTGGTCGAAAATGTCAGCCTGAATTTTTTCATAGCGAACCCAGTCCTTGTCGGCACTGAAACAGTAAATTTCCAGTGGCAGGCCAAGTTCTGACGGGGGCAGTTGCCGAACCATCAGTGTGAGTGACTGATTTACTTGAGGATGTTTTCTCAGATAGGCTTCCAGGTAAGCCCGGAAGGTGCCAATGTTGGTCAGGCGGCGCGCGTTTAGCAGATCGCTTTCATCAATGGAGCTGTCTTTGTGGTAAGTCCGCAATTCTTCAATTTTTTGTTCGATGTATTCGGAAATAAAACGAATTTTTCCGAATCGTTCGAGCATGTCTCCACTGCATAACCGAATGGAATGAACGTCGATAAAAATCGCCCGTTTTATTCTTCGCCCCCCTGATTGTTGCATTCCCCGCCAGTTTTTTACCGCTTCGTTGGTGAGCGAATAGGTTGGCAGCGTTGAGATGGTTTTGTCCCAGTTTTGAACTTTGACGTTGGTCAGGCCGATTTCCTGGATCTCTCCGTCCACTTCAAATTTATTGATTTGGATCCAGTCACCGGTGTTAAACATGCGGTTGGCAGTAATTTGTATCCCGGCAACAAACCCCAGAATAGTATCCCGAAATATCAGCAGCAATACGGCCGCCAGCGCAGTGAGGCCTGAAACGATGATCAGCGGGCTCTTGTCTATCACCAGTGATACGCTCAGCAGCAGCACCACGATAGCAACAAACAGCTTGGCGACCTGAATGAAACCGGTAATGCTGGCTTTCTGTGCGAGGCGGGATTCGTTGTATTTGTCTTCAACGGTATTCAGCAGAGCGTAAATTGCAGCCATGGTGGCCAGCAGCATGTACAACATTGATGTTTTGTTCAGAAAGCCGTTTAACAGACTCTCCGGTTGCAGAAGAACCGAGGTCAAAAGAAAGATGGTAAGTGCCGGGATCAGGTGCAGCAGGCGGCGGAACAGACCATGAGAATACATGGTGTCGTCCAGGCTGTTTTTGCTTCGTTTCACCCAGGCCGATATCTGTATAATAAGCAGCCAACGGCATACGAAGTACAAAGTCGCCGCAAACAATAAAATAGTGCAAAGCGCAATCAGATGGTAAAGCACGGAGTCGGAGGTGAGGTTGGGCAGCACCTGCTTCAACAGCTGCAAAAATCGATCTCTGAGTGGCAGCGCCAGTTCCATATTATTGCTCCAGTAGTTTACCTATGCGCTGATCTTTCTCTTCCCACAAGCCGTTCAGCCAGTTTTGAAAACTGCCTCGGTATTCCTCATCGCTGAAATAGTCGCCCATCGCCTGTTCAGGTACATCAATCACGTTTACATCGACGATGATTTCACGCATTTGGCCGGACAGCATAGCCATCATCGGGTGCTTGCTGTTTTGGGGATACAGCAGGGAAATATCCAGAATATTGGTGAACAGGTTGCCCATTGTGGCAAGCGTAAAAGCTACGCCACCTGCCTTTGGGGGCAACAAATACTGAAACGGGCTACTCTTAGCCTGGTGCTTTTTGGGGGTAAAGCGCGTGCCTTCCACAAAATTGATTACCGTTGTCGGGGTAGTTTTGAATTTTTGGCAATACCGTTTGGTGGTTTCGATGTCCTTGCCTTTCTTGTGAGGGTGTTTTTGCAAATACGCTTTGGAGTAACGGCGCATAAACGGCATGTCCAGTGCCCAGGCTCCCAGACCCACAAACGGTAGCCAGATAAGTTCCTGTTTGAGGAAAAACTTCGGTGCAGGAATGCGGCCACCGGCAAATTCAATCAGCAGTATGATATCCAGGTAGCTCAGATGGTTGGCAACAATCAGGTACCAGTTTTGCCGGGACAAGTCTCCATGTATTCGATACTCCAGTTTGATGGGGTTGAACAGGCGAATAAGCCCGACACTGAGCTTTCCGAAACAGAACATGAATCCGTGCATAAGTTCCGCCAGCCAGCGGCGTGCGTTGTTCAGGGGCAGAGCCAGCTTAATCAGGCCGCACAATATAACCAGGCTTCCCCACAGAGCCAGATTGCTTATCTGAAGACTGGTGTGAATGACAAAAATAAAGGGTGCTAACAGATACTTCATAGTGGCACTTGAGATGAGTTGATGGATTTCAGTAGTTGGTCTTTTTGCGTCCAGCGCTGGTTTAACCAGGTCTGAAATTGCCGGCGCTGCTCAGGACTATCAAAATAGCTCTCGGAGAACCAACCGTCCTGAATCAACTCCCGTATCGGAGTCACGGCTACGTTTACCCGAATACTCTTTACTTTACCACTGACAAAATCCCAGAACGTTGGAATGCCGGAAGGATAATCAATGGTAACATCAATCAGTTTGTGTAACTGGTCGCCCATAGCACTGAGCACAAACGCAATACCCCCTGCACGCGGCATCAGCAGGTGACTGAACGGTGACTGCTGTTGCCGGTGTTTGACCTGGGTGAAACGGGTCCCTTCAACAAAATTCATGATGCTGACCGGCTTGAATTTGAATTTTTCGCAGGCCTGCCGGGTTGTTTCCAGATCTTTTCCCTTCAGGTGTGGATTTTTGGCCAAAAAAGCCTTGGAATAACGGCGCATAAAGGGAAAATCCAGTGCCCACCACGCCAGACCAAGAAAGGGCACCCAAATTAATTCTTTTTTGAGGAAAAACTTCAGAAATGGAATGCGCCGATTAAAAACCCGCTGTAACACCAGTATGTCAACCCACGACTGGTGGTTGGCAATGACCAGATACCAGTCATCCCGGGTCAGTCCCTCCAGCCCATGAATTTGCCAGCGAGTGTTACCAGTGACCTTCTGATTGATATTGTTGATGCTGATCCAGGCTGTGGCACAACTGTCCAGAAGGTAAGAAATAAATCGTTGCCATACTGGCAGTGGGATCAGTTTGAACAGCGAAAGAACTAAAATGGGAACGCACCAGAACAGGGTGTTCAAAAAATAAAAAAATACGGAGACACAGCCCACAGAAAGGTGGACGAATGATTTGAACATGTCAGGTAACCTCTATAATTTGAACGCTAGTTTAAACGAAGTTGAACTAAAATCCGATACATCGGTTATTGATTGTAGGTGACATCACCAAAGGGGAACGCACATGCAGGGAAAAACGATAAGTTGTAAAGCCGCTGTGGCCTGGGCTGCTGGCCAGCCTCTGAGTATTGAAACTATTGATGTCGCTCCGCCCAAAGCGGGTGAGGTGCGCGTTAGGGTTGTTGCTTCGGGTGTTTGCCATACGGATGCGTTTACTTTGTCAGGAGATGATCCGGAAGGAGTATTTCCGAGCATTTTAGGGCATGAGGGCGGCGGCATCGTTGAGTCTGTTGGGGCGGGTGTTACCAGTGTCGCGGTAGGGGACCATGTAATTCCGCTCTACACCCCGGAATGTGGAGAATGCAAGTTCTGTAAATCCGGCAAAACCAATCTGTGCGGAAAGATCCGCTCCACCCAGGGCAAGGGGCTGATGCCGGATGGTACCAGTCGGTTCTCCAAAGACGGAGAAACCCTGTATCACTACATGGGCACCTCAACCTTTTCTGAGTATACCGTTTTGCCCGAGATTTCACTGGCCAAGGTAAACCACAAAGCGCCACTTGAGGAAGTGTGCCTGCTGGGGTGCGGTGTAACGACCGGGATGGGAGCGGTGCTGAAGACCGCAAAGGTTGAGCCAGGCGCAACCGTAGCCATATTCGGTCTGGGAGGGATAGGATTATCGGCAGTGATTGGGGCGGTGATGGCCAAAGCCTCCCGGATCCTGGCCATTGACATTAATGAGGACAAGTTTGCCCTGGCACAAAAACTCGGCGCAACTGATGTCATCAATCCAAAAGACTACGAAAAACCGATTCAGGAAGTCATCATTGAAATGACCGATGGCGGCGTGGATTACTCTTTTGAATGTATTGGGAACGTAAAGGTAATGCGGTCTGCGCTGGAATGTTGCCACAAGGGTTGGGGCGAGTCCGTGATCATTGGCGTAGCAGGAGCAGGGCAGGAAATTTCCACCCGCCCCTTTCAGTTGGTCACAGGCAGAGTCTGGCGGGGAACGGCGTTTGGTGGCGTGAAAGGGCGTTCAGAACTGCCGGGAATAGTTGAGCAGTACCTTAATGGGGAAATACCGCTCAATGATTTCATTACCCACACCATGCCACTTGAAGATATCAATCAGGCTTTCGAACTGATGCATCAGGGGAAAAGCATACGCAGCGTGATTCACTTCTAGCGGGAGAATTCATGGAACTTATCAGTGAAAACCGGGCCTTTGGCGGGCGCCACTGTCGTTATCGTCATACCTCAAAAGTCAACCAGTGTGACATGACCTTTGCCATTTATCTGCCGCCATTTGCCAGTCAGCAGACACCCGTACCGGTGTTGTACTGGCTGTCCGGGTTGACCTGCACCGATGAAAATTTTATGCAGAAAGCCGGTGCGATGAAGTTGGCGGCCCGCCTGGGACTGGCGATAGTGGCTCCGGATACCAGCCCAAGAGGCGATGATGTGGCGGACGATCCAGCGGGCGCCTACGATTTGGGGCTTGGTGCGGGGTTCTATGTTGATGCTACCCAATCTCCGTGGCAACAGCATTATCAGATGTACTCCTATGTGACTGAAGAATTGCCAGAATTGGTTGAAAGTGCTTTTCCGGTTACCCGGGAGCGGGCCATCAGCGGGCACTCAATGGGCGGGCATGGTGCGCTGGTTGTTGCATTGCGGCAACCACAGAGGTATGTGTCGGTCTCGGCATTCAGCCCTATTGCCAATCCGACAAAGTGCCCGTGGGGAAATAAAGCATTTTCGGCTTACCTGGGTGGCGCTCCCGAGCAGTGGTCGGATTACGATGCCAGTATGCTGTTGGCTAAACAGCGGTACAGCCTTCCCATTCTGGTGGAGCAGGGCGGCAATGACCAGTTCCTGACGGAACAGCTAAAGCCTGAAACATTGCTCTGTTCAGCCCGTACTTCCAGTACTCAGCTGACGCTTAATATGCATGAGGGATATGATCACAGTTACTTTTTTATCGCCAGCTTTATTGATGAGCATCTGGAGTTTCATGCCAGTCATCTTGGGTTGCTGTAGATACCGCCAGCCATCGGGAATTATTCGGAAATCAGGCCGGTAATGCTGGGCGGGATAAAAATTATGCGCTAGGATGAAAAGAGTACTGACATGGATAGACAGTACCTGTTTTAACACCTGCACTGCCATTTGCTCCCTGCATTAACTGCAATTGTGCTATCCATCACTTTCGTGTCGTTGTTGGCAACAGGCATCAACCAATGTCTTTTGTATTGCTTTTTGTGATTCGTGTCTCAAACCGTTGTACCTTAGGAAGGAATACAGCATGAGCAAATCGCAAGGTAGGCTCTTTTCTTTGTCCTCTAAAGGGCAGGCGTTGTTCCAAAAACGTCATTTTGAAATTGGCCACAGAAGTAACGGTATTGCTTCAAATCGGCCTGCCAGCCGCTGGTGTGTGCAGTGGGCAATTTCCCTGAAAATTGGTGTGGAAGACATACCGCAGGAAAAAATCATTCAGGCCGCGGCCTCTGTAAAAAATCCGGTTAGTCAGGTATACGAAGCAAACACCTTCAAACGCATCGATTTATTTGTGTAAGGTATCTGGCTGTAAGCTGTCGAATCAGTAGAAAGTATTCTGTTTTACCCATAGGGATTCGACTGCACGCAGTATCTGAATTGGGCCGGATTCACGGGTGATAATGTATCGGGGCACCACTTCGGCAGTAAAGTCATTGGCCGAACGGGCGCAACCTATACTGCTTACACCGTCAAAATCGAAAACAAGCCCACGGGAGACGGCATCCTGAATCGCTTCCCAAATCAAAATTTTCAGCACACCACGGTGAGATGCACGTGCGTTGTGTGTGGTCATCAGGAAATAGGCAGAAGTCTTGTCCCAAACGTAAAAGATGGCAGCGTCCATTTTTCCGGTATCTTTATGGATTGATTGTAAAACTCTGCCTCTACCTTTCTCTAGGGCGGCATCGATCAATTTTTTGCATACCTTACCGTTCATCATGTTCTGGAGCTGGCGTTTTTCAATGTTCTGGTTATAGAAATTGAGAAATGCAGCTGAGTCCGTGCAGTCTGCTACCCGATAATTTCTTCTCGCCCCCCGAATACTGGAGCGAACTTTGCTGCGCATGCTACCCCAAAGCTCATCAACCGGAGCGGGTTCAATCACATGGGTGAATTGCACCGAAACCTTAAACCCAGCTGCCTGAAAAGCGACTGCATCCATGACATCGCGATGACATTTTATGTAGATGGAGCTGGCTTTGGGAAGTTGTGCGATAAGCCCCTGCACTATTTGTAGCCGACGCAGAAACTTCTTGTTGGGTTTTCCTTCACCATCATTGATGGCTGGCCCGAGAAAATTGGTCAACGGTGCCTGCTTAACTTCGGTGAACCCGAATTGTTTACGCGTGAAATAGGGTAGCCTGCCAAATACCTTGCCATTCTCGACAAAATCGACGGCTTGGTACTTTCCACCTGTGGCTATTTCCAGCCACCATCGCTCGTGAAATATGGTGGGTGCAAGCGCGTCAATTTCCTGATCTTGAATTTGGTTTAGCTGGGCATGCTGGGAAATTTTCTGTGCCCGGAGGGACGGATGGTCCAAAAAATTTTTGATGACAGTCGCGGCGTCCATCACATTGTTTTGTAACCAGGTTTTTTTCATAGCAACACTCGTTGATCAGCCAGAATATTCAACAGAGTCCATTCAATTGAAATGCATTGTGTTATTGCTACAGCGGAAGGTGTAGTACAACGCTCAGTTTAAGCCCGGCATAATGAACAAAAGCTAATGGATAGCGCCCGGGCTTCACTGCTTTGAAGCCTCTCGGTTTCCACTTTAGTACAAGCTGTGGGGATTATCAAAACCAGAATAATGAAACTAATTTTATGACTTTACAGGCTTTTCTGGTCAACCAGTTATCGTAAAGAGGTGTGAAAAAAGCGATTCTGAACTGTTAGGTTGCTTTCTTCCGGTTGAGGCCGGGGAATTCTCGCTTCCTGAAGATCGGCTGGACTGGCAGGATTTTGAGAAAATATTCTGAGGCAAACACTTCATCGCTTTGCTGGAAACCGTACACTTGCAGCCATGTATCTGAATATAAGCTAAAAGACGTTTTTTCTATTGAATTGAAAAATATGGCGTTAGCTGATTCACCAGCAACAAAATGGCGAGATGTTCAGGTGTGAGGGTGGGCCGGTGGTCGAGGGTCGCCAGTTTGGGGCCTGGCTGGTTGCGCACCATGTATGGCTTCTGACGCGTTGCCTTTGTTTTTCGGTGTTACAGGGGTAAAATACACGGTCCGTTCGCCGCTAAACCACTTATTTATGGTGTAGGACGCCATAGTTTTGTATTCCTATTGTCTTCCTGAAGGGTGAAAAACACCGGAATACAGCGGAAATGTCGCTATTTTTAAAATCGGCGGAAATGACGGGTTTTGCCGTTTTTCTCTTGTAAATCAATAAGGTAATTGCTGTGTCAGCATCCCCCATCAACCGAACCTTCTCTGTCGCCCCAATGCTGGATTGGACCGATCAGCATTGTCGTTATTTTTTGCGCCTGATTTCCAATCGGGTTTTGCTTTATACCGAGATGGTGACAACCGGGGCGCTGATTTTTGGCAAGGGCGATTATCTCGCATTCAATGATGAAGAACACCCGGTTGCTTTGCAGCTTGGCGGTTCGAATCCTTCCGATATGGCCCGTTGTGCCGTGATGGCTCAAGAGCGCGGGTACGATGAAGTTAACATCAATGTTGGCTGTCCTTCTGATCGGGTTAAAAATGGCAGTTTTGGCGCTTGCCTGATGGCTCAGCCCGAAGTGGTTGCTGATTGTGTGCGTGAAATGCAGGCTTCAGTTGATATTCCAGTTACCGTGAAATGCCGTATCGGGATAGACGAAATGGATGAATACGAGGACTTCTCCCGTTTTATCGACACTGTAGCGAATGCTGGGTGTGATACCTTTATTGTGCATGCAAGGAAAGCCTGGTTGCAGGGGTTGAGCCCGAAGGAAAACCGTGAAATTCCGCCACTCAATTACCCCAGAGTGTATCAGTTGAAGGCAGAGCGACCGGAGTTGAATATCAGCCTTAACGGTGGCGTGAAATCTTTGGACGAAGTTCAGGACCACCTCGCACATGTTGATGGTGTCATGGTTGGGCGTGAGGCCTACGCCAACCCGTATTTTCTGGCGGAAGTGGACCGCCGTCTGTATGACTGCAATGGCTTACCGATAAGCCGTGACGAGATTGTGCTTAACATGCAGAGCTATATAGAACGTCAGTCGCAAGTGGGGTTCAAGCCCTGGCACGTTGCCCGACATATGCTTGGGTTATATCAGGGTCAGCCTGGTGGGCGAATTTGGCGCAGGTATCTTAGTCAGAATGGTACGGGCAGAACGCCGGATCCTGATCTCCTGCTCAACGGGTTGGCACAGGTTCAACAGGCGCGGGAAGATGTTGCCTCTCGTGTTAGCTAATTTCGCCAGTGTAGTGTTTGTTTTGACTAAAATTTAGCTTCAGGGGAGTTGGGGCGAAAACTCCTTAAAGTCCGTTGGATAAAAAAAGTAGCAAATATAGTACCTTAGAGTTCTTTTTGAGTTTGGCATAGCTTTCGCAAACGTAAAGCAACCAGTCGCGAGAGGCAGTTCACGACTGAATCAACCAACTTAAGAGGGACGTATCATGAAATCCAAATCTTTAATTGCTGCAGCGCTACTTTCTGCTGCATTCAGCAGTCAGGTATTCGCTCAGGAGTCATCTGTCGAGCGTGTGCTCAGTCAGTTTATTACTCATGCTGTTACTACAACAGGATATGAGCTGAAAATGGGTGTTCGGCAAGCTATAGCCAACACAGCTCACGCATTTGATCCGCAGCAAAATACCCGCTCCGGAACCGTGACTGTGACGGATTTAGCGACCGCTCTGCAATCAGCAGATGAAAGCACCAGTGCAGAGCACAACGTAACATCCGGTGACTGATAGTATTGCCATGTATCAGCACGTCAATTTGTTTTTCATCATGCTGATGCCGGTGGTCACTTTTGCTCTTGGAGGTTTGCTGCTTTCCAGTCGCAGCCTGAAAAAGTCACCAAAGCCGACAAACTTTCATACCTTCGATCATAAAAACAGATAATTCGCCCGGCGGTTATCTGTTTTTTGCATTTTACCTTCCAGAGTATCTTTAGGCCTTGCTGGGCTCACATTTCACTTAATTTCCAATTGCTGATCCTATAAAGCTTGTGCTGAAGAGATGCTTGTTTTTTTCCACTGCCTGGAGGACCAGCACTTTGGTATCCCCCTCGGGCCTGGCTTTTAACACCCCAATTAAACGCTGATTGGCGGGTGGTTATATTGACCAATCAATGTGGTCAAAAACACTAATCTGAATTGATTTTGAGATAAGGCAACCTTCTTGAAATCTGAGAAATGTGAATAATTACATTTAAAACAATTAGTTAAATAAATGGCATGTGAATTGTAATCCACAGAAGAAACCTGAACCCAATCTCAAAACAAATTTGGAGGAAAGACAATGGGCATGTTTTCCAGAATGAGTGACATCGTGCAAGCCAATTTAAATGCCATGCTTGATAAGGCTGAGGACCCTGAAAAAGTTATTCGCCTCATCATTCAGGAGATGGAAGAGACACTCGTGGAGTTGCGCTCAGAAGCGGCCAAACACATTGCTGAGCAGAAGTACCTTGACCGACAACTGACCCAGTTAGACAAGCATGCACAGGAATGGCAGGCAAAAGCTCAGCTGGCTATGGATAAGGACAAGGAAGAGTTGGCTCGTGCGGCGTTAGTCGAAAAGCAAGGGTATGTGCAGAAAGCCGTTACGTTACGCTCTCAGTATGAACAACTCAGTGAAGTACTGGGAAAAATCCAGGATGACACTGGCAGATTGAACGCGAAATTGGCGGAGGCCAAGCAAAAGCAAAAGTCTTTGGCGGTGCGAAAACAGTCAGCAGCAGTGCGGTTGAAAGCTAAAAATGTGGAATACAGTGGCAAGGTTGAGTCGGCTATGGCCCGCTTTGAACAGTATGAGCAACGGGTTGACAACCTTGAAGCCCAAGTGGATGCCTATGACGTTGTATCAGGCAACGCCGCTGACAGCAACAGCCTGGCAACCCAGTTCCGGGAACTGGAACACGAAGACACCATCGAGCAGGAACTGGCTGCTCTGAAAAAGAATAAAGCAGCCTAGTTTTTGACTGGCCCACTATCAGTGGGCCACCAACCTGAGGAATCACTCATGAAATATCAACACATTGACAAGCGTTTATATCGAGATACCCGCCAGGGAGTCATTTCGGGTGTGTGTGCAGGTGTTGCGGGCTACCTGCAGATAGACAGCGTGTGGGTGAGACTCGCCGCTGTTGCAGCTCTTATCTGCATGCCGAAGCTGACGCTGATTGCCTATATCGCAGCCGTGATACTCGTGCCCCGGAGAGCAGGATGAAAAACTTTATATTGGCCATCGTCATAGCCATTGTACTGGTGAATGTTTTTGGCTCGGTTGCCAGCGATTGGTGGGGTGTGCATTTTGTGATGAGCGATGGCCTGATGTCTCCGTTTGAAAACCTGCTGGCTTTTTCTGCTATTGCAGTTGTGTTTGTGATTATAGGCTTTATAGTGGCGATAAGCGTTGTAGGTGCCATTATTTTAGGGGTAGCTGCAGCACTGTTGAGTATTTTGGTGCTGGGCGTAACGGCCTTGTGGCCACTGCTGCTGGTTGCGGCAGTAATATACTGGCTGCAACGTAACAAACGTAATTACGCTGATGAAATGTAAATGCTTTCGCTGGTGTAACACCTGGGTAAACTGCAGTTCAACCGCGGTGCGGCGAATTGAATAGGGAACAGACAGAGGGTGGCATGAGACAGTATCTGAATGGAAAATGGATAAGCATTGGATTTGTTTTACTTTTTATCCTTTTTTGGGTGATAGGCTTTATCTGGAGTTTCGAGCCAGAAACATTTGATATTCGTGAGCAGGAAAAAGGTAACGCTAATCTTGAAGTTCCCGGTTATGCGATGACTACATCCCTTATCACGGTTGCCCAGACCCTACTGGATAAGCCCGGCGGGTATCTTTCTAACGACGTAATGCCACCGGGGATTTTGCTCGACAATATGCCAAGCTGGGAATTTGGCGCGTTGGAAATGGTGCGTGATCTCTCTCTGGTTATGCGCAAGGATTTCAGCCGTTCACAATCTCAATCGTTGGAAAATAGCTATCTGATTAAAGCGCACCCCAAGTTTAATATTGATAATCGCAGCTGGTTGTTGCCGTCGGCGGAGTCTCAGTACCAGGAAGCCATCGACCTGCTCATGGAGTACAGGCAGGATCTGGTTGACCCATCTTACGGTGACAGTCAGTTTTACACCCGGGCAGACAATTTGCGCGAATGGATAAAGCAGGTTGAAAAGCGCATGGGAAGCATGTCGCAGCGCCTCAGCGCCAGTGTAGGCTCTGCACGGGTGAATACCGACTTGGCCGGGGACAGTTCCGCCCGCCAGTCTACCCCGCTACCTTCACAAACCTTTACAAAAACCAGCTGGTGGAAGCTGGACGACAATTTTTATGAAGCCAGAGGGGCTACGTGGGCGCTGCTTCACTTTTTCAAAGCTGTTGAGGTTGATTTTTCTGAGGTACTGGAAAAGAAAAATGCCAAGGTAAGCCTGCAGCAAATCATCCGTGAACTGGAAGCCACGCAGCAAACAGTGTGGAGCCCAATGATACTCAACGGTGGAGGCTTTGGTATGTTAGCTAATCACTCGTTAGTAATGGCGAACTATATTTCCCGGGCCAACGCTGCTTTAATTGAATTGTCTGAACTACTCAATCAAGGATAACGAATGAAAACAAAGGTTTTTGCCATCGCGTTAGCGGGCGCTGTAGTTGCTGCACCTGCTATGGGAGACACTCTGGCCGGGTTGTACGTTGGCGCACAGGCATGGCAGCAGGATACCTCGGGCGGTTTTGCTGACAGTAACAGTGTTAGCAGTTTCAACTTTGATGATGAAACCAACTCAGCTGCTTATATTGCGCTGGAGCACCCAATTCCACTGGTGCCGAACATTAAACTGAACTACACCACCATGGACACCGGTGGAAGTACTTCGCTCAATGACAACTTTACCTTTGATGGGGAACTATTTCCTGCGGGCACCGAGGTAATGACGGTAGCGGAACTCACAACTACCGATTTTATCCTCTACTACGAATTGTTTGATAACGATTTGATCAGCTTCGACATCGGCGTGAACGGTAAATACATTGATGGTACCTTCTCGGTTGAGGAGTCCGCCAGTAATACCATGGGGACACAGGATTTTTCAGGTGTGATCCCAATGCTGTATTCCAGGGTTCAGGTCGGTTTGCCGTTCACTGGCCTGGGGGCTTATGCAGAGGGCAGTTATCTTAGCTTCGACGATCATGAAGTAAGTGATTATCAGGTTGCATTGACCTACTCATTTATTGAAAGTCTGGCGATTGATATGACCTTGCAACTGGGTTACCGCAACGCTGAAATTAACATCGAAGATCTTGATGATATTTATGCTGATATGACGTTTGACGGCGCGTTTGCCGGCCTGGAAATTCACTTCTAGACCAAAACGTGCTTGCTTAAGCACATTCAGTAATAAAAAAGTTATATTTATTCTTTTCTCTCGCTCTTCAAACTCGGTAGCCTTAAGCCAACTAAATAAGGCTATCGAGTTATGTCACAAAAACCGAATCTCACAACAGCGCCGGGTGCGGTGCTTAATGATCTGCAGTGGAACGCGATCACCCAGGCATTGTCTGGGCTCAATCGTGACCAGTTGACCTGGGTAAGTGGTTATGCTGCAGGCATGGCTGCAGGCCAACCTGCTGGTGCCGCTGTTCCGGCAATCAGCCCGGCTCCCTCTTCCAGCGCGGCACAATTGACTATTCTGTATGGTTCACAAACCGGCAATGCAAAGGGTGTGGCCCAGAACTTTCAGGCACAGGCTGAGGCCGCCGGCTACAACAGCAAGTTGGTTAGTATGGCTGACTACAAGCCTCGCCAGTTGAAAAGTGAAACGCATGTGGTGGTTTTTGTCAGTACTCATGGTGAAGGTGATGCACCTGATGACGCTGCGGAATTGCACGAGTTTCTGGGCGGTAAAAAGGCCCCGAAACTCCAGGGCTTAAAATATGCCGTGCTGGGGCTGGGAGACAGCAGCTACGAATTTTTCTGCCAAACCGGTAAGGATTTCGACGAGCGTCTCGGTAAGCTGGGTGCTGCAGCAGTGGTTCCCCGCCAGGATTGTGATGTGGATTATGAAACCGATGCGAAGGTTTGGGGCGAAAAACTGATTGAAGCTCTGAAAACCGATTTTGCATCCGCCGCTAGCGGGCCCGATTTGGTTGCTCAACCAGGAGCCTCCTTTCAGGCTGTTGCAGGCCAGGTCTACAGCAAAAAATCACCCTTTAAAGCGTCCTTGATTGAGTCGCAAAAAATTACTGGCCGTGACTCGGTAAAAGACATTAGCCATATTGAAATCAGCCTGGAAGATTCCGGCATTCAGTATCAGCCCGGCGACGCTTTGGGTGTGTGGTTTCTGAATTCAGCCAAGCTGGTAGCAGACTTACTTGCGCTGGTGGAACTTGACGGATCGCAAACTGTAACTGTCGGCGAGCAGGAATTGTCGCTTGAAGAAGCCTTAACGCGCAAGCTGGAACTGACTTTGAGTTACCCCAATTTCATCAAGGCCTATCAGGCCGCCACTGGCTCTGAATCGCTGGCTGCACTGATGGAAGATAAGGCGACATTGCGCACTTACATGGCAGAACGTCAGATCATTGATATTGTGCGTGATCATCCAGGGACCATCACTGCGCAGCAACTGGTGGACGCACTTCGCCCGCTAAATCCGCGCCTGTATTCCATTGCTTCCAGCCAGGCAGAGGTTGAGGAAGAAGTGCATCTCACGGTAGCCCATGTGGATTATCAGGCGTTTGGTTCCCGTCATCAGGGCGGAGCTTCCGGTTTCCTGTGCGAGTACCTTCAGGAAGGTGGCGAGGTTGAAGTTTTTGTTGAGCACAATGACAATTTCCGCCTGCCTGCAGATCCGCAAACACCCGTGATTATGGTTGGGCCTGGCACTGGCATCGCGCCTTTCCGTGCATTCATGCAGGAACGCGAAGCCCAGGGGGCTGAAGGTAAAAACTGGCTGTTTTTCGGCAACCCTAATTTTACCCAGGATTTCCTCTATCAGGTTGAATGGCAGGCGTATGTTAAGTCTGGCCTGCTGACCAATATCAGTCTGGCATTTTCCCGCGATCAGGCTGACAAAATTTACGTACAGCATCGTCTTGTGGAGCATGGCAAAGAAGTCTTTGAATGGCTGGAACAAGGCGCGCATTTCTATGTGTGTGGCGACGCAATGCACATGGCAAAAGATGTCGAAGCTGCGTTGTTGAGCATCATTCAGGAGCACGGTGGAAAGTCTGAAGAAGATGCCAAGGCGTATTTGTTGGCGCTACGTAAAGCAAAACGTTATCAGAAGGATGTGTATTAATGACTGACGCAAAATCCCCATTTGTCGTTGAAGGTAAACTGGCTGACAACGAGCGATTAAAGCGTGAAAGTCGGCATCTTCGTGGCACCATTGAACAGGACTTACAGGATCCGTTGACCGGTGGGTTTACCGCTGATAATTTCCAGCTGATCCGCTTTCACGGTATGTACCAGCAGGATGATCGGGATATTCGCGCAGAGCGGGCCAAGCAAAAGCTGGAGCCTTTGCACAACGTGATGTTGCGTGCCCGTTTGCCCGGAGGAGTAATCACTCCGCAGCAGTGGCTGGTTATCGATAAATTTGCCGAAGAGCATTCCATTTACGGCAGTATTCGTTTGACTACGCGCCAAACCTTTCAGTTTCATGGTGTGTTAAAACCCAACATCAAGTTGATGCACCAGACGCTGAACAAAACCGGCATTGATTCTATTGCCACAGCAGGTGACGTAAACCGTAATGTACTGTGTACTTCTAACCCGGTGGAATCAGAAGTGCATCAGCAAGCCTGGGATTGGGCATGCAAAATAAGTGAGCACTTACTGCCAAAAACCCGTGCTTACGCCGAAATCTGGCTGGACGGGGAAAAAGTGGAGTCAACCGAGCAGGAAGTGGAGCCTATTCTGGGCGATACGTATCTGCCGCGTAAGTTTAAGACTACTGTGGTTATTCCTCCCCAGAATGACGTGGATGTGCACGCCAACGATCTGAACTTTGTTGCGATTGCTGAAAACGGCAAGCTGATTGGCTTTAACGTGCTGGTTGGTGGTGGGTTGGCGATGACTCATGGCGATACCTCAACTTACCCCCGTAAAGCAGACGATTTTGGGTTCATTCCACTGGAGCATACGCTGGCGGTTGCAGAAGCGGTAGTAACAACACAACGGGACTGGGGAAACCGGGTTAACCGTAAAAATGCCAAAACCAAGTACACCCTTGAGCGAGTTGGTGTTGAGAATTTCAAAGCCGAAGTGGAAAAACGTGCCGGGGTTACTTTTGCTGCCAGCAAACCTTACGAGTTTACCGGTCGTGGTGATCGCTTTGGATGGGTTGAAGGCATTGATGGTAAACATCACCTTACCTTATTTATCGAAAACGGCCGCATTCTGGATTTCCCCGGTAAGCCGCTGAAAACCGGTTGTGCCGAAATTGCAAAAGTACATCAGGGCGATTTCCGTCTTACCGCCAACCAGAACCTGATTGTGGCTGGCGTCCCTGCTGACCAGAAAGACAAAATTGAAGCCTTAGCGGTGCAATATGGCCTGATGCAGCCTTCTGTTTCCAAACAGCGGCTTGATTCAATGGCGTGTGTGGCGCTGCCAACCTGTCCGTTGGCTATGGCTGAGGCTGAGCGCTATTTGCCGGATGCAGTGACTGAAATTGAAGCCTTACTCGATAAACACGGCTTGGCGAATGACAGCATTATATTTCGCGTAACCGGTTGCCCGAATGGGTGTGGGCGGGCCATGCTGGCAGAAGTTGGGCTGGTGGGTAAAGGGCCGGGCAAGTACAACCTGCATTTGGGGGGCAACCGTGAGGGAACCCGGATCCCACGAATGTATCGTGAGAACATCAGTGAGCAGGAAATCATGGCGCATCTGGATGAATTGCTCGGTAAGTGGAGTGCTCAACGTCAGCCAGACGAAGCATTTGGGGATTTTGTGATCCGAACTGAGATCATCAAGCCGGTTATTGATTCTGCCCGAGATTTCTATGACTAACACCGTTCTGGATATTGACGCTCCGCTTGCTGCTGATATCAGTCAGGAAGCGTTGGCGGCCATAAACCTGGCGCTTGAAAAGCTGGATGCCCAGAGCCGAATTGGCTGGGCATTGAGAGCGCTGCCGGGAAATCACATATTATCGTCAAGCTTTGGTGCTCAGTCGGCGGTGATGTTGCACCTGTTAACGCAGGCGCGAGCCGATATTCCGGTAGTGCTGACGGATACCGGTTACCTGTTCCCCGAGACGTATCAGTTTATCGATGATTTGACTGAGCAGTTGTCGCTGAACCTCAAAGTGTATCGTTCGGAGATGTCCGCTGCTTGGCAGGAGGCCCGTTTTGGTCGTCTGTGGGAAAACGGCTTGGAAGGTATCGAACGCTATAACCGTTTGAACAAAGTTGAGCCGATGCAACGTGCGCTTACTGAACTGAAAGCCGGAACCTGGTTTGCAGGTTTACGTCGAAGCCAGTCTGACTCTCGTGAAAAATTACCGGTTGTTCAAAAGGTTAATGGTCAGTTCAAGGTGTATCCCATCATTGACTGGAGCAACAAGGATTTGCATTACTATCTTAAAGAGCATGGTTTGCCGTACCATCCGTTGTGGGAGCAGGGCTATGTTTCCATTGGGGACTGGCATACTACGCAGTCACTGCAGGACGGAATGGATGAGCAGGACACCCGGTTCTTCGGTTTGAAACGTGAATGTGGTCTTCACGAGTTCGGCGACGGGATCTAAATTCTTTATAGCCTTTTGCTGCATGTCAGAGACGGGTAACAGCACTTGTTTGACGGTGACCTGAAGTATGGTCAACGTAAATTTTTTATTGCAAGCAAGTGCCTGATACCCAAACAAAAATCACCTATCCTTCGGGCGAAAAGTTGCCCGCCTCAAATGGATTTAGCGACCAGGTCAAGGGTGTCGTTTCTGCCGATTTGTGCTTCAAATTCCACCTTTTGTGGGTTTTAGTGGCTTAATGGTCGGAGAAGTCGATTTATTAGGTATGAAGATCTAGACTTAATTACTGTTCGCTGGTACAACTCCCATTACTTGGTGACGTTTGGGCGAAAATTCATTGTTAGTTCCGCTTCGTGATAGCTCAAATCCGGATAAATTATAAATGACTGGGGTAGGAGGTCTCTCGCAGTATGTCGCCAGCCGATTATGAAAACGATGAAATGGTGTATCTGGAAGAAAGCGACGAACCAGAAGCGGATACCAGAATTTACAAGCACTGGAATATTCTGATCGTTGACGACGATGAAGAGATACATACTGTCACCCGTTTGGCACTCGCCGACCTGGTAATCAATGATCGCAAGCTGAATTTTTTACATGCCTATTCCGCGGCTCAGGCCAAGGTGATACTCAACGAATACAAACGTGAGATCGCCATTCTTTTACTCGATGTGGTGATGGAAACCGATGATGCTGGCTTGGGCGTTGTAGAATATCTTCGTGATGCGTTGGGAATGGAAGAACCGCGAATCATTCTTCGTACCGGTCAGCCGGGTTATGCCCCGGAAGAGCACGTCATCAAAAATTACGATATCAATGACTATAAGACTAAGACAGAACTTACCCGTAGCAAGTTGCTGACAACGGTCATTTCCTCCATTCGTTCCTATCAGCAGATTTTAACGATCAATCAGGCCCGGGTTGGATTACAAAAAATCATTCGATCTTCCGCTAATTTGCTGGAAGAGCATTCTATTAAGGGGTTTTGTGAAGGAATTGTGACCCAAATAAGTTCGCTGATCGGTCTTAATGCGGAAGGGTTGGTGTGTGCCCGGGCCGGTTCGGTTCTGGACCACGATGACAATGGGGTTTATATCCTCGGCGCGGCCGGTGATTTCGCAGGCTATATTAATCAGCCCCTTGCTACCTTGCATCATCCTGAAATTGTTGAAAACGTCAGCCGTTGTCTGAAAATCAAGAAGCATATTTTTGAACCTTCCTGTTCGGTGTTGTTTATCAACAGTTCGGGATTTGAGGCAGCCGTGTTTGTCAATATGAGTCGTGAGCTGAATGAGCTGGACAAACAACTGCTTGAGATATTTTTATCAAGTATTTCAATCGGCTACGAAAACGTAAATCTGTTCCATGAATTACGCAATACCGCGTTTCGCGACTGGCTGACCCGCCTTCCCAACCGCAATGAGTTTATCAATATGCTCGACAGGCCATCGCAGTATGGCGCAGAAGATTGCTGCATTGCATTGGTGGACATTAATCATTTTTCCGATATTAATGATGGGCTTGGCCATGAGGCAGGCAATGAATTATTGAGGGCGGTTGCAAACCGGTTGGAGTCGTCTTTCAGCACGGCTGTGAAGAAAAGCCGAATTGGCGCAGATGTATTTGGTTTGATTGGTGCCAAAGAACTGGTCAACCCCCAGGCTATCAGTCGCGTGTTCCAGTCGTCATTTCAAACCGGTGAGCATACGTTACCGGTTAATGTAACCGTTGGGTTGTGTGAATTGGGGCAGGAACGCGGAATAGGCGTTGAGTTGCTGAAGCGCGCCAACATCGCCCTGAACCGGGCCAAGGGTAAGCTGACCGAAAATTTCGAATACTTTGCGCCGGAGATTGAGGAGCGCACTACTCGTCAACTGGATATGATTCGTCGTCTGAGAACCGACTTTGCCGAGCGAAAGCTAGAGTTGTGGTTTCAACCCCAGGTCGATCTGGTGACTGAAAACGTTGTGGGCATGGAAGGTTTGCTGCGTTGGCCGGATGGGAACGGCGGTTATATCCCCCCTTCAGAATTTGTTCCGTTAGCGGAATACTCCGGGTTAATTGTGGATATTGGTCAATGGGTTCTGGAAGAGTCCTGCCGGTGTATCAATCAGCTTGAGCAGGCTGGTTATGACACGCTCAGAGTTGCGGTGAATATTTCCATTCCCCAGTTTCGTGATAGGGGCTTCGTGCAGAGGGTAAAAGATGCTCTGACAACTTACAACTGTCCTCCCAACCGACTGGAGCTTGAGATAACCGAAAGTGTTGTGATGGATGAACCTCAGATTGTGATTGATGCGCTTAAGGCACTTAAAGAACATGGCGTGGCAATTGCGATTGATGACTTTGGAACAGGTTTTTCTTCAATGAGTTACCTGCAGAAGTTACCGCTGGACAGGCTGAAGGTGGATCGTTCATTTGTCAGTGACATCAAACCCGGAAAAAGTGCCGTGATCGCTGAAACCATCGTGACACTGGGCAATAAGTTGGGACTTTCAACCATTGCTGAAGGCGTGGAGCGACGTGAACAGGCCAGCTACATGATCAAGTTGGGGTGCGATGAGGCTCAAGGGTTTTTGTTTGCCAAACCTATGCCGATTGTCGAACTGATGGATTATCTAAACAGCAAGCAGGATAGTTAAAATGTGTCCTGGTTCTTCAGGCTTGCTTGCAGTTTTTTGCGTATTCCGGGAAGGATTGCTTCTTCAAACCATGGGTTTATTTTAAGCCAGCGATTATTGCGGCCAGAAGGATGGGGAAGGACAAATGGCCCGATGAACTCCTCTCCCTGATGGCGCACAGCGTCGGTAAGGTTATTGTATTGCGGCAAATAGTAATTTTGAGCGTAGCGTCCAATCAGCAACGTAAGTTCAGGGCTAAGGTGCGCGAGTAGTTTGCTGTGCCATTGGGGAGCGCATTCTCGTCGCGGAGGGGCATCGGCTCCCTTTATATAGCCAGGAAAGCAAAAACCCATTGGCATTAACGCTACCAGATCCGGGTTGTAGAAAATTTCATTGCCGATACCCAGCCATTCGCGAAGGCGGTGACCACTGGCGTCATTCCAGGGAGTAGAAGTTTGATGGGCTTTAATACCCGGCGCTTGCCCGATAATGATAATTTTTGCCGTCTGTCCTACAGAGATAACGGGGTTTGCGGTGAACGGTAGATGTTGCTGGCACAAAGCGCAACGTTGAACTTCCTGTAACAGTTGTTGGAAGTCGCTAAGGCTTTTTTTAGATTTTTTTGTCACTGTCATACTAATGTCATAAAGCTATGATCTGTATTTGACCGGTGTCTGGGGTTACAGTATGCTTATCCATACAGTACAGCATTTGAACTGTACCACAGGAGGATATTCATGCGTAAGTTAGTTTTCGGTCTTTTGTTAATGACCTCATTTGGTGTTGCGCATGCGGAGTCTGGTCAAAACCAGCTGTTCAATTGTATGGATGCGAAAACCTTCGAAATGAACAATCAGTGTGTGGCTGATCAAATCAGCAGCAACATGCGATACCGTGATGCCCAGGACAAAGTTGCCCAGGTAGCCAGCGAAAATAATGGCGACTACGCCATTGCTACCATGACTTTCGATCCTCGCAAGATGCAGATTGATATTGTGGCCCATCGTGATGCGTTACAGGCAAACAATACATTGGCTGCATTTCGTAACCAATAATGCGACGACAAATCTACTTCAAAGAAAAACCGGCTGATAAGCCGGTTTTTTTTGCCTCGTAAAAGCAGGCAAGTCGCACTAATCCTTGAAAATTCGGTTAAGGCCATTCAGTGCAGCCACCCTATAGGCCTCAGCCATAGTAGGGTAATTGAATGTGGTGTTAACAAAGTAATCCAGGGTATTGCCACCGTTTTTTTGTTGCATGATTGCCTGGCCAATATGAACAATTTCCGATGCCCGTTCACCAAAACAGTGGATGCCGAGAATTTCTTTGGTTTCACGGTGGAACAGGATCTTCAGGCTTCCAACCTGGGTTGACGCTATTTGGGCTCGGGCGAGATGCTTGAATTGGGCGCGCCCAACCTCATAAGGTACCTTCTGCTGTGTCAGTTCCTGCTCAGTTTTGCCGACCGAACTGATTTCTGGAATGGTGTAAATCCCGGTAGGGATGTCATCCACCAAATCGGCATTTGGTTTACCCGCAATCATGGCTTCTGCGGCAAAGCGGCCTTGATTGTACGCAGCTGATGCCAAACTGGGGTATCCAATGACATCCCCAACGGCATAAATGTTGTCCACCTCAGTCTGGTAATTTTTGTTGACCGTTAACTGGCCTCGGGAGTCTGCTTTAAGCCCCACGTTTTCCAGTTTCAGCATATCCGTATTACCCGTTCGTCCATTGGCAAACAACAGGCAGTCAGCACGCATGCGTTTGCCTGATTCCAGGTTCATGACGACGCAGTCATCCCTTCCTTCTACCGACTTGTAGACTTCATTGTGGCGGATCATGACACCGTTATTCCACAGGTGGTAACTCAAGGCGTCGGAAATCTCTGCATCCAGGAAGGACAACAGGCGGTCGCGCATATTAACCAAATCCACTTTCACACCCATACCGCGAAATATACTGGCGTATTCAGAACCGATAACCCCGGCTCCATAGATGATGATGGATTTAGGATCGTGATCCAGATCCAAAATGGTATCAGAGTTATAAATGCGTGGGTGGTTGAAGTCGATGTCGCTCGGGCAGTAAGGCCTGGAACCTGTGGCGATGGCGATCTGCTTCGCCGTAAGGGTATCGGTTGAACCGTCGGGGCGCACCAGTTTAAGCGTATGTCTGTCAACAAAGCTGGCTTCACCGTGGTAAAGCGAAACCCTGTTTCGGTCATAAAATGAGGAACGCAAGCGGGCCTGTTTACGAATTACGCCACTGGCGTGTTTCATGATTTCAGAGAAAGTCAGGTTACGAACCAGATAGTTTTCAGAAAATAAAGGGGTGTTGTTGTACTCGATCATACGGCTGACGGAATGTCGCAACGCCTTTGAAGGGATGGTTCCCCAGTGGGTACATCCTCCGCCCACGGCTTCATATTTTTCAACCACAGCGACGTTATTGCCTGCTTTGGCCAATTGCATAGCAACGCCTTCCCCCCCGGGGCCGGTTCCGATTACGATTGCGTCATACTGAAATTTAGATTTTGGCGGAGGGGAGTTTTTTTTAGTCATCGATCAGGATCGCTCTGTAAAAGTTGCTGGCACATCAATGGATGATTTTAACTACCTAATAATTAGGGTAAAAGGTGGGGGTCACATCACACTGAAGCATCTTCAGAGGCTCAGTCTAGCAAGATTGTGAGGGGAAACAATAAGTAAAACAGTATGAAGATTTCGGGGGGAACTGAAAATGAACCGCTGTGGGACAAACTATCGCACAGCGGTCAGGCATAGGTTTAGGCAAACTGCAGAGACAGATCCTGCAGTTTGAGCCACTTCTGCTTTTGTAAAAGTAATGCGTTGCGCAGTTCTTTGTATCTGAAATCCAGTTCTAACTGTTCCACGCTCTTGGCCAGTGCATTTCTTCGCGCATTCAGCAGGCGCTTTTTAGCGGCGTAATAATCAGACATTTTTTGCATCAGCACATCGTACTCATGTTGAATTTTCTGCAGGATTTCCTCAGCATTCGGAAGATGTGAAAACTGTGCACTGGCGCGTTGAAGTTGCATGGCCGCACGGGCCTTTTCAATCCGCTCTTCCGGGCAGCGACGTAAATTATGAGTGAGGCCAAAGAATGAAAGACCGCGGATTAGCCATTTTGTTGGGTCGTATTGCCACCAACGAATACCGTTTCTGTAGTCGTATTCGAAGATGTGGTGGTAGTTGTGATAGCCCTCACCAAAAGTAAACAGGGCGAGGATACCATTATCCCGGGCAGTATTGCTGTCGGTGTAGGGTTGCTTGCCCCAAAAGTGAGCCAAGGAGTTAATAAAAAACGTTACATGATGCACCATGACCAGCCGAAAAACTCCAGCCACGAGAATCATGCCCAGAACATTTCCATTCAGATAGCCCAGAAAGCCGGTGATACCAAAATTGGCCGCCAGTACAATAGCCAGGTAATGCTTGTGTTGCCAAACGACTACCGGGTCTTTTTGCAGATCACGGCAGTTGCTGTAATCGCTGTACCGGTTGGCCTGATATTCCCTCAGCATCCAGCCAATGTGAGCAAACCAGAGTCCGCGCTTTGCTGAATAAGGGTCTTTATCATTGTCGTCTACATGGCGGTGGTGGATACGGTGGTCAGAAGACCAGTGCAAAATACTGTTTTGTAGCGCCATGGCACCACCAATTGCCAGAATGACCCGTACAACAATATTCGCATCATAGGTTTTGTGTGACCACAACCGATGATAGCCTGCTGTGATGGACATGCCGGTGAAGAAAAACAGCACAATGGCAGTGATGATCTCGGCGCTGTCAACTCCGACAGTCAGAGCCCATAGAGGCACGCCAATCACTGCGATAGCCGTGGTAATAATAAATACCAGTATGTTGGTTAATATTAAGGGGGGTTTGTTCATTACGGAAAACTCAGCTTACAACTGTTCGCTAATTTAGCGTTTTCAACGAATTTAGGCAAGGATAATAGGTGTCGAATTGTCTTTTTTGCGACCTGGTTGGAGGTGCTAAACAGGGCTTTAGTTAAAATCGCACAAGCAAAGCCAATTGGAGTATGATAGCCGTTCCGTTTTAAAGGGCGATGTTTGTGAGCCGTCAAGAACAGAAGTTAAAAACCCGTCAGAATATTATCAATGCTGCCTTTGGTTTGCTGGATGAAAATCGCAGCCTGTCGGCCATTAGTTTACGGGAAGTTGCTCGCGAAGCAGGTATTGCACCAACGTCGTTCTATCGTCATTTTAAAGACATGGATGAGTTGGGTCTCACTTTGGTGGACGAGGCAGGGCTAACCCTCAGGCAACTGATGCGTCAGGCCAGAAGGCGCATCGATTCGGGCGGCGGTGTCATAGATACATCGGTTGATACCTTTATGGAGTTCATCGCTGCTAATTCCAACGTGTTTAGATTGCTGCTGAGAGAACATACCGGTACTTCTGCCGCTTATCGCATGGCGGTGTTGCGGGAAATCCAGCATTTTACCGAAGAACTGACCGATTACATCGTCGCTCGTCTATCGGTAAAACACCAGATGGCAAATTTACAGGCTGAAGCCATGGTGAGGCTGGTATTCAGCGCTGGGGCGGAGGCGCTGGAGTCTGACCCGGCTCAGCGACAACAAATCGGTGACCGGGTTAAAATGCAATTAAGACTGGTTCAGATGGGCGCATCTGTTTTCAAACCTAAATGAACGCAATCCACATTATAGGCAAGGCTAAATTAGTCATTTAAATGCTGACCTGTGCTCAACAGGGTCACTTGCCCTATTTTTTGACCAGTTTGACACCCGCTTCCATATGGTGGGTAAAGGGGAACTGGTCAAACAGCGCCGCGTGTGAAATGCGGTGCGTCTGGATTAATGTTCTTAGGTTTTCGCACAGTGTTTCCGGATTGCATGAGATATAGATGATTTCATCGTAGTCTTGAATCATTTTAACCGACTCCTCATCCAAACCTGCGCGGGGAGGATCAACCAGCACGGTAGAGAAGTTGTAACTGCTCAAGTCGATTTCCCCCAATCGTGAAAACTGCCGCTTACCCTTCATGGCTTCAACAAACTCTTCTGCAGAAAGCCGTACTATAGCCACATTGTCAATGTGGTTGGTTTCGATATTGTATTGAGCTGCGTTAACTGAGGGCTTGGCGATTTCAGTACCAATCACCTTACGGAAATTTTGTGCCATTGGCAGGGAGAAATTTCCAGCACCGCAGTAAAGTTCAAGAAGATCACTGCTTGAAGGGGCGCTAACGGAAAGCGCCCATTCAATCATACGGCAGTTAACCTCGGCATTGGGTTGGGTAAAACTGTTTTCAATGTGTTTGAAATGATAGTCCTTGCCGTTAATGGGTAAGGTTTCAATGATGAAGTCGTTGCCAATGATGTGCTTCTGCTTACGGGCTCTGCCAATGATGCTGACGTTAAAATCTTTGCTGAGCTGTGCTCTTAGCGTCTGTGCGGCGGCTATCCAATTCTCATCCAACGCTTTGTGATACAGCAGGCTGACGACAATTTCACCCGACAAACCAGTCAAATAGTCGATTTGAAATAACTTACCACGTAGTACCTGGGAGGGTTTCAACTGCTCCAGTAGAGCTTGCATCATGTCATTAATTGTCCGACTCGCCGGAGCAAAATGATCAACCCGATATTTCTCTTTGCTCTGCTGATCAAACATGATGTGGTAAAGGTCATCGCCGTCATGCCAAACACGAAATTCAGCGCGCATACGATAATGTTGCGGGGCGGATTCATATACCGATAAATCCGGAGCACTGAATGGGGCCAATAGGGCAGACAAGCGCTGAACTTTTTCTTCAAGCTGCTCGGCATAATCGATTTTGGCTTGGTTAGACATACATACCTCATGGTTGGCGTATTCGGACGGCTGGGCATTGTAGAGGCTTTGCAGGCATCTGCAATACTATCCGTTCAGCCTCTATATTATTGCATTAAAATTAAACAATTTGGTTCTCGCGCCGATAACCATGCTGAGGATAGTGAGGATCTGAATATGAACTTGGACCAGATTAAGGCTGCGCCAGCAAACACGAAGGCGCCCGTACACCCGGACATTGCGCTTAAAAAACAGTTACAGGAACAAGGATTGAAACAGGCGGCGGAATTTCAGAATCGTCAGGCTGGCTCTGTCCAGGTTACCAGTACCCAAACGGTTATTGGTCTGAAAGTGTTAAGTCATTCGCTTTCAACCTCAGTGGTAGTGGACGAAAAACGGCTACCCGCTGAGAAGACTGAGCCTGAAGAAAAGCCGGCTTCGTTGTTTGATTTTGAGAAGGTTGCGAGTAACGTCATGAAGTTTGTCGGTGGTGTGATTCGATCGGCAGCGCAAAATGGCGCAAATTCGGAAAAGTTGGGCGGGTTATTTGAACAGGCGAGATCCGGTGTGGCAAGAGGGATTGCCATGGCAGAAAAAGACCTAGGGGGCCTGCTGGATTCGCAGATTGCAGAAGGCATTGAGCGCAGTCGTTCTTTGCTCGCCCGGCAACTGGATGAGTTGGAAAAGCAACTTGCAGGCGATTCTCCTGATGAAATAGTTGATACCATTACCCGGGCTGAGATTGAGGTTTTGGCGAGCGATTCGAAAGAGGGAAGCCTGCGTATAAAAACCAGGGATGGTGATGAGTTGCAATTACGGTTTGAAAGCTTTGAGCAATTTGAACTCAATGCCAGAAACTTACTTGCATCGCAGGAAAAGGGTACAAATCAAAACGAACAGTACATCGCTGCGGAATACAGCCATCAGCATTATGAATCCGGCAGTATACATTTCTCACTCAACGGTGAGTTGGATGAGGGAGAATTGGAAGCAATAGCCGATTTAGTCAGTCAAACCCATGACTTGGCGGAAACCTTTTTTGCTGGTGATTTGGATATGGCCTTTGAGCGGGCGCTGGAGTTGGGGTTTGATGATCAGGAGCTTACCGGGTATGCCTTGCAACTAACCCGAGAGCAACGTAGCCAAGTTGTGCAGGCCTACGAAGACGTCCGGCATTACCGGGAAGGCAAACCAGGTGAAGGAAACTATGGTAGTTCTGTTCGCCCTGTTTCCCAGTATCTCGATAAAATGATGGATGTTATGGAACGCGCAAAGGGGAAATTGGCCAGTGAGCAGGATTATTATGTACTGGTCAATGGGCTTATCAGCCAAATGGAAGGCGTGCAGGTCCCGGATCTTATCTATGCCATTAACCGTTTCCATTCATTTAATAACAAACTGACGGATAATTTGCCTGAATTTATGCAGGTAGACAGTTAACTAATATAAGTAGAGACAAAAAAACCTGGGCATGCCCAGGTTTTTCGCTTTATTCCTGCTCAGCCTTATCCTTGGCTGGCCTTACTTTGAGCGTTCGCTCAAGAAAGACTTTGTCATTGAGCTGGTCTATGGCGCCATCGATATCCGTGGTGATCACTTCGATAAAACCATAACCCTTGCGTTTGCCTGTTCTGCGATCCTTCATTAACCGAACAGACTGAACCTCTATAAAGTTCTTAAAGTAATCTTTCACCGCATCTTCATTTGCCTTATAAGGTAGATTCCCTACATACAATGTTGCAGTTTCAGATGACCCCATCGAACTTCCTGTTTGGGTAGAAGACTTATTAAGTAATGACGCTAACCACGGAGTCACAATACCACTGATAAGTAACGAAGCCGAAACTGTCAGTGGCAGACTTGTGTCGAAGCTAGCGGACGAAAAAACAAAATAACCCGCTACTGCCAATACTGCGCTAACAATTGCGCAATGAAAAATGCCTACTTTCATAAACCTACCTTAATATTGTTTTTTGTGATGATTTGGAGGCTGATTCCAGTGTACTCATTTGTAGCGCGATGAACAACGCCCTAGATAGATTGTTTTTCGAAAAGTCAATAGAAAGTCGGTTTTATGCCAAAAATAGGCGTTTAATGGAAAATTGATTATGAACGCTAAAAAGTTGCAAAAAGCGCTTGATCTTAAAATTTCCATGCGTACAATGCGCCCCACGTTTCAAGGGGTGCACAACAACTTGAAGCGTTCGAAGTGAAGATGAAAATTTTAAATAAAACTTTTTAAAATAATCGTTGACACCGGGAAATAACAGCGTAGAATGCGCGCCTCGCTTCGGGGTAACAACGAAGCAAGCCGGAAACGGCCCTGTTCTTTAAAAATTGATAACAAGACAATCTGTGTGGGCACTCGTTAACGAGTGTCAACCGACGATTCATAAATTTCGAACTATTTAAT
>NZ_QRHA01000017.1 GCF_003367475.1 Alteromonas aestuariivivens
CCCCCAGCCAGTCGCAGAGCGACTGTCGTTCATTACTTGTCGAATGCCATTGGGCATTCGCCATGCTTCTGCGAAGCACCGTTCTTCACCCCCATGTGAGAGTAGCACACCGCCAGACTCCCAATTATACGAAGAAGCCCACTCAAACGAGTGGGCTTTTTTCGTATATGCGCAGTAAAACTGCACTACTCCTTGGTGGAAACCCAACCCATCGGGTTTCATGCGGAAAAAGCTGTGCGCCTCCCTCATATACTTCCCTGCAGAATTAATCAGGGCTAATGAAAATCCCTTGATTTTAGAGACAGAGTGTTAAGCCAGTCTGAACGGTCCGTCAGTTTCCCTGCAATGACATGGGTAACGCCTTCTTTCGAGCGTTCCAGTATGCCGTCTACCTGCAACAGGGTGGCCTTCAGAAATGCCTGCTGCTGATGCCGGGCGGTTGCCTGCCAGACCACCACATTAATATTACCGGTGTGATCTTCCAGAGTGACAAAGGTTACCCCGGATGCAGTGCCCGGTGATTGTCTTCCGGTAACACAGCCAATAATGTGGACCACACTTTTGTCGCTCAGTTCGCTAAGCTGTTCGGCAAAGCAAAACCGGCTTAGATTCTGGCTTTGGGCCAGTAACTTAATTGGGTGGCGCTGTACTGACAAAGAGGTAGATTCATAATCTTCCAGCAAGTTTTCCACTTCATTGGGCTGTAGTAACAGTGTTTGTTGATCATAGCCCGAAGAATTGCTAAACAGTGGTAAATTACGCTGTTGATCCATGATCTGCCAGCGTGCCTGATAGCGGTTCCCGGCCACAGGTTCAAAGGCGTTGGCACTGGCGAGCGCCGCAAGATCACCAGCATCAACAGCTAGTGCCTGTACCTCATCGATGCTTTGAAATCCGTTTGTCGGACGGCTTTTAATAATCTCCTGTGCGCTTTGTTCTGAAAGCCCTTTTATTATTCTGAACCCCAGGCGAAGGGCTTTATTGTGACCTTGGGCTTCCACCTTGTGATCGTACCCTGAATGATTAATGCAGACAGGCAATATGGTGATGTGGTGGCGCTGTGCATCCTGCACAATTTGACTGGGCGTATAAAAACCCATCGGCCAGCTGTTCAGCAGACCAACATAGAATTCGACCGGGAAGTAGTGCTTTAGCCAAGCGGATACGTACGCCAGCACGGCAAATGAAGCAGAGTGGGACTCGGGAAAGCCATAGCCGGCAAACCCCTTGATTTGTTCGAACAGTCTTTGTGAGAAATCCAGGCTGTAGCCGCGTTCCAGCATGCCATTGATGAGTTTGTCCTGGAATTCGTGCAGGCGCCCGTTTTTCTTCCAGCTTGCCATTGCTCTGCGCAACTGGTCCGCCTCACCACCACTGAAGCCTGCCGCGACCATTGCCAGTTGAATCACCTGCTCCTGAAAAATCGGTACTCCCATGGTGCGGGACAACACGTTCTTGACTTCATCAGAAGGGTAACTGATGGCTTCATCGCCATGACGCCGCAGCAAATACGGGTGCACCATATCACCCTGGATTGGGCCGGGGCGCACAATGGCAATTTGCACTACCAGGTCGTAATATTTGCGGGGTTTCAACCTTGGCAGCATCGACATCTGGGCACGGGATTCAATTTGAAATACTCCGACAGTATCTGCTTTGCAGAGCATATCGAATACCTGGCGGTCGTCTCCCAATCCGGTTATAAAGGGAATGCTCACCTCTTCTTTAAACTGCCGGTTGATGAGGGCAAAGCTTTTACGGATGGCGGTGAGCATGCCCAGTGCCAGTATGTCGACCTTCAGCAGGCCCAGACTTTCCAGGTCGTCTTTATCCCACTGGATCACGGTTCGCTCTGCCATAGCGGCGTTTTCTACCGGAACCAGCTCGTACAGAGGGCCCGCTGAAATCACAAAGCCGCCCACATGCTGTGACAGGTGCCTCGGAAATCCGAGGATAGCCTCGGTCAGGGTAACCAGCTGCTGCACCTTTGGAGTATCGGTTGCCAGCCCACACTGTTGCAACTGTTGCTGCCAGGGAATGACACGATCACGCCGGTTGATGTTTTTGATTACAAAATCCAGCTGGCTTTCGGCAAAGCCGAGGGCTTTACCGACTTCCCGGAAAGCGCTTTTAAATCGGAAGCAGATCACTGTGGCTGCGAGTGCGGTACGTTCGCGGCCATATTTCTGATAGATGTACTGGATCACTTCTTCGCGGCGCTGATGTTCGAAGTCCACGTCAATGTCGGGGGGCTCGTCACGTTCCTTGGAGATAAAGCGCTCGAACAATACATTGATTTGTCGTGGATCTACGGCAGTGATCTCAAGGCAATAGCACACCACAGAGTTGGCCGCCGAGCCTCGCCCCTGGTACAAAATATTCTGTTGCTGGGCGAATTGCACAATATCATGGATGGTCAGGAAGAAGTATTCGTACTGCTGCTCTTCAATCAGGGTCAGCTCTTTTTCGATGATGGTACGTATTTTCTGGCTGATACCGCCGGGAAAGCGCCGCCGGATCCCACGCTCGACACATTCCCGCAGATATGAGGTGGCAGTATGCCCGCCTGGCACCAGTTCGGCGGGATACTGATATTTCAGCTCCTGCAGATTAAAGCTGCACAGTCCCGCTATTTTGCGGGTTTCGTCTAACCATTGGCGGGGGTAAAGCTTGCTGAGCTTCCTCAGCGGACGCAAGCTTCGCTCGGCATTACATAAGCCTTGCCGGCCCAGACTCTGTACAGTGGTATGCTCCCGGATGGCGTGCAGTGCATGCTGTACCGACAAACGGTCCGTATGGTGGAACAACGCACCGGTGCAGGCACACACAGGGACGGCGAATTTGGTTTGCAGATGCTCGATGTGTTCAAACCGCTGGGTGTCCAGTCCATCCAGCAGCCGCTGTGCGCCTATCCACACTCGGTCACCAAAATTGCTGCACAGCCAGTCGCCCCAGTGATTGTCCTGTTGCTGTTTGCCAGAAGGGAGCCACAGAGCCAGGCAATGCTTGAGTGACTTCAAATCCCACTCGGCCAGAGTGTATTCACCTTTTGGGGAACGCCGGCGTGCATTACTGATGATTCGGCACAGCTCCGTATAGGCCTGCTTGTGCGGGCAAAGCAGTACCAGAGTGAGGCTGTCTGACAGTACCAGACGGCTGCCAACGATCAGCTTAAGCGGCAGCCGGTTACGCCTGATTTCGGCATGAGCCCGCACCACACCGGCTACCGAACACTCATCGGTGATGGCCAGCGCTTCGTAGCCAAGAAAGGCGGCAGTGTTGACCAGCTCTTCCGGGTCCGAAGCTCCAGTGAGAAAGCTGAAGTTTGACTGACAATAAAGTTCGGCGTACATAGCGGTCAGCAATACCAGCCGTGCACAAACCAGCCTTGCCCGGGGTCTTTAAAAATCTGCAGGTACTGACCGGTTTCGGTTACGGCAATGTAGTAATCCCTGCACACCGGTTGCTCGTCCCACCAGCCGGTATGTAACCGAAGCGGGCCATAGGTAATGCGGCAGGGCTGAGCCAGGGGAAAAGGTATAGGGCTGCATAGGGCCGGGTAGCCGGGCAGTGCCGGTATACTTACATTGTTGGCCACTGCCCGAGGGACCGGCTCGTAGCGATAGTCGTTCTGCTCTTGGGGTTGCAATACCCGTTCAGCCCCCAGCCGGGCCTGCAGACGGCCAATCAGCTGCATCTGGTTGAAATACTCAAAGCGATCTTCAAAGAAATCGTTGGATTGCCCATTCGGTTCTTCCAGAGTACCTGAGGCAAGTGCGATAGCTACCACTGGTGCCGGGAGCACAATCTGCTCAATTTTCAGTTCCACCAGAGCCTGCCATTCTTTTTGATGAGCCATGGCGGTAGCGGCCCGAACATCCAGTTTAAGTGGTGCCTCGTCACGAAAGTGCAGTGTCAGATACACATGGGCGGTGCAGGTGTTTCTGAGCCTCAGAAAAATCATCAGTTCATTCAGCAGCGAGTGTAGCCAGGGTATCAGTTGGGCCGTTTTATCGGCTTCATAACTTAATTCCTGATGACGGTGAAAATTCTCTGCGGGCCGAAAAAAGGTGACGGGGCTGGGTTTTGAGCCATTCAGGGCGCACACATAACGAATTAAATCATTGTGGAAACGCTTGCCAAGTTCGGTGGCGGGCAGGTTCAGCAGAGTTTTCAGATTGCGAATACCTACCCGGTTGAGTGCCTGCTTTTGCTTGTCAGTCAGATCGGTGTGCTCAATGGCGGTATTCTGCAACTGCTGGCGGATTGCCGCAGGGGCAGCCAGCAGCCGATTGCACCGGGCTCTGGCCAGAACCTTAGCGGATTCTACGCTCCAGCCACTGCCATAGTGATAGTGCCGTCCGGCACGTTGCAGTTCATTTTTAAGAGTCAGCCAAAGCGGAGTCAGGCCATTGTAATAACGCAGATGAGAGTCGAGGCGAATGGCCAGGTGGGCAGGGGGCAGCAACACGATATCAGAGACAATCTGATAAAGCTGATGGGCAATGGCGCTCAGTTGTTGAGCTTCCATGTCGCTGTGATAGTTGAGTACTTTCAGCGAGGGGCTCAGCGAGGCAGCCTGAGCCATGCCCATGCCTACTTCAATGCCTGCAGCTTGGGCCTGTTGGCAGCATTGCATAATACGATTGTCTGCCGGGTGATAAACAATCATGGGTGTTTGCAACGGTTGGTGCAGCGCAGCGTCAAGAGTCAGCTGGTAAAAATCCAGATACAGCCACAACATAAAACAGCCTTATCCGGCCTGGGATGAGCCTGAATAAATGGGGCTTGCTGCAGCCATTGCCTTCATAATGGCACTATTATCAGGTGTGTGCTGCAACCGGACAGGAATATTTTCTCTGGGCCAGCCTCCCTGCTGTTTGAGTATGTCTGCATATAACGACTGCTCTGACGGATGTAAGGCAAGATCCAGTGTGACTGGTAAAGACAGGCGGGACGATTGCAATGATTCCATCAACAGGCACAGGGTATGGTTATGGGTCGCCGCAACCTGAAGCCGACGGGCCGGTTTAGGTTGCAAAGCCGTTTGCCACAGCACCACCATTCGGCAGGCTCCGCTTTTCAGGCACTGTTCCGTGGCCCACAGTGCTTCGTTATCATTGGGCGGTTGGATCACGTATACCTGCGGAAGGTCGACACCAAGCTGTTTCAGCCAGGGTGCCTGGACCAGGCCGGGGGCGGCCACAAACACCAACAGTTTCTGGCTTTTGGGCTGGCAGATGATCGACTGCAATAAGGATAACTCACCGATACCCAGATGGCTGCGAATGCGCACCAGGCCGCTGGGCGGGAAACCGCCATTGAGTGCTTTATCCAGTTCCCGATGGCCGGTTTCCTGGCGCGTGCAACCCGAAACATTAAGGCCCTCTTTGGCCCGCCAGATACCGGGAAGTTGGAGAAGAGAGAATTCTGCGTCGTTCATCGTATAATTACCTGTATATTTATACAGTATTATAGATGAAGACAGAGCGAACTCAAGCGTAATAAAAACGCCGCTTCAACAGCGGCGTTACTATGAAAAAGTCAGCTTGAAAAATTACTGATTATCTTCGGTTTTTTCGCTCATCAACAACTTTTGGGTAAATGCATTGCAGGCGGTAACGTAGCCGTCTGGCGTGTTTTTGGACCAGGCCAGGCGGACTTCCCGGGGTTGTTTTTTGATGAACTCCCGGACTTCCTCCATATTGGCTTCACTCATTTGCAGGGCCCGGGTAAGGGCTTCTTCTACAGAGTGGCCTTTTTCGCAAAAGTCCATTATCACCTGAGGCATGCTGCGCACAATGCTGCGTGCAACCGGGTAGCTTTTTTCAGGCATTAAACCTTTACTGTGCGCCGTATCGAGCCGGGTCATAAAGGTTTTTTGCAATTCGTTGGCCACAAACAACAGGCTGGTTAACCCGCGGCTGGCCTTTTTGGCATTTTGACGTGCCGAGTTGCGGGTAAGGTTCAGGTCGCGCTGAAGGGTTTGGGAATGCACCACAAAATAAATCAGCAGCAGGACCATGATCCCAATAACAGAAAAAGCAATCAGCATTATTTTACCTTTTGTCGCTCTGCTTCGATGAATGTCTCTATGTTGCGCTTGAGTATAAACAGCGGCACGGAACCGTGTTCGAGCACAGCACGATGAAAGCGGCGCACATCGAAGTGGCTGCCCAGTTCCTGTTCAGCCTGCTTGCGCAGTGCTTTTATCTGAATTTCGCCGATTTTGTACGACAGTGCCTGGGCAGGCCAGGAAATGTAGCGATCGATTTCCGTACGCACGTTGTGTTCAGACAGCGCTGTGTTGGTGAGCATAAAATCCAGCGACTGCTGGCGGGACCAGCCGAACATGTGCATGCCGGTGTCGACTACCAGGCGGCAGGCGCGCCACATTTCATAGCTCAGACGGCCAAAATCGTCATAAGGGTCTTCATACATGCCAACTTCAACGCCCAGAAACTCGGAATACAGTCCCCAGCCTTCGCCAAACGCCGAAATGTAGGTTTGCTGACGAACTTTGGGTAAATCCTGCATTTCGCTGGCCAGTGAAATTTGCAGATGATGGCCGGGCACAGCTTCGTGCAGGGTAAGTGCCGTCAACGCATAAAGTGGTCGCTTATCAAGTGCGTAGGTGTTTACCCAGTAGTAGCCGGGTTGATCGTCCCGGGTTGGGTCGACATAGCGCCCGGTGGTGTATTTGGGCGCAATGCTGTCAGGTACCGGTTCAACACCATAAGGTGTGCGGGGCAGGTACTCAAACAGGCGGGGCAAACGGGCATCCATCTTTTTGGCAATGAAGGACGCTTCTTTGAGCAGTTCTTCAGCACTGCTGGCATAAAACCGGCGGTCGGTACGCAGGAACTGAATAAATGCGTTGATGTCACCATCAAACTCCAGTTTATCCACAATGGCCTGCATTTCATTGCGAATGCGTTTGACTTCCGCGAGGCCCAGATCGTGAATTTCCCGGGCGGTCATGTCTGTTGTGGTGTAGTGTCTGATACGGTTCTGATAGTAGGCTTCGCCGTCCGGCCAGTTCCTGGCGGCGATGTCATCCCGCGCATTGGGGATGTATTCATCAACCAGAAAGTCGTACACCATTTGATAGGCCGGTACTACCTGGTTGAGGATAACGTCTTCGGCCTGTTGTTTCAGTGCCTGTTGTTCAGCAGCAGAAATGTGGGCAGGAAACTGGGTAAAAGGGGAATAAAAAGTGCTGTCAGTGGCTTTGGTCACCAGATAGGGTTTGACCGAGTCTTCAAACCCCTGAAGAACCACTTTGGGTTGTGTGTAGCCCAGCTCCAGGCCAGTTTTCATATACGCAATATTTTGCTCAAAGTATTTCTTAAGAGCCCCAAGCCGTTGCAGATAATGTTGATAATCTTCGCGGGTTTTAAAGGTGATGCTGCGGGCCAGTGAGCCCATGGCGCTGTGAAATCCGTATTCGGAGGTCAGCGGGACAAGATGCGCCTGAAAGCGGTACTCGTCTATGTAATTGTCCAGCCGGTATTGCTGCATCAGCAACGAGATTTGCTCTTCGGCAGTGAGCTCGTCTTTGGCGATTGCGTTAAGCTGTTGAGAATAGTTCTGCCATTGGGCGTGCTGGGCCTTAAGCGCCGCAGGAGAGATGTCCGGCAGCTGGCTGTCTGCACTTTTGATTCCTTCACTGCTGGCCATCAGTGGTGATACACTGAGCTCATACTGCCAGATTTCATCCAGCAGTGTGCTGAGTTTCTGGCTGGCAGGCGATTGCGCCAATACGGAAAAATGAATCAGTGATAAGGCGAAAATAGCTAGGGTGTAGCGCGAAAATACTGGCTTTAACATGCGTTCTCCGGAACCTTGCCCCAGCGCTGCCGGGTTCTGGTTACTCTTTCTTGGGTGTATAAATCGGACTAGGAAACGCGGCTACTTTATCAGATAACTGGGTGATTTTGGCAGTACCTTGCTTTTTTACCTGATCAATTCTCAACACGTTGTGCATGGGAATGTAAGTGCGGGTGACGTCACCAAACTCGGATTTCAGCTTTTCGTGGCTGGGGTCAAGCACCAGACTGGTGTGTGTGTCCCAGACAAAATCACCAATTTCGACAAAGCCAAACAGGCTGCCCTGGCTGATTTCCCGGACATACAACTCATAGCGTTCACCATTGCTGATGAACTGAATTCGATAGAGAGGGTCGTTACGACTCATAGTACTTACCTGGTATTACGTTGACTCCAAAATGGGGGCCTCAACGCAGAAATCCACCCTTGATCTGCAATTTATTTGTTCGTCAAAAGCGGGTGTAACAGTGTATGGGTGGCAAGCTCCATTTCAAGTGCACTGTCTGCCAGAATGCTGTTTACGGCGAACCCCTGAACGTAACTGGTGAGTTGCAGGGCTGCCGATTCCAGGTTGATATCAGGCATCACCATTCCCTGGTGTTGAGCTTTTTCCAGGCAGCCAATGAAATCAAATTGCAGGCGGTCGAGATAATGGCGCCCCATGTCACGAATTACAGGGTCCTGCCTGCCGAGTTCTGTGACGCTGTTGATCAGTAGGCAGCCACGCTGGTGGATCAGTTCAATGTAGCGTTTGAAAAAGCGCTGAATGGATTCAATACCGGGTTGGAGTTCCATTTCGGAAATGATGGGAAACAGCTGGTATTGCTGGTAGTGTTCAAGCACCCGGTAGAGGAAATGCTGCTTGCTGCCGAATTCGAGGTAGAAACCGCGGCGGTTAAACTCCGTTCGGGCAATAATCTCATCCATGCTGGCACCGTAAAAACTGTGCTCGAGGAAAATACTGACGGCTTGCTCAAGAACCGCGTTGAGATCGTATAGGGCTGTTCTGGGCATGGTGGATAACTCCAACGGCTTAATAGAGTAGATTTAAGCGTAACCCATCGCTTGAAAAAGGCATAGACCGCAAACGTCACTTTGAGATATTTTCTGTACCGATTACGTGAGATAACATTAGGCTGATTTAGCCGTAACCTGAATAAAATTATGATTAAAAAACTGATATTGGGCGGAATGTTTTCCGTACTGAGCTGTGCTGCTTCGGCACAACAATCGGGGCAGCAAGCTCCGGCTTTTGAACCAGACACCAACCGAATCAAATCCCATTTGTTCTTTTTAGCTGATGATTTGCTGGAAGGGCGGGATACCGGTTCCCGCGGGCACGACATTGCCGCGCTTTACATCGCGACAGAGTTTGCCAAATACGGCCTTACGCCGGCGGGTACTGATGGCTACATGCAGCCCGTTAACTTCCGTAAGGCAAATCTGGTGCAGGAGTCGCCGACGTTCACATTTAACAATGGTGAGCAGGAAGTGACCTTTTCCTATCCGAAAGATTATCTTACCGGGCCCGACATTCTGCGCGCGGAGTCGACACTGCAAGGCGAGATGGTGTTTGTGGGTTACGGGATCGTGGCTGATGAGTTACAGCACAATGACTACGAAGGATTGGATGTCGATGGCAAAATCGTGGTGATGCTGTCTGGAAAGCCTCAGTCGTTTCCCAGTGAGGAAGGGGCGCATTTTGCCTCTGGTTATCAAAAAGGAAAATACGCTGCAGAGAGGGGGGCCATCGGAATTATCACTGTAACCACCCCAAGGGATGAAAAGGTGCGGCCGTATCAGACTCGTCTTAGCTACATTCACACTCCCCGCATGGCCTGGCTGCAGGATGATGGTACTCCCGCAAACAGCTTTCCTTCCCTGAAAGGTGGCGCGTATTTGTCACAACCTGCTGCAGAGCAATTGTTTGCCAATGCGCCGCAAACTCTTGAACAAATATACGCACAGCTTGAACGGGATGAATCTCCCAAGGGCTTTGAAATGGCGGGTGAAGTGAATATCTCCAGACGCAGCCTGCATTCACAAATTACCAGCCCGAATGTTGTAGGGATACTTGAAGGTTCCGACCCGGTTCTGAAGAGCGAGTATGTGGTGTTCAGCGCCCACTCAGACCACATTGGTTTCGCCAAAACCGTGAAGAAAGACAACATCAATAACGGCGCCATGGATAATGCATCCGGTACGGCCGTTATGCTGGAGACGGCTCGTTTATTCAGCGAAATGAAAGTGAAGCCAAAACGCTCCATTTTGTTTGTTTCGGTAACCGGAGAAGAAAAAGGCCTGCTGGGCGCTGATTATTTCGCGCGCAATCCTACCGTGCCGGTTGAGTCTATGGTGGCTAACGTAAACTTGGATATGCCGATTCTGACATACGAATTCGCAGATGTAATTGCATTTGGTGCCAACCACAGTGACATGAAAGCGTCAGTGGAACTGGCTGCCGGCAATGCAGGGGTCAGCCTCAGCGCAGACCCGTGGCCGGATCAGGCGCTGTTTACCCGCTCTGATCACTATTCGTTTGTGAAGCAAGGTGTACCGGCTGTTTTTCTGGTTCCGGGGTTGACCTCAAAAGATCCGGCGGTGGATGGCAGCAAGGTGTTCGGTACATTCCTTTCAACCCACTACCATAAACCCAGTGATGACATTCATCAGCCATTCAACTGGCAGGCGGCAAAAACCTTTACTGAGGTGAACGCACAGATTGGTTTGACGCTGGCGAACCAGGAACAGCGTACAAAATGGAATGACGGAGACTTCTTCGGGAACACATTTGGCCGTTAATGGCTGCAGGACAATAAAAAAGCGCCAATCGGCGCTTTTTTTATAAAAAGAACTGTCTGAAATTGCCCCACTGTTCATTGAACTGTTCAGTGGGCTTGCGGGTAAAGCCACTGCGGATAAACAGATTGATACGCCCATCGGTATAGCAAATCAGCATGTTGGCAATAACACCCTCATCTGCGCTTAAGGCTTTGCCTTCCCGCAGTTTACGCTCCCGAAGGACCTGCTTGAGTTGGGTTTCCAGCCGTTCATACAGCTTGGCGATGCGCGCGCGCAAGCGTTCCTGCTCACCCATCAGCGCATCGCCGTTCAGAATTCGTGTAATGCCGGGATTTTTCTCGGCAAACCCCAGAATCAGATGCAGAATTAGCTGACAGCGGGCAGCGGAATCTTTTTCTTCATTAATTATTTTGTTGATGCGGGAGAACAGGGTCTCTTCGATGAACTCGATTAATCCTTCAAACATCCGGGCTTTACTGGGAAAATGCCGATAGAGCGCCGCCTCGGAGACGCCGACTTTTTCAGCCAGTTTTGCGGTGGTTATCCGTTGCCCCGGACTGGTTTCCAGCATTCCGGCCAGCGCCTGAAGAATCTGAGCGCGCCGATTGGTTTTTTTTACTGCGGGCATAACGCGTGTGTTTCCTCTCATATCGGGCTTGCACCCGAACTCCATGTTAAGCGGCTTATGGTTAAGCGAGCGATTGCATCAATACTATCGGCACTATGCCGGTTAGTTTGATGTTTTATTGTTGTATTGGGTTGCCACCAGGGCAATTAGCGCATCAGCCAACTCGGTTTTTGTTGCAGGACCTAAAGACCGCTCACCACTATTCCAGAATACCTGTAAGGCATTGTGATCACTGTTAAACCCCAGGCCAGGTTGCGTGATGTCATTGGCGGCAATCATGTCGAGCTTTTTGTTGACCAGTTTTCCTTTAGCGTATTCAGCAAGATTCTGGCTTTCAGCGGCAAAACCAACAGTGAAAGGAGCAGATTCCAGACTGGCTACGGTTTTAAGAATATCAGGGTTTTTAACAAAAGTAAGTGTTAACTCCGTATCCGATTTCTTTATTTTGTTATCAGCGATAATACTTGCCCGGTAATCGGCAACGGCAGCGGTAGCAATAAAGATATCGCAAGGTGCGATATTTTCCAGCACAGAATCCAACATTTGCTGTGCGCTTTCAACGTCAAGACGGCGGCATCCTGCTGGCGTCGGTAAATTAACCGGGCCGGCTATCAGTGTAACTTCGGCACCTGCCCGCGCAGCAGCCTGCGCCAATGCAAAGCCCATTTTGCCAGAGCTGTGGTTGCTGATGTAGCGCACAGGGTCAAGCGCTTCCCGTGTGGGGCCCGCAGTAATAAGGAGCTTTTTGTTCTTAAGCAACAAGGGAGGCGGAGCGATTAATTTCTCAATCTGCTGAACAAGCTCTAGCGGCTCAAGCATTCTGCCAGGCCCTACATCACCACAGGCCTGTTCTCCATTATCTGGCCCAAGAATGGTCAGTTGGGGTTGCTGCAACACAGCCAGGTTACGCTGGGTTGCACTGGCCTGCCACATCTGCTGGTTCATTGCTGGGGCGATAAACACCTTTGCCGTTGTTGCCAGGAACAGCGTGGACAACAAATCGTCGGCAAGCCCGTGGGTCAGTTTTGCCAGGCAATGGGCGGTGGCGGGGGCAATCAGCAAAATATCAGCCCACTTGGCCAGCTCGATGTGCCCCATTGCCGCCTCTGCGGCAGGGTCGAGCAATTCATGATGAACCGGGTTGCCCGAAACGGCCTGTAAGGACAGGGGGCTGACAAATGCTTTGGCAGATTCGGTCAGCACTACGCGCACCTGAGCGCCCGCTGCAGTCAGCTTGCGCACCAAATCCGGGGTCTTGTAGGCCGCAATTCCGCCAGTGACTCCCAACAACACTTTTTTATCAGATAAGGACATGGCCGTTCATCAAGATCAGAAATCCCCAAAGCCTACCACGCTTAATGTCACGAGGGTAGGCACAACTGTCTGTTGAGGCAGTCGCTGATAGCCTGCAAAAGCAGTAAAACAGGAGGAAGGAATCAACGGGAGTCACAAATGGGTGTGAAAGACTGGCCCGCAGAAGAACGGCCAAGAGAAAAACTGATCAGGCAGGGCGTTGAGCAAATGTCTGATGCAGAATTGCTGGCAGTGTTGTTTGGAAGTGGGCAGCGTGGCTGCAGTGTGGTGTCTTTCGCCCGCCGATTGCTTGGTCAATTCGGCTCCCTGCGACGGTTGCTCAGTGCCAGTGCCGCGGACCTATGTCGGGTTGAGGGAATAGGGCCTGCCCGATACTGTCAGCTGCAGGTGGTTCTGGAGATGGCACGGCGGCATTATGAAGAGCCTCTTAAGAAGCAAGCGGTGTTCAACCACGCCGATGATGTTGTGCGCTACTTAAAAGCCCGTTTGCGTGACGAACCCTGTGAACGGTTTGGCGTGTTGATGCTCGACAGTCAGCACCAGTTGATTGCCTATAGGGCGATGTTTAACGGCACCATCAATGCGGCTGCGGTTTACCCTAGGGAATTGGTGCGGCAGGCCATTGCCGATAACGCCGCCGCTGTAATTCTGGTGCATAATCATCCATCGGGTATTGCTGAGCCCAGTGATGCGGACATTCGTCTGACCCGCGACGTGGTTGCAGCTATGGCACTGCTTGACATAACTGTGCTTGATCATTTTGTGGTGGGCGACAGCCAGACCGTATCCATGGCGCAACGGGGCCTTATTTGAACACGCATCGCTAGATTCATGTCCTGGTAAAAATTAGAGTTGTATAATTTTCGGACGGATATTAAGCTGTACATTACCGGGCCTATCGGCGGTAACTTTGCTGTGTAACCATTATAAGTACTGGTCAGCAGTGAAAAAATGCTATAGCATTATCTTTTCCGTGGTGTGGAATTTAAAGGAATCTAAATGAAAAAGTCACTATTATCTATTTTGCTAGGCGCCAGCCTGGCACTTTCTGCCAATGCACAGGAACAGGCCGCGGGTGCTTCAGCAACAGGTGCTGCAGCGGGTGGAATGACCGCTGGCCTGGTGGCAACCGGTGTGGTTGCAACGGGTATTGCTGCGGCTATGGTTGCCAACAACCGTGGTAGCGTTAATCAAGACAACCCGATTATCGAGCCGCCTCCTGTTGATATTATCTGTGACGGTGATGATCCCCTGGTTGACGGCGTGTGTGTTGGTACAACTAACACCGTAACAGTGTCAGGCACTCAAACCGTTACCCTGACAGTTACCTTCACCTACGCTCCAACTGTTGTTGAGTAAGTTAAGGTAAACCATGCGAAAAAGGCCGCTTGCAGTGAGCGGCTTTTTTTATGCTGTTTTTTGCTTGGCCTGGAAAGTTAATCTCTTCGTGTTATCGCATCTCCAATTTGCGTTTTATCAACGACGCAGCGTGTTATTTCTTATTGTTATCCTGGCTGGTGGGTTCACCGGTTGTTCCTCTACAAATAAAGCCTATTACGACACTATTCAGTTGGCCCTGGCGGATAATGATGTCAGCTTAAGCCTGGCTGAAGTGCAGGCCAGCAAAGCCGATTTAATGCAAGTGACCCGTGGCCAGCGTGACACGGTCGTTCTGGCGCTGGCCTTCATTGAAAGTGAGCTTTACAAATGGGTATCTGCTGACCATGCCTTGCTGGTTGCACACCATGGAGTGGTAACAGAAACCCAGGGGCTGGAGCATGATTTGCTTTATGTTAGTGAACTTGAAGCCAACCCATTTAAAACAAACCAGTTTTTTGCTCAGTGGAATTACCGGGTGGATATTCTTGGATTGGGTTATGGGCTTCCGGTTCAGACTCAGTGGCGCGTGGACGGTGAACAGACCCTGAACGTACTTGAGCACGAACTGGCCGTTATCCATGTGGTCCAGGATGTAACGTTTCCCCGAACGTCGCCTTTTTGGGAGTCCGGATTAAGCTGGCAAAATGAATACTGGATTGACAGCAACACCAAGCAACTGCTGCGCAGCACACAAAAGCTGTTTCCTGACAGTGAATGGCTGGATATGGTTTATCTCAGCCGTGCGGCACGGCTGATTGCATCCAGTGAGGGCGAGGAGTGATGAAAAAAGTCACAATGACGCTTTGTATGGCCTCGCTGGCAATGCTTTCCAGCAGTGTTTTGGCCGGGGTTCGGGTCCAGTTAAATCAGCAGGCTTACCAGTATGCCGGCCCGGTCAGAATGGAGCAGTTGCTCGCCCCCGTGGCCCAGCAGCAAAACTGGTATTGGCCTGCAAGTGCGCTTTATGTTATCGACTCTGAACAACCGGAAGCGTTGCGCAATGAGATACTGCAAGAACTCGATCAGTTGGTTATCGAGCTTGCTCCTCAGAGTGAAAAAGCTGTTTCCCTTAGAATGCTGCGTCAACAAATTGAGAGCTGGCATTTGGCACGACGGGTGAAAATTAACATCCATTACGATCGGGCACGGCTGGACCCAAAACACAACCCCATGGTTACTGACGGCGATTACCTGTTGAAGTTATCTGAGCGTCCTGCGCAGATTTATCTGTCCGGTCAGGTTTTCGAACCCGGAGCTTATGAGTTTCAACCGGCCAGCGTACCTTTCAATTACACAGAAGGGGTTAAAACACGCTTTGATGCGGAAACCGATTATGTGTTTGTGATTGAGCCCTCTGGCGCAATAAATAAGGTTGGAATTGCATACTGGAATCGTGAGTGGCAGCCCTTAATCCCGGGTAGTCAGATTTTCGTTCCTATTTCTTCAAGTTTGTTCAGCCCATCAACCCAAGTGTTGAATCAGAAAATTGCTGAACTGGCTGTTCATCGAGTGTTGCCCTGATGACTGTAGTATCCCGTATTGCATTAGTGATTTGTGTCGGATTGTCAGCTTTTGCTGCAATGGCTGGCTCTTCAGAAAGCCTCAGTGTATCGCATTCACAAATGGTCCAGGGTGGAACCGGCCTGATTCAGACGCCCACTGCCCGCATGGGCCCTGAGGGTGATTTTTCCGTTAATTATACCGATAACAATGAATACCGGTTTTGGTCCGTCAGTTTGCAGCTGTTTGACTGGATGGAGGCCACGGCGCGTTATACGGATGTGCGAACCCGCCTTTACAGCCAGGTCGAGAGCTTCAGTGGCGACCAGACCCTAAAGGATAAAGGCCTGGATGTGAAATTCCGCCTGTTGGAGGAAAGCTTTTATCTGCCGCAACTGGCGGTGGGATTCCGCGATTTCGGCGGCACGGGCTTTTTCGAAAGTGAGTATGTCAGTGCCAGTAAGGCCTGGGGCCCGGTAGATTTTCACCTGGGGCTTGGCTGGGGTTATCTTGGCACTCACGACGACATTACCAATCCGTTCTGTAAGCTGAAAGACAGCTTTTGCAGCCGGCCCGTGGATTACTCCGGGCGAGGCGGAAAAGTGGATTACAACCAGTTTTTCAAAGGCCCGATGGCGGTGTTCGGCGGGATAGAATACCAAACACCATGGGAACCCCTGCGGCTTAAGCTCGAATACGAAGGCAATAATTATCAGTATGATAGAGCCGGAGAGCTTGAGCAGGATTCTCGCTGGAACCTGGGGGCAGTGTATCGCTGGAACAACTTTGATCTAAGCCTGAACTATCAACGTGGAAACACCATCGGGTTTGGGATCAGCTACAGGTTTAATATGAACACCTTTTCCCAGGTGAAAGTGGATCGGCCGCCCCGTTCACTGATGCAAAGTGAGCCCGCGGCTGATATCGATACTCTGGACCGCACCCGGCTTTATCAGGATTTATTCCGTCAGGGCAGCTTTATACTCTCTGATACCGATATCAATGAGCAGTCTGCCACGTTCTATGGGCATCAAATTGCGTATCGCAATCCAAAAGAGGCTATTGAACGAGTTGGGCGCATTCTGGCTTCCGAACTGCCGGAATCGGTGAAAACCTATCAGGTGGTCGAGAATTCGGGCAAGATCCCAATGCTCAACACGGTTATCGATGCAGATGCCTTCAAAGCGGCAGCCCGTTATGAAGGCCTGGAAAGCAAGCTCGAGGACACCTACCTGCGCGTGACTCCGGATGATCAGCTTGTCGAAGGTTATGAGCCTGCTCGTCAGTCCGGAGCCTTTTTCTCAACCGATATTTTCTGGACCCAAACCTTTGGCAGTCCCGAAGATTTCTATCTGTATCAGGGGGGGCTGATTTTTGGTGGCGGCTACTCGATTGATCGGAAATGGACGGTATCCGGTAGCATCCGGGCCACGGTGTTGGATAATTTCGACAAGTTTACCTATAAGGTCGACAAGGAAGATTCAACTTTGCCAAGGGTGCGTACCTATGTTCGTGAATACGTAGACCGCAGCGTAGGAATCGATACTGGCTTTGTGCATTGGGCTGATCGCATTGACGACGATTGGTATCTGCAGGCTTACGGCGGCTATCTGGAAACCATGTTTGGCGGTGTGGGTGGCGAAGTGCTGTACCGGCCAGTAGACAGCAATCTGGCATTCGGCGTGGATCTTAACTTTGTGCAACAGCGCTCGTACGAAAATGTGCTGGGCTTTTTTGACTATAAAACGTTCACCGGGCATGCCAGCGTGTATTGGAAGCCTCAGTGGTCAGCGCTAAAGGGCACACAAATCTCTGTCAGCGCCGGGCAATTTCTGGCTAAAGACAAAGGGGTGAATATCGATTTTGCCAAGCGTTTCGACAGCGGCATCGTTGTAGGTGCCTATGCAGCGTTTACCAATGTCTCTGCGGATGAATACGGCGAAGGCAGTTTTACCAAAGGGTTTTACTTGTCCATCCCGTTTGATCTGTTCGTGGTAAAACCGGCTAAAGGGCGCGGGCGTTTCCCCTGGGTACCAATTTCCAGAGACGGCGGTCAGATGTTAAACCGGCCGATTCGTCTGATGGATATGACAGAAGTTCGGGCTCCGTTCTACGATTGATCGTTCTGTGCTGTAATCGAATCGAACATTGCTCAGTTATGAAAGCGGGCAGCAATGCCCGCACCACTTTGCGGGACGACAGCCGCGTTAGGGACGTTCTTTTATGATCTCAATTATCTCGGTGGTTGAAACTGAAGGTGTTCGTGGCAGGTAGATCACCTCGCAAACGTCTTTGAATTCGTCAAATTTACCTTCCCAGTCATTGCCCATGACCAGTACATCCGCCTTGTGAGCCAGAATATACTCGCGCTTTTTGGCCAATGATTCTTCTTTGAACACCTCGTCTACAAAGCGTAATGAGGAAACCAGTTCCAGCCGGCTTGAGTAGGGGTATATGGGGTTACGCCCCTTTTTGCTGAAGTTCAGTTCATCGGAAGACAACCCTACAATCAGGTGATCACCGTGGGTCCGCGCCCGTTGCAGGATCCGAACGTGGCCGATGTGCAGCACATCAAAGGTGCCGAATGTAATGACTTTACGCATGTTAACTTCTCACGTGGTCAGCAAGGTAGCGGGCAATACGGCTGGAGCACAGGCCGTCGGTGGTACCTACCATGGATTTGGTTAAATCTGCCCTTTCGGCCTGTTTGTCATGCGGGTTGGAAAGGCATTTAATGATTGCAGGCTTAACCTGTTTGGCCGAGGCGGCCCTGCGGGTAAGCGTGTGGAACAGTTCTATGTCCGGGTCGAGGCGTTGCTTCAGGCGAAACTTCAGTAAACCCGAATAACTCCAGCGAGTGCGGTAAAAATCACACCAGACAACGGGTTTGTCCATGGCGGCAAATTCAAAAATGGCCGAAGACGCATCCGATAACATGATGTCGGAAATTTGCATAAAGGGCACCAGGTTATAATCCTCTATACCCGCCAGATACACATTGCCGTATTGCTGCCAGGCTGAAAAACGTTCCCGTTGCGCCGCATACTTGCTTTTGGTCAGGCTGAAAAAGTGTGGCTTTACAATGAGGTTATAGTCCTGCAACTGTTCCGGCCAGTGAAGCGGAAAATGTTCAATGCTGGACGGGAAAAACGTCGGGGCGTAAAGAATGGTCTGCTTTTGTTCACTCAGCCCCAAAGAGGATAAAGGTAACAGGGGGGCGTCGCCACGAAATATAGGGTCAAGCTTGGCGTATCCGGTATCCACAAACGAACGGTCCGAAAATCGCTCTGACAAACGTTTCAGCCGCTCCTGACCTTCCACAAAGCGCACATCAAAGGGGAACTCAGAGACGTCGTAGTAGCAGGATTTAGGGCCGATACCGTGTTGCATCAGGGCAAGCCGGGCGGCAATACGGTGCTTGTCGCTGGCGTCAAAGGCAGGTACATTGCCAAATATTACCCAGTCAGCGTTACAGCGTGCATAGAACTCCAATGCATGGGTCTTACCTTCAAGGTATACAAACGAGAACCCTTCCGCTGTCAGGGCTTGTTCCTTAACCGCATCGAGTTCGGCTTCAGGGTACAGCACAAACTGGCACTTGGCGCCCTGGCGTGATAGCGCTTCTGCCACAGGCAGGTATTGTGGAAGGTAATACAGATGCTGCGTGTCAAACAGGATCTTGGCTGACATGTACGGGTCTCCGAAGCTTCAGGTTACAGCGATGTCAGACACAGCAGGCAACGGCTGGCGTAACAAATAAGCACTGCGAAAAGGCAAAAAATCAATCCTTCTAGTGTACCAGCAAATGCTGAAGGGCTCGAGTCTGGTTGTCTGTAGGGGGTGATGTGGGGGCGTTTTGAAAGGGTGAAAAGGCCTTCTTATGGCGCACAAGGTCAAAAAATCACCCCAAACCGGGTTCTTTTTTACTTTGATATTGAAACCTGGCCTGAATTGCTGTATAAAATGCGCCCTCTTATTTAAAGTAAACGTCAACTGACCCAGTGACTGAATGAAGTGGGTGGGTTCGATTGGCGCGACAGTTATCGTTGTTCTGGAGACAAATACAATGTCAAGAGTATGTCAAGTTACAGGTAAGCGTCCTGCGGTTGGTAATAACCGTTCGCACGCGAGAAACGCGACTCGTCGTCGCTTTTTGCCGAACCTTCAAACTCACCGCTTTTGGGTTGAGAGCGAAAACCGTTTTGTTAAGCTGCGTCTGTCTGCTAAAGGCATGCGTATCATCGACAAGAAAGGCATCGATTCAGTTTTGACTGACATCCGTGCTCGTGGCGAAAAAATCTAAGGAAGCCTGAAAATGCGTGATAAAATCAAATTAGTTTCTTCTGCAGGTACGGGTTTCTTTTACACTACCGACAAGAACAAGCGTAACATGCCTGGCAAAATGGAGATCAAAAAGTTTGATCCCGTTGTGCGTAAGCACGTTATGTTCAAAGAGGCCAAAATCAAGTAATTACACTTGCTTTTGTCTCCACGAAAACCCGGCCTTCGCCGGGTTTTTTGCGTGTATGCAAAATGGGTCCGATGCCGGTGAACGTCGGCTGAAAGGGTAAAGGACATTGGCAGTATGCTCAGGCTAACCAAACAAACCATGAACAACGTGGTGATATTTTCCATGTTGTTCATGATGCTGCTATTTAATCTGGATTCGTTCCTGCCGGCTGGCAAAGCGGAGGGTGAACGCCCGTTGTTGCCGCAGGAAAGCTATGTTCTGAAGATTGAGCAGGGCAGCCAGCGCCTTGAGCGGGCTGGGCAACAATGGCGGCAGGTAGCGGAGCGAATCGACGCAGCGGTCTCACCGGAAAACCAGATAAATGCGTGGCAGAGCGCACGCCTGAAGCCGGTTGAGAGTGTAGATCAGCAGGTCGCGGCCAGTTCGCCTTACGTAGTGGTGGTTTGGCTGGCCGGGCAGTCTGAAGGGCTGGTGGTAGGGTTTTATCCGGGCCAGGCCGATACCTGGGTGAAAATTCACGGTCAGTGGTTTCTCCTCACCGGAGTAACAATGCACGAACTGTTGCCGTGGAATCCGGCATGAAAAGTCATCACGGAGTGAGCAGTAATGCCTGAATTACCTGAAGTTGAAGTCAGCCGTTTGGGTATTTCGCCCTGGTTGGACGGCCAGCGTATTGTAAACGTTATTGTGCGTGATGGCCGCCTGAGATGGCCGGTGCCGGATGAGGTGTACCACTTAGAGGATGTGTTGGTAAAGGCTGTGCGGCGTCGGGCGAAATATCTGCTGATTGATGTGGGCGACGGTGAAATAGTTCTGCATCTTGGTATGTCCGGTAAATTACGCGTGGTTGATGCAAGCACCCCAGTGGTGAAGCATGATCATCTGGATTTTGTGCTCGGTAACGGGAAAAGCCTCAGATTCAACGACCCAAGGCGCTTTGGCGCATGCCTGTGGCAGCCCAGTGGGCAGCAACTGGTTCAGTTGGCCGGTTTGGGGCCAGAGCCTTTAACGGCCGACTTTGACGGCCAGCGATTGTACGTTCTCTCGCGTAACAAAAAATCTGCAGTGAAAAATTTCATTATGGACAATGCGGTTGTCGTTGGCGTGGGTAACATCTATGCCAACGAAGCATTGTTTATGGCGGGTATCGACCCACGGCGTGCGGCGGGAAGAGTGAGCCAGTCGCGATACCTGGCACTGTCTGAAGCAATCAAAAACGTACTTGGTTTTGCCATTGAGCAAGGCGGAACCACATTAAAGGATTTCGCCCAAAGTGATGGCAAACCCGGCTACTTTCAGCAGCATTTGCGGGTTTATGGCCGCACCGGGCAAGCGTGTGAACGGTGTGGGGGAGAAATTCACAGTGAAATCATCGGCCAGCGCAATACGTTTTTCTGCCCCCGGTGCCAGCGTTAACCCTTTTTGCCGTGCAGGCGTTCGTAGAGGGCCTGCTCTACAACCGGATGGCAAAAGCTTCCTACCTTTCCTCTGTGCAGCGCTACCTCTTTGACCAGGGTTGATGAAATGAAGGAATTTTCTTCAGCGGGGGTAAGAAATACACTTTCGAGCTTAGGGTTCAACCGGCGGTTCATGTTTGCCAATTGAAACTCGTATTCAAAATCGGAGACAGCCCTGAGGCCACGTATGAGCACTGTTGCGTTTTGCGCATCGGCAAAGTCGGCCAGCAATCCGGTAAAACCGATTACCTCAACGTTGTCCAGTGACTCAGTTATGGTACGAATCATGTTTACCCGCTCTTCGAGTGAAAACAGAGGCTGTTTGCTGGGGTTGGCGGCAATGCCTACAATGACATGGGAAAACATCTGCGAGGCCCGCTCAATCAAATCAGCATGGCCATTGGTAATAGGATCAAAGGTGCCAGGGTACACGGCTCGGGTGTGCATAATTACGGTTTGTTCGCTTGTTGGCTGAGGGCCTAAAAGTACCCAGAATTCACCTAATATGCAATGAAGCTAGGGCCTGTTGATCTTTGGAGTTCAATTTTGCAGCTAATTGTCATGCATTTATGCAAGGCAGAGACTGTGAAGTCATCTGCATGAATAGTCTCTAACGCAGCAGAAAAGCGCGACAAACGCTGCCCTTCGGGTTCACTTTGAGTGATTCCAGTGCTGTGTTGTTCGCCATTTACTTAGCTGATTAAGCTTCATGACTCTTGCCTTGCCCTGAAATCACTCAGAGAGAACGAATTTCGAACAGCAAAGATCAACAGGCTGAGTGTTCAAACGGTGGCCTGATATCCGTTCAGAAGGGTCTGCCAGTCTTTCTCCTGCCAGTAAAACTGTGGGTTCCTCTGTTGCTCCTTGTGCAGCGAGCGGTTCAGACGGTCCAGGGTTTGCTGTTTCCAGCGCACTCCGGCTCTGACGTAACAACGGTCAAAATCAATGATCCAAACCTGTTGATGCGCGTCCAGCATGATATTGCGTATATTCAGGTCGTGATGATACACCTGCGCTTTATGCAGGCGGGCCACCGTAACGCCGACCTGATACCACTGTTGTTCAGTCAGTGCCTTTTGGCACAGTATATGATGCAGATCTGCGCTGTTCGGAATCAGGGCCGTGATGAGGTCTGCGCGGTAAATCAGCCCGCTTCTGAAAATGTGAGCGGCGATGGGCCTGGGCACCGGTAAACCAAGGGAATTCATGTGCTGAAGCAACTGAAATTCCTGAAATGCCCGGGTACGCCTTGTGCCCAGAAACAGATATTGATCACTGAGTAGCTTGCCAATCAATCCGCCGCGGCAGAAGTGACGTAATACCCAAACAGAATTAGAGTGCCGGATAAACAGTGTTGTCCCACGGCCTTTGGCCTGACCTGTGATCGCCTTACGGCGTTTCCAGAACTCTGCTGAAAACAGCTCAGGTTGAGGATTTTCAACCAGTTGATCGTCAAAAACGATGAAGTGGCCTTTAGCCGGATTCCGGAGTTTGGTCGCCATGCAAACCGCTACTTGTGGTAAATTCTACATTGTAATGAAATAAAGAAGGTTTTTAAGCGTCTGTGAGTAATCCTTTGAAAAAAATATGTCTGATGCGGCTGTCGGCAATTGGTGACGTTTGCCATGCGGCGGCTATGGTAAATCGTATTCAGCAACATTGGCCGGATACGGAACTGACCTGGGTTATCGGCAAAATTGAGTATCAGCTGGTGAAACTGATGCCGGGTATTCGTTTTGTTATTTTCGATAAGTCGCGGGGTAAGCTGGCCGTTGACGATTTGCGCAGGGAACTTGCGGGTGAGGAATTTGATGCTTTACTGATGATGCAGGTTGCCCTGCGGGCTAACTGGGCTTCGCGGGCCATTAAAGCCCGTCGCCGAATTGGTTTTGACTGGGCTCGAAGTAAGGAGTTGCACTGGCTGTTCGCCAATGAGCGTGTGGCACCGCGAGCGCATGCGCATGTGCTCGAAGGGTTTATGGATTTCGCCGATGCACTTGGGGTGCCTTCTGTCGCAGAGCCTCGCTGGTCGATTCCGCTGGAGCCTGAAGCGGAGTCCTGGGCAGAGGCTAAGGCAAAACAGTTGGGTGAGTTTGTTGTTATCAGCCCTGCTGCCAGTAAGCAAGAGCGGAATTGGTTGCCGGAACGATACGCAAGTATAGCTAACCATCTGGCAGATAAAGGGAAAAAGGTTGTACTCTGCGGCGGCCCGGGGCCACTGGACCGAGAGACAGCGAAAGCTATTCTGTCTCATAATCCAGCCATAGCCGAAAATTTTGTGGGCAAAACTACGCTGCATCAATTATTGGGGCTGATTGCTAAAGCCGATTTGGTGATTGCACCGGATACCGGGCCCGCTCACATGGCTACAACAGTAGGCACACCGGTTATCGGTTTGTATGCCCACTCCAACCCACGTCGCACAGGTCCTTACCGGGATTTGAAACGGGTGGTTTCGGTGTACGATGAGTGCATCGAAGCACAATTCGGCAAGCCATGGCAGTCGTTACCCTGGGGAGTGCGAGCCAAAGGCAAGACGTTGATGGAGCAAATTTCAACCGAGCAAGTAATGCAACAGGTGGATGAACTGCTTACTGGTAATGACAACCGCTAAACACTCGTTAAACCAAGCAATATTTCGTTCTGTTTTCTACACTAAGCATTTAGATGGGATAGATCCTTTCGTGCCAACCAGGGAGAGTACTCTTTGACCACGGCAGCCGCCTGCAGGGCACAGCAGTACCCGGTCCTCAAAGTAACAAGACATTGTCTGTTTGCTTTGGCATGCCTGTTTTTTGTCAATGCCAGTCATGCAGATGGTGAGCCTTTGGCAATCATTGCGAATCATTCTGTAACTACATTGCAGTTGTCGCGCAGTGAAGTCAGGCAGATTTTTACCGCCAACAAACAGTACTGGCCTGATGGCAGCAAAATCACGGTGTTTGTGATGGATCCCCGAACCTCAATTCATAAAAACTTTTGTCAACAAAAGTTGCAGATGTTTCCCTACCAACTCGAACGATTGTGGAATCAGGTGACGTTCTCCGGCCAGGGCAGTCCTCCGGTCAAGGTGTCAACGCACGCCGAACTGATCCAGGCAGTAAAATCGACTCCGGGGGCGATAGGATACGCAATAGCGGGAGAGTCTGGCGACGTGCAAACCATTAGGGTGAACAATTCATGAAGTGGTTAATGGTAACCAGCCTGGCAACCATGATTGGTTTTGGCAATAACGTACACGCGGAGTCGGTGAGCTGGCATGGGTATCTCTCCCAAGGGCTGACCCAGTCCATCGACAGTGACTTCATAACCGATGCCAACTCGGTTACTGCGGAATTGACCGAGCTGGGGCTGGTTGGCCGCTACCAGTTCAACTCCGATTTGGCGCTGGTCGGGCAGGTCGTCTATCTGGATGGCGGCAATCGCTATGATCAGGGGGGGCGTCTGGATTACCTGTTTCTGGACTGGCGGCTACCGGAATACAATCAGTGGCAGGCTCACTTGCATGTTGGCCGTTATAAAAACCGGCACTGGCTCTATTCCGCCACCCGCGATGTACCGCAAACCCGGGCAACCGCTGTGTTGCCCCAATCTGTTTATTACGACGCCTTTCGCGACATCGCGCTTGGCAGCGATGGTGCACTGATTCAGGTAACCCGCAATACCAACCATGGAAACTGGGAATTCAATTGGAGCTACGGACGTTCCCCCATTGATACCGAAACCACACGTCTTTTGATTGGTCCTTTGGCCAAGGGCGAAGTGGAACAGGATTTTGTGCATCAGTTAAGCGGTTATTGGCAAACGCCTTCGCTTAACTGGCGTGTCGGTGTCAGCTTTCTGGATTCAGACTTTGTTTACCGTGCGTCAGAGGACGATATCCTGCTGGATGGCAGCACCAGCATTCAGAGAGTCATGTTTTCCGCTATGTATTTTGGTTCCTCTGTGGAGCTGAGTAGTGAGCTGGTCAAGGAATATCAGCACGACCGTGGTGCCTATCACCCCGAGTACCAGTTCAGGCGAATTGGAGAGGGCGGCTATATTCAGGGGCGCTACCTGTTCAATTCGGAATTCAGCGCTTTGGCAAGCTTCGATACCTACGTGTTCAACAAGGACGATCCGGATGGTGAATTGCTGGAAGCGGGGTCCGGTGGCCTGATTCCGGCCTATTTTGGCTACATGGATACCACTACCCTGGGGTTGCGCTGGGACATTGCGCCAAACTGGCGATTGCAGGCTGAACATCATTGGGTAAATGGTGCCAACCGTACCAAAGGGATACTCAACCCTGAGGCACAGGTGACGACGCGGGAAAACTGGAGGATGTGGGCCCTGCAACTGATGTTCTGGTTCTAGCCCATGCAGGTAAAAATGTCTTTCACCACCAAGGTGATGCTGATCCTGCTGGTAATGATGCTGTCGGTGACTATCGCCATTGCATCGTTACTGATTTCCCAGTCGACCGAAAACCTTGAGCGGCAACATTTAAATTCGCAAATCCAGAACCAACGCCGTTACGAGTTACTTGATGAACTGCTTATCTACCCACTGGTACTGTGGGTGGAAAGTTTTTCGCAGTTCGTTGATACCAATGATATGGAAGGGGCTACAGACAGGCTGCATGATGCCTGGGAATATCTGAATATCAACCTGCAGGTTGATGATTTGTGGCTGTTCAGCCCTTCCGGGCAGGTGCTTTATGGTGAACGAAGTGAATTGCCGGCATTTGCACTTCGGCAGGTGAAACGTTCGCAGGAGGAACTGCGCCCGTTGTCCAGGGTGTATTGTGAACTGGTGTGCCGCCGGTATGTATCGGTACCTGTCATGGGGGCAGATCAACAAACATCCGTTATGGTGCTTTCCAGCAACATGCAGGAAGTACTGGCCCAGAGCAAGCAGCTCACAGGAGCAGTTAATCTTGCCATTGTCCGGCGCATTCCCGATATGCGCAGTGGCACCCCAACACTGCAGGTAATCAGCCGCTTACGTCCGGAATACCAGGTATTTTTCACTACTTTGCTCAATCACCTGCCGAAGCTTGATAGCCTGGATACCCTCATTCAGAAGGGCGTCACGCTGGAATTGAACGAACGCCAGTTGTTGGTGAGCCTGCTGCCGCTGGAAGATGCCTACAGTAACGGTCAGTTTATTCTCTATGCCCAGGACATTACTGAGTCTGTGGCCGCAAACCGGGCCTACCGGCGGCAGGTTGTCGGCAGCGCAATCGGACTGTTCGCACTGTTCTCGGTACTCATGTACCTGTTTTTGAATCAGTACCGCCGCAAGCTATTGGCGCTAAGTGAGCACTTACCATTGCTTGCAATGCACCGATATCAGGATTTCCTGATTCAAAACCAACAAATTCAAAAGTGGCAGCGCAGCTGGTTTACTGACGAACTGGATGTGCTGGACGAGGCTGCCAACAGTGTGGCCAAACAGCTCGAAGAATTTGACAGCCAGATTGCCCTCAATACGGCTCAGCTTGAGAAAATGGCGATGTTTGATTCGCTAACCGGGCTGCCCAATCGCAATATGCTGACGTTTCAGATTGAAAAGCAGGTGGCAGGTTCATCCCGAACGCCGAGCATGGTTGCGCTCATGTTCCTTGATCTGGACGACTTCAAAAAAGTTAACGACAGCTACGGTCATGACGTGGGTGATAAGTTGCTTAAGGCTGCGGCGAAACGCATCGCCGGCCCCATTCGTGAAACCGACATTGCCGCCCGCTTTGGCGGCGACGAATTTGTGGTGCTGTTGTCGGATGTCAGTGAACGGGAGCAGGTGGAAGTGGTGGCCAGAAAGCTGCTGCAGGAATTTGCTTCCCCCATTCAGATTGGCGATATGCAGTTTTACATATCGGTAAGTATTGGCATTGCGCTCACCCAGCACGCGGAAGCGTCAGCGGTGGAGCTGTTGCGGCACGCCGATATTGCCATGTATGAAGCAAAGGCTCAGCAGGGCGCAGCATTCCGAATTTTTGATGCCACCATGAATCTTAAAGTAATGCGTAAAGTTGAACTGGAAAGTGAAGCCCGCGTTGCCTTACGCGAAAACCAGTTCAGCCTGGCGCTGCAGCCACAACTTGAACTCAGAACCCGCCGGCTGATGGGGTTCGAAGCGCTTATACGCTGGCATCATCCTGTCAAAGGCCATATTTCTCCGGGAGAGTTCATTCCCCTGCTGGAAAACACGTCATTCATGCTGGAACTGGATTATTGGGTGATCACCCACGCCACCCGTTTGCTGCGCGAGCTTTCCGCAAATGGCCATCCGTATTTGAAAATGGCGATCAACCTGTCATCGGCTCAATTCATGGACCCGTCGTTGCCGGAGTTTCTGGCCAAGCAAATTGAATTAAACGGTATTCAGCCGAGTCAAATAGAGCTGGAATTGACCGAGAATGTGCTGGTGGCAGACATGAAACGCGCCAAAGCCATTATGAAAACCATCCGGGAGATGGGCTGTTTGCTGGCGATAGACGATTTCGGTACCGGCTATTCCTCGCTCAGTTATCTGAAAGCGTTGCCCGCCGATTTTATCAAAATTGATCAGTCGTTTGTCGCTGGCATGCTTGAAAATCCAGATGACCGCAGCATTGTCTATTCCACCCTGACCATGATTCGTAACATGGGCCTGATGGCGATTGCGGAGGGCATTGAAAACGCCGCGCAATACGAATTGTTGTGCCATTTTGATTGCCATCAGGGGCAGGGGTACCTGATCAGCATGCCGGTTCCGGAGGCAGATATATGGGACTGTCTGAACGAATGTGTGAAAGATCAGGTCTGGTGTAAACCACTGCCAATATTCAAACCGGAAGAAAGCTAGAGAGGGTGCGAAATCTGCTTTGCACCTGCGCACTTCAGGCCTCACTGAGTGACGATAGAATTATTCGTACCCTCCCTGGACTGTTGTTAATAATTTACAGCCCGGGTGGGTGCAGGCCACTGAATTGGCAGTTGAACGGTGTACCCGGTGACGGGGTTTCTTTAAAATACGCGCCTTTTTAGGCGAACGGAGAACACCATGTCTGAAGCATTCATTGCTCATTTGCGCCAACAGATTGATGAAGTGAAGCAAGAAGGGCTGTACAAGCAGGAGCGGGTAATTACCTCCCAGCAGCAGGCCGACATCCAGGTTGGCGAAGGGGAGCCGGTCATTAACTTTTGCGCCAACAATTATCTTGGGCTGGCGAATCATCCTGAATTACTGAATGCGGCCAAAGAGGGGCTGGAAAGCCATGGCTTTGGAATGGCCTCCGTGCGCTTTATCTGCGGAACCCAGGATATTCACAAAGCGCTGGAGCACAAGATAGCCGATTTTCTGGGCACGGAAGATACCATCCTTTATCCATCCTGTTTTGATGCCAACGGCGGTTTGTTCGAGACTCTGCTGGGCCCGGAAGATGCCATCATTTCCGATGCGCTGAATCATGCCAGCATTATCGACGGTGTGCGTTTGTGCAAAGCAAAACGATACCGTTACGCCAACAACGACATGGCAGCCCTAGAAGCGCAGTTAAAGCAGGCGAATGAAGACGGGGCGCGATTTAAAGTTATTGCTACCGACGGCGTGTTCTCAATGGACGGCGTAATCGCCAACCTGGCGGCAGTGTGCGATCTCGCTGACAAGTACGACGCCCTGGTAATGGTGGACGACTGTCACGCTACCGGGTTCCTGGGTGAGAACGGCCGTGGCAGCCACGAATATTGCGGTGTTATGGGCCGGGTAGACATCATCACAGGCACGCTGGGCAAAGCGCTTGGCGGCGCGTCAGGCGGTTACACCAGTGGAAAAAAAGAGATTGTAGAATGGTTGCGCCAGCGCTCCCGTCCGTATTTGTTCTCTAACTCGGTTGCGCCACCCATTGTCTCGGCGTCGCTGAAAGTGTTTGACATGATGAAAGACGGCCACAAACTGCGTGACCAGTTATGGCGAAATGCTGCGCATTTTCGCCAGCGTATGGAAGCCGCAGGTTTTACTCTGGCGGGCAAAGATCACCCCATCATTCCCGTGATGCTGGGCGACGCGAAACTGGCCAGTGACATGGCCGACAGGTTGCTTGCCAAGGGCATCTATGTGATTGGTTTCTCCTATCCGGTTGTGCCTAAAGGGCAGGCTCGCATTCGCACTCAGATGTCCGCTGGGCATACACTGGAGCATGTAAATAAAGCGGTGGATGCCTTTATTGAGGTCGGCCGCGAGTTGGGGGTGATTGCATGAAATCCCTCGCCAAACTGCACGCCAAGCCCGGCATCTGGATGCACGACAGCCCGGAACCGGAAGTTGGCCATAACGACCTGCTGATAAAGATCCGCAAAACCGCCATCTGCGGTACCGACATGCACATCTACAACTGGGACGAGTGGTCGCAGCAAACCATTCCTGTACCCATGGTGGTCGGCCATGAATACGTGGGCGAAGTGGTGGGCATGGGCCAGGAAGTGCGCGGCTTTGAGATTGGCGATCGGGTTTCAGGAGAAGGCCACATTACCTGCGGACATTGCCGCAACTGCCGGGCAGGCCGGCGCCATCTGTGTCGCAATACTACCGGCGTGGGCGTAAACCGCCCTGGTGCGTTTGCTGAATATCTGGTGATCCCGGCGTTCAATGCTTTTAAAATTCCGGATAACATCAGTGATGATCTGGCGTCCATATTCGACCCGTTCGGAAACGCCGTACACACTGCGCTGTCGTTTGATTTGGTGGGTGAAGACGTGCTGATTACCGGTGCCGGGCCAATCGGCATTATGGCCGCAGCAGTGGCCAAACACGTGGGCGCCCGTCATGTGGTGATCACTGATATCAACCCGTATCGCCTGGCACTGGCGGAAAGAATGGGCGCGACCCGGGCGGTGGATGTCAGTAAAACCTCACTGAAGGAAGTGATGAATGAATTGGGCATGACCGAAGGCTTTGACGTAGGTCTGGAAATGTCCGGTGTGCCGGCAGCGTTTCGTGATATGCTGAATAACATCAACAATGGCGGTAAAGTGGCGATGTTGGGTATTCCACCTTCGAACGTGGCGATTGACTGGAACCAGGTTATCTTCAAGGGGCTGACCATCAAAGGCATTTACGGCCGTGAAATGTTTGAAACCTGGTACAAAATGGCCAGCCTCATTCAAAGCGGACTGGACTTGAGCCCTATCATCACACACCGTTTCAGCATCGATGATTTCCAGCAGGGCTTCGACACCATGGGCTCTGGTGAGTCAGGTAAAGTAATTTTGGATTGGCAGGCATAATGGCAGAATTTACTCATATCAGTGTGAGCGACGTAGCGAAAAGACAGGACGAACTGGTGGTGGTGGACATTCGTGATCCACAGTCCTACGCCAGTGCCCATATGCCTGACGCAACAAACCTCAATAACGACAATTTTGCTGCGTTTCTTGAACGTACTCCACGCACACAGCCGGTGGTGGTGGTGTGCTATCACGGTGTCAGCAGTCAACAGGCTGCTCAGGTCATCGCTCAGCAGGGTTTCGAGCAAGTCTATAGTATGGATGGTGGTTTTGAAGCCTGGCGTCTTGCCCAGCCGGTGGTGAGCGACTAGGTGCCTATCCCGCTGATTGCCCTGCGCTACGAGCCTCATGCGCATTTGCTGGCGCATTACCTCAATAGCCAGGGTATCAGTGCCAGTTTGCGTTCGTCTGAGCCTTCGACTGAGTCTTCGTCTGGGTCTTCGACTGAGTCTTCTCAAGAGTTCGTAATTGAGCTTGAAAGAGAGTCGGATATAGAGCGCGCTCGCCTAATCTGTAGCGATTTTATCCGCTTTCCCAACAACCCCAAATACCAGCAGGCCGCCTGGCAAAGCGGTGAGAGCGTGGCAATCAAAACGCCGTCCGGCTTTCGCTTTTCCGGCTTACTAAAATGGTGTTTCAGTGTGCCGTTTACCGCGGCCATCCTGTTGATATGCACATTGATTTTCGTGTTTTCGATACTGGGCTGGTTCGGCCCACTCGCCAATGCGCTTATGATGCAGCCTTTCGCGGTATTGCTCGAAACCCAGCAGTGGTGGCGCTTAATTGGGCCTGCATTTTTGCATTTCAGTGCCTTGCACTTTGTGTTCAATCTGCTGTGGTGGAGCATGCTGGGCGGGCAAATTGAACGCAAGCTGGGTGTAATGATGCTGCTGGTGGTTTTTTTGGTTTCAGCAGTGGCCTCCAACCTGGCCCAGGCGCTGGTGTCGGGGCCAAACTTCGGTGGGCTCTCTGGGGTGGTTTACGCGTTGCTGGGTTTTGTGTGGTGGCTGGGCTGGTTAAAACCCGCCTGGGGTTTGCAATTGCCCAAAGCCATTGTGGGTTTTATGTTGATTTGGCTGGTGCTGGGCTATGCCGATATTCTATGGGTCAGCATGGCCAACACGGCGCATACGGTGGGCCTGATTGCCGGCTGCTTGCTGGCGCTGATGTTGAGTCTCGGCGCCGATCGCAGCCATAAAGCGGGTTAGCCCTGATACAGGTACTTGGTGAATATGACGTCTTTGATAACCTCAGTGCCGGTTTCCTGAATCATCAGCACCTGAAAACTTTCCAGCATGGCACGGCGAATGTCTTCCCGGCCAGTTAACGATTTGACCTTGTCTTCGGGCTGACGTCCAAACACCTCGATTGCCGTTGCTCGCAGTAACGGCATATGGTGCTCGGCAATTTCGAGGTATTCCACATCATGGATCATCAGCTCAATGGTTACCCGTACATACCCCAGGTTACGACTGGATGGGCCAATGAAATTGGTGACAATGTCCGGCTCCAGGCCAAGGTAGGCGTAATCAGCTCCGCTCTGGGCCTGTAATGGTGAAACGAGCGCGCTGGCAAATAAACTCAGGAACGCGAGTGCACGGGGGCGAACAATACTGGTCAGGTAAGACAAAGCAACAATCCTGGCAACTTACAACTAGCGCTAGTTTAGCAAAGGTAAAAAATTAGTCACTACAGCGTTTATGACATTGGTATGCGAATTCAGGGGTAAGGTTTCCCAATTGAGGCAGGTCTTTGCTTTCCGCAGGCGAATGGTAAGATACGCGTCGAGTTTTGAATTTAACCGTGGAGTAGCGATTGGTTGTGCCTGAAGAGTTTCCGGTGGGGTTGGATGCCGATTGGCAGGCACCTGGCAGTGTGAAAATTGATTGCCCCTATCTGAAGAACTGGTTACTGGATACTGGCTCGCTTACTGAGCGATTGCAGTCGCTTTGCCGTCATTTTGAATTGAAGTTGATTGGTCAGAAGAAGCAGCCACTGCACACCAGTGAAGCGAACTGGCTCAATTCGTCAGTGCCTGGCGAATATCAGGTGCGGGAGGTGGTATTAATGGGTGACGGTGCGCCCTGGGTATTTGCCCGCTCGGTGATCCCGGAGGCATTAATTCAAAGTGAACTTGGCGGGTTGGGCTGTCAGCCGCTTGGTCAACGGCTGTTTAACGACCCGCGATTTCGCCGCGGTGGCTTTGAAGTGTGTCGCATTCCTGCACAACAGTGGCTGAACACCCAGCAACCCGAAACACTGTGGGGCCGGCGTTCGCGATTTTATTTCGATAATCTGAGCATGATTGTTGCCGAAGTGTTTCTGCCTGCTGCGCCAGTTTACAATCAGGAGTGATGTGTTGGAAATTCGCCTGTCTTTAAACAACCTGCAGGGCTACGCCCGGTTGATGCGGCTTGATAAACCCGTCGGTATCTACCTGTTGCTGTGGCCAACCCTGTGGGCGCTGATTCTGGCGGCCGGTGGATTACCGGGCGCACATATTACAGCAGTGTTTGTTGCTGGTGTTGTGCTGATGCGTTCTGCCGGGTGCATCATCAACGATTACGCTGATCGTAAGGTGGACGGTGCGGTTGAGCGCACCCGCAACAGGCCTCTGGTCACAGGGCAGGTAACCGAAGCTGAAGCCCTGCAGTTGTTTGCATTGCTCGTACTGCTGGCCTTTATGCTGGTACTGACCCTGAACTGGCAAACTATCGCCCTCTCAGTGCCTGCGCTGTTACTGGCTGCGAGTTACCCGTTTATGAAACGCTATACCTATTTGCCCCAGGTCGTATTAGGGGCTGCGTTTGGTTGGGCCATACCCATGGCATTTGCGGCGGTTCTTGGTTATGTTCCAATGTGGGGCTGGCTGGTTTTTTTTGCGAATCTTGCCTGGACGGTGGCGTATGACAGCCTTTACGCCATGGTAGACAGGGATGACGACTTAAAAGTGGGCATAAAGTCCAGTGCCATTTTGTTCGGGCGCCAGGACTTACTCATCATCGGCCTGCTGCAACTCACCACCCTGGTTTTGTTGCTTGCCGTTGCCCGGATAATCGGAGCAGGGTGGCCGGTTTACCTGGCTTTGGGGATCTGCGCCGGGTTATTCGTTCATCAGCAGTTTCGTGCGCGCAACCGGAGCCGAAATCAATGCTTTCAGGCGTTTCTTGAAAACCATTATATTGGGCTGGTGATGACGCTGGGACTACTGCTCGATACCCTGGTTTAATGGCCGGTTAGGATTTTGGTTTGCCTGTTTCCAGTTGCGCTTCGAGCTCAGCCATCCGGCTTTCAAGGGCTTCGAGTTTTTCACGTGTGCGAATCAGAACCTGGCTTTGAATATCAAACTCTTCACGGGTAACCACATCCAGGCGGGATAATTGCGCCTGCAGTATTTGCTTTACTTTGGATTCCGCGCCTTCTGCCATATTGCGCACACCGGGGGGGACTGCGTCAGCTATCTGTTTGGCCAGCTCTTCGAGTTTTTTCGGATCAAGCATTGGTTTTCCTTTATAATGCGCCATCGTCAGTAGAACTATCTATTCTATAGCCTGGCGGTGGACTTGCAATGAAAACTGCTGAACAGAGCGGCATCTAACTTTCCTGAATTTTAATGAGACTGAACGACGCACAACAATCTGCGGTGACCTTTGTTTCCGGGCCATGTCTGGTATTGGCGGGGGCCGGCAGCGGAAAAACTCGGGTGATCACCAACAAAATCGCTTATCTGGTGCGCGAATGCGACGTGCCAGCGCGTTACATTGCGGCGGTTACATTCACCAACAAAGCTGCCCGTGAAATGAAAGAGCGGGTTGCCCAGACACTGGGTAAGCCCGAAGCCCGCGGTCTGAAGGTCTCTACATTCCACACGCTGGGCCTCAATATCATTAAGGCCCATGTAAAGGAACTGGGCCTGAAACCGGGTTTCTCGTTGTTCGACGATAAAGACTCGCTGGCGTTGCTGAACGATCTCACCACTGACACCCTCGACGGTGACAAAGATCAGCTCAGCCTGCTGCAAAGTTGCATCTCCAACTGGAAAAACGACCTGCTTTTGCCCGATGCCCTTTTGCGTCAGGCTTCCAGCACGGGAGAGAAGGAATTTGCCGAAGCCTACCGCCAGTATCAGAACCATCTTAAAGCATACAATGCACTGGATTTTGATGATCTGATATTGTTGCCAACGCTGTTGCTGAAAACGAATGAGGATGTGCGCGCTAAATGGCAGCGCAAAATCCGTTACCTGCTGGTGGACGAATATCAGGATACCAATACCAGCCAGTATGAGCTGGTAAAGCTGCTGGTGGGTGAGCGTGCGCGGTTTACCGTGGTGGGTGACGACGATCAGTCAATCTATTCCTGGCGTGGGGCCAAGCCGCAAAATCTACACCTGCTGCAGCAGGATTTTCCGCGCCTGAACGTGATCAAGCTACAACAAAACTACCGATCGTCGGGGCGAATTTTGCATTGTGCGAATATCCTGATCCAGAACAATCCCCACTTGTTTGATAAAACCCTGTTTTCAGAACTGGCCTACGGTGAGCCGCTGAAAGTTGTGGTTGCCAAAAATGAAGAACACGAAGCCGAGCGGGTGGTGGCAGAACTGCTGGCGCACAAGTTTATGAACCGCACCCAGTTTAAGGACTATGCCATTCTCTATCGCGGCAATCACCAAAGCCGTCTGTTCGAAAAGCTGCTGATGAGCAACCGTATTCCCTACAAAATCAGTGGCGGAATGTCGTTTTTTGGCCGCGCAGAAGTGAAAGACATCATGGCGTACCTGCGGCTGATGGTAAATCAGGACGACGACAATGCGTTGCTGCGGATCATCAATACACCCAACCGCGGCATTGGCCGTGCAACGCTGGAAAAGTTGGGTAACTTCGCCAATGTGCTTGGTGTGTCAATGTTTGAAGCGGCTACCCACAATGGCCTTTCCAGTGTGTTGAGCGGCAATGCGTATCAGGCCGTTTCCGGGTTTGCGCGCTGGGCAGTGGAAACGTCCGACAGTGCCCAGCGTGGCGATTCCACCGAAGCCTTACGGGGCATGATCAAGTCTATGAGGTACGAGGAATGGCTGTATGAGCACAGCCCCAGCCCAAAAGCGGCCGAGATGGCCATGGCCAACGTCAGTACTCTGTTTGGCTGGGTAAAAGACATGCTCGAAGGCAATGAGCTGGACGCCCCAATGACATTGCAGGAAGTGGTTAACCGCCTGATCCTCAGAGATATGATGGAGCGGGGGGAGGAAGACGGTGACGCTGACCAGGTGCAACTGATGACGCTACACGCGTCAAAAGGGCTGGAATTCCCGATTGTGTTTCTGGTGGGAATGGAAGAAGGCTTGCTGCCGCATCAAAGCAGCATTGACGAGGACAACGTTGAGGAAGAACGTCGTCTTGCCTATGTAGGGATCACCCGCGCACAACGGGAGCTGATTTTCTCACTGGCCAAAGAGCGTCGCCAGTTTGGTGAGGTAATTCAGCCTGAGCCGAGCCGTTTTCTTTACGAATTGCCTACGGATGACGTGGTTTGGGAAAATAAAAAAGTCAAAGACAGCGCTGAAGTCCGCCAGCAGAAGGGCCAGGCCAGCATCGCCAATCTTAGGGAAATGCTGGGCAAAAAGTAGTATTCAGGAAGTTACTCTATTACTCGGCGAACGCCCGCACTGACACAGGGCGTGCCTCATGCAGAATTTTTCCTTGCGCGTAAATGCACTCAATTTCATTCAGGGCCTTCAGTTGGGCCTTTGAATCTACCCCTTCGGCAATGACTTTAAATTTCAGATGGTCGGAAATCAGCATCACCGACTGGATAAGTTTCTGGTTACGTTGGGAACGCGGCAGAGAGCGCACAAACCTGTGATCAATTTTAATGTAATCAAACGGGTAGGCGAATAAATAGCTCAGTGATGCGAGGCCACTACCAAAGTTATCCAGCACCAGGGTTAAGCCAGCCCGTTTCAGCTTTTTGATAGCCGGCAAAATGTAGTGGGAACGGCGATTGAGGTCGTTCTCGTCAAATTCAAACACCAGCGACTGAGCGGATACCCCAGAGCGCTCGATGACACGGATAATCTTGTTCACCAGTGAAGGCTGCAACAGGTGGTTAATCGACACGTTTACCGCCAGACGCTGTGGGGCATCCGGGTCATCCTGCGACGCGAGCAAAAGTTCGCAGGCTTTTTTGAGCTGAAACATGTCCAGCTCCAGTGTCAGGCCACTCTGGTCGGCAACCTGCCGGAATTGCCCGCGTGTGACTTTGCCCAGTGAAGGGTGTTCCCAGCGCACGTACATTTCCTGATACAGCGCCTCTTCATTGCGCAAGTCGACAACGGGTTGCAGGAAGCATTCAAATTCTTCTTCCCGCAATGCCCGGCGAAACTCGTTTTCCAGTTCCAACTCTTCAAGCAGACGCTCGCGCATGCTTTTGTCGAACATCACATAGCGCCCGCGGCCGTGGGTTTTGGCCTGATACATTGCTGCATCGGCATCGCGCAGTATTTCATCAGCACTGCGATAGTAGTTTTCCAGATGGGCAATACCGATACTGGCTCCGGAATACATCTCTTTGCCTTCCAGTTTGAAAGGCTCTGATATGGCATCAATGATACGTGAGGCAACCTCTTCCACGTCACCGGTTTCTTCAAAGTTGTCCAGCAGCACCACGAATTCGTCGCCGCCCAAACGCGCCAGCAAATCGTGACCGCGAATGCACAGCGACAAGCGCCGGGAGACTTCAATCAAAAACTCATCCCCGGCATGGTGGCCCAAAGTATCGTTGATCACTTTAAAGCGGTCGAGGTCGATAAAGAGCACCGCGAACAGGTTTTCCGGGTGGCGCTGTTTACTAGCAATGGCCAGTTCCAGGCGGCTGGTGAACATCGCCCGGTTGGGCAGGTCGGTCAGTGCATCATGGTGAGCATCGTGAAGCAGCTTAAGTTCAATTTCCTTACGCTCTTCAATTTGTTGCTTTAATACCTGGTTGGCCTTGTCCAACTCCATTGTGCGTTCGTTAACGCGTTCTTCAAGTTGCAGGTTGTAACGGTGAATCGCTTCGGTACTGCGTTTGCGCTCCATGGCAACCGCAATGTGGTGTGAAACAAAGCGCAACAGTTCCAGGTCTCTGCTATTGTATTTGGCGTGCTGACCGTAGGTTTGCACTGCAATAACACCTGAAATCTCGCCATCAACCACCAAGGGTGAACCCAGCCAGGAGTTGGCGCTTTGCAGCATGTTCTGGGCCACGCTCACATCCAGTTCACCGGATTCGGCCAGTTCTAATACCCTTGGCGGGTTGATCAGTTCCGCCTGACCTGTACGCAGTACAAACTCTGTTAGGCCCCGCCCAAGGGGTCTGCGTTCGGCTTTTGCGCTCTGAGTATCGTTAAAGTAAGGGAATTCCAGGTATTCGCGGCTTTCATCCAGGGTGGCAATAAAACAGTTGGGGGCGCTTATCAGCCTGGCCAGAATCTCGTGCAGGCTGGCGTAGAATGCGTTCATATCGCCTTCAACGTTGGCCGCCAGTTCAGAGATTTCAAACAGAGCCTGCTGCAGAGACTCTACTTTTTGGCGTTCGAGAATTTCTTCCTGCAAGTCGTCGTTGATCTTGCGCAATTGGCGGGTACGTTCACGAATGGTTCGTTCGGTCAGTTCGCGGCTTTTTACCCGGTCTGCCGTGGTAACAATGTGCTGCGACACGAACAGCAGTACTTCAAGGTCTTCTTCGGTGTAAACCACATCACGGGCGTAGGTTTGTACCACCATGGCGCCAATAACCTGGGTTCCCCGCTTGAGCGGTACGCCCAAAAGGTGCTCGGGTGTTGAGCCAATCATTTTTACGCCGGTTTGTTCACAAAACTCATCCACATTGGATTTGGTGAATACCAGATGCTTGCCGCTACGAAGAATGTAACCGGTGATCCCGTCCATAAGTTGCTCAGCGGGAACCTGTTTTAAGGTTTTTTCGTCAAACTCATCAATAAAGTAGGCGAAATCTATGAAGTTGGTATCACGTTCGTAGAATGCAACAAAAAAATTATCGGCGTTCATAAAGTCGCCAATAATTTCGTGAATTGCGGAATACAGCCGTGCGAGGTTACTGACGGAACTGGCCAGTTCTGAAATGTCGAAAAGCGCTTTCTGAACGCGCTCTGCTCGTTTGTATTTGTCTGTAAGTTGTTGAAGCTGAGGAATTAATTCCCGTAACTCTTCTTCTGACAACTCGTACTGCATCGACTCTGACGACATCCTGGTGGCTAGCTTGCAAACGTACCGTTACTACTAAGTAACCTAACCTACCCGATTTGTCGTAGAAACGCTACTTTTTGCTGCAAGTAAAAAGTAGCGCTAAATTCGCTTAAATACCTTCGATCATGTACTCAATGGCGGCTTTTATCTCGTCATCGCTACAATTGCCACAGGTACCACGGGGAGGCATGGCGTTGAAACCATTCAGGGCATTTTGCCACAGCCCGTCCAGGCTGCGAGCGTCCAGTCTTGGTTGCCAGTCGGCAGCAGCGTGTAATTTCGGCGCACCCAGTACACCCGCACCATGACAGGCAACACATGCTGCGTTGTACACAACTTCACCAGAACGGGCTCCGCCATTACCTGATGCCGCCTGGGCCTCAGCACCGGCAATATTAACCGAGCCAACAGGCTTGATACGTTCTTTGATGGCTTCTTCAGTCATTTCCTGTGCTTGAACGGTAAATACCGTCAGCGCGACAGCCATAACACTTAACCAAGATCTCAATTTCACATCTGTCTCCAGGCAATTTAATTAGTTGCGGGTATATTCAATGGCCAGATTATAACGGTTAATCAAGCCCGAACAACAGTTTGCGCTTAAATACCCGCAAAAATGCTGCGGTCAATCCGGCATTTATACCAATAACTTTGATCAATCTGTACAAACACGTTGAAACCACCCGCCAGCATCAGTATTATTACGCCCGCTTGAGCCTAGTGGGGCCTTCCTGACTCTACTGCTCAATACGCACCCGTAGCTCAGCTGGATAGAGCGTTGCCCTCCGGAGGTAACGGACATCCGGAAAACGGAAAAAGCGGGCAACGGACATTGTGCGAAAAATACGACGCAACGTCGTGTATTATAAAAATTGAAGTAAAAAGTTTATCCGCCCCTAGCTCAGCTGGATAGAGCGCAGCCCTCCGGAGGCTGAGGTCAGAGGTTCGAATCCTCTGGGGCGGGCCATTTCTCTCTTTCTTGTCCTTTGCTTTTCTTAGTCACAATCGATAAAAGCAGAGTCTGTGACCAAACTGAAGACACAATAATATTGGGCGAGCAGAATCTTTAATTAAGTTTATCCGGCTTTGAGTATTTCCCGTTTCGTAAAACTTTGCGCTCTGGTACTTCAGCATGAATACTACGTTGCTCAAACCCATCAACAGTACCATTATTGGCTTGACACTAGCCCCTTACTTCGCTTCTTAATTTTTTGCGGGAGGTATACTTTGCGCCTGAAATATGTCTTCATGAGTTATAGGCAAGTGTATGTCCGATTGATAATCCATTACCACGGGCTACAGCCGTCTTCTGGTAAGTTTGGGGATAATGAAAGCACTAACCTATTGAATTGAACTCATGTGATATTTGTAACCGATTTACATTATCAACGATCCATACAATAAAAATGTGACCACTTAACCAGTAATATGATCGGTTTTGTCCTATATTTTTCCGCTGTCTTCATGCTATAACTCCATTCAATTGATAATGTTGTGCGCCCAGATGGCGGTGACGTAGTAAAAGTTAACCATGGAGCGGTTGGATTTATCTTTAGCCGCTATTTAGGGTCAAAAATGCGGTTAAAAGAAGCCTTAAGTGTCCTTTCAAAATCATCTCCCTTTGCAGTATCGACGGAAAGAGACGGAGATACCCACTCACAGCTAGAAGAAATAAAAAGCTATCTCTACATAGAAATGCCTATAGAGAAGCATGTTGATGAAGTAATCTCATCCTTCGGTGCTAATGATAAAAAAATTCTATTTCTATGTGGAAGTAGTGGTGATGGAAAGTCTGAGTTACTGACAAAGGCCAAGGAAAAATACAGTCAAAGAGTCAATTTTCATTTGGATGCAACGCATAGCTTTGATCCACATGGAACAGCAATTCAAACCTTAGATAATGAATTTCTGAAGTTTGAACAGGGAAATAAACCTCTCGTTGTTGGCATAAACACAGGCATGCTGGGTAACTATGCTGAGGAAGGCCAAAACGAGACCATTAGAGCTTCCTTCGCTCGTTATCTTCAAAATCGCAATTTCGAAACCCAAAACATCAAGTTCATCAACTTTGAGGATTATCCAAAGTTTGCAATTCGTGAGAATGGCTATGACTCTGATTTTGCGCAAAAGCTATTACAGCGGCTAACTCAAAAAAACGACAATATCATCAGGCAGTTAGTGGAGAAGGAAAGACAGCTCGGTGACTATGACTCGCAAAGGGTGCTTACAAACTTTGAGATGCTGAGCATACCTTCAGTCCAGCGAGTGATTATAGATCTGCTATTCAAAGCGCGATTAATGCGGGACCAATTCCTAACTGCGCGTGCATTGCTTGACTTTATCCATGAGCTATTGCTCGCCGATGGGTACTTATTTGACAACTTGTTTGCTGGTGGAGGAAATGAGCTAGCAAATAAAATTCAAGATTTTGATCCCGCGAACCTGCGTACGAAAGAAATCGATCGCTTTATCTTAGCCTTTGATCTGAATTTATCTAACGAGGAATTTGAGGAGTTCAAAGAGGCAATAAAACTGTTTGGGATTGAGGGTCTTACGAGCGGCGCCCAATACCTGCGCTTGTTCTACATCCTTAAATATGATGACTTTGCTAACAACTATCATAAGAAATATCAGGAAGACTTTAACGCTTCGTTAATCGATCAATACATTTCTGTGTACCAGCTGCATAAAGGCTATACGGGTAGTCCAGAACAAAAATCAGAGCTTAAAGTGTTTTATCGAGATACCTTGATTGCTGCGATTAGAGCATACATCAATCGTAATGCACCTAAATTAGGTAAAAAGTATTACCTGCTTTCTGACTTTGGCGAATACCAAGTGGCAGCACCGGCCGACCTATCAATGGATTCCGACGCTATTAGGCAAAACACGATGAGAAGTAGTGCCTTTTTTAACGCTCGGCTGAAGTTAAAAAGCAAGCAATTCATCCTCCCAATCAATATCAATTTGTTGTCTTTACTCTTGAGTATCAACAACGGCTATAGGCCAAACAAACATGATAAAAATTCTGTAATCCTGCTGGATGAGCTGGCAAATGAAATAATACAAGAGGCTAAATCTGCTTGTGAGTTAGTGATAACTGGTGAAGGTAGAAGATATCAGCTAGAGCTCAATGATGAAGAAATAATGGTAAGTGAGGTGTAAGCAGTGCCACTACTACATGAATTAAAGCCGAAAAATAATAGTGCCGCCAGCTTTTTCCCAGTCTCAGCTAACAGTGCCAATAACAAATATGATTGGGATGTTGTTGTGGGCTTCTTTATAAAGTCTTTGCATAAAATTCAACTGGCGAAGGAAATTAAGTCGCTCGATGATTTCAAGCATCTATGTAGGGCCCAGCTAGAGAATAAACTGGATGGTGAACCCTTTTGGCATGTTGTAGAGAAAATGTACTTCGATACAGCACAAGTATTTAATATATCGCCTGAATTGCAAGTCTTAAAAGTGCTAAGTACCGAAAGTAGCTGTGCTGGAGATGAGCGCTTAACTTCATTTCTGGTCAATTTGATGGGGGACCTAGAATTAGCAGAACCTCCTACTTCTCATTTCAATTTCTTAGAAAGAGAAATAAAAAAGGTATTTGATTCGCCACAAGTTACGGCAAAAAGCAAAAAAAATGAGAGGGTTAACAGCCCCTATTTGCCTCAGCTAACTGAGCTCTTCCAGAAAGATCTCAAGTTTCTAGTAGCTTATCCAGAACATTTTTTACTAAGTATTAAATCTTTCCTCCAACTTTACGGTTTTTTGTACACTTCGCAATTAGCTTTAAATGTAAAAGGTTGGAAAAGTGAACCAGAAATTAAGCCATGCTACTTTATTTTGGATAGTGAAAAGGCCAGTAAAGAGCGCACTAAATTGCAGTTACATGGGCATAAGCAGGTTGTGGATGCAAGTTATGCTTTGTTCCCCTATCTGGCTTTAAACGAGAGCTTACAAGATACCAATGTCGCCATTTTACCCCTTTGGGAGCTTGTTCCGGAGCTGACGGATGCAGATGTAGATGCACTTAACAGTTATGCACAGAGTTTTTATGAGGATCGCAAGTTAACCAGTCACCTCAGCCCTGCACACAACATATCTGAAGCAATTACTAATCTAACTAATTTGTTTGCCGAACAATTTAAGAAAGGGGCTACCAGAGAAACCGCCTTCAATAATTTTGTTAAGGCCACGCGAGAGACATTCATTAAGCCATTCGAACAAGGTCGCGGTAGAGCGGGCTCTTATTTAGTACTCAACCAGGATTATCTCCTACTGCTTACAAATATTGCTATAGGTAACCGAGATCAGTTGCGTCTCCATGAGTTGTTGGTCGAATTTCAACATCGAGGAGTGTTTTTCGACAAGAGCAGTGAAGAGTCTTTGATCGAGCTCTTCGAGCGGATGGGCAACATAGAGCGAATGAGTGACAGCGGAGATGCAGTTTATGTCAAAAAAACTATATGAAGATTTTCTAGTCGAGCACTTTTGCAAATGGGCCAGACAAGGAATAGAGGGAGAAAGTCGTTTTCAGTTTCGCTCGCCAGACAGCTCAAATAGCCAAAACTTGTACAATGCCCTATTAAAAGTGGCCGATACCAGCATTTCAGTTGTTACTGAAACGATAAATCAGCAATTCCAGGCGATTGAGATTGCGGACAAAAAAATAATACCAGTTGTGCACAGCGAGACAGAAACGGGATTTAGTGAGAACTATATCTCGCACTTGCGTGACTTAATATCCAGCCAAACTGGAAACTTAAGCGATTGCGTTTTACTGGTTGTTCATAATTCCTTTTTAGACACTCTTATCAATTCAGCAAGGGACCTGGGTAAGCCTGGTGAAGTTTGGCATCCCTCTACAATAAAACACTCCCTGAGCGAATTAATAAGTTCAATCACTGGTACTGACCAGATTTCACAATGCTTACTTGATCACCGCTTTAAATTGATAATCGAAGATGGCGCAACCATGTTTGGCTTTAGCGAGCTGTATGAAGCGCTCGAAGATGGTGTTATCCAATTCAGTGAATTGGGACTATTCAATGACAATACAATCATAAGCTGGGACGATACAGCGCAAATTGATAAACGCCTGTCACAAAATCATCAGCTTTACGAGAGTATCAGCGAAATAGTAGAGAAATATCCCCAAGAGCTTGTCGAAAAACTTGGCGATCTCGATCTGAGCGAGAAGTTTGTAAAGCAACATTTTATTGATGGAGATAGTTGGGTAGAGCTCGATTTTGGCGCCATAGTTAAGGAGCGCAGAGAAAATAAAGAAAACCTCCTGGCCTTTGAACGAGAATCAGCGGGAGCCCTTAACTTCATCGCGCGTGAAAATAAAAAAGAGCGTCATCTAATCATCGAAGTTCCTGAGGGCCAGAATGAGTTTAGCCTTGAGGCATATTTTACCGGTGGTAAGATAGAGAAGAATGAGCTTAAGCTCCAGCATACCAACGAACCAATATCACTGGACGTAAACAACCGCTCCCAGAAACACTCTATCGTTCAAGCTAACGGATCGTTTGGCGGAAAACCTCTTTATTTTAGTATCGATTTTAAACGGGAAAAGCCCCAGGAGCGGTTCAAGTATCGAATTCTTGTTTTGCCGCAAGGCGCCTTTTATTTAGCAGATTTAGCTGACAGTTTCTTACTCACACCACGAAAGCAGCTAATCACGTTGCAAACAAATGCAGGCAAACTGCAAGTAGCGGAGCACGGCGATACAGCTAAAGTGACACAGTCAAACCAAACTTTTGTGGTCAACCAAACACAAACCGTTGACTTTGCCGAGTATGCCAACGAAACGGATTCTTTAACATTTTCAGTTCAAAGTGGCGAGTGTACTTTGAGCTTTGAGGTGGAGGGAGCTGTTTCTGGCGATTCATTAAGCCTACCACTCGTTCTAGATACAAACTTCTTCACCCGTTTATACAACGATGAATTCAATGGCCTATACAACAGAGCCAAAGAAAAGGTCGTAATTGATGGTAAGGACCTAACGCCAAAAGGTATGCGTAAAAACCTGCTGAGGTGGGAAGCTGAGCTACTGGATACTCGCACGTTGGCAACAAAGGTAGGGGCGAGGCCTGAAGTAAAGCTAGAAAATTTAGAGGAACCTTTTGGAGAATTACACCAAGCGTATAACGATCTTTTTGATTATTTAGATTCTCGAAAAGGGCTTATCAGTACTTGTTCTTGGGGGCCAAAGTTCGTTGATTTAGTCGAGAAAGTAGTTGAGAACTACCTAAATGAAATTGAAAAGTTGGATACCAAAGTACTACTTTCACCAGATTCGGTTATTTTGGCCAACATCGGAATTGCAGAATTTGACGAGCAAGAGTACCTCACTCCTTACCATCCACTAAATCTCGCGTATTTTGCACAACTAGTAAATAAAGCATCACAGGAAGATGATAGTAGCTTCGGTACTTTACCAAGGGCTACAGTTAAGCGCTTAAATGCCGAAGGGTTGTTACCCTTTGTTTGGCATGCGGAAGACAATTTTGCTTATAACCAAGCGGTAGCAGAAAACCGAATGTGGTGTAAGTTGGTTGCTGACAAAGATACCAGCCTAGGTTACGTGAGGCCTTTAGTCAGACAAAAAGCAAATGAGTTTACTAAGGCATTTGACGTGCTTTTCAGTAAAGGGGGTAAAGAAACTCTTTACATCAACTCGATTAATAATGCGGACAATACTTCTCTTTTTCTTGGGTTGGTTGATTACCTCAAGAAGCTCTCACCGGAGCAAGCAAATCGAATCCATGTAAATCTATACGATAAGAAACTACAGCGAACCTATTTTGATGACTTTGCGGATGCTCCAAGTTACGACGAGTTAAAAGAATTAGCCGAGCTTGGCAGTGAAAAGGATAAAGGCGATGCGATTGCTGATCTGCTTAAAAGTCGTATCACTTACAGTAAGTTTAAATTGGATAGTGCCGTCGAAGCATTTAACTACGCACACATCAGTTTTGTTCGCAATGATACCAGTGTAGAGGCGACGCCAGTCGATGTACTGACCGAGAAAACTGGGGTGGCCTGCCATGGGCTGCTTGCTGGTGAGACTGCCTACGATGAGCAAAGCACCTATTTTACTACCTATGGATTAAACAACTTAGAAATGGCCAATAACCAAAGCCTCAAACTCAGCAGCCACTTTAACAATTTGGCTAAAGCGGCGTGGTGTGGCCAAAAATACGAAACCAACAATGGGTTAGCGCTTAAAGTTTCAGGAAAGCTCACTGAGCTCCTTGAACATGTCTACGAAAACTCGGTTTGGACAGTAATCATAGATCCGAAAGTCACCCTCGATTTCTTTAAAACCCAAAAAGACGCAGTGCTGATCCATTATTCAGACAACTTCTCAAACTCAGCAAATTACGATGCAATCACGGTTACCAAGCGCCGCGACTTGTATGACCAAGTGCTATCTCAGGGCGTGAAAGGTTTGATTGATGAGTTCAATGCGTTCAATGGTGAGTGGTTACTTAAGATGATCACTTGCAATGACAATGAGCGCAAAGAGAAGAAAAGTATTATTGGTGCATACAAATACGTTAACTGCCTACTTCATCAAAGCGATATCATCTGGGTACCCATGAGCGTAGCTGAGATGTTGCGAGTGGCTGGCAATATTGGGCTAAGAATGAGTGAAAGTGAATTCTCTCGCTTTTCCCAAGGCTATAAAAGCGGCGCCATTTCAGACGATGTCTTGTTCGTTGGCTTCAAAGACAAAGAAATGTACCTGCTGCCCCTTGAAGTGAAAATGGGTCAGAAGCGTAATCATAGTAAAGGGGTTCAACAAGCTAAAGAGCTTAAGCGCTATTTGGTAGAAAACTTATTTGGCCGTGACGACTTAGCCGGGCACTTGTACCGGGGCCTGTTTGTGCGCCAGATTTTTATGCAAGTCGACAAGTTTGAATTGTATAAGGTGTATCAAGAGGATTATTTCGAGAAACTCAAAGCGCGCAGAGAATGGTGGCTTCAGGGCGACTACAGGGTTGTTGATTTAGCCAATTATCCTCAAGGCTTTATGATGGCATTTTTTGAAAATGCTGATTATGCAAAAGAGGAATACAGCCTTGAAGATAATATCCTCCAAATCAAACTACCTAGCGCAAATCTAAACCGGTTCATTAGTACGCCACTGCAAAACCTGCTCAGTAATATTCAAAGTAGTGAACTCTGTTACATTCCAGATGAGTTCATTCTATCTGCGGAGCAAGCTCTTATAACCCCAGCAATAGAGCCTATAAATCCAAATGAAACCGATAGGCCGGCTTACAACGGGAATCAACCAGAAGAAAAAGAAGTCCGTAAAGTCGCTGAGCAAGAAACGTCTTCTTTGATCAACAAGACTAATACTTTAGAGCCTCTTAAAGTGCTGGTTGGCCACGCTACCAATAATAATCAACCCGTCTACTGGGAGCCGACTAATACTGCAAAGTTCATGAACACAAATTCGGGCATTATTGGCACCATGGGTACAGGCAAGACCCAGTGTACCAAGTCAGTAGTTACACAACTTCATTGTAATCAACATAACAATGTTGATGGTAAACCAATCGGTATACTTATCTTCGATTACAAATCGGATTATGTGGATGACAAATTCTTAAGTGCCACTAATGGTAGGAGCTTTAAATTACATAAATTGCCTTATAACCCTTTAAGTTTATTTGGTGATACACCGATGCTGCCAGTACACACGGCTCGGGGGTTTTCGGAAACCATGGGTAAGGCATTTGGTTTAGGTCAGAGACAACAACTAAGGCTACGACGTCTAATCGGCGAAGCATATGAGCTTGCAGGTATTGATAGAGCAGATGAATCAACCTGGCGAAAGCCCGCACCATCCCTAGCTGATGTATGGGAACTTTTCATAGATAGTGAGCCTACAGAAGATTCATTATTTGCAGCACTTGAAAGCGTCTGTGAGTTAGAGATATTCGAAGACGATATCAATAATTGCATGTCACTTTATGAACTCATTAATGGGACCACGGTAATAGAGTTAGCTGGCTACCCAAGTGAGGTACAAAACTTAGTCGTAGCTTTGACCTTGGATCTATTTTATTCACAGATGCAAAAGCAAGGTAAACCTGAAGTCCAGGGTGACCTTAGACAGGTGACTAAGCTTATCTTAGTCGACGAAGCTGATAACTTTATGTCGCAAAACTTCCCGAGCCTGAGAAAAATTCTGAAAGAAGGGCGGGAGTATGGAGTAGGTGTTATTCTCTCCACACAGGACATCACCCACTTTAAAACCGGTGAAAATGACTATTCGGCTTACATTTTAAGTTGGATTGTTCACCGGGTTTCACAAATCAAAAACCAGGATATTAAGTCTATCTTCAACAAAGATGATAAGAGTGATCAAGAGTTGTTAATGAAGGCTGTCAGAGAACTTGAAAAGCATCATAGTTTGTATATCAATGGTGATAAAAAAATAACGAAGATAAAAGATAAAGCATTTTGGGAGCTAAAATAAAGAGAAGGTTTATATGCGCAAAAAGAATATAGTTACATCTGAAGAATTGGTTCGCGGTCATCAAACTAAAGGGATAGCAATCATCTCAGCCATAACCTGGCTATTCCTCTACAATTTGTTGCCGGAGGATTTTTGGAGCAAACACGTTGCTAGTTATATACCAGCACAAGTTCAATATATTACTGCCTCAATGCTCATGTCGTCTGTCCTTTTGATCTATTTCTATTACAGCGATCCGCTATTTAAGCGCAGAAATAGTACGAGTGACTGGATAAAAACTTTATATGCGAGCAACCTATTAATAGAAAAGTTTGGCTTAAATTTACATGAAGCCAATGCTCTATGGTTTAAATATCTAAATCAATGGCAACACAAGGAGCACCCAAACCATTCATTTCTAAAGAAGTCTCATTCAGCAAGTTACAACGCGAGATTGGTGTATTTTATCATTTTAATTTCGCTCCTATATGCAATTGTCGCTTTTCTCGCAGCTTTGTATTCTTTGAAAACACAGATAAACTGGTCGTTTTTTATATTATCTATTGTTTTTGCTCTAGCTAGTTTTGTTTTATATTTTCTGAACCGGCCGCCCAAATTAAAAGATGGAATACTAAGAAGAGAACCTGCGGGAGTATGGCGTTCAGTTGAAGAAAGTTTTTTGCAGTGCAGAAGTTTATTTGAGCTTGAGATCGTATCTAAGTGTAAAGATGTTGAGTGTATAGTTAGCTCAATAGAAATAGGAGCTCAAAAGTGGATTCGATAAAATATTTTATGTAAGAGAAAGGGTTAAAAATGATCGACCGGAATTCACCAGAAGTTAAAGAGAATTTGGCCTTGATTGCATTGGAAAATAAAAAGGCGGAAGTAGTCACTCTTAGAGAGTAGTATGAATCAACAGAGCATCACACAGATGAAGTCAAAAGCTATATTTCTACATTTGAAAAGCTTGGAAGGCTAGGAAAATAGTTACACAAGCGAGGCGTCCCAAGAGTGACCGAGCGTTTTTGCAGATGAGGTATGCTCGCTAGTCGAAGCAACTTATACACGTAGAGATTTAGATTTTTCCGCACCGCTATGTGCATTTGTCTGCACACAAAATAAAAAATAAGATTTCAGCTACACGAATAATAGAAAAAACATGAAAAATATTCAAAATATAGAAATTAGTGAATTGGAACTCGATCGAGATAATCCAAGGTTGCCGTCTAAGCTTCGTAAAAAAACAAGCAAAGATAGAGAGATAATAAATTGGATGCTACAGGATGCCTCAATTATTGAATTGATGATGGCGATCGGTGAAGCAGGTTTCTTTGTTGGTGAAGCAATATTGGTTACATGGGACGAGCAGAGAAAAAAATATATTGTTATTGAGGGTAATAGAAGATTAACAGCGGTTACACTTCTTAATCAACCCGAATTTGCTTCGTTACACAAGAAAAAAATTGCCAAGGTAATCGAGGAAGCAGAACATATTCCACTAGAGATTCCATGTATAGTTTTTGATAGCCGCTCTGAAATTACTCAATACTTAGGATATCGACATGTCACAGGAGTTAAATCTTGGGGTATTTTATCAAAAGCTCGATATCTGAATGAGCTTTATAAGTCTTTAGAAGATGAAAGTTTAACTCAGAAATGTAGAGAGCTAGCTAAAGCTATAGGCAGTCGAAGTGACCACGTTAGAAAGTTGCTAATCAGTTTCTGGATTTATGAACAAGTCGAAGACGAAGGCTTCTTCAATATACCTGGCTTAGATGAATCTACAATTTTTTTCAACTACTATGCAGATTCTTTAGGCAAGGACAATATTAGAAAATACATTGATGTTGATCTCCTGTCAGAAACTCCCACAGTATCACTGAATATAGATAAGTTAGAAGAACTTACAAACTGGTTTTTTAGAAAGAATGACCAAGGGGCAACACGAGTATTAGGCAACAGCGAACAACTTAAGATGCTTAACGATGTGTTAGCTGACCCATTGGCATTCGATTATTTTAGAGGGGGTAGCGGCTCAGTTAGAGATGCTTACAACCAAGTATCTGTAACTGCTGATTCATACCATAATGAAATAGAACTATCTCTTTCTTCTCTTAAAAGAGCGAACTCGATGACACATAATGTCAAAGAGCATCATTCATCCGATTTAGTAAAACTCCGAGAGATTTTTGATTTAGCCAAAGCGATAAAGTCAGCGATAGAAGCGAAAAAAAATAATGAGGACTGGGATGCTTGAGGTTAGAAATATTGCAACTCCTCCTGATAGAACTTTTAGTAAGTGTCATTATTACAGTGATTATATCGAGTTAGTAGCTTTGCTAGCGAGTGACGATTTAGTTTCCGACCAAGATATATACGATCGTTTTTATGACTCTGGCGTTATAAACGAGGATGAGAATCCTATAGGTACAGAAGACTGGATTGGTTCTGACTACGCATCAGAATATACCCAAAGATGGAATGATCGTATTCTTCAATGGTTTGCAATTTTGCTTAGTCGAGTTAGCAGTTATGGTGACAATTATCCCTTCGAAGTAACACCTAATTCCATTAAATTGAAAGAAGAGTTAACAGACCAAAACAAGATATATCTAGGCCTACTTCTAGCTTCATCTAACAGTTATCACAACAAGCAGTCACTTCTGAGTGCGATATTTGAGGAAATATCAAGATTGGCAATGTCTGCTTATTTAGGAGGAACTTCTTCTGTTCATCGTTTTGGAGCTTCAGGGTTGCAGAATAATCGTTATGTCGGCTCTCTTGAGGACAAAATGAAAAGATTAGCTATTGATATAGACTGTGAGGTCACGTCAAGATCACACGTATTTAGAGAAGGTGACAATGGTGACGGGGGAGTTGATATAGTGGCTTGGCTGCCATTCCCAGACGATACTTGTCTATCTAGAACACAGATATTTCTGGGGCAAAGCGCTACTGGGAAAAACTGGAACACTAAACAAGGTAGCGTGGCTAGAGTTAAAAATTACATAAATATCCCGGATACAAGCATGAATAGCCTGTTTGTACCTTATGACATGAGGGATATTGAAAGAAGGTACGATGAGGAAGGGGAACTTACCGCATCAATAGTCTTTGATAGATATCGCATAATGTCATTAATTAGCGATGCAACAAGTATCTGGCAAATAGACAGAGGAAGTGAGTTCCTGGCAACAATAGAACAGGCTATTACCTTTGAAGAGGATTTAGTTTAGTTCAAAAAGGTATGCATTACTTGTAATAGCCCAGACCTGATCTTACCGTCACCCGATTTTACGGTGTCGTGTGGTAATCCCCCCTAAAAATAACAGCAGCCAAAAGTAGAATTTTCTCGTAACCTGAACGCAGGAGATTCTGCATGAAAAAATCACGATACACGGACAGTCAGATCCTGGCCATTCTTAAGCAGGCG
>NZ_QRHA01000018.1 GCF_003367475.1 Alteromonas aestuariivivens
CGACTGATAGTGCTATGACTTTTCCCCAGTCGCTTTCCTATTTCCCGATAACTGAAACCCTCGCGTAAGTAGGCCTCTATCTGGTATCGTTGTCCCTCGATCAACTGCTTGTAACTCATGGTAGCTACTCTTGTTTTTTGGCGATTACAGAGTACCACCAACAGGCAGTTGATCTCTCCTCACCGTTTAACCATGAGTGGTGCACTTATTATCTGAATTCGGGAGTAATAACTTAGGTTATTTTGGCCTCTCTTAGGAATATGTAATAATTGAATTACTATAGAAAATCATTTTAAACGGGTAATAATTTAGACCTTGATCATTAAAATGATCCTCTGATAATGGATTAAAAATTAGATTGTCAACATGAAAGCATTTATAAATATATCATTAAGTATCATTGCAATCTGCGCGTTGATTTTTTTATATGTTACATGGGTAAATGAAAAAGCAGTGTTATCCTATGAGGGTGAAATAGCACCTAATGAAATTGTAGCTAACAAAACTGCTGTCAATACAATCCAACTACCCACATCGTCTAATGAAAATGAATTAAGAATTGAAAAATTAAAAAATCAAGCTAAAAAGCGTCACCAAGAAATCATCAACCTAACGGGTGCTAATAGTGGTAAGAATCAACTAAAATATGAGGATGACTGGTGTGTCGCCACTGAGGATTTAACAGAAGAAGATCAGGCTTATGCACTTGAACAATCAAAAGAATGGAAACTAAGTAGAGCTAAAGTATCTCTGTCTGACATAGATTCTAAGAGTGATTTACCTGACAGCGCTGAAGTGTATCTCTCTCCGTATAAACATATGGATAAAGAAACTCTAATACGGTTAGGTAAACAAGATGATATGATGGCACTGACCGCAATTATTCAGTCTCCTGGGTATGATGTATTTAATGAGGGGACTAAACTTTATGCCGCCCAAAAGCTTGTTACTTTGGGAGATACATCTACCGGATTAGAAACATTAGTCATCAACGAAATAGTTCAAGTTAAACTGGCCAAAAACCTTAACAAGGGAAATGCTATCAAACATTTAAAATCTGCGCTTGCACTTATTGAGTTTGGCATGATGCGCAATGATTCAACAAGCCTCGAAGTATTTCTAGATAGTGCTATTGATTATAAAGCTCGTTTAAATGGCGTGAATCCTGCGCTACTCACTGATAATGATTTCGACGATATTAAAAATATGGCGAAAGACATATATGATGAGATTAATAAAAATAGAATTGATAATGGCTTGCCTAGCTTTGAAGAAATTAATAACACAAAGATAGGGAAAATATACAATAGTAAAAAGCTCTTCTGGTTCTATTCTAAATACCCTTCTCTTATGAAAAGCTCAATTTTCCCAGAACATTGGAAAAATTCTTACCTAAAAAAATCACCTTGTGTTAATAGACGTATAGCTATGTATAACTTTCGTAATGCTGAACTTCCTGAGATTAAAAAAGAAATTGCTAATATAGAGCAAGGAATGAATTAGTATTTCCATAAACTCTAATATATTTACATATAAACGGGGCAGCCATTTAATAGTCAGAGCGTGTAGTGGCAGACTAAACCCGAACACTGTTTTAAGTGGTAGCATTACACTTAATAACGAGGTGTTCAATGAGAAGACAAAGACGGTCATTCAGTCCGGAATTCAAACATGATGCAGCCAGCTTGGTTCTCGATCAGGGTTACAGCATGGCTGAAGCTGGACGCGCAGTAGACGTTCACGAAAATACCCTGCGCAAGTGGGTTCAGCAGCTCGAATCTGAGCGCGGTGGAAGTACACCAAAATCCAAAGCCCTGACGCCAGACCAGCAACGTATTCAGGAGCTAGAGGCCCGCGTGAATAGGCTGGAGCGAGAAAAGGCCATATTAAAAAAGGCTACCGCACTCTTAATGTCAGACGACCTGAAATCCACGAGCTGATAGACCGGTTTAGGGTGCATGAATCAACAGAATTGGTCTGTTCAGCGATTGGGATTGGTGTCAGCAGTTACTATGAACGGCGAAGACGTCAGCGGCTGATTAGTGCTAAACGGCGTATTCTGCGGGCCAGAGTAAAGCGCTTGCGTCAGTCTGCCGGAACCCGGACGATAGTCAGTATGCTGCGCGACGAAGGCATTGTTATGGGGCGATTCAAAGCGGGTCGCCTGATGCAAGAGCAGGGGTTAATGAGCAAGCAACCCGGCAAGCACGCTTACAAAAATGTACAGGCCGAACGGCCGGATATTCCCAACCTGCTGGACAGGCAATTCGATGTTGAGAAGCCCAATCAGGTCTGGTGTGGCGATATCACCTATATCTGGACCGGCTCCGCCTGGCACTATGCGGCAGTCGTCATTGACTTGCATACCCGCCGGGTCATTGGCTGGAATATGTCGCATCGGCCCGATGCGGAACTTGCGGCCAGAGCACTGGATATGGCCTATGAACTACGGGATAAACCGAAGGGCGTAATGTTCCACAGCGATCAGGGCTCCCAATACGGCGCCCGCAAATTCAGACAACGGCTATGGCGTTACCAGATGATTCAAAGCATGAGTCGACGGGGAAATTGCTGGGATAACAGCCCGATGGAGCGTGTGTTCAGGAGTCTGAAATCCGAATGGATGCCTTCAACAGGCTACTGTTCGATTAACGAAGCAAAACGAGATGTGGGCTATTACTTGATGAACTATTACAACTGGGAAAGACCGCATCAATTTAACAATGGGCTACCACCGGCAAAAGCAGAAGAATTAGCTAAAAAGGTGTCCGGGTTTTATTGACCACTACAGCGACAAGCGATAGACCACTGGAAGTGATGCTGGCCACTAATAGCTACATGTATCTATTTCGGTGATATAAAAATGGGGGAAGGAAACTCCCCTGAATTGAATTGCCGTAGGGGGTTATTTCGGAATAACTACAAACACTTCGCGGGCTTGGGCAAACCAGCAAGCTTTGTGGCCTGCTTGGCCGGGCCTTTGGGGAACAGGCGCTGCAAATAACGGCTGTTGCCTTTCTCTGGCCCGAATTTGGCCGCCATGGCTTTGACTAACGCCCTCACTGCAGGGCTGGTGTCGTATTCCAGATAAAACTCGCGCACAAAGCGCACCACTTCCCAGTGAGCTTCGGTGAGTTCAATGCGTTCCCGCTCAGCCAAAGTTTCCACCATGCTTTCGTCCCACAGAGTGTGATCGAGCAGATACCCGGCCTTGTCGGTTGGAATGGTTTGGCCTTGCCATTCAAAATAATGTTGTTCTGTCATATCAAAGGGTAACCCAGGGAGCGTGGGAGTGGCTCAGAGCGGCCCATTTTAGCGCGTTGATACAGTTATCGTCAGCCACTTTTACGCCGCGGCTGAGTGCATCCTGCTCGAGTACGAAAATATCGAGGTTCGCGAAGTCAGTAAAAATCAGCGCAAACAGATACACACCATTTTCAGTGAGGACGAGCGGTGTGCCTTTTGGCGCTGCGCTGAGTAATTTGCGCTGCTGGTGTGTGATGTGGCTTTGAGAATGAATAAATAGCATCAGAACGTCACCACATGATCAGCCTGGCTGACAAGTTCTAGTAGTGACTGGGAGGCAATAACTTGGGCTTCAACCCCCAAGTCTTCCAACCCAAGATTGCGTGACTGGAGGCTCGGCTTACATACGTACAGTTCTTCGATGTCATAAAACACTAAAGACTTAAGTCGCTTTAAATGGTTTTTGATACCAGTCGGTGGAGCCTGTTCTTTGAGCAACTGGTAAACACCGTCACCTTCAAAAATCAGTTTAACCTGATGGCCGTAATTGGTAGCCGCAATTGCAAAATCCAGCCCGTCTGTGGCTTTTGAGCCTCCATATGGAGTGTGTTGCATTCGTATTAAGAGATCTGCCATCAGAATTGCACCAAATGATCGCAGTTGTGTAAACGGCTGAAAAACTCTCCAAGCCCTACCTGCTCAAACGGCGCTGAAACCGTGTGCGCGGGTAAGGCTAATTGTTCTGCCTGCTGTTCGTCTACTATGCCGCGTTTTGCTGCCGCTGTAACGCATACCAGCATTGAGCTTTGAAACTCTTTATGCCACTCACACCATTGCTGGTAGGGATTGATCTCGTCGCTGGCAGGGGATTGCAAGCGGTTAGCGGTGAGTACACCCGAACCGTAAAAGAATACATGGTCGACTGTATGACCAGCCTCCACCAGCCCGCGGCAAAACGCAAGCGCAGTAAGGTTGGCTTGTTGGTCAGGAGATGCAGTGATTAAAACGGAGTAATTTGCCATAAAAACAAAAACACCCCACGAGGGGGTGTTTTCTCTTGTCTGGTTAAATTAGTCGTCGCTACCAAACGCGCCTAGCAGGTGCAGAATGGAAGTGAACAGATTGTAGATATTCAGGTACATAGATACAGTAGCCCGAATGTAATTGGTTTCGCCACCGTGAATGATGCGGCTGGTATCAAACAGGATCAGGCCGGACATAATGAACACAATCGCTGCGCTGATTGCCAGCCTAACCGCCGGAACCATAAAGAATATGTTGGCAATACCTGCAACGATGGCAACCACAAGGCCGACAATCAGGAAACCGCCCAAGAAAGAAAAATCTTTTTTGGTGGTGAGCGCATAGCCGGACAGGGCAAAGAATACCAGCGCCGTTGCACCCAGAGCTTCCATGATCAGGCCAGGGCCCGCTACACCGAGGTAAAAGTTCAGGGTGTAGCCCAAAGAAGCGCCCATCAACCCGGTGAAAGCAAATACCCAGTAAATGCCGGAAGCTGAATCTGCTTTTTTCTGAACCACAAATAAAGTAATAAAAGCGCCGATGGTCATCACCAGCGACATCATAGGTGAAATGCCCACCGCCATTGCAATGCCAGCACACACGGCACTGAATGCCAGAGTCATTGCCAACAACATATAGGTATTACGCAAAACCTTGTTTGTTTGCAATACTGACGCCTGAGATGCATTTGCATACATCGAACGTTGATCCATTGTTTCCTCCAACAGGACTAGATTGACCAAAAATGGTAACTTTTTAGTTAGTTCATTTGTATGGCTTTTAGTTCAGTTTTTCAAGTGGTTTACTGACATATAAAAGCTATCAGAACAGGAAAAAGTGATAACAAATGTAAATTTTAATCAAGTTGATGAAATCTCACCCACTTGAACAGAATTTTTAAATAAACGCTTTACAGCCAAAAAAATATCATTAAGATACGCCTCACTTCACGGAGAGTTGGCAGAGTCCGGTTGAATGCACCTGACTTGAAATCAGGCGAAGGGTCAAACCTTCCGGGGGTTCGAATCCCTCACTCTCCGCCACATTCCTACAAAGCCCCGCTTGCGCGGGGCTTTGTGCTTTCTGGCTTCCTCAATTTGACCTCAATTCCGGATTGAACCTACTATATTGGCTTCTCGCGGTTTAAATTTTCTGTTTGCTACGTAACTTTGGGTATCTGACATCCAAAGTTTCAGCGGTGGCTGGCATCAGTTTCAAAGGAATAGAAGGTAATCATGCAGCAGTTACCCACCCCCAACTTACGTGAAGGTTCAGTGGAACAAAAGCGTCAGGAAATTCTGGCCTATTTCCTCAATGCTTATGACACCTATGAAGCACTGTTCAGTAATCTGGCCAATGATGACGCCTTTTACCAGCGACCAGAGAAATTGCGCCACCCGCTTATTTTTTATTATGGCCATACCGCAACATTTTTCATCAATAAGCTCATTCTGGCCAAACAACTCAATCAGCGTATTAACCCCCAATTCGAATCGATGTTTGCCATTGGCGTTGATGAGATGAGCTGGGACGATCTCAATGACGATCACTACGACTGGCCTGAGGTACAGCAAGTCAGAGACTATCGGCGGCAGGTAAAGGCAAGGGTGTGTGACGTGATCGCCAGGCTGGAATTTACCATGCCGATAGACTGGAACAGCCCAATGTGGCCGGTCATTATGGGGATTGAACATGAGCGGATTCATTTGGAAACCTCATCGGTACTGATACGCCAGTTGCCTCTTGAGTGGATAGCCCCGCAACCAGAGTGGAGGTTGTGTTTGGAGCGCGGCCAGGCACCCGAAAACACGCTGATTGCCGTTGAGGGGGGGAAGGTTAGTCAAAGTAAAAGACAGGACGGTGACTACTACGGCTGGGACAACGAGTACGGCCAGATGAACGCTGAAGTTGAAGCATTCAGGACTTCCCGGTACCTGGTATCGAACGGTGAGTTTTTGGCTTTTGTTGAAGCTGGCGGTTATTTGGAGGACCGTTACTGGCAACCTGAAGGGCTTAAGTGGCGACAATACACTCATGCTATGTACCCGGTTTTCTGGCGCAGCACTGATACTGGTTATATTTATCGTGCCATGACAGAGGAATTTCCGCTGCCTTTGAACTGGCCGGTGGAGGTGAATTACCATGAGGCCAAGGCGTTTTGTAACTGGAAGAGCGCACAACTGGGTAAACCCATTCGGCTGCCGACAGAAAACGAATGGATGCGATTGCGCGATTCTGTAGGGCTAACCCAGGTGCTTTATACCGATGGAGCGAATTTACAACTGTGCCAGTACGCTTCTTCCGTTCCGGTGAATTGGCATGCCCAAGGCGATTTTTTTGACGTGGTAGGCAATGTGTGGCAGTGGACAGAAACGCCTATTTATCCGTTCCCGGGTTTTGATGTGCACCCGCTGTACGATGATTTCACCACCCCAACCTTTGATAACAAGCATAACCTGATCAAAGGCGGTTCCTGGATATCCAGCGGCAACGAAGCTACCCGGGATTGTCGCTACGCGTTTCGGCGCCACTTTTATCAGCATGCTGGTTTTCGGTATGTGGAATCGGCAAAGACCATTCAGGTAAGCGACATGGATTATGAATCTGATACCCAGGTGTCACAGTATTGCGAGTTCCATTACGGCGATCGTTACTTTGATGTTGGCAATTACCCCCAACGCTGCGCGCAGATATGCCTGCAGTTTATGCATGGTAAACCAACCCGGCGAGCACTGGATTTAGGTTGCGCAGTGGGGCGGGCCAGTTTTGAGTTGGCAAAACTGTTTGAGCAGGTAGACGGCATCGATTTTTCCGCCCGCTTTATTAAGACCGCTATTCAACTTCAAAGCAGTGGTGAACTGCGCTACCAACTGGTTGATGAAGGTGATCTTACGTCATTCCGTGTGCGTCGCCTGCAGGAGTTGGGGCTTATCGCAGTGAGCCATAAAGTGAATTTTGCCCAGGGCGATGGCTGCAATCTGAAGCCGATGTACGACAACTACGATCTGATTTTTATGGGAAATCTGTTAGATCGGGTTTACAACCCCAGAAAACTGCTGCAAACCGTTACCGAGCGACTCAATATTGGTGGCGTGCTGGTTATTACTTCGCCCTACACCTGGTTAACTGACTACACCCAGCGCGAGCATTGGCTGGGCGGCTACAAAGACGCCACGGGTGAAACGCTTACTTCCACAGATGCGTTGGAACAGGCGTTACAGGATAATTTTGAGCGGTTGGCTCCACCACAGGATCTACCGTTTGTGATCCGCGAAACCCGGCGAAAATTTCAGCACACAGTGGCGGAACTGAATGCATTTGTGCGTACTGAATGAAAATGCTTGATTTATGTTCTATTAAATAGATTAGTTAAGGTTAATATGTGTAATGTTGTCCTTTAAATTTGAATGCTAATCTTTAGGCACTTCATCTTTAGAGGAAAAGCTAATGATTTACATTCGAAGAGCCAATGAACGGGGTAAGGTAAATTTGGGTTGGTTGAACAGCCGGCACAGTTTTTCATTCGGTCATTATTACGACCCTAAACACATGGGGGTTTCCGTTTTGCGGGTGATCAACGATGACGTTGTAGAACCTGGCCGCGGCTTTGATACTCATGGCCACCGGGATATGGAAATTGTTTCCTATGTGGTGGAAGGGGCGCTGGAACACAAAGACAGCAAGGGCAATCAGTATGTGATCCCCGCTGGGGATGTCCAGCGCATGAGCGCCGGCAAGGGTATTCTGCATTCCGAATACAATGCCTCTGCAACAAAGCCGGTTAACTTTATGCAGATTTGGATCACGCCCAACGTTACAGGCATTGAACCAAGTTATGAGCAGAAAACCATTGAGCAGAGCAGCGCGCTGACGCCAATTGTAAGCCCGGACGGGCAGGGCAACAGTGTGCGTATTCATCAGGATGCCAGCATTTTCCGCTTACAGCTGGAGCCGGGGCAGCAACATACATTGAGTACTCAGGGGCGTATTGGCTATTTGCATTTGGTCAAGGGCGAAGCCGAAACTGATACCCACTCTTTTGCCTCAGGTGATGCTTTTGCGCTGGGCCCTTCCGATTCAGTAACCGTGAGTGCAGCCTCAGAACTTGAAGCGCTGTGGTTTGATTTACCACAGACTGCCTGAGCCTTACTGCCCCTTGATTTTTGCCAGAAGTTAAGGGGCTTTTTATTGTGCTCGCGGGCGGGTGAAAAGGTTGCAGTGATCAGGCTTCACAGAGGCATCGTTCGTGGTATGATGCATCCAACAGGGTCCCCCTGAATAACACTAAATTATTACAATAACGATTATCAGCGAGCCTCAACGTGATTAAGATTATCCTGGCAGACGATCATGACCTGGTCAGAACAGGGATACGCCGTATTCTTGAAGATGTAAGTGATTTTTCAGTGGTCGCAGAAGCCAAAAACGGGGAAGAAGCGGTTCAGTTATGCCGGAAAAATGCACCCGATGTGGTGCTGATGGACGTTAATATGCCCGGCATCGGTGGTTTGGAGGCGACCAAAAAAGTCGTTCGTTTGGGTGAAAACACTCGGGTTATCTGTTTGTCAATGCACAAGGAAAATCCCATTCCTTCCCAGGTTATGCAATTGGGCGCCTTTGGCTTTCTGACCAAGGATGCCGAACCCGAAGAAATGATCCGCGCTATATACAAAGTGGCTGCCGGCCAGAAGTATCTGGCTCCCGATATTGCCCAGAGTATTGCCATCAGCAAACTGATCCCCGACAGCGACAACCCGTTTGACAGTTTGTCGAGCCGGGAACTGAACATCGCCATGCGCCTGACCAAAGGGCAAAAGGTGCCGGAAATTGCCAGTGAACTGAGCATAAACGCAAAAACCGTTAATACTTACCGTTATCGTATGTTCGAAAAGCTTGGTGTAAGTACTGACGTGGAACTGACCCATCTGGCATTACGGCACAAGCTGATCGACCCCAATCTTCTTTAGTTGGTATGTCTGAATTTGACTCAACCGAGTTTCTCAAAAATCTGACCCAGCAGCCCGGCGTATACCGCATGTACAACGCCGAGCAGGAAGTGATTTACGTTGGTAAAGCCAAAAACCTTAAAAAGCGGGTTAGCAGCTATTTTCGAGTTCAGGTCGATAACGTAAAAACCCGCTCACTGGTCAGCCAGATTGCTAACATCGAAGTAACGGTAGTCAACAGCGAAACCGAAGCGTTTTTGCTGGAAAACAATTTCATCAAAAAATACAAGCCACGTTACAACGTGTTGCTAAGAGACGACAAATCCTACCCGTTTATTTTTCTGTCTGATCACACCCACCCGAGATTGTCATTTCATCGCGGCCCGCAAAAGCGCAAGGGCGAATATTTTGGCCCGTACCCCAGCGCGTGGGCGGTGCGCGAAAGTTTGCGAACGATGCAGAAGATTTTTCCGGTGCGCCAGTGTGAAGACAGTTACTACCGGGCACGCAGCCGCCCCTGTTTGCAATACCAGATGAAACGTTGCAGCGCCCCTTGCGTGGAAGGGTACGTAACCGATAACGACTATCGGGAACAGGTGGATTTGGTGCGCCTGTTTTTAAAGGGCAAAAACCAGCAGGTGATTGGGATGCTGGTGGGGAAAATGGAACACGCCAGCCAAACTCTGAATTTTGAAGCGGCGGCCCGATACCGTGATCAAATTACCGCATTGCGCCAGGTGCAGGAGCGCCAGTGGGTGGCCGGTACGCAGGATGAAATGGATGTGTTTGGCTTTGCCTATCGCGGTGGCATGGCCTGCATACAGGTTATGTTCATTCGTGACAGCCAGTTGCTGGGCAGCAAATCTTATTTTCCCAAAGTGCCTTCAACCGCCAGCGAACAGGAAATTTTTGATTCGTTCTTTTTGCAATTCTACCTTGCGGGTAACAAGCCCATTCCCAGGCAAATTGTGGTGCCAGTCAATTTCGACGACGAAGCGGCAATTATCGAATTGCTCAGTGGTGAAGCAGGGTATAAAGTTAAATTATTCCGCGGCGCACGTGAAGAAAAGCGACGGTACCTTCAGCTTGCCCAAGCCAACGCTGAAACCGCCCTGGAAGCCCAATACAGCCAGCAGAAATCCGTAGTTGCCCGCTATCAGGATCTGGAAGCCGCCCTTGAGCGGGACATGCCTATTCAGCGAATGGAGTGCTTTGACATCAGCCACACATCCGGGCAACAAACGGTGGCTTCCTGTGTGGTGTTTAATCGTGAAGGGCCACTCAAAAGCGATTATCGCCGTTTCAACATAGAAGGTATTACGCCTGGGGACGATTACGCCGCCATGGCTCAGGCTTTGCAGCGGCGTTACAAGAACGTGCAGGAAGACAGCAAGATCCCGGACATTTTGTTCATCGACGGTGGGAAAGGGCAACTGGCCCAGGCTGAGCAATATTTTGATGACTGGCCACATGCCAAGAAACCTCTGCTGATTGGGGTTGCCAAAGGGGTTACGCGTAAACCCGGTTTGGAAACGCTGATCCTCGCCGGCGCCCATGAAACCTTGCCTGTGGAAGGCAATTCACCGGCGATGCACCTCATTCAGCATATACGGGATGAGTCACACCGCTTTGCAATCTCCGGGCATCGCAACCGCCGCCAGAAGGTCAAAACAACATCTACGCTGGAGGGCATCCCCGGTATAGGGGCCAAACGCCGACAGTCTTTGCTGAAATACATGGGGGGATTACAGGGGCTGAAAAAAGCCAGCAAAGACGAAATCGCCAATGTTCCCGGTATAAGTGCGGAACTGGCAGAAACAATATACGATCATTTGCATCATTAATTAGCGCCTTGATGCACCCGCTTATCTTGCAACGGAGTGTGTGGCACAATGAACACAACTGAAGCCAGTTGTCATAAATACAGAGAAGTTACTATGTGGACAGTTCCCAATATCATCACCCTGATCAGAGTGATTTTGATCCCCGTATTTGTGGTGGTGTATTTTTTGGATTGGCGTTGGGCGCACGAAACGGCCGCGTTTATATTTTGGTTTGCGGCCATTACCGACTGGTTTGATGGTTACCTGGCTCGCAAACTGCAGCAATCAACGCCATTCGGCGCTTTTCTTGACCCGGTGGCAGACAAACTGATTGTTGCTGCTGCATTGTTGATGATCACCCATTCTTACGCTTCTCTGTGGATCACGGTACCCGCGATTATTTTGCTGATCCGGGAGATTTATGTTTCGGCACTGCGCGAGTGGATGGGACAACGCGGCGTGCGTGAACGGGTTAAGGTTTCATTTATCGGTAAAGCGAAAACTACTGCACAGATGCTGGCGCTGATTGGCTTACTCTCCGGCCTGGAAACCTTTATGGGCTGGCCTATTTACTGGGTCACTCTTGGGCACTTGTTACTCTATATCGCGTCAGTTTTGTCTTTGTGGTCCATGGTGGTTTATACAATGGCCGCCTGGCGGGATCTTTCTGGCCGTTAACTGGCTGGATTATCGGCAAAGTGGATAAAAAAATAGCAAACGATTGGGTGTTGGTGCCGTAAGGCAAAAAGTTGGCGTTTTTTGTATTGACAGTTTAGGTGGTGCAGGTAGAATGCACCCCACGTTTTGAGGAGGCCAACTAGGCTACTAGAGAACTTCTTAAAACTGGTAAGTGTGCGGGAATAGCTCAGTTGGTAGAGCACATACCTCGTCACGAAGGGATTGCCAAAGTGCTTGGCAGGTTCATTCAGGGCGATAAACGACTATTCAAAAAAAAGTGTGCGGGAATAGCTCAGTTGGTAGAGCACAACCTTGCCAAGGTTGGGGTCGCGAGTTCGAGTCTCGTTTCCCGCTCCAAATATGGCGGAATGGCAGAATGGCTATGCAGCGGATTGCAAATCCGTGGATCTCGGTTCGACTCCGGGTTCCGCCTCCATACTCTCACTGCCTGGCAGTATTCGCAGGGACCAACCTGTCACCATCATGTCTTTTGACATACCCTAGCCCGGGTGGTGAAATTGGTAGACACAAGGGATTTAAAATCCCTCGCTGGTAACAGCGTGCCGGTTCAAGTCCGGCCCCGGGCACCATTTCTTTCTGCAACAATCGTCGCTATCCAAAAACATTTAATTGCCCAACGGCGCATTCTTTTTGTTATATCCAGTACTTATTTTCCACTTTTTATTACTGCACGGTGGCTGGCCCCTACCAGAAGTAAATTTTCTGTAGCAAATTTGCCCACAGTATTGGTCAAATCCTAGGCTGAAGGGTAGAATGCGGAAAAGCTGACGAATGACAGAATATTAATTTTATTGCTGAAGTTTGAGTGTTTATGTCGAAGTTTGACTAGTTGTGGTGCAGTTAGGTGGGGTGTTTGTGAAAATAAAGGTTGTATTGTGGTTAATTGTTTTCTGCTCTTTTCAAGGCCTAGCAGCAGACGTAGTCAAGTTAAACCGTGGGCATTCTGATAAAGATGTTCGCCATCTGTATAACTGGGAAGTTGTAAATCGGGCTCTGGAACTCACTGAGTCTGAATTCGGGTCATACAGCATAGAGGTAACCGGAGAAGCCATCCCAAACCATCAGCGACTTCGGGAACTGCTACTCAATCGTTATCTTAATGTAGCAATGCAATTAACCAACGAAGAGTGGGAGCAAACTATAGAGCCCATCAGGGTTCCCATTCGATTTGGTGCTTATACACAACGTTTAATGCTGATCCATAAAAAGAACGCCGATGCGTTTAAAAAAATTAACACTCTGCAGGATCTCCAGGCTTTCAGTGCCGGTGTCCGCCAAAGCTGGACAACAAAAAACACCCTGATTAAAAATGGTTTTTTGACAGTCCCGGCCTATTCTTATGATGCCCTGTTTGCAATGTTAAATAAGGGCCGGTTCGACTTCCTATTGCGAGGTGTTCATGAGATATACCCGGAATTGGAGGCAAGAAAGGATGAATTTCCGGATTTAATTATTGAGCCCCATTTGGTAGTCAATGTTCCGAATAGCCATTATTACATTTTTGTCTCCCCGGAAACGCCGCACATCAAGGAACGTTTAACCAAGGGGTTGCAAGTCATGCTCGAGAATAATGAGATGAAGGCGTTGTTTGACAAATACTACGCAAGTTATTTCGAGAAGGCTGAATTGGGAAACAGAACCGAAATTATATTTGATAACCCGTGAGGTTTTAATTTGATTTCTTGCTAGGTATTCAGCCTACCGGAGTGGATATTCCTACTGATCCCATGAGGAATAAGGGGGGCTTACTGGCCTTTTTTAATGATGCCTCTCTAGGCACAATATTCTATTATCACTAAGGTGCTGCTAAAGATTACCAAAACTGGCACCGCTAGATTCAGTGGCAATTTGGTTCTTTGCGATTTTACTTTCTTGGTGTAATTATCGGAAAAATCTGTAATCATCCAAGTCCCCCTCCTGCAAAAATCCCCATTTAATGCCAGAGCAATCCGGCGTTCAGAAAAGGACATGTCGTCAATGACAAGGTATTTTTTATTGCCGCTCCTGGCTATGTGTTTGTCAGGGTGCAGCAAGGTAGGGCAGCCCGTCAGTTCAGTGCCACACGCCAATCAGGGCCAGCAAGCCCAAGTTCAAAAAACCAATGTGATCATCATAGTCGCAGACCAGATGCGCAGAGAGGCACTCGGTTACTGGAGCGAGGAAGGCAATGAAGGCTTGCTCAATGGCAAAGGTGATTATGTGGTCACACCAAACCTCGATGAACTCGCCCAAGAAGGGGTGGTGTTCACCGATGCCATCGCCAATTACCCGCTGTGCAGTCCGTTTCGTGGCATGCTGCTGTCGGGGTTGTTTCCGCACAAAAACGGTGTGACGAACAATACCCGCACAGGCCGGCGTGAAGTGGGGTTAAAGCTGGATATCACTACGCTCACAGAATCCCTTGCAGAAGCAGGCTACAACACGGCATTGATTGGTAAGGGCCACTGGAAAGCCAACCTGCCGCTGTTTAACGAGCAAGGCCATTATGTGGGTTCAGAGGACGCGCCGGGAGGGCACTACATTAATGGGACCCGTTATGATACTTACATCCCGCCTGGGCCCCATCGAAACGGCATTGAATATTGGTATCAGGCGCTCGGGCACAACCACAAGAGCCCGATGGTGTACACCAGTGACGTCGAGCTTAGCGGCGTGCCAGAAGGGCAACCGTATTTCCCCAGGGTGTATTCGGCGGTGGACCAGGCCAATGTACTGATTGATTACCTTGAAAACAACCGAAGCCAGCGCGAAGCAGACAAGCCATTCGGGGTATTGTGGGCCATGGATCCTCCCCACACACCCTATCAAAGTATGGACGACACGGATGAAGCCCTGTTCAACGCCTATTACAAGGATGTAGCACTGGAAGCTTTGCTTAATCGCGACAACGCCGATCTGGAAAAAGGCAAAGATGTAGCCCGTTATTACTTTTCTATGGTGACTTTAATCGACCGGGAAATCGGCCGGGTCAGAGCAGCGCTGGAGCAACAAGGCCTGGCTGACAACACTCTGATTGTGTTTACCTCCGATCACGGCGAAATGATGGCCAGCCACAGCATGATGACCAAGAACGTGGTTTATGAGGAGTCGCTGGGCATTCCATTGATATTTCACTATCCGCAGAGTATTGCCCATCGTGTGAGTGATCTGCTGATTGGCGTGCCGGATTTTATGCCGACCATACTCGGTGTGCTTGGCCTTGAACACTACATTCCGGAAGGGCTGGATGGCAAAAACTACGCGGGTTATCTTTTCGGGGGCAGTTCAAATACAGACGAGCTACCGCTATCCAGCTTTTATTACGGCAAATCTGGGGAGGTGGGCGTGCGAACCCATACCTACACCTATGCCATCGACGCCAACGGCGACATCATTGCGTTGTTTAATAACAAAACCGACCCGTATCAGATGAATTTGTTGCAGCCTCAGCAGTTGCCCGAAGCGGACTGGCGTATGCTAAAACATCAGCTGGGCCAGTGGCTGACGGATATTGAGCACCCCATGTACGCAGACAAAAGATATCCGCACCGGATTGCCTATCCCTGATGCTTAAAAAGCGAAAGTCCCCACAATAGTGCAGGGCTTTGGTAATCCTCCCATTTTTAACTGACGCTAAAAGTAGAAGTTAAGCTGCCATCAAAGGTGGTTTTCCACCGTTGGCTTTGTGTGGTCGTTCGTGATTGTAAAACCACAGCCACTTCGTTGCATAGTCCTGCACCTCTTCGATTGATTCGAACAGGTGCTTACTGACCCAGC
>NZ_QRHA01000019.1 GCF_003367475.1 Alteromonas aestuariivivens
GGACTATGCAACGAAGTGGCTGTGGTTTTACAATCACGAACGACCACACAAAGCCAACGGTGGAAAACCACCTTTGATGGCAGCTTAACTTCTACTTTTAGCGTCAGTTAAAAATGGGAGGATTACCGTGTCAGACTAGATTTGGGCTAAATTCTTGTCCGCTAATTAGCATCACTTATATACAATTTCCAATAAGTCGGGCAAATTTTTCTGAGTTTTTAAAGAAGATATGCCATGCTCAACATGAGTGGCCCAAGCCAATTGTAGTTGCTTAGAATCAAGTAAAGGATATTTTGATGACAAAAGTAACTCAGTAAAAGCCTGTGTTTTTCCGAGCCAAGTGATTTTATCAAGAGTCAGGCTACCGTCTGTTTTATATTCAGGCTCGAAATCATATAAATACCCACTTTCTATTGATCTGAAAAAGGCAATTCGTGCAGAAATATTCGGAGTAATACCAGTCTGTGCTTTAAGTTTTTTCAGCTGTTCTTCGGTACTTTTTGATAGCTGCATTCTATTAGGCAACATTACACAGCCTCCATATATTTTTTATTTTCCCAGAAATAACCATTTTTAACGCTCGAGCAACGAGCTTTCTCATCAAAATCGATTTCATAAGTATGTGAGACTTTATCGGAAAGTAAGGCATAAAAATCTTCATCAACTTCGGTATCGGTAGAAAGCAGAATGACTTGCTCCCCGGCTTCTGGGAAGTAATGGGTGATGAGTTTGTCTCTGTGCTTTGAATCCAGGCGCCCAAGAGGTGTATCGACAACAACTGGAAGTACTTTACCTGAAAGTTTGCCTAGTGCTTCGAGTATTGCAAAAGCAAAGATTTGCTTCTCACCAGCGGAGAGAGATTTACGGTTTATCTCGATACCTTCTGGGTTTACCAGGGAAACATCAAAAGTTTTAGCATCAATTCTTGCGCCGAGTTTTAAATCGCCCTTTCTTGCAAGGCGTCGATAAGAGGTTGCGAATAACTCTTCAAGTTGGGTAACTCGTAGATGTGTCAAGCGCGCAGAAAAGTCGCCTAGGGCACTCTGAGCTGCGTTAACACGGGTAACGGCTTTCAATACTGTCGCTTCATTTTTTTGTTGGTTAAATAACTTCTCAAGGCGTTTGGCTATTTCTAGCGCCTTTGTCATTTTATCTTTAGCCTGAAATAGGTGTGCTTTGTAGTTTTCCTTTGCGCTGGTAATTTGCTTATCAAGCTCCCTTAGCTTTTCGTACATTTTTGCAAGCTCTTCCTCATCAGGAGCTCGCTCGATATTGATAGACAGTGAAGCAAGTTCAGTTTGTACTTGGTTTAGGGAGCCAAGCAGTTTACTGACATTTTTTTTGGCATCCGAAGCACTCTCCACAGTGGCTTTCAATCGATAAAAGTCGGAATCTGAAATATCGAGCAAGACTTCGTTATCGGCGTCGTCAGGTTGTTTTGCTTTGATGAATTCACCCAATAGTGCAGAAATATCATCTGTATTGGTATCAAACTTATCAGCCAGCGTCTTTGCTAGCTCGCTAGACATTGACTCAAACTGCTGCGAGAAAGCTTGTTGTTGTTTTACTTGTTGTTCTTTTTCTAGCTGGCCAATTAAATTAGCGATAGCTGTTGGTGCCAACGAAATCGGGAATGCCCCATCAAGCTCCTGTAATATCGCGCCATTGAGCTGGTGTTCGTCTTTTACGAGTTGGTCGGCTCTGGCTTTTTCTTGTTTCTTGGTTTTTGCCCAGGCGCCGCCCCGGGCTTGGAGGTTGGCTTCGATTGTTTGTACCGACTTACGCAATTCGATAAGGTGAGGGCGCAGTTGCTCCGCTTTTTCTTGGGCTTGCTGTGCTTCCTTGTAGAAATTGGCTTGCTCTTTCTCAAGAGCCTTTATCTGATCCAGTGACTTTTTATCAACAGTGTCTTTCGTAACTTGCTTTAAGTAAATATCAAGATCGTCGTTTAAGCGGTTAACTACATCAATGCCCAGTAGTTTTTGCACTGCTTCTTTTAAATATACGCCGGTGTCATCTTCTGCCAGTTCAGCGATTTTTTCGCCATCGAAGAAAAACAAATCGCCAATACCTGGCGGTATCATCTCTGACAATATTGCTTGTACTTGCTCACCAGACAGCACATCGAGTTCTTCGTCGTTGAGTTTTAATGTTAGGGTCTCTTTCCCTGAACTGTCCCACAAACGGTTTATGATAAAGGTATTGTGTATACCTTTGTGAGTATGGGTAAACTCTAATCCGATACTTGCTAAGGGGGCGTCGCAATCTGCTTTGGCCTTGTTGTTGATTTGCCGAGCTAGATATTCACTGTAATCTTTAGTTGATGTGATGTTGCCAACCGCTCGTTTACCCATAAGTAGCAAACGAATCGCAGTCAAAATACTGGTTTTCCCGGCACCATTTAGGCCACCAAATAACACAATGGGTTTAGTGACTACACCATCTTTGCGAGGGGCTAGCTCTATGGTGTGTTCTCCATTAAATACACGAAAGTTTTTTAGGGTTAACTGTCTAAAAATCATAGTTTCACCTCCTGCTCAAGCGAGGCGGTGATCATGTCCAATTCTTCCATTAAGCTTTGTACTTCACGTGATTGGTTAATTTGCTTTTGTCGGTTGTGTTTATTTTCTTTAATGATTTCCTCAGCGGAATCCCAGTCTTGTTGAATGAGACGCCCAATCTTATTAAAGATACCTACTCGCCTTGTTAAACCACTCATAGATACTTCAAGGTCAATCAGCTTCTTGAGCATTTGCGGAGAGATGCCGTGCTGAGGTGCTACTTCACTCAATAAAGCTGACTCCTGCTGTGAAAACTGATTCGTATCATCTACAGTCCAGTCGAGATCGAAGCCAAAAATTTCCCTGAAAATCATGGGCAATTCGTCGTCCCAGTCTGGCTCATTGGGATCATTCAGCCACTCGTGTCGCACAGCATAGAGCTCAGGTACTGTTATAAGCTCAAGGTCTTTCTGCTTAGCTGAAAGCTGCTTTTGCGTGGTGAGTAGCAGCTTCATGGCTAACTTGCGATATTTAAGTTTGTACGGGCCCGTGGTGTAATCGTCGGTAAGGATCTTCTCGCCATCCTCACGCAAGGTTTTAAAAGCTAGTCGGCCATCACGGCGAATATGATTTCTGTACTTTTTCTTGAGCTTGGGTGAAGTGCTGCGCGAGAGAATGTTCCTGAATTTTAAGAGTGGGAGCATCCAGGTTTCGCCGTTTTGTACCAAGCTCTCCATTGCTCTATCTTTGGTCACCACAGTGCACGTCCAACAACCAAAACGTGAGTTGCCGCAAGAAGGTGTGGTTTCGTCAATTACCATGGGGCATTCTCCTTGGCCCGAGGAGTCTTTATAAAGATTCCACAGCACGAGGTTTTTTCCTCCCCACGGGGTTTCCCATTCAAGGTCGTACTTATCAAACCATTTGTTCTTGATCCCATAGGGCGTATCTTGCTGCTCTAAGTGACAAAAACGCAGTATCTTCCATACATCATCTACACCCCACATATCTATTGGGGTGTAGATAAACGCATTAGAAAGGGTGGTGTGTTTAGCTAGGTCTGAACCGTCAATTTTATGCTTAGCAATTACTTGGGCTCTCGATGCACTTTCTTGAGAGCGTGAGCCGAGTACCACGATCACTTCATCGTATTGGCTGACTTTATCTGTGACAAAAGAGCTAACCGGATCAATCTTCATCCGCTCAGTACACCAGCGGAAATTACGAGTTGGGGCAGGGTAGCCCTTACCTAGCAAGTTAGCCCAAAACGTTTGGTTGGTTTTCGGTACCACCTTATGAGAAGTGATGGGCAATTTATCTCGCGTCGCACCTTTCTGAATCGCTTCTAGCGAACGGCTTACGTGATTTACTACGATAGGTGTTTCAACCAGGGTGTCAGAAGCAACAACAAAAACATGCTTGTGGCGCTCTTCAGGCTTTAATCCGAGTAAAGCAAGGTAAACGAGTACCATTACGGCTGATGAGTCTTTGCCCCCGCTGTAGCCTATTACCCAAGGTCGCGTATCTTGCAGGTAAACCCGTTGTACGCTCGCAACGTATTCCGACAGCTGTCTTCCTGCAAATTCTTCTTGTTCAATGAATTCGATGTACTCATCGAGATCGTACTGCTTTGCTAATGTCATGAGGCTAACAAATCTTGTTCTTTCAGCAGATCGTCTTCGTGTAGTTTGAGACCTAACTGACGTTTAATTTCTAATGCGGTTAAAAATATATTAGAGCTGGCTTTCGATAACTTTCCGTGCATCATTGCACGCTTTACCCACTCAGGATTTGATCTGCGCCAGTCGATCTTTTGCAGCAGCCTTAACTTGGCATGCTGCTCTTTTTCTGGGCATTGAATAAGCAGGCTGCCAACATTTGCTATTGCCTGTAGCGCAATACCGTGTGCAGTAAGATACTCTTGCCTAAATTCGCTGACCGCGAGCTTTTTATCCTGCACTAATTTCCACTCGAGCATATTATCATTTATGTCATTCCAAAACCTCAGCGCGGACTGCTTTTCTTCTTCAGATATGGCATCTTTGGGGCCTTTTTGAAGCAACGCCCTTGTGGCATGTTTGATGGCGCTTAATGCGAAAATCTTATTGCTCTTGATTGGGATGCTGCTTTTTTCCATTTCGGTAAAGCCAATAAATGGCTTGGCCGTATTCGCTAGGTATTTTGCAACTCTCGCTCCGGGGTCTCTATCATCGTATAGCGTTGATAATGAAGAAGATGGGCGGATCGCATGTTGGTTTAAATCTGCAAACATCTGCTGACTTCTATGCAGCCCCTCATCGATGTAAAACACAATGGCAATATTGTCTTGGCCTAGCTCTGGCTTGTGTTTGATAGCTTCCTCTATCGCTGCTCTTCTGTGCTGTCCGTCATTTATCAAAATGCTCGCATTCATTGATACTTTTAACGTACCGATATTCGGCGCACCATCTTGCTCAATGAAGGAGACTTCATTGCCCACCGAAGCAGTAAGCGCAGAGAATACATAGTCGTCAGGGTTATCAACTAAGTAGCGAGACATCTCTGGGATGCGTGTTTTGTTCAACGTCCGCTGCGCCCGCAGCTCAGGGGGAACCTCCTCTTCATCGTATATGAAGATTTTTGGAATAATCCGCAACGGGCAAGTAGCTATATAAAAAGGCCTTCCTGCTTGAACTCCTCTCACTGCAGGAAACGAGTAGCAGAAATCGTTATCAAGATTGTTCATTATGAGGTAGAGACGATAAGTGTTACGTAAAATTTTTACGTAAAAAGTCCAAACTGTAAAGTATTACGTGAAAAATAAGATGCAAATTTTGGTTAATTATAGGGTTCCCAGGTATTAAAACCGAGTTGGTGGGCCATTTGGTATTGGGCTTTGTAAGGTTAGGCAGGGTATCTCAACATACGGTGGCAAATTGGAGCTCAATAAAGTTTCCAAGAAACCTTACGGGATTAGGAAGATTCTGACAGTGGTTTAAGCGACATATTGATCCTTGCCTTCTAGAACAGCTAAATATTGTTCATCAACGTAATCGAAAAAGTCTACATCCTGCTCTGCCATCTTAATCTTAACGCGCTCTTTTAGACGAGGATTATCCTCATGCTCGAAGTCTTCATAGCCTAACAAAGTAAGCTTGCCAGATGTAATATGAATTTTGATCAGTTGAATGTCTTCTAATTCACCGTATAGCTGAAGTGCGGAGCTCACATAAACCCGTAATAGGGGGGATAATAAGTCTAGGTATTGTTTGTGAAAGGTCAGTGAATGAGGTTGATCGCACTCTTCCACTAATACGCTTTGGGGAAGGGTTTGATGCGCAGCTAAACACTCCTGTTCAATGCGTTGTGTATCCGAAATCTGGAAGAGTAGCTCTGTGGCTTGTGACTGTGCGCTTTTGTGCGTTTCGAAGAACTCTTTAATGTCACGCTTGGTTTGCTCTGGTTGATGCTTGTATGGTTTGCGCTTCCCGAAAAGGCTTACGGCAAAATAAACCAACAAGTCTTCTCTTCGCATCTTGCGGGAAATCTCAAGCTCTTCTTTGTCATAAAATGCAAGGCACAATCGGAATGCCTTTTTCATCGTGCCGACCAGTGCCAAAAGGTCTTCTGCACGATCGAACTCTTCTTTTACTGGACAACGACCAAGCAAAAGACAAACTTCCCAAAAGCCTTCAAACAACTCGCCATGTTTTGTAAATAAAAGCTGTGTCCTGGCTTCTTTTACGTTGATGGGCTTAGATTTATGTTCCCAGTTGTGCTTTCGCTTATGCCGGTTCTGTAAGTAGTCTTGTTCTAGGTATTTGTCTTTGAACACGAAATAAATACCAGGCGCTACCGCAATAGCGGCCTCATCAAGACTAAGCTCAATAAACATTTTGAGTTCGCTCTGGGTATAGTATTTTTGGAATGTATTGCGGCTGGTGATGATGCCATCTTTGTAGGGCGTGAAGCGGGCTAGGTAACTTTCGTTGGCGAGCATGGCAGAAACCACCAACAGTTTTTTCGTGAGCTCCCACGCCCCTTGGATTGCCTCCATGCGCTCGTTTCGTTCTTCGATCACATTAATTACGAAGCCAATATTCACGAGGTCAGCATTTACCTTATCGGCATCGGGTAAAAAGTTAGGATCCCAACCAAGCGCATCTAAACCATGTGCCTCTAACTCTCGCAGGTCATCACCTCTGCCACAACCGTAGTCAAAAATAGAGTATTGCCCATTTAGGAAGCCGTGTTTGGCAAGCACTTTCATTGGTGCGGACAGTTCATAACGTACGATGGCGGTTTTATCGCGCTCAATTTGTTGATTGTCTGCATTATTTAATAGTGCTGAGTTTCTAAATAACCTTCCATCAACCAATTCATAACCGTGTGAGTTGATAAGGGCTTCCCACGATGCTTTAAAACCAATATGTCTGGAATTATCGTATAACCCTGCACGCTCGCCTTCTTGTGTAATTTGTTGAAATTCCTCATACAGAGGGTGGGTTTCTAACACCATTGTCTCTTTTCGGTGCAGAATCGGTGGGTTATCGTAACTGGTATAATCGGTTACTTTATGGCTGAGCTTTTCTAAGTTAACCGTCACGCTTTGTTTTAATGCCGGGTAAGCATCGTGCTCAAAATCCGGATAGTGCAGTAGACTCAATGCAAAATCTTTGCGCGATAATTTAACAATATTCCATTGGTCTCGCGGAATTTTAAGAGCGTTACCAACGGCCAATATTACTTTGTGCAATTTGTCGGGCACGCTAAGTAGTGCGCTGTCATGCAGGTAGATCGCATCGGGCAGTTTTTTACCTATTTGAATAGCGGATACTAATTCGTTAAACAGCGGTGCGTTCATCATAATGAGGCTGCTAGGTCCTTTGCGGCTTCCCCAAATGCCTTTCTGGCGGGATAGCGTCTACCGTTGTCGCTTGTGCACATTACTTGTAGATGACGTTTCGGCATACCTAATGTCACGCTAACATGAATAGGGCGGTCGGTCCCATAAAAATAGATGCGATCATAATCCAGCTTTTCGGTAATAAATTTAATCAGTTCGGTGCTCTTCACGTTGGCAACGATGAAATCGCAAGCCGCACCACTGCGTTTGCAAATATAACTATCAGCACTGTTTTTCTCGCTGGCTGCATGCTGATCCAAGCTAGGAGCGGTACCCGCCGGGAAATGTTTACTAATCACTTTGTGTAATTCCAAAGCGGTAAAACCATAAGTAATGGTGGGCCGGCTAAATTGCCGTTCAATTGGGAGTAAAATGTCCCAGATTAGCTTTTCCAATGCCCTCTTTGTTTCGGGGTCTTTAGGCATATTAGCAACGGCTAATTTATGCTTTGTGATATGCCAATTAAGCAATTGTTGTCCGAGAGGGTGCGCCAAAATAGACGCCGAAGATGGCAAAGAATAGAAAAAACCGTTCCCGCTTTTCTCAAATGTGAGTTGCCCTCCAACTCGTTGATGCATCAGCTCGCAGTCGGAGATGTTGAGTACTGCCTTGATCTCATTGGATGAAAGAAAACGCTTCAAAATCAGCCTCAAATTTAATCACTTAAAGTCAGAAGCTCCCCGGGCGCGCATTCCAAATATTTACACAGCGCTTCAAGTGTTTCGAAGTCTATTCTAGTTGTTGTCTCATGATAGAGCCGAGTAACTGTACTTCTGTTTATTCCAGTATCACGAACAACGTCAGATATTTTAAGTTTTCTAGCACCCATTAATGCCGAAAGATTACATTTAACCACTTTAAGCCTCAAAATAACTCTACAAAGAATCAAAAAGGTGTTGGCAAGAAACCTTTTAGTGTCATATTGTGTCTCTAGAGCATCAAAAGAGCTCTTTGAAGTAATGGAGATTATGTATGTCCTCGACTTATATCACAACCGCTGAGTTATCAGCTTGAACTCGCGCCCCCAAATTTTAATTGTATTCATCTCTACACAACGCTCGATTAACACCGCTAAGCTTAACTATTCAACCAGTTCGCCTCGTCGTATTCGAATATCATACCAAGGTGGAGTGGATTGGTGCCCCCGTAGTAAGGATCACATTCTGAAGACAATAAGTAAGAATCGCTTGGCGTATGAGCAGGATGGGTTTTATCTTCAAAAAACTTTAACCACATTTTCCACCGGAGCTGCAACTGACTGAGCCCGAATTGTTGCTTCCGCAAATGATTACTAACGACAAAGGCGATAAAGTGATCTAGCTGCCCCTCACTGTTGTAGATCCGATAAAACCAATCACCCATTGGATATTCTCGCCTTTGCCCTTCCAGGAATAGCAAAAATTCCTGGGTGGACGTTATTCTGAGGTGCTTAAACACAAAATAGACAGCCCCTTCCCAATAGGCTCCCATTTCTTCAATTTCAACCCAATTGCGTGGATATTCAGGTACGACAGTTAAATCTCGTGAGCTTATGTCATTGATAATATCGAAGTGTGATTGATGCCAATCTTTTGTTTTGTGATAACACACCCGATGAAAGTAGTACTTCTCATCTCCAGCTGTAAAAACTTTAGCCGCTGGCGGCAAGCCTACGAAATGGGGTGCCCCCAGTTGAAACACCCAGGAAGGTTTCTGGTAGTGCTTGGAGATACTGGCATAAGGTAGCTTTTTATCCTGCTCGGTATGTCCGAGTACCTGAGTAAACCATCCGACGTTTTCCCGATTTTTTCGAAAACATTTCCCAATTAAAGGGGCAAAGCGATCTTTAATAGCATTAGCAATTTCTTCCGCAGATGCACTCTTTAGATCCTGCCAGCCAAAATACTCGTTCCCCCTTTTTCCCTGCTCATGCACATAGACTTCCTTGCTTTCATCAAGGATTACGGCTGTACAATCCATACCGTCCACCAACAGATTGTCAATGTGGCATAGGGCTACTATCCAACTATCAACTTCATTTCCTGCGAAAAAAGTGCAAGCAAGCTCTTCATATCCTTGTCGATGTAACAGACTTATCGCTCGCAAAAGCCTTAGGCCGCGTCTAAAAAGAGGTTCAGGTAATTCTTGATTCATATGGCCTAAACTATGCTGCTAATCGACTTTTGAGAAGAGTCATCAATGGACTTAATCCGTCGTTCACATCCACGGTATATGCAGCGGCAATATGCTCGTTGGTAAGAATCTGATCAGTCCAATCCTTGCTGTTAAAGCCGTGATAATTTGAACTCGAAACGAATCTGGATTTGCAGCCCATGCGCACTTTTACTCCATAAATATCCGCTGTTGCTTTATCCAGCTTTTGAGCAAAACGTGGGTGGACAACAATCACCAATTCACCCTTTTTTAAACCTGATTTTCTGCTGACATAAGCGATGGTTACATCACCAGACAAGATGGCAAGCTCTTTAGATTTTCGACCCTTTATTGGAGCAACCTTTAACCCAGCGGCCTGGAGACTCTCTCGCAAGCGCTGCTCGAAACCGCTTTGCATAAATCCATCTGATGGCGAAGCAAAATTAGAAAGAGACGAAGAAGCAGCCTTTGCAGCGGACGTTGAAAGCTTGGCTGTGGTTTCTTTGCGAACCATATTTGCCGCTACGGTAAAAGGCTCTGTGGATGGCGACTTTCCAAGTGTCCTTAGCTGAGCCATGAGTGCCCGCTTGGTCTCATCAATCCGGTTTGCGTTGGTTTTTGCTGACAGCATCGCTTTCTCCTTTTGCCCCAAAAAATATTGAATCCGTTCAGCATTCGCTCCAGAAGGGTGAGGCAAGCCAATTAATACTTGTTGCCTGCCTATTACGCCTTCATCTGCAAGGTAAAGCAATATGTCAGCAACACCCTGACCAAGTGGCAAATATAAAACCTCGCTGCCAAACTGCTCGCACTCACTTTTGAGGTAAGTATCAATCATGTGCTTAAGAAACGAATTTGTTAATCCTGGCTTTGCAGAACTTATTGGCACTCCTTTGTGTAAGGTGGGGTACCGAAACACTGACGTACTGTGTAGCAATTTGCTGTTTGTTGTAAAAAGCGACGCACAGGATGAAATTCCCAGATAGTGACTGATGCCTACATGGTCCAAAAGCGAAACCAAATTACTTCGCAGCGCTCCACCAAAACTGGCAGCTTTCTTGGCCAATTCGGATACTTGATCTTCGGTGTTTCCATTACTCAAGTGATCTCGGGCACAGACGTTGGCAATATCGGCCTGTGTAGCGCCAGGTGAAATGCCGACGACAACGATTTTTGCATCTTTGTTGACGAACTCAAACGGTGAAAAATAAACACTGAAGTCTTTTTCCTCATGCATTTTTAAAGATTCACAAAAAGGTACATCGTCCGTGTAGCTTTTTAATGCCGCGCTATATTGGCTGAAATAAATATTACTCATCGGATCCTCGACTTATGGATTCACTTTACGCAGTTCAAAGGCATGCCCACATGTGATCAAGACATCTTCATCATTGTCTACAACAACATAGGGTTGGTTGCTGGTTTGTAAGTATCGCAATAGCTGCTTAACGATCTTAATCTTTCTTTTCTTGAGTCCACCCACAACTGACGCATTAGAAAAGAGCAGATACATGACTTCGTTTAGTGCAGCCACCCAGGATCTAAGCTCTGCACGATCAAGTCTTACAATTGAAGTTCCACCTTTCTGCTCGATAGGCATGCCAATAGAAGCAATTACAGCAAGAGCATGTTTATTCAAAGCACGTTGCTGGCAGCGTTTTTGTGCATGGTGGGTAGAAATCATGGTTTCTCTCCTAATGAGAGTTTCAGCAACTGGATAACAAACAACGCTTCTGCTGAAACTAGTTTTGCTGATTTAACATTTCTAGTGTGACCTTTCATCTAGCTCTCCTGCTACATTGACTTTCCGTTGCTGCTTAGCCACCGTACTGCCTCATCGTGAGAAACATAAGTATTCCTCCCCTCTTTAATGATGCTGATACGTCTGTGTGCAGGTGTAGATGGAGAGGCTAGATTTCTGACTGCTCGCTCAGTTTTGTAACCGGACAGCATTGTGATCTCACGGAAAGAAAAATGATTTAAGTCGACGCCCAATGCTTGGATATTAGCCAGATGGTGAGACATATCCGGCACGCTCGATAACTGCTCATCCAAAGAGCCGTAAACCACTTTCAATTGGGCGAAAAAGGCAATGAAAAGACGATGGATCTTGCTGCTATCATAGTAGTCTTCCATCACACCATTTTCAGAAAGTGACTGATAGCACAGACACGGGGACATAGTTTCTGACAGGAAATCATTTATGCCGCCCATTGTGATGCCATAACCCTCCGCAACAGCATCAAAAAATTTACGCTTGTCTGTCTCTACAAAACAAAACTGGTAAATGTCTTTCAAATTAGTAAGCAATGTTGAATCTGCGTAACACAGCAGTTCTTCATTGTTAGGATCAAACTGCCGAGTGACTGTATCGTCATTTTCCTGTCGAAAGCTTTCTTCCATTACCAGATAGCCGCTATCGATCATTTTTGAATAGCGGGCAAATGTCTGCTTAACGTAAAACGCCATTTCGGTCATATCTGATTCGACGAAAGGACGGTTATCTGTGATTTCTGAAACTTTGATGTTGAACATGCAGCACCCAATTACATTAATAATGTAACCTAACTATAGATTACATTAATTATGTAACGCAAGAGTAGATTACATTTAAAGTGTAATTTTTAACTTATGTTTTTGAATTTTAAAGATTTATTTCTAAATAAATTGTTAGGTTAGATACTTTCCAAGAAATAACTCACCGCGAAAAGTGACCTCACCTCAGGAAACGTAGTCAGTATCTTAAGATATTTGACAATCCATACCTTAAGTTATATAACACATGTACTGTCATTTAAACTGTCAAATAAAAATGGCCGACTATACAATAGAAGAATTAGAAGAACTGACTGGCATTGCCAAACGGACAATTCGCTTTTACATCCAGAAAGGATTGGTTGAGCCACCCTTAGGTGCGCGCAGAACTCCGCAGTACACGGACAGACACCTTGAGCAGCTACTAAAAGTAAAACAGTTCAAAGATGCCGGGTTAAACCTCTCCAAAATAGCAGACATCATGAACAGTGGTGGTGAAGTGAATGCCTCTGCAATGACACCCGGCGAATTGAGTCTGATTTCGCGCATTCATATACAGCCAGGAGTTGTGCTGGATGTCGACAGTAAAATAAGCAATTTTAACGATGACTCACTGCGGCAGCTATGCCAGGTCATTTCCGACTTTGTGTTACGTGAGCAAGGAGAAAAGAACAATGATTAATCCTTTGTCTGCCAGTATTGCTGTCGAAATCAAAGGTGTTTTAGCAATTACGAATTACAAGCTGAACTACACCAATCTGGAAACGCAACCTGTAGAAGCAATCTATCATTTTGCCCTTCCTCGAGCAGCATCTCTTATGGCGTGCCATGTGGTTGTTGACCATCGTAGTTTTACAGCTGAGGTCATGTCACGAAAAGACGCCGCTCGCGAATATGAAGAGGCGATAGAAGAGGAGCGCCGGACAGTACTAGTCGAGTCGTTAAATGACGGCCTCTATGCAATCAATATAGGCAATCTGGATAGTCAGGAGAGCATTGAAATTGAACTGCAAATCGCGCAGATCCTGCAAGCCACTGACTTAGGCAAAGTACTAACCTATCGACTGCCTACAACCATTGCCCCGCGCTATGGAACGGGTAGTAACGATATCGAACCAGAGTATTACCTTTTTGCCCAGTATCCTTTTCATGCAGAAATACACAGTGAAGAGCCAATAGTCATCACCCATGCCTCACACAATATCGTCGCCGGGGATAAAAAGCAGACGTTTTCCGGACTGCTAGACAAAGATATTTTCTGTAGTTGGTCAGCCAATGCACAGGAACACTATCATGCAGGAACCTGCGCAGGTAAAAGCTATCTGCTGGGGTATCCCAGCCCTTCATCCAATCACACTACCGGAGCCTGTCAGCCAGATACCGAATTTCACGTTTTGATTGACCGTTCTGGTTCAATGTCAGGACAGAGCATCGCCCTCACGAAAGTTGCACTGAATTCATTGCTCGAAGAGATACCAGAAGCAGTGCGCATCAATCTTTCGTCATTCGGCTGTGATGTCGAAACCTTGCTCCCCGCGTCTTCTGAGTTAAGCGGAGATATCAGGAAAAGGCTCAGACAGTGCATCGCGTGTATGAATGCTGATATGGGCGGGACAGAAATTGTTAAAGCTTTAGTAGCGTCTCTTAAAACCTTACCCGAAAGCCAGGAAACCAAGCATCTCATTGTGATCACGGACGGTCAGGTAAACATTAACCGGGAAGAGCTCGCTGCGATTACCTTACTCAGTCACAAGCGTAACGTGATAATCCATACTGTCGGTGTCGGATATAGTGTGAATGAGCATCTGATAAATCAACTGGCTGATATTGCTGGCGGGAACTCAATTGCTGTAAACCCCCACGGAGAGCTTGTTGCAACAGTAAAGTCCTTTGGACACTCATTACTTGGCAGCATCCCCTTTGGTTCCATTCAATGGCAGCAATCCCCTGACTGGTTATCAGTTAACAAGCGCTACTACCCAAACTCACCTCAACCTGTTTTTGCAACCGGCGAAGAGTTGGCTGGAGCACAAGATTCATCTATCGCTATGGGTGAAAAGCGCACTGAAGAGGGGAAATGGGCAAAAGCGGTTGTCCAACTTGCAGCGATGCGGCATATGATGAATTTGGGTCAAGGTGAGGCCCAACAACTTGCAGAGCAACTCGGCATGCTGACCCGTTACACCAGCTTTATTATGGTTGATAAGACCGGTGAAAAAATAAACGCTGAACACCGGTCGATGATGGTTATTCCGCAAAGTGTTGGTTGTTGTATGGAAAGCGAGATTGCAAGCTATATGCCCCTCACACATTCGCTGAATGCCAACATAGACTACCTTGATATACCTGCATTTTTACGACGTGATACAAACGAAGGTTGGCACGCAGAATCCTTACTGATTAAAGAGCTAGATAAACTCCTGTGGCGTCCGTCCAAATGGACTGCAAACTACCTGTTGAAAAAGGGACTGGGAACTGAAACCGTTGAACAACTTAAAGCAATCGCAGAATCCTTCGAAGTAGCTCTGCATGTTGTTGCATTGCTCTATATCTACAAGCTGGCAAGTTACCACTCACTTTCCATGTCGATAAAAACCCAGGAGCGTATTTTGAAAGAAATTGGCCAACTTGATGATGCTCTGGAGTTTCGTGTTGCTCAGTTAGTAGAAGGGGACTTTGCCAAATCCTAGTGCATTTCAGATGGGAGGATTGTAGCAGCAGCCTCCCTATCTTATGGATTAATGCCTACTTGCATATTCCGGCCGGATCTGAACAGCGATTCCGGAAACACTTGAACACCTATTCTGGAATCATTTGAACACTGATTCCGGATTGATTTAGTACACTTTTGTGCTCATTTCCGGAATCGGTGTTCAAGTACACCGGAATCATTTCAACGCATTGATATCACTATCAATTTGATAACTTAACCACTGACTTTTCGTTGGCGAGTGAGGGTTAGGTTTGAAAAGGATAACAATGCGTAAAATCAGAGAGGTTTTAAGACTGCATTTCTCAGCGGGATTGAGTATCCGCGAGATAGGTCGCAGCACCAAAGTGAGTGTGGGCAGTATCCAAACGCTGCTCAGTAAAGCCAAGAGCATGAACCTGTCCTGGCCGCTACCGGAAGCGTTGGATGATGCGCAGTTAGCCCGGCGTTTTTATCCGCAAGCGGATACCCGCCATGCCAAGCGGTTTCAGGAGCCAGACTGGGCTGGTAATCCCCCCTAAAAATAACAGCAGCCAAAAGTAGAATTTTCTCGTAACCTGAACGCAGGAGATTCTGCATGAAAAAATCACGATACACGGACAGTCAGATCCTGGCCATTCTTAAGCAGGCGG
>NZ_QRHA01000002.1 GCF_003367475.1 Alteromonas aestuariivivens
CTGCGTTTATAGCGCTGCCAAAAAAAGAGGTTGGGCTGACTGCGGAAAGGTGAGCCGGGTGGGTAGCCCTTGCCGTTTCTGTATAACAGCGTTGCTGAGCAACATTGAGAGAGTACTGGGGGCTAACGCCTTGGTAATTTGCCGGAACGGAGGCGAGCTATTTGTGGCATTCGCCACAAATTGAACGCCGCAGTGGAGGTCAAATTGACCAATTTGTTAGTGGCACCTACGCAACAGACCCTACTACCGTAGGCACACCACATAGAAACAACGCCGTTTAAAATTTGCACAAAACAGAAGAATACCACAGAGAACGGACAGGAGGACCTATACGCCATGTGAATTAGCTGAGGGCGCAATTGAACGAACTGATTGGACATGTGCCTTGCTCCTTGGCTTAATGCTGTAGAACGAAACTGCCAAGCCCGAATTCCGTTTTTTAGTTAAATGCTGAGGTTATTTTTACAAACAACTGAAGTGCTACTAACGCCCCAAGCAGGGGCAGTAACACGTAGGCTATAATACGGAACGAAGTGACGGAAGCCTACGTGTTAGTGTCCCGCTGACTTGGTTTGTTATACGGCGACCCTAATTAAAACTCAAATAGCTTTTCATTTCTTCCCTCAAAAGATCGACTACTCCGTTAAACCAACTCAAAGCATTTTGAGAATCCTCTCGGGCTTTTCTTAGGACATCAGGAGAATCTTTCAACTGGTCTGCTCCAGTCCTGTAAGCGGATATTTTGAAAGATTCACTATGCATCTTATTTAATAACTCATATATCTTCTGATTTTTTGAAAATAAAAAATAAGCAGACTCTTTTTTATTGATAAAGTCTCGATGGCATTCTTTAGATGGTCCATCAGAAGTAACTTCTTGATAGAAAGTCAATGCAGATAGATATACTTCAAAGCGCTTGTTATATAGGTCTAGCTTAAGTTTATTCCTATTGATAAGCATTTGTTGATAGGCAATAACCCCAAGAATAACGGAAATAAAAATTGGTAATAAAGTGCTCAATTCCATATTGTCTAAAATCTCGTTAAATTCCCTGTGCCGTATAACAGCTTAATAGATTTCAAAGTGGTGCAAAGCACCGGGGTTTATGTGGTGTAATGATTGCACTGGAAATCTCTCGCCGAAGTTGATTTTTCCCCACTATAACAACCCTTTGGATACACGTCTAACGTATGTTTTAAAGAGTGAAAAACCTCATTTGGGTTTGCTAATCCGGTACTAAAAAGACTCATTTAAATCAGTTATTTAGTTCAGTGGGGTAACTTCATTGCAAAGGGTAGATTTAATCTTATTTTACGATTAACAGCTAGGTTCCAATGCGATCACAATTTTTGCAGGAAGTGTACGATTTTATGCTGTTAAATCGTTATGCGAAGCGCACCATTCAAACCTATCTTTTCTGGATCGCAGACTACATCCGATATCATCGTTACCGGCACCCAAGTGCATTGCATCAGGAGCAGGTTATGGCATATCTGACCTATTTGGCATCCCGGCGAAAATTGTCTTCCAGTACACAGGCAATTGCGTTGAATGCACTGGTTTTTCTTTACGCAAAATATTTGGGTAAGCCACTGTCGGAAGAAATGGACTTCATTAATAGCCGGCGGGCCAGAAAGCTGCCGGTGGTTTTAACCTCGTCTGAGATTACTGAGTTGCTTCGGTGCGTACCGGCCAATCATCATTTGGCCTGCTCAATGCTGTATGGGAGCGGCTTGCGGTTAATGGAGTGTATGCGACTTCGGGTCGGCGATATCGATTTTGACTTTAACTGTGTGAGAGTTTGGTATGGAAAGGGGGGAAAGCATCGGATTGTTACCCTGGCTACCTCTCTTGTGCCCGCCCTCAAAGCGCAAATCTCCCAGGTATCTGTGCGCTGGGAGGAAGACAGGAGTATGCCGGGATACGCGGGAGTCTGGCTTCCGAATGCGCTGCAAAAGAAATATGGGGTGCAGTGTCATAATCTGTCCTGGCAGTACTTGTTTCCTGCTTCCAAGCTGAGTATTGATCCTGAAAGCGGTGCTTTGCGCCGCCACCACATTGATGAGAAACAAATTCAGCGGGCAGTGAAGCGCGCAGCGGCACAGGCAGGAATCAAGAAAAATGTATCGCCGCACACATTGCGACATTCATTTGCCACTCACTTATTGATGCGAGGTGCCGACATTCGTACCGTACAGGAACAGTTGGGCCACACAGACGTTCGCACAACACAAATATATACGCATGTCATTCAGCGAGGTGGGCATGGGGTGGTCAGCCCGCTGGAATAGGCCGGCCAGTGTGTAACAAAACGTTGCCCAGCCATTGTATTCGTTATCATTAGTAGCTACATCTAAACTTACGTGAACAAACCGGGGCCGTGTTGCTACTCTCGGAGTAACATAATTTTCGGCACGCCAGTTGGCGATTAAGGTTTTATGGGTAGCATACTGGAAGATATTACAAGGCCTGCAAAAGGCTGGATGGCAAAGGGGCGGGAACCATTGAGTGCTTCGCTTTTCAAACAGCGTCATCGTTTCAGCATCACTGGTTTGAGCCGTAGCGGAAAATCAATGTTGTTCACCAGTTTGATGACAATGCTCAGGTATCGGTGTGAACAGCAATATAATTGCTTGCCACTGCTGCATTACTTGCCTCCGGAGCAGGTAGAAAGCATGCATGTCGAGCCGTTGCAAGGCTATACCATGTTTCCGATTGAGGAACATCTGGAAGCACTGGCGCATCAGCGTTGGCCTGCCCCCACAGAGCAGTTGTATGGCTTTAAGCTGGTGGTTCGGTTGCGGCAAACCAAAGGCATAAGGTCGTGGGTGTTTTCGCACTCCACGGTGGTCTTTGAGTTTGTGGATTACCCGGGAGAGTGGGTAACAGATTTTCCCATGTTGTCGAAATCATTTACCCAATGGTCTGATTCCGCCTGGGCTCAGCAGTTGAGTGAGCCCCAATTGGGGTTTGCGCAGCAGTGGCATGATTTTGTCCGTGGGTTTGACTTCGAGCAAGCACCTTCCAATGAGTTGATCAGTGAGCTGGTGGCGGCCTACCGCAAATATTTGGTGAGCGCCAAGCAGGCGGGAATTTCCATGCTTCAGCCCGGTAGTTTGTTGTTGGAAAGTTCCGGCTTTGACTGGCAGCAGAGCGGTTTTACCCCGTTACCGGCCAAAGTCAGCAGCGACCCTTCCAACCCGTGGACGGAAATATTTCAGCGTCATTACCAGGCTTTTCTGAAAGACTGGCTTCAGCCACTAAAGTCAAACAGTTTCCAGGCTTCTGACAAGCAGATCATATTGGTTGATTTGTTTGCGGGCCTCAATCACAGCAAACAGCATTTGTACCAGTTAAAAGAAACCCTGAGCCATTTGGCGGATACCTTTGTGTATGGCAATCCAGGCTGGTTTAGCAAAAACATTTTGCGCAGGAATGCCCAGGGGCGTGTGGCTTTTGTGGGAACAAAAATGGATTTGCTGCCTCCGTCGCAGCGGCAGAACATGCTGTCGTTGCTGGAACAGGTCACCGAGGGGGCCCGGGCACACTTCACTGGCAAAAATGTCAATTTTGAGCATTTTTTGGTGTCCGCCATTCAGGCTACAGACCCAGGAGCAACAGACGAGTGCTTGCGGTATATGAATTCTTCCCGCCAGTATATGGAGGCCTGTTTTGAGCCCATTCCGGCCAGACTGGAAGCGATGGCAAATGACGAACACTTTCCGGTTCTGGAAGCGCAGGTCCCCGACGACTTCCTGCCGCGTATACTTAACGGGCGCGGACTGGACAGGTTATTTCAGTTTTTACTCAGCCAGGAGACATCAAATGGCAGGTAATTCCAAACCCCATTACCGCACCAGGATCACTCAGAATCCGGTTGATGCCCCACCGCCGGAGCAGGCTATGCCGGCCCGGTTTGAGCAGGGTGGCTGGGAGCCTTCAGCCATGGTGAAAGAACCCGCGTGGGGTACGCTAACCCTGATTTTTGGTGGCGTATTTGCTTTCGGCTATGGCCTTTTTAAGGCTGTGGCCGCGTTGGTAGCAAGCTTTGAACAGTATCCATTCATAACAGGGCTGCTCGCGTGTTTAATGCTGGCTTTTGTGGTTTGTCTGTTTGCGTTGATAGCCAGGGAGGCAAGAGGCTATCGGCAGGTGAGCCGGTTTGTCTCCAATAGCATACCGTTGTCAGAGCTGGGGGCTGAACCCGAGCGCGCCAGAGTGATGGAAGTACTTTCCAGCTATGGCCGTGCTTTTTTCCCGGCCAGCTACGCAGCGCTTTGTTATCGGCGCTTTGAGCAGTCGCTGAATTCCGATATGTCCGGTCGTGAGGTACTGGAACTGTATCGGCTACGTGTGCAGCAAGCCGTGGAGCAACGGGCGGCGAGCGAATTGAAAAAGGAGTCCATGGTCGCGGGAAGTATGGCATTCATAAGCCCCAACCATTTGATTCAAACCCTGGTGATCATATGGACAAGCCTGCGTACTATCCGTCGTATCGCCCTGGTATTTGGTTTGCGCCCGGCTACGGTGGGTAACTGGAAATTGTTGAAAATTCTGGCTCAGAACCTGGCTGCACAAAGCATTTTTGATTTGGCTACCGATGAAATCGCCAATCAGATAGGCGGGTCGCTCAGTGCCAAGCTTGTTGAAAACTCTGCAGAAGCGGTGGCGGCTGGGGCACTCAACGTGCGGCTGGGTAAAGCGTTGATCAAATTGCTCAAAGCAGGTTGAATGCAAAAAAAGCGGCTCAATTGAGCCGCTCTGAGGCGTTAAAGGAGTATCGGCTTACACCCGTTCAAACACGGTGGCAATACCCTGGCCCAAGCCAATGCACATGGTAGCAAGGCCCAATGTTGCGTCCTTGGCTTCCATCAGGTTCAGCAGGGTGGTGCTGATGCGCGAACCTGAGCAACCCAGTGGGTGGCCAAGGGCAATGGCACCGCCATTCAGGTTCACCTTGTCATCCACCTTGTCCAGCCAGCCAAGCTGCTTGATGCACGAAAGCGCCTGCGCAGCAAAAGCTTCGTTGAATTCCGCCAAATCGATATCGTCCATACTCAGGCCAGCCCGTTTCAGTGCTTTCTGTGTGGCCGGTACCGGGCCGTAGCCCATGATGGCGGCATCACAACCGGCAACAGCCATGGCGCGTATTTTGGCTCGGGGTGTCAGTCCCAATGCTTTGGCACGCTCTGCCGACATCAGCAACATGGCCGAAGCGCCATCGGAAATAGCCGATGAAGTACCGGCGGTTACAGTTCCGTTTACCGGGTCGAATACCGGGCGCAGCGCCGCCATAGTCTCAACAGTGCTGTCCGGGCGGATCACTTCATCGTAATCTACCGAAATCAGCGTACCGTCGGCATTGTGGCCTTCAATGGGCACAATTTCATTGGCCCAGCGGCCTTCCAGGTGCGCCTGATGCGCCAACTGGTGTGAACGTGCTCCAAAGGCGTCCTGCATTTCACGGCTGATACCATTCTGGCGGCCCAGCAATTCGGCGGTCATGCCCATCATACCGGAAGCTTTGGCTGTGTATTTGGCCAGGCCAGGATGAAAATCGATGTTGTAGTTCATCGGCACATGGCCCATGTGCTCAACGCCACCAATCATATAGATATCACCGCGGCCACTCATGATGCCGCTGGTGGCATCGTGCAGTGCCTGCATGGAGGACCCACACAGGCGGTTAACGGTCACCGCACCTGTGGTGCGCGGGATTTCGGTAAGCAACTGGGCATTGCGGGCAATGTTGAAACCCTGCTCTTTGGTTTGCTGAACGCAACCCCAGATAATGTCTTCAATTTCCGCCGGATCAATGCCCGGGTTGCGTTTTAGCAAAGCGTTCATCAGTGAGGCGGACAGCGTCTCTGCCCGCACGTTTCTGAATACACCGCCCTTGGAGCGACCCATGGGGGTGCGTACGCAATCGATAACTACGACTTCTTTCATGATGTATCTCCTCAGGGGTTAAGCGAAGTAGGATTTACCGTCGTCGGCCATTTGGCGAACACCGTCAGAGATCTGGTAAATCGGCCCAAGACCGGCGTATTTGTCGGCCAAGGCCACGAAATTCGCTAATCCCAGAGTTTCAATCCAGCGGAAGATGCCACCACGGAACGGCGGGAACCCTAACCCGTACAGCAACGCCATGTCCGCTTCGGCGGCACTGTCGACGATGCCTTCTTCGAGGCATCGAATTGCCTCGTTGGCCATCGGCACCATCAGGCGGGCGATTATCTCATCAGCCTCAAAATTCCGGGGCTCTGCGGTAACCGGAGCGAGCAGGGCGTAGGCTTCCTCGGCCGCGACTTTCGTCGGCTTGCCGCGCTTGTCGGTTCCATAGTTGTAAAAGCCTTTGGCGTTTTTCTGGCCCAGGCGCTTGTCGTTATAAAACAATGTGATCGGGTCGTTTTCAAGCCGTGACATACGTTCAGGAATGCCTGCGGCCATTACATCAGCGGCGTGATCTCCGGTATCAATGCCAACCACATCCATCAGGTAAGCCGGGCCCATGGGCCAGCCAAATACCTTCTCCATCACTTTGTCTACCGCTACGAAGTCGGCCCCGTCCAACAGCAGTTTGCTGAAACCGGCGAAGTAGGGAAACAGCACCCGGTTTACCAGGAAGCCCGGGCAGTCGTTGACCACAATCGGAGTTTTGCCCATTTTCAGGGTGGTGGCGACAACGGCATTGATGGTGTCCTCAGAGGTTTTTTCACCACGAATAATTTCCACCAGTGGCATACGGTGCACCGGGTTGAAAAAGTGCATGCCGCAGAAGCGCTCAGGCTTGTCGAGGTTTTCGGCCAGCTGATTAATGGAGATGGTCGAGGTGTTGGAACAGATAATGGCGTCGTCAGCCACTGCCTGTTCGGTTTCCTTGAGCACCATACCTTTTACTTTGGGGTTTTCTACTACGGCTTCAATCACCATGTCGGCGTTTTTGAGCGCCGAATATTCCAGCGTTGGCGTAATGGCGTTCAGTGCAGTGGCCATGGTTCTGGCGTCTATTTTGCCCCGTTCCATGCCTTTACCCAAGATTTTGGCCGCTTCTTTGAGGCCCAAATCGAGTGCCGCGGTATTGATGTCTTTCATCACCACAGGCAGGCCGCGAACAGCGCTTTGGTAGGCAATGCCGCCGCCCATAATGCCGGCACCCAGTACTGCATTGTTTTGTATAGTTTTACTGGCGGCTTTGGCCATTTTTTTGCCTTTGCCTTTTACCAACTGGTCGGCCATGAAAATGCCAATCTGGGCTTTAGCCGCGTCGGTTTTGGCCAGTGTAACAAAACCTTGATTTTCCAGTTTCAGCGCGCCATCGCGTTCAAGCCCGGCGGCGTTTTTCACGGTTTCCACCATCATGTGCGGGGCCGGGTAGTGTTTACCGGCTTTTGCCGCGACCATGGCCTGCGCGGTGGAAAAACTCATCATGGCTTCGTTTTTGTTCAGTTTAAGCGGTGCCTTTTTATCGCTGCGGCGGGTTTGCCAGTCAATTTTTTGCCCGGCAGCCTGTTTCAGCATGCTCAGTGCGGCGTCGCGCAATTTTTCAGGGGCAACTACGGCATCAATGGCACCTTCATTCAGGGCCTGCTGCGCTTTGCGCTCTTTGCCGGTGGTCATCCACTCCAGTGCGTTATCTGCACCAATCAGGCGTGGCAGGCGCACAGTACCGCCAAAGCCAGGCATCAGGCCCAGTTTGACTTCCGGCAAGCCGATGGCGGCGGTCGTGTCGGCTACCCGCAGGTCGCAGGCCAGGGCCATTTCGCAGCCTCCGCCCAGCGCAAAGCCGGTAATGGCGGCAATGGTAGGAAAGGGTAAATCTTCAAACCGGTCAAATACCTGGGAAGTTTGTGCTACCCAATCCAAAACCTCATTTTCTGGCTGGCTGAAAAGATCGGTAAATTCGGTAATATCAGCACCGACAATAAACGCGGGTTTGTTGCTGCGTACCAGCAAACCTTTCACGCCACCTTGGGCGTGCAGTGCCGAAGTGGCCTCGTCCAGCTCAGATACTGTCTGGCGGTCGAATTTGTTTACTGAACCGGCGGCATCAAATACCAGTTCAGCAAAACCGTCATCCAACAGGCTGACTGTCAGACTTTTGCCTTCATATAACATTATTCTCTCCTTTGGCATGGCCAGGGATCGTCGATCGCGGTGGCGAACATCCAGCAGCCTTTGCCGCACCGACACGTTAGGGTGAATAGATTTTTGACAAAGCCACGCAAAATTTCAATCAAAAATTCAAACGGTCGTTTCATTTTTTTTAATGATGGCGATGAATGATTAAAAATCAATAGCCGTGCTTTGCCCTGCCTTTTGAGTTTTGTGGAGAAGTGTAGCTGTTGGTTTACTTTTCAGAAGGCGAATTTCGTTAAAAAAGACAGCGCAACGCAAATTGAGGCTGATATACTGAATACAAGGGCCAAAAGCGGCTATTGGTGCCCCGGTTACAAAAAATAAATCACAAAAATATCAACATTTCATCGTTAAGCTTTGGGCTGATAACACCTGATTGATGGGGGGGGGCAGCTTCTGTTGCTCGGTGGTGTATTATTTCAAATGACACTGTTCCGGGGGCTAATTGCCATTGGTTCCCTTCCGTGGAGAGGGGTTGTGGAGAGTATTCTGATAGGAAGGCGTTGATGCGAATAGTTGAGCGGTTCTTAAATACGCGTCGAATGAGCTGGATAAGCTTAGTGTTGATGATGATTGCTATGCCGGTGTGGGCCACGTCGGCCTCCGGTGGTAATCTATTGCCTGCCGATGACAGTAACCTGGAGCAGCGCACGCAATTCCAGGCCCTTGAAAAGGCCATCCGCACCACGCCCAAAGACCAGCTACCCAGCCTCGACAGCCAGTTTGAAACACTTCAGGGCTATCCACTTTACCCCTATCTGGTTAAACAGCGCCTCTTTCGCCAGCTTAATCTGGAACATCGCGCGGAAGTGGAACAGTTCTTATCCCGCTATGATGGCCACCCGCTTACCTATACGTTGCGTTCCAGCTGGTTACGTTACCTCGCCAAGTACGGTTACAAATCGGCGTTCATGTCCAGCTACCGGGAAGACATGGGGGCTGAAATTACCTGCCATTACCTGGCCTTTCAAATTGAAGAAGCCACTAATCCAGCCTACTGGCTGAGTAAAGTAGATGACATATGGCTTACCGGGAAATCTCAGCCCGAAGCCTGCGATCCATTATTCCGGAAATGGCAGGCTGCGGGCATGATGACCAGTGACAAGGTTCTGGCAAGGCTGGAGAAGGCGGTCACCAGCGGCGATGCCCGTTTGCTGCCCTATCTGAAACGTCGGTTGCCTCAGGAGCAGCAATATCTGGCAGACTTATGGCAAACCGTCAGAACCAATCCTGCTATTGTGCTGCGTGAATCCCGTTTTCCGCTCACCCATCCTCAAGAGGAAGCGGCAGTTCTTGCTTTTGGACTGGAGCGTTTGGCCTGGTCACAGCCTGACAACGCCGTAAAAGGTTATTTCCTTTGGCAAAATAGGGAGAACCCCCTGTTTGCGGCTGATGCGCTCAGGCCGATCCACCGGGCAATTGCTCTCAGTATGGCGATAGACAATCATCCGGATGCAAGAGAATGGCTTGAAAGAGCTGATGTGCCGGGTGCTGAAGAAGATGTTAAGCGCTGGCATATGGCCTATTTATTGCGCCAGCAAAATTGGCAGAGCGTACTGGCGGTGATTGAGTCGGTCGGGGAAGCCAATCAGGAAGAAGAGGGATATCTGTACTGGCGGGCCAGAAGTTATGAAGCACTTGGAATGAAGGGGATGGCGCTGCCGATCTACGATCAGCTGGCGTCTGAAAGGCATTTCTATGGCTTTATGGCGGGTGCAAAGCTGGCAAAAACCCCGGACTTGGTGAGCCATCCGGCACCGAGGAGTGAGGTCAATGTTGAGGCCATCGCGCAAATGCCGTCTGCACAACGTGCCTACGAATTTCTGCAACTGGGGCGCTCCATCAGTGCACGCAGGGAGTGGCGGTACTTGCTGTCTCAACTGGACAGCGGGCTGGTGAAGGATGCCGCAATTCTGGCCAGTGAATGGGGGTGGTATGATCAGGCAATCGTCGGGTTTGCCCGCAGTGGTTATCTGGACGATGTTGAACGCCGTTTTCCCCTTGCTTTTGCGCCACAATTTTCAAGGGTGGGCGAAACCTACAATGTTCACCCTGCTTTTGCGATGGCGATAGCCCGCAGGGAAAGCGCCTTTATGGCCGATGCCGTGTCACCAGCTGGTGCTTCCGGGTTAATGCAACTCATGCCGGGCACCGCACGCTATCTGGCCAAGAAGCAGGTCAGCCGCAAAGTGTTGTTTGAGCCAGAGCAAAATGTGGAGTTGGGGGTGCAGTATCTGCGCTATCTGATGGACAAGCTGGACAACAATCCTGTGCTGGTCTCTGCCTCTTACAATGCCGGCTGGAAACGGGTAATGGAATGGTTACCCGACCAAAACATGTTGCCCACGGATATCTGGATTGAAAATATTCCGTATCGTGAGACCCGTCACTATGTTAAAGCGGTTCTGGCCTACCGATATATTTATGAGCACCAGCTTGGCACCAGATCGAATCTGTTTGAACAGCTGGCAAACACACTGATGCCCACATCTACAGTAGTGACCGATGCTGCAACTCTGGGAGGGCTGCAACTGGCACCTCAGTAGTAAACCGGGCTTCCTCAGTAGTTAGCTTGAAACCGGGTGTGCTGAGGTTGTTGGTCTGTAAGGCCGAATGGATGGGTTTTGACCTTATCGTCAGGGTTGCTGTGCTGCAAAGTGTCGTAGCAGGCAGTTTTCTTGTAAAATGCCGCCATTCAAAGAACCAAAATACGCCACTTCACTGTTAGAAGGGCTGGCAACAGAGGGCTTATGACACACGATTTTTCCAACTATAACGAGCACATTCAGGTACTGCAGAACCGAACCAAAGAAGCGTTGGCACGTGAGGGGCTGGACGGTTTGGTTATCCACTCCGGCCAGAGCAAAAGGTTGTTTCTGGACGACAACCACTACCCGTTTAAGGTCAACCCACAGTTCAAAGCCTGGTTGCCGGTAGTGGATAATCCGAATTGCTGGCTGGTGGTCAATGGGGAAGACAAACCCACGCTGATCTTTTATCGACCAGTTGATTTTTGGCATAAGGTACCGCCTGAGCCAACAGACTTTTGGGCGGAACATTTTGATATTGTTATGCTGAAACAGGCGGATGCGGTAGAAAAGCACCTTCCCTACGACAAGCAGAAATACGCCTACGTAGGTGAGTATCTGGAGGTAGCCAATGCATTGGGTTTTGAAAATGTGAACCCTGACCGGGTACTGCACTATCTGCATTATCATCGTGCCTACAAAACCGACTATGAGCTGGATTGCCTGCGCCAGGCTAACGTTCTGGCCGCAGCAGGGCACAAAGCGGCAGAGGCAGCATTCCGTGCCGGAAAGAGTGAGTTCGATATCAATCTGGCGTATCTTCAGGCAAGCCGTCATGGTGACAATGATTTACCTTATACCGGCATAGTGGCGCTTAACGAGCATGCCGCAATATTGCACTACATGCAGTGCGACATTGATGCACCTGCCCAGTCCCGCTCTTTTTTAATTGACGCGGGAGCCAGTTTCCATGGTTATGCGGCCGACATCACGCGGACTTACAGCCGTCAGTCTGGTGCATTTGCCGATTTAATTGCTCAAATGGACAAAGTTACGCTGACACTGGCTGACGCATTGAAACCCGGTGTGCCTTACACCGACATTCATTTACTCGCGCACAAAGGTGTTGCAGAAATATTAAGTGACTCCGGTATTGTTAATCTGAGCGGGGCAGACACAGTCAGCAGTGGTATCAGCCGCACTTTTTTCCCTCACGGTATCGGGCATTTCCTTGGATTGCAGGTACATGATGTGGGTGGCCTGGTCAACGACGACCGGGGAACGCCAAAACCGGCGCCGGAAGATCACCCTTTCCTGCGTTGCACACGGGTGGTTGAAGCACGGCAGGTATTCACCATCGAACCGGGGCTGTATTTCATCGACAGCCTGCTGGCAGATTTAAAATCCACGCCTCAGTCTAAATACATCAATTGGGACAAAGTGGAAGCGCTGAAGCCATTTGGTGGAATTCGTATCGAAGACAACATCATTGTGCACCGCGACCGCAATGAAAATATGACCCGGGACCAAGATCTGTAAATGATCGACGTTGCAGGGATGCAAGAATCGGGGATTATCTCTTTATTGGTGATAGCCTTGCTGGCCGGTTTGGCCATGCCGGCTGGCGCTATGTTGGGGTTTGTACCAGCAATTTTTCCGCGTTGGCTGCAGGAAGAACTGCGCCACGGTATTCTGGCTCTGGGGGCCGGGGCGTTGCTCTCTGCGGTTGCCCTGGTACTTGTGCCTGAAGGGATCAGAAACCTTGAAATTTTCGCTGCCTGCTACTGGTTTCTGGCTGGTGCGGTTGCGTTCATGCTGCTGGACGTGTGGCTGGCGCGTAATAAAACCCCAGCCAGCCAGCTGGCGGCCATGCTGAGCGATTTTGTTCCTGAGTCAATCGCGCTGGGTTCTGCCGCGGCACTGGGTGGAGGTACCCTGTTGCTGGGTATACTGATTGCGGTGCAGAACATTCCTGAAGGCTTTAATGCCTATCGTGAACTGAAAGCCCGGGGGCGCAAGAATCGGCGTAAACTGGTTTGGGCGTTCTGCGTCATGGCACTTCTGGGCCCGCTTTGCAGCCTGTTGGGGTTCTATTGGCTTTCTCATTATCCCGAGGTTGTTAGCGCCATCATGCTGTTCGCGGCCGGGGGGATCCTTTATACGGTTCTGCAGGATATTGCCCCGCAGGTACACATGAAAAATCACTGGCTGCCCTCAATGGGCGGCGTCTTGGGGTTTATGGTGGGGATTCTTGGCGCGATGCTGGAGGGCTGACCCCCAGCAAACGTCTTAGCTGCTGCGCTCTACCGCCAGGTGTGCGAGGGAAATTAACGCCTGTTTATAGGGCGAATCGGGCACACCTTCAAGGCTTTGCTCTGCCAGGGCGGCCTCTTTGAGGGCGCATTCACGGGTATAATCTAATGATCCGGTCTCGTTCATGATCTTTTGAATACGCTGCAGATGGGGCATGCCGTTGGCCTGTTCAATCGCTTCGCGTATCAGTTCGCGGTCGGCCTCACTGTTAGCGTGCCACATAGCGTAAAGCAGCGGCAGGGTGGGTTTGCCTTCGGCCAGGTCGTCACCCACGTTTTTACCCATTTCAGCGCTGTCAGCGGCGTAATCGAGAATGTCATCCGCCAGCTGGAATGCAGTCCCTAGATGTTTCCCGTAGTTTTGCATGGCGATTTCTATGGCCGGTGGCTGGTCTGTCAGAACGGCGGCCAATTGGGTTGCTGCTTCAAACAGACGGGCGGTTTTGCCGTAAATTACGTCAAAGTAGCGTTGCTCTGAGGTCTCCGGGTCATTGCAGTTCATTAGCTGCAACACTTCACCTTCCGCAATCTGGTTGGTGGCTTCAGACAGAATCGCCATCACACGCATGCGATTAAGGCTGACCATCATCTGGAACGAACGGGTGTACAAAAAATCACCGACCAACACACTGGCTTGGTTGCCGAAAATCGCATTGGCGGTTTTCTGGCCGCGTCTTAATGTGGACTCATCAACCACATCGTCGTGCAGCAGGGTAGCGGTGTGAATGAATTCAACTATGGCCGCCAGGGTATGATGCTCGCTGTTGCGTATACCCATAGCCCGGGCTGCAAGCACTGACAGCATTGGCCTCAGGCGTTTTCCGCCACTGTTGACAATATAAAATCCGAGTTGGTTAATGAGCGCAACGTCCGAATCGACCTGTTCCTGAATCAGGGCGTTAACCGCTTGCATATCGTCGGCGGCCAGGGCGCGGATTTGCGCGATGTCCATTAGCTCCATTTGCATCGTTCGCATCAAGTATGCCATTAAGAGGGAGTACAATTTATTGGGGCAGATTGTACCTGAATCGCTAAGGGTATCCACCTCGTCGTCTTAAAAAGCCGTCAGTTAAACTTTGTTGCGCTGAAAAACGGCTATTTGAAAGTTGTGGAACACTGCCATGGAATTACCGCCAAAACACAGCTAGCAAAGGAACTTCAAGCTGTTTTAACGAGCTTTTAAGTTTGATCCCGCTTCGGATCCCCAGGATCCGTATTGCATTGCGGTTCCAGTGTATGCCATAAATTATGGCAGTATGTCAGAAGGTTAGCCAGCCTCAGGCCTGCAATTAAGACGAGAAAGAGCTGGCGTTATAGCGGTTTGTGACCGTTTCCTGCCCCCAGGTTGAAAAACACTCAAATTTTATGCGAAGCGGGGTTGTGATTCGCGGATGTTTCACGTACAATTCGCGCCCTGTTTTTTGAATTGATTGCGTCCTTGATGACGCAGAGCGGAGTAAGATATGTACGCGGTTTTCCAAAGTGGCGGTAAACAGCACCGAGTGGCTGAAGGCCAGACCGTTCGTCTAGAGAAGATCGAAGTCGCACCAGGCGGCACGGTTGAATTTGATAATGTTTTGATGATCAGCAACGGTGACGACGTTAAAATCGGCACCCCATATGTTGCTGGTGGTAAAATTACTGCTGAAGTAGTGACTCACGGCCGTGGCGATAAAGTAAAAATCGTCAAGTTCCGTCGCCGTAAGCACTCTCGTAAGCAAATGGGTCATCGTCAGTGGTTCACTGAAGTGAAGATCACTGGTATTAACGCATAAGAGGAGCACGAACACATGGCACACAAAAAGGCTGGTGGTAGTACCAAAAACGGTCGTGATTCAGAAAGTAAACGCCTGGGTGTTAAGCGCTTTGGTGGCGAATCTGTGCTTGCTGGTAACATCATCGTAAGACAACGTGGAACTCGTTTCCACGCTGGCGACAACATGGGTATCGGTAAAGACCACACTTTGTTTGCATTGAAAGACGGTAAGGTTCAGTTCGAAGTAAAAGGACCTAAAAACCGTAAGTTTGTAAGCATTGTAGCTGAATAAGCGCACGCTGAGCATTTGCCTTATCAGGCTTTAAAAAACCCCGCGCTTGCGGGGTTTTTTACGTTTGTACCAACCTGACTTCCGGTATTTTCCTGTTTGGAGCAGGCGGAATTGAAGCAAACTTCATGTTGGGCGGCCAGCAATGGTGTAAACTTGAAGGGCGTAGTCATTAATTGAGAACAAATGGTCACCATTTCCCACCGGCATTGACTGAACGGCACCCGGCGAGACGTGACTTGGAGTGATAAATGAAATTTGTTGATGAAGCTGAAATTCGTGTTGAAGCCGGTGACGGTGGCAACGGCGTAGTTGGCTTTCGACGTGAGAAATACGTTCCCAAGGGTGGGCCGGACGGCGGTGACGGCGGTGACGGCGGCAGTGTATACCTGGTGGCCGACGAAAACCTCAATACCCTGATTGATTATCGCTTCGAGCGGTTTCACCGGGCTCAAAGAGGGCAGAATGGGCAGGGTGGAAACTGCACCGGTCGCGGTGGCGCCGATCTCGAGCTGAGTGTGCCGGTGGGGACCCGCGCAACTGACGAGGATACTGGCGAGGTGCTGGGCGATCTGACCCGTCATGGCCAAAAGCTTAAGGTGGCCCAAGGTGGTTATCATGGCCTGGGGAATGCCCGTTTTAAAAGCAGTACTAATCGAGCACCGCGCCAGAAGAGCAACGGGACACCCGGTGAGATCCGTAATCTCAAACTGGAATTGATGTTGCTGGCAGACGTTGGGTTGCTGGGCATGCCGAATGCCGGGAAATCCACCTTTATTCGTTCTGTATCGGCGGCCAAACCCAAAGTTGCAGACTACCCTTTTACCACCCTGGTGCCTAACCTGGGCGTTGTGCGCCAGGATTCACAGCGTAGTTTTGTGATTGCTGATATTCCGGGTCTGATTGAAGGTGCAGCTGACGGTGCCGGGCTGGGGATTCGATTCCTGAAACACCTGGAGCGTTGCCGGGTGCTGCTACATTTGGTGGATTTGATGCCTGCGGATGAAAGTGATCCGGCCGACAACGCTAAAGCCATCATTAATGAGCTGGAAAAATACAGCCCAGCGCTGGCGGCAAAACCCCGTTGGCTGATATTCAACAAAGTTGATTTGCTGTTGGAAGAGGAAGCCAGCGAACTCTGTCAGCGTATTGCGGATGAACTTGAGTGGGATGGCCCGGTTTACCAGATTTCGGCGTTCCAGAAAATTGGCCTGGAGCCATTGTGCCGTGAAATCATGAACTATATTGAGACCCTTCCCATAGAGGCTGAACCAGAGGAATCTGCGCAGGAAGTGGCCTTCAAATGGGACGCCTATCATAAAAATACGGAAGTTCAGGATGATCTGGATGATGACGACTGGGACGAAGACGATTACGACGTTGAAGTGATATATCGCAAGTAAAAGGAAGCAGTATTGATGAAGATTGCGATGATCGCGGCCATGGCACATGACAGGATCATTGGTGCCGATAATGCCATGCCTTGGCATTTACCGGCAGATTTGCGCCATTTTAAACAAACCACATTGGGAAAACCGGTGATCATGGGCAGGAAAACCTATGAATCCATCGGTAAGGCGCTGCCCGGGCGCACCAACATTGTGATTTCCACGAGGGGTGATTACACCCTGAACGACGCTACAGTGGTTACAAGCCCGAGGGAAGCGTTAAATTTGGTCTCAACACTGCCTGTAATACCTGATGAAGTCATGATCATAGGTGGAGGGACAATTTATGAGGCATTCCTGCCGCTGGCGAATCGTCTGTACCTGACTTTCATTGACACTGAGGTGGGCGGCGATACCCGCTTTCCCGATTATCAGGCCCACTGCGGGTGGTCTGAAGTTGAGCGCGTGGAACTCCATCCGGATGAGAATAACGCACATCGTTATGCCTTCGTTACCCTCGAAAGAGAGAGTTGAGAGAGCGCTTCCTGTTCGCGATCTCGATAAGGATGCTCCGTACTGATGTACCTTGGTACATACGATTGAAAAAGCCACTCAGAATGAGTGGCTTTTTGGTCTGGGTTTGAACAAACCTGAAACGCGTTTCTACGGGTTATTCACCCATCTGGTCGAACAGATTCTCCAGGGTTAAACCCTGATGGCCCAACATGTCCCTAAGGCGCCTCAGAGCCTCTACCTGAATCTGCCTGACCCGCTCCCGGGTAAGGCCAATTTCGGCACCGACATCTTCAAGTGTAGAGGGTTCGTAACCCATAAGCCCGAAGCGTCTCGCCAGTACTTCTCGTTGCTTGGGATTCAGATCGGTAAGCCATTTTACGATGTTGGACTTGATGTCATTGTCCTGCAAATTCTCTTCCGGGCCGTATTCCTTCTCATCGGCCAGAATGTCCAGCAGGGCTTTGTCATTTTCTCCGCCAATGGGGGTGTCAACCGAAGTAATACGTTCATTGAGTCGTAACATCTTCGAAACTTCGTCGACAGGCTTTTCCAGCGCATCGGCAATTTCTTCAGCGGTCGGCTCATGGTCCAGACGTTGAGACAACTCTCTGGCCGCACGCAGATATACATTCAGCTCTTTGACAACATGAATAGGGAGCCGGATGGTGCGGGTTTGATTCATGATGGCCCGTTCAATAGTTTGCCGGATCCACCAGGTTGCATAAGTTGAAAAACGGAAGCCCCTTTCAGGGTCAAATTTTTCTACTGCCCGAATCAATCCAAGGTTGCCTTCTTCTATCAGGTCCAGAAGAGCGAGGCCCCGATTGTTGTAGCGGCGCGCGATTTTAACGACCAGTCGCAAATTGCTGACTATCATGCGTTTGCGGGAGGCATCACATCCGCGCAGGGCACGACGTGCGAAATAGACTTCTTCTTCGGCTGTAAGTAACGGTGAAAAGCCGATTTCCCCTAGATAAAGTTGGGTAGCGTCGAGGTTTTTAGGAAGTTCATCCTGGGTGAAAAGAACATCGTCTGTGTCATCCAGGTCCGTGTCAAGATTATCACCAGCCTTCAAATTGTCTGGCACTTCAATATCATCAAGATTGTCGCTTGATGAGGATTCGATTACAGCGTTTTTTTGTTGACCCACAACTGCATCTCCTGCTTTTGATTACCTGGTTTTTGTACTCCTCTGAATTTCTTATAGTTATTTATTGTTGTTTTGGTTTACTGCTTTGGCAGATAACGAAGTGGGTCGAGAGACTTGCCGCGATATCGCACTTCAAAATGAAGCTTTACGGTATCGGTACCGCTATCCCCTAAAGTCGCAATCTGCTGCCCGGCTACGACCCACTGCTGTTCCTTTACCACAATAGTGTCGTTGTGGGCGTAAGCGCTGAGAAAGGTATCGGTATGTTTGATGATGACCAGATTACCGTATCCCCTCAAGGCATTTCCCGAATAAACGACCTTACCGTCTGCCGCAGCCCTCACTGCGGCCCCTCTAGACGCTGCAATATCGATGCCTTTGTTGCCCGATTCCGCACTGCTAAAGGTGTCAACGACCTTACCATTGGCTGGCCATACCCAAACATCAACCCGATCTGCGAACTTCTCAGGTGTTGGCCTACTGGCCAGTTCAGGTGCGTTTTTACCTGCTTTAACTGGCTGGTTGTTAACATTATTTTCACTTTCACCATACGCCTGCTTATTTGGGGGGTCAACTCTATTTGTGTGATCACTACTGCTGGTTGGACCAGTTGGTGGCGCTTTGGGTTTAGCCGGTAAAGTCGCAGGCCGGGGAGGTGGTGCGGAGGTCGCGGTAACCTTGGGAGGAATTACCTTGAGCACCTGTCCAGGGTAGATGGAGTAAGGGGCCCGTAGGTTGTTGTAGTTTGCCAGATCACGATAATCGTTACCGGTATACCATGCGATAGCGAATAGGGTGTCTCCTGCTTTTACCGTATAAGTGGGTGAATTATAACCCTCTTCCACGGGTTCTGGCTGACTGTTTAGCAGGGTGACAGGTGCAGGATCCGAGCGCCCCGAACAGGCACTGGCAAGCCCCGTTGTGACAAAAATGTAAAAGGCGGGGCGAAGGAAGCGCTTCAAATACGGCAAAAAAGCTCCTAACGCAGTATCAGATAAGCCGCTACAGCAAGAACCACTACAGCCCAACCAAGAACTTCGACATATTGCCGCAGTTTGGCTTCCATTGTTGCTCCACCCCAGCGCATCAGTGCGGCGACCAGAAAGAATCGTGCACCCCGGCCTATCGCTGATGCCAGAATGAAAGGCAGGAATGCCATCTGCAGCACGCCGGCGCTGATGGTGAAAACCTTGTAGGGTATGGGGGAAAAACCTGCGATAAACACGACCCAGACACCGTAGTTTTCAAACCAGGACATGGCTGTTGCCAGTTTGTCACTGTAACCGGCAGACTCGATATAGGGCTGCAACCAGGCCTCAAAAGCAAAAAAACCCAGACAATAGCCGGCAATACCGCCCAGCACCGATGCCAGTGTGGTGAGTAATGCAAAGTGCCACGCTTTGGAAGGTTGCGACAATGACATGGGGGCCAGCATCACATCCGGCGGGATGGGAAAAAACATCGACTCGGCAAAACTCAGCCCGCCAAGATAGCGAGTGGCATGGGGATGACGCGACCAGCGTATTGCGAGGTCGTAACACGGTTGGAACAATTTCACATTAGCTCTCCTGCTATTAACGGAACGAAACGCACGGCTTCCACCGTTTCGGTCCGAAGTTCTCCATCAATCCGGTCGATGCACATCAGTGATTGTTGATCGTCACCTACCGGGATCACTAAACGCCCACCCTCGTTGAGCTGATCCAGCAACGCCTGGGGTAAACTGCTTGCGGCAGCAGTAACGATGATTGCATCGAACGGCCCCTTGGATTGCCAGCCTTGCCAGCCGTCTCCGTGTTTCATCGAGATGTTGTGTAAATCCAGCTGGTTCATGCGGCGCTTGGCCTGAAACTGCAAAGACTTTATCCGTTCCACAGAGAAAACATGTTTAAACAATTGCGCGAGTATTGCGGTCTGATAACCGGATCCGGTTCCAATCTCGAGGACTTTTTCGGGTCTCTGACTGGCATTTAGCAGCAACTCGGTCATCTTTGCAACAATATACGGCTGCGAAATGGTTTGCCCTTGTCCAATTGGCAGTGCCGTATTCTGGTATGCTTTGTGTTTCAACGCGTCGGGCAGAAACAGCTCTCTTGGAGTGGCAGCCACGGCATTCAGCACCTGTTGCTGCCGGATACCTTCCTTATACAGCAACTCTGCCAGAGTTTGTCCTTTTCTCGACGGTCTCATAAACGCTGATTATCCTTGTTACTTATGCAAATTTTTTGACGAAGTTTGATCATTTTTTGCCAGCCATGCTTTCATGGTATCCAGGCTCTGATAGGCAGTCATATCCACACTCAACGGCGTTACCGAACAATAGCCGTTGGCAATGGCATGAAAATCGGTGCCGGGGCCCGCATCCTGTTCTTCACCTATAGGCCCATACCAGTATATATCGCGTCCGAATGCGTCGTTGGCCCTGACCATGGTTTCAGCGCGATGGCGGCGCCCCTGGCGGGTAACCTGAATACCTTTGAGCTGATCATAGGGAATGTCCGGAACGTTGACATTCAGAATTTGGTTCGCTGGCAATGGGTGTTTTTGCAGTTTGGCAATAATTTCTAGGACTACTCTCGCAGCAGTCTCAAAGTGATTGCCTTCGTGGCTGGTCAGCGAAACTGCAATGGCGGGTAAACCCATGAATCGCCCTTCGGTTGCCGCAGCAACGGTGCCCGAGTAAATGACATCGTCACCCAGATTGGCGCCATGGTTGATACCGGATACCACCAGTTCAGGGTCTTCCTCCAGAAAGCGGTTAATACCGAGATGGGCACAATCTGAAGGTGTACCATTAACGGAATAGAAGCCGTTGTCCATTTTCTGGATCCGCAATGGCTGCTGAAGAGACAGTGCATTACTGAACCCGCTGCAGTTGCGGTCAGGAGCAATTACCGTGACATCATGCTCGGTGGCGAGAGCCTCATATAGGGTTGCCAACCCTTTGGCGAATACACCGTCGTCGTTACTTAACAGGATCTTCATGTTTACTCCGCGTGATGAGCCGGGCGAGGGGGAACTGAATCCGTATCGAGGATCTCGCGTAAAATGCTGGTGGCAAAACACCCGCTGGGCAGCCTGAAACTCAGTGTTAATTTATCACCGTTACACTGCCATTCAAGCTCTTGTGGCCATATTTTCAATGCGCGACGTTCCTGAGTCATGCCTGCCTGCACCAGATATTGGCACAAGTCACCAAATTCCTCTGCCAGCAGGCTTTCCTGCACCAGCACCTGTTCGCGGGTTTCCAGAGAGCCTTTACCCCACAGCGGCCCGCTTGGTGCGAGGTCCTGATTGTCGTAGCGACTCTGAACCGTAGGGTCGGAGCCGTCATGGATAAAAAAGCTGTTTGAACCGGTAAGCATGAGTGCATCACCAAGCAGCAAATTATCAAGATGTCCGTTTGCGATGCGTCTGGACAGAGCCTCGTTAAACAGCCAACTGCGTAATGCAGAAAGCGCCATGGAACGCTTGTTGCGGTTGCGGATCACTTCCCCTGCCACCATGCGTTCTGCCAGCATCAGGTTACCACCCTGCTGAAGCTGGCCATCGGTACCGATTCTGGCAACACCAAACCGTTGTTCGCCATAGTAGTTGGGTGCCCCCGCGTACCTGACTTTTTCAATACGCTCCAGGGCTGCATCAGGTTCGGTTACGTCCCGCAGGGTGATAACAAAACGGTTGCCCTTCAGCTGCCCGGTGCGCAGCTTTTTATGGTGGCGGGTTTGGGCGATCACCTTTACACCGTCTAATTGCCAGTTACTCAAATCTACGTCGGTTTTGCCCGGAGTATGCAGACCAAACCACTGGCGGGTGACGGCGTATTTGTCCTTGCGGCCGGCGTAAGTCACATTCCTGAGAGGAAGCCCCGTAACCTTGGCAAGCTGTTCAGCAACAAAAGCGGTATTGGTATTCACTTTCTCAATAAACAAAAACTGGTGCTCGCCTTCACCAGAGGGCTCGTAACCGAGATCTTCAATTACCTGAAAATCTTCCGCATGGGTTTTGAGCGCTCCGCTGGACGAGGGGCGACCAAATGCGTATTGCCAGTGTTCTGTGGTCAGCTGTTTCATGATTTGGGCTCTATTAACACGACTGCATGAGCGGCAATGCCTTCCTTGCGGCCAGCAAATCCGAGTTTTTCTGTGGTGGTGGCTTTGACGTTGATATCATCAATGCCGACCTGACAGTCTGAACTTAGCAGGGCGCGCATTTGGTCAATGTGGGGTGCCATTTTCGGAGCCTGTGCAATGATGGTCATGTCGGCGTTACCCAACTGATAACCCCTTTCTGCCAGCAGCTTAACAACATGGCGCAGAAGCTCACGACTGTCGGCACCAGCGAAGTTTGCATCGGTATCTGGAAAATGTTTGCCGATATCGCCAAGTGCGGCGGCTCCCAACAGGGCATCACACAGGGCATGAATCAGAACGTCACCGTCGGAGTGAGCCAGCAGACCCTGCTCATAGTCAATTGAAACGCCGCCAATGACGATGGGGCCTTGCCCGCCAAATTTGTGTACGTCGTAACCGTGTCCGATTCGCATAATCAGTCCTGTCTGTCGGCAGTATGTAATTGTTGAAGATAGAACGCCGCCAGCGGCATATCTGCCGGGCGGGTAATTTTAATGTTGGCCGGATCGGCGTCGATTAACGCAACTCTGTAACCTGCTGCTTCCATGGCAGACGCTTCATCAGTGATTGCTAACTTCCTTTGCAGCCCTTTTTCTAAAGCAATGCGGAGTGCGCCGGCGGGAAACAGTTGGGGCGTCAGTGCGTGCCAGAGTCGCTCCCGGGATTCGGTTTTGTCTACTACCGCCTGAGTTTCCGGTGAAGCTTCCGTTGCCCGTTTCATGGTATCCCGCACCGGAGTGGCCAGTATTCCTCCACTTACCTCTGAGTGGTTCATTGTCCTCAGTAGCGTATCTACATCTTTATGGTTAAGGCACGGGCGGGCGGCATCATGGACCAACGCCCAGTCATCGGCATTGAGCGTATGCAATGCGTTGAGGACCGAGTCTGCGCGTTCCGTTCCTCCGTCTACAACGGTCAGCCATGGCGCATTGGCAACCGGCAGTTGCCGGAAGTATTTATCTTGTGGGCTCAGGGCAATCACAATCCGGCTTATTGCCGGGTGTGAAATCAACGCCTGCAGAGTGTGTTCAAGAATGGTCTTGTTGCCCAGCATGAGATATTGCTTGGGCCTGTCGCAGCGCATCCGGCTGCCAATGCCTGCCGCGGGCACCACCGCGACGACCTGATTAGTTACTGTCATACTTATTCGTTGTCGGCGGGTAAAATGCGATAAAAAGTCTCGCCCTGCTTTATCAGTCCAAGTTCGTTGCGAGCCCGCTCTTCAATGGCTTCAAGGCCAATTTTCAGATCGCTGATATCCGCTTTCAACAGGGCATTGCGCTGATTCAGGTTGGCGTTTTGCAAGGTCTGCTGTTGCACCTGTTGTTGGCGGGCGTGGTAGTCCAAAACACTGTTTTTACCGAACCAGAGCCGGTACTGGAGTAACCCCAGTAATATCAGCAAGCCAATTGGTACCCATTTATCCCGCCACACGGCAACCACCTTAATCTTGATTCGTCGCTATTATGCCGTCTATTAAAATGATTGCATAGGGCTGAGAGGACTGGGTGCGGATTTTCAGCCCCAATCCACCGGGCCCTGAGAGGCTGGTTTCTAAGGTTTTTTTTACTGCACTGAATCCTGACGTGGGAGGAACGAGCCAGAATGTAAATTTTGCGCTACACGGACGAGGGCCAAATTATCTGAAAATCCACTTAAATCAGGGCTTGGCGGTGCATTGGAGTGTGGTAGTATCCGCGCCAAAATTGCCTGGTGCACGATCTGGCGTAAGCTTTAGCGTGTTGCAGGAAACTTTGCCCGGCCTGTGGATATCGTGGACGGGCTTGCAATCGTGGTTTGTTCAAGTCACCGTAGTGCTGATATACACGCCATGAGGTTTTGCATCGACAGAAACAAAGAAGGGTATCAATGCTCACTAATGACGATCTATTTACCACTACGCCGCTTCGTCAGCGTATCCGAGACTATTACCGAATCAATGAGTCCGTTGCCGTAGACCAAATACTTCCGATTGCGGAAGTGAATCCGCGGGCTCGAAGTCGTGCCTGGGAACGGGCACGCAAGATGGTGCTGAAAATTCGCCGCGAGCAGGAAGGTCATGGTGGGGTGGATGCCCTGCTACAGGAGTATTCACTGTCTACTGCAGAAGGTGTGGTGCTGATGTGTCTGGCCGAGGCATTGCTGCGGGTGCCGGATAAAGCCACCCAGGATGAGCTGATTCGTGACAAGTTGTCCAAAGGGCAGTGGACACCACATTTAGGCAACTCAGACTCTTTGTTTGTCAATGCCTCAGCGTGGGGATTGCTGTTTACCGGCAACATGGTCAACTACGCAGACAAGCGTAAAAAGGAGCAGTTTGGCCTGCTGAAAAAAACCGTTGGCCGTTTGGGTGAGCCGGTTATCCGCAGGGCAATGAACATCGCCATGAAAGTGATGGGGCGCCAGTTTGTAATGGGCGAAACCATCGAAGATGCCGTTGAACGCGCCGAAGAAAAAGAAAAGAAAGGTTATGTATATTCCTACGACATGCTGGGTGAGGGTGCCCGCACCATGGCAGACGCTGATCGCTATTATCAGTCGTACGTAAAGGCCATCAAGGTTATTGGAGAAGCGGCCAAAGGGCGCGGTCCTAAACGTTCTCCGGGTATTTCGGTCAAACTTTCAGCTATCCACCCCCGCTATGAATTTGTCAAAGCCGAGCGGGTGATGGCAGAAATTCCTCCCAAGCTGAAAGCTCTGTGTCTGATGGCCAGGGAATATGATATTGGCCTGACAGTGGACGCAGAAGAAGCCGACCGTCTGGACATCTCTCTGGATATCATTGAAACCGTATTTCGCGATCCTGAGTTGGATGGCTGGCATGGTTTCGGCCTGGCCGTACAGGCGTATCATAAGCGCGCGATCCACGTGATTGAGTGGCTGCGTGAGCTGACTCTGAGCGTAGGGCGTTCAATGATGGTGCGGCTGGTGAAAGGTGCCTACTGGGATACCGAGATCAAGCTGACCCAGCAAGCCGGTGTGGAAGATTTTCCGGTATTCACCCGTAAATCCTCGACGGACGTGTCCTACCATGCCTGCGCTAACAGGCTGCTTGACTATCGTGACACTATCTACCCGCAATTCGCGACCCACAACGCGTACACTGCGTCTGTAATTATTGAACTGGCCGGTGATGACAAGGAGGGGTTTGAATTTCAGTGTCTGCACGGTATGGGCGACACCCTGTACGATCAGGTGGTGACGGAAGAGAAAATCCAGTGCCGTGTGTATGCCCCGGTAGGCGAGCATGAAGATCTGCTTGCTTACCTGGTGCGCCGACTGCTGGAAAACGGTGCGAACTCGTCTTTTGTGAATGCCATTGTAGACGACAGCCGCCCGGTGGAATCATTGCTGGAAGATCCGGTTGAAAAGACCCAGCGCCTGAAAGTGCGTTTCAATAAGCAGATCAGCATGCCGCGGGATTTGTATGCGCCTGAGCGGGCGAATTCCAAAGGTCTCGATATTACCGATGTGAACACCATTCAGGCTTTACAACATGAATTGACGCGCTGGCAGGAGCACTATACGGCAGACGCAGATTCGTTGCCTGAAGGGGCTGTGGCGGTGCGTAACCCGGCCAATCATGATGATGTGGTGGGTTACCATGTATATGCCCAGCCTGAACAGATGCTGGCGGCGCTGGATTGCGTTCATCAGGGCTTCAGTGGCTGGTCAAAGCTGCCGGTTGAGGAGCGGGCAGAAATTCTGGAGCGGGTTGCCGATGCATTGGAACGGCACATGGCTGAACTGATTGCTATCTGTATCCGTGAAGCCGGCAAGGTCACCCAGGACAGCATTGATGAAGTGCGCGAAGCAGTGGACTTTTGCCGTTACTATGCTGTTCGGGCCAGAGAACTGGACGAAGACAACCGTTTGCTGCCACGTGGCGTTGTATTGTGCATCAGCCCGTGGAATTTCCCGCTGGCTATTTTTCTTGGACAAGTGGTGGCGGCACTCGCCACAGGCAATACGGTTATTGCCAAACCCGCCGAGCAAACCAGCATTATTGCCCAGCGTGCAGCGCAGATTATGTATTCTGTTGGGCTGCCGGAAAACGCATTCAAGCTGGTGATTGCGCCTGGTAAGACCGTTGGCGATACATTGCTCACCGATGAACGCATCAAGGCGGTAATGTTTACCGGTTCTACCCAGACCGGTACCCTGATTTCCCAGATTCTTGCCAGTCGGGGTGGTGAACAGGTCCCACTGATTGCTGAAACCGGCGGGCAGAACTGCATGATTGTGGACTCTACCGCTCTGCCAGAACAGGTGGTGGATGACGTGGTGCACTCCGGATTTCAGAGTGCAGGGCAGCGCTGTTCTGCCCTGCGGGTACTGTTTGTGCAGGAGGATGTGGCTGACACTATCACCGAGATGCTGATTGGTGCCATGAAAGAACTTTCATTGGGTGATCCGGCGTACCTGAGCACGGATATTGGTCCGGTGATTGATCAAAAGGCTCTCAGCAGCCTCAGGGAACACGAAGCCTACATGGCAGAGCACGGTAAACTGTTGCACCGCTGTGCGTTACCGGAAGGGGCGGATAACGCCACCTTCTTTGCGCCTGCTCTTTACCAGATTGACAGCATCGATGTACTTAAGCGGGAAGTATTTGGCCCGGTGATTCACATGGTGCGCTTTAAGGCCAAAGACCTGGACAAGGTGCTTGAGCAAATCAATGGCACCGGTTTTGGCCTTACCATGGGGATCCATTCCCGGATAGAAGAACGCGCCAATGAACTGGCGGCACGCAGTCGCGCCGGTAACGTGTACATCAACCGCAATATGATCGGCGCCATTGTCGGGGTGCAACCTTTTGGTGGGCGCGGATTGTCGGGTACCGGCCCCAAAGCGGGCGGGCCGAACTATCTTGCCCGTCTGATGGTAGAGCGTGCGACTCCGAAACCTTCCAGAGTGGAGAATTTGGAGCAGACGGACGCCGCCCTGGTCAGTGACGAAGCGGCTCACCAGGCAGCACAACGCCTGATGAATCAGGCAATGCGGGTTGAAAGCAACTGGCGACACCAGCCGCTCAATGATCGGATTTCAATGGTCCGTCAGTTACTGGCTCGCATTGCGAAAGTGGATCTGGTTGAAGAATTCGCTGATGATCTCAACCGGACATTGGCTACCGCCCGCCAGCAACTGACCACCATCGAACGCAAACTGGCCAGGCCGCTTACCCTTCCGGGGCCAACGGGAGAATCCAACAAACTGTATCTGGAACCCCGGGGTGTGCTGGTTTGTTTTGCCGACAAAGACGTGACTTTCGAATACTGGACAATGTCTGTGGTAACGGCATTGGCAACCGGTAACGTGGTGGTGTCGGTAGTATCGGATGTGTTCTACGAAGAAGCGCTCGAATTTCAGCAGGAATTCAATGCTACTGGCGCACCGGAAGGAGTCTTCCAGGTTGCCCGCCTGCAGCATCTTGATGCGTTACTGCAGGATGAAAATCTGGCTGGTGTGGTGGTCGACTCGAACACCGTACGTACCGCACACATTTCATCCATGCTGTCCTCCCGCGAGGGTGCGATTCTGCCGGTGATTACTGCCGAGTATAACGATAAACTGATTCAGCGTCTGATGACGGAGAAGACCATCAGTATCGATACAACGGCATCGGGTGGTAATACCTCACTGATGACCTTGGTGGAAGACGACGAATAGTCTGGACTCATCCAGACATATGAAAAAGCCGCTCAGTAATCAGCGGCTTTTTTATCGCGTGTGCTCAGGCCCACTCATTATTTCGACGGCGTTTCTTGGGCAGATAGGTCAAAATTATACCTAGCAGGATCCCGGCTCCGGCAACCATTCCGCCGCGGGTAAACCACATGAACATTTCATCTTTGCTGGCGTTTTCCAGCTGCTGCTTGACCCGATTTAGCTCCTGAGTCTGCTCTTCAACCTGTGAGGTAAGCCGAGCGATCTGCTGACGGCTGTCATTCAGTTGCTGGTTCAGTTCAGTGTTTTGATATTCGGCCGCCTGCAGCTCGGTTTGGGCGTTGGCCAGCCGCTCCAGTGCCTGCGGCAGCTGTTCACGACGAGAAATCTGGTTGCTGATGACATCGGAATCCACCCAGCCGGTTCTGTCCTGGTTGTCGCGGATTTCGGTATAGCCAGAGTCGGTATCTCTTTGCAGTATGGTAATGGGAGTGCCGGCATCGACAGAGCCCAGAATACGATAATTTCTGCCGGGCCCGGTGTGCATGAAAGTGAAAAGATCGTCACTGATGTAATTGGCCGAGGAGGCATCGAATTCTTCCGTGTTCTGCTGTGCCAGAAGTTGGGTAGAACAGGCTATCAGCGCCACGGTAAGCCACTTGCGAAACATATTGGATCCAATAACAATAAACAAACCAGTAACGATGGTAGGGGTTGCGAGGTGCAAAGGCAAGTCCGTGCCAGCGTTACAGATATGAGAATTTATATCCAACTGCAGCCTCTTGCCCGATGGCGGGCATAATGTGGTTTGACCAATACCTATCGATTGCCAATTGTGTTGGACAACGGTAAGGTTTATGCTCCGTCGCCAATCGAATACTTACCAATATTCTTTAATGTCAGAAATTGAGCTGAAATTTGTCACTCGCCAGGATCCCCGTGAAGCGGTTCTGGATTGCATATTACCTGAGTTAGGCAAGCAGGGGATGACGGTATCGCAGGCAGGTGAAAAACGGCTGCAGAACGATTATTACGACACCCTCGAACACGATTTTCAGTTGGCAAAAATAGGTTTTCGGGTACGCGGTTGCAACCAGCAATTTGAACAGACATTGAAGACACAAGGCCGTGTAAGCGGTGGTCTGCATCAGAGGCTGGAATTTAATATACCCTTAGGTACCAGTGAGCCTGACCTTTCGCTGTTTGATTCAGACGTTTGGCCAGACGGCTGGGACGTATCTGCCATGCAGCGAAGCCTGCAACGCCAGTTCTCAACCCATTTTCGGCGCACCACTTTTGATGTGACCTTTGATGATGCCCACGTTGAAATGGTGGTGGATGTTGGAGAGGTGTCCACCGACAAACTGCATTCACCCATTCAGGAAATAGAACTGGAACTGAAAACGGGGCAAGTGTCGGATTTGTTTACCGTCGCTTTCGTCATCAACCAGCTGTTGGATGTACGGTTGAGTGATGTGTCCAAAGCTGCGCAGGGCTACCAGTTGCTCAATGGCATTACTCCGCAGGTTACCCCTCTACCAGAATTTCTGCCGCTAACCCGTCAGGATTCAACGGAAAGTGCGTTTGCCAAAGCCCTCGAATGCGGTTTGGCGCACTGGCAAATTCACGAGCACCGTTTTTTGCAGACCGGTTCGGTTAAGATGCTCAGCGAAGTGGTTACCGCAGTTCGCCTGATGCTGCAGACAGTTTCCCTGTATTTACCCGTATTGCAATGCCCGGCGATGTTAACCCTGCATAAAAATCTGCTCGCATTTGCCCAGGCCTGGCAGTGGCATCAGGATTTGCATAGCCTGAATTATTTACTGTCAAAGAAAAGTCTGTTCGCCAAATGTCTGGCTAAACACCCTGCGCTCACCAGTTATCTTCAAGGGCGTCAGGCTGGCCTGCTTCAGGCGCATGCACCGGAAAACCGGGTTTTTGACAGTGAGGCTACTGCCCTCAAACTGGAAGTGTCGGCGCTGCTGCATAATAAGCCCTGGCAGGGAGAGGTGCAGGGCTACGATATGCCGGTAATGGAGCATGCCAAGGGCTGGCTTTCCCAGGGGTGGCAGACGGTTCAGCAAAGTATGCCAGCCAACCGGCCAATGCGGGTTGCCAACTATTGCGCAACCGAAGTTCTGCTGCGACAGACGCTATGGAACGGTTTTCTGCTGGGAGATTTGTTTGCTGAAGAGCGGGGCGAGTTTCGGGCTCCATGGCTGGATTTGCTCATCGGGCTGGATGAGTTGAATGCGTTGTTGATGCTTAAGCAGTCATTGCACGAATCTGAGCTTGAGTCACAGGAAGAACTCAATGAATGGGCGAACGAGAAAATTGGCAGTTTGTTGAGAGTCATGGAGAGGACGCGGGAAGTGGCAACCCGCGGCGATGTCTATTGGTAGCCACAGACAACAGTCACTCCCGGAGGCAGCGATGAGCCAGGTGGGCGGAGAATTCTATTTGGTCATCACGTGTGTGGTGATCTACATACTGGTATTGATGGTGTACTGGGCAAGGTACGACCGGTTGGTGGCGTCGCGCTGGGTTCTGGCAGGTTTGCTGGCCTGGCCGCTGTTATTGGTTGATGAGTGGGTAAAAACCTTTGGCGGTGCGAGCGAATACATTTTGCTAACCAGTCTGTTCGACTTTGTGCCAGTCATGATGATGACGTTTGTGTACAAGGCCATCAAGCCTTTGTTACTGGCCCGGCCCCAACGTCGACGCCCTTTGATTTGGGCACCACTGCTGTTCTGTGCGCTGGCACAATTACCTGTGCTGTTTATGGACGCCAGTGTCAAGGCTGAGTTGATACTCAGTTCTCCCATTGGTCAGCCGCTGGCGCACTGGCCAGTTTACACGGTGTATATGCTTACCGGCTTTGGTGTGTTGCTGCTTGGGATCCTGACAGCCGAGATGGTACAGAATTATCACGGCCATCTTGCCGAGCAGGTAGTTGACCCTCAACAATATCGCGCCCGTGGTTTGAGTGGCGTACTGGGCACTTTGGTTGCGGTGGCATTTGCCAGTATTCTGGTGGTCACTGCGGCAACGTTTGGCTTTCTGAATATACCCTTCTGGCAAAGCCTGTTCCATTTACTCTTTGCCATGGCTTTTTTGATTGCTTTGGTTGCATTGGTACAAATCCGCAATACCTCCCCCTCGCCGCTGGATTATCTGCGCCTGCACGATTTACAGGCGGATCAGAACGCCATGCAGCGGGCACTGTCACTGGCTGATAAAGCCGTAATTGAACTTAAGTTATACAAAAAAGTCGGCCTGACCATACGGGAGTTTTGTCGTTCAAGCGACATTGACCCCACCACACTGGCCATAGCGCTAAGGGTATTGAAAAAGCAGACGTTCCGGCAGTTTGTCATTCATTATCGCCTGGATTACGCCAAACAGCTCCTGTTGCGAAGTGATGCAAATGTGGCCAGTGTGGCGAAGCGACTCGGACTGAATTCGGACAAATTTTTAAGCGAAGTGCTGGTCAATCATCTGCGTAAAACCAGTTAGCGGAAATACTGCTGGCACCCATGTTAGCCAAAGCCGCTGTGCAACACATCGGCGGTGAAACTTTTACGCAAATAAAACCCCCTGGGGCGGGTACGAATACGCTGTCCATCCGGGCCGGGGGCGTCGGTAAGAACACTGCCATCGGCCGCTTTGGGCCTTAAATGCAAGGCATTGCCATGTCGCGCTGTTATCGTTTCTACCTGGCCGAGCTGAATCAATTCAGTCAGTTCTTCCCAATCCTGCTGTAAAACCCAGTTCTGACGTTCATCCGGTGTCCATAACATTGCCATGGCCACTCTGCGCTGGGCCAGAGGAATACGCCGGTCTCCTTCAATCGGCACCCATAAAACCTGCTGCAATTTGTTACGGACATTGGAATTTTGCCAGGTTAAACCGGGCGGTGTTTGCAGTGGGGCGTAACACACATAGGTGGTTTCCAGTGGTTGACCGTTGGCGTCGATGGGAATGGTTTTGAGTTCTATGGCAAGTTCAGGAAAGTCCTGTTGCGGCTTTGAACCTGCACTGGCCCCAAGCCACAGCTCCAGCAGTTGCCCAGGCCAGCCCTTGTGACGTTGCAGGTTGGCCGGTATTTGCACTCCGGCCAGCTTCGCCAATTCGCCCAAAGACAAACCTGCAATGGCCTGGCAACGCTGTATCAATTGCGCTGTATCTGAGGGTGGAAACTGGGGAACTTGCACGGAATTATGGGCCTTATTCAAACATCGAGGATTAATACTTTGAAACCTTTATATATTATGGAAGAATGCAGGAATAGAAAAGTTTGATGTGCCCGGGAGTCTGAGTGATAGATGCCGATGGATTCCGTGCGAATGTGGGCATAGTGATTTGCAACAAAATGGGTCAGGTATTTTGGGCAAGGCGTTATGGTCAACATTCATGGCAGTTTCCACAAGGCGGAATTGATGAAGGGGAAACTGCAGAACAAGCGATGTATCGGGAGCTGCACGAAGAAGTAGGACTATCAGCTAAAGATGTCACTATTTTGAGTGTGACCCGTAACTGGATGCGGTACAAACTGCCAAAACGGCTGATTCGGCAGGGCAGCGACCCTGTGTGCATTGGTCAGAAGCAAAAGTGGTTTTTACTGCGTTTGGATTGCAACGAAAAAGACGTGGATGTACTTAAAACCGGTCATCCGGAGTTTGATGACTGGCGTTGGGTAAGTTACTGGTACCCGATCCGGAATGTCGTTTCGTTTAAACGAGACGTTTACCGACGGGTTATGAAAGAGTTTGTCCATGTAGCTATGCCCTCACAAGCACGGACGCCTGCAGGCAGCAATAAGCGGCAACGAAAACGTCGTCGAGGCTAACGTGTGAGGAGGCAGGGGTGACAGCGAACATGGGGAACATGCTCACTACGCTGAAACGCATAGTGCAGGAAGTCAATCAGATCCCGCAGCTGGACAAGGCGCTCTATCGTCTTGCCCATCGGGTGAAAGGCACCCTGAGCGTGGATTCCTGCTCCATTTATCTGGCCGATTATGAGCAGCAGGAATTTGTGCTCAAGGCCACTGACGGCTTACACCCCGATGCCGTAGAGCGGGTGCGGATAGGTTTCTCTGAAGGGCTAATTGGTCTGGTAGGCCAGCGCGAAGAGCCACTCAATATTGAGAACGCACACCGGCATCCTCGCTTCAAGCATTACCCCGAAGTAAAGGAAGAAAAGTACAATGCTTTTCTTGGCGCACCCATCATTCACCAGCGTAAAGTGCTGGGCGTCATCACCATGCAGCAAAGCGAAATGCGCCGCTTCAGTGAGGACGAAGAAGCCTTTCTGGTTACCCTTGCCGCTCAGATAGCGCTGGAAATTACCAACGCGGAAATTCGCGGCGCACTCAATACCGGCGCTGCCATTGATGCCACTCCAAGACAAAAGAACGTGCGGGGCATTGCCGGCTCTCCCGGTCTTGCCGTCGGTGTGGGGTTTTCTTCAGACACCAAAATCGATCTGCGTACCTGGGTGGTAAAGCGGTCTGATCGCAGCCAGGAAGAGATTCAGGTATATCGCAAAAGTGTTGAAATCACCCGCGGTCAGGTAGACGCCTTGTCCCAAAGGCTGGATGACGGCATTCCTGACGATGTGAAGTCGATATTCCAGCTCTATCATCACCTGTTGGATGCCAACAGCCTCGGCAGGGAAGTGGAAGCCAAAATTCGCGAAGGGTGGGACGCATCTTCGTCACTGAAGATGGTGGTGGAAGATTATGCCGCCAAATTTCAGAGCATGGACGACCCGTATATGCAGGAACGGGCAATTGACATAGTGGATTTGTCCAACCGCATTCTGACCAACATTCTGATTGAAGGGAAAGGCCATACCCTGACGACCAGGCAGGCGGAGCAGGACAGCATTCTGGTAGCTGAAGAAGTGTCAGCCACCATGCTGGCAGAATTCCCCCGCCAATACCTTAAAGGCATCATATCGATTCGGGGTTCCAATAACTCCCACGCAGCCATACTGGCCAGAGCCATGGGCGTCCCGGCGGTGATGGGATGCCAGAATGTGTCACCGGGCCTGCTCGACGGCAAGGAAATTTTGCTCGACGGTTATTCCGGTGAAGTAATAGTCTCTCCTGAACGAAGCATTCGTTCGGAATTCATTCAGCTCATTGCGGAGGAAGGCACGCTTTCAGAGCGCATAGATGCCGAAGCGGAAGAGCCTTGTGAAACCCAGGACGGATGCGGAATTGAATTGTATATCAACGCCGGTTTGTCTGCGGAGATCGAAATCAATGCCTCCAGCCAGGGAGTGGGCATTGGTCTGTACCGAACGGAAATCCCTTTTATGCTTCGTGAGCGGTTTCCCTCCGAACATGAGCAGGTTGATTTGTATCGGCGAATCCTTCAGTCGAGCCCTTCGCAACCCATTACCATGCGTACCCTCGACGTAGGCGGAGACAAACCTCTACCTTACTTTCCGATCAACGAAGAAAATCCATTTCTGGGCTGGCGTGGGGTTCGGTTAACGCTGGATCACCCTGAAATATTTCTGGTCCAGGTCAGAGCCATGTTGCGGGCCAGTATTGGCTTAACCAATCTGCAGATCCTGCTGCCGATGATCTCATCTGTGAATGAGGTTAAAGAGGCCAAGCGATTAATAGAACAGGCTTTTTACGAAATTAATGACGAGGTGAAAAGCACCGGTGAACAGTTAAACAAGCCCAAGCTGGGCATCATGCTCGAAGTACCCTCGGTGTTATACCAATTACCGCAGCTGGCCCAGCAGGTAGATTTTTTCTCAGTTGGCAGTAACGATCTGACTCAGTACCTGCTGGCAGTGGATCGCAATAACACTCGGGTTGCCAGCCTGTACAACTGTTACCATCCGGCCGTTTTGTGTGCCTTGCAGGACATTGTTCGTCAGTCAGATGCGCATAAAATACCTGTTACCGTATGCGGTGAGATTGCGGGTGAGCCCGGTGGTGCCATTCTGTTGATGGGAATGGGCTATCGCCGTCTGAGCATGAACGCATATAACCTGCGTAAAATAAACTGGGTAATCCGCAATGTCAGCATGGCTGAAAGCCGTGAATTGCTTGCCAGCACCCTGACGGCTCACACCCATGAGCAGGTTTACGTGCACCTCAATCACTACCTGGAGCGGAAGGGGCTCGGAGGCCTTATTCGGGCGGGTTCCTGATTCTACACTATTGAATCCGAGTGATAATCATAAGGCAGCAGCGGCCGTTTTCCTGTTTCTGAAAATATGTGTCAGGTTCAATTGGTATGGAAGAGCCTGCGTCTGCAACCAAACGAATACTGCAATTATAGACTGATGCCCGCATGGCGACTGTGGTACTCTTTGCGCCTTTATCGGGCCTGCAGCGTTTGGGTCGGGTTTCAATAAAGGCTTCAGGAGTTGGAAAATGGATCCGGTATACAGCGTTTTTATCAGTTGCCTGCTCATTGGCCTGTTGGTGGGAACGCTGGCAGGGATGTTGGGAATTGGCGGCGGGTTGATTATCGTACCGCTGCTTTCCTATATGCTGGTGCACTGGCTGGGGTTAGCAACCGATGCCGCTATGCCTGTAGCCGTGGCTACCTCTTTGTCGACCATCATATTTACCGGTATGTCTTCGGCTTGGGCGCATTTCAGATTGGGTAACCTGAATTCATTTATAGTACTCTGGAGTTGTCTTGGTGTCGCCGCCGGAGGCACAGTGGGTGCTCTGGTAGCGAGTTCCATTTCCGGGCATACCCTCAAAAACATCTTTGCAGTCTTGGTACTGGTCATCGCAGCAAAAATGATTTTTGGGCGTAACTGGGTGTCCGGAAATACTGCTGCCCGGCCTGCTCTGGTAACAGTAGGGGGCTTTACGGGCTTTTTCAGCGCGTTGATGGGGATCGGCGGAGGGGCTCTGATGGTACCGGCTTTGGTATGGTTTCAGGTCAATCTTCGCCAGGCCATAGGTTGTGCGGCGATGGGGGGCGTCATTTTGGCGTTGTTCGGCACTGCCAGCTTTATAGTCGCTGGCTGGGATCGGATTGATGTACTGGACGGGGCGATAGGATACGTATATCTTCCAGCTACTCTTGGTATTGTTACCACCTCAATCTTTACTGCGGCATTGGGTGCTCGATTGGGACAAAAAATAAACACAAAATTATTAAAGCGCCTGTTCGCTGGCCTGTTGGTGCTGGTGAGTGTGCGCATGATTTTAGGAATTGAATGAGATATGGCTGACAGCAGTTATTTTGTCTTCCCCAGCATAGACCCGGTTATATTCAGCGTTGGGCCGCTCAGTGTGCGTTGGTATGGGCTGATGTATCTGGTGGGGTTTGTTGCCGCCTATCTGCTGGCCCACAAGCGGTTGGAGAAAACCACCTGGAGCAAAGAGCAGTTGAGCGATTTGCTGTTCTGGGGGTTTGTTGGCGTGATCCTTGGCGGGCGCATAGGCTATGTACTGTTTTATCAGATGGGAATGTTTCTCGACGACCCGCTTTACCTGTTTAAAATCTGGACCGGAGGCATGTCCTTCCACGGTGGTCTGCTTGGGGTGATTGCCGCACTTTACTGGCAGGCCAGGCGGATGGGGACCGGTTTTCTGCAGGTGGGGGATTTTGTTGCCCCGCTGGTGCCTATTGGCCTTGGAGCCGGGCGTATTGGTAATTTCCTCAATGCCGAATTATGGGGGCGCACTACGGATGTTTCCTGGGCGGTAATATTTCCCAACGCCGGTAACCTGCCACGCCACCCCTCGCAACTGTATGAGTTTGCGCTTGAAGGTGTACTGCTGTTTATTATTCTGTGGCTGTACTCAGCCCGCCCCCGCCCGGTTGGTGCTGTCAGTGGGTTGTTCCTGCTGGGGTATGGCAGTTTCCGCTTTATTGTGGAGTTCTTTCGTGAACCGGACGCGCACATTGGTCTTTACCAGATGGGGCTCAGCCAGGGGCAACTGTTGTGTCTGCCGATGATGGCGCTGGGTTTGTGGCTGATGATCGCGGCTTACCGCAAGGGTGTAAAGCCAGCCTGATGATAGATGCATCAAATTGATGCAGGTCGGCAGGCGAACCCTGAAATTAACAGAAGGATGGCCTGGGGCCGCAGTATTCGTGCAGGTTCCTGATTCTGCTACTGAGCCCTCTAAGCTTGTAATCCGTGGCGCAGCCGGCTTTATTTTTTGCTGAACGCCGGGCGCCATTGGTGTTTGTCGTCTCTGAAACGGGAATGTTTGATTCGTTTCACGGCAATAGACAAAACCAACATTGCTTTTTGTTTAAAGCTGTAGACGCTCGGTGCACTCAACCACATTTCCCTGGCCAGGGGAGTTGCGCCGGGGCCCACTACCCGGTACTGGCAGGGCCACACGTGGTGAAACCAGTACACAAAAAACTGGCGAGGTGAAAACAGCAGGCTTGGAGGCTGGATTCTGCAGCCGAGCAATTCCGCAATTCTTTCATTAAACCTAAGACCATTCACCAGCCCGACTACGTTGGGTGACTCATAAAACTCCCTCTGCCAGCGCAGTTTATCCTGTAAGGCAAGCTCGGAAGTGTTGTCTGGTAAGCTGAGTGTTCCGGATAATACCTTGGCGTAATATCGGGCTTGTAATTCAGCTATTGCGGGTACACCGCCTTGCTGTGGCCTGGCAAAACCTATGAATACCAGCCGGGTTCGTACTATTGGGGAGAACATCTGCAGATAGCAATCACGTATATCGTGGAAGTGTTCGTCTTCGTTTAAAAAGGGCAAATGGATTTTGAATCCGGTACAAAAAACAATGGCATCAAATTGTTCCGTGCGCCCACTGCAGAACGTTACGGTGTCGCCATCAATTCGTTCGATACCCCCGACATCAATTTCCAGGTTTTTCGCAGCGGCTTCAAAAATACGGCCGGTTTTCGTGACTACTGAACCGGGTTCATCAGGCCCTTCAATCATATGTTTGGCCATGATCGCTTTGGCTCCGGTGCATGATGGGTTGGCGAGCACCTTCTTCCAGATGTTCCGAACTTTATTGGCTTTGGTTTTGGCGGGTAAGCTATGCCAGTACCTGGTTTGAAACATATCGATGGGTTTATTGTCACCAACGGTTTTTGAACTGAAAGAATGCGGCTTTCGAATGGATAACAAAGCCCTGCCTGCAATTTCGGCGAGTTCCGTGACGATATCCGCACTGGATTCGCCCATACCAAGAAACAGAATTCTTTTGCCTTTTAAATTTTCACATTTTGCAGCATTGATGTATTCGGAAGAATGCATTGAAATTCCCCCAAAGGAATCCAATCCACAGATATCTGGAATGTTAGGCTTTTGGAATTGACCCGAACATATACAAACATGCTCGCAAGACTCAGTCGTTACATTTCCTTTGTTATCCTGAAAAGTCAGCTGATAGCAACCGGATTGTTTTTTAATGTTGAGCAGTTTTGAATTGAAATTTATTTTTTCAAGAAGACCAAAATTTTTCGCATACCGGTCTAAATATTCCTTATATTCCCGGCGGGTCCAGAATTTGATGTCTTCGTCGAATGGCATAAAATCCGAATATGCCATGTAATAATTTGAAACCGTCAGCTCTACTGAGTCGTAAGTATTTCGCTCAGAAAAAACGCCTCCAATATCAGAGTTTTGCTCATAGCAAACAACTTCATGGCCTTCTTCCAGTAACTCTTTAACGGTGACTAAACCTGAAAGCCCGGCGCCAACCACAACGACTTTTTTATTCATGCTACTTCATCCTGAAATTGAACATCTAAAAAACATCAATATTGCAGTGAATCCAAATTCTAAGAGCACCTGATGTTAATAAATTGAAAAATTCAGGCCGGTAGTGTAATTACACTAATTTCAGAAAGGATCAGAATAGATAGTTATCAGAAGCAATTTAAAAGTCAACAGGTTTGTTGTGTGAAATGTGTACAGGTTGAATGGCTGATATCTATAAAAGTGCAGACATTTGTGACCTGCACTTAGTATTTTAATTGGGCGGTTTGTAGCCTGGTTCAGACCGAAAACGGGTACTGGATGGGGGCATGGAACTGGTAACCTTCAATTTCAAAGTCGTCTACCGTGACCCAGGTTTCCAGATCTTCCAGTGTCTTGATGTCCGGATTTATTTTCAGTGTCGGTGGCGCAAAGGGTTCCCGCTTGAGCTGGACATCCCGCATCAGCTCAAGCTGATCTTCATAAATATGGGCGTTCACAATTTTGTGATACGCCTTGCCAGGCTTGTGGCCGGTGATTTGCGCCATTATTGCAAGCAGAAAATACACCTGAACCATGTTGAAATTGAGCCCGAGCGGCACGTCGCAGCTGCGCTGGGTACTGTTCAGGTACAGTGTATCGCCCAGCAATGAAAAATGGTGGCTGTACATGCACGGGCGCAGGCAACCGAGGTGGAAAGCACCGGGGTGGTAAAAAGTCAGGATCTCGCCGCGATCATCTTTGCCGTTTTTAAGGTCGTCATAGACCTTACGCAGCAAATCAACACTGCCGCCATCGGGTTTGGGAAAGTTGCGCGCCACAGCCCCGTAAATAAAACCGCAGTCATCTTCGCCTTTGCGCACGGGGTTGGCCAGCCAGTCACTGTTCTGGTTGGCATTGGCGTCCCAGGTGCGGGTACCGATGGCGCGGAAATCCCTGGCGTTGTCGTAACCACGCAGGTATCCGATTATTTCGGCAATGGCGGCTTTATAGAAACTCTTCCGCGTGGTAACCAGCGGAAACTCACCTCTATCCACATCGTAGGTGAGATCGGCGTTGATCACAGTCAGACACTTTTTTCCCGTGCGGGCATTCTCCACCCACACACCTTCATCAATGATTCGCTGACACAGTGCCAAATACTGCTTCATAGTGGATTTTCCGGTTACGGTTTCAGACGTTTCGGCATTATACCGATTCTGTCACATATTGGCAGAACAATGGCACCCTTACCCGGCGCGTTGCTCCAGGCGCACAATGTCTTCTCTGATACTGCGCAAAAACAGCAGGCTGGGCAGGACCATCAGTGCGGTCAGAATGAAGAACAGGCTCCAGTTCCCGCCCAGCCCGTCGACGATAAAGCCGCTGCCGGAAGCCAGCAGGGTTCGCCCAGCCACACTCAGCGACGCCATCAAGGCATATTGGGTAGCGCTGAAGGCACGGTTACAAAGCAGTGAAATAAAGGCCACCATGGCAACCGTGCTCCAGGCTGCGGTAAAGCCGTCAACAATCACGGTGGCGGCAAACAGCCATTTATCGGGGCCTGCCTCGGCCATCCAGGCAAACATCAGATTACTGCTGGCCATGGCAACACCGGCAATCATCAGCCCGCGATAAATGCCGTAACGAATGTTCACCAACCCGCCGATTATGGAAAAGACAATGGTAACCCACCAGTTGAGTAATTTTGACAGCGTGCCGATTTCGCTGTTGGAAAAGCCAATTTCCTTATAGAACACAATACTCATGCGGCCAAGGAAGGCTTCTCCAATTTTGAACAGGAAGATAAACAGCAATACGGACAACGCCAGTCGCAGCCCGTTGCGTTGAAAGAATTCCCTGAATGGCTCAAACAGAGTAACCAGAATCCAGCTTGATAGTCGTGCCGGCCAGCCTGGAGAAGGATTGTGGCTGAGCGCATGCTGATAACGCTCGATGGCCGCCTGATGGATATGCGCCCGATCCACTTCGGGTTCTTTCGCCAGCAGGGTGGCCAATACCAGTGCTCCCATCATGGCGGCAAGAAGCAGGTATATGTGAGGCCAGTACCAGCCTGATAAATCTGCCAGAAAGAACGGAATGGCGCCCATACCGCCGTAGCCAGTCCACCAACCGGCGGTGGCCATTGAAGATCCTGCAGACATTACGTCCTGCTCGTTGGCCTGAATGATGTCAATCCGGTAGGCATCAATAGCAATGTCCTGGGTTGCGGAGCATAACGCAACGCACAGGCCAACTACTGCAATGGCATAGAGATTGTCGGTAGCGCTGAGTGTTGACATGACGACGCAACAGGCGGCGATGCAAATCTGCAGGACAAAGATCCATCCACGGCGCTGGCCGAGGAAAGGCAAACGAATACGGTCAAGCAGCGGAGACCACAGAAAATTGATTGAGTAAACGGCAAAGATGGCACCAAACAAGCCGATGGCGGAGCGGGACAGGCCCTCATCTTTCAGCCAGGCAGACAGTACCGAACCAATCATTACCCACGGAAAGCCGCTGGAAATGCCGAACAGAAACACGCTTATCAAGCGGCGATCTTTAAATGAGGATAGGGCCTGTAACACTGTCTGACTAATTTAACGGGATAACGTGGTGGCTATTGGATCATGGTTTGGGGAGTGGTGCAACTATGGCAGGCCGATTAGGGGCGGATCCCTATGCAGTCGATAGGGCAAAAGCCCTTGCCTTCGAGAAACAGCATGCAGTTGGCGAGTTCTTCAACCAGGTAGGTATCGTACATGAGCTTGTCTTCAGACCAGAAGTGGATCTGGTGTAACAGGTGCCAGAACACCCGCTCTTTCTGGGAATACGGCTGAGCCATGCTGTACCGCACCTGGCCCCACTCTTCCATGGTATCCCAGAAGAAGAGTTCGAGCTCACTGTGCGCGATGTCCCCTTGCCAAAATGCACGGAGATAGAAGCACAACTGCCTTGCCTTGCTATTGATAAATGTGTTGACCTTCACCAACATACTGTTAAAGGATAATGAGAGTTAATTTCAATTATAGCCATAAGTTTTCCAATTTCCTGCTATTGCATGACTTAACAATCAGCGCTCTGAAAAACCTTATAAAAAAGTACCAGATTGTAAACCATCGCATACTCAAAAGAATGCTGCAAGTCTCCTGCCTTGAACAGGATTTACCAGCCCAGATACCGGATCCAGCCGTAAATTTCCTTACTCAGCCAGTTAGACAGCGGTGAGGAAAAACCATCCAGGCTTGCGACCGGAAGGCCATTATCCTGCACCGTTCGCTGGCGGTAGTGCAGTTTCAGAGCACGCTTGGCAGCCAGTTGCCTGGGCCTGGCGGTTTGGGATTCCCAGTGATTCATGCGGGTCAGGCGCAAATCCAGTACCGGGTATTCGGTGTTTGCCAGCATGTCACTGATTTCCTGATTTACCTTCTGCTCCGGCCAGTATGGGGCAATGGTAACCAGAGAATCCGGTACCGGGACCTCAGCGTTTTTGCTCAGTGCGAGATACTGGGTGGCGGTCATGCCTTGGGTGATAAGTACTTTGAGGCCGTGTACGCTATTGGACTGCTCAAACAATGCCTTCAGCAGGGCTCTGAGTTGCTCCTGACTGCCCTCATAGTTAACCCAGGATTGAAGCTGGCTGGCAGACGAAGATGCAATGGAGGCATTGACCGGCTCCGGGTGAGCAATGGAGAGTGGTAACACCACTATGCGGGTGTGCCAGCCCCATTCGTTCATGCGCCTTGCAAGCTGAAGTGCCGCGCTCAGAGTTAATCCCTGATAGCCGTTGTCGACCAGCATCATGGCGACGCCGCGGGACAGAACTGCGTCGGCAGGGTGGCTGATGACCGGGATTTCAGTGTTGCCCAGATTCAGAGATGTGAGCTGGGAAGGCTCGAATTGCCGGCCAATGTCTGCCCACACATCATTGCCCCGCGCAACACCTTCAAAGCTGAGCAGAGACATCACAGCCAGACACAGTGGCAGCAGTTGGCGCATGGCAGTCATCCTTTAAACACAATCTATGGCTCTTTATCGGCGGTCTGCCGGAAAAAGTTAGTCCTGGGGTACAAGCATGGGCTCAGGGGAATAACTGGCAAAGGGTATAGGCGCAACAAAACGGCACCACCGGTTGCTAACGGGGTGTCTTATTACCAGGCTCTCTGCGTGCAGTTGCAACCGCTGAGCTGCGGCAAGGGCCTGCTCATGGGCGTAGAGTCGGTCTCCCAGAATAGGATGTCCAAGCGCCAGCATGTGGACCCTGAGCTGATGTGAACGGCCGGTAACCGGATACAGTGCAACCAGCGTTTCTGCGGCTGATGTGGATACAGCCTGGTAGCGCGTGAGTGCAGGTTTGCCATGCTCGAAGTCGACCTTTTGTTTTGGCCGGTTAGGCCAATCACAAATTAGGGGTAAATCAACCTCGCCTTCGAGATTGCCCAATTGCCCATACACTCTGGCAAAATAGCGTTTTTGTGTTTGCCGGGTCTCAAACTGGCGGGACAGATGGCGGTGGCTGGCTTTGTTCATCGCCATTACCATCACGCCGGAAGTGGCCATGTCCAGGCGGTGCACGACCGTGGCGGTGGGAAATACAGACTGCACCCGGCTGATAAGGGAGTCCCGGTGCTCCGGCGCTTTACCTGGCACACTGAGTAATCCACTGGGTTTGTTGGTCACCACCAGATCGTCGTCCTGATAAAGCAGTTCGAGGTACGGTGTGGTAGGTGGCCGGTATACAAATGCCGGGTTCGCCATTACGGGTTATTTACCACAATGCGCAAGGCATCCAGCTGAACATCGGCGTGTTTGAGCGCATTGTCCAAAGCCCGCATTTGATTTTCTATGTACTCAATTTCACTGTCGCGAACGGCTGGGTTTGACTGCTTCAAATCTACCAGGCGCTGCACTTCACGGCCGAGTGTTGCTTGCATGGTTTCGATGGCATCATGCAGGATTTGATTGGCCTCGCTGTGGGCCTTTTTGCCGGCAATTTCGATTTGTTTGCTTACGGCGGGCTGCAGGGCTTTTATCAGTTGCTGGGCCATTTTGCGTCCGACCGGGCGTTTTATATCAAACTCCAGGTCTACGGCCTGGCCTTGGGCGTCCAGGCAGATGCGAATTGGCGTTTGCGGCAAAAACCGGCCCGGCTGAAGTTTGGCCGGCGCCTTGGCTGTCAGCACAAACAGGGCTTCGAGCCAGTACGCGCCTGTAGGTAAACTGGGCTCGGCAATAAATCCCACACTGCTCTTGCCCAGTACGTCAGTCAGTACCATGTCCATGGCGTGGTGGACCAGCGGATGATCCCAGCTCAGGAAATGAACGTGTTCTAACGTAGTGGCAATACGGCGTCGGTAAGTGACAGTCATGCCCTCAGGATCCAGCCCTGGTAGCTGGCTGACCATGGACTCGGTCGGGCGCAGGATAAAACAGTCATTGCCTTTTTCTTCCTGCTGAACGCCGATGGCGTCGAGCAAACGCCCCATAAAACGTGACAGAGCCAAATCACTATCCTGCGCGATAATGGCTTCAATCAGTGCGTCAACTTTGCCCTCGCCAGAGGCATTCAGCTCAAGCAGACGGTCGCGGCCTTCTTCCAGCTGTGCTTTCAGTTGCTGGTTAAGGCGCTGGCTGGTTTCTACCAGCGCTTCCTTGTGCGCTGGTTCGTCTGGCTTCATGCAGGCACCAATCAGCAAAGGTTTTACCGTTTCAAATACACCCGAGCCGGTTGGGCAGGTCTGGCTGAACGCATCCAAACCCTGATGATACCAGTCATGCAGCACCGACTGTGCGCTGCCCTTAAGATAGGGAACATGGATCTGAATGTCTTTGGTTTGGCCGATGCGGTCGAGCCTACCGATGCGTTGTTCGAGCAAGTCCGGGGTAACCGGAAGATCGAAAAGAACCAGATGGTGGGCAAACTGGAAGTTTCGCCCTTCACTGCCTATCTCGCTGCAAAGCAGTATCTGCGCACCTTCCTCCGGGTCGGAAAAATAATGTGCGGCCTTGTCCCGCTCAACGATGCTCATGCCTTCGTGAAACACGCTGTGGCGGATACCGGACCGCTGGCGAATCACTTCGCCAAGTTGTTGGGCGGTAACGGCGCTGGCACAAATCAACAATACTTTTTCAGGCTTTACCGAAGGCAGGAATTCCAGCAGCCAGTTGACCCGTGGGTCAATGTCACACCAGCGGTTGACCAGAGCACTCTGACGCTCCGGGTACAACGCCAGTGTCAGGTCGTCACCGCCAACCACACACTGGTGTTCTTCAGGCAGGTCCTGAGGGTAACTGTGCAATTCCCGTTTGGGGAAACCGGCAATACCGGCCCGGCGGTTACGGAACAGCAAACGACCGGTGCCATGACTGTCAATTAACTGGTGTAAAAGTGTGTCCTTGGCTTCCCGCTCGTCAAGCGCCTCATTGCGCGCCATAACCTCCGGCGCCAGACGTTGAAGCTCCTTGACTTGCCGGGCGTTCAGTGGTGCATCGGACAGCAGCGGGGCCACGGCGTCTGCCAGTTGGCTGTATCTTTGCTCTTCTTCCAGAAAGGTTTCGTAGTGGTAAAAACGGTCCGGGTCGAGCAGCCGCAAACGGGCAAAATGGCTTTCATGGCCGAGCTGATCCGGGGTGGCCGTCAGCAAAAGCACTCCGGGAACACTGCCGGCAAGCTGTTCAACCAGCAGATACTCTTCGGAGGGTTGCTCAGCAGACCAGGCCAAATGGTGCGCTTCATCCACTACCATCAAATCCCACCCGGCACTCAGTGCCTGCTGATGCCTTTTGGGATGCTGCTTCAGAAAGTCAATGCTGCACAGTACCAGCTGTTCGGTCTCGAACGGGTTGTCACCGGAGTCATCCAGCGCATCGCAGCGGCTTTCATCGAAGATCGCGAAGGCCAGATTGACCCGTCTGAGCATTTCAACCAGCCACTGATGCACCAGAGAGTCGGGAACCAGTATCAACACCCGCTGGGCTCGCCCGGTACGGATTTGCTGGTGGATGATGAGTGCGGCTTCGATGGTTTTGCCCAGGCCCACTTCATCGGCCAGCAACACTCTGGGTTCATGACGGCGGCCAACTTCAGCGGCAATGTGCAACTGATGGGGAATAAGTTCAATACGCGCGCCAGCCATTCCAATGGTGGATGAGCGGAAATATCCGTGTTGATGGCGTAGTGCATTAAGCCTTAAATCAAACCATTTGGGCGAATCAAGCTGGAAATTGAACAGTCTCTGTTCTGGCTGATTGAGACGAATTTGATGATCCAGCAAGGTTTCAGGCAAGCGGGCATTGGCTTTGGTGTCTTCCCTCAACCCATGGTAAACCAGCACGCCCTGCGTCTCCTCTACCTGGGATACGGTAAGTGACCAGCCGTCCTGGGACTGGATGGTATCACCTTCAGCAAACACCAGGCGGGTCAAAGGAGCGTCTTTCTTGGTGTATATGCGGGCGTCGCCAGTGGCAGGAAAGAGGATTTCAACGGACCGGAAGTCCACCTGAATTACTGCGCCAAGACCCAATTCAGATTCGGTATTACTGAGCCAGCGCTGGCCGACGGAAAATTCTTCTGCACTCATAGTGACATTGCCGTGATGTTGCTAATGATCGAGGGGGCGCTATTGTACTGACAGCATGCCCCTGAATAAAGCGCTTACTGCCCTGAAACCCCGACTGTTTTCATATGTGGCGGGTGTTTGAGCAAGTTTAGCACAACCCCGTGGGTAAGCGATTGGGATACCATCAGGCAGGCAACTGCCCTCTGATGCTCTTTGAGGTCAGATGAGTTGTGTTGGCAGTGACCAATACAGAGACTTCCTCAGCATATAGCGGTTTTGTCATCAATTTTGAAAAAAAGGAAGTGCGCGTCAGCTAAAACTGGATTATGGTGGAATTGAAAGTCGACGCGACATGGAGTGGATCGTCCGTCTTGACCGGTTACAGCTCCTGAGCGCGACTGTTGATAGCACGTCAGCAGTAAGGCGGGCTCGGTTTAAATTACTGGAGCGACGGATGCCAAGACAAAAATCCAGCGATACTAAAATATACGTTTTAGATACCAACATCCTGCTACACGAACCCCACGCATTTCTCTCCTTCAAAGAAAACGATGTTGTTGTTCCCATGACCGTTCTTGAAGAACTCGACTACATCAAAGACAGCAAGAAAGACGTTGCCAGGGATGCCCGGGTGGCCATTCGGGCGATGGAAGATTTGCTCCACGATGCCACCCCGGAAGACATGCTTGCCGGCGTTTCCATGGAAGGCATGGGGGCCGGGGAAACCAAACCCACTGGCTGTCTGTCGATTTTCAGCGATATGAACATGGCGGAGTCGCAACAGATTTTCACCATCAATGAAAACGACAACCGCATCATCAATGTGGCGTTGCATCTACAAAAAACGTACGCCCCCCAGCAGGTGGTACTGGTTACCAAAGATCTGAACATGCGCCTCAAGGCTAAAGGCGCGGGGCTGGCCCATGTTGAGGATTACCGAACCGACCAGTTGATTAGCGACATCAAATACCTGTCCAAGGGTTACTATCGATTTGAAGGCAATTTCTGGGAACAGATAAAGGCAGTTGACAGTCGCACCGAGGGGCGGGATACCATTCACACCCTCGCGCGCTCAGTATTGCCCGACGCTTACATCAATGAGTTTTTACTGGACGAGGGCAAGCAGTTTGCCGGCCTGGTTGAATCGCTTAATTCTGACACCATCGAGGTGCTGGATTTGGGCTATGAACGCATGATGGGCCGCCATGCCTGGGGGATCACGCCGAAAAATATTGGTCAGGCCATGGCGTTACACGCGTTGCTCGACCCCCATATTGATCTTGTCATTCTTACCGGGCCTGCGGGCAGTGGTAAAACCCTGCTGGCGCTGGCTGCAGCGCTGGAGATGGTAGTTGAAAAGAACATGTACGACAAAATCATAGTGACCCGCAGTACACCGGAAATTGCCGAATCGATTGGCTTTTTACCTGGAACTGAGGAAGAGAAGATGGCGCCGTGGTTGGCAGCTATTACCGATTCTCTTGAAGTGCTGCACAAGCACGATGAGAATACCAAGGGTTCTATGAGTTACATTATGGAAAAAGCCAACATCCAGTTCAAATCGGTGAACTTTATGCGTGGCCGGAGTATCCAGAATTCCATTGTGATCCTGGATGAATCACAGAACCTGACTGCTTCCCAACTGAAAACCATCATTACCCGTTGCGGTGAAGGCACCAAACTGATTGTGGGTGGAAACCTGGCACAGATCGACAGCAATTACCTCAGTGCAGTAACTTCCGGTTTGACCTATCTGGTGGAAAAGTTCAAAAACTTCTCCGGCAGCGCCACCATCAACCTCGATGGAGTAGTGCGCTCCCGCCTGGCGGAGTTTGCCGAAGAACAGCTTTAATCCAGCGCAAAAAGATAAGGGCCTCACAGGCCCTTTTGCGTATGAACTTCAATCCACGTTCAGGGAATTTTCTCCACCGTATATTGCCCGGTTGTCAGCGCAGGTAGCGAGCTTTGAGCCACTTGCCCGGCTGGCAGCAGGTTTGGGCCGGTGGGCTCCATTAACACGTAGCGGGTACCGTTCCATTCAATGGTCTGATCCTCAGCTTTTGGGGGGAGTGCGATGCCAAGCAGTGCGTGGCTGGGCAGCAACACCAGAACCATCGGTGTACTGGGCAAAAAAGCACGCCCTATGGAAGCGGTAAGTACCGACTTACTATCGCAGTCACCTTTGTTATTCAGCAACAGCGCAACAGGCGGCAGAAAACCGGCACCGTTTGAACCGTTGCGATCATCAAGCGGATCGTAGGGAATACTTTGTGCCCAGCTCAGGACCAGATTAAAGTAATCGCGAGCGCCCGACTGGGGGGGGAGTTGTTCGTAAAAGGCCTGGGACGCGGGAATGAGTAACGGTGTGCTCAGGCTAATGAAGCGAATATGATCCGGTTTTACTGCCTGCTGGTTCAGCGGGGTTGTATAGGGAACGTAATACCGATCCTGAAGGTAAGTCTGGTAGGCCTTTTCCTTGACCGCAAGTAGCTCCTGCTGGATGTCATTGAGTTGCTGCTGATTGCGGCCCTCAACATTTACCTCAATGGCTTCTCCCCGCTGGCGTATAGTGATGCGCGCATCCCGGGGGTCGAACTGGCGGGCAACTTTGAGCATTTCTACCGTGACATGGCGCTGTGCAAGAGACGCCTGATAGTGGCTCAACTGAAGTGGCGTGGCATCAATACTTTCGTGTGGCAGGTTAAATTCAAGGTGGTGGGAGTGCAGGCTGGCATCCAGCCAGTGGTAGGCAAACTGTTGCCCATGCTGAGCAGTCTGTGTCTGGAAGGTTAACTGTTCCGCCTGGCTAATCGCACAGAAAGCCGCACACAGCAGTATTATAGACCCGCCAATTCGCCGCAAATTGATACATCCTGTTGGGCAATTTCGTTCATTATGTGCCAGTTATTGGCTTATTTCCAGCCTTGCCCGCCTTGCTGGAACCAATCCAGCTGTTGATGTAACGACACCACGGAACCGACGATGATCAGCGTGGGTGGCTTCATATGTACTGTTTCGGGGTGCTGACTGATAGTGGATAATGTTGCCGTAATGACTTTTTGTTCGGCGAGTGTGGCCTGTTGGACCAGGGCTATAGGAGTATTTTCACTGAGCCCGTGTTCGACCAGCTTGTGGCATATAATGTCCAGCCCGGTGAGACCCATGTAAAACACCAGAGTCTGATTGCTGTGTGCCAGTGCCGACCAGTTCAAATCAATGCTGCCGTCCTTAAGATGGCCGGTAGCAAATACCACCGATTGTGCGTGGTCTCTGTGGGTAAGCGGTATGCCGGCATATGTGCTGGCACCGGTTGCGGCCGTAATGCCGGGAACTACCTGAAATTCGATGCCAGACTCGATCAGAGTCTGAATTTCTTCGCCGCCCCGCCCGAAAATAAATGGGTCTCCGCCTTTAAGCCTAACCACCCGCTGCCCCGCTTGGGCTTTACGAACGATCAGGGCGTTGATGTCTTCCTGTGGCAAGCTGTGATTGCTTTTTTCTTTGCCGACGTAGATTTTTTCGGCGTCGCGGCGTACCAGTTCCAGAATGGGGCCAGATACCAGACGATCGTAGATAACTACATCGGCCTTCTGCATCAGCCGCAGTGCACGAAATGTCAGCAAATCCGGGTCACCCGGACCAGCACCCACTAGATAAACCTGGCCCTGGGGTTGTTGATCTGTAATGGCGGCCTGAAGTTCTGTGTTAAATCGCGTTTCAGCCTGTTCATGCTGGCCTTTTTCCACCAGTTCTGCCACATCGCCGTCGAGAATGGATTCCCAAAAATAACGCCGGGCAGTTACGCTATTGAGGCTGCTTTTTACCGTATTGCGAAACTTTTCGGAAAATTCACCCAGCCGGCTGATGTTTGAAGGCAACACCGATTCGAGCTTCTGGCGTAAATAGCGCAGTAATACCGGTGCCACACCTCCGCTACTCAGAGCTATAACAATGGGAGAGCGATCGATGATGGAAGGGGTGATAAATTCGCACAGCGGGGTATTGTCAACCACGTTGACCAGCACCTTGTGCTGCTGGGCAAGGGCGTGAATATGGGCGTTTAACAGGGAGTCGCTGGTCGCCACAAAGACCATTTTCTTATCACTAAGGTCGGCTTCTTCGAAACGCCGCTGGTGGAGCGTGACCTGGGGGTGTTCTGCCAGTCTGCTGACCGTATCACACACGTCAGGGGCAACTACGGTGATAGTGGCAGAGCTTTTGAGCATCAGTTCCAGTTTTCGCGCGGCCACTTCTCCAGCACCCACTATCAGGCAGTGTAATTCAGAAGTATCGAGAAAAATTGGAAAATAGCGCATCGTTTTTGCCGCCGTCAAAAAAAGTTCAGGCCTCATTGTGACGCCTGAACTTATTAATAAGAAGCAATTTTTTAAAGTTTGTTATTTCTAACAGTTATATGCCTTAGCGTTTGCGTTCCCCGCGTGGCTCACGACGTTTTGGTGGTGTGTCCATCCACTCACGAAGGTTCAGACGCTGGCCGGCAACCCGGGTTTTTTCCAGAATCCCCTTGGTTTCCTTTGGCATTCCCTGAGGTAAATCTACGGTACTGTAGTTGTCGTAGATTTCGATTGCGCCAATGTGCTTACTGTTGATGTTGGCCTCATTGGCAATTGCACCGACAATATTGCCCGGTTTGGCACCGTGATTGTGCCCTACATCGATTCGATATCGCTGCATGCCTGCTTCAGGGGTTGTTTTGCCCTTGGGTTTACGTCGCTCCCTGCTGGGGCCGCGTTCGAAGCGCCCGCCGTCTTCCCGTCCGTCTCTTCCTTCTTTCCGGGGAGGCTTGCTGTGCAGGTCGGGTCGGTCCCCTTCCCTGAGTAACAGGGGTTCATCTCCTTGAGCCAGTTTAATTAGCGCGGCTATTAAACGCTCAGGTGACGCTTCGGTCTCGTGTTGCAGCATCTCCACGATTGGCATCAGCGCTTCCAGAGAATCGTCGCTGCTGGCTTCAATCACCGCTTTTTTGAACTTGGTCAGCCGGGTTTCATTGAGTTCGCTGATCGATGGGATCGGCATTGGCTCAATTGGCTGTCGGGTTGTTTTTTCAATCGCAAATAAAAGGCGTTTTTCACGATGGGAAATAAACAGAATGGCCTCACCGCTGCGACCTGCGCGGCCAGTTCGGCCAATACGGTGGACGTAGGATTCGGTGTCGTAGGGGATATCGAAGTTAACCACATGGCTGACCCGCTCAACATCCAGACCACGGGCAACTACATCGGTCGCAACCAGAATATCAATGTTACCCTGCTTCAAACGCTCTACTGTTCTCTCACGGGCGTTTTGCGGAATGTCACCATTAAGTGGTTCAACGTCATAGCCGCGTGCTGACAGTTTTTCTGCCAGCTCCACCGTGGCGGTTTTGGTACGCACGAAAATGATCACACCGTCGAACGGCTCAACTTCCATGATCCGGGTGAGTGCTTCCAGTTTGTGGTGGGGCGCAACCTGGCAGTAGCGTTGGCGAATGGTGCTGGCGGTACTGACCTTGGAAGCAATCTTGACGTGCTTCGGATCTTTCAGATAGCGCTGGGTGATTTTCTTTATTGGCCCCGGCATGGTGGCGGAAAACAGCGCGGTCTGACGCTCATCCGGTGCATGGCTTAGAATCAGCTCCACATCGTCAATAAAGCCCATGCGCAGCATCTCGTCTGCTTCGTCAAGCACCAGGAATCTCAGTTCGTTGAGTTTCAGTGTGCCACGCTTTATGTGGTCAATTACCCGCCCGGGGGTGCCGACAACAACCTGGACGCCACGTTTCAGCTGGCGGATCTGGTTGTCGTAAGATTGCCCGCCGTAAATAGGCAGTACTTTGATTTTCTGTGAAAAACTTGCGTAAACCTGAAAGGCTTCTGCAACCTGAATGGCCAGTTCACGTGTTGGCGCCAACACCAGCAACTGCGGGTGTTTGGCGTCGGCATCTATCTGGGCCAGCATGGGCAACGCGAAAGCGGCGGTTTTTCCGGTTCCGGTTTGTGCCTGGCCAAGTAAGTCGTGACCTTCGAGCAGCAGCGGAATGCTTTCTGCCTGAATGGGTGAGGGTTTCTCATAGCCAACTTTTTCAAGTGCTTGTAAGATGGGGGCAGGCAGATTGAGGTCTTTAAATGTCAGCTCGACGGTTTCGGTCATTAATGATCCTGATGGGTAAGGCGGGCTCGGCTCAGAAGCGAACGTCATTCGTTGCCGGCGATGTTGCAAAACACATATTATATTCAATAAAGCGATCAGATACCATGTCATTGCACTGCCAAGGCAGGGATATTGTTGAAAATTCGCGTAATTAGGCCAATTCTGATTGGTAGTTAGAGGTATCAGAATGAAAACTGTGTCTGGAATCAGGACAAAAGCGGGGGCAGGGGCGGCAATTTTGCTCTCTTTAGCAGCCCTTTGGGGTTGTAGCAACAAATCACCCGACGATCATTTGCTGGCAGCTCGCCAGTTTGAACAGGCCCAGCAATACGATGCGGCCGTAATTGAATACAAAAACGCCATACAGTTGGAGCCTCAGGCAGCAGGCCCCCGGTTTGAACTTGGCCGGCTCTATCTGCACCAGCAGCAGTACGAGGCGGCTGAAAAAGAACTCAACCGCGCGCTGGAGCAGGGGTACTCACCTTCGCAGGTGATCCCGCTATTGTCCGTTGCCTATCAGCAGACGGGCGCAGACACTGCTCTGCTGGGCATTGACCACAAGGTCACAGGAATGACTGCGGTACAATCAGCCGAAGTAGGTTTTTACAAAGTCCAGGCATTGGCTGAACTGGGAAAAAACGATCAGGCACTTGCCCTGATCTCCGAACTTCAGGCTCTCGACACTACGTCGGTTTACAAAGGCCTGTCTTCATCCTTCGAGCTCATTCTGACAGAACAATTTGAAGCCGCATTAGAACAAACCCAGTTGCTTAAGCAGCAAGCTCCTGCCAACAAAGATGTTTTGCTGCAATTGGCAAAATTGCAGATGCTGCAACGGCAGTGGCCGGAAGCCATAGAGACCTATCAAAACTATATCCGTATAAATCCGAAAGACCTGGCGATTAAGTTCTCCCTGCTGGCGTTACTGATGGAAGAGCGGCGGTTTGACGAGGCTGAGCAGTACGTTGATGAGCTTCTGGATATTAATAGTGAGCACGGCCTTCTGAATCGGTATAAAGGGACCATCGAAGTGACCCGCGGGCAATTCTCGCAAGCGACCGGCCATTTGGATAAGGCCATTCTGAACGGGCAAAACAGCCCGGTGGTGCATTTGGTTGCGGGTTTTGCTGCCTATCAATTACAGGATTACCCGAAAGCCAGTTCACACCTGTCGCAAATTGCTGCGCAATTGCCAGAAAACCACCCGGGTCTTCGGATTCTGGCTGACAGCCTGCTTCAGCAGGGCGCCAGCGAGGATGCCGCCGAAATTCTTGATCGGGTCAACGGTGAATTGGAGTCTGACGCTGACCTGTTTTCCAAGGCTGGTTATCAGCTGGCCAGGGAAGGAAATGTAACAGATGCACGCAAAATGGCGGAACGAAGTCAGGAGCTGAGTCAATCGGCGCAGGAATTGACCCGATTGGGCGTGCTGCAGTTGTCACTTAATGATGTCGAGGGGTTGATTAACCTCGAAGCTGCGGCGGCCAAAGCGCCTGAATCTGTGATCACACAGAAAACCCTGTTGGGCGCTTATTTGGCGGCAGGTCAGCACGACAAGGCCAAAAATCTGGCGCTGCAATGGCATCAGCAATCTCCCCAAGCCAGTGAACCCATGCTCTATCTGGCAAGGTTGGCAATGGTGGAGCAACGGTACGATGATGCGAAGCAGTGGTTAACTACCGTAGAAAAGCTGCCCGAAGCGGCTGAAGAAAGCTTGCTGATTCGGGCAAGACTGGCGTTCCTTATGGAGCAGGATGACAATGGCGTTGCGACACTTGAGAAAGTACTCGCCAGTTCGCCGGCCCAGATTAATGCGCTGACGCTGCTGTATCTGTATAAGGCTGAACAGGGAGATGCCAGTTCGGTGGTCCAGCGCGCTAATGCAGCGCTGAAAATCAATCCTGAAAATCTGGCGCTTCGTGTATTGGTCGCCCGTATGCATTTTGCTGAGCGTGACGATGCGCTGACGCTTCAGACTCTGGAATCGGTTATCCCAACCCCGGAGACGCCCCAGGCGTATTGGTCATTAAAAGGGCAGGCGTTACTTAACAGCGGAAAAATTGAATTGGCAGAATTGCACTACCGTGCTTGGCTTGACGAGTACCCGCTGAATAAAGATGCCGCACTGGGGCGATTGCAGGTGTTTGAAAGAAAGCGCCAGTATGGGGCAGCCAGTGCGTTCGCACAGACATTTCTAAACAAACGGCAGGATTGGCAGATTGAAGCACTGCTGGCTCATTTTCTCGTGATGGACAACCGCCTCGATGCCAGCAGGAAAGTAATGGAAGAGCTGCCGGAACAAATTACCCAGTTGCCATTTGTTCGTGGTATTCAGGGGCGTATCTATCTCAAGGAACAACAGCCGCAGCGTGCCTTGGAGCATATTGATGTTGCATATAAAGCCCTCCCTTCAACACAGAACATTCTGCTTTTGGTGGAAGCGTACGAAGCCGCCGGGAACCCTGAGGAAGGGTTTCAGGTTCTGCAAAATCATGTGGAAAATCATCCGGATGATACAGCGCCTCTGGCCTTGTATGCGCAACGATTAATCTCCAGGGATAAAGGTCAGGCTCTAGCGGCCTATGCTGGCATACTCGAGCGCTTGCCGGACGACCTTGTCAGCTTGAACAATCTGGCGTATTTGCTTTATGAGCAGGGCGAATATGACAAGGCGGAACCCCTGGCCCGACGTGCGGTGGCCATTCAGCCATCTAACCCGGATGCTGTGGATACACTGGGGCAAATTCTGGTCAAGCTGGGCCAGCACAAGGAAGCCTTGTCATTGTATCAGGGGGTCATCAAGCCAGAGAGTGGCAGTGATGCCGTGTATCTCAACTACGTTGAACTGTTGCTGGCACAGGGGCAGTCTGAACTGGCAAAACGGCGCCTGGCCAGCCGGACTTTTTCCCACCCCGAATCAAAGCAGCGCATTGAATCTTTACAGCAAAGCTATTCACTGTAAGTTTCCTGGCGGCGCAGGTTATCGACCTGCGCCCTCAATCCCCGCAGTTCAGCCATAACCATATGCAAATCAGGCTCATTGCTTTCGGCCTTTTCTGCCTGCCGGGCCTTGGTATTTTCCTGTTCCATCACGTTAACCACAATGCCGATGACCATATTCAGAAATGCAAAGGCGGTAAAAAAGATGAATGTCAGATAAAACAGCCAGCTCAGTGGATAAACTTCCATGGTTTCGTACATTACATCTGTCCAGTCCTCAAAGGTCATAACCCGGAACAGTGTCAGCAGGGAAATGGTGATGTCTCCCCATAAAACGGGATTGATCGGTTCGAACAGGGTGCTGCCAATCGCGGCATAGATGTAAAAGATGATGAACATCAATAGCATGACATAACCCAGTTGCGGCAGGGCTTTGACCAGCGAAACCAGCAATATCCGCAATTCGGGGATAATGGAGATCATTCTGAGTACCCGAAAGACCCGCACCAGTCTTGCGATAACGGCGAGGTCGGTGTTGTCGGCCGGGATCAGACTGACGACGACAATTAGCGTATCGAACCAGTTCCAGAAATTTTTAAAAAACAGGCGCTTTTTGGGTTCAGCCAGAAAGCGTATACAGATTTCAGTAAGAAAGAAGGCGCTGATGAACCAGTCCAGAATCAGGGTGATACTGCCAAACGTTGGTGGCATATCGTAAGTTTTCGCTCCAACCAGTAATGCTGAAATCACGATTACCGAGATGACAAAGGTTTCAAAAAGTTTATTGGAGCGAATTGTTTCAAATCGGGATTGGAGTAACGAAGCTTGCATGGGTTACCTTAAAAAACCTGCCTAAGGTGAAAATATACTCAGAAAGTGTTTGAAAAATAGTCTGTTATATCCCTAGAATGGAATCAGAAAATTCAATGGATTGAGTAGATGGGCGTATCATGGATGAGGAACTGGCGTTATTGCAAGGAAAATTGGCGTTTGTTGCTGAACAGCTGCAGAGCTTTTCACCTACAAGGCCTAAACTGATCCAGCTTAAATCCTCTATGGAATTGCTCTTGCTGCAGCTTGAACAGATCCGTGGCGAGGGCGCAAAGCGCGCACTTCAAAATGGCAGTAGGAGAATTAGCCAGTGCAGCCACAGAATAACGCAGGGTTGTTGAAAACCTCAGCCGGAGTATTTAGGCTGCAGGTAAGGGCCTTTGCCCCAAGGTGCTGAGCTTAGCCGGATACTCAGGTCATGACGACTTGATCTGGAAACTCACACCGAGCATATTTAGCATTAGGTTCTACAGCTAAATTTTTAAAGTAGTACAGATAAACCGGCACATGGGAATGGTGCAACAGGCTACCGCCAGTGTGTCGAACTGGTGGTGTTCGAAGTTCAGATACGAATGAAGGTAATGGAAAATGCTTGATAATTTATGCTACCTCTCAGAGAGACACCTAAGAGCGCCCTATGAGGTTCCGTACCAATGGCCTGAAAAGTACATTTTGTGTTCGTCTTTCCCGAAAAGTGGAAACACCTGGTTCAGATTCATTGTTGGGAACATTTTAAAACAGCTGATTGACAACAACGACACTCCGATAGACTTCCATGAGGTTGATAAGTATTCCCCATACATCAGGGGTAACCGAAAGCTCGAAGGTGCAAGGCTAAACAGCGAATTCCCGCTGTTGCTTAAAACTCATTTTACTTATGTTTCCGGGTTCAATGTTGAGAGCTCAATTGTGCTTTTTCGGGACCCTGTTAAAGCATTGTCCTCGTATAAGATTTACCTTGAGGATGAAGTCGGTAAGAAGTTTGTCAGTAACAAACAGTTTCTGGAACACTGGCGTTATGGCATCAATGCCTGGGTCTCCTTTCACAAATACTGGCTCACTACCGGTCATCTCAAAGTAGTTTCTTACGAAGAACTTGCAGCAAATACCTTCGACACAATGAAGCGTTTTTTGAGCAAGTTTGATTTGGTGGTTACTGACGATGTGATTGAAAAAGCGATTGAGAACAGTTCGAAAGAGCAGATGAACAAGGTTCGAAATGCTAACGGAGACCCTCACGCTAAAAATCCAGACTATCAGTTTGTCAGTAAATCTGCCCGCAAGCTTGCGTTTTCTGACGAGGAAAATGCCCTGATTAGGGAAAAGACCGACGCCATTTATTCACAGTTGCTGGAACTGGAAAAAAGCTGACCTGCGCCGGTTTTGAAAGAGCTTAAAGGGGCTGGCTGCGCACGACATGCAGTGGTCATTTGTAAGGCGTGTGCACGAGATAACCTTCGCCATAACAGCCCAACCTCGCAGCAGGAACTTTTCTGATGTTTAAGCCAGTTTGTCTGAGGTACCTGGGGTTTTTATTGTTGTTCCTCCCCTTGCTTGGGCAGGCGTCGGACCTCCAGGCCTATCAAGGCGATTCTCCGTTTGATTTGTACGATGGCGAGGAATTGCGCAAGTCACCCAAAAAGGTGTTTGCTCACTATCTTTCTGTCTTTCCACTTTCCATTGATAACCAACCCCCAGATTCCGATTACTATGCCCGCCACTACCTGAACCCCCAAGGAGAAAAGGGCAAACATGCGGGCTATGGTGGTTTCATTCGTCAGCGTCCGCTCCCAAGATCACCCCGTCCCGGTGTGGATTGGCTGGAACAGGACCTGAAAGATGAGCTGCGGCTAGCCAGTGATATTGGCCTGGATGGATTCAGCTTCAATATACTTTCTTTGAGCGGAAGGCACTGGGAGAGGTTGGAAACAATGCTTAAAGTGGCTCACGAACAGAGCCCGGATTTCAAAATTATGCTGATGCCCGATATGGTTGCGCTCAAGAACGTGCCGTATGAGAAATTAAGTGAGGCCTTGTGGAGTATCAGTCAGCAGTCGGCAGTGCTCAAAAGCAGCGACGGCAGAGTGGTCATAGCCCCTTTTAATGCGCACAACAAAACTGCGAAGTTCTGGCAGCAATTGAAAACCGATTTTTCTGCACGGGGCAGTGATATATTTTTCTTGCCTACGTTTCAGGGCTGGTGGAAGTTTATTGACCAGTACCGTTCGGTGAGTGACGGTTTTAGCGACTGGGGAGCAGGCAGCCTGAAAGGAGCGCTTTCATTAAACCGGGTCAAGGCGCCGGAGCGGGTTCATGATTTAACCGGTAAGATATGGATGGCACCGGTGCGGCCACAGGATTTCCGGCCCCGTTCTTACAAGTATTTTGAGGCAGGGAACAGCGAGCTGTTCAGAACCATGTGGTCAACCGCCATTGAGGGGAAAGCAGACTGGGTTCAGCTCATCAGCTGGAATGATCATGCCGAAGGAACCGCGATCCGGCCTTCAACTAAAACCCGCAGTGCGTTTTATCAACTAAGTGCCTTTTATACGCAGTGGTTCAAGACCGGCGTTATGCCCACTATACGGCGGGATGCCATCTTCTGTTTTTACCGTATTCATTCTACTCAGGTTAAGCCGGATCTGTCTCGTCAGTTGAAGCTTTTTGATGCCGCAGGTGAACCGCAAAATGAGATCGAACTGCTTGCGTTTCTTGCCCGGCCCGGGCAACTGGAAATTGAAATTGGTGGGCAGATAAGCCGGCGCGAGGCACCTGCCGGGATCACCAGTTTCAAGGTACCTTTGAGAAATGGAACGCCGGTATTCAGAGTCAGTCGGGCTGGAATTAAGGAGTTGGAGCTTATCGGACGGGAGCCAGTTGGCGGTGGTATTGTTTACCAGGATTTGCTCTACCGGTCAGACTATCTGGCTGCTCCTTATTAATAGGTGTGAGTCAATGGCGCAACTTAAAGCGCTAAAAAGTTGAGCATCATCGGGGGGAATTCCTCCTATGAAGTATCTTTGGGTTGACTGGGCTGGTTAAAATATCGACACTGTTATGTAATAGTTAAGTCTAAAGTGCTAGAACGATGCGGCAAGGATGTCTGCGTAAAAAAGCAGTTTGCTGAGGCAAAGTAAAAGCAGACCGGTGAGTATGCTGTTTGGTCATGCTTTGTATTACACAAAAGGATAGGGCGTATGCAAAATAGAAGCGTGTTTTTTGTTGGTTTAGACGCTGCTGATAAAGATCTCATTGAGCAATGGGCCGCTGAGGGAGTCTTGCCGCATTTCGCTAAATTGCTTGGCTCTTCTCTTTTTGGTGATATTGAAGTGCCCAGGGGCTTGGAGGCCGGATGTGTCTGGCCGACAACCTATTTTGGCTTGCGCCCCGGCAATATGGGCCAATACGATGGCGCCCGCCTTTTTGATTCAAAAACTTACGAACACATATCCTATCAGCCGGAAACGGATTTAACACCGCCAATCTGGGCAACACTCAGTCAGGCAGGTAAACGGTGCGCCGTCGTTGATGCGCCGTACAACTACCCGGTAAATAATATCAATGGTGTTAAGGTGGTCGATCGTGCCGGGCACGTTCCCGCCGGCGGGGGCAACTTCCTTCATTTGAGAACCAATCCACCTGAACTGGCCGATGAAATAGTTGAACTCTTTGGCCCGGACCCGGCTGAGGGTAAATCCAGTGACTACTTCGCAATGGATACAGTGGAGGATGTGAAGCATTTCGTAGACATCTACTCGACACGTATTGAAAAGAAAACTGACATGATCCTGCATCTGTGGGGCAAGGAGCCCTGGGACTTCTTTATGTCGGTTTTTACTGAAGCGCACTGTGCCGGACATCGTTGCTGGTTTCTGCACGACCCCAATTACCATTCTTATAATGCCGAACTGGCAGAGGCGGCGGGTAATCCGCTCAAGGAGATTTACATCGCACTGGATAAGGCTATCGGCAGGTTGACCGAAGCCGTTAAAGGAGATGCCGACGCGATTGTATATTTAAGCCACGGCATGGGGCCCAGACATTCCGGCACCCGAATTTTAGACCGCATGCTGGCCAGAATGGACCATCAGGATATTGTCACCGGGTCAGGTTGGATCATGGATATGGGGCGTAAGGTTTGGCGTGTGATGCCCGAAGCTCTGAGAAAGCCATTTCTAGGGGTCCGGAACAATGTGACCAACGACGGTTTTCAGCCCAATCGCCATACCCGTCGTTTTTTTGAGGTATACGCCAACGACAGAACGGCCGGAGTAAGAATTAATCTGAAAGGTCGGGAAGCGAATGGAGTTGTTGAGCCGGAAGACTACGACGAACTGTGTGAAACCTTGCAGAAGGAACTGTATACACTGATTAATCCGGATTCAGGTAAGCCCGCAGTCAGGGAAGTCATTAAAGTGAACACCAGTTTTGATGGCCCATTCGGAAACAACTTACCGGACCTGCTGGTTACCTGGAATCGGTCGCACGTCATCAACGCTATAGAATCTCCGATGCACGGAAGGGTAAACAGCGAAGGGCTGGATATGAAAACGCGCACGGGTGATCACCGGATAAGAGGGCGTTTCTTTGCTCTGTCCGATGCCTGGCAACCATGCAAATTGAATGAGAACGTCAGAACCGAAGATTTCGCACCTACTATCGGAAAATTACTGGGCGTTGAGGTACCCGTGACGGATGGGCGCATCATTGCTGCTCTCACGCAAGGCAGTGCGCCTGAAGCAATGGGCAATAATTTGAGACCTGTCGAAAATAAAACCAGGAACATTGCATGAAATCGCCAGCCGTTTCGGTAATAGTTCCTGCCTACAATGCGGCGGGCACGCTTGGTCGAGCGCTGATTTCGGTTGTTGAGCAGTCTTTTACTGATTGGGAGTTGCTCGTCATTGATGATAAATCAACCGATGAAACGGCTTCCATCTGCCGTCAGTATTGTATGCTGGATTCGCGGATCCGCTATCTGTGCAGCCCTTTTAACGGTGGGCCTGCCCATGCTCGAAATGTGGCTCTGGAACACGCCAAAGGGGAATGGATCACACTGTTGGATGCGGATGACTGGTATGAACCTGAACGGTTATCAACTTTGCTGAAGGCTGCTGCATCGCAGGAAAGTCAAATTGTTGCCGACAACCAGATCTTTATGAATGCTGAATTCAATGAATCAAAAGGGTTGCTGACAGAGTCCGGCTCGTCAGATTTTTTGACATTGAGTGTCTCAGACTTCTTTGAAGGGGACGTAATACGGCGGTATTCACGGAACCTTGGTTTATTAAAACCGCTTGTCAGGCGAGAGCTTATTGAACAGCACAGCATTCGCTATGACGACAGAAAGCGCGCTGCGCTGGGTGAAGATTTCTACTTTTTACTTGAATGTCTGGTGCATGCCAAAGTTCTTGTTTACGTCACCGAACCTCTTTATAACTATAGAGTGGATGGCCTGTTGAATATCTCCAAACAACTGAAACTCGAAAGCCTGTTTAACTGGAAGAGCATGCACGAACGATACGCAATTTCACTTGCTGGAAAATTTCAGCAAAGCGAGTGTCGGCATATGCAAAACAGGGGGGTGCAAATAGACCGTTACATCCAGTTTCGGATGTTGGTCGACCCCATAAAACAGGGCAATATTGCTCAGTTTATGTTGCGATTCCTAAAACACCCGGTGCGGTCAACGCAACTGCTGGTTTCTGATCTAATCGCCGATCCCGGTGCTATTTTACTTACTGCAACCTACCTGAAGTTAAACTTCAAACAGGCGGTTGGCCGGGGGTACAGTCGCTGTACAAAGTGGTTGAGTGCCAAGGATTTGAAGAAACCATCCTGAGTTTTGGTGCTGAATGAGGATATTCATCCAATCTCGACCAGTCCAGGGTAACAAAAACAGATAAGAAAAAACCCTGCAAGAAAGTTCCGGCAGGGTTTTCAGCAGACTAACGGGGGTATCTGAAAGATTAACCCTCGTCCGATTCTTTCACCGGTGTGAGCCCGCGGTTGATTAACTCAACGTCTTCGCTGGTCAGGTTACCTGCTGCCTGTTTCAGGTTCACTATCGAACGGATGAAAGCGTAACGGGCATTAGACAGGTTGCGACGCGCATCAAACAAATTCCGGGTGCTGTCCAGTACGTCAACGATGGTCCGGGTACCCACATCGAAGCCTGCCTCGGTGGCTTTCAACGCACTTTCTGCAGAAACTACAGCCTGTTCCAGTGCGCGGATGACCGAGATAGCGGCTTTCACATCGTTAAATGAACTGCGAATGCCCTGCACGGTTTCACGGTAAGTTTGTTCGAGATCCTGGCTGGCGGCTACATACAGGTAACGGGCGCGGTCAGATTGAGAGGTGACCCGTAAGCCTTCAAAAATAGGCACATTCAACCGCACACCGATACTGTAGCTGTCCAGAGTCGGCGGGTTGTTGGTAAAGGTGCTCTCGATGTTGTTTAGAGGGTTTAGGACAGTGCTGGTACTGTCCCGATCTGTACGACCATAGGAAGCGCTCAGGCCTAAAGTGGGGTAGTGGCCGGCTTGGGCCGAAGAAATGTCTTCTTTAGCGATGTCGACTGCCAGCCGGTTTGCAAGCAGATCCAGGTTGCTGTCTTCGGCAATTTTGAGCCAGTCGTCCACGCTGGCTGGAGCTGGTACTCTGGCTGAGAAGCTATCGGTGTCCAGCGCAAACAAACGGTCGTGGTATTTACCTGTGATCACACGCAGTACTTCCAGGGCTTGTTCGAGCTGGTTTTCAGCCTGGATTTCCTGGGCCAGGGTGTTGTCGTAGTTCGCCTGGGCTTCGTGCACGTCGGTGATGGCGGTCAGGCCCACCTCAAAGCGTTGCTTGGTTTGCTCCAACTGGCGTTCGAATGCACGCTTTTCGGCACGTACGAATTCCAAGCTGTCACGGGCACTCAGTACATCAAAATAGGCGTTGACCACACGTACAATCACACCCTGCATTACCGATGCATATATTGCATCGCTGCGCTCGGCAACTTTTTCGGCCCGGTTCAGGCCTACCCAGTTTGCGTGGTCGTATAATGACATTTGCAGGTCAAGACCGTAAGCCAGGACGTCGGTGTCATTTTCACCTGAAAAACGAACGAATTCATTGTCTACAAGTTCGTCAGAGGCTATATCACTATTACTTGTGGTGTAACCTACGAATCCGGAGAGCTGGGGGAATAAGTTTGCCCGGCTGATGGAAATGCCCTCAAATGCGGCATCCCGTTGAGCTTTGGCACTGTTTACCAGTGGGTCATTGGCCAGGGCCTGCTGGTATACTTGAAGTAGGTCATCGGCAAGTGCGGAAGTGGTCACTCCCATTCCTATTATGAGCGACAGTAGAGTTCTTTTCATGGTGCGCCTTCCTGTGTTCAATTATTTAGTCCCTTGGACTGCATGTTGCAACGAAGTTTAAAAAAATCAACGTCTAACCAACAGCTTATTGTGGTAACAGTCCATGTCTAACTGTAACAGAATGTGTTGCCACTCATGGTATGATCATTAAGCAATACTATAGTGGCACAATTTGTTCAAGTGTCCTAGCTGTATCGGTAACAGCTTGGCATACTGGGTATTATAGTTTATTAACATTCGAAGGTGTCGGTAAATGAGCAAGGAAAAACCCAGTTTTACCTCAAAAGATGTCGAAATTATGAACGTGCTGCCGTTGTATGATGGTTTTTTTAAAATGGTTCACTACGAATTTCGACACAAACTGTTTGCCGGTGGCTGGAGTGATTTGGTGCGCAGGGAAATATTTGAACGCGGCCACGCGGTTGCTGTGCTTCCCTATGATCCTATCCGGCAGGAATTTGTATTGATAGAACAGGTACGAATCGGTGCCCTGGCGACATCAGAGTATCCGTGGCTCATGGAAGTGGTTGCAGGTATTATTGACGAAGGAGAAACCGAAGAATCGGTCTGCCATCGTGAAGCCATGGAAGAAGCCGGCATCACCCTTACGCATCTTACCAAAGCGACCAGTTACCTCGCCAGCCCCGGAGGCACCACTGAACGTATACATATTTACGTAGCCTGTACTGACGCCACACAGGCTGAGGGGATCCATGGCCTTGACTACGAGAGTGAGGACATTCGGGTACATAGGGTCAGCGAAGATGAAGCTCTGCAATGGCTGGAAAGTGGGCGTATTGACAACGCCGCAACCATTATTGCGCTACAATGGTTTTTTATGCACAAGCAAAGATTAATGGAGCAATGGCATTCCAGTGAGTCTGATTAAGCGTAAATACGTCCCTCATCTGCCTACGATGCAGGCGATATGCGAACTGAATTACCATCGGTTCTTACGTATATTGCCGGATTGTGATACCGAAGATCTGACCTACCAGTTTACGGTTGGCCCTCAGCTGAGTTACCGTATGACCATAACGGATGCAGCCCGTTACACCACAACTGTTCGGGTTGAACAGATAAGCCGTCACGCGCCAGCTTATATGAAGCCCGTAATGGTGGTTCGTCTTTATCATGATGCACGGATGGCTGAGGTTATCAGCAGCCAGAACACCGGGGCTTTTGCCGCTTCCTACGAATATCCCAACAATAAAATGCGTCAGCGTAACGAAAAGCAAATGGTTAATGTATTCCTGGCTGAGTGGCTGCAATTTTGTCTTAAACAGCGCCCTGAGGTGGTTACTGAAGCCTGATGCGTTTGTTGCAGATCACAGATTGCCATTTGTTTGCCGATCCTCAGCAGGTTGGCCCCGGTAATATCAATCCTTTCCAGTCGTTGCAGAAAATATTGTCTCTTGCCCTATCGTTAGCGCCTGATGGCGTTTTGTTTACCGGCGATCTCAGTGGCGATGGCAGTGAGCAAAGTTATCAGCATTTTGCAGCTTTGGCAGAATCCTGGCTGAGAGAGATCCCCTGGTATACCATTCCCGGAAATCATGATCTTAATCCGTTTTACGATGAAATTCTGCATCGTAAAAATCTGGCGGTTGGGAGCAGTTGGAAGTTTAATGGCTGGCTGGTGCATGGCCTGGATACCCGATGGCAGGGTACCCGTGGGCGCGTGTGTACTCATGCTTTGAACCGCATTGGCGATTCAATAGCGGCAAACCCTAACGATGGCCACATACTGGCGCTGCATCACCATCCTCTCCCATCACTCAGTTGGATGGATCGCCATGATTTGGAGAATGCCGAAGTGCTGCTGAACTGGCTTCAGTCACATACCAATCTACCCTTGGTGGTGCACGGCCATGTGCATGCCGAAATGGAACTGCATTTCGGGCACAGTGCAATTCTTGGGGCGCCTGCCAGTGCCTGGCAGTGGCAATTGAGCGAAGATTTTGGCGTTGACCCGCAAGCACCGGGTTTACGTATTATTGACCTGGAGCACCCTAATCAATGGTGCAGCAGTATCAGGAGAATTGCATGAGCGATTTGCTCTATTTGCACGGTTTTTTGAGTTCCCCCCATTCTGCAAAAGCGCAGCAAACAAGGGAATATTTTGCGCAATACCATCCCCATGTTCGCCTGCACATTCCGCAGCTTTCCAATTATCCGGCTAAGGTGGCTGACCAGCTTTTAAGCCTGATTGAGCAGACTCCGGCACTGGTAAGCGGCGGTCTGAAAGTAATTGGCAGTTCAATGGGAGGGTTTCTGGCCTCCTGGCTGATTGAACAGTTCGGTGGGCGGGCTGTATTGGTCAATCCGGCAGTTCGGCCCTATGAGTTGTTGCGAGGATATCTCGGTGAGCATGTTAATCCCTATTCCAAAGAGCAATTTGAATTGGTTGAAGGGGACATGGAGATACTTCGGAACATGGACACGCCTTCGCTCAAGTCGCCCCAACATTATCGGGTAATGCTGCAAACCGGCGACGAAACGCTGGATTACCGTGAGGCTGAACACAAATACGCGCTCAGCCGCCTGGTGGTAGAGCGGGGAGGCGACCACAGTTTTGTTAATTTTGCCAATCACCTGCCCCAGATAGCCGAATTTCTGGGAGTATAAGCGGTTGCAGTGGTTAGCAATTGCCCCGCTGCGATACCCCTGCTAACATCCTGTAAGTGTTGTAGGTGTATTGGCCCGAGTGGGTGAGAGTAAGAACAATAACTATGTCAAATCAGTATAACTCAGATGCCATTGAAGTCCTTAACGGACTGGAGCCCGTCAAGCGCAGACCGGGCATGTATACCGATACCATGCGACCTAACCATTTGGGGCAGGAAGTTATCGACAACAGTGTCGATGAAGCGCTGGCCGGTCATGCCTCCAATATCAAAGTCATTTTGCATGAAGATCAGTCACTGGAAGTCATTGACGATGGCCGGGGTATGCCGGTAGACATTCACCCGGAAGAGAAAATTTCCGGTGTGGAACTGATCATGACCAAGCTGCACGCCGGGGGGAAGTTCTCCAACAAAAACTATGAGTTTTCCGGAGGTCTGCACGGAGTGGGTATTTCCGTGGTTAACGCACTTTCTACCCGTGTTGAAGTAGTTATCCGTCGCGATAGCCAGGTCTATCAGATCGATTTTGCCAACGGAGATAAATTCGAAGATCTTCGTGTAATAGACAGTTGTGGCAAGCGCAATACGGGAACCCGGGTGCGTTTCTGGCCCGACCCCCAGTATTTTGACTCGGCCAAGTTTTCCGTTTCCCGTCTGCGCCATAATTTGAGAGCCAAAGCGGTGCTGTGCCCTGGCCTGCGTATTCGTTTTGAAGACAAGGTCAATAAGCAAACCGAAGAATGGTATTTCGAAGATGGCTTGCGGGATTATTTGTACCAGGCAGTAGAACAGTATGAAACCTTGCCGACAGACTCTCCATTTGTTGGGACCTTCAGCGGTAACAGTGAAGCGGCCGACTGGGCGGTAATGTGGCTGCCCGAGGGTGGCGAGTTGCTTACTGAAAGTTACGTAAACCTTATTCCGACTGCCCAGGGAGGCACTCACGTAAACGGATTGCGCCAGGGGCTGCTTGAGTCCATGCGCGAGTTTTGTGAATTCCGTAACCTGATGCCCCGCGGTGTAAAGCTTAGCCCGGACGATATCTGGGACCGCTGTGCCTATATTCTTTCTACCAAAATGCAGGACCCGCAGTTTGCCGGGCAGACCAAAGAGCGTTTGTCGTCCCGCCAGGCATCTGCGTTTGTATCCGGGATCGTAAAAGACGCCTTTAGTTTGTGGCTGAACCAGCACACCGATGTTGCAGAAGCGCTGGCTGAAATGTGTATCAGTAATGCGCAACGCCGCCTGCGTCAGAACAAAAAGGTAGCCCGTAAAAAGGTTACCCAGGGGCCAGCCTTACCCGGCAAGCTAACCGACTGCTCCTCCCAGGACATCAGCCAGTCAGAGATATTCCTGGTGGAAGGGGACTCTGCAGGAGGATCGGCTAAACAGGCCAGGGATCGTGAGTTCCAGGCCATCATGCCGCTCAGAGGTAAAATCCTGAACAGCTGGGAAGTGGACTCATCACAGGTGCTGGCGTCGCAGGAAATCCATGATATTTCAGTTGCGTTGGGCATTGACCCGGACTCAACCGATTTGAGTGGTTTGCGCTACGGCAAAGTGTGTATTCTGGCCGATGCAGACTCAGACGGTTTGCACATCGCCACCTTGTTATGTGCATTGTTTGTACGCCACTTTAAGACGCTGGTCGAAAATGGCCATGTGTACGTGGCCATGCCGCCGCTATTTCGCATAGACGTGGGCAAGGAAGTATTCTATGCCCTGGACGAAGGCGAAAAGCAGGGCATCCTGGACCGTATCGAAGCGGAAAACAAGCGGGGCAAGGTAAACGTGCAGCGCTTTAAAGGGCTGGGAGAAATGAACCCCATGCAATTGCGGGAAACCACTATGGACCCAAATACCCGCCGCCTGGTACAACTGACCATTGATGATGTGAATGAAATGCTGGAAATGATGGACATGTTGCTGGCCAAGAAGCGCTCCGGCGACCGCAAAGCCTGGCTGGAAAGCAAGGGCAATATGGCCGAAGTGGTGTAGATTGCCGATTTCAGCATAAGCTATATCTGCATATAGCATCCTTGTATGGCTGTCTAGGTTGATCCCCATCAACAAGTTGATGGGGCTTCTAATCAAGTTTTCTCGAATTTAATTATTCGCCGGTGTTGAAACCTGTCGTTGAGCCAAACTGTCTAAAATCTTCCTCGAATCCCCACACTATAGATGGCACCTGAAACGGTGTAGGACATGAAGTTTGATTCTGTCGCATGGTAATCGTAAGTTTCTTCATCAGTAACATTGCGTACGCTGCCAATTAACGAGAGGTGGTCGTTAATGGTATACCTGGCATTGATATCCACCTGACCGCGTCCATCACGATACACCGGGAAATCCAGATAGCTTGGGAAAGTCACATAGTCACTACGGTAGCTGTAAGACGCCCGGGCACTGATGATATTGTTTTCATAGTAAAGGCTCAGGTTATAGCTTTCATCTGAAATACCCGGCACATCGCTGCCATCTTCCTTCAGCTCACCATCAACACCTGTGTAATTGGCGATGTAGCCAAAGTTCGCCAGCGCATTGGAAATGAAGGCAAAATCGCCTTGCAGGGATATTTCGAAACCGCTGATATCTGCGCCTTCTCCGTTTTCCGGTTGGGTAACATCAAGCTCCCCAAGTTCCTCAAATCCGGGTACCACACGTTGCTCGAAACCATTGACAATAAACGACTCCATGTCTTTGTAAAACAGCGCGACGGAGAAAAGCGCAGCATCATCAAAGTACCACTCATAAGAGAAATCAATCTGATTCGCTCTGAAAGGATCCAGGTAAGGATTCCCCAGATTTGCAGTCGCGGGCGGGCCCGCTTCTTCGTTGATGTTACCGCCAGGATTCAGGTTTCCCAATGGGGCACGGCTTAGGGTTTTGGCTAAGCCGCCTCTCAGCAACATTTCATCATTGAGACGATAAGTGATATTCAGACTGGGCAGAGTATCGCTATAGCTTCGTTCGATACTGATAGGATCTCGCGAGGCAGAATCAAATCCATCACTGCTTTGATCGGTTTCTAAATATCGCACACCAAAGTTACCACGAAGGTCGTTGCCAAGTTCAAAGTCCACGCGCACATACGCAGCGGTGACCGCTTCGCCAATTTCATAGTTGCCCGCTAAATCGTTGCCATTGGCAGCCAGTTCAGCGGGGTTGTAGAGTGCAGAGACGTCATTCGTCAGTGAACCGATATCCACATTCGGGATGTACTGCACACCTCCTATACGACTGGGGCTGAATTTCTCAGGATGTTCCAGGTCAATATAGTTATCTAGTGTAATAAGCGGATCCAAGCCCCGCACTATGCTGTTTCCATCGATGCTGCGACGTTTTGCTTCGTGATTAGAGTCAGTATAACGAACACCAAACTTAACCCCGGTAAGGACAGCTATATCGAATTTTCGGCTGATATCCGTCGCAAAATCTGTCATATCATTGGTAAAGTTGCGATCCAGCAAATTCGATACATTGAGAAAATAGCGCTCTGGATTTTCAAAAAGCAGGCCATTTACGGATGGATCACCCGAGGCATGTGCGCTAAGCAGAGGCGGCTGACCAGGATCCGTGTATTCAATACTAAAATCATCGTCGCCCCAAAACTGCATAAAGTACTGATACTGCTCGAACTTACCTTTGGAGACGGCAAGTTTTGACTCGACAGTCCAGTCATCGTTGGCCTGCCAAGTTACATCCAGCGCGGTGGATTGCAGGCCAAGGGTAAAGTCCCTATCCAGTGCCAGCAGACGCCTTGCCGGGCTGGTATTGATGGCATCAAAGGCCAGGAATCGGGCAAAGCCATTCTCATTGTCGGCAGGCACCAACACACCGTTAATGCGGCTGTAGGAGGGGTTAACCTCAGCAGGGTAAATTGGCTGGGAACCGAAATCCCGCATTACCTCTTCGGCAAAGAGATGTGAGAGTTCAATATCTAAGTCGTCATTGGGTTGCCATTGGAGTGCTCCGTAAATCCCGGTGCGTTCTTTTTGTTGTGAACGATTGTTATAACGAAAATTACGTGGGATCCGCCCGGTAGTTCCTTCTATTGGGCGGTCAATCCAGCCAGCAGTTTCATAGCGGTGGCGCTGCAATTCCACATCCTGATAATTGACCGAAAGCACCACACCCAACGTATCGTCGTTGAAGCCTTCGCTATAAAGTGCTGATACCCGATAACCCGGTTCGTCATTCAACTCCGGATACTGAACTTTGTAGCTGCCAACCAGTTTTCGTCGAGGGTTGCTCAGTGGTTTAACGGTTTCTACATCAATGGTGCCGCCGATGCCGCCCTCCTGGAGATCAGCGGCTGGCGTTTTATAAACCTTAAGCTTATTCACCAGTTCCGGGGCAAGAATACTGAAATCAAAATTTCTATCAATGGTATTGGGTGCAACCGACACACCTTTAAATCGAATTAAATTAAGGTCGGGCCGAATGCCCCGCACGGACACCTGAGTACCTTCACCGGAGCCAAAGTTGTCGTCAGCGGCATTGTCCACCCCCCGATTCAGCTGAATTCCGGTTATGCGCTGTAATGACTCGGCAACATTTTCATCGGGAAACTTGCCGATGTCCTCCGCCGACACGGCGTCCACTATGGCATCGGAGAATCGTTTGGTGTTGAGTGACTCTTTTAGTGAAGCCCGGATCCCTGACACTTCGATGACTTCAATGTCGGTTTGTGCATCTTCCATCTGTTGCGCCAATGTGGCAGGAGTCAGCAGAACTGACACCAAGGTAGCCAGGGTGCTGTAGCGGAAATGCGTTGACTTCTTATTGTGTAATCTTGGTGTGCCCATGTTTTCTCCGAATTCATTCTGTCCAGCGTGAAACTGAAAATTCATTCAATTATGAAAACAGTTTCCTTTTTTGGTAAAAAATTTTGCCATCCTTAAAAGCGTACACAAAGGTGTCTGCTTGGTATAAAAATACACCGCACGGCTAGCTAACTCAAGGTTTAAGTTTCGCAAATGTTAAAAATGTTTATTTATTGTGTGTTTATTGCGAAGGTCGCCAGAGGTTCGTTGCGTGTAAAAGCGTAAGAAAGGATTGAAGGATGAATGTTTTTTTGATGCTTTTTTTTGGGGTTTACTCTGATTGAAAAAACTCTGAAAACAGTTTACCTTTTCTGTGGCCGTGAAGGCGCTATCTTAATACGCACAATCGCACTGGCAGTCAGAGCCTTGGGTGTTGGTAATGTTTACTGATGTTAGTGAGCGCAAATCATCGAATCGAATCGGGGTATCTCGGCGTATTTCTGCCCGGGTGCAGTAACTATCTGAAACAATCAACTGGGTGCAGGGAATGAAAATTACAGTCAATCTGGTGTGTCTAATTGCGGGGTTGGTTTTTTGCGGGCAAGGCAAAGCACAAAACTTACCCAATGTGCTGGTATTCATCGCCGATGATTTAGGGTATCTGGACACCGAAATAGCAGGCTCACCCGATGCAATTACGCCGAATGTTCGTTTGCTGGCAAACCAAGGATTGGTATTCGAACGGGCTTATGTGAACAGCCCTAGTTGTGCACCCAGCCGGGCGGCGCTGTTTACAGGCCTTAGGTCACAGCGCAACGGCGTAGAGGAAAACCACGACATTACCCGATTTGACGGTGTTAACCATATATTGACGGGATTTCAAAGTAAAGGTTATGAGATTGCAGCGTTTGGCAAAATTCGACACGGCAAACTTGATGGCCCCGACCAATGGGACCATGGCATTGAACACTATGGTAAAACTGATTTCGATGTGGCGGAGTTGGAGGAGTATCTGGCAAGTCGGGATGCCAGTCGGCCCTTGCTATTGATGGTGGGCTCCCGGCCGCCACATGTACCCTGGCCACCACACAGCAGTTTCGAACCAGCGAAAATCAGTCTTCCGGTTAAATCCATAGATACGCCCCGAACCCGGGAAATTCGTAGCCGTTATTTGCAGGATGTGAAAAATATGGACGACCAGTTCGGTCAGGCGCTTGCGGCTTTTGAACACCACAGTGAAGGTGATGAAATAGTATTGTTCACATCTGATCATGGTGCCCAGTGGCCCTTTGCAAAATGGAACCTATATGAAACCGGAACCCGGGTACCAATGATAGTTAAGTGGCAGGGCAAAGTTCCCGCTGGGCAAAGTACTCAGGCGCTGGTGAGCTGGATTGATATATTCCCCACGCTCACAGAATTGGTCGGTGGTGGCCTGGAGAACAATATTGACGGCCGCAGTTTTGCTGACGTGCTATTGAATGGCAAGCCCCAGCATCGCTCGCAGGTATTCACCACTCACACCGGCGACGGCAATGGTAAAAAGGCGCACAACTCCTATCCCATGCGTGCAGTGGTCACAGAGAGATTTAAATACATACGAAACCTGCATCCTGAATATGTCTTCAGCACACACACGGTAAAAAATGTATTTTTGGATCACAACAGCTACTGGCCGGATTGGACACAAAAGGCACAAAGCAGCGCTACTGCAGCCAGCATTGTAAAAGCGTATCTATCCCGTCCTGCTGAGGAACTGTATGACTTGGTCACCGATCCCTATGAACAACATAACCTGGCAATGGAGCCTGACTATACCCGGGTCCTGTTAACCCTGAGGGGGGAGATTGATAACCTGATGCAGGCGAGTCAGGATACCGGGCGGGTTGCCGGCAATCCTATCAGATTGGTGGATTGCTGGAGAGATGGCTGCCAGTTGACTCAAACAAAGCCAAACGAGGCAAATGACTGAGGCCGCAGCAGGAGCAGCCCTATGCTAGCGTGCTGGATTGCCCGTAGCATAGGGGGAGGTTATCTTACTCTAATACGGAAAAACGGTACTCAATAAGGTTACGGTAGGTTTGACCGGGCTGCAGAATTGTAGATGGAAACTCAGTTTGATTTGGCGAGTCGGGAAAGTGCTGAGGTTCCAGGACAAGGGCGGTGCGATAATCATAACTGCGACCACCTTTGCCCTGAATTGTACCATTCAGGAAATTGCCGGAATAAAACTGAATACCGGGCTGATCTGACCATATCTCCATTACCCGGCCTGAGCCTGGCTCCACAACCCGAGCGGACAATGCCAGTTCACCATAAGCTTTATCGAGCACCCAGTTATGATCATAGCCCTTGCCATACTCTAATTGGATATTTGACTCGTTAATGTCAGTACAAACGGGTTTTCCATTCTGAAAATCAAAAGGTGTGTCGCTGACAGGCTGATTTTCCCCCAGTGGAATGGCGGTGGAATCTACCGGGGTATAGTTGCTGGCGGGAAAGGTGATAACGTGGTCACAAATTGATCCGCTACCGGCCAGATTGTAGTAAGCATGTTGGGTAAGGTTAATCGGTGTTGGCTGGTCGGTTAGTGCTTCAAAGGTCAGGGTCAGACGATTGTCTTCATGCAGCGCATAAGTAGCCGTGACAGCAACATTGCCCGGATAGCCTTCTTCTCCATCGTGGCTTAGGCGAAACAATTTCACGCCTACTGCACTGTCGGTGGTAAAAGGTGAAGCCTGCCACACTTGCTTGCCAAAACCTTTGACCCCTCCGTGAAGATGGTTAGTTTTGTTGTTAGTTGCCAGTTGGTAAGATTTGCCGTCCAGCGTGAATTGCCCTTTAGCAATACGGTTGCCGAACCGGCCTATCAGTGCGCCCTGAAAACTTTTGTCCTGCTCATAGCCGGCCAGCGTGTCATAACCTAAGACGATATCTTTCATCTGGCCGTTTTTGTCTGGCGTAAACAGATTCACCAGAATACCACCGAAATTGGTGATATTAGCCTTGAGTCCGTTGCTGTTTTCCAGTGTAAACAGGGTGATAGGAGTGCCATTGCTCAGGGCGCCGAAAGGCTCGGAGGACACCTGCAGCGCATGATTGTCGGCGAGCACATGGTTGCTGCTTGCGGCAAGCACAATAGCCAGGCCACAAGCCAGATAGGTCTTGTTGTACATTGTTAATGCTCCTGATTGGTTGGGTTGCCGGATGGCCGGTGATCATAGCGGCGCTGCTTTTCTTCCCAGAAGCCCCCTGAATCTGGCCGCGCAGGGCCAATCCACTGGTCCACCAAATCCCGTTGAAACCACTTTTCGTACTGCAGGATCATGGATTGGGCTATTTGGGGATAATCAGCAAATAAATCCTCGGTTTCCGTGCGGTCCTGCGTCATATCAAACAGTTGCCAGGGGCCCTGTAAACGGGACACCAGTTTCCACTTGTCGCTTCGAACTGCCCTGTTGCCTTCATGCTCGAAGAAAATCGGTTCATTGCGGCTCAACGATTTTCCCTGAAATAACGGTGTCAGAGGGACGCCATTCATCGGCAGAATTTCCGTATTACGGTATATCGTCGGGTAGTGGGCGCCACTGATATCGACGAGGGTGGGTAAGATGTCTACCACATGGGCCGGAGTCGTCTCAAAACCTTTGTTTTGCGGTTTTTCTATTCCGGCAGGCCAGTGGGCGATAAGTGGTGTGGCGATCCCGCCTTCATGGGTGTAATGCTTGTATAACTGAAAAGGCGTATTGCTCAGGGATGCCCAGCTCTGACCCATAACCAACCGTGAGTCCGGACCGCCCAGAGGGTTCCCCGCGGCGACACCATTTGGCCCGCTCTCTGCGGAAGGGCCGTTGTCAGACATAAACAGGATCAGAGTATTGTCCAGGAGGCCCTGCTCCTCAAGATAATGGGTTAATCTGCCGACACTGGAATCGATGTGTTCGATAGAAGCGGCGTACACTGCCATCATATGATCGAAGCGCTCTTTGTCTTGCTGGCTCAGTGAATCCCATTCTGGAACGTCTGGTGATATTTCAGTCAGTGGCCAGCTTTTATCAATTAATCCCAGTTCGATTTGACGCTGATATCGTGCTTCTCGCAGCTTCGACCAACCCGCCATAAATTTTCCACGGTACTTTTCGATGGTTTCTTGTGGCGCCATGACCGGAAAGTGAGGGGCTACATGGGCCAGATATAAGAAGAATGGTTGTTGGCTTTGCCGGGCCTGCTGGATAAAGCGAATACCCCAGTCGGTCCACAGATCTGTACCGTACCAGTTGTCACCCAGGCGGGGATCGGAAATCGCCATTTTCTCGCCGTTCAGGTAGATTTTCGACGGCCCCTTTAGCCGTTTATTGAAGGGCGGCTGGTCAGGGAAATACACCCCTCCGGCGGGCAATACCAGCGAAGCCTGAAAACCGCGTTCCTGGGGCGGAGTGCGATCAAAACCCAAATGCCATTTACCGGTCATGGCGGTAAAATACCCAGCTTCTGACAACACGTCTGCGGCTGTCACGGCCCGTTCGTGTAAATAACTGAGTGTCCCTCTGGCACCCTCAGGTGCGTAACCGGATAAATACCCCATACCGGCTTTGTGCGGGTACATGCCGGTGAGCAACGAAGCCCGGGTCGTACTGCATCGCGCGGTATTATAGAACTGACTGAACTTCAGACCGTGATTGGCCAGAGAATCTAGATTGGGAGTAGGCACTTCGCCGCCATAACTGCTGAGATCGGAAAAACCCAAATCGTCAGCCAGGATCACGATGATGTTGGGGCGGGCAGCGGGATTGTTCGCACCCCCAAAGACCGGAAATCCGATAAAAGCACCCACTACAGCAAGCAAAATCAGGAACGTCGGTTTGCTGTTCATGGTTGTGTTCCTTTCGAGGAGGTTTGGACCTGATAGTCAATGTAATCCTGCATAAACTGATAGTGGAAGGGCGGCAGGCCATCCTGCCATTGCACGGTCTGGTTGCTGTAGAGGGAATTTAAAATCCATGGGTCCCGATTGTCGGTGAACGGTCGCTTACCGTAAGTCTGGTAAAAGCCGTAGGTGGCTCCGGCAAATTGTGGGTAACTACCAAATCTCGTCATTGCGTCGCGAATATAGTGCTTGCGGGTTTCAAACCAGGGACTGGCGCTTAAAAATGCCACCCACTCCTCGCGCGCCACCGGCTGGTGGTTGACTACCTGATCCAGGTATTGATAAACCTGCCAGCTTTCTGGCCTTTGGTAATGTTGGGCAAAGTCGGCGGGTACGGGCTGTTTCAGCGATGCCCGCCAGTGATGCATGAGTGAAAATTCAGTGGCGATAAAGTGCTGCCCGGGGCGCAATCGGGCCAAAGCATAATCGATCATGGTGGTAAATTGTTCATCACTGGCATGATGGATATGCAGGTCTACTCCGGCTATCCACGGTAAGGATTTGGCCAGCGCGAGCAGAGGGGCGGAATCAGTCTGCATACCGCCTTCCCACAGGCGGTTAAACGCACCAAGATATAGTGGTTGTTGATAGCCGTTGGCTAATTGATACTGGTGGATTCGCTCAGCAACCTGCTTGTAAAACCTGACCAAGGGCTGTTGGCGCAGAGATTTTTCAGTTTCAATAAACGGTTCGTTGCCCGCCACAACGATGTCAGCATAGGGCATAAGTGCATCGAGCAGGGTTGGCAGGAAGTTTAATTCCTGATCGATATCAGCCTGTGTGATAGGGAAGGGCCGGTTTTGATAATTAAACTTCAGGCTTAGTACCGTATTCAGGCCCATTTTTTTAAGCTTCTGAAAACCCATTACTCGAGGGTCTGTGTTTAAGTCGCGGGAGCCTTGCTGGTAATGATGGTAGACGATAAAGCCCCGGGCCCAGGAACTTTGGCTTCGTTTCAGGTCGCTCAGGTTGACCCGTTCCAGGCTTTCGTTGTAATTGGCGCCCAGAAAGGGCTCGGCTTGAATTGCCAGACTCTGCGGTCCCCACAAGAGAGCGCAGAGCATGAGAAGCATGCTCTGTTTCATAATGATGACCCTTTGGTTAATCCAGCTTTCGGGAAAAGTCGGGAAAGAATTGGTCGCCTTCCATTTTCATTGGAATAATGGCCGGGCGTGTCAGGAACTTACGTTCCAGCAAGTCGCCTCTGGGATTACCAAACATGGTGGCCCACCAGTTGCCTTGCTTGTCCATGAAAAAATTATTGTGGCCGGCACCAATAACCGATGTATAGCGGTCACTGTATGGGCCGTAGATATTGTCGGCGGTGGCGATGACAACGTCATAGCTGTAGCGATTGGCTGCCCAGTCTTTGCGGTCCGGATACACTCGAGTAGGATCATTGGGCTCACCGGGATCATAGGCAAAGCTGCCGTCGGGCATCCGGAAGCTCCAGATTGCCTGAACCAGGTGATACTTTTGGTTGGCTTTAAATATGTAAGCCCCTTCGATATAAGGTTTGCGGCTGTACTCCTGTTCATCAAGAGTACGCATGGGTTCGGCCAAGCCACTCATATCGTCCTTCATGCGGGCAATTTCATGGTTATGGCCGACAAAATACACCGTACCATCGTCGTCTTCGAACAGGCTGCCGTCAATTCTTGGGAACAGCGGGCCATCGCTGTTTGCAGCAATGTTCTCGTAGGGCCCGGCGGCTTCACCGGTGGTACTGCGCAGAACAAAGCTGCCATTACCATGGGGATTGGCGGGAATGGAGGCGACAATAAAATAATTTTTCTGACTTTTCAGGTAGTGGATTTCCGGAGCCCACAGAGTCCGTCGTTGGTTGCTGATGGGATTGTTATTGAGATCAACTGTGCGATTATCATTTGCAGAATAAAAGTCCTTTTGCCAGGTAGCGTGCTTGTCGAAATCCCAAACCACGCCCATGGATTCCCAATTTTTCAGGTCTTTCGAGCGCCACAATTTTATTCCGGGGCTTCTGTCATAGGCGGTGATCTTTCCTGGCATTCCCACTGTGCCTGTCAGGTAGTAAAAACCATCGTTGCCAAGGTTTACATAGGTATCCCTTAACCAGTGATCGAAAAGAGGCTCGACACTATCCGGGATCTGAAGTTTCGGATCCTGCACATTGATTTCACCGTAACGGCTTACCTGCTGCAAAGATGGGGGCTGAGTGTCGTCTTTCGAAGCCTGACAGGCACTTACGATCGCCGCCATCCCCAGTATTGCCATACCACTTAAAATTTTATTCATTTTGATATGCCCTCCTATTGTTCTGATTCGCGCTCGGTACGCTGCTTAATTGCTTCCAAGCGGGCAGCCATCTGCCGGGTTCTTTCCGGATGCGCATCCGCTAGGTTATGCTGTTCTTTTAAGTCTTCGTCCAAGTTGTAAAGCAGAGGCTCTGAGCCTATTCCTGTGCGAACTTCCTTATTGGCTAACCAGTCAGGAAGATCACCGGAAAACGGGGCAATGTATTTCCAGTTTCCCTGACGAAGTCCAATAGCAAAGGCCTCTTCCAACATTTCCTCGCGGCCGTCGGCAGTGGCATCCATCAGAGCGGGTAAAATATTCTCGCTGTCGATGGCTTCCGTATTCGCCAACGGGTATCCCACCATTTTGGCCAAAGACGCATAAAAATCGATGTGTGAGATTAGTGCGTCACTTTCTCCGGTGCGTTTTTGCCCCGCATAATAGGTGATCATGGGAACCCGGGTACCGCCCTCATGGACACTGTATTTACCCCCTGAAAAAGGTCCGGCGGGCTGGTGGTCACCGATGCGTTCCACTGCCTGATCAGCATAACCATCGTCCAGAACCGGCCCGTTGTCGCTGGAGAAAATGATTAGGGTATTGTCCATTAAACCGCGCTTTTCCAGTGCATCTATGATTCTGCCAGTCATCCAGTCCATCTGAACAATGGCGTCTCCCCGTGGGCCCATATCCGTGGCACCCTGGAATCTCTCATTGGGGACCCGGGGAACATGAATATCATTAAAGGGGAAAAACAGCATAAAAGGCGCAGACTGATTTTCATCGATAAAGCTGATGGCTTTGTCTGTCATAACTATCGGAAAATCCTCGTCCCGCCATTCCGCATCCTTACCACCACGCATCCACCCGATTCGGCTGATGCCGTTGATGATACTGCCGCTGTGCTGCAGGTCAGCCTGCTGTTTAAGTAGCTCTGGATGCTCAGTACCCAGAGGGCGGTCGCTAATATTCGTCTCATAGCTCACTTCAATCGGATCATTGGGATCCAGGCCCACGATGTGATGGTTTTCAAGATAGGCTGTCGGAACCCGATCTCCCGTGGCGGGAATAAGAAAGCTGTAATCAAAGCCAATCTCCAATGGGCCAGGCTTTACCGCCTGGTTCCAGTCAACTTCGCCGCGTCCCAAGCCAAGGTGCCATTTTCCTACCACGGCTGTAGTGTAACCCACTTGTTGTAACATTTTGGGCAGGGTAGGGCGCTCGGGGTCAATGATCAGAGGTGCATCGCCGGGCAATATTGCTGCGTTATTCCGAAAGGCAAATTCACCGGTCAGCAGAGAATAGCGGGACGGCGTGCAGGTTGCCGCAGGGCTGTGCGCATCGGTATAACGAATGCCGTGTGCTGACAGGGCATCAATATTGGGGGTTGTTACAGCGGTTGCTCCATAGGCACTCAAATCGCCATAGCCCAAATCGTCGGCGTAGAAAATAATGATATTGGGTTTAAGTGCTTCTGCGGCAGTATCTGAAAGCTCCGCACTGGGTTTGGTTTCCTGAATATCTGGTGAAGTGCATCCCCAAAGAGAAATCAGAAGAGTGGTGGCCATCGCGCATGCCTGCGGTGATTTCCTGTTTAAGCCCATAAGTATTCCTGTTTTCAAATTACTCGGTAAGGTAACTGTTTGCATTTTCTTTGATTGAACATCTGTAGAAATCTAAGGTCTAACTATTCTTCTATCCAATTAAGCGCTTTTTAACAAAGATTTCCGGTTGTTTTTCACGTGAGGGAACAATTGATTAACATATGATTGTAAGGTAAACCGTTTTCAGTTTTAATGCAAGCTTCTCATCAGTTCTAGGCTTGGCCGGGCTAACTCTGCGAAGGTCTGTTGGAGGGATGGGGTGAGCCCTCGGGTACAGAGGGAACCTGTACCCTGGCGGGGTTGTCACCTGACAATGCTAATAGGAGTACCCGGCTGAGAAACGCTTCAGCCTGTTATTGCTTCGGCAGACTCGTAAAATCAGCGCTCCACAAAAAGTTTTTTTCTTCTCCGGAACAGGTACTGAAACAGAATATCCCGTTGTAGATCCAGGCGTCCGCCTTGATGTTGTAGTTGAGAAAGCGGTTCTGTCTTAATGCAAAAGTTGCAATCCGGACCGGGTATTGTGGTTGGTGGAAATAATCCCGAAAGACGTTTTTCAGATAATGCTTCTGCGAGTTTGCAAAATCGTGCATGGCGTTAAAGTGGTGCCAGCGTTGACTGTCTTTTTCACCCTGCAACACCAGTAACTCTTGCCAGATCTGATTGGTGGTTCCCTCAGGGTAATACTTATTGGCGTAGCTGGTGGCGAGTTGCTGAGCGTTGTGACTCTTGAACCAGCGCATTAGGGAGAATTCAGTGACCAGAATATCCTGGTCAGGACGGATCTGGCTGCTGGCGTAGTCGAGAACCTCCTGCCACTCTTCGATGTTTTCATGATGAGTGTGCAAATCAATGCCCGCAATCCAACTGCTATTTTTGGCAAACTGCATCAAATCAGTCAAAACCGTAGTGCGTTCAATGATTTTGTGCAGATTATTGAACGCGCCCATGTAAATATCAAAGTTGTGGCTGTTGTTGGTGCGAAAGTTTTTTATTTCGTTAGCCATGCGTTTATACCAGTCCGTCATATCCTGGTCGCGAAAGGGGATATTGGTCTCACGAAAGGGCTCATTGCCGACAACGACAATATCTATGTTTTCCGCGCCGGCACTGGCCAGCACTTTACGCATAACATCGAAGTCATCCAGTCTGCCCTGGGTATCGGGGCCGGGGAAATCCCGCCCTTTGGTCGCCCATTTAAGGTTGATTATTGTTTTGTAGCCCTGGCTGTGTAACGCCTTAAAGTTACTGATGCTGGGATCGTTTTGGATTTCAGCCAGGCTCTTACCGCGGTGCTTGGACATATCCACAAACATGCGTACCCACACTGTTCCTGAGCGCGCCAGCATGCCATCGGGAGACAAATCCTCAAGCTGAGTGCCCAGGCCATTAACATTCACGCCGATGGCCGTTTTCGCAGAACACAGGGAAACGCCAAAAGCGCCGTAAACCAACATGGCGACACTGACTAAACGAGTTATTGTTTGCATAGTTTTCTCACTTTTTTGTTAATTGATACCGAACTAAGAGCCCCCGCTGTTGATCAGCTTCAATGGGCTTATTTATAAGGTTTAGGTTTATGCCTATTGCTTGGGCAGACCATTGAAATCTGCCAGCCATTGATATGAGTCGTCTTCACCGGAGCAGGTGCTGAAGCAGAAGAGGCCGTTGTAGATCCAGGCGTCCGAGTTGCTGCTGTAGTTAGGGAATGGGTTTTGACGTAAGGCAAAGGTGGCAACACGAACCCGGTTAGCAGAGAGGTTAAAGTAGTCCCTGTGTACATTGCGCAGGTAATGTTTACGGCTGCTCACAAAGCCGTGCATGGCATTAAAGTCGTACCAGCGATTGGTCTCCTGTACATTTTGAAGCTGGACTAATTCTTGCCATACCTTGTTGCTGGTGCCATTGGGATAATACTTGCTTTTGTAGCTGTTACTCAGATTGTTGCTATTTTTGCTCTTGTACCACCGCATAAGTGAGAACTCGGTGACGATAATGTCCTGATCATTACGGATCTGGTTTTTGGCATAGTTTAAAGTTTCCTGCCACTCTTCAATCATTTCGTGATGCGTGTGAAGATCAATGCCGGCGATCCAGCTTTTATTTTTGGCGAATTGCATTAGGTCGGCGAGCACGGTTGTGCGCTCTGAAGTTTTATAGACGTTGTTGAAGGAACCCATGTAGATGTCGTAATTGTAGTTATTGTTGTTACGAAAATTATTGATCTCGCTGGCCATGCGCTCATACCAGTCGGTCATATCCTGGTCGCGGAAGGCGCCGTCTGTTTCACGGAAGGGCTCGTTACCAACTACTACAATGTCAATATTGGCGGCGCCAGCGCCGATCAGAACTTTTCTCATCACATCAAAATCATCCAATCGACCCTGGGTATTTGGACCAGGAAAATCCCGCCCATTGGTGGCCCACTTCAGGTTTAATATGGTCTTGTAACCCTGGCTGTGCAGAGCGTTGAAATTCGAAATGCTCTCGTCGTTGGATATTTCAGTCTGACTTTTGCCCCTAAGTTTGGACATATCTACAAACATTCGTACCCATACAGTGCCAGATCGCGCCAACATCCCATTGACGGACAAATCTTCCAGTTGATCGCCGAGTCCGTTGACATTAACTCCCACTGCTTTGTCTGCGTATGCTGGTACAACGGTTAAAAATGCACCAATTGCTGAGGTGCAAATCAATTTTGCTAATCGTCGGTGTAATTTTTCCATTTGTCGTCTCTTTGCCGTTGATTTGGTCTGGAATCTGAATCCAGACATTGAAGGAATTGCTCGTTGGTTACGCCCTGGTACAGCTCAAAGTGTGCATAGTTGCCAAAGCTGCTTTGAGAGGTCTCCAATTTGGATTGGCAGCCCATTCCTAGATAAAGACGACGTAATGTTGTGAAACCGACAGGTTGTGTTTAAAAAATGTAAATATTTATTTGTTTAAGTGTGATGTCGGTTTTGGCTCGCTGAAACGTCTGATCAGTAAACTGGTGTTCAGAGCAAAGTCGAAGGGGGAATGATGCTGCAGTTTCGAATCAAGAATATTGGATACTTTTCGGCAGGTTTCCTGTGCAGTCTTCTTTGTCAGTGGGGGATTGATGAAACTGGGTTGCATTGGGATGAACAGGCAAGTGCAGACGCCCGGTTTCACGCAGATGTTGCAAAACATTCAGTTCAAATTTCCGCTTCAGATAACCTGTATTCAGTCAAAAGCGTTGACTCAGAGCCAGTGCAGCCAAGTCCAGATGTTAGCCCAGATTGCACCGGCCAGTGTGTGAACAGCCTTATCAACGCTATCCAACACTCTGTGAATGATCAGCAGACAGCAGATACTGTGGCCATGGTGGAAGGCTTGAGTTTGCCGATCAGTGTTAATTTTGAACAGCGCCAGCAGTTACTCCAGGCGCTGCAATATGAGTTGGCAGGTTTGGACGACCTGAACGGGTCAATTACCCAGGGAATGCTTGCACTGTTGGCTCCGGAAATTCAATTGGATATTGCCGGTTTACTGGCGCAATCTGAGAGCAAAAATCTCAGAGTTGAGGCTATGAATGTGATGCTGCTTGGCAACCATCAGCCTTCGAAGCTGGCGCAGCGTATATCTGATTTACTGGAAAACGAGCGGGATGATGATGCGCTGGTTGCCATGCTGAGCCGGATACCCGCGTTAGAAGCTTCACAAACGGGTGCAGATATTGACCATCTTCTTATAACGCTGATGGAGGATAACAGCCGCCACCCTTCAGTTCAGTTCCATGCAGCCCAAAGCTTGTCTTTGCTGGCGCCTGCTTCCCTGGCGTTGCAGGGTACCATCACCACAATGCTCCGCAGTCAGCAAGCCGGGCAGCGCCAGAATGCTCTGAATCTGTTACAGCATGCCGTTGAGCGACATCGGCACGCCGGTGATGCCTTTCAATTTGAACTGGACAGTATTGCCAATGATCACAATGAAGATCCACTGACGAGAATCGCGGCCTTGCGGGTCTTGTCCCGCTACCGCATTGGTAACCACAGTGGCTAAGTGATTTTATGACTCCTCTATAATGGGGCTGAAGTGCTGCAAGGCTCTGTATATATGACGTTCCACGCTGCGCGTTGACAAAGCGCAGGCGTTGGCGATTTGTTGATAAGGATATCGCTGATGCATACGCATAATAAAAATGGTTTGTGTTGTTTTGGGTAACTGAGAAAGTTCAGCCCAGAATTGATTCAGATTACGACGGGCCAGGTGCACACGTTCTTCACATCGTTCGTCCTCTTCCCAGCGGAAAGCCTGAGTATCAGCAATATGCAGGTTGTGCTTCTTTCTTCGTTGCAATCGCAAATGATCCTTCAATGTGTTGGCAGCAGCGCGAAACAGAAACGCTTTGGGCTCCTCAATCCGGGAGTCAGACTGACGTTTGAGAATTCGTAAAAACACATCCTGCACCAGGTCTTCGGCGTCGAAAGTTGAACCCAACTGTCGGGTAAAGTAGCGCAGCAAAGGTTTACGAAAGTTTTCCAGGGTCTCAACCGTCAACGATTGCATCGTCCCCTTGTGATCCGAGAGGGGGGAGGGGGGCGGCAAGGTTCTGTTGGGTTTCATATTGTGCCTCCTTATTCCATACAAGGCGGAGATGAATCCGGGCACAGTCATGCCTTGCCAGCGATAAGGGTCATCGCGGTACAGCCAGACTGTGAGTAAAACGGATGGGTTTTAGGAACCCAGCCAGGCTAACTGGCGCAACCGCTGACCGGGGATTCCTCTGATAACAGCTGCCAGATAGATCCTAAGGGGATCGGAACAGTAGTGGTCGTTTCTGGTTTGCCTCAATCCGAACCTGTGGACCAGACTGGTCCGTGGTTTGCCAACTGATGGGAGCAAGCCAGGTTTTTCTGGGATGAACCTCTGAGTGGCTGGCGTGAGCGTGAAAAACGTAGAACCATTGATTGTGTTGATCGCGGTACGCATCGCCGTGCCCCGGGCCGCTTAAGCCAGTGTTGCGGCTATCCAGGATGGGGTTATTTTCGTAACGCTGCCAAGGACCCAGGGGGGAATCCGCTATGGCATAACCAACCGCGTAGTCCGGGCTTTTAAAGTGATTGGCAGAGTAAAATAAATGGTATTTACCCTGGTGTTTAATCACTGTCGGCCCTTCAACCACATTTGCCTTCGGTGCCGATTCGGTGCGTTCCCAGCTACCTGGAAGGGCACTCAAACAATGTGTCAGGGTGTCGGGTTTGATATCGTCCATTGCCTCGTTTAGTTGGGCAACAAAGATGTGATTCCCCTTATTCAGACGCACGTGGTAGAGATACGCGCTGCCGTCATCGTCAAAAAAAACGAAGGGATCTATCTGGCGCAAGCCACCGCTCAGTGAGAAGGGGTGCGGTTGTGAAAACGGCCCGGTAGCGCTCAGGCCTTCTGCGATGGCAATTTGCTCGTTAGCGGTATAAGCAAATTTATACTGATTTTTGTGCCTGAAGAGCTGCGGTGCCCAAAAGCCTTTGTCACCAAAAGCGTCTGAACCGGCTTTCAGTACATAGCCCGGATCGTGGGTGTCTACCGGTTGCCAGGTCAGGCTGTCGTTGGATTCATAAGCTCTGAATCCAGTTTGCGGTGGCGGCTCTGTTCCAAACAGGACGTAGCGACCGTCTTCAACAAAAATACTCGGATCGGCCAGCTCAATTTGCTGTGGCGCCGCCATGGCTGACAAGCTCAGGAATGTGGTGCTGAAAATCATCGCTGCGGCGCGCACGGCCGTGACTGCACTGCAGCGTAGGTGTTGGGATTGACTGTTATGCATCATGTTAGGACCCCTGGATTATGGCCTGGAAATTTTGGGCTTCATCCGGGCCCGGAATGGCATAGTCTGGGTCTTCGGCGCGTATATAGACTTCACCGTCACTCTCAATCTGAATTTCCAAAGGCACTATGGTGGTGCCGCTTTGATTGATGGTTTGCGCGGTCTCGCTCAGATCACGATTCTGGATCCCATCGCTGTCCAAAGGGGGAACATTGGCGTTGAAGAAGGCTGTAACCCACCAATTCCCGTCACGGGTTTGAAAGGGTGTTCCATGGCCAAGAAAGCGACCGACAAATCGTCTTGGACCGTAGGGGCCATTGATGCTGTCCGCTGTGCTGTAATACAGATTGTATGAGCCTTTGCGCATCCTGTCGGTTGACCATGCCGTACCGAAGTGAACGTACTTACTGCCTATTTTCCGGATTGTGGCCCCTTCGTGGCCAATACGGCTGATGGAACTGCCATCGGGCCCAATACGGGAACCCGCAGGATCAATGCGGGTGGCGGGGCCCGTGTAGTCGCTAAAATCTTCATTCAGGGGTTGTACCAGGGTATTGCCGTAAAGAACATACCAGGTGCCATCATCATCTTTGAAAAGGGATGGATCATGTCGCACGCCAAACTTGCCTTGCATGGGGTGTGTCCAGGGGCCTTTAATTTCAATACCAGGTTGCGCGAATGCAAATGAGGCATTGCCCTGTGGGCAATGAACCAGTGCCCATCGGTCGCCCATCCAGTGGAGCTCTGGGGCCCAAATCCTGTTGCGGTTGTCCTCAGGGCCATTGTCAGACTGACTGTATCTGTCGTCCAGAGTAAATGGCGTACCCAGATACTCCCAGTCAATTAAGTCAGCACTGCGCCAGACCTGGACCACTTCGCCAACAATGGACTCTTTTCCAAGGCCGATGTTTAAAGGGTCTGTTTGCTGCCGGGGATCATCAGGGTTGGGTGTGGTGCCGGTAAGATAATACTGATCATCCGGGCCCAGTATGATGTAAGGGTCGCGTATCCAGCCTGCTTTAACAAACAATGCCTGACTATGAGCTTTCAGGCCGAATTCAATGGACTCGCGACTCATAGGACCTGGCAGTTCATCTGTGTGGCTTATCAACTTTGATTGCGCCTGGCTGGCATTACATACCAGCAGCAGACATCCTAACGCAAGCGTGTATATGTTCCTCACTCTGCTTCCTCTTAGCTGTCGAGATTGATCCGTTAACCTGTTGGCTGTTGTGTTCGTCGTGCTTGTACTCGTCGATTACCCATTAAAACAAGGGCAACCGATTTCATACGGTTTCATGAACTATAGCATTATCTGTGATGATGAAAAGGTTGTTATGTAAATAATATGTAATAGCGCGAAGGGTATTTTAATCGGTTAACAGTAATGAATTGGCCTGGATATCAATATTTTCGTTGGTTTTTCTTGAATGCCTTGTTAAATCATTGTATTTTTAAGTTCATGTTCCTGAATGTTTAAATAAATAAACGAAGGGATTTTTTTTACTTTATAAAGGAAACTGTTTTCATTATCTGGTGGTAAACCTCTTGGGAAACGTTTCTAAAACACACGACATACTTGGAGGAAACATGGGCGCACACCAAATTCATTCCAGAGCAACTGCTACTTCGAACCTGAGATACAGTGCACTGGCACTATTCGTTTCGGCAGCGCTTGTCCCACAAGGCTTTGCTCAACAAGTGGCCAATACTGCTCCGGAGCAGGACAGCATCGAAGTGATTTCGGTAAGTGGTATTCGGGCGTCTATTCGTGACTCAGTGCAGGCTAAGCGTGCAGCTGACAACATTATTGACGGTGTGTCTGCAGAAGATATTGGTCAGTTACCGGATATTTCCATTGCTGACAGCATCCGTCGTATCGTTGGTGTGAATTTCTCTACCCAAAACGGTGAACCGGCATTTGCGTCTATTCGTGGATTGGGGCCTGATCTGACTCTCACCACCCTGAATGGCCGGGTGCTGTCTACGACTGATCAGGCGACGCGCCGGGTTTCTCTTGGCCGATTGCCTTCAGAACTGATCCAAAGTGTCTATGTGTCCAAAACGCCTAAAGCAAGCATGTTGGAAGGTGGGGTTGCAGGTACGATCCAAATGCAGACAATCAAGCCACTGAGCAAAGATAAACGCGTCTTTAATGGTCTTTTTCGCGCGCTAACTAATGACAATGCCCGCGAAATAGATACGGCGACCGATTACGGCTGGCGGGGAACCTTGAACTACATCGACCAGTTTCAGGATGATCGCCTCGGTATCGCGTTGGGTTGGGCTGGATTAAAAAATGATACGCCCAATTATGAAGCTCGCACGGGTAACCCTCTGGAGAGAAACGGCCCGGCTGAGCGCAGCGATTTCAATGCCAATGGCATACGTGATATTACCGTTGGGGCAGTGAGTAATGACGTAGTTGAGCGGGAAATTGATCGCAACAGTTTGTTAGGTGTGGTTCAGTACCGGGTATCCGACAACCTGGAGATTAACTTCGATGCGTCCTGGGTAAAGCAGGACCAATTGACCGAAAATAACCGACTGATTTATGAAGTGTTACCTGGTCCGGCAAATAACGCCACTTCTGCCGAAGAGGTACTGATCGACAACGATACAGACGTCATCCTGGGATTCACATCCGGACAGGCCAATCCACTAATTAACATCAACCCCAATAATAACGAGGATGAGACGTTAAACTTGGGATTGAGTTTTGACTACGTTGCAGAGGATATGGAGGCCAAGCTTGATTTAAGCCATTCGAACTCCTCCCGGGACCGCACAAATCGAACCTTTCAGATAGGTGCAAACTTTGTTGATGGCATGGGAGTCATCCGTCCTTTGGCTTTCGATATGAGTGATCCAGATTACCTCTATTTGCAAATTGATCCTTCCTTAGCAGCCGCAGACGCCTGGGCGATCCGGAATATGCTGGATATGCGTCAGTTCTCTGAGGATACTGTAGATTCCATCGCGCTTGATATGAAAAGTTTCCACTACAGTGGTGACTTCATTGACTCTATTGAGTTCGGTTTGCGCTATGAAGATCGTGATGTTTTCCGTTCCAACGACAGAGACAACTACCGTTTCAATAGCGGCAATCCCCCGGCAAACTGGCTGGATCTGAGCAGCTCAGAATTAGAGCGCGACAGTTTCGCATACAGTGATATTTGGCAAGCGCTTGGAGGCGTCAGCCAGGATCAGACTTTCCCTCATTATAGTGCCCAGACCATGTATGAATTGGTTCAGCAAGTAGTAGTGAACGAGCCTGAAAGGGTGTTTGTGGATGGTGAAGAACTGAACTTTGACTACACCAGTTCCCATGACATCAATGAAAAAACGCTGGCTGCTTACATTATGCTTAACTTTGCGTCCGAAATCGGCTCTATGCCGCTGTCAGGCAATATGGGTGTGAGAGTCGTGCGTACAGACGTGTCAGCCAGCGGCTTTAGTAATGATTTGAGTAAGTTGCAGCTGGAGCCAGGTATTGAAGAGGGTTCCTACAACGTTATCTTCGACAACACCAACCCGGACAATATCGAAACCATTACATCGAACCATGATTACCTAAAGGTGCTACCGTCACTCAATGCGACGCTGACTGTGAAGGATGATGTACTGCTGCGGTTAGCCGCCGCAAGAACGATGTCGAAAGCCCCCTTCGAACGCATGACTCCCGGCTCTTTCGTAAGGGCTGGAAATGAAGTGGACTCGGTGATCCTGAACGCAGGAAACCCGGCGATTGATCCCTTTACGTCAGATCAAATGGATGTTGCATTGGAATGGTATCCGAATGCAGATACCAGCCTGGCAGCAACCATCTACTACAAGCATGTTGAAGCCTATCTGGTAGAATCCATTGTTGAAGTCGACCCAATTACTTCAAACGGTCTGACCGCCCCTGCATTTATATCGCAGCTGGTTAACGATGATTCTTCGAACTACTTCCGTGGTATCGAGTTGTCTTACAGTCAGAACTTCAGCTTCTTGCCAGCACCTTTTGATGGTTTTGGTCTGCAGGCCAACGCATCGTTCAATGAAACCAATGCCAAAGAGATTGGCCAGGGGACAGATCCTTCTGGCCCAGGTGGTCGCACCCCAATTGAAGTGCCTGCTCGGGAAGTCTCCGATGAGGTATACAATCTGATTGGTTTCTATGAGAAAGGCGGCCTGTCCGTGCGACTGGCCTGGCAGTATCAGAGCCCCTTTATGCGCTTGCCGTTGACGGCATACGAGACAAGGGATGGCGGCCAACTGGATATGACCTTTGGTTATCAGATCAACAAAAATCTGCGGTTGATAGGCAGTGTGACTAACCTGACCGATGAAAACATCCGGGTATATCGCATTGATGAGCGTGATTACGACAACGAGCAAATCCTTGAGCGTATCACCAATACCGGCCGAGCCTATACATTGGGAATGCGTTTTACCTTTTAACCATGTGTAGGAAAGTCAACTGATTCTGCCTTAGGTGATTGCCTAACGTGAAATTACGACACTTGGTCAACACTGGGGTGCCCGGCTCTGCCGGGCATTTGTTTGTATTTTTATGAGGGAAAGCACATGTCTCGCATATTGCGATGTTCTAAGTGGCTGGTAATCTTTAGCACAGCAGTGTTGATACAGACTTTGGTGGGGTGCACTCAACAAAAATCGATTACTTCTAACCCGCCTAATATCCTGTTTGTTCTGGCAGATGATATGGGGTACGGAGATCTGAGTGTGACGGGCAATATCTCCGCAAGCACACCGAATATTGACCTGCTGGCCAGAGAGGGTTTGCTGATGGAGAAGTTTTACGTGGCTTCGCCCATTTGCTCACCTTCCCGGGTTGCCTTTATTACCGGGCATCACCCTTCCGAGTTTAAGATCCATTCCTTTTTGCACAACCGCGCTGCCAATAAACAGAGGGATATGGCAGATTATCTGCCTTCGGATCCCTCTGAAACCAATAATCTTATGGTTCAACACAAAGCACTGGCCGCAGAGTTAAGTAGCACACGGCTGTCCTGGCGCAGTGATTTTTCGTCAAACTTACAAAGGTGCATTGTGCTTGCCTAGTCATAGGCAAGCCGGGCAAAATACCCTTTGAGTCAGAAATTTACAGGCGCGGGAACTGGTCAAAAATGAAAACAATAAAAGATGTCGCCAGACTGGCAGGTGTGTCGCCTGCTACGGTTTCAAGATTCCTGAACAGTTCAGATATGGTTAACGCGCAAACCCGGCAACGCATTCAAAGCGCAATTGAGGAACTGGATTACCGGCCCAATGCCAGCGCCAGAGCTCTGGTTACCAAATCCACGCAAACTATTGGCGTGGTCATTTCAGAGTTGGCTGACCCGTTTTTTGCCAAGATGGCACACAGTATCGAGCAGACTGCGAAAAAGCTGAATCGAAAGGTGCTTATCAGTACCGGCTCACTGAATGCCGATAAGGAATTTAAAGCTGTACAAAGCCTGGTGGCCCAGCGCTGTGACGCCATTGTGGTGAACAGTAAGGCTATGAGTGATGAGGTGCTGGTGGATCTGGCCAAGAATATTCCTGGTTTTGTTCTTATCAACAAATACATAGAGGCAATTCGCCACAGATGCGTGTGGTTTGACAATGTCAAAGGGGGGCAGCTTATGGCCGAACACGCATTGCAACGAGGACACCGTGATATCGTGGTGGTAACCACCAGTGAAAAAGTTCACGATGCGTCCAGACGCTTAAAGGGAATACGCTCAGCATTGTCCCATGCAGGTGTGCGTTTGCCCATGAGTCAAGTCCTGCACGTGTCCCCGGACTATGCCGGAGGACAGCAAGCGATAAAACTCCTGCAGCAACAGGGTGCGGCGTTCAGCATGCTACTGTGTTACAACGATGCCATGGCCGCCGGTGCGATTGCTGAGCTCTTGGATGCGGGTTATAAAATTCCTCAGGATGTTTCGATAATCGGATTTGATGATGTGCTGCTGGCGCAATACTGCGTGCCCAAGCTGACCACAATCAAATATCCCATTGAAGTAATGGCGGCCAAAGCCACCGAACTGGCGTTGCAACTGAGTCAGAATCAGCAGATGCAGGGAGAGGGATATTGCTACTCTCCATTTCTGGTGAACCGTGAGTCGGTGTATACCCGTTAACTCATGCGACCGGAACACGTTGGTACACCTCAACAGTTCGCGTTGGCCAGTGGTTATCTGGCAGCGTTTTTTGCCAGTCACGCAATTCATGCACTAGCAACTCCTTTTTTTCAAATGACCCGGGCGTTGGATCCGTTTTTGTTAAGTGTTGTAATTACTTTTCCAATGCTTTTCAGTATGTTACTCAGCGGTCGAATCGGGCGTTTGTGTGATGGCATGGGGGCACAGCCTAAGCGCAGAGCATTACAGGGAGCTGGATGGGTTTCGGGTACAGCATTCGCAATGATGTGGATGGCCAGCGCAAATTGGTCAGATGCGGCCACACTGGCCTATCTGGCCGTTATAGGTGTGGTTTTCTATCTGGCTTCCACCCTTCTTATTATCAGTTTGCGAAGCATGACATTTGCATTGTCTTCCACTGCCAGCGAGACACTCAAAGTGATGTCATTTACCGCGCTTTTTGAGCGGCTAGGAGGCGTACTGTATTTCTGGCTATTTCCCTTGGCCCAGCTCGGTATCTGGACCAGTCTTACCGCAGGCATACGAGCTGTTGGCGTGTTTGTTGGTGCGGGGTTGATAGGTGGATTAACTCATTTTTGTGCCAACCGAATAAATTTAGGTACTCAGCGTTCCAACATGGCATCAGATTTTGCCACTCACCCACAAGTCAGTCCCAATTTGCCCGTGGAAGTCAAAAACGCACTGCTTATTTTGCTGACTCTGATTGGAATAAAAGTTGGCCTCATTGGTGCTTTTACCAGTTTGGACTTTTATTTATTGGTTTACTACGTCAGTGGGGGGGATATCGCTGAAGGAGCTCTATGGAAGGGAGCACTATCAACCAGTTTTGCAGTTTTTTCGATGATGATGATCCCTGTATGTTTGCGCATTGCATTGCGCATTGGTGCGCGAGGAACACTGAAATGGATATACACGCTCAGCGTCATTGGCTCTTGTGCCAAATGGTACATTTACACGCCGGGTAACCAGGCTTGGTTGTTTCTGGATGCTTTATTAGGCTCCGCGTCGTTTGTCGCCCTAACGGCTATCGTACCTGCAATGCTAAACCAGCTTAGTCACCGCCAGGCAGAGGAGTCTCAACAGGCCGTACATGGCTATTTTGCTTCGCGACAGTCGATGGTAATGCAGGGAAGTATATTGACCGCTTTGTTACTGGGAGGTGGGTTGCTCAATGTTTTCGGGTTTGATGCCAGCCTGGAGGGCCAGCAGGACATCGGTACCATAACCGCTTTTCGTTATGTACTGGCCTGGGGAACCGCGTTTCTTAACTGCGTGTCCCTGATGCTGGTTTTTATTTACCCCAAGATTGATAAGACGACGTATGTGAGAGCTGAGTCCATGCCGGTGAACAAGGAAAATCAATGCCAACAATAAAAGATATCGCTAAAGCAGCAGGCGTTTCACCTGCGAGTGTATCCAGGGTTATCAACAACGGGCCGAAGGTAGGTAAAACGACACGGGAAAAAATTAAGCGAATTATCGAGGAAATGGGCTACTCCCCCAATGCCAATGCTCAGGCCATTAATGCGCACTCAAGCGCCTCCGTTGGGCTGGTACTGGCAAATCTTATCGATCCTTTTTATGCTGCTTTGGCCCATGGAATCGAGCAGGTGGCGGCACGACGAGGTGCTCAGATATTTTTGAATTCCTGTGATGATACCAAGGAGTCTGAACGCAGAGCCATCGAAACTCTGCTTGAACACCGGTATCAGTCTATTGTGGTGCACAGCCTATTTCTAGAGGACGAAGAGCTGATCCGGCTGGCAAAATCAGTACCAGGGTTGGTGTTGATTAACCGCTATATAGAGGCTCTGGCAGACCGTTGCGTCTGGTTTGATGATGAAATGGGCGGGCGACTTATGGCACAACACCTGGTGAAAATGGGACATCGTGAAATTGCGGTTATTGCTGGTGAAAGTGGGTTTAGCAGTGCTAGCCAGCGGATCCCCGCCGCTATCAAAGAACTGAACCGCTTAGGTGTTATTGTTCACCCGGAAGTGGTGGAAGTTGCACCGGCCAATTACGAAGGGGGGCAGGTCGCGATGCAGAATTTACTGGCGTCCAAAAAGCCCTTCACCGCATTGATTACTTATAACGACCCTATGGCCATCGGTGCAATCGCAATGCTAAATGCGCAAGGGTTGGCTGTACCCGGGGATGTGTCGGTGATCGGATATGACAACCTGATGCTGGCTAATTGCATCGAACCAAAGCTAACTACCATACATCATCAGATTGGAGAAATGGCCGTTGTCGCTACAGAAATGGCATTGTCAAAAATTGTAATGCCTCCTGCCATTGAAAAAAGACACTTTAAGCCTCACCTGGTTGAACGAGATTCAGTAGTTCTGCGTGCATGAGTTTTTCAATCTGAAAGATTTATTAAAGTAAGTGATTGTTAAAATGTAATTTTGTTATGTCCAGGAGAAGCTAACGGTAGGAGCAGCTGGTGATTTTGACGCGTCCTCCCTGATCGTATCGCCTTGGAAATCACCAGCTGCCATAGCCTCTATCCCGGAACTGATTTACTGTTACCATCTGAAATTTGATTTAGAAATCACTTTTTACTGCCTATCACTTTCACCGCTAAAAACACTCTGAAGTTTAGTGAATGAAAAGAAAAATATTTGGTTGTGCCGCACTTACCCTTGGCGGTCTGTCACTCTGTTCCTTCGACAGTTCTATATTCATAGATAGGCTGAAATTAAGGTTTTATTCCCTGTCGGCTTGCTAATGGTAAAAGTAAACGAATACCCGGTATTGAAGTCCCTTCTTTGAGGTTCCAACTGGCAAAGGTGCCATTGGGGTTTGGTTTCCAGGCCCATACCTGCACGGCATAGTTGGCCGGTGCGTTTATCGGTTTGGTGCTCCGGCGTAATGACATAGCTGACCCATTAACACAGGTGGTTCATCTGCACACACAGCTGGCAAAAAACTGGCTTGTGGCCACGGCTCCAATGAGATTTAACGCGACTTTTGTTTTTGATTTCATAGTAGTTTCCCGTCTGTGAGATGAGATATACAGCAGCGCCATTGATCGGACCTCACCGAAGAGCTGCCCGTTAGTTGGGGCGGTTGCAATCACTTGGAGAACTCGTGCTTGAGGTAGAAAGCTGGCCCACAACCCATTGAAGGTTATGGGCCTAAGCGTTGCTTACCACCAGGTGGTATAGAAGGCTATCAGGATAAGAGTGACGGCCACCGCCGCAATATTGAAACCAGTGCTGGTACCGAAGCTAACTTCAGAAAGCTCAATGCCATGCTCTTTTGGACCTTGATTGTCCATCAGGGAAACAATGGCAGCCAGGCCTATACACAGCAGGAACACCAGGCCTACCCGGTCCATAAAGGGTAATGCCGGCCAGAAGAATTTAAACACAAGGCTGAACACGAACGAACCGAGTGCCGCAGCCAACCCACCCGTAGCGGTGGTTTTCTTCCAGAACATACCCATTACGAACAGGGCCACGATACCCGGCGTAAAGAAACCGGTGAATTCCTGGATGTACTGGAAGGCCTGGTCAAACTGGCCCAGCAGCGGCTTGGCAACCACCATGGCAATGATCAAAGCCAACAGGCTGACAATACGCCCAACTTTTACATAGTGATGCTGGGACATGTCAGGGCGACGATCTTTGTAGATGTCCATGGTGAATATGGTAGAAACGCTGTTGGTCATTGATGCCAGTGAAGACACAATGGCAGCAACCAGTGCGGCAAAAATAACGCCTTTAAGGCCAACCGGCATGAGTACCATCAGGGAAGGGTAGGCCTGATCGGGTCGGCCCAGATCCGGCACCAGCAACACTGCCGCAATACCGGGCAATACTACAATTAATGGCATCAGCAGTTTCAGAAATGCGGCAAAGGCAATGCCTTTCTGTGCTTCCTGAACGCTCTTGGCAGCCAGGGTACGCTGAATGATGTATTGGTTAAAGCCCCAGTAGGACAGGTTCATGATCCACATGCCACCAAGCAGCACAGAGAGGCCGGGGAGATCCATGTAATGGGGATTGTCCTCGGACAAGATCATGTCGAACTTTTCTGGCAGGCGTTGGGTCAGGTCTATAAAGCCCTGCCAGGCACCATTGCCATCACTGATCAGGTTCAGTGCGGTATAGGACAGGAACAGGCCGCCAAACACCAGCAGCACCACCTGGATGATGTCCGTCATGGCCACTGCTTTCAGGCCACCGTACAGCGAATAGGCCAGCGAAAAGGCCCCCAGAAACAGCATACCGTAAATCAGGTCAACACCGGCGATGGTATTGATGGCCAGGGCGCCCAGCCAGAGCACGGCAGTGAGGTTCACAAAAACGTACACGCCCAGCCAGAATACCGCCATCACAATGCGAACGCGGTGGTCGTAGCGCTGTTCGAGGAACTGCGGCATGGTATAGATTTTGTGTTTCAGGAAGATGGGCAGAAAGTATTTACCAACAATTATGAGCGTGATTGCGGCCATCCATTCGTAGGAGGCGATGGCCAGACCAATCTGGTAACCGGAACCGGACATACCGATTATCTGCTCTGCAGATATGTTCGCTGCTATCAGGGATGCTCCAATGGCCCACCATGGTAGGCTAGAGCCGGCCAAAAAGTAATCGTTGGTGTCCTTTTCGTGGCCCGCTTTATCCCTGGATACCCACCAGGCTATTCCGATCAGCGCCACCACGTAAATGATAAACACTGCTGCATCAATGGTATGCATAATTTTTTTCCCTACCTATACCAATAGAATTCATTATTGTTATTGCGCTCAGGCAAATGCGCCGCCTGTCGCGGAGCAAATATAAATTGAAGGGCGGTAGCCCGTATGGTCGAAATAGGCGCTTTCCACCACTTCGGTTATGGTGTGTTCCAGCTCTTTGGGGATTAGTGCCACGACGCAACCGCCGAATCCGCCACCCGTCATACGTACGCCACCCTGCTGACTCAACACATCAGACACGATATTTACAAGATAATCAATCTCATTAACGGTTATCTCAAAATCTTCACGCATGGAAGCATGGGATTCAGCCATCAGTTTGCTGACATTCTGAATATCCCCCTTGCTCAGTGCATGATACATGTCCAATGTACGCTGATTTTCGGTAATGACGTGTTTTGCCCGGCGGTACACCACTTCAGACAACACAATGCGGTTCGATTCGAGCAAGGCCATGTCGGCTTCCCGCAGGCTATTGATGCCCATCAAACGGGCTGCTTCTTCGCATTGCTCCCGGCGCTGGTTGTATTCGCTGTCCACCAATCCCCGTTTTACATTGGAATTGATGATCATGATGCTAAGCGATTCCGGTACGGTAATGTGCTGCATGTCCAGTGAAAGGCAATCCAGCAACATGGCTTTACCTTCCTGCCCCATGGCGGAAATCAGCTGGTCCATTATGCCGCAGGAACAGCCGACAAATGTATTTTCAGCCTTCTGGCCCAGCAATGCTGCCTGAACGCCGTCCAAATCGAGTTGATACAGATCCCGGAATGCTTTGAGTATGGCGACTTCAAACGACGCAGAGGAGCTCAGCCCGGCCCCCTGGGGTACGTTACCCGTAATGACAAGTTTCGCACCGCCAACCTGTGGGTAGGCTTCTTTGAGCACTTTATATACGCCACGAATGTAGTTTGCCCAGGGGGTACTGTTGTCAGTTTCGATGTTATCGATGGCAAACTGATTGGTCTGGTCATCGTAATCCATCGCAACCGCATGAACCTGGTTGTCATCGGTTTTGCTGCCTGCTACCCAGGTGCCAAAGTTAATTGCTGCGGGGAAAACAAAACCTTCATTGTAATCGGTGTGCTCACCAATCAGATTGACCCGGCCTGGTGAATGCACCATCACCTGGGGTTGGGCATTGAAGAACTGCTCGAATTTGGTTTCTATCAGTGCTAAATCAGTCATTGTTTTGTTGTTCCTTGTAATGCACGGCAGATACGGCGCGCAGTCTCTGTGCCGCTTGTTCTGGAGTAAGATCCCGTTGTGCTTCGGCCATCATTTCGTAACCAACCATGAATTTTCTTACGCTGGCAGAACGCAACAATGGCGGGAAAAAGTGCGCATGCAGGCCCCACTCCGGATGAGATTTACCGTCGTTTGGAGCGCTGTGCCAACCCATGGAATAAGGGAATGACGTATTAAACAGGTTGTCGTAGCGAACGGTGACCTGACCAACGATATCGGCCAGGCTGGCTTGCTGTGGTTGAGTTAACTCAATCATTGATGCGACTTCGAAGCGAGGAAGCAAAAGCGTTTCAAAAGGCCAGGCCGCCCAGTAGGGTACGACTACAAGCCAATCGTCGTTACTGCATACGACGCGCTCCTGTTGCTCATATTCACGTTTGGCATAGTCGAGCAGAAATGAGCTTTGATACTGCTCAAAGTAGCGTGTCAGATTAGTGAGTTTTTTGCTTGCCTGTGTTGGCAGATGCTTTTGTGCCCAAACCTGGCCATGAGGGTGGGGGTTGGAGCAGCCCATCATGGCGCCTTTGTTTTCGAATACCTGAACCCAGGCGTATTCGTCTGCAAGATCCCGGGTCTGCTCCTGCCAGCATTTTACAACGGCTTCGCGTTCGCCATTCGTTAGTTCCGGCAGGGTTTTACTGTGGTCCGGCGAGAAGCAGATAACCCGGCTTTGGCCCTGTTCAACCTGAAAGGTAAAAAACGGATCATTCTGCTCAGTGGGCGCTGTGTCGTCGCGCAGTGCAGCAAAGTCGTTCTGAAATACAAACACACTCTCATATTGTGCGTTTTGCTCGCCATTGATACGGGTGTTGCCGGGGCAGAGATAACAGCTGGGGTCATAGCTTGGTCGCTGTGAGTGATCCGGTTCATCGGTCTGGCCCTGCCAGGGGCGCTTTGCCCTGTGAGGGGATACCAGTACCCATTCGTCCAGCAGCGGGTTGTAGCGTCGATGGGGGTGATCTGAAGGATCAAATTCATTAGTCATTACGTTTTCCTGCGGCCAATGAGTCATTCTTTAAACTTGGGCATTTCAATGCATACCACTCAATAATTCGTTTGCTCCAACGGCGCTCATCGCCAAGATAATTTGCTTGGTAATGAGTAACGGGGTAAAACGATTTACCTTCTGTGAGCTGCGGGGTTTCTGTGTGGCATCAGCATAAACTCGCATAAGTAGCTCGAATTTAGGGTTTTTGTAATATAATACTTGCCTGAGCATGAATTAAATTTTACATGACAGCAACATTAGGTTATACGTTTTACCTTTGAATGGGAAGTTCAAAGAGCAAAAAAATCCAATAGGGCACAATTATCTGGCTGAGCGTGCATTTGAATCGCTATTTGGCTTACCATAGGTGAGGAATTGGGAAAATGTTTAACCTGCAGCCCAGTATGGCAAGAATAATGAGAGGCCCATGGCAACAATCAAAGACATAGCAAACGCTGCTGGCGTCTCTTTGGCAACGGTATCCAGAGTCATTAACAATGGGCCCAAAGTTGGCGAAGCTACCCGCCAGCGTATCAAAAAAATTATGCTGGAGATGGATTACCGGCCGAATGCTAACGCTCGGGCATTGGTGACCAAACGCAGTGCGTCGCTGGGTGTAGTGCTGGCGGAAATGCTGGACCCGTTCTTTGCTACGCTGGCCCACGGAATCGAAACCGTGACCCAGGAACGGAATGTTCAGATCCTGATGAGTTCCGGCTCCATTCGACGGGAAACAGAGCTTAAAGCGATTGAAACGCTGCTGGAGCACCGGGTTGAGGCTATGGTGGTGCACAGTAAAGCACTGGATGATGCGACACTGATAGAATTTGCCCGTGAGGTACCCGGATTTGTGCTCATAAACCGCTATATAGAAGCAATCGGCAATCGTTGCGTATGGCTGGACAACGTGGCGGGCGGGCGCCTGATGGCGGATACCATGCTCCGGCAGGGGCACCGCAAGCTGGCAGTAATTACCAGCCGCTATCAGATAGATGATCCGGCACAGCGCCTGCAGGGTATTCGTGAAGCGCTGGCAGACGCAGGCATTGAGTTGCCTGAGAGTAATATTGAATACAGTACGCCCGATCACGCAGGCGGTGAAAGTGCCATTCACAACCTGATGGCGCGAGGCGCGGAGTTTACCGGCGTACTGGCCTACAACGATGCCATGGCCTCCGGTGCTATGACCATGTTGTTTGACCACTATATCACTGTGCCGGACAAGGTTTCGGTGATTGGTTTTGACGATGTGTTGCTGGCCCAGTATTGTCGGCCCAAGCTCACGACACTTCGCTACCCAATAGAGATGATGGCAGCCAAAGCGGCGGAACTGGCTCTGGCATACGCTGAAGGCCAACAACCTGAAGCGGGAGTGACATTCAAATATACCCCAACGCTGGTTAAGCGTGAGTCAGTCAAGGCTGTGTAATTCGGCTAACCTGCCTCAAAGTAATTTGCCTTCAGGCAGAGAATCAACAAGGAAACCAAGGATGACAACAGGTCGCGCAATTACCAAGCAAACAAAAGCCATATTGTTTGACCATGACGGCACTTTAATTGACTCGGAAGCGGTACATTTTGGTCTCTGGAGCAAGATGTTGCAGCCTTATGGTGTCGAGCTTTCAGAAGATTTTTACTGCCAGAGGATGGCGGGAGTGCCGGTCGAGCAGAACGCGTTGGACGTGGTTGAAAAATACGCTTTGAGTGTGGATGCCAAAATTCTGGCCGCCAACAAATACCAGTTAACCCGGGATTATCTTCAGCGAAGTGCGTTTCCGCTCATGCCTTATGCAAAAGAGGCAATGCAACGGTGTTACGAGGCCGGATATGCACTCGCCATTGTGACCGGCGGTACTCGGGCAGCAGTGGAGAAAACCTTTGACGCTTACGAGGTACGGGAGATGTTTTCTTATAGTGTGGCGGTAGAGGAAGTGCTTCACAGTAAGCCAGCACCTGATTGCTATCTAAAAGCGGCGGAAGCTTTGGGCTTGGAACCGCACAATTGTGTGGCGGTAGAGGATACCAGCCATGGTATGCAGGCTGCTGTTCGGGCGGGGATCCCTTGCGTGGTGATCCCGACCAATCAGTCCCGCGAGCACGATTTTTCACCAGCGGCGGCTAAGTATGGTTCACTGGCAGAGTGGCTGGATTGTGAACTGGCTCGTTAACAGGGCGTTTGTTGTCGTCAGAAAGCATTGAAATTCCTAAAGCAATAGCAAAAAATACCCCATACGTATAATTCTGGGGCGGGTCATTTGAAGGTTATTCGCATTGTCTTGGGCATCAGCCTCTCGCTTCTGATTCTGAGCGCGATCACGCTGGTACTTGTGCTTGACCGCGCCCCTCTGGTGGTGACCCAGGCGTCGGATCAGGTTGATCAGGCTGACTCGGTGAATCGCCTTATTCCACAACTTGAGCGAAGCCTGAAACAGCGTCACCAGTCTCAGCGTATCACCATAACCCAGGCCCAGTTTGATGGGCTGGTTGGATTCATTCAGCGGGCTTCGCCAAATTTTCGCGGCCGGGTCAATGTAACGCCTGTCGGCAGTACCTTTGCAGCAAGTGTGATGGTGTCTTTGTTTGGCATAGAGCGTTATGTCAACGTGGAAGCGCTGCTGTTACCCGATGAACGACTGAATATAGATTACCTGAAAATTGGTAGTATCCGTTTGCCCGGCTGGATGGCCGTAATGTTGGTGGAAAAAAGTGTCAACTGGTGGACACAGAGCGACATTGCCACCACTGCGCGTACTCACGTTACCCGGTTGGTTATGGAGGAGGGGCGAATGGTGATCCATCATCGCCCGATGGAAGGTTTCCTGCGCCAGCTTAATAAAGTCAAGTATGGGATAGGAGTGGAACAGGACGAGCAGTTACGAGAGCTAACGGCTTATTACCTGCGCTACGTGGCCTGGCAGGACATAACACTGAACAAAGAGCCTCAGCCATTTTTTGAATTTCTGCGTATAGCGATGAAGCGGGCTCAGCAGCGAAGCACGGAAGCGGATGCAGCGCTGCACAACGAAGCAGCCATTCTGGCGTTGGCGATTTTTATCGGCCACCACCGTATCGCCAATTTTGTCGGTGACGTACAGCCAGACGCCGATCATGCCCTAAAACCTGCTGCCCCGGCGTTGTTGCGCGAGCGCAACGATCTGGCTCGTCATTTTATCATTTCTGCAGCGCTTAAGTTATTGAGTGAGCAGGGGGTATCGATGGCAATTGGCGAGTTTAAGGAATTGATGGACCGGGCGATGGGCGGCAGTGGTTACAGCTTTGTGGATCTGACTGCCGATATGGCCGGGATCGAGTTTGCCCGGGTGGCTACTGAGCCTTATCTGGCTGCCGAAGTCCAGGCGATGGTGGTAAATGCCGAAGATGAATCTGTGTTCATGCCGCCCATCGACAATTTGCCCGAAGGTCTGAGCAAGGCGGAATTTGAAGCTGAATACCAAAAGGTTGACAGCGAGCGGTACCTGTCAGAGGTGAAAAAAGTGCGAGCCCGCCTTGATGCACTGCCCCTGTACCAGTTGGGAAAAATGAATGATTAATCAGGAGTGCCCGGATTGAAATGGAAAAATTGGCTTGCTGCCATCTTAGTGTGTTCGTACCCGGCCGTCTGTATGGCAGAGCCGCCATTGCTAATGCTGGACAACGGCGAATACCAGGTTCCGGCTATTTATACACCGGCCTCAGCCACAGGTAGGGGGGCAGAAGCCGAAAAGCGGCCGGCAGTGGTGTTGTTACACGGTACCGCATCACACAAAAACGAAGTGGGTGATTTGTATCTGAAGCTTGCAGTGCGTCTTGCAAGCCAGGGTATAGCTTCGCTTCGAATTGATTTCGCCGGCACCGGTGACAGCCCGGTGGATTATCTTCAGTACGATCTTAACTCTGCAACGCGGGATGCGTTTATCGCCTACCAGTATCTGATTAAGCGGCCGGAGCTCGATGCTTCGCGAATTGGTGTGGTGGGCTTCAGCCAAGGCGGGCTTATCGCGCAGTTGCTGGTTGCCCAGGCTCCGGAAATTAAAACGCTGGTGGCCTGGTCTTCTGTCGCCGGAGACGGCAGCCAGGCTTTTGCGGGTATGTTTGATGCGCTTTATGCCGAGGCGAAAACCAACGGTTACGCGCACATGAAATTTGACTGGCGCAGCCCGTTGAAAGTGAACGTGAGCTGGTTTGAGCAGGCACTGCAACAGCGAGCCTTGAGTGAGCTGGCAAATTACAGCGGGCCGGTTCTCGCCGTGGCAGGCAGCTCAGACACGGTAGTAGACCCGTCTTCTGCACTGCGGCTGGTCGAATCGGCGGGTAGTGCGGACGGGAGGGCGGTGATCCTCAAAGGGGCTGATCATATCTTTAATGTCCTCACTCCGGGGGCTTCACAGCCTGACGCCCTGCTTACGATAACCCAGCAGTGGCTCACTGAGCATCTTTAGGAATTCCCATATTGTGTTGATATAGCCTGCACTTTGGGAGTGGGCATAAAAAAAGTGCAGCCAAAGCTGCACTTTCTTAAATTCTTTGCCAGGTTGTTTACCGTTATTAGATAACAACAACTTTGGCTGCTTGAGGGCCCTTTTGGCCTTGTTCAACTTCAAACTGAACGCGCTGGCCTTCTTTCAGGCTGCGGAAACCGTCAGACACAATAGCTCGGAAGTGAACAAACACGTCCTTGCTGCCGTCTTCTGGAGTAAGAAAACCATAGCCTTTATCTTCGTTGAACCACTTCACTGTACCTGTCACGTTTGACATAAAAATACCTTATAAATAAATAAAATGTAGAAATATGACGATAATCGTCGCAGACCTTGGCTTTACTTAATTGGAACGTGCTTATGAGGTAGAAGTCTGAAGCAGGATTGCCGGGCAATGGCTTAGTTTTACGATCACAAAAGCTTTTAACACAATAAATAGAACTGACCAAAGGCCGGTGCGAAGTCTACCATGGGCCTTTAAAAATAGCGAACAATTTTTAAGCTTTCAAAGCGCGCTGGTGGTCTTCGATATCACTGAAGCGCGGCTTTAAACTGGGCCAGCGTGGTCAGCATCAGTTCTATTTTTTTTACCAATGCCGGTAACGATTGTTTGGCGTCGGTATCGCTCATTTTCTGCAGCGACTGCCAATCCAGGGCAATTTCCTGAACATAGGGAGAAAACCGCCTGGACTGGGTGCGAAAGCCGCTGTCTTCACTAAAAACAGCCTGGAACCTGCCTTGCTGGGATTGTTGCAGTTTGTCGAGTGACTGGTCTGCATCCAGGGCTTTGCGATACAGGGTTTGAATAGTTTCTTGCAACTGGGTATGAATGGCTTGCATGAGGCTCCCAAAAAAATTAAAGAAAACTGGCGAGAGGCCGATAACTCGAGGAAGTGGACAATTTTGCCCACTTTTTACTGTTGTCTCAAGCAACTAAGGAAAATGGTATGGATATTCAAGGTGCTGGCACCTCTGGAACGTCCGGTGCGTCACTTGAGTTGGCCTCTCTTAAGCTGGCAAAAGATCAGCAAAAACAAGAGGGAAAGGCGACGCTTCAGCTGCTGGAATCGGCTGCTGACGTACCAAAACCCGCATCCGCCAATCCGTCGATAGGTGCCAACGTCGATACCTACGCATAATGGCAAACAGAACGGTGCAGTCTGGAGGCTGCAGCAGACTGGGGTTATGGATGCAGACGTAAGTCAACGGGCGTTTTGCCAGGCTGGCCACCAATCTCTCTGACGAGTTTGGGAACCAGATACCCTGGCAGGCGCTTTATCAATTCCGCCATCAGTTCCCTTGCCTGCTGCTCCGGTACATCGAAATGGGCCGCACCTTGCACTTTATCGAGCAGGTGCAGGTAATAAGGCAGAACTCCCGCATCAAACACTGCTTCATTGAGTGCCACTTGTGCGTCAGCCGAATCATTTATCCCTGCCAGCAATACAGCCTGATTCAGCAGAGTTACTCCCTGCTGGCGTAATTCCTCAAGTTTGTTCTTAAGCTGCGGGCTGACTTCGTTGGCATGGTTGATATGCAGAACCAGAATTTTTTGCAGCGGTAACTTTGTGAACCAGCGGCTAAATGCACTGTCCAGTCGCTCGGGCAACACTACCGGTAAACGCGTGTGAATGCGCAGTCGGCGAACATGGGGAATGGTGGCAATTTCGCTGCTTAACCAGGCCAGATGATCGTCTTTGGCCATTAAAGGGTCACCACCTGAGAAGATGACTTCGTCGATTTCCGGTTGGGCGCGAATGTAGTCAATTGCCTCCTGCCACTGGGGTCGGCTTACCGCATTATCGGCATAAGGAAAGTGGCGGCGAAAACAGTAGCGGCAGTTCACCGCACAGCCACCTCTGACAATTAACAAAACACGGCTGCGGTATTTGTGGAGTATTCCGCGCCCGGCAGTTTCGTGCTCCTCAAGGGGGTCTGTTCCATAGCCTGGCAGGGCCAGAAACTCTTCCTGGCGCGGCATGACCTGCATCAGCAGAGGGTCGTTCCAGTTGCCTTTTTCCATCAGGCTGGCGAAGTGCCGTGGCACCCGCATCGGGAACAATCGCCGCGCTTTGCCATGCTGTCCGTAATGCCCGCTGTCCAGTTGTAAATAATCCAGCAACTTTACCGGGTCAGAAAAACTCGTTGCCAACTCTTTTTGCCAGTTATGCTCTACAGCAATCGGATTTTTAGGTATTATTTGCGCCACTTATATCTACACCTTTTCTAATGGCAGAGGAATTATGGCTAATTTCAGCACTAACGAGTTCAAAGCTGGCCTCAAAATCATGCTCGATGGCGAGCCTTGCAACATTCTTGAAAACGAATACGTAAAGCCAGGTAAGGGGCAGGCCTTTAACCGGGTAAAAATCCGTAAACTGATTTCTGGCAAGGTGCTGGAAAAAACCTTCCGCTCAGGTGAGTCCTTCGAAGGCGCAGATGTATTGGATACTGAACTGGCCTACCTGTACTCAGACGGCGAATTCTACCACTTTATGAACAACGAAACATTCGAACAGATCGCTGCGGATGAAAAAGCTGTTGGTGACAACAAAAAGTGGCTGGTAGAGAACGACGAATGCACACTTACTCTGTGGAACGGCACTCCTATTACGGTAACGCCGCCAAACTTTGTTGAGCTTGAAATTACTGAAACCGACCCAGGCCTGAAAGGCGATACTGCCGGCACTGGTGGCAAGCCTGCAACTCTGACTACCGGAGCGGTGGTTAGGGTACCTTTGTTCGTGCAGACCGGTGAGGTAATCAAGGTAGACACCCGTACCGGTGAATACGTTTCACGGGTTCAGAAATAGTTTACTGCAAAGTCGCGGCAGTTTAACGCTGCCGCGTAGCCCTTCTTATGAAAGAACTCTGGAAGCCCACCACCACCCATAACGGGCGTCAGGCCCGAGCATGGCTGTTGCGTACCATTCGGGAGTTCTTCTATCAGCGCCAGGTTCTGGAAGTCGATACCCCTATTTTGAGCCACGGTACGGTAACCGATGTGCATCTGGCGGCGTTCAGTTGCCGGTTTGATCACAGTGTCACTGGGGCTCCCCAAACCCTTTATCTGCAAACTTCACCCGAATACGCCATGAAGCGTTTGCTGTGTGCGCAAAGCGGGCCCATTTATCAGATCATCAAGGCCTTTCGTCATGAAGGTGCCGGGCGTTGGCACAATCCGGAGTTTACCATGCTCGAATGGTACCGGCCCGGATTCGATCATCACCAGTTAATGGATGAAATGGACGCCCTACTGCAGGAAACCCTGAAAACATCGTCAGCGCAGCGATTCACCTATCAGGAGGTTTTTGTTCAGTATCTTAATCTGGACCCACTCATTGCGACCGATGCCCAGGTTGCCCGATGTGTGGCAGAACAGGGTATTGATATGGTGGGCGAATTGCCAGACAGGGACAGTCAGCTTCAATTGTTGTTCTCAATTGCCATCGAGCCAAACATCGGCCAGCAAAACCCTTGTTTTGTCTATTCATTTCCTGCCAGTCAGGCGGCGCTTGCACGCCTCAACTCGCAAGACCCGCGGGTGGCTGACCGCTTTGAGGTTTATTTCAAGGGCGCGGAACTGGCCAACGGCTTTTACGAACTGGCCGAGCCAGGTGAACAGCGTCAGCGTTTTATGCAAGACAACGCTCTTCGTGCTCAACACGGACTACCTCAGTTACCGTTGGATGAACACTTCCTTGCTGCATTGGAATCCGGGTTGCCGGAATGCTCAGGGGTTGCGCTGGGTATTGACCGCCTCCTGATGCTCATGCTCGATGCTCAGCACATTGAGGAAGTTATCAACTTTCCTGTTCACAGAGCCTGAAACTGAACCGCTGCCCCCGGTAATTGCGGTGGTAACAGTGGGTTAGGTCACTCGATAAACAGACACTGTCTGGCGATGAAACCGCATTGACAGATTATTCCATTTGATTGAAAATGTTATAACATAACATTTTTTGATTTCTCAAGAGATACCATTTAGCAATGAAAAACCTCTCACGAATTAGCAGCAGTGTCTTGCTGGCATTTTCTCCACTTTCTTTTGCCGCCACCATTACCGGTACCGTTACCGATATTCAGGGAGCTCCCATTGCCGGAGCTGAGGTAAAACTGGAGGGGTCGCGCAGGGTTGAAACGACAGACGAAGCCGGGCGATACGAGCTCAGGGACATAGCGGTCAAAGATGTCCACATTCACGTATTCAGTGATAAGTTTATTCATGGCGACCGGGATCTTGGAGTGGTGGAACAGGATCAGGTAGTCGACTTCGTGCTCGCACCCACATCCATGGACAATATTGTTGTCACGGCTACGGCACTGCAAACTTCGGTGCTGGAGTCGGTCACACCGGTTTCTGTGATCGGTGCTGAACAGCTCAGAAAAATTCAGGCTCCAACCCTGGGTGAGACTCTGAAAGCAACCCCAGGTGTACACAGTACCTATTTCGGTCCGGTATCCAGCAGCCCAGTCATTCGCGGTAACGATGGCCCAAGGGTTAAAATCGTCCAGAATGGGTTGGACGTATCCGATGTATCCCGGGTTGGCCCGGATCACAATGTTGCTGCTAATACGTCCAGTGCCACTCAGGTTGAGGTGCTTCGTGGGCCCGCTACTCTGCAGTACGGCAGTGGGGCTATTGGTGGGGTCATCAATGTGGTGGACAAGCGGATCCCCAAGCAGGTGCCCTATGCCTTGGAAGGCGAAGCCGAGCTGCGTTATTCCGGGGCCGATAAGGGGCAATTTGCCAAAGTGGACGTTACCGCAGGCAAGGGAAATCTGGCCTACCACTTTGATGGTTTTATCCGTGAGACTGAAGACGTCCGCATACCGGGTTACGCTTCCCTTAACCCGGATGAGGACGAACCCAAGGGGGTACTGGAGAACAGCGCAATGGATAGCAGTAGCTATACCGCCGGTTTTTCCTATGTTCAGGATGAGGGCTATTTGGGGTTTGCCGTTGAACAGCTGGATAATCTATACGGAGTTCCCGGCCATGAGCATCATCATGAAGACGAGCATGAAGAGCAGACTGAACCAGAGGCAGATACCGGCACTCAGATTGATGTGGATATGACCCGTTATCAGTTGGCCGGTGAATGGAATGATCTCAATGATACATTCACGAATATTCGTTTTGCTGCGTCTTATACGGATTACCAGCACGCCGAACTCGAAGGGCAAGAGATTGGTACCGTATTCAGCAACAAGGGTTCCGATCTGCGTTTGACTGCAAACCATGGTGGAACCGGGGCATGGCATGGTGTGATAGGTGTTCAGTACCATAATGCGGACTATGAAGCTCTTGGCGAAGAGGCCTTTACTCCCGCAACCGATACTGCTTCGTACGCGTTATTTATGGTTGAGCAGAAAAAGGTCGGTGACTTCACCGTGGAGCTCGGTGCCCGATTCGAACGCACGGAATATCAGGCCGGTGACACAGAGTGGGAATTGCACACGGAACACCTGGAAACGGATCATGATGAGGAGCATGCCGATGAAGCCCACGTTTTTACGTTTGATGAGTACAGGTTTACCAGTGCTTCGTTTTCAGCAGGCGTAAACTGGGAATATCAGCAAGGTCATGGGCTGGCAGTAACACTCTCCCGCAATGAGCGGGCTCCCAGCCAGCAGGAATTGTTTGCTGGTGGCCAGCACCTGGCCACCCAAACTTTTGAAGTTGGTCTGGTTTACGACCTGGACGATACCGGAGAGGTTTCTGAAAGCCTGCTGGGCGCTGAAGAGGAGGTGAGTACTAACATCGATATTACCCTTCGCCGTTTTATCGGAGAGTGGGGGTATACGGTATCGTTGTTTTATAACAGCGCAGGTGACTACATTTATCAGGCCCAGACCGGATTGTTTACCGAAGCAGGCCATGAGGAAGAAGCTGGCGCTGAGGAGCACGGCGATGAAGAAGGTCTGCCGGTTTTTTATTTTCAGCAGGCTGATGCCACCATTTACGGCGCAGAGGCAGAACTGTACGTGGATTTGACTCCAAACTGGCGGTTGGAAGCCTTTGGGGATCTGATTCGTGCTGAAATTGATTCTCAGGATTTACCTCGTACCCCTCCCATGCGACTGGGCGCCAGTCTGCATTACGATAACGAAGTGCTGAGCGCTGAGTTTGGCGCGGTATGGAACGACAGCCAGAAAAATGTGGCGCCGTTTGAATCTGTAACCAGCGGCTATACGCTGCTCAATGCTAACCTGCAGTACAGTGTGTTTACAGACAGCGTTGAATGGGTAATGTTTGCCCGTGCAGACAATCTTACCGATGAGGATGCCCGGGTACATACCTCCTTTCTGAAAGAGCAGGCTCCATTGCCCGGGCGTAACTTTTCTTTCGGCGTAAGAGCTGTATTTTAGCAGACTGCGTCCGGTCTTCGACTGGCAGTATCGAAGACCGGGCGGCGATGTTGCCCGTGAACTGGCGCTTGATGCTGTCCCCCTGCCTGCATTACTATCCCACTAGCAAATTTGTCTCTTGTCATACGGGCTCTTAATGGTCATTACCACAACAGAACGCTTGAGCATTCGGGTTCCCCGATTGGAAGACGCAGAATGGTTGCTTGAGTTGAACAATGATCCTCTTTGGGTTCAGTTCTGCGGCAATTGGGGAGTACACAGCCTTGATGATGCTGCGGAGTATGCCAGCAATTGTCGTAAGCATACCGAGTATTATGGGCATGGGCTATGGGTGGTGGAGCATAAACAGTCTGCTGCCCCGGTTGGAGTTTGTGGCTTGTTGACCCGAGGAATATTTATACATCCGGATTTAGGCTATGGTCTGCTTAAGCCCTATCGGGGGCAGGGGATTGCAAAAGAGGCCGCTATGGGAGTTATAGATTGGGCCCGTCATTCCGGAAAGTTTACACACCTAACGGCAATGGCCCATGTCGATAATTACGCATCACAATCGCTGTTAGCCAGGTTAGGTTTTGAGCGGGAGGGTAAAATTTTTCTCAAAAATGTGTTTGACCAGTATTTGTTTCGAGCAACTCTGTGACTTTTGGTTGTCTATGTTAGCCGAATAGACTATTCGTATTTTCGCCTTGTTGCGTTCAACGGATCAGTTTGCACGCCCGCTGTGGTTTGTGCTCGCTGGCAAATTCTTGCTACTATTTTCTCTTTCGTTTTTAAAATCATAATAATCATGAAGATAACTAAAATCATAGGCAGCCTGGTAAGCTCAGCAATGCTGTGTTTCAGTGCCGCCAGTCAAGCCACATCACCACCCAAACCGGCCGAAGCCATCAAATACGATTTGTGGCCAGATACCCAGTACGACAGCCGCATTCCTACCCATTCCGAGGTGCTGGGCTATCAGGCCGGTGAGCGCATTACCAGCCACGGTGACATGTTGCGCTTTTTTGAAGCGCTTGAGCGCGCAGCACCTGAGCGCATTCGGATATTCGAATACGGCCGCAGCTGGGAAGGCCGCAAGCTGATTTATGCCGCGATAGGTTCACCGGAAAACGTGGAAAATCTTGAGCAGTTCGCTGCCAATATGCAGCGTCTGGCCGATCCCCGCATTACCAGTAAAAAAGAAGCTCAGAGCCTGATAAAAACATTGCCGGCTTCCGTGTGGTTGGAACATGGTGTTCACGGCAATGAGATAAGCAGCACCGATGCCGCCATGATGTCGGCATATCATCTGCTGGCGGCCACCAATAGCCCTGTGGTAGACGAAATTCTTGCCAACACCCTGGTGTTCATTGATCCAATGCAGAACCCGGATGGCCGTACCCGTTTTTTAAGTTTCTATTATGCTAATGCTGGCTTGTCACACAGCGGTGACCGTTTAAGTGTGGACCACAATGAGCCATGGCCCCGGGGGCGTTCCAATCACTACCTGTTTGATATGAACCGTGACTGGTTAGCGGTAACCCAGCCGGAAACTGCCGGGCGGATAAAAATTCTCAATCATTTTAAACCCACCGTGGTCATTGATTTGCATGAAATGGGCGGAGATTCCAGTTACTTCTTCGTACCAGCGGCTGATCCCATCAACCCACACATGAGTCAGGCGCAGCTTGCCAATAATGATTTGATTGGCCGCAACAATGCCAACTATTTTGATCAGTTTGGGTTCACCTATTTTACCCGCGAAGTTTACGATGCCTTCTACCCGGGCTATGGCGACAGCTGGCCAACCTTTTATGGTGCTTCTGCGGCAACTTATGAAGTGGGCTCAACCCGTGGTGAGGTGTATCGCACCCGCAGTGGCGAGGTGATCCGCTATAAATCGCCGGTGCAACGCCATTTTGTGGCTTCCATGGCAACCGCGGAAGCGGTAGCGCAGAACCGGGAAAAAATACTCAGCGACTTTTACCAGTATCAGGTTGATGCCATCGAAACCGGGAAAAAGGATCGCGCAGAGCGCACCTTTATATTGCCTGCCAAGCGAGATAAAGCGGGAAGTCATCGCCTTGCTACATTGATGGCTACCCACGGAGTAGAGGTGCGTCAGGCCAGTGAAGGTTTTGAGGCCTGCGGTAATGACTACGAAGCAGGAGCTTATATCATTGATACAGCACAGCCCCGGGGGAAGTTTGTGAAAACCACCTTCACCCGGCAGGTTGATATGGCCGAAGCGTTCATCAAGGAACAGGAACGTCGACGGGCGCGCAAACTGAACGATGAAATCTATGACGTTACAGCGTGGTCACTGCCATTGCTGTTCAACATTGATACCGATGCCTGTGGTCGTGAAGTCGAGGTTGACAGTATTGCAGTCAGTGCCGACACCCCGTTGCAGGGAGAAGTGATTAACCCGGACGCCAGTGTGGCATATCTGGTGCCCTGGGGTGATATGGCGGCCGGCCGTTTTCTGACGGCGGCGTTGCAGGCTGGCATTAAGCTTAAGAGTGCTGATCAGGCTTTCGTTTTGGGCGATAAGCAACGATTCCCTGCTGGGACGCTGATTATCGAAAAGAAAGCCAACAGTAGTGATATTGCTGCTAAAGTGGCCGGGATTGCGAATAAAACAGGGGCAACAGTAACGGGTGTTGACAGCAGCTGGGTGATTGAAGGGCCGAGCTTTGGCAGCCGCAAAGCTGTTCCGATGACAGCACCGAATATTGCCATGGCCTGGGACAGCCCAACCAGTTCTCTGAGCGCAGGCGCCACCCGCTTCGTGCTTGAGCGCCAGTTTCATTACCCGGTCACCGCCATTCGTTCTGACACCCTGGCCAGGGCCGACCTGAGTCATTATCAGGTACTGATTTTACCTTCAGGCCATTATGGAGATGCCTTGGGAGAGCGTGGTGCCAGCAACCTGCGGCAGTGGGTAAAACAGGGCGGCGTACTGATTACCCTGGCGGATGCAACCCGGTTTGCAGCCCAAAGCAATATTGGCCTGCTGGATGTAAAAAGGGAATACATCTATCAGGAGGACAGCTCAGGTGGTGCGGCTAACGGCTCTGAGCAGGATCAGGTTGACGGCCAGCTGATCACCTCGAAAGCACAACTGCTTGATATTATTGACAGTGAGAAGCAGTCACCGGATTACGTGGCTGGGGTGCTTGCCAACGTAGAGGTGGATCAGGAGCACTGGTTGACCGCAGGCGTCAATCCTAATGTGGTGTCTCTGGTCGTTGGCAGCGATATTTATGCTCCAATGCAACTGGCATCGGGTAAAAATCTGGCCTGGTTTGCCGATGCTGACAAGGTACTCGCCAGTGGCTACCTGTGGAAGGAAAATCAGCAGCAATTGGCGTACAAACCCTTTCTGCTGCATCAGCCGATGGGTAAGGGAATGGTGATTGGCTTTACCCAGGACCCAACCAGCCGGGCCTATCTTGATGGGCTGAATGTGCTGTTTATGAACAGCGTATTCCGTGCTGCGGCACACGCAGACCCCATTCGCTAACTGTCAGAAATAATCAGGGCCCGTAATTCGGGCCCTGATACATTATTTGCCGCGAATATAATTAAAGCGGCGGTAATATGGTCGCTTTCTTGAGAATGATTGGCTCAACCGGCACATTGGGCTGATTAAACTGAATGTTGTATTCGGTTTCCACTTCGGCCATAGCGTCCAGCACCTGCTCACCACTCACTACCATTCCAAACACGGCATACCCCCAATCCTTGCCCGGATCCAGGCTGGTGTTGTCGTTTACATTGAAAAAAAACTGCCGGTTGGCGGTATGGGGATCATTTTGACGCGCCATGGCAATGGTATACAGGCCGTTTTTCATGCCGTTACCGGACTCGTTGAAGATTTCCGGAAACTTCGGCTTTTCGCGATAATCCGTGTCGTAACCGCCGCCCTGAACCACAAAACCTGGGATCACACGATGAAATACCGTGTCTTCATAGCTGCGCTTGTCTACATAACGCAAGAAATTATTGGTGGTAATGGGCGCCCGGCGCCGATCCAGTTCCACCACAATGTCGCCCATAGTGGTTTCCAGCTTTACCCTGGGGTAATAGTTGCCTTCCTGAATTTGTGAGCCGTCGTCAGCAGGCTTGGCCAGTACTGCGCTGCTTATCAGCATTATGGTCGCAAGCAAATAGTGTCGCATAGGGTCTCCTTATCGTTTGGCTGCACTCAAGATAACGAATTTTTTGTCGCTTGCAAGCAGCTTCACGCCACCAAACAGGCGCTTAAGCTTGTGGTGGTAGTCCAGATGGCGGTTGGCAACCACGATAAGGTGGCCGCCTTTGCCCAGCGCTTCCCTGGCATCGTGAAACATTTGCCAGGCAATATGATCGGTAATGGTGTTTTGCTGGTGAAACGGCGGGTTGCACAATACCTTGGTGAATTCACCGCTTCGCTTGTCTGATAACAGAGTTTCCAGGCAGTTGCTGGCGACAAACTCACACTGGGGCAGGCGTTCGGGGAAATTCGTTTGCACATTTTCCCGTGCGGAGGCAAGTGCCATAAAAGATTCATCCACAAAGGTAACCTGGCATTGTGGTGCCTGCGCTAACGCGCTCAACCCCAGAATGCCGTTGCCGCAACCCAGATCGATAAGCCGGTCACTATTGTCTGCCTGCATGTGCCCGAGCATCAGCCTGGCACCAATATCCAGCGACTGACGGGAAAATACGTTGGCGTGGTTGGTCAGGCTAAGGTGTGTGCCGTCTTGATGGGTGTATGACCAGGTTGTCGGGTAGGGGGAAGTAACCGGACGGGCACACAGTTCTGAATTAACGGTGGTAAAAATCAGGCGGGATTTTTTTACCGCCAGTGAAGTTTGGGTGGGCCCGATATAGCGCTCAAACAATGCCAGTACCGAGCGGGTGATGCTTTTCACTTTACCCGCAGCTATGATTCGGGTGTTCGCTGTTACGACCTGGCGAAGGGCAATCAACTGATGCTCCAACAGTGCCAGGGTGCGCGGGATTTTTATCAGTACCATTGCCGGGGCTTGAGGCAGTGGGTCCATGCTGGTCAGGTAATGCACCGCAGGGGGCTGATTATATTGTGCTGTGTTGGCCTCAAGGTTTTCCAGTAAAGAACGCTGGGCTATCCAGGAATCGGATACCCAGAAAGGCCGTTCATCGGCAAACCAGCAGCCCAGGGCGCCAAAGTCGTCGTTGAAAATGATACACTGCCCCTCGGGCTGTGTGGCGTCCTGCTGAATTTCGGTAATAAGCAATTCATCTGCGCTGTCCCAGGCCTGAAGGCTTTTGTGCTGATGCCGTGCCGGGTAACGTATTAAAGATAACGTTCGATCAAAAAGGCTAAACTGTGTATTCATTCGAGTTGTTAATCGTTCTGTTGGTTGCGTGGTACTGATATGCAAGGCGATTTGTTTGCCGGTGCCATGGCTGATGCTTCCTGTCATGGGCAATCAGCGCAGCCAGTCCGGTTGCCGTTATCCGATGGCTGTGTGGACTATTATCCGGGTTGGTTGAGCGCCGTCGAGGCAACCCGGGTTCAGCAGGCTTTGCAGGCCAGTCTTCCATGGCAACAGGATACCATTAAACTGTTTGGCAAGCCTTTAAAAATACCGCGTCTGCAATCCTGGCACGGCGACCCGGAATGTGTGTACGCCTATTCCAATCTGGTCATGGATCCGCACCCATGGACACCGCAGCTCAGTGCTTTACGCCGGCGGTGCGAACAGCTGACCGGAACACGCTTCAACAGTGTGCTGGCGAACTGGTACCGGGATGGCCAGGACAGCATGGGCTTACACGCAGATGACGAGCCGGAACTGGGGCCGAAGCCGGTTATTGCTTCGCTGACTTTCGGCGCTGCGCGTCCGTTCGTGTTCAAACACAAGCGAACCGGTGCCCGTTACTCGCTACCTCTTGCACACGGCAGTTTACTTATTATGGCTGGTGCTACTCAGGCGCATTATCTGCATGGCGTGGCCAAGACGTCGCGCCGGGTTGATGCTAGAATCAACCTCACTTTCCGCTGGATTAACCCTCACCTGACATCTGTATAAAGTGATAAGGCAGTAACCTGATGCAAGACGTAAAGCAATATATTGAATCCCAACTGAACAGTGCGCTGGCACCGTTGTTTTTGCAGGTTGCGGACGAAAGCCATATGCACAATGTGCCGCCCGGTGCGCAAAGCCATTTCAAGGTCACGGTTGTCAGTGAGAAGTTTAACGGAACGAGGCTCATAGCCCGGCACAGACAGGTCAATGCCTTGCTGGCCGAGGCACTGCAAGGCCCCGTTCATGCACTGGCAATGCATACCTACACGCCGGATGAGTGGCGGGCCAGGGGGGGAGAAATTGTTGACTCTCCTCAATGCCGGGGAGGCAGCTCAAAGTAGCCTGGTGTTTTGCAGCAAACTGAATGCAATGGCCGTAACCGGTAATGATACCAGGGTCGTAGTGGCAATGATGCTGGCCGCCAGCCGGTAGTCACCACCCAAATTACGCGCCATTACATAACTTGCCGCGGCGGTGGGGGCTACCGACATCAAGAGTACTACACCCAGTTCCATTTCCCGAACTCCCAGTAACGCACAACCTGCAACTATGACCAATGGGTAGAGCAGGCACTTGCTGATGGTGCTGAGGCTGATGTTATACAGGTCGCCGGTAAAAGAGCGGAACTGCAGTGAGGCGCCGGTACACAGCAATGCCAGCGGCAGCGTTAACTGGGCGACGTAGCCGCCCGTTTTAACTGCAAGCGACGGCAAAGGAACGGCAAAGTAGGAAAAGGGTAAAGCCAGCACTATGGCGAGGATCAGTGGGTTGGTGATCAGGTTTTTAACTGAGCTGAGCAAAGAAACGGCCCCGCCACTGTAATAGTTGAGCACAAAAACCGACAACAGATTAAATAACACGGTAATACACCCCAGATAGACCGAGGCGACAGCAAGCCCTTCCGGTCCGTAAGCGTTGCTGCAGTAAGCCAGCCCGATAATGCCCATGTTGGCCCGAAATCCCCCCTGAATGACCACCCCCTTCGCATTGGGCTGTTGCACGGTGAAATGGGTGATCACCATGAGAAAAGCAACAAACAGCAGGGTGCCAATAATGCCCACCACCAGAATAGTGGGGTTTGCGGCCAGACTGAAATCCGCTTTGCTGATGGTGATAAACAACAATGCTGGCAAGGCAATGTTAAATACCAGCTTTGAGCCAGAATCGACAAATCCTTCGGAAATAAACCTCCGTTTCAACAGCACATAACCCAACATCAAAATCAGTAAAACAGGTGCAATAACCTGCAGGGTAAAGTCAAACGGCGCAGACGGCATAAAAACTCAGATTCTGGAAATAAAACGGCAGCAGATTACCCGAACCCGATCCTCGGCGCCAGTTGTTGGCATCAGGCTGGTTTCTTCGACGATGCACGGATCACGGATTCGGCCACATCACTGATACGGGCATTCTGGTCCATGGCATGTTTCTGCAATCTTCGATAAGCCGCATCCTCGGTGAGATTCCATTGCTGCATCATGATCAATTTTGCGCGATCGATGGCTTTGTGCTCGCTGATGGCCCGTTTGGCTTCTTCCAGTTCGTTGCTCATGCGCTTAATGTGTTCGGACTGATCACGCAGCAGGTCGTAGAACGAACGGTGCGACGACAGGGATTCCGCATCCGCCAGGCCAGACGCAGTGTTCGCTGTCGGTGTGCCAGACTGGGGAAAGCCGTTTGTGTCAGGAACTGAAGGCGCTCCATTGGCCAGGTTGGGATCCAGGGCTCCGGAGCCCTGCAAGCCTGGCATGGCAGGGTCAAACAGCATCGTTAGAGGGGAACTGCCCGGTTCCGGCTGATTTTCCAAAGCCTGGAGCCGGCGGCGGTGATTTTTCAAATCCGCATCAGCCTGCTGAACCCGCTGTGTGGCAACTTCAAGTAGTCTTTCGGTAAGGTGTTCTTCAATGGCTTGCATTTCATCAATGCGGCGGGTTGCTACTTCATACCAGACTTCACTCAATTCCTCGGCAATTGGGCTGCCATCGGCGAGTTGCTGTATCATGTTGCGCAGCTGCTTTACATCCCGGGTTGCCGGGCCGCCTTCCAGTTCGGTCCAGAGTTGCTGCTCTTGTGCATCGGCAAACTCCCTGAAAATACCGAAGCTGTGTTGCTGAGCTACCTGTAACTGCTCCAAACGGTCGCACAGACGACGGTTAAAATGGGTTTCAGCGAACCCAATGGCACCCCAGGCCCGCTCCTGACCTGCATATTCTTTGGCCTGCATAAAGTTGAACAGCGCCACCAGCAAACGTGTGATCACGGGGTCGCTGGCTACGTCGGCCGCTTCAAACACCACCGAAAGCAAACCACTTATCAGACGGCAATAAGCCTGGGTTGAATCCAGCGGCGGTAGATTCAGTTTCGCTACTTTTTCGCGCAGGGTAGGCAGATGATCCATGCCCTGCAATGCCAGTGTGATGCTGCTGAGCAGGCGTATATTGCTGAACGACTCGGTGCCGGTGAGGTACATGGATTTGAGCTGGCTGCGCAAGGCCTGTTCCCGCTTGAGGCTAAGCTCAACCTGTTCGGCACGCTGACTTTCAAACCGGTGGCCCCGGGAAGCCAGAAAAACATTGCTTATCCCACGTTCCCGCTGCAACTGGTGGATGACATCTTTGACGGCATTGACCAGCTTACAGTTGGATGACAGCTGCTGCAGCGCGGTTTTCTCTGCGTGTTTGGCGGCAAGCAAAAATCGCTTTGTGGCGTCACTGTAACCCTTCATACTACCTCTTGGATATTGATGATAACTGCTGACGGGATTGACTCGCTGACTGCGGAATTCCGGCGAAACGGATTAATAAAGTTTAAGCAAAGGGCATTCCAGATCGACGATGATTAGTTTTGACCGATTTAAGCGGGCCGTTGCAGAAGGAAAAGCCCGCCCACGCGCAATGAAAGTGCAATGATTTCAATTTTTGCACTTTTATGGAGCATGGTGGAGGTTTGGATGAAAACTCGTGATTTAATCTAACATATTGAAATAAAATGATTTGTATGCAATTTGCACTGTTGGCACCGTAATTGTATTAACAAAATTGAGAGCGGCCTCAGTGGCCCCGACAACGTGTAGAATCGGATAAAGACGTCCACAACCATTCTTCTTGCAGAGGAATCGGTGTGGACGTTTTTTTTTGCCTGCAATTTGTCGACGGTTACGTGTGCTCGTCAACGTTGCAAATTTCAACTTTTGGAAAGGTGGATACCATGGCTTACTTACTTCCATCCGAATTCGTCACCAAAATGGTTGACGCGGGTGAATCAAAAATTTACATGTCAACCCGGGATACGTTGATCCGGGCTTATATGGCAGGTGCAATTCTGGCACTGGCGGCGGTATTTGCCGTTACCATTGCGGTACAAACCGGTGTGTTTCTGATTGGCGCTGTGTTGTTTCCAATCGGGTTCTGTATGTTGTATCTGATGGGCTTTGATTTGTTGACAGGGGTGTTTGTACTCTGCCCTCTGGCCTGGCTGGCTAAACGTCCGGGAGTCACCTGGCCGCAAATTCTGCGCAATTGGGGGCTGGTATTCCTGGGTAACTTTGCTGGTGCACTTACGGTTGCGTTTATGATGGCGTTCATTTTTACCTACGGATTTAATACCGACGGTGGTGCCATCGCGGAAAAAGTAGCCGGTATTGGTGAAGCCCGTACCCTGGGATACGCTCAATATGGTGTTGCAGGCTGGTTTACCATTTTCATCCGCGGCATGCTGTGTAACTGGATGGTTTCCATGGGCGTGGTGGGCGCAATGATTTCTACCAATGTCAGTGGCAAGATCCTGGCAATGTGGATGCCAATCATGCTGTTCTTCTTCATGGCATTTGAACACTCAGTTGTGAACATGTTCCTGTTCCCCTTTGGCCTGATTATGGGTGGTGATTTCTCTATCATGGATTACTTCATCTGGAATGAAATTCCAACTGCACTGGGTAACCTGGTGGGTGGTCTCGCCTTTACTGGTCTGACTCTGTACTCCACTCACTATCGTACCGCTCCCAAGCGCAAGCTGGCTGCGCAATCTGCACCTGTTTCTGCAGACGTTGACGCCAAACCGGCTCACGCTTAACCAACCTCGCCCGGCTGTTCCTTTAGGCCGGGCACTTTTTCACGTTTTTCAAACATGTTGTCATTGTCTATCGGCCAGTTCTCCAGTGCAGGAGAAAAGAGTGAAAACCAGGACTGCTACGGTGCTGTGCTTCCGGCCGGCTCGTCGTTATTCACCAAAGGCGCAGTAGCCGCGGTAGCAGATGGCATCAGTTCCAGTTCAGTCAGTGCTATTGCCAGCCAAACTGCCGTCAAAAGTTTCCTTGAAGATTATTACTGCACTTCCGACGCCTGGACTGTTGGTCATGCGGCCCGCCAGGTACTCAATGCAATCAACAGTTGGCTGTGTGCCCAGACACGCCAGGGGCCCTGGCAGGGTGAGACAGAAAAAGGCTATGTCTGTACTTTCAGTGCTGTGGTTTTCCGTCATTGCCGTGCCTATCTGTTTCATGCCGGAGATACGCGGATATACCGCGTCCGTAAAATGGGCAGCACGCCCACACTCGAACAGCTAACCCGGGATCACCGTGTGTGGGGCAGTGGTCAGCAATCCTACCTGGGTAATGCACTGGGTATGAGTGAATCTCTGCAACTCGATGAAATACAGCTGCCGTTGGTGGAAGGGGATTACTTTATCCTTGCCAGTGACGGTGTGTATGACTTTGTGTCGCCTTCTGCATTAAGAGACATCACGGCAAAGGGAGAGGAAGAGCTCAGTCGGCTGGCGCAAAGCCTGGTGCAGCAGGCATTTGATAACGGCAGCACTGACAATCTAACAGTGCAAATCATCCGGGTTGATAAATTGCCGGAAACCGGTTTTGACGTGTTGGGAGGAGCTGAAGAGTTACCCATCCCCGCAGTGATGTCGCCGGGTGATGAACTGGACGGCTACCGGGTCCAGAAAGTGCTTTATTCGAGTGCCCGCAGTCATGTTTACCGCGTAGAGGATATCGCGAGCGGCCATACACTGGCGTTAAAAGCCCCTTCAATAGAAATGGGCGACAGTGACCATCATTTGGAACAATTGTTGATGGAAGAATGGATTGCGCGGCGAATACACAGTGCACACGTGGTGAGTGCGCCAAAGGGCGAAAGGCCGCGCACGGCGCTTTACACGCTCAGTGAATGCCTGCAGGGCGTTACCCTGGGCCAGTGGCTTAATGATAATCCTTCGCCATCGCTGGATAGAATCCGCGACATCATCGAACAGGTTGCCAGAGGTTTAATGGCCCTGCATCGTTCGGACATACTGCATCAGGATATTCGTCCGGAAAACCTGATGATAGACGAGCACGGGTTGGTGAAGATCATTGATCTTGGTGCTGCCAGAATCGGAGGCGTCAGTGAATGGCAACCTGACAGTAATGGGGGAATTCCCGGTACCGCCATTTACGCTGCACCGGAGTATTTCGTGGGTGCCGGTGGCAGTTCACAGTCTGATCTCTACTCGCTTGCGGTGCTGGCCTATTACCTGTTGAGCGGGGAGTACCCTTACGGAACCCAGGTCGCCCGCTGCCACACGCTGGCTGCGCAGCGCAAATTACGCTATCGCACCGTGCTGGACCCGAAGCGGAACATTCCGTTCTGGGTTGACGATACCTTACGTAAAGCCACGCACATCAACCCTCTGAAACGCTATGAGGAACTCTCTGAGTTTGTATATGACCTGCGCCATCCCAACCCGAAGTATGTGAATCGCCAGCGTCCTCCGTTGCTGGAGCGTAACCCGGTTCGCTTTTGGCAGGGGGTAAGTGGCGTGCTGTTACTGGTGATATGCGTGCTTATTATCGACCGCGCCGGAGGGGTGTTGTAAACCGGCGCATATTAATTTAATCAGCCTACAAGGAACCAACTACTATGATTACCGATCGTCAACAAGTGACCGATATGATTGTCAGTGCCAAAGTCAGCAAAGGGGTGAAATGGCGGGATGTGGCCGAAGTGATTGGACAGTCGAAAGAATGGAGCACCGCTGCCTGTCTTGGGCAAATGGCAATGAGTAAGGAACAGGCCGAAAAAGTCGGTGAAATTTTTGAGCTCAGTGACGAAGCCGTGGCCTGGTTGCAAATCGCCCCGTACAAAGGTTCATTGCCCACTGCGGTGCCAACCGACCCGCTAATTTACCGCTGGTACGAACTGGTAAACGTTTATGGGACTACCCTGAAGGAACTCATTCACGAAGAATTTGGTGATGGCATCATGAGCGCCATCGACTTTTCCATGGACTTAACCCGTGAAGAAGATCCCAAGGGTGACCGGGTTAATGTGGTGATGTCCGGGAAGTTTTTGCCCTATAAAACCTACTGATTATAGCCACCGGCTTTGCAGGCAGGGAGACTAATACCGATCCTCTGAGCAATTTCCTATGCGGATTGGCATTAACAAACTGTTAAAAGATTTTGGGCGCCTGAAGTGCTAGAATCTGCGACCGTTTTTTAATCGCAATTCAATCTGTTTGGAAAGCCATGTTTGACATAATCACCAGCAAAGACAGCAATATTAAAAATGATGTACTGTCGGGGATCACCGTGGCCCTGGCTTTGGTACCCGAAGCCGTGGCCTTTGCCTTCGTGGCTGGAGTAGAGCCTATGATAGGCCTGTACGCCGCCTTTATGATGGGGCTCATCACCTCAGCAATTGGTGGCCGGCCGGGCATGATCTCCGGTGCCACTGGTGCAATGGCCGTCGTCATGGTGGCTCTGGTTGCCCAGCACGGCGTGCAGTATCTGTTTGCCGCCGTGGTGCTGGCCGGCCTGTTGCAAATTCTGTGTGGTGTGTTCCGGCTGGGTAAGTTTATTCGTCTGGTGCCTTATCCGGTGATGCTTGGCTTTGTTAACGGTCTGGCAATCGTGATTTTCCTGGCCCAGCTTGGGCAGTTCAAAGTGGTGAACGCTCTGGGTGTGCGCGAGTGGATGAGCGGTACCATGCTCTACTGGATGCTGGGGCTGGTGGCTCTGACCATGGCAATTATTTACCTGTTGCCAAAGCTGACCAAAGCCGTACCGGCCTCTCTGGTGGCCATAGTTACAGTTACGCTGCTGGTGCACGGGCTGGATTTGGAAGCACGCACTGTAATTGATTTTGTCCGTGATCTGCTGCCTGCCGAGCAAAAAGCCTCTGCAACTCTGGCGGGAGAGTTACCCAGTTTCGCCATTCCAATGGTGCCGTTTAACTGGGATACGCTGATGATCATTCTGCCGACGTCAGTGATCCTGTGTCTGGTAGGCCTGATTGAATCCTTGCTGACGTTATCCCTGATTGACGAGATGACCGACACCCGTGGCCGTGGCAACAAAGAGTGTATTGGCCAGGGAGTTGCCAATACGGTTAACGGATTCTTCGGTGGTATGGGTGGCTGCGCCATGATTGGCCAGAGCATGATCAACATCAATTCCGGTGGCCGTGGCCGCCTGTCGGGCATTACCGCGGCCTTAGTGTTGCTGGGCTTCATCCTGTTTGCAGCCCCACTGATTGAGATGATCCCGCTGGCGGCACTGGTTGGCGTGATGTTTGTGGTGGTTATCGGTACCTTCGAGTGGGCCAGCTTCCGCATTATGCGTGGTGTGAACAAAGAAGATGCCTTTGTACTGTTTCTGGTTACCGCGGTAACCGTGATCGCCGACCTGGCCATTGCCGTGGTGGTGGGGGTCATTGTGTCGGCGCTGGTGTTCGCCTGGAAGCACGCTACCCATATTATGGCCAAAACCCACATCGACAAGGACGGCTGGAAAGTGTACGAGCTGGAAGGGCCACTTTTCTTTGGCTCGGTGTCGCATTTCAAGGATTTGTTTGATATTGCCAATGATCCGGAGGAAGTTGTTATTGATTTCAATGCCAGCCGGATTTGGGATTCTTCCGGTATCGACGCACTGGACAGTCTGGCCGACAAGTACGAACAGCAAGGCAAGAAATTGCACATTCGTCATATCAGCAGTGAGTGTCGCAGCCTGTTGAGCAAAGCCGGTAAATTCGTTGAAATGAACGTCAACGAGGATCCCCGTTATCGTGTAGCCACCGACAAACTGGCCTGATATTTATGCACCATCGCAGTAAAAAATGCTCACTGATGGTGCAATGAACCACCGGTTTTTATACCGCGCTTTGCTTAAATTGTTGTTTAATTGAGATAATTTTTTTTGGCATTAAAGTTGTTTGTAAAACTGTGTAATCGAATTTTGCAGCTTAGCTGCCAGTAAACAGACAATCGTCGGTGTGCCCAGCGCGCGCTGACACAGGCAAAGAAGCCCACGACCATCTTGCATGGACGTGGGTTTTTTTTTGGCAAAAAAAGGGTTAATCATGACAGGATCCACATCTCAATTACGCATCGTCGTGGTCGGTAACGGAATGGTCGGGCACCATTTTGTTGAGCAAATGGTGCAGCAATCCGTCGCCTGTGACATTACGGTTTTAAGTAGCGAAGGCCGCCTGGCCTACGACAGGGTTCACCTGTCTTCTTACTTCACTGGCAGCAGCGCCGAAGATCTGGCGTTGACTACCGAGCAGACCTATCAGGACTGGGGCGTGAATTTTGTCACCAACGCCATGGTCAGTAATATTGACCGGGAAGGTAAAACGGTTTCTGCCAATGGCGTTACCTATCCCTACGATGTGCTGGTGCTGGCCACAGGTTCTTACCCTTTCGTACCGCCAATTCCGGGCAACGACCAGGACCACTGCCTGGTGTATCGCACCATTGAAGATCTTGAAGCCATTGAATCGTCCGCCAGACAGAGCAAGGTCGGCGTGGTGGTTGGTGGTGGTCTGTTAGGCTTGGAAGCGGCCAATGCACTCAAGCAGGCCGGGCTGGAAACCCATGTGGTTGAATTTGCGCCCCAGTTGATGGCCGTACAACTCGACCCGGCCGGTGGTGACCTGCTAAGAGGAAAAATTGAGGATCTGGGCGTACAGGTGCATACCCAGAAGGCCACTCAAAGTATAGAAGCTGGTGAAAGCTGCCGTTACCGTATGGTTTTCGCGGATGGCACTTTCCTTGAAACCGACCTGATCCTGTTCTCAGCCGGTATTCGCCCATCCGATGCGCTGGCCCGTCAGCATGAACTGGCCGTGGGTGAGCGGGGCGGAATTGTGGTGGACAACCACTGTGTAACCTCCGATCCCAGCATTTACGCCATTGGTGAATGTGCGTTGTGGGAAAACCGTATTTTTGGTCTGGTTGCCCCGGGTTACACCATGGCCCGTGTTGCTGCCACCACCATATCAGGTGGGGATTTGGCCTTTACCGGCGCAGATATGAGCACCAAGCTTAAGCTGATGGGGGTTGAAGTGGGTTCCATTGGTGATGCCCACGGCCGCACACCGGGCGCGCTGGCATTTACCTATCACAATCAGGCCAAAGGCATTTACAAAAAGCTGGTGGTGGATGCCGCGCAGAAAAAAGTCATTGGTGCGGTGCTGGTGGGCGACACCAGCGACTACGACACCCTGTTGCAATACAGCCTGAACGACATCGCCCTGCCAGAATATCCGGAAAGCCTGATTTTACCTTCAGCCGGAGAAGCCCCTTCGCTGGGTGCCGATGCATTGCCAGATACTGCAACCATCTGTTCCTGCCATAACGTTGCCAAGATCGACATTGTGGGTGCCATCGACGCAGGCTGCTGCAGCCTGGGTGACGTGAAATCCAGTACCAAAGCCAGTACCGGCTGTGGTGGCTGTGCCGCATTGCTGAAAAACGTGGTCGACCGTGAACTGGAAAAACGCGGCGTGGAAGTATCGAAGGCGCTGTGTGAACACTTCAATCACACTCGTCAGGAGCTGTATCACATTGTTAAGGTAGAAGGGATCCGCAGTTTTGATGAGCTGCTTGAAGGCCATGGTGAAGGCTTGGGATGCGATATCTGCAAGCCAGTGGTGGGCTCAATTCTGGCCTCGGTGTGGAACGACTATGTCCTTGATCCCAAACACCTGCCGCTTCAGGACACCAACGATACCTACCTGGGCAATATGCAGAAAGACGGCACCTATTCTATCGTACCGCGCATCGCCGGTGGTGAGATCACCCCACAGAAGCTGATTGTACTCGGTCAGGTGGCGGAGAAGTACAACCTCTACACCAAAATAACCGGAGGTCAGCGCATTGACCTGTTTGGCGCCAGGGTTGATCAACTGCCCGACATCTGGCAGGAACTGGTGGATGCCGGATTTGAAACCGGCCACGCTTATGCCAAGGCGGTACGTACCGTGAAGTCCTGCGTGGGCAGTACCTGGTGCCGTTATGGCGTGCAGGACTCAGTAGGCAAAGCCATCGATATCGAAAACCGCTACAAAGGTTTGCGGGCACCGCACAAACTGAAGTTTGCCGTGTCTGGCTGCACCCGTGAATGTGCCGAAGCCCAGAGTAAGGATATCGGTGTGATTGCCACTGAAAATGGCTGGAACCTTTACGTTTGTGGTAACGGCGGCATGAAACCCCGCCACGCAGACTTGTTTGCCACCGACCTCGACAGCGAAACCCTTATCCGTTACATCGACCGCATCCTGATGTTCTACGTCAAAACCGCCGACCGTCTGCAGCGTACCTCGGTGTGGATGGACAATCTGGAAGGCGGGCTGGAGTATCTCAAATCGGTAGTGATTGACGATGCGTTGGGGTTGGGGGCAGAGCTCGAAGCGCAAATGCAGCATGTTGTGGACGCCTACCAGTGTGAGTGGAAAACCACCCTGGAGTCAGAACAGTCGCGCAAACGTTTCCGTCAGTTCGTTAACACTCAGGGAACTGACAGCAACATTCAGTTTGTTACCGAGCGGGAGCAAATTCGCCCGGCTACCGAAGCAGAGAAGCGCAGTGGCGAAGCCCGCATTCCGGTAGAAATCGTCTAAAGGAGAACATCATGCAAGTAAAAGTTGATTACGTACCTGAATGGCATGACGTCTGTGCCGAGTCAGATTTGGTGCCGAATTCCGGTGTGTGTGCCCTGATTGAAGAGCAGCAGATTGCGCTGTTTGCGGTGAAACTGGAAGGGGAACAGAAGGTGTTTGCCATCAGTAACTGGGACCCAATCGGTAAAGCGAATGTGATGTACCGGGGAATTCTGGGCTCGGTAAAAGGTGACCCTGTGGTGGCGTCGCCCTTGTACAAGGAGCACTACTCACTGACCTCCGGGCAATGCGTAGAGCGTGAAGACGCCAGTGTGATGGTGTTTGATATCAAACTTGAAAATGGCCGGGTTTGGGTTGCAGTCTGAGGCTGCGCCCGGATCCAAAACAAGGCTAAAAACTATGAACCACAACAAACTCAATACTCCGCTTAGCCTGGTTGCGCAACCTCCGGTTCGGTCGTTGGGGCAAACCACATGCCCCTATTGCGGCGTTGGGTGTGGGGTGGACATCAGTTGCAACGGAAGCGGGCGCAGCATCAGTCTCGAGAGTCTGACAGGCACGCCTGAGCATCCGGCCAACTTCGGTCGCTTGTGTGTAAAGGGCACCCATTTACTGGACACCAACGACACAACCCAGCGCTTGCTGTACCCCCAACTGAACGGTGAGCGCGTTGACTGGGATCAGGCTACTGACTTTGTAGCCGATAAAATCCGTCAGGTTGTAGCCGAACACGGGCCGGATGCCGTTGCGTTTTACGTTTCCGGGCAGTTACTGACCGAAGATTACTATGTGGCCAACAAGCTGATGAAAGGCTTCATCGGCAGTGCCAATATCGATACCAATTCCCGCTTGTGCATGTCTTCTGCCGTAGCCGCTTATAAGCGGGCTTTCGGCGAGGATTTGGTGCCGTGCAATTATGAAGATTTGGAGCAGACCGATTTACTGGTGCTGGTGGGCAGCAACGCAGCCTGGACTCACCCGGTGTTGTTCCAGCGCATGGAGCGGGCCCGACTGCGCAATCCGGCCCTAAAAGTGGTGGTGATTGACCCCCGCCAGACCGAAACCTGTGCACTGGCGGACTGGCATCTGGCCATCAAGCCCGGTAGCGATGTGGCGCTGTTCAACGGCCTGCTGCGCTACCTGGGAGACCACCAAGCACTGGATGCAGATTTTATCGAAACCGCCACAGAAGGCTTTGCTGCTACCCTGGCGGCGTGTATGCCATGGGACCTGGAATCGGTTGCCAGTTGTTGTGGTCTTTCGGTTGCAGAGGTCGAAAGCTTCTATCGTCGGTTTGCGCAATCTCCCAGTGCAGTGACGTTCTTCTCTATGGGTGTTAATCAGTCTACCTCGGGTACCGATAAAGCCAACGCCATAATCAACTGCCATCTAGCCAGCGGTAAAATCGGTAAGCCGGGCAGTGGCCCGTTTTCCATTACCGGGCAGCCTAACGCCATGGGCGGCCGTGAGGTCGGTGGGCTGGCAAATATGCTGGCAGCGCACATGGATATTGAAAACCCTGTGCATCGTGAGCGCGTGCAGACGTTCTGGAATGCGCCCACAGTCGCAGAAAAGGGCGGTTACAAAGCGGTGGATTTATTTCAGGCCATCGACGAAGGCAAGGTGAAGTTTGTCTGGATCATGGCAACCAACCCGGTGGTCAGCATGCCCAACCGTGCGCAGGTGGAGCGTGCGCTGGCCCGTTGTGACACTGTGGTGGTTTCGGACATTGTTACTCACAACGACACCCTGAAGTTTGCCCACGTGGCGCTGCCTGCCAGCGGTTGGTCGGAAAAGAACGGCACGGTAACCAACTCGGAACGGCGTATTTCACGCCAGCGGGGCCTGTTGCCTCCGCCAGGAGAAGCCCGCCATGACTGGCAAATCATTTGTGAGGTAGCCGCCAAATTGGGCTTTGCAGAAGCCTTTGACTATGCGAGCCCGGCACAGATTTTTGATGAGCACGCTTGCCTGACAGCCTGGCAAAATAACGGTGAGCGGGCCTTGAATCTGTCTGGCCTGGCTGGGTTGTCACCACAGCAATATGATCGCCTGAAGCCGGTGCAGTGGCCAGTGACGGAATCGACGCCACAAGGCTGCGCCCGTCTTTTTGAGAACAAACGTTTTTTTACCGCCAGCAGAAAGGCGCAGTTTATTGCTCTGGAAGTGCTCAGCCCACGTCAGCTAACCAGTGCGGCTTACCCTTATGTGCTGAACAGCGGGCGTATGCGCGATCAGTGGCACACCATGACCCGCACCGGAAAAACCAGCAAATTATTACAGCATACTGCGCAGGCCCAGCTGGCTATTCATCCCCAGGATTCGCTGGCGTTGGGGGTAGTCAGTAACGAGCTGGTTACACTGAAAGCGCATTGCAGCGGCAACGCGCCGGTGATCCTGCCGGTAAAGATTGACCCGCGTCAGCGCAGGGGAGAAGTGTTTGCGCCCATTCACTGGTCGGCAACCTGGGGGTCCCATTGCACTCTTGGGCAGCTGTTTGATGGCTCCCACGATCCTGTTTCCGGACAGCCGGAACTCAAACACGGTGCTATCCGCATTGCACCAGCAGAATTTGACTGTCACGGACAATTGGCCTGTTCAGATAAGGGTTTGTTTGAGCTGCTATTGGCAGAATGTGACTATTGGAGCAGGGTGCCGGCCACACATGTTTCCACAGCCCGAATTGCTGCAAACATCAGCGCGGTCGAATTGTGCCGGCAACTGGCAATGTTATTACCAAAAGCGTATTGCCAAATCAGCTTTCAGCAAGGCAGCAGTGTCACCCTGTTGGTATTAAAAGATGACCACCCGGTGCTGTATTTGAGCCTTCATCACAAGTACACCAACCTGCCGCTCGACTGGCTGGACAGCGTATTTGATCCCGATGGCGAACTCAGCTTTGAGGTGCAGGCCAGTTTGCTACGCAATCAGGTCGAAGCCAGTTTTCTGCAGGGTAAATTGGTGTGCAGTTGTTTTAACGTACGCGAAAAACCCATTTTAGCCGAAATCGCTGGCGGGGCTGACAGTGTCGAAGAACTCGGGAAACGCCTCAAATGTGGTACTAACTGCGGCTCCTGTCGCAGTGAGTTAAGCAGTATGTTGACCGATTCCGGAGCCGCTTCGGAACAATCCCCATTACTTATTGAAGGAGCGTTATCATGACGTTCAATTTGTCTGCTCATATCAGCCGTTTGCCCAGTGTATATTTTCGATTTATTGAAGGGGTAAGAAGGCGGCACGACGGGGCAAAAGGCCGCGCATCTACCCTTGAAGGAGGCCAGACAGGCCAGGTGTTTATTGTTGGCGCGGGCCCCGGCGATGCGGATTTATTGACGGTAAAAGCGCACAAGTTATTGCAAAGTGCCGATGTTGTATTATTTGACTGGCTGGTGGATGAATCTGTTCTGGCAGTGATCCCCCGCCATGTTCGTACCGAATTTGTTGGCAAACGCAGCGGGCGGCACAGTATGCCCCAGGCGGATATTTGCAGTAGGCTTGTTGCGCTGGCCCAGCAGGGGTTCAGGGTAGTTCGCCTGAAAGGTGGCGATCCTGCCGTTTTTGCCCGCACCTGTGAAGAAACCGATGCACTCACCCAGGCGGGCATTCCGTTTGCCATAGTGCCCGGGATTACAGCGGCTTCCGGGGCATCGGCGTATACGGGTATCCCGCTCACCGATCGACGTTGTTCGCGTGCAGTTACCCTGATGACCGCACATATGCAGGACCCTGATGAGGAGCCGGACTGGCAGCGCATTCAACAGGCGCTGAAGACCGAAACGGTTGTACTCTACATGGGGCTAAAACGCCTTAGCCAAATTACTCAACGCTTAATGGGGGCTGGGGTAGCACTTGATTTACCCGTAGCTGTGATTGAAAATGCCTGCTGTATCAACCAGTTCGTGATCACCGGGCCGCTGAACGAAATCGCCGAAAAAGTACAGGCCGCCAACCTGAAAGGGCCGGCACTGCTGATATTCGGGGAAGTTGTGTCAGCCCGCCAACAGGTCGATCCGGCGTTACTTCAGCAGATTGCCCATGTCACACCCATTTAGCCAGTACATCAAAATCATAGGAAAAGGACAGAAGGGGGCCCGCGCTCTGACCCGTGAAGAAGCCCTGGATTCCATGCACATGCTGCTGAGTAACCAGGTTACTGGTGATCAGCGGGGTGCATACCTGATGTTGCTGCGTACCCGTGAAGAAACCTCTGAAGAAGTAATCGGCTTTTTGCAGGCCTGCCGCAGTTTGCTTCGGCCTGAACTGGCGCAACTCAAAGCGGATTTGGATGTGGGCTGCTACGCTGGCAAACGGCGGCAGTTGCCCTGGTATCTGCTGGCGGTTGCAGCATTGGCTCAAAGTGGTCACAGGGTATTTCTGCACGGCGCCCACGAGCCGGGTTCAGGCCGTTTGTATGCCAGCCATGTACTCCCTGCTTTGGGCCTGGAACCGATTGGCAGTGTTGCAGATTCAGCGAGGCAACTGGACACATACGGCGCATCCTATCTGGATTTAGGCGTAGTATTACCGGAACTGGATACGCTGATTAAGCTGCGTGAAGTGTTTGGTCTGCGTTCCTGCGCCAACACGCTTGCCCGCCTGCTTAACCCGAGTGCCGCCCGCTTTAGTGTGCAGGGCGTATATCATATGCACCTGGATGAGAAGCACCGTTTCGTGAACGAAGCTTTTGCCGATTACGATTCGCTGTGTTTTCGTGGTGACGGTGGCGATCCGGAAGTGAACAGTGAACGTCCCACCGACCTGTTTATTACCCGGGGTGGAGAGACACAAAAAATCGTGTTGCCCGAGTTCACAGGGAGCTGGGCAGTAAAGGACAAGGCGCTCGATGTGAATGACATGCTGGAGGTCTGGCAGGGCAAAGCAAGTAACAAATATGGTGACCAGGCCATTGCTGCCACGCTTACCAGTTATCTCATGCTGGCCGAAAATATGCCTGTTGAGGCAGCTACCAAACAGGCTGAACTTGTCTGGCAAGCCCGCAACCAAAATTCATTGCCGTTTTCGCCCTTGGGCTGAGCGGCAACCGATCCGTCTTAATCCAATTTCACTCCCTTCATTCAGGTTGTATACCGCATGCCTGTTCAGCGTGTGGGCTTGGGATCTTGAAAAATTCGACTTTTCTCCGCAGCAAACGCGCACAGTTAGTGCGCAGTTGCACTGAAAATAACCAGTGCAGAATGATGCAAATACGACAAGTTTTATTAAACTTATGAAAAATATAGGTTTTTAATTTTGGCATCAAAAGTGCCTATATAAAAACAGTGCAAGCCAAAAGGGGCTTGCAACTCACATGACAACGAATTTATGCAAGGTGGTTTTTGACCGTCTTGTTGGCAAAGAAGCCCACGCAGCCTGATGGAGTGCCCATCTTAGCTGGTGGGCTTTTTTTTTGGCTAAGAGGAATGCACATGAAATCGTCGACATCATTATTCGACATCAGCAAAGCAGTAAAGAAGTTCGCTTGTTCACTGGCTGTGGTGACGAGCCTGGGAAGCCTGACGGCAGGCTCGGCGATGGCCGAAGACATTGGCTGGCCTGAGAAGGAAGAGCTCAAATTTGGCTTCATCAAACTGACCGATATGGCACCATTGGCTATTGCCTATGAAAAGGGCTATTTCGAAGATGAAGGGCTTTACGTCACGCTGGAAGCACAGGCCAACTGGAAAGTATTGCTTGACCGTGTGATTGACGGGCAACTCGACGGCGCGCACATGCTGGCCGGACAGCCTTTGGGCGCCACCATCGGGTTTGGCACCCAGTCACACATCATTACTGCATTCAGTATGGATCTGAACGGTAACGGTATTACGGTTTCCAACGATGTGTGGGAACAGATGTCCAAATACGTGCCTGAGAAAGATGGGGTGCCGGTTCATCCGATCAAAGCGGATTACCTGAAACCCGTGGTAGACAGCTACCGCACTGCCGGTAAGCCATTCAACATGGGGATGGTGTTCCCGGTTTCCACTCACAATTACGAGTTGCGTTACTGGTTGGCAGCAGGCGGTATTCACCCTGGATACTACGCGCCTCATAAAGGCGATACTTCCGGCCAGATTGATGCTGAAGCATTGCTTTCGGTGACTCCGCCACCGCAAATGCCAGCCACCATGGAGGCGGGTACCATTTATGGCTACTGCGTAGGCGAGCCCTGGAACCAGCAGGCAGTATTCAAAGGCATTGGTGTACCGGTGATCACCGATTACGAAATCTGGAAAAACAACCCGGAAAAAGTTTTTGGTGTCAGCAAAGCCTGGGCCGATGAAAACCCCAATACTCACATTCGGGTGGTAAAAGCCATGATCCGTGCAGCCATGTGGCTGGATGCAAACAACAACGCTAACCGCCCCGAAGCGGTGAAAATACTGGCCAAAGCCAATTACGTGGGCGCCGATGAAGAAGTACTGGCTAACAGTATGACCGGTACCTTTGAATACGAAAAAGGCGACAAGCGGGAAGTGCCGGACTTTAACGTATTCTTCCGCTACAACGCCACCTATCCCTATTACAGCGATGCCATCTGGTATCTGACCCAAATGCGCCGCTGGGGGCAGATTTCCGAGCCTAAGTCTGATGACTGGTTTATGAAAACTGCCCGAGAGGTGTATCGCCCGGATATCTATGCACAAGCGGCAAAAGCGCTTATCGCTGAAGGCAAAGCTAAAGCGGAAGACTTCCCGGACTTTGCTACTGAAACCGGTTTCAAAGCGCCACAAAGTGAATTTATTGATGACGTTGTCTACGACGGTACCAAGCCGAATGCCTATTTGGAGCAGTTCTCGATAGGCCTGAAAGGCGAGACGGTACTTTAACTCAAGCTGACGGGAGCACATTCTCATGAGTAAATCAGTCCCCCTGGTGACCACACTGTCGCAGTTGCGTCCGCAGTCTTTTGCCAGCAACTTGCCGCAAAAGCTGCAGGGATTACTGTTGCCGGTGATAGGGCTGCTGTTGTTCCTGGCTATCTGGAACGGTGTAGCCAAAACCATTGATACCTCTCTGGGCCAGTTTCCCGGCCCGGCGCAGGTGTGGCAACAAGCAGGGTCGCTGATTAACGAGCACAGTGCCCAGCGGGAAAAGGCCGAAGAGTTTTATGCCCGCCAGGAAGAGCGCAATGCTGCCAGAGTGGCCAAGGATCCAGGTTATGAACCCAGGATCCGGCCATTCACTGGCGCACCAACCTACCTCGATCAAATCTGGACCAGCCTGTACACCGTTATGGTGGGTTTCCTGATTGCCTCGCTGGTGGCGGTGCCGGTAGGGATTCTGTGCGGCTTGAGTAAATCGGCGTACACCGCCATCAATCCGCTTATTCAGCTGTTTAAGCCAGTTTCTCCGTTGGCCTGGCTACCGCTTGTAACTATGGTAGTCAGTGCCCTTTATGTTTCCGACGACCCGATGTTCGCCAAATCCTTTGTCACCTCTGCTTTCACGGTGTCGTTGTGCTGTTTGTGGCCAACACTGATCAACACCGTGGTCGGGGTATCGAACATTGACAAGGACCTGCTGAATGTCAGCCGGGTACTGAGGCTTAAACCTCTGACTCACCTGACTAAAATTGTTCTGCCCTCATCCATACCCATGATCTTCACGGGTCTGCGTTTGTCGTTGGGTATTGGCTGGATGGTATTGATTGCGGCAGAAATGCTGGCGCAGAACCCAGGGCTGGGTAAGTTTGTCTGGGACGAGTTCCAGAACGGCAGTTCGGAGTCGCTGGCGCGGATAATGGTAGCGGTGCTGACCATTGGTGCCATCGGATTTGTGCTGGACAGGGTGATGCTGGGTATTCAGCGCGTGGTGAGCTGGGACAAAAGCAGTGCACTGCGCTGATTAGACAGGAGAAGACCATGACTGCAAAGCATTTGGAACTGACTCAGGTAGGAATTGATTTCCCTACCCCAAAAGGGCCCTTCAACGCCCTGACCGATGTAAATCTGAAGATTGCCAAAGGTGAGTTTGTGTCATTGATAGGCCACTCCGGTTGCGGTAAATCTACCGTGCTCAATATTGTTGCCGGGTTGCACCAGGCCACCACCGGTGGTGTGATTCTGGACGGCAGCGAAGTGCGTGAGCCCGGCCCGGAACGAGCCGTAGTGTTTCAGAATCACTCATTACTGCCATGGCTGAGCGTTTATAAAAACGTCGAGCTGGCAGTGAAACAAACCCAACAGGGTAAGAGCAAAAAGGCATTGCGCGACTGGGTGATGCATAACCTGGAACTGGTGCATATGACTCATGCGCTGGACAAACTTCCAGCAGAAATTTCCGGTGGGATGAAGCAGCGTGTGGGCATTGCCCGCGCACTGGCGATGGAGCCCAAGGTGCTGCTGATGGATGAACCTTTTGGCGCATTGGATGCTTTAACCCGAGCGCATCTGCAGGATTCCCTGATGGAAATTCACGCCGACCTTGGTAATACGGTAATCATGATCACCCACGATGTGGATGAAGCCGTGTTGTTGTCAGACCGGATTGTCATGATGACCAATGGTCCGTCTGCCACCATTGGGGAAATCCTCAACATCAATTTAACTCGCCCCCGGGATCGAATAGCGCTGGCGGACAACCCGGAATACAACCATTACCGGCATGAGGTGCTAACCTTCCTGTATGAAAAGCAGCGCAAGGTTGAGCCGGTTAGTGCGCATCGCAAAAATACCTCAAAGGGTAGCAGCAAAGGGAAAAAGCCTGATGCGGCCTGAATCTACTCAGTAATGAATTGAATAATTAAAGTTTGGTGAACCCTGCTGTCTTCGGGCGGTGGGTTAGCCCCCCTCACACTCAATTTAAGGAAATTGCTATGAAAATTCGTCGTTTAGTTACTCCGGTTAGCACGCTGTCCATGGCTATAGCAACTGCTGTTGCTCCGGTTGCCCAAGCGGCTGACTGGTATGAAGCCCTGTCAAAAACCACTGCCAGCGCAGAGTTTAATCTGCGATATGAAGCGGTTGAGCAGGATAACGCGCTTAAAGATGCAGACGCCCTTACGCTGCGGTCCAGAATCACATTGGCAACGGGTGAACTGAGCGGTTTTTCCGCCACCGTTGAAATGGAAGATTCAAGAATTGTATTGGGCCAGGGGGACTATTCGGTCCCACCAGCGGGTTACAAGCCGGGTGAGTATTCGGTGATTGCCGATCCGGAAACAACCGAACTCAATCAGGGCTTTGTACAGTATAAAAATTCCGCGCTCACAGTGAAAGCAGGGCGTCAGATCATAGCTCTGGACGGGCATCGTTTTGTCGGGCATGTGGGGTGGCGCCAGGATTGGCAAACCTTTGATGCACTGTCGGTAAAATACCAGCCGAACGAAAACGTAGACGTATTTTATGGATACCTCAACCAGCGCAACCGTATCTTTGCTGAGGCTGCGGACATCGATTCCAAAGATCACCTGTTCAATGCTTCTTATAAAAGTGCGATCGGTAAATTTACCGCCTATGCTTATCTTTTAGAGATGGACATTGAGGCTGAAAACGCGCTTGACACCTACGGTGTCAGTTATGCGGGCAGCGCTACCAGCGGGGACGTTAAATGGCTGTACAGCGCAGAATTTGCGACCCAAAGCAGCGAATCAGCTGCAGCCGATTTTGATGCGTCCTATCTGATGCTGGAAGGCGGCGCAGTTTTCTCCGGTCTGACCGCCAAGGTAACCTATGAGTTGCTGGGTTCCGATAATGGTGAATACGGATTTTCTACTCCGCTGGCCACCCTGCATAAATTCAATGGTTGGAGCGATCAGTTCCTGAGCACTCCAGCGCAGGGTCTTCAGGATATCGCCTTTACGCTGGCTGGCTCCCTTGCGGGGGGCAAGTGGATGGCTGTATATCATGAATTCGATGCCGATGAAGCCAGCGCTGAAATCGACGATCTGGGAAGCGAATTAAATCTGCAATACACTACGACTGTTGCAGAACACGTTAGTCTGGGAGTGAAGTACGCCACCTATTCGGCCGGCGACACCAATGTAGATACTGATAAATTGTGGGTTTGGTTAAACACCAAGTTCTAAGCGGATGCAGGGTTCCTATGATCTGAACTGTCAGAGGAAGCCGAGGTTCATTGAGTCACTAAGGAAAGTGTCGGCTAGGGCGGCACTTTTCTTTTTTTGTCAGTATGGTAACGGTTTATGATATACAGAGGCGGCCAGTTCAATCTGCCGGTAAGGCACACCGGATTTGGCATTAACACTAACGCTTCGCAAGAAGGCCCTCGAAATGCGTCAGGTAAAGGTAGCAGGAGTCATTTTGGCAGGAGGCCATTCAACCCGAATGGGGCAGGATAAAACACAGATGCTGGTGGACGGCATTACCCTGCTTGAGAGAAGCCGCCAGTGTATGCTTGCCTCCAGCGTTAACGAAGTCTGGATTGCCGGACCGCAGGAGGGAGCCCATCCGGATCGACGTTCGGGCATGGGGCCAGCGGTAGTGATTCTTGACTGGCTAAAAAGCCCGTTACTTAACGGTTTCGATTATTGTGTGGTCATGCCGGTGGACATGCCTCTGGTATCACCGCAGATGCTTAACTATCTGATCGAAAACGCTATCCGCAACAAAAGCGCCTGTTATTTCAAACATTACTTTTTGCCTTGTGTCCTGCCGCTGTCGCCGACAGTTAATGAAGTTGGTGAAAAGCTGCTGTCGCTGGAAAATAAACTGTCGATTGGCAGGTTGTTAAACCTCGGGCCTGCGCTAGAACTTGACCCACATCCCAGAGACCTCAACGAGTTGATAAACCTGAATCATCCCCAGGACTGGGATCATTTTATCGGTTTGCGTGAAGCCTGAAGCAATGAGCGTTATGAAGGGCATAAGAAATGCGCCTGCAGGCGCATTTCTTATAGGCTATGAAGGCGATTATTTTTGCTCTGACAACCACACTATCAGGTCGATAATATCGTCTACTGTCATATCTGACGTGGGGGTGGGACGGAAACGGCCGTTAATGATAAAGGTCGGTACTCCGGTCAGGTGATCGCGATACTGTTCCACTACCTTGTTGTTCTTTTTCAGCATGCTGTTGACGCCAAAACTGCTTTCCAGTTTGTCAAATTCCGCTGCATCCACACCATTGACCAAAAAGATGTTTCTCAGGTCTTTCATACCAGTAATGCTGGCGCGCTGCTGATGAATGTAATTGAAAATGGCACCGTTCATGGCCTCTTCCTGGCTGATGGCGCGACCAATCATCATGGCGCGGGTAGCATCGTCCTGAATATCGGCACTGGTAAAGCGCATAAAGTTTACATGCACCTTGTTAAACTGGGTATCTTTACTAATTTTCTGCTTGATTTGCTTTACCAGAGGTTCAAAGCGATAGCAGTGGGGGCACCAAAAAGAGAAAAATTCGATAATTTCAGGGCTGGCAGTAGCCGGTTCATCCAGCACTTCGTAGTGCTTGCCCTCAACCCATTTTCCTTCTGCTGCGCACGCCTGTAGGGGCAGCAGCAACGCTGTGAACAGCAAAACTGCGATTTTTTTCATTGTTGATTCCTGTAGTTTTTTACTGGCAAAAGGTTATCACAGGGTTTTGCCCCCGACCAGTGGAAGCCAACCCGCTTAGGTATCGCTTTATCGTGTTACGTCAGGCGACAAAAAAGCCCGGCATACCAGAAGGTATGGCCGGGCAACGAAGGGAACTCGGTTTAAAGCTGGTATTGAAGTGTCAGAATTGCCCGGCGCTGTTTGCCCTGATAGCCTACGATGTCCTCGTAATCTGCGTTCAGTGCGTTGTCGAGTCGAAGTGCCATTTGCCAGGTATCGGAGATCTGATACGACAGATTCGCCGACACCAGGGTGTAGGGGCGCAGCCCGACAGTTTGCGCAGGTTGTGGGTATGGTGGGTAATAGGTATCCAGGCGGCTGCCGGTATACGCCACATTCAGATATCCTGACCAGTTGCCGCCTGGTAAATCTCCACTTAACCGCAAGCCACCCTGATGGCGGGCACGGCGTAATTCAGGTTGCTGCGTTTCGCTGCTTTCCTGGCTCGCATCCAAATAACTGTAGGTCGCAAGGAAAGAAAAGTGAGCTGCCTGATAACTGATTTCGGCTTCCAGTCCTTTTCGGTGGCTGTCAGAAAGCGCATTTTGCGCAGTAAAACCACTCAGTTCGGAACTGTACACAAAACCCAGAATTTCATCCTCAAGGCGAGCTGAATAGACGCTGACCTGACTGGACCAGTAATTTTGCCACTTGCTGCGGGCCCCAATTTCCCATTCCCTGCTGGTTTCAGGCTGCAAATCGGGGTTTCCAGTGAAACTGTCGGGGAAGTAACCGAAGCGTTCGCTAAAGGTGGGTGTTTTTATCGCCTGCCCAAGACTTACAAATACCTGCTGAGCGGAAGAGGCATCCCAGCTTATGCCAAATCGATAACTGACGGCATCGTCAAATTCGCTGTTGTCGTCGTAGCGGGCACTAACGGTGGCTAACAGAGAATCGGTGACGGATCTGCCAAGTTCTCCAAACGCACTCAGTGTGGTATCGCTTTGCTGTTGATTAGGATCGCCGAAAATTATTGGTCCGCGTTGTTCAAACTCCCGGCGCAGATATTCCAGTCCTCCGGCCGTTTGCCAGTCGGTCAACTGGTAGCGGTTTTCCCAGTTCCATTGATAACGGCGCCCGGTAGTTCCGCCGGCGTCAGAGCTTTCCGTGGTATTGTCGTTGACGTCCTCGCGGTACTGCCATTTAAGCTGGCTGGAATAGGCGCTGTTCATTGGAGAAATGCGCCAGGCCAGCTGGGCGCTGAGTTGCTGCCCATCAGTGATGTTGTTGGCATCGGTCGGTAAGCCACTGGTGATAAAATCCGTGCCATCGTAGTCGTTTTGGTAGTCTACCAGACGCATTGATGCCGACAGGGCATTCTGCTGATTGGGGTGCCAGTCCAGCCCGGCTCCGCCAGTCAGGTTGCGATAGCCATCCCGCTCATTCCCGCCGCGGGAGATATTATCGCCGTCTGTGGAAAACAGGTTGGCGTGAAATCGGGCGCCAAAGTTTTTTGTCCTGTGACTGGAATTCATTCCCAACTCGTAAGTGCCCTGGTTGCCACCGGCAATACGCACCTGTGCCGACATGGGTGTCGCCGAAGCTGAGTAGGTAGTAATGTTCAGAACGCCGCCCATTGCCCCGCTGCCCCACGCTGCGCTCTGAGGGCCGCGTATCAGCTCAACACGCTCTATATCGGCGGTGGTCAGATGGGCGAGGTCAGCCAGGCTTCCCTGACCAATATCGTTAGCGACCACACCATCAATCAGGACGACCAGGTGATTACTTTCACTGCCGCGCAGCCGTATTTCACTCAGGCTGCCTGGGCTGCCCGATTCTGCAATGCTGACCCCCGGCATACTGCGCAGCAGATCGCTGATTTGCCGGGCGCCGGAGCGACGTATGTCATCGCGGGTCAGCAGGCTGGAACTGGTTGCCATACGTTGCAAATCAAACGGCAGGCGGGTGCCGGAGACGGTGAGGATTTCGAATTCGTTATCTGAATTGGACGAAGTGTTCTGGCCAAAGGCGTTGGGTATTTGAATACTCAATGCCAGCACGGCCGCAGACAGGTGTGCTTGAAATTTCATTTTTGAAAAGCTCTTGGTTGTTGCACTCCACCCGAGTGCAAAATCAAACATCTGCCCAATAATGGGCAGTACCTGCTTAGGCCGGTATCCGGACTCGCTCGCACTTTGACAGTGCTGCGCCACCTTCCCATAGCAAACGCGAATCATCACGTTTGAGCTACAGTGGTGTGAGGCTGGTTATCACCTCGTTTGGCGCAGACATCACCCTTAAAGGGTGTGAGCTTACCGTTGCGGGGGCAGTGTCAGCTTTTCACTGACTTCCCGTTTACCCTGACTGGGTCAGGCACCTGAGCTGCGGGGGAGTATAACTTATTGATTAGAAATTAAAAGCAAAGTGGATATTCGTTTTGGCCACAAGATAGACGGCAATTACCAAACCGGAGCGCTTAACTGGAGCGGAGGCTCCTGCAGGGCAGCAAGCTGTTCTTTCAAAGCCAGTATCTGGCCTTCCCAGTATTTGTCTTCGGCAAACCACGGAAATGCCCGTGGGAAAGCAGGATCTTCCCAGCGCTGTGACAGCCAGGCCATATAGTGGACCATGCGCATCGCACGAAGGGGTTCGATTAGGGCAAACTGGCTGCTGTCGAAGTCGTGGAATTCTTCGTAAGCTTCAATCAGGGTTTCCAGCTGCAATTGTTGCTGGTGACGATCGCCACTGAGCATCATCCACAAATCCTGCATGGCAGGCCCCATTCGACAGTCGTCAAGGTCTACAAACATGGGGCCATCACGCCAAAGGATATTGCCGGGATGGCAATCCCCGTGCAGCCGGATCGGGTTGGTACAGTGATAGAGCTCAGACGTCAGCTTTATCAGCGGGTCAAGTATGGCGAAAAACGCAGTCTGGAGGTGGGCTGGCAGCAAGCTGCTGTTAACCAGAATTTCCCGTGGCCGGGTCAGATAGGCGTTGATATCCAGGGTGGGGCGGGCCTCAAATGGCCGACTGTGTGCCACTCTGTGTATGCGCCCGATAAAGCGGCCCATCCATTCAAGCTGGTCGAGATTATCGATTTCAAACTGACGCCCGCCGACAGAAGGAAACAGCGCAAACCGGTACCCCTTGGCTTCGTGCAGGGTAGTTCCGTGGAGCACCGTCGGTGCAACCATTGGGATTTCACTGGCTGCCAGTTCCTGTGCAAATGCATGTTCTTCCAGAATCTGCTGGTTGCTCCAGCGATTAGGGCGATAAAATTTGACCACCCAGCGCTGTCGTTCATCGTCCTGGAACTGATACACCCGGTTTTCATAGCTGTTAAGTGCGAGCAAACCGCTCTGAGGGTAAATACCGCAGGATTCCAGCGCGTCGAGTATGGTATCCGGCCCCAGGCCGGCAAAAGCGAAATCGGTCATAATTATCGGTACAAGAACTTGCTGGCTTCGTTTACTTCCACAATTTCTCCGTCCGGGTCAATGGTGGATACGTGGAACCAAATGTCGGTTACGGCCTTTTCCAGATTGTAGGCGTCGGTCGCCACGGAAACCGGTGAACTGGCTACTTCTCCGCCATCTACGCTGATGGTTTGTTGCCCGGTAAAGGTGTAATCGGGCAAGCCCACAACTTCAATCTGGTAGGTTTGACGGGTTTGGGATTTGTTCAGGATCTTGAGGGTATAAACGTTCTCTATCAGCCCCTGGCTGGTTTCTCGGTAGAGCGAATTGCGGTCACGGATTATGTCCACTTCCAATGGAATACGCATCATCAGATTGGTTATCAACAGGCCCACCATTACCAGTAACACCACAAAGTATCCAATCAGCTTAGGGCGCAGAATGTGGGTGGTGCCTCCGTTCAACTCTTCCTCGGAGGTAAAACTGATAAGGCCTTTGGGATAATTCATTTTGTCCATTACGCCGTTACAGGCATCAACACATGCACCACAGTTAATACACTCGTATTGCAAACCATTGCGAATATCGATGCCGGTGGGGCACACCTGAACGCACAGGTTGCAGTCGATGCAGTCGCCCATGCCATTTTCAGCCAGTTGTGAATGGGGCAGCTTGCGCGGTCGTGGCCCGCGTTTTTCCCCGCGGTTCGGGTTATAGGCAACGGTGAGCGTGTCTTTATCGAACATGGCGGACTGAAAACGGGCGTAAGGGCACATGTGGGTACACATGATCTCGCGCATCCAGCCGGCATTGCCGTAAGTACAAACAGTAAAAAATATCACTGAAAACCCTGCCCAGAAACTGGTATTGAAGGTGACAAAATCAACGAACAGTTCACCAATGGGGGTGAAGTAGCCAACAAATGTCAGAGCGGTTAGCAGGGCGACCGTGATCCAGGCCAAGTGTTTGAGCAACTTGCGCCAGAACTTGTCCACGTCCATAGGCCGTTCATCCAGTTTCATGCGCTTGTTTCGGCTGCCTTCAATCTTTTCTTCAAACCAGATATAGATAAAGGTCCAGGTGGTTTGGGGGCACATAAATCCGCACCACACCCGCCCGGCAAAGGTAGTGACAAAAAACAGTGCGAAGGCGCCAACAATAAATATGTACGCCAGCAGCGTGAGGTCCTGCGGCCATAAGGTCAGGGTGAACAGGGTAAATCGTTGTTCCATTATGTCGAGCAGTATCGCCTGGTGGCCGTTGTACTGGAGCCAGGGCAGCAAGGCAAATATGGCTAAAAAGAACAATCCAAAAAAGCGCCGGAAGGTTTCCAGAGGCCCTTCCACTGCCCGCACATAGATGCGGCTGCGAGGCGCATAACGTATTTGCGCGTCCTGACTGTCGGGCTTGTGGACTTTGACCGGAGAAACGTTTTTCACCGGGATCTGCTCGCTCATTCAAACACTACCTTGTAGAAGACGGGGAGAAAAGACGCCTGGCAGTATAACAGGGGTGGTGAGAAATGGGTTAATTCAGATCAACAAATAGTGAACCGGCAAAAAGGCCTGGAGGCTGTCTTATCTTTGTTCATGATTTATGTTTAGGTATGGTCAGAAATAAGTAAAAGGCCTATATGGTTGCAGGGTTTTACGGTAAGCTGCAACCCTACCCATATCTTTCAATTGCCGTTACAGACAGGGCTTAACATGTTTCGCGCGTTAGTCATTATTGCAGAAATCATCGTTCTGCTATTGGTATTGCGCTCTCCATTTGTGCAGTACTTTTTTGCAGACATACATAATTCTTTGTCAGACTGGCTGGTCGAGATGGCGCAGTTGCCGGACAAACTGGAGCTGGAATCCCTGCAAAAAAACGTTGCCCCACATTTCCAGGCTATGCGGCCGTTCCAGAAACAATATCTTAGTGGGGTGATGTCCAGCCGCAGCAGCATCAACCACTTTCATCAGCTGTATTGCATTTCCGGCGACAAAAATCCCTTCATTTATGGTGCATCGCTGCGCTATTTCTGTTCTTCGATTGAAAAAACCAAACTGCTGGACTAGAGCAATTTTGCAGCGCGTTTCGATTCAGGTTAAATTCAGTCATTCACAACTAAACTGGGCTTCAGGCTAATCTGCCGTGAACCGGGCAATCCCGACAGGGGTCTAATGGATGCAGGTTCATGTCATATCATCTGAAAGGGGTGCAGAATGCGAATGTTAGTATTGACTGGAATGATTGCCGGTTGCCTGGCCTGCGGGGCAGCAACTGCCGCAGCAGAAGTGGAGGTAAACTGGAAGGAACCGGATTCCTACACTGACGTTAAACCGGTGAATGAAACCCGCAAAGGGTTTCAGGAACGCACGTTTTCAGTACTGGAAAAGCATTTTTCTGAACTGGCAGAATCCTTGCCCGATGATTACAACCTGTCCGTGGAGGTGACCAATGTGGATCTGGCCGGGCAGGTGTGGCCAGCAAGCTTCGTTGGCCTCGGGCATTCCAGCTCTGATGTGCGTCTTATTAAACGCTTGGACATTCCTCGTATGACCTTCTCCTATACTCTGGCCGACAGCAGCGGCAAGGTGGTTAAGAGCGCTGACGTCAATCTCAAGGACATGGGTTTTATGGACGGTATTGTGCGGGGTTTCGAGAGTGACAGCTTTCGTTACGAAAAAAATATGCTGACCGAATGGTACGAGGCTGAATTTGAGGATTTACTGGCGAACCAGAGTGCGCACTGAAATGTGAGGTATGCCCGGCAGGCATGCCCGGCAGGGTGATGGCCGGGCAAAGCAACTACAGATAGTCAAATTCACTACCGGATAGTGCCAGCAATGAGTCGCAGCCGGCCAGCATCGCACGCCGGTGAGCTTCCTTGCGGGGTAAAATTCGTTGCTGATAGAACGCACAGGTTTTGCGCTTGCCGTTACGCAAAGCTTCATGGCCGTTGCCTGATGCACAGTCGGCCATACTGAACCAAAGCACCCCAATCAGACAGTAGGCAGAGTAAGCCAGGTAGTCACAGGCCGCTCCGGCAGATTCAGCGGCAGACATGGACAGGCATAGGCTTGATGCTTCCTGCCATTCCCGCAATACATCTGCGGCAAGACTGCGGTTCCCCTCGTCTGCTATCTTGTCCACAATTTCTGAAAACAGTTTTTCTGTTGCCGCGAGACGGTCTCCATTGTCACGTATCAGCTTGCGACCAATCAAATCTGCAGCCTGGATGCCGTTGGTGCCTTCGTACAACTGGGCAATCCGTACATCCCTCATTAATTGCTCCATCCCCCATTCTCGAATGTAACCGTGGCCACCAAAAATCTGCACGCCCAGGCTGGCGACTTCCAGCCCCATATCGGTCATAAAGGCTTTGCAGATGGGGGTTAAAAATTCTATTACTTTGTGAGCCTGCTGGCTGTTGGCACCATCTGCGTATTTTTCGATGTCCATCTGCTGGGCGTACACCATGGCAAGGGCCCGGCATCCTTCTGTCAGGGCTTTTTGGGTCAGCAGCATGCGCGCTACATCGGGCTGGTACAATATTGCGTCGGCTTTGCATTCCGGTTGCCGGATACCCTGAGGTGAACGTGATTGAAGACGCTCGCGTGCGTAGGTCAGTGCGCCCTGGTATGCTGCTTGTGCAACGCCCAGGCCCTGCAACCCAACCTGAAAACGGGCGTCGTTCATCATGGTGAACATGCATGCAAGACCCTGGTTGGGTTCTCCAACCAGCCATCCGGTTGCGCCGTCGTAGTTCATAACACAGGTTGGGCTGGCCTTGATGCCCATCTTGTGCTCGATACTTCCTACGTTGACAGCATTGAGGGCATCCGGCTCACCCTGTTCATTGAGCAGAAATTTAGGCACCAGAAACAGGCTGATCCCCTTCACGCCAAGCGGGGCGTCGGGCAGACGAGCCAGAACCATATGAATAATGTTACTGGTCCAGTCATGATCGCCGCCAGTGATGAAAATTTTACTGCCAGTGATGGCGTAACTTCCATCCGGGTTGGGCTCTGCCCTGGTTGACAATAACCCTAGGTCGGTACCAGCATGTGGCTCAGTGAGGTTCATCGTACCTGTCCATTCACCGCTTACCAGCCGGGCCAGGTATTGTTGCTTTAATGGCTCTGTAGCGTGACGGCTTACCGCCAGTACTGCACTTTCTGTCAGCATGGTGGTCAGACGCCAGCTCAAATTTGCAGAGTTGAGCATTTCATGCACCGGTATCGCCATGCTGTAAGGAAGATCCTGACCATCAAATTCGGCCGGACCCAACATCGCATTCCAGCCGTTTTCAATGTAACTTGCATAGACACGGGCAAAGCCTTCCGGTGTAGTCACCTGGCCATTCTTCAGTGTGCAACCCTGTTCATCGCCATTGCGATTGAGTGGAGCGACTTCTTCTGCGGCAAATTTTCCACCCTGGTTTATCACTTCGGTAGCCAGCTCGAAATCAAATTCTCCAAGCCCCAGTCGCTGATAGTGCTCATCAATCTGAAGCCAGTCCCGCAATAAAAACTGATAATCCGATAGTGGTGCCTGATAGTCTGCCATTGCGCTCTCTTGTTAATATAATTTCAAACAATTGTTTAAATTCTATTATAGGCACAGATTTAAATGCCAGTGTAGGGGGCTTGATTCTGTTTTATATTATTTGACGCTTTCTTTTTGCCTGAAGAGGAATTGCCGTTGAGTTCAGGAAGCGCATAGGAGATAGTAGCCTTGCGTTTTTATGCCGCTTAGTCTGGAATTTATCAGGGCATAGCAAAAAGTCGGGAATGGTTTTGGGGCGAATGGAATGACTGTGAAAGGTCGGTTGCTCAGTGTAGTTGCAATGATCTGCCTGATAGCTGAAGGCCGCTGTGCTCAACAGTCAATACTGGAGGGTATATGGCAGAACCGGCAGCTGCAGTTTTATCTTGAGATTGACGGTGAAGTTTACAAACGTTATCAGTATACCAGTCTGAGCTGTTTTGCGGGCGGTTCAGGCTTTTTACCCGCCGTAGGTGTGATCGGGGATGGGCGTCTGGATCAGCGTTACTCTGTGTCAATAAATGAAGAACGGCTTTACCTGTCGCGACCGCAGGACAACATTCAGGCTGAGCTGACACGGGTTCCCCGTTTGCCCGCCAGTTGCCGTGGGTATCCGGTCGACACGCCCTTATCCAATTTCCACATTCTCTGGTATACGCTGCAGGAACTGTATAACTTCTCTCATTATTCAAAATCAGATTTTATTCACAAGATCAACCAGTTGTTGCCTCAAGTCACAGAGATAGATTTGAGACTCTACCCGGATTCCCAATCTGAATCCCTGGCCGTATTTTCGGTGTTCAGCCAGTTACTGACGGATATGTCCGACCCGCATTTGTTTTTACTTGCCCCGGAACTGCAAAAGTCGGTGTACGGAGACGAGGCGCGAAACCGGTTTGCTGATGTGTATTTCAACCGTCCGAAAACCTATCAGTCGCTCATTCGACAGGCTAAATTGATTAACCCGCAGGTGCGCACTCTGGCCGACGGGAAAATACTCTACAGTCACGCGGGTCACGATTTGTATATCGCGTTTACGGATTTTGCCGGGTATGACAAGGGAAATGGGTTCAGTGATCGTTCTGAGCAACACTTGCGACAGGCCATTGGGGAGCTAACCCGTCTGATAGGCCCTACTACCCATGTACTGCTTGATTTACGCGCGAACAGCGGAGGCTCGGTTCACTATGCCAATATGGCCAGTTCGCTGTTCACTTCCGCTACTGAATATCATTCTTTTATCCGTTACCCGAAACACCAAAAACACCCTAGCCTGCCTCTGTCCGGGACCTATGGGAGTGGCACCGAGCCTGCGTCTCTGACGATCCTGACCAGTCGGTATACAGCCAGTGCAGCAGAATATTTTATATTGAATGTGCGTGGTCAGGCTTTATTGGTGGGCGAGACTACTCGGGGAGCGTTTTCCCCGGTTATTCCCAAAACCCTGCCCAATGGCTGGATTCTTGGCGTGCCGGCGTTCTCGACAGTGTTTGCTGATGGTCGGCTCTTGCCGGAAAAAGAGGGCATTGCACCTCAGATCAGGCAGGCGTGGGGTGATACGTTGCAACCGTTGACTGTGTCACAATGGCATGGGTTAAGAGCCGGGCAGACCGGCCCTGTAACAGCAAACTAGGCCGTTTTGGCCTGATGGGCAAACTACAGAATTTTGCTCAGTGCCTGCATGGTTTCGTAGCCAAGCTGTTCGCCCGTCTCGGCCAGAGTAGGAGGAGTTTGCTCTTCTTCGACCTTTTGGTAGCCGTTGGGAGTCGCTTCCCAACTGATTTTGGGCGCGCCTTTTGAGGCTAACTCCGCTGCAGAGTGAAACATCGCTACAACCTGGCCGTTTTGCACTGATTTAACCGAAACCATAAAGGCCCAGCCGGTTTCTGAGTCGCTGTCGGGTGTCAACAGAATCTCGGTCAGGTAATCGGCAAAGCCAACCAGTGAATCGGTTTCAATTTTTTGTACATCCGCCATATCCTCGGCACCGCCTTGCTTTTCCTGCTGACGCTGGATAAGACGCATGACCGCCGCGCGGTCAACCACTTTGGCTGGTACATTCAAAAATGCACTGGTAAAACCGGAGGCAAATTTGAATCCATCGGCTTCGTTGAAACCTGCGCGTTGCTGTTGCCCAACCCGGACTTCCAGATAATCGGAGGCTGAAACCTCGCCCTGGCCGCTCACTGATCGCTCGTATGAGGCAGGGTCCGTACCTTCCGTTTGAAAGGAATCCTGTGCGGAAAGGTCAACACCGGCTGAACTGGTGCGCCGTGCAAGCTGAAACCACTGACTGAGCTGATCGTCAAACTGCCGGTTCCAGAATACGGCAATCCGGGGCTTCCCTGCGCCATTATATACTTGCTGGAAACCGGACAGTATTTCTGCCCGGTTTGCTCCCGTATCTTCCGGCTCATTGCTTTCGGAAGCGGGCGGAGCAAGCATTCGCGCGGCTTCATGCACCTGAGCCTGAGCACTGCTGAAAACACAGATTGAGGCAATCAGAAAACCGAGCGCACGCCGTTTCATAAGCCTTCCCTCAGTTCAATTACGAAGTAGGCGGCTTGCGGGTTGATGGAAAAGTCCCGGTAGGTGGCTACAGAGTTAGCCGGAATGTAAACCCGTTTCCAGGCCGTTACGTCATCCAGAGGGATTTCATCGGCATCGAAGAAGGAAACCCGTCCTTCAACCTGGAGGTTGTAGTCAGTGTGATTCTTAAGTACCGACCAGGCTTCCAGCGAGTTTGTGGGAGTGCGGCGTGCACCGGCCCGTTGCAGCGATACTTTGATGGTCTGATGACGGGTGTCGTTTTTCTCATTCAGCTCAACCCGATTCAGGCTGTGATCGACAAACACCACCTTGTTGAGGGACAGCCCTTCACGGCGTTGCTCAATTTTATCATCATAGATTTTGGTTTCCTGAGCAAAAGAAACAGGTAACCAGGTCAGTAATGCTAAAAGCATAATTTTTGGCAAATTAGTATTCATTGGCGGCCCATATTATTGTTTGTTGTTCTGTTTGATGATTCAGGTTTGCGGCTTGCGTATTGAGCGGCTGGCCGTCTTTGTCCTGAAAAATAAACTCTACGCCGTTGCCGATGGAGTCGGAGCGGGTAGTGGTAACGTGCACCAGATCAGGCAGATTGTCCCAGTAGCGGGTATCTGCTCTGGGGCGGGCGTTCATCGAAATGGCCATAGAGGCAACCCCAATCAGCGACAGGGCTGCTCCGGCATTTGTCCCGGAGGTACTGCCCAGCCCACCGCTGTAGACCATGGCGGTATTGGACACCGACGACAGTGCACTCCCGAAGGCTTCGGTGTTCTTCTTGAATTCCGCTTTGCCTTCCACTATTCGATCAACCGGCCGGCCTCCGCGGCTGGCAGCCTGCCAGTATATGTCTTCCATTGGGAAAAGCGTCACTTCCTGGCTGGCAGTTGCAAGGCTAACACGTTGATCCTTAAATTTTTTTCCCCGGCGATAAACCAATTGATAGTGACCGACGCCATCTGCCAGTTTACGCGGTGATTTACCGGTTTCGGCGATGATCAGTGTGTCGTGACTGGGATCGGGTAGGGGAAAGTCTGGGCGGAACTGCCGCAGTTCGTTGTAGGCATCCTCTGCCAGGCCTTGTGCGCCCATTTGCTGTGCAGACCAACCGGCCAGAAACATCAGCAGGGCAAAGTCGGAACGGTTTTGCTCTTCTTCAGCAAAGGCATCCTGCATCAGGCCGGACAAAAAGGAAGCCCGGGCGTTGTCAAACTCGTTGCGATAAAGGTATACCAGTCCGCGGTAGTAGTAAGCCATCGCCCGTTCATAGGGCTCGCCTTTGAACGCTTTGCTGCCCTCTTCGTACCACAGCGAGCGCGCCATGCGTGCATCTTCGGTGTCGGCGTAAACCGTTTCGATTTCAGCCAAAGCCTGATCAAACACTTTTTCTGCTTCGTCCACATTACCGTTCAATAATGCGGTTTTGCCGATTTGCAGCAGGTTTAGGACTTTGTTGCGCTGACCTTCCTCAAACAGGGTTTGGAACTGTGCTTGCAGGTAGGCCGGTTTGTTGTTGATGAGTTGCTGTTCCTGATTGGACAGGGCGTATTTGTCGTAGGTTGCAGGGCCCGTGGACCCACAACCTACAACGGATACAGTTAATCCAAGCAGCAGCGTGTTCTTAACGATAGACGATGTCGTCTTGCGCTGTTTTCTTGAATTCATAAATACCGCTCCAAACGATCGTACCTAATTCCAGGTCTACCATTTCGAAGGTGACCTGATGATAACGGGACTTCAGCTGTGTATTTGTATCCATGGCATCCAGTGAACTGATGCGCCCGCCTAGGCGGAAATCGGCACCGGCCGTAGCCTGGGTTGTGCGGATGGTACCAGCATCTACCACGCCTGAGCGTTTGAGTTCACGTTCCTTGTTCACCATGTCTGAAAAATGGCGCCCGACAAATACCATTCTGCCGTTTGCTGCGCGGTTCAGATTGATGCGCAGGCGGTCGGTCAGCATGTTTTTGTTGATGCGCGAAGTGCTTTCGTTAACCAGATATTCGCTGTCGATAATGATACGTCGTGCACTTTCGTTGCTCACCAGCATGGGGTTTTGCAACATATCGCGCATCATCTGATCCGTCATGGAAACGACATCCTGTGATTCCACACCGATCCCTGCAACGGTGCTGCTGGTGCTGGACACATCTTCATAAATGGTATTGCGACCGGCGGCGTTGTCGTAGGTTTTTGAATTTGAAGCACAGCCCGTAGCCAGCAAGGTGATGGTTACAGCGGCTGCTGAGTAAATCTTATTCATTGTTGTTTGCATCCTTTGGCAATTAGTAACCAGCTTGGGCGGTGGCGGAATAGAGGGCCTGCATGTAGCCGTGTTTCAGCTCAGGGTAAATTTCCCAGGTGGCTTCAAGTGCGTCCTGATAATGTTCTGTGTGCGAGTAGTTTACGTAGATATAAACCGCCAGATCCTGAACACTGTTGAAGGACAGATCGGAAGACTCACGAATGAACTCTTCGCCGCCAGCTGCTTCAAGCGCAACTTTGCGACCCAGGGTTTCGCCCACACTCTGACCAATCCAGCCACCAACAAACGGAATGTTTTCTGCCAGTTTCTGGCCGGCGTAGGCACCTACGGCACCGCCAATGGCAGAACCCATTTTGGCATTCACGGCGTTGTCTACCCATTCGGCCAGCACTCCGTCGGAAGTGTACGGAGACATGAATGCACCGGTATTGTCTTCAATCGGGGTTGGGGCAACCATACTGAGTTGGGCCGGAGTTCCGAGGTTTGGTACGGACACACAGCCTGTAACAACAAGCAGCATGGCGCTAAGCAGTGTGAACTTTATGGAATTTTTCATAGTTTTTATCCTTTTATGTTCCAGTGACCGCATCACCGGATTTTTCTCGCTTTCGACTTAAAGCATGAGGATCATTTTTGAGGAAACAGAACGAAGGCTCTAGGTTACTTTTGGGCAATTTATAGGACAATTTTGATCACATTACGGGAATCAGGGCGTACAAGCATGGAAGTGGCTTGCTGGCCAAGGTTCAGTATGTTTTGTGTCAGGTGTTCGGTGGTGCAACAGGAATCAAGGCAGGACAAAAGCGGTAAAAGTGCGAAAAATGCTGATAAGTGAAAAGCGCACTTGGTCAATTTAGGTACAATAGATGAAAATAATAATAAAGTGCTAAATTCTCTAAAAATCCAGCGCTTATCCAGTTTAAAACCACTGTCTTTGGACTGGCACATCAATTTCTGAAGGAACCTGTGTATATGGCTATGCAATCAAAAGTCACGCCCTTGCTGTTTGCCCTGATTTTGTTGGGTGGTTTTGTGGCTTACCTGTTTTTGGAGCAACCACAACCTCAAAAGCCGAGGGGAGGATTTTCGACTCCCGTGAAGGTTGAACAGGTGGCATTGCGCGCTTTCCCGATCACCATTGATGCGCTGGGTACCGCCAAGGCGAATGAATCTGTCACTGTGACAGCCCAGGAAACGGAGGTGATCACACAGGTTAAGTTTGATGACGGCGAGTACGTTGAAGCGGGTCAGTTACTGGTGCAGTTAAATAATGATCAGGAGCAGGCACGTGTTCGTGAACTGGAAGCCAATATCAGCGAGGCGAAACGTCAGTATGAACGAATCAGGAATCTCGCCAAATCCAGTGCTGCCTCACAGCAGTTGCTCGATGAGCAGCAGGCTAGGGTGAAGGTTTTGCTGGCACAGTTGGAGGTGGCCAGGGCGCAATTGCGTGATTTGGAAATCCGCGCACCGTTTTCGGGCTATTTGGGGATCAGGGCTGTGAGCAATGGCTCACTAGTTCGCCCGGCAGATGTAATTACGACGCTGGATGATACCCGCCTGGTAAAGGTTGACTTCAGCGTAGCCGAAAAGTACTTGGCCAGCCTCTCCTCCGGACAGCGGGTAACAGCGACTTCCGTTGCTTATCCCGATACCGAGTTTGAAGGCAAAATCAGTACGGTTGACTCACGCATAGACCCGGTATCGCGTTCGATTTTGGTCAGAGCCATTATCGATAATCCGGATAACAGGTTACGCCCCGGTATGTTGCTGAAAATAACGCTGGAAAAACAGGTTCTTCAGGCGTTGGTAATGGCAGAGAAGGCGTTAGTGCCGGTTGAGGACAAGCAGTATGTGTTTGTGCTGGCCGGAGACAAGGTTGAACAGCGCGAAGTGCAAATTGGTGAGCGCCGGCCCGGCTGGGTTCAGATTCTTGCCGGACTGGAGGCCGGTGAACAGGTAGTCACAGAAGGCACCTTGCGGGTTCGGGATCAGTCTCCGGTGCGCGTACTCAATGGCAGCGAGGGTTAAACCATGTGGCTGTCTGATGTCTCTGTAAAACGGCCAGTGTTCGCCACCGTCGTTAACCTCATCCTGATTATCTTTGGAATTGTGGCGGTGAGTATGCTGTCACTGCGCGAATACCCGGATATTGATCCCCCTATTGTTTCAATCAGCACCAATTACCCGGGGGCATCAGCGAATATCGTTGAAACCCGTATCACCCAGATCCTCGAAGACCGCATCAGCGGCATCGAAGGGATCAAGAACGTGACCTCTACCAGCCGCAATGGTCGTTCCAACATAACCATTGAATTCAAACTGGACCGGGATATTGATGCCGCCTCCAATGACGTTCGGGAGCGGGTTAGCCGGGCACTGAATAACCTGCCTGAACAGGCAGACCCACCGGAGGTGTCGAAGGCCAACTCTGATGAGAGTGCCATTATCTGGTATAACCTGCGCAGTACCAACTTGAACGTGATGGAACTGACAGACTACGCCGAGCGCTTCCTTGTGGATCGCCTTTCGATTGTTGATGGCGTTGCCCGTATTCAGCTCGGCGGTGGCCGAACCTACGCCATGAAGGTTTATCTGGACAGGGATGCTATGGCTGCGAGGGGGATCACCGTCAACGATGTAGAAGCGGTGATCCGCTCCGAGAACGTTGAGTTGCCAGCAGGAGACGTCGAGTCCATCGACCGGGAATTTGAAGTGCGGGTGGCGCGTAGTTTTCTTTCAGAAAAAGACTTCGCACAGCTGGCTGTGGCCATGGGGAGTGACGGATACCTGGTGCGCCTGGGTGAAATTGCCCATGTCGAACTGGCCGCAGAAGATCACCGTACCGAATTCCGTGGCGACGGTGTGAACATGATAGGGCTGGGGATCATCAAACAGTCCAAAGCTAACACCCTCGACGTGGCCCGGGCTGCAAGGGAGCAAATCAAACGCATAGAACGCACATTACCGGACAACATTTTTATTGTTCCCAGTTATGATTCGTCGATTTTCATCGAAGAGTCCATTAACGAAGTCTACAACACGCTGGCAATCGCCATGATTCTGGTCGTGGTGGTGATCTATCTGTTTCTGGGTAACGTTCGCGCAACCCTAATCCCAGCGGTGACCGTTCCGGTTTCCATGATTGCCGCTTTTATTGTGATGTATGCACTGGGCTTCTCCATTAACCTGCTCACCCTGTTGGCACTGGTACTGGCTATCGGGCTGGTAGTGGATGATGCCATTGTGGTGCTGGAAAACATTCACCGTCGTATTGAAATGGGCGAGCCACCCATTCTTGCGGCCTACCGAGGGGCCCGTGAGGTTGGGTTTGCGGTTATTGCAACCACCCTGGTTTTGATTTCCGTGTTCGTGCCGCTGGTATTCCTGGAAGGTAATATTGGTCGCCTGTTCACCGAATTTGCGCTGGCCATTGCTGCTGCGGTGGCGTTTTCCAGTTTCACTGCGCTAACATTGTCGCCGATGATGGGCTCCAAGCTGCTAAAAAAACGTGAGCGTAGCTCGGGTTTCGGTAACTGGATTGACAATCGCTTTAAAGTGCTGGAAGAGCGTTACTATGTCAGTCTGGGCAAAACCCTTCATCAGCCGGTACTGATGAGCCTGATGCTGATATTGTCAGTGGTTGCGGTTTGGTTGTTAATTGGCCGGGTGCCCAGCGAATTTACCCCCAAGGAAGACCGGGGCAACATCTACATTATGATGAAGGCGCAGGAGGGTTCCAGCTTCAAAAGCAATGCGGAAAATCTGCTGAAAATCGAAGAAATTTTGATGCCTTATCGGGAAAGCGGCAAAGCAGATCGATTGCTGGTAAGGACTCCGGGTTTCGGAGGCACGGATGGTATCGCCATAATTGGTGTTGCGCCGTGGAGTGAACGGGATTTTAGTAGTTTTGATTTGATGGCTGAAATCACCCGAAAGCTTCAGGCCGTGCCCGACGTGAGAGCCTTCGCCATAATGCGGCCGGCCATATCCGGTGGCGGTTTTGGGCCGCCGGTACAGTTTGTTCTGCAGGGCGATACCTACGAGAATCTGGTCGAATGGCGCGATATTGTGATCAGGGCAGCCGAGCAGAACCCAGGGTTGGCAGACATTGACTCTGATTATAAAGAGACATTTCCCCAGTTACTGGTGAATATTGATCGCGACCGGGCAGCAGATCTTGGCGTATCCATTAGCGACATAGGCCGTACTCTGGAAGTGATGTTGGGACAGCGCCGGGTATCGACGTTTCTTGATCGCGGCGAAGAGTACTATGTGATCATGGAGGGCATAGAAGAAGACCATCGCAGCCCCGAAAGTATCGACAATATTTACGTGCGCTCACAGCGTACCGGCGAATTGATTCCGATGGACAATCTGTTAACGGTTTCTGAACGGGCGACCTCAGCCCAGTTGAATCGTTATAACCGGATGCGCTCAGTAACCATCACAGCCAACCTGGTAGGGAGTTATACGCAGGGTGAAGCGCTGGCGTTCCTCGAAGAGGTGGTGCGAACCGAGTTGCCGGATGAGGTCTCGATTGACTACAAGGGAGAATCCCAGCTGTATCACGAGTCAGGCAGTTCGTTTATTTTCGTGTTTATTCTGGCACTGGCAGTAACTTATCTTATCCTTGCAGCCCAGTTTGAAAGCTGGGTACACCCGCTGGTGATTATGCTGACTGTGCCGCTGGCCCTGCTAGGTGCGTTTATTGGCCTGTATGTGTCCGGGCTGACGGTGAACATATACAGCCAGATAGGCTTGGTGATGCTGATTGGTCTGGCGGCCAAAAACGGCATTCTGATTGTGGAGTTTGCTAACCAGCTGCGGGACGCCGGGTATGAATTTGAACAGGCCCTGCGTCAGGCCGCCGCCCAGCGGTTGCGCCCAATTGTAATGACCGGCTTCACGACTGTGTTCAGTTCCCTGCCATTGGTACTTGCCAGCGGGCCTGGCGCGGAAAGCCGCATGGTTATAGGGGTAGTGATATTTGCCGGAGTGCTGGTTTCAGCCTTTATGACACTTTATGTGGTGCCCACCGCCTACGCCTGGCTGGCACGCAATACCCACTCGCCAGAAGAACGAAGCAAGGAAGTGGCAAAACTCCAGGAGGCCATTCCATACCGCAAAGGTGAGCCTCACTGAATTCCTGAGCTTTAAACAATGGAGAACGGGAGCACGTTGCTCCCGTTTGTTCGTTGGTACTTCAATTGGCACTGCTACAGCTTTGGTAATTGGGTGGGTAGTGGAGCTTTGTTACCCTTACCGCAGAAACCTGCTACAGGTGTAAAATTACCGGGTCAGAGCATATTGGGCGGCGGTCACAAACCTTGTAGATAAATCTGCCACCTGAAATTCCCAGCTGCCGGTCAATGTAAAAGCCGTCATTCTCCGTGGTGGTAATTTTGCGGCCATTGCGGAATATGTCGACACTGCGCCGGTAACTGCCGTTCCACCGGATCCGGTTTATCATGACATTCTGGCGTGTGATATGCCCTCTGCCTGAAACATCCAGATGGGGCTCGGCAGCGAGAACTGAAAGTTGGGTGGCTGTGCTGGTATTGCCCTGGGAATCCGTTACGGTCAGATTCACGTTATAATACCCTTCTACCGCGTAGGTATGCAGAGGACTGGCCTGGTTTGAACTTTCTCCGTCACCAAAATCCCAGCGCCAGGATACGATGTCCTGATCCGGATCGGTACTGGTATTGTAAAACTTGATGCCCTGTTGCAGTGGTTCGTACCAGAATGATGCGGTTGGATAAGCACTGCGGCTATCCCCGGCAACTCTGAGGTCGAGTGCCCAGCCATCAAGAGTCCCCCTGTCGTATTCGTCTGTATCAATGTATAACCGCCAGTTACCTGTTGCAGGTTCCCCGTAAAAATTTTCAAAATGGTAGGTGAAAGTGTCGTTTACATAACCACTTTGGGTGGGAATTTGCTGAATAACCTGTGTTCCGAGTGGAGACTCCAGAATCAGTTTGTACCAATCCATTAGCGAATCCTTGAAGGTTGCGTGCAAAATTACCTCAAATACCGTTTGTTGGTTGCTTACCCAAATGTCGGAATGCACCAGATCATGTTCATAAATATCGACATCTGCAGGATTACTGTAACTTACAATTTCATAGGAATCAGGCAGTACCCGGAGTTGCACTGTGGCCGTTTTACGTTGTGTACCTGCGGTGCCAACAAGGGTAATTTCATAATCCCCCCAATTAAGGCTCGAGTCAGTCTCGATGCGCAGACCTGTGCGACCGCTACCGGGTAATCGCAGACGAGTTAGGGATACACCTTCCAATGCTGTTTCCACCGAAAATTCGATGGTATCGGTAAAGTCATTCAGGGCGGATATTTCAAAGCCAAAAAAGGTGTCTTCACCAGATACAATAGTGCGTTGGGTTTGTAGCGCCTGAATTTCAAAACTGGGAGTAGTGTCCAGGGAATCCAGAGCCCGTCTCACGTTCAGTCTTTTTCCTGAAACGGTGCGCCCCTCCAGGTCGTCCAGCGGATCGCCCGATGTCATCAACGCATCTTTAACCTGGTTCGCACTGAGTTGCGGATGAGCAGCCCACAACAAGGCCGCTGCACCTGAAACGTGCGCGGCACTGAAGAGGTAATGGCTATCACTGACCAGGTAGCTCCCGTTTAGTGCGGTGCTATATATGCTTGTTGCCGGAGCGCCGAGATCCACTGTGCCCGGTCCAAATGCGTAACCTTCACTGCGATCACGCCGGTCGGTTGAGGTTACAGCAATAATGTTGTTGTTGGGCAAGCCTGAAGGCCAGTGAGGATCTGCATCATTGTTTCCACTGCCCCAGCCAGCCGTTGCAACCACCAATATTCCTGCGGCTTCCAATTCGTTGAATTTTTCTTCCATTGGATTCGAAAAGGTATTGTTCCAGCCCCAACTGATGTTTATGACCTTGATATTTACACCCTGTGATTGCAAGGTGAGAAAGTAGTCGATGCAGTCTTCGACATAGTCATCGCTGAATTCCTCCTCTGAATAACTGTCCACTACACGGCAATTGACCATTGAAACCTGTTGGGTAACCCCGCTTATGCCAATGCCATTGTTTCCCACTGCGCCAATAACTCCATTTATTGCAGTTCCTCGGGAGTATCGACGTTCCAGCACATCACCCAGGCCGTGGACATCATCCACGTAGCCATTGCTATCGTCATCAATGCCATTGCCTGGAATTTCACCAGGATTGGTCCAGATATTAGCGGCAAGGTCAGGGTGATTATAATCAACACCTGCATCCATGATCCCCACTACCACCTGTCGGGAGCCCGTTGTAATGTCCCACGCTTCGACGGCATCTATATCAGCGTCTACTATACCTCCCTGCTGTCCGGTATTGTTGAGTGACCATTGCTGGGCGAATTGAGGATCATCCTGGAGAGCTTCTGTGCCGGGGGCGGCGGCATCACTGTGTTGTACATCGGCAGACTGTGTGAACAATGCTCTTGCTGCACTGAAATGGTGTACGGGCCAATCCGGACTTTGTTTTGACGCTTTTGATGGGGCAGAGTCGGCAAGAAGTGAATGAGAGGTGAATATCAAGGCAACAACGAATAACACGCCACAGGGTACTTTCCAGTTTGTCATGGATGGATCCTTCTAACTTGACGGAATAAATTTATACTGTGTTGCGGATACGGTTTTCCTACCAGTTCATCCTGTTAAGCGAAGGAATAAGTGTTGGATAAGCAGCCTCGGTTCGCATTAAAAAAGCCAAAAATACCACTTTAGTGTGGATTTCTTGGCATCCCAAAGGAAAAAAGCCCTCGTTTCGGATGAGTTGATACAGATGGGATTGTTACGGTATTCGAACAATAGCCCGTTACCTGGTATCAACTCGGAATTTAATTATTTTGTTGTGTTTATCAGGCGACTTTCACACAATTACGCCCGGCCTTTTTGGCTGCGTACAGAGCCACATCGGCCTGCTTCATCACCTGCATAAAGTCAGATTGATCGCCGCTGCGCTCAGCAATACCAAAGCTGCAGGTTACCTGAACCGTTTGTTTGGCGGAGTTGTGCTGCTTTCGTGCCTTGGCAGTTCGATTCATTTTTCCTTTGGTTTGGCGGTTTTGAGACCGCACTACCATCTGATATTCCTCGATATTTTTACGTAAGGCTTCCACTAAAGTTTCTACCTGTTGTGGGCTTTTACGTGCAAAAATCAGGGTAAATTCCTCGCCGCCATAACGGAATGCCTTTCCGCCGCCGCCAACCTGGTTGAGACGGCTGGCGACAAGACGCAACACCTGATCACCCAAGTCATGGCCGTGGGTATCGTTAAAGGATTTGAAGTGATCAATGTCTGCCATCACCACGCAGTAGCGCTGCCCAAGTGTCTGAACGTACTGCATCAGAGCACGGCGACTGGCGATGCCGGTCAATTCGTCCCTGAAGGCCATTTTATGGCTGTCAGTTATAAGGGTTGCAAAGGTCATGATGGCCCAGCAAAACAGCGCCAGCTGGCTCGCGACCGGCTGGTGGAAGTAATCCAGGGTAGGCAGCAGCACGACCAGGCATAACAACATAAAATGATTGTTGTCCGGGCGCAAAGTGACTCTGAGCAGCCCGGCACTCAGCAGCAATGGATACAACCACAATTCCGTATCGGTAAACGGGACTAACAGAGAGTTTCCACCGACCTTCTGTACCCAGTTCATCGCTGTATCAGGCAGTGGCGGGGTGAATTCAAATGCGGCAACTGTGCCAATCCAGACAGCAGCCAATTGCAGCAGGGTTAACAAAAGATTATAAGGGGCAAAGCCCCTGTCCTGATCCCATAGCAACCATACCAGCAAGGCTGCCATCAATGCGGTAAACGAAGACTTGCCGGGACTTATCAATGCGTAAATAGGATGGTACTCAGGGGCGATGACAATGATGGTCATTAACAGGCTGGCAATTACCAGGCGGCTGCGCCCAAAGCGAAGCGCGATGACAGCATTGATCAGCAACGCACCGGCAGAAAAATAGGGGATACTGGTTAGCCAGGCCTGAAGAGTTGGTGTGGAAGTGAGGCCCAGACTGAGTGCAATAAACAGTAAAATTTGTGCAGGTAAGTAACGAGCTGCGATAACTTGTAAATTTTCCAACGGTCACTCCACATCGTGCCGGGTAAAGTCCGGCGCAGCTAAAGCGCAGATTTTTATATAGAATTCAACCCGGATTGTAAAAGGTTTAAGCGTTGATGTCTTGCCGGGGAGTCGGTGCAAACCATACGGGTATATATGCAGCCATACATGGCAAAATGGATTTTTGTTTGTCAGCGCATATTCAGAATCATATTCGGCAGCCATACACACAGTATCAGCAGTAGTGCAGACCAGCCTAGTAAAAACATTGCCTGAGCCATGCTGATGCCGCGCTCAGATGGTAAACGGTGCTGCTGGTCATTGGGCAGGGCAGCGGACGCCATTATGGCGGTTGAAAGTGTGACAGCGAACCCAATCAGGTTCCACCAAAACCAGAAAATTGGACTTGCGTTCAACCACAGAAGAGCGTTGACCATTACCCCGGCGGCCAGGCCGATATTTGCCGCCCCGGGTGAAACAAATCGAGTGTGGATACCGGCCAGGAAAGTGGCCAACACTGGCCCATAAAATACCGAACCAATCTTGTTGATGGCTTCGATTACAGTAGGGGCAATGTCTCCTGCATACAGCGACAGCACCAGGGTAATCAGGCCCCATGCCACGCCAGCTAAGCGTGCCAGTTTCAGGTAAGAGTGGTTGTCTGGAGTGATTTGGCGCAGGCGATACCAGTCTTCAACTGAAACGGCGGCCAGACTGTTGATGGCTGAACTCAGAGAGGACATGGCGGCAGCCAGAATCGCTACCACCAGAATACCAATAATACCCGTTGGCAAATATTCGGTAATGAAAACAGGCATCATCCAGTCTGGCTGATTGGCCGGTATTTTGGCTTGCAGTTCTGGAGTGGTGAGCACCAGGGTGCCAATCACCAGACCGCTCAGGCAGTAAAGCAAAGTGACTGGGAAGCGCACCAATGCTACCGCCATAAGCATTTTTTTCAGGTCACTAATCGACCCGCTTGAAAGCGAACGCTGGGCTTCTGACTGGTCACATCCATAGTAAGAGGCATACAGTACAATGCCGCCAAACAGCATTGGCAGCAGGCCGAAGTCATTACCATGTAAACCTGCGCTGCTGGTGTTAACCGCCAGCAAACGGTTACCGTCGACTTTTTGTAATACCTGATGCCAGCCACCCATAGCGTCCAGTCCAACCCAAAGGCAGACTGCGGCTCCCAGCAGGATCAGGATCATCTGCAGAGCGTCGCCGTAAACAACTGCCTTCATGCCGCCCATAGCGGAATAAATCAGGGTTATCACACCAATTGCGAGTATTGAGTGCCACTGGGCCAGCCCCATGGTTCCCTGTAGGATGAGGGCGATGGCATAGATCATGATGGCGGTGGCAAAGGAGCGGCTGATTTGAAAGACCAGGCTGATCAGCAAACGGGTTGAGCGAGAAAAGCGCTGTTCCAGATAGTCGTATACGCTTACCACTCCAGCTTTGTGCAGGGTGGGTAATAACCGCCATAACATCAGTGCTACAGCAATGGGTAAAGCCAGTTCGTAAGAAAGCCAAATCAGGCCGCCGCCTTCCCGCAAGCCCACAAAGGCAGGAGCAGAGATGAAACTGACTGCAGAAAGCTGGGTTGCCATCACAGACAGTGTCAGCGCCGGCCAGGCCAGACTCCGGCCGCCCAGAAAGTAATCCTGCTTATTGCTCTGGTGCCTGAATGCCACGCCCATACCAAGCAGAAGCAAAAGGTAGGTGGCGATAATCAGGTAGTCGAGCAATGTCATGCAGATCCCTCCGAATAAAACTGGTCACAAAAACACCAGTATGCGGGGATGGGATTGAGATTACCAGTGGACGTTGTTTGGGCTGCTCAAACAAAAAAGGTCAGCGTATTGGCTGACCTTTTTGTACGATAGCTTGGAGTTACTCGTCGAGGAAGCTTTTAAGCTGCTCTGAGCGACTGGGGTGGCGCAGCTTACGCAGTGCCTTGGCTTCAATCTGACGGATACGTTCACGGGTAACGTCAAATTGCTTGCCCACTTCTTCCAGTGTGTGGTCGGTGTTCATGTCGATACCGAAACGCATGCGCAGAACTTTTGCTTCACGGGCAGTAAGACCAGCAAGTACTTCCTGGGTAGCGTCTTTCAGGCTGCCGCCGGTGGCTGAATCGAGGGGCTGAATTATTGTGCTGTCCTCGATAAAGTCACCCAGATGCGAATCTTCATCGTCACCGATGGGTGTTTCCATGGAAATCGGCTCTTTGGCGATTTTCAGTACCTTGCGGATCTTGTCTTCCGGCATCAGCATGCGTTCTGATAATTCTTCCGGGGTCGGTTCGCGGCCCATTTCCTGCAGCATCTGGCGGGAAATCCGGTTCAGTTTGTTGATAGTCTCTATCATATGGACCGGAATACGGATAGTACGGGCCTGATCCGCAATAGAGCGGGTAATGGCTTGGCGGATCCACCAGGTTGCATAGGTCGAGAACTTATAACCGCGGCGATATTCGAACTTATCGACCGCTTTCATCAGACCGATGTTGCCCTCCTGAATCAGGTCCAGGAACTGAAGCCCACGATTGGTGTACTTTTTGGCAATTGAAATAACCAGACGCAAGTTGGCTTCCACCATTTCCTTTTTCGCACGTCGGGCTTTTGCTTCACCAATTGACATGCGGCGGTTAATGTCCTTGATATCAGCAATGACCAGCCCGGTTTCCTGTTCGACCTGGTTCATTTTGGAAATGCTACGCTCGATGTCTTCTTTATAATGCCCTAGAGCTTCGGCATAAGGAGCACCGGAATTGAGCGCTTCGCCCAGCCATGCGCTTGAGGTTTCGTTGCCAGCAAACGCTTTGATGAAGTCCTTTTTGGGCATTTTGGCATTGACCACACAGTACTTCATGACCAGACGTTCCTGAATGCGAACTTTGTCCATCATGTCACGCATGTTTTTCACCATGCGATCAAACTGCTTGGGTACTAGGCGGAACTCTTTGAATATTTCGCTCAGGGCTTCGATTTCTTTGCGTGAACTGGCATGAGCACGGCCTTTGCTCTCGATCATTTCACGGGTACGCCCGTATTGTTCACGTAGCAGAGCAAATTTTTCCCGCGCCTGCTCAGGGTCTACACCGGAGTCGTCTTCGTCACTGCTGTCATCTTCGTCTTCATCATCGTCTTCGTCGTCCAGATCTTTGTCTGACAACTCGGAACCAACGTGGGTTGCAGTGGGGGCTAAATCCTGATCATCGTTGGGGTCCACAAATCCGGAAATAATGTCGCCCAAACGAATCTCTTCCGCTTCGTACAGGTCCCATTGCTCCAGCAGGTAGGTAATGGCTTCCGGATATTCAGCTACGGAACACTGTACCTGATTGATACCGTCTTCAATGCGTTTGGCGATTTCAATTTCGCCTTCCCGGGTCAGAAGCTCTACCGTTCCCATTTCACGCATGTACATACGAACCGGGTCGGTGGTGCGGCCAATTTCGCTCTCGACCGTCGCCAAAGCTTGGGCAGCAGCCTCTGCAGCATCTTCGTCGGCTGTGGTTTCCTGCATGAGCAATTCGTCTGAATCAGGTGCGGATTCTGCAACCTGAATGCCCATGTCATTGATCATGCGAATGATATCTTCGATTTGATCGGAATCGACGATATCTTGCGGCAGGTGGTCGTTAACTTCTGCAAAGGTTAAGTAACCTTGCTCTTTACCTTTTGCAATCAGGAGTTTAATCTGAGACTGCTTGCTTTGCGCCATATAACCTACACTTCTCACATTCAATTAGTTAGCAATCAGCATGCGCGACTGGATTGGGATACCACCGGGCAATGCGTGCTGAGGGTTTGATACTGCACCTGTACAGGCAAATGTTGTGCCTAAAATCGGTTTTGTAATGCCGGGCCGACATTCAAAGTCACTTTCACAGCGAATTAGCCAGTATAGCAGAAAAGTGACATTTTTTACCATAATAACGGCTGACTTTTTGACTTAAAATCACACGATTAGGGTTTCTGGCGTTCCTGCATCAGCAGCTTGAGTTCATGTTTCTCATCAGCGCTGAGTGGTTGTATCCGCGAGCGAGAAAGGAGCGTTTCAATGCGGCTGTCAAAATGCCAGTCAAGTAATCGCGCAAAACTGTCACAATAGACCTGTCTTGCGTCGTTGTCGGCGACCAGGTGTTCCTGCATCAGAATTTTGGCAATGACATTGTAATGGGGGTGATCACGGAAGTTTTCAATCACCTGGGCGGTAGTGGCATTCGGTGAGGACAGACAATACTCATGGACATCCAGCAAGACTGGCAAACCTGGCATACCGCTGTTTTTCAGTACGAGTGGTACTACGTCCTCGCACTGGGTGGCCAGAGACGGTGTGTCGAGTAACAGACGGAGCATCATCCGTAGTGGTGATATACGGGTTTTCTGAGGCCAGTTCTGGGTGGCGGTGTTGGCTGGTTTGGTGTTTTTGACCTGGGCTGTCTGAATGTCCTGCTGCAGTTTGAAGCGATCGTACTCGCCTGTGTGTTTGGCCAGTTCTTCAGCCAGCATGGCGCGCTGGTTATCCCCCAGCACCTGGTCGATCAACGGTTGCGCCGCAGTCTTTAACGCCAACTTGCCTTCCGGAGTACCTGCCTGATGCTCTTTCAGCAAAGTCTCGAACAGGAAACGTGATAGCGGCAGCGCTTTTTCGGTCATGGCCAAAAAAGCTTCTGCACCAACTTTGCGCACCATTGTGTCCGGGTCCTCACCGTCAGGCAGGAACAAAAACGTGAGCTGGACGCCGTCCTTCAGGGCAGGGAGAGCATTTTCCAGTGCCCGCCAGGCGGCCTCGCGGCCCGCCCGGTCACCATCATAACAGCAGACAATCTGTGAAGTAGAGCGTGTCAGCAGTTGCAAATGCTCTGGTGTGGTGGCGGTACCGAGAGCCGCAGTGGCGATGTTTATGCCGAATTGACTCAGTGCGACCACATCCATGTAGCCTTCGACAATAATTACTTTTTCGAGTTGGCGATTCTGTTGTCTGGCCTGGAAGAACCCGAACAGCTCGCTGCCTTTATGAAATATCCGGGTTTCCGGTGAGTTGAGGTATTTTGGACCACCGTCGTCCAGTACCCGGCCTCCGAACCCAACTACCCGCCCACGGCGATCGCGGATAGGGAACATGATGCGGTCACGGAAAAAGTCGTATTGTCGCCCCTGTTCGTTCTGATTCACCAACTTTAGGTCAACGAGTTGCCTGACCCGGGCTGCATCGGTTCCGAATGCTTTGAGCACGCTGTCCCATTCACCCGGAGCAAAGCCAATTTCCCATTGCTTTACTATGTCTCCTGACAGACCACGGCTTTTCAGATACTCGATGGCTTTGGCTGATTGGGGGTGATTACGCAGTTGATGCTGGAAAAAGCGGGTTACTTTGTCCATTAACTCGTAGTCGTCCTGCTGCTGTTGTTTTTTTGCCTCACTTATTGCCGGGCGGCTGCTTTGTTCGCGAGGAACTTCCAAACCATGCAGACGCGCCAGTTCTTCAATGGCATCGACGAATTCCAAGCGGTCGAATTCCATTACGAACGAGATGGCGTTTCCGTGCGCTCCGCAGCCAAAGCAATGATAAAACTGTTTGTCCTGACTGACCGTGAAAGAAGGGGTTTTTTCGTTGTGGAACGGGCAGCAGGCCTGATAGTTTTTACCGGCTTTTTTGAGCTTGACCCGACTGTCTACTACATCGACGACATCAGTGCGTGCCAATAGGTCATCGATAAAATCGCGGGGTATTTTTCCGGCCATGTTACAACATCAGAGGTTAAAAAATTTACTTTAACAGGGTTGGGGCTGTAAGCAACCGCTTATACAGGCGAGTTGCCGGGAGGCTTTCGGCCTTAGGTAATCCCGTTACCGAATGAAGGCAACAGAATCAGGAGTTGAGGCGGGCTTTAATTTTCTGGCTGAGCGCGCCCATATCTGCACGGCCCTGCACTTTGGGTTTCAGAAAACCCATGACCTTGCCCATATCCTGCATACCGGAAGCTCCAGTCGCAGCCATGGCTTGTTCCAGCAGAGCATCCAGTTCTTCAGCGCTCAGCGGTTGGGGCAAGAAAGATTCGATCACCTGAATTTCAGCACGCTCGTTGTCGGCCAGATCAGCGCGACTGGCGGCGTCGAATTGTGAAGCTGCATCCTGACGTTGCTTTACCATTTTAGTTAAAATGGCCAGAATCGCCGGGTCGTCCAGGGTGATTTGTTCGTCAATTTCACGTTGCTTGATGGCGGCCAGGGCCATACGTATGGTTCCCAGGCGTACTTTATCTTTCGCACGCATGGCGTCTTTCTGCGCGTTTTTTAAGTCGTCGATTAGTGCCATGATTGAGTTACCAGAACGGAATTGAACATGAAACGATTTTTTTACGTCAAGCAGGCCGTGGCCTGTATGAAGCTCGGGCGTGCTAAGGTGCTGAAGTGTCCAGCACCTTACCGCCAACACTGACCGATAAACTTAGTAGAGTTTAACGCGACGTGCGTTTTCGCGAGCCAGCTTCTTCAGATGACGCTTTTTAGCAGCTGCTTTTTTGCGCTTGCGTTCCCAGGTAGGCTTTTCGAAGAACTCACGACGACGAACTTCAGACAGAACGCCTGCTTTTTCACAAGAACGCTTAAAGCGACGCAGTGCTACGTCAAACGGCTCGTTTTCTCTAACTTTAACGATGGGCATTAAATTCTCACCTCAAAAATTTTTACTGTGTTGCCGGGGTATTTACCCGCTAATTTAGGCACCCGGGTTAAAAATGGTGCGAAATTCTAATCATATCCACACTGAATGTAAAGCCAGAATTGCCAAAAAATAGCCAATTCAGCGCTTTTCAGGCCCAGCCCATTCCCTGTGCTTGGCATTAGCGGTAAACTCTGCGCCTTTATTTTATCCCTAATGACTGTGAGGCAACGGCGTATGCGCATACTGGGTATTGAGACTTCCTGTGACGAAACCGGTATAGCGGTTTATGACGATACTCACGGGCTGATGTCTCACGAACTATACAGCCAGGTAAAGCTGCACGCTGACTACGGTGGTGTGGTACCTGAACTCGCGTCCCGTGACCATGTGCGTAAAATTATACCACTGATTAAAAAAGCCCTTGTGGATGCGAATACACGCGGTGAAGAACTCGACGGAATTGCTTTTACCCAGGGGCCGGGCTTGGTGGGCGCATTGCTGGTTGGCTCTTCCGTTGGTCGTTCACTCGCCTATGCCTGGGGCATTCCTGCGCTAGGAGTACACCATATGGAAGGGCATCTGCTGGCACCAATGCTGGAAGATCCGGCGCCTGAGTTTCCGTTTGTTGCCTTGCTGGTTTCCGGAGGGCACTCCATGCTGGTAGAGGTAAAAGGAATCGGGCAGTACCGGGTGCTTGGCGAGTCTATTGATGACGCCGCTGGCGAAGCCTTCGATAAAACCGCCAAACTGCTTGGACTGGACTACCCCGGGGGGCCACTGTTGGCCAAACTTGCTGAACAGGGAGAGCCAGGGCATTACCAGTTTCCACGCCCGATGACGGATCGGCCCGGACTGGATTTCAGCTTCAGTGGCCTTAAAACTTTTGCGGCCAATACCATAAGAGACTCCGACGGCGCACCACAAACCCAGGCAAATATTGCTTATGCTTTTCAGGAAGCAGTTGTGGATACACTGATGATAAAATGCCGCCGGGCACTGAAAGAAACCGGAATGAAGCGTTTGGTGATTGCCGGAGGAGTCAGTGCCAATAAAATGTTACGTGAACAAATGCAGAAGATGATGGCGGGACTCAGGGGCGAAGTATTCTACCCTGATTTGGCGTTTTGTACCGACAATGGTGCAATGATTGCTTATGCGGGTATGCAACGCCTCAAAGCCGGGCAAACCAGCGACCTTTCTGCAGCGGCCAGGCCCCGTTGGCCACTCGATACACTGAGCCCGGTCTGAACCTGAGCCCAGGGGGCGAAAGCTAATCTTTTAGCCGCCCCCGCTTGTCCCAGATTTTGCTTTCTTCGCCCTTGATCAGCCGCAGTATATTGGCGCGATGTCTGGCAACGATTAGGATTGCCAGCATGGCCACCGGGAATGTGTAGATTGGTTTGATAAACCAGGTAAATATGGGCGCGAGGCATACAGCAACAATGGCGGCAAGCGAGGAATAACCCCAGATAAAAACCACAGTAAGCCAGGTGAGAATTAGCAGGCCTGCCAAACTGAATCCAATCGGCAGAAGGGTCCCGAATGCGGTGGCAACCGCCTTGCCGCCTTTGAAGCCGAAATACAGCGGAAAGATATGCCCCACGCAGGCCGCGATAGCAATAAAGCCCAGGGCGACCGGATCCAGTCCCATCCAGTAACTCACATAAACAGGTACAGTGCCTTTGAGTATATCCATTACCAGCACCAGTGCAGCAGGAATACGCCCTCCGGAACGGTAAACATTCGTAGCCCCCGGATTACCTGAGCCTGTGGTTCGGGGGTCGGGCAGGCGGAACAGCCGGCAAATCACAATCGCACTGGATAACGATCCGCACAGATAGGCGACGGCGATCATTAAAATTGTGCTTGGTATCATGTTCTACAGTCGGTCTTCAGGTTACACTCTCGCCACACTACTAAAAGAAAGCCATTTGCGCCAGATGAGTGCAATCTCATCAAACCACTGAATTGGCAATCCGGTTGATTGCCCCAAGGGTAAATGGTCAGGTAAAACGCAGGCTGCTATGGAACAAATCTTTATAACCGGACTTAAAATAGACACCCTGATTGGCGTGTATGACTGGGAGCGCACTCGCCGCACCGAGCTTGAGGTGGATCTGACACTTGAAGCGGATTTGTCGAAAGCGATGACGAGTGACGACGTTGCTGACACCATCGATTATGCTGCAGTGGCAGGGCATGTGCAGGCGATAGCTGCGCAATCCAGTTTTGAATTGCTGGAAGCGCTGGGGAAAGCCATTCTGGATGCAGTGCTGACGGCGTTTCCAGTAAAAGGTGCTACATTGCGGATCATCAAACCGGGCATATTGCCTGATGCAAAGCAGGTGGGCATTCAAATGTCACGGGCCCGCTACTGATGGCTCTACATCACATTTTAATTAGTGTTGGTTCCAACATCGAACGCAGTAAACACGTCCGCCTTGCCAGATTGGCACTGGAACTGCATTTTGAATCTGTGAAGTGCTCGTCGGTTTACGAAAGTGAAGCGGTTGGCTTTCACGGGGAGGCGTTTTACAACCTGGTGGTTGAAGCGCAAACATCGCTGTCAGTAGAAAAGGTGTGTGAGATTCTCAAACAAATCGAGGCACAAAATGGCCGCCGCAAAAGTGACAAGAAGTTTTCTTCTCGCACATTGGACCTGGATCTATTAACCTACGATTGTGCGGTAATTGAGCAACCTGTTGTTTTACCGAGAGAAGAAATCCTAACCAATGCCTTTGTGCTTTGGCCTCTGGCTGAGTTGGTGCCGAATAATATTCATCCAATTGTAAAACAAACTTACAGGGATCTATGGCACTCTTTCGACCAAACCGCACAAAATCTGTGGCCGATCAAATTTGCATGGAATGAAGGTTAAAGGATGACGTTATTTGAAATAGTTGTACTCGCCATAATCCAGGGGATTACGGAATTTTTGCCTATCAGCAGTTCTGCCCATTTGTTGTTGCCTGCGGAACTGCTAGGGTGGGCAAGCCAGGGTCTGGCATTTGATGTTGCCGTGCATGTGGGCAGTTTATTGGCGGTAATGATCTATTTTCGGCGCGACATTCTGCAGATGGCATCGGCCTGGTTGAGTCACGGCTTTAGCCGAGAGCAAACAGTCGACAGCCGCTTGGCTTGGTGGGTGATACTCGCTACTCTGCCTGCCATCGCTGCCGGTTTTGTTTTTGAAGAATACATCGAACTGTATGCGCGCACGGCGTCTGTCATTGCAATCACCACAATCGGTTTTGGCCTGTTACTTTGGTACGCTGACGCAGGGGCCAAACATACCCAGAAACTGGATACACTAACGGCCCGGCAGGCATTGCTTATTGGTATAGCGCAGGTATTTGCCCTAATTCCGGGTACCAGTCGCTCCGGGATCACCATGACTGCCGGTTTGATGCTGGGGCTCGACAGAGAAAGCTGCGCTCGCTTTTCGTTTTTGCTCTCCATTCCTATTATTCTGGGCGCGGGCAGCCTGGCGACAATGGAACTACTCGAGTCCACCGCGCCGGTAGACTGGTCGGCACTTGGTATGGGCGCTGCCTTCTCCTTTGTCAGCGCTTATTTATGTATTTACCTGTTTCTAAGCTGGATTTCCCGAATTGGAATGTTTCCATTTGTTGTTTATCGCCTGGCTTTAGGGGCTATACTGCTTTGGTTTATTTTCACTTAGCAATGTGACAACAATTGGAGGTTTGCCATGTCAGAAACCATTTTTACCAAGATTATCAACCGGGAAATTCCCGCAGACATTCTCTTTGAAGATGAACTGTGTCTTGCCTTCAGGGATGTTAACCCTCAGGCCCCAATTCACTTTCTTGTAATACCGAAAAAAGCCATTGCTACAATCAATGACATTACTGAGGCTGACCGTGAAGTGGTTGGCCATCTCAGTTGGGTTGCGGCAAGAGTTGCTGCGGAACTGGGGGTCGCGGATGAAGGTTACAGAACCGTGATGAACTGCAATGAATTTGGCGGACAGTCGGTTTATCACATCCACCTTCACGTGCTGGCCGGTAAGGTATTGGGCTGGCCGCCTTATGCCAGTAAACCTAAAAACCTTGAATGATTTGTGTTGGGGCCCAATGAGGGCCCCTTTTTATTGAGCGCAGATTACAGGCCCAGTACGCTTTTACCCTGTTTAAAATCAATATCGACCGGAATGTCAGCTGCTTCCAGTTTGTTGAGATCCTGGGCTAATGCTTCGCCGATTGTGCCTTTATTCGCAACAAGTTCTGCCACGCCTTCATAATCACCGTCGCCCTGTAAGGTTAAGATCAGCTGTGAGAGTGAATTCACGGCAGCGTCCATTTGCTCCATATTAACGCTGTAGTACCCCTGAGTGTCTTTTTCAAACGCGCCCATTTCCTGGAAGTAATTAAAGCGAATCATATTGGCTCTTCCGTGTGCGCTTGAAGCACCAAATCGCACAGAGCGAAATATTCCAGCCATAAAAGTCACATAATAGTCCTCCAGGGTGCCCTGGCTGATTTCACCCTGTTGCAACAGGCTTCGAATCATGTAAAGCCCCAGTATGTCAGCTTTGCCTTCCTCCAGCGCAGAGGCGTGTTCCTTAAGCGCTGAGCGCACCGTGCCTGAACCATCCAGTGTGTTTTTGATCCCAAGTCCGTGTGCCACTTCATGAAACATGGTGTTGGCGAAAAATGCGTCAAAAGTAACGTGCTGGCGCTGATCTTCGGCGATTAACTGTTGCGCGATAGGCAGCATTATGTGATCGAATTTGGCCTGCATGGCATTTTTCAGCTGTAGTCTTCGGGTACCTTTCTCCAGCTGAACCCGCTCATCATTGGGTAAGTTGATGGCAATGGTTTTGCTACCTGCATTGGAGTGACCAGCGTAATAGATGACATCATAGGCGTTAAGGTCGGCGTCAGAACCCGGCATTTCAGCCTTGTATTTTTCATCAACCGGCAGGCCCTGTTGCAGAGCCGGTAAAAATTCTGCATAACGAGCCAGTCGTTCGCTCCAGCTCTGGTCCTTTATCAAAACATAGGCTTCAAAGGCTGCCCGATAACCGAACATTTGATCCTCATAGGTTTCAATGGGGCCAATAATCAATTCTATCGGATTGGTTTTCATGTCCATCCAGGCCATGTCAGAGGCCAGGTAATCGTCAGTTAGTAAAGCCTCAGCGCGCAGTGTCAGATATTCAGCGAAGCTGGCGTCCTCAGCCAATTCTGAAGCCTGGCGCAACAATTTGGCAACCTGGCTCAGCTGTTTCTCATAGGCCTTGGAATAGGGTTCCGAATAGAGCTTGCCCGTCTCGTCCCGCTTTACCACTGAGTAAAGACCGTTTTTGTCTGCAAATTCAGCTTTTTCGAATTCATCTTTGCTCAGGTCGTGAGGATAAAACTGAGCTCCTTCGAACTTTTCCGGGTAACCGGATAAAAAGGCTTTATCGCCGTTCAGACGGTCCCACGGACCATAGTTAATGCGGGCAAAGTGACGCACCGCTTCGTTCGGCAGGTTGTTCAGGAAGCCTTCTTTGTCACCTGGAAAGGCCTGTTGCCAGAACAGGTCATCCATAATTTCAGCTGCATCGATTAGCAATCCGAGCATGGTTTTTTGATTGCTGCCCAGATGGCTCAAATCGCTGGTTAGTGTGACAGGCTGGTAGATCTCGAGTCGCTTGGTATCGATTAACAAGTTATTGGTGGATTGCCCGGCCGCTATCACAGGAGCGGGCTGTGCGGTGGTGTTTTGAGCATCTGTGTCAGGGGCTTTGCCGCAACCAGCCAGAGTAAACAGGGTTAGGGTAGTGGCAAGCGATGCAGGGTAATTTGTTTTTATCTTCATTGGATTGGATCTTATTCTGTTGAAACGCCAGCCAGACAGGACGGTTGATACCAAACATTTCTGACCGGTGTTTCCATGGTCTGTTGAAAATAGCGTTAGCATAACCAAGCTATTGGTGGTTAGCCAGTTCAACATAATAGTGGGTGGTATCCGGAATGAGTGATGATTACGGATTTATTCAGACGGGATGATAGGTATGAGCAGGCATTCAAAAAACCTATTTTGGTTAGGTGCAGTTTTGAACATTCGCTGTTATATTGGGTTGGTACGCAACCCGATGGGCGAAAACGTATAAAAAATAACATGATTCGGGATTAGAACCTTACATATTGCAGCAGCGGTTCACAGCTGCTTGAGTGCGGGGTTAATTTTTAAGGTAGTAGTACTATGTCTACACAAAACGCGCTGCTCACAATACTGGTTGAGAAAATCAACAATGATACTCTGGTGTTGCCCACTTTACCGGCAATTGCCCTGAAGGTTCGCAAGGCGGCTGACAACCCGGATGTGAATCTGAATGAAATGGGTGATGTGATTGGGCAGGACCCTTCCCTGAGTGCGAGAATGATTAAAATCGCTAACAGTGCGTATATGGGGCGTTCGGTTAAGGTAAACTCCATTGGTCAGGCTGCTACCCGAATTGGATTACGGCAAATAAAAAATATATCCACCGCATTGGCAATGGAGCAGCTGTTCGTTTCTAAAAATGAACTCGTTATCCAGTATATGAAGCGCGAATGGGAGAACACGGTGAATGTGGTGGCCAATTCCATGGCAGCCCTGCAGATGTTCAAACAGCGCACCAAAAACCGTGATCTCAGCCTCGACACCATGACGCTGTCGGCACTCATTCACAACATTGGTGTACTTCCCATTCTCACTGAAGCACAGCGGCACGAAGAAGTGTTTGCGAACCCGACTTTTCTGGAAGTGGCTATTGATAAGGTATCCGGAAAACTAGGAGGGGTCATCATGCGTGAATGGGGGTTCGGCGATGCCTTCGTAAACATCGCAGAGAACTGGCGTAATCTGGCGGTGCTTCCGCAATCCCTGTCGTATGTGGATTTTGTGCGGATTGGCGCCGCGCTGTCTGGTCGTATGGACCATCAGAAAGACGCAGTATTCAACCTTGCCATTCAGCGTAATGCGCTGGAAAGTGTGCGGGATTTGACCTCTGACGAGTTTGTGGAAATGCGGGAATCGGCGAAGCAGATATTTGCCTGATGCCAACGTAAGTTATTTGTCTGTCTCGACCTAAGAAAAACCGGCGTTAGCGCCGGTTTTTCTTTGCCCGATTTCTATTCTTCGGTCAGTTTGAGTTCGGTGCGCAAATAGATCAGCAATTGACACAGCTCTGCAGACATCAAAGCAAACTCCGCATCCAAGCGAGCCTCAACCTGATCCTTGGGGATGTCATCACATTCTTCTTTCAGTCGGTCTTTAAACTTCACCCGTTTTATTGAGCCATCTTCGGCAATCACCGCGGTTAGTGAATCCTGATACTCAAAAGCCACTTTCTGAACCAGTTTACCGGCGTCCAGATGAAGTTTGATTTCGTCACTGTCTAAAGGTTGGTTTTTGCAGCGGATCACGCTTTCAAGCTCATCGGTAGATTTAAGCTCCGCTTCTTCCAGCAACTCAAGCTCTGCCGGAGCCTTGTCTGTTAGCCAGTGAGTCAGTTCGCTCTGCAGGCTTCGGCGGGCAAGGGGGACGACGGGCAGCGAGCCTATGGCCTTGCGCACCAGCGCGAGAAAGGCTTCTGCTTTGCCATCGGCGCTGGCATCTACTACTACCAGGTTGTCTTCAAGAGAGATGAAGCCGTGGGTAAAGGTATTTTTAGTAAACGCCTGGGGGAGCAACTGGAAAATGATTTCCTGTTTGATGTCGCTCTGTGATTTTTTGCTTACGGGAGAGCCGGTTTCCTGTTCTATCTGGGCTACCTTTTCTGCCAGTTCGGCATTGACAACGGCAGCGGGAAGGATTTTTTCCTGCTTTTTTACCGTGATCCAGATGCGATTGGCAATTTTGTGGAACATCGGGCCCTGTTTGCCCGCGATTGCGAACGGAGAGGCAAAACCCATCGTTGCAGTGTCCTGGTTTCCGCAAGGTCTGAAGCTGTGTTCTGACAGTGCGTTCTGCAAATCGTCGTCGTCAAGCGCTAAGGGCTGGGTAATCTGATAGGCTTTTATATTTTTAAACCACATGGCCGGTATCGTAGTAAATTCAAATGGCCGGCAAGCGTATCAATCCCGGAGTCAGCGCGCAACGACGTTCTCGCCCATGCGTGGCAATTAGGGAGATTCAGTGCCCGCGTTTTGGGAAACGTATGGTATAGGTGAGGCCCTGGCCAGGCTGGCTGTTAGCAACAATCCGCCCGCCCAGCGTCTGAGTGACCAGGTTGTACATAATATGGGTACCCAAACCGCTGCCGCCCTGGCCGCGTTTGGTGGTAAAAAAGGCGTCGAACAGGCGGTTCAGGTCTCGCTCATTAATACCTCGCCCGTCATCGGAATATTGCATCACAATGTGTTCATCTTCCTCGCTGACCTTGAGTTTGATATGGCCTTGCTGGTCGCTATCAAAGCCGTGATTCAGAGAGTTCATGATCATATTGGTGGTGATTTGGGCTATCACACCGGGTGCGCAACGAATTTCCAGCTCTTCAGGGCACTCAATTTCTACCTGGTGTCGGGCTTGCTTGAACGAGGGCTGAAGCGACTGGAGTATCTCGTGCAGGTAAGTATTCAGGTTAAACACCCGCTCGGCTTCGCTGGTCTGGTCAACGGCCACCTGCTTGAAACTGGCAATCAGTTCTGACGCGCGGTTGAGGTTAGAGAGTAACAATAGAGTGGATTGTTCCGCTTCCTCAATAAATGCAGCCATGGTTTTGTTGGTCAGGGATTTGTCGTTATAGGCTGAGCGAAGATTTTCCAGGCGCTCATGCAGGAAGCTGGCTGCGGTTACACTGACTCCTAATGGCGTATTCACGTCGTGGGCAATACCGGCTACCAGACCGCCAAGTGAAGCCATGCGTTCCGATTCGACTAACTGATCCTTGGCCAGGCGCAGGTTTTCCATCGAATGGGCCAGTTCGGCATTTCGTTTACGCAGTTCATCTTCCACGTACTGGCGGTTTTCGTTTTCCTGGCGAAGCTCACGCTGATTGGCTATCAGCTCGTCTTTCTGTTGCTCCAGGTCGAGCATAATTTGCGACAACGAAGCGGTTTTCTTGGCCACTTCCTGTTCCAGAATCAGGTTTTGGTCGTCTAGCTTGCGATTGGCCTGGCGCAGTTTTTCCTGTGTACCGTGCAGTTTGTTTTGCGAATGAATGAGGTCATCAATTACCTGATTATAGGAAATCTGTAACTGATGCAACTCGTTGTCGTCATGAATGGTAAGTTGAATTTTTGAATCTTCCGGGTGGTCCGGGTCGAAGCTGCTCATCTGTTCGGTGATTTCTGCCAGGGGCTCAGACAGCATGCGTCTGAAAGCGGTCATAAACAGAAACACCAGAAAGGCAGTTTTGATTATCGCGTTGCCAATCAGAAAGAAAACGCCAACTTCGATTCGCCCGAATATGATGTCAAAGTTGGAGTAAAGGGTCACGTCACCCACCTGGGAAGTGCGCCCGGAGAAGTCGAAAATCAGGGGGAAACTGTAGCCAAAAACCCCGCCGCTGTGGTCTTCCATCCGCCCTTCGTGAATTTGCGTTTGGGACTGGGGCATGGTTACACCATAGTCGGCAATATAATCACCGTTTTCGTCTCTGATTTGCACGCCGGAAACTATCGGCACTTCCATCAGGCCACTGGCAATGGATTTCGCCTGTTCGTTGTTGAGTTCCCAAATAGCCCGGGTGAGGCTTTCTGAAAAAGTGTTTTTTAGCGTTTGAAGTTCGCTTTCGATGTGGCTTTTGGTGCTCAGGTATTCGGTAAAAATCTGCCCGATGGTCACAATGAGAGTAAGTGCGAAGTAAACCGAAAGAACACGAGTCAACAGCTTTCGCGACAATCCAGTCTTTACGGCCCCCATTGGTACTACACCTTGTATCGTTTAAGTATTATCCAGTGCAAAGAATATTCGTAATACGAACAATAAACAAGGGTAAAGCGTAATTACAAGTGCCGGAATAACGGTCAAAAACTTGACACTATACTGTAATCGTTTTAATAAAACTGTCACAGACCCAATGAATAATAACGGCGTTTTTAGTATGAGCAGGAAAAAGTCTATGTCTCGAACGGTCTTGTTAGTGGAAGACGAAGCGCCGATCCGCGAAATGTTGAAGTTCATTCTGGAGCAGTCCGGATTCAACACGGTGGAAGCGGAAGATTACGACATTGCACAGAAAAAAATCTGTGAACCCTACCCGGATTTGATTTTGCTGGACTGGATGTTGCCGGGAGGCAGTGGCGTTCAGCTGGCAAAAAGTCTTAAGCAGCATGAGTTTACCCGTGATATTCCGGTTATTATGCTCACCGCCCGAGGCGAAGAAGACGACAAAATTCGGGGCCTGGATGCCGGTGCCGACGATTATGTCACCAAACCGTTTTCTCCCAAGGAGCTGGTGGCCCGTATTAAAGCGGTTATGCGCCGTGTCACTCCGACTTCAAGCGAAGAACCCATTGAGTTTAACGGCTTAAAGCTAGAGCCCATCTCCCATAGGGTGATGGCTAATAACGATTTGCTCGATATGGGTCCGACAGAATTCAAACTGCTGCATTTCTTTATGACCCATCCTGAGCGCGTGTACAGTCGTGAATCGCTTCTCGATAATGTGTGGGGCACCAATGTATATGTTGAAGATCGTACTGTGGATGTGCACATTCGCCGCCTGAGAAAGGCCATATCCCCGCACGGTCATGATGCCATGATCCAGACGGTGCGTGGGGCAGGCTATCGGTTTTCAACCAAACTGTAGTACTCTGTTTGCAGTGCGTTTATAGCGCAGATTGTATTTCACCCAGACCAACAGGTTTCCGGCAACATGTATTATCCGTTTTCATGGTTGAGAAGCACAGCCAGGCTGTTTTTATATCTGCAGATCTTTGCCCTGATCGGATGGTACCTGGAAGATCTGTTGCTGGCGGTGTGCCTGGGCGCAGTTGGATTGCTGCTGATTAACTACTGGCATTTATTCAGGCTAAACCGCTGGTTGTGGCATAGCCGCAAAATGTCTCCGCCAACAGTGAGAGGGGTTTGGGAGCACATCTATGAAGGTATCTATTACCTTCAGCGTCGTAATCGCAACAAACGCAAAGAGCTGGGTTTGCTGGTTAAGCGGTTTCGTGAAGGCTCTGAGGCTTTGCCCGATGCAGCAGTTGTTGTGGATGCCAAAGCCGGAATTGTATGGTGTAACCGCCTTGCTCGGCTGGAACTGGGGCTGAAGTGGCCGGCAGACGCAGGGCGCCGCCTCGATAACCTGATACGTCACCCGCAGTTCATTGAATACTTTCACGCTGGCGATTACCACTTTCCCATTGAAGTGCCTTCGCCCACCAATCCGAACAAAACCTTTGAATACCGCATCATGCCCTATGGCGACGATCACCTGCTGCTGATTGTCCGCAATGTTACCCGTCTTTCTCAACTGGAAGAAATGCGGAAAGATTTCGTTGCCAATGTTTCCCATGAGTTGAGAACCCCGCTTACCGTTATAAACGGGTATCTTGAAATATTGTCAGCGGATGATGAGACAGACCCATTTCTGCATAAAGCACTAAAAGAAATGACGTCGCAAACTCACCGGATGCAGAATTTGATTGAAGATTTGCTGGTTCTCTCACGTATTGAAGCCAGCTCAGAACGAATTTATGAAAAAGTGGTGGACATGCCCACCATGCTGAAACAATTGCAGATTGAAGCCCAGACCCTGAACAGGGAAAAGGGCCATACCATTGAGTTTCATGTTGACCAGCAACTTAAAGTGTTTGGTATTGAGACGGAGTTACGTAGCGCCTGCTCCAATCTGGTGTTTAACGCCATTCACTATACGCCAGCCGGCGGCCATATTGAGGTAACCTGGCAGCGCAGCGTTCAGGGAGCCAGATTTGCAGTAATCGATAACGGCGATGGGATTGCACAGGATCACCTGGCACGTATTACCGAACGTTTTTATCGGGTCGACAAAGCCCGGTCGCGCAAAACCGGCGGTTCCGGATTGGGACTGTCGATTGTTAAGCATGTGCTCAGTCATCACAATTCACAGCTTGAAATTGCCAGCACGGTAGGCGAGGGCTGCGAGTTTTCATTTGTGCTCGACAGTGAACTCATACAGGAGCCACAATGAATTTGTTCCGTAGTGCATCAAAATGGCTGTTTGCCGTCGCGTTCGCTTCAGTGTTTTCCACCCATGCCCAACAGCCTCCTGATTACGAGCGTCAGCCTGGTGTGGCGGGCAATATTACTTCTGTGGGGTCTGACACGCTTGCAAACCTTATGGCACTTTGGTCCCAGGAATTCAAAACCCTTTACCCCCAGGTGAAGTTTCAGGTCCAGGCCTCCGGTTCGTCTACCGCTCCCCCTGCATTAACGGAAGGTACTGCCACGCTTGGTCCAATGAGCCGGGAACTTAAACCCAGTGAGATCCGTGAATTCGTTCGAACTCACGGATATCCGCCCTTGGTGCTGCGGGTGGCTATGGACGCTATTGCAATTTTTGTCGAGCGACGGAACCCATTGCCAGGGCTGACTTTGCAGCAGATTGACGCCATTTTTTCCGAAACCCGCTTCTGTGGTGGCCCCAAGCCGTTAACCAACTGGTCCCAACTGGGAATTGCAACTGATAATGATCCCGCGCCCATTCGCCTGTTCGGGCGGAACTCGGTGTCTGGAACCTACGGGTTGTTCAAGATCATGGCGCTGTGCGACGGCGACTTCAGAAGTACGGTAAACGAACAGCCGGGCTCGGCTTCGGTGGTTCTGTCTGTTGCCTCCAGTCAGGGGGCGATGGGGTATGCTGCGTATGGGTACAAAACTGCAGGGGTGCGGGCGCTGCCCATCGGAGAAACCTCAGATGATTTGGTTCCGCTGACACTGGAGACCGTGCGCAATGAGACCTACCCGTTTGCGCGTTTTTTGTATCTGGTGGTTAACAAACCGCCTAGCCAGCCATTGCCTACCCTGGAACGGGAATTTCTTCGCTTTGTGCTGTCACGGCAGGGGCAGCAGCAGGTTGAGCGGGATGGCTACTTTCCGGTGCGTAACGACATGCTCATGCGTCAGCGGCGGCTGATAGAATAGCCATAATTGCCCATTTTTCTCTGCATCCTGCCCAACGTTCGAATCATCCAGCTTACGCCTTTCTGCATTCTGCAAAGCCTTGTGTATCCGGACCTGCGCTCGCATAACCCCAAGCACCTTTGCATACTGGAAAACTAAAAACATTCGCAAAATCAAAGCCAAAGAAAATACTGGTTCAACAGCCGCTTACGCTTCGGGATACCCACATTAAAGTTTTGTGACAGTTCTGTTATGTAACAAATGTGTCATTTAGCTTAGGTAAAGTTCTCGCGTTTTCTAATATCCATAAAAAATTTGCACTTGGAGAAACGAATGGAACTTAAGCACGTATTTCAGGCATCTGCGATTGCAGCGGCACTCGTACTGGCCGGCTGTGGCGGCGACATCAACATCAATGAAGGTGATATCGATAACAGCGTAACCAACAATTACGGTGATGGCGGCAGCGATGGCGGAAATGGCGGCTCCAATCCGGATGACACCCTGCCTGGCGAGACCAGTTCTTTTCTGAGCGGGCAGGTGTCAACGGCGTTGGGGACCGACGTAGAAGTACGTGTAATTTCAGGCCGTCTGACTGCCGACGATGCCGATGCAAGTGGCAATGTTACTCTGACTAACGATGTTATCTGGGCACTGGAAGGCCCGGTATTTGTTGGTAACGATAATGCCGACAGTGCAAACCTGGTGATTGAGGAAGGTGCAGTAGTTTTTGGTCGCTCTGGTGACGATTACCTCGTAGTGAGCCGTGGCTCTACCATCGAAGCGGAAGGTACTGTTGAGAACCCGATCATCTTTACGTCACTGGCTGACGTGGTCGGCGATGAAGTGGGCGCGGGTCAGTGGGGTGGTCTGGTATTGCTGGGTAATGCACCTTCCAACAAGTGCCCTTTAACCGGCGACTGCGCCCTTCAGGTAGAAGGTGTGCAGGAAGGAGCGGTATTTGGTGGTACTGACGAATCTGACAACTCAGGTGTTCTGAAATATGTGGTTGTTAAGTATGCCGGTTTCGAAATTGCTCCGGACAACGAACTGAACGGCATTACGTTTGGTGGTGTAGGTTCAGGCACAACGGTTGACTACCTACAGGTGCATGCCAACGCAGATGACGGTGTTGAATTCTTCGGCGGTAACGTCAACGTTAAGCACTTGGTGCTGACTTCCAACCAGGACGACAGCATCGACTGGGATAATGGCTTTAAAGGTAAGATGCAATACGTATTCGTGCAGCAGGATCGCACCGATGGCGACGCCAACCGCGGTATTGAGGCCGATAATGATGGCTCCACGCCCGACATCGAGCCTCAATCTAACCCAATGATTTCCAACCTGACTATTATTGGTAACAACTTCAAAGGTGAAGATGAATCTGAAGGTGTTTACCTGCGTGAAGGCACCGGTGCACAGATCTTCAATATGCTGGTTACCGGCCCTTCTGAGATGGGTGAGTGTCTGGAAGTGGAAGGTTCGACCGAGTCTCAGGCAAACCTGTCTGACGGTACCATCCTGATCAGAAACTCCGTTCTGGCCTGCACCAACGGTGAAAACTTTAAGTGGAACGAAAGTGCCGGCGATGTGGATCTGGAAAACTGGTTCACTGCCGTAATGGCAGAAAACCAGGTACTGGAATCGATTGGCCTGAACAGCGATGGCACGCCAACCGCGGAAAGCCCGTTGTTGACTGGCGGCTATGATGCCTCTCAGGCAGATGGCTTCTTTGAAGCCACCAGCTTTATTGGAGCGCTGGACAATGCAAACGACTGGCGCCAGGGCTGGGCATTCGGCTTTGGTGGCGGTCAGGTAGGTGTGGTTGTTGCTTCTTCTGGTTGCCCTGCCGGCACCACGAACATCGCATCCGTTGACGGTGTCACTACTACCTGCGAAGTGAGTGGCCGTATTACTGCCGACCTGACCCTGACAGCGGGTAATATGTACGCCCTGTCTGGTGCGGTGTTTGTGGGTAACGATAATGCCGACAGTGCGACGCTGACAATCCAGCCGGGTGTAACCGTTTACGGTGCCTCCGGTAATGACTACCTGGTAGTGAGCCGTGGTTCTGAAATCGACGCCCAGGGTACCGTTGACGCTCCCGTTACCTTCACCTCCCAAGACGATGTTGTGTCCGACGCTGGCGCTGCCGGTCAGTGGGGTGGTTTGGTCATTTTGGGCAACGCGCCTTCTAACAAGTGCCCGACTACTGGTGATTGTGCCCTTCAGGTTGAAGGTGTGCAGGAAGGTGCGGTATTTGGCGGTACTGATACTGCAGACAGTTCAGGAACCCTGCGCTACGTTCGCGTAATGCACGGTGGTTTTGAAATTGCTCCTGACAACGAACTGAACGGCATTACCTTTGGTGGTGTGGGTTCTGGCACTACCGTTGAGTATCTGCAGGTTCATAAAAACGCGGACGACGGCGTGGAATTCTTCGGTGGTAATGTTGATGTGAAATACCTGGTGCTGACCGATATCCAGGACGACAGCATCGATTGGGACAATGGCTTCCAGGGTCGTATGCAAAACGTTCTGGTTCGCCAAGCGCAGGATAACTCTGACGCTAACCGTGGTATTGAAGCGGATAATGATGGTTCAACACCGGATATCGAACCTCAGTCCAACCCAATTATCTCTAACCTGACCATCATTGGTAACAATTTCAAAGGCGAAGATGAAGCCGAAGGTATCTATCTGCGTGAAGGTACTGGTGCTCAGCTGTCCAACGTGATTGTCACCGGCGTTGATGGAATGGGTGAATGTTTTGAAGTTGAAAACAGTGCTGAATCCCAGGCAAACCTGGGCGATGACACCATCACCTTCACAAACTCCGTCATTGCCTGTTCCGAAGCGTTCAAGTACGACGCCGCTGGGGTTAATCTGGAAACCTGGTTTACCGATGCCGCCCGTGCGAACGCAGTGGCAGCCGGTCAGGCTGATGTGGTAGATGGAATCTTTACAATCACTGATGCGGTCACACCGAAAGACTGGACAGGTGATACCTTCTTCGATGTGGTTGATTATGTTGGTGCAGTGAAAGACAGCGACAACAACTGGACTTCCGGTTGGACTGTCGGTCTGGAATAAGGCCCTTTTAACCTGCCAATTGAAGCAGGCACGTTACCGTTAAAAGTAGCGTGCTTGCTTTCAACGTAGTAACACCAACGAAAAAATGAGTACGTTTCGTTGACTGAAAGAACGCTTTCAATGAGGTTAAAAATGAATAAGCCTGCTAACAGGTTTCCTATCAAGCCACTGAGTCTGGCGGTTTTGGCGGGGCTCACGATGACAGCTCTGCCATCCATTGCGCAGGAAGCACAGCAAAATGAAGATGAAGTCATTGAAGAGGTTGTGGCGACCGGAACACGACTGAAAGGAACCGCGACTGCGGTAATGGAAGAACGCAAAAACCAGGCGTTTGTGGCTGATATTATGGGTGCCGAGCAGATTTCCCGTACCGGGGATTCGGATGCAGCGTCAGCACTGCGCCGGGTAACAGGACTGACGCTGGTAGATGGCAAGTTCATTTACGTTCGGGGTCTGGGTGAACGTTATTCTTCCACACAGTTAAACGGGGCGGCTGTGCCCAGCCCGGACCCAACCCGCAACGTTATTCCACTGGATTTATTCCCGTCGGATATTATTGAAAGTCTTTCCGTTCAGAAGGCCTATTCTCCTTCCATGCCGGCATCGTTCGGCGGTGGTAACGTGGATATCCGTCTGAAAACCATCCCCTCGGATTTTGTATTTAATCTGAGTGGCAGTGTGGGTAGCAACTTCGACAATTTTGATGACGCCTATTTTTATAATGGTGGCTCAGACGACTGGCGTGGCGCAGACGACGGTACCCGAGCAACTCCGGCTTCAATCGCCAATCGCTGGGAAAACAAAGATTTTCTGGATAATTTGTCGCAGGAAGAGGCGGTTAGCCTGCTCAAGGACGTAAACCGTGACTATGACCCTTATCTGGACAGTGTCGATCCTGATCTGGGTTTCAATTTGTCGCTGGGTAACAGTTACGACTATAACAGCGATATCCGGGTAGGTTATCTGGTGACCGCTGGGTATGATTCCGAAACGAACGTGTCAGAAGAATATATCGGTGAACAGCCACAACGTAACGGGGACGAAATTGTTATGGTGCGGTTTTTCGACGAAGTCGATACCACGGAAAAATCCGTCAAGTGGTCAACCATGATGAATTTCGGCATTGACTACAATCGCCAGCATCGTATTGACTACAGCCTGATTGTACTTAACGATACCCGTGATCAAATTCAGGAAAAAGTCGGTAACACCAACAATATTCAGCTAATTGACAACCGTCGTATTCGCGAATTTGATGTGCAGTACGAAGAACGAAGCATGTACACCAACCAGTTGCGCGGAATGCATACGTTCCCCGAACTGGGGTTCCTGGGTGTGGACTGGAAGTATTCTTTGGGCCGTTCTGCCCGACACGCCCCCGGCAATATGAGAGCCCGTTTCCTGTTGGACGATGACAACGAAGATGGCATTTATGACAAGGTCACAGAAAGCAGCCTGACCAACGCCACTACCGCAGGTCGTTACACTTTCCAGCAATTGCACGATCGGGTTGAGAACTACGGCTACAACATTAACTTGCCATATACCCTCGGTAAGTGGGAGATGGAGTTTAAGGCGGGTGGTGATTTTGTTACCAAAACCCGTTCGGCAGAAAACCGCCGCTTCGACATCAACACCCGGGCGTTTGCCAACTCAAGTACGCTAACCGGCAATCTGTTTGCTGACGTGTTGAGTGACGATGCCCTGGACGCTGCTGAATTTACCTCAACACCGATTATTCGGGATACCACCATTGCCGGTGATGATTACGTCGCTGCACAGAAGATTGATGCCTACTATCTTGAGGCGGATCTGTTCTTTGACAATACCTGGCGTATCAGTGGCGGTGTACGTTACGAAGATTTCCGTCAGGCCGTAGTGCCTTTCGACCCCCGCACCAACCAAATCGACCTCACAGACGAGGCGGACAGAGCGCAGTTGGGCTTTGTGGAAGACAACTTTTACCCGGCTGTGGCAGTGACCTACTTTATTGATGAGGACATGCAACTGCGCCTTAGTTATGGAGAAACCGTGGTGCGCCCGGATTTGCGGGAAGTGTCTTCGGCGACTTACATCGATCCCCTCACCGAGTTCCCGATTGGTGGTACGCCAGGAATTCGTACCACTGCAATCAAAAACTACGATCTGCGCTGGGAATGGTATCGTGAAGCGGGTAACAACCTGTCAGTAGGCCTGTTTTACAAGGATATGACTGACCCGATTGAGTCGGTGCAGTCTCCGGCACAGGATGGCCCACCTCTTATCCGTATTGCCAACGCTGAAGCTGGTGAATTGTATGGTGTGGAAGTGGAGTTCCTGCAGGGGCTGGAAGTGATCGGAAGCGGGCTGTGGGACAATCTGTTTGTGTCCGGGAACGTCACTCTGAGTGACTCACAAATCAAGCTGGATCGTCAGAACATTGTTGATCAAACCGGAGTTTCGGCGGCCATCACCAACCTGGAACGCCGTTTGACCGGTCACTCTGAGTATGTGGTTAACCTTCAGTTGGGCTACGACTCAGACAACGGTGAACATTCTGCCTCTCTGGTCTACAACGTATTTGGTGAACGTATTCTGATCCCGGGTATCGACGGTTTCGATGACAGTTTCGAGCAGCCGTTCCACTCGCTGGACATGGTGTACAAGTATTATCCGGACTTTAATACCACCGTCACATTCAAGCTACAGAATATCCTGGATGAACAGCGCGAGCTGTCTTTTGAGGATACCCTGCTGAGGTCGGAAACCCGCGGCACGGAATTTAGTCTCTCCTATAAATATGACTTCTAAGTTCTTGTAGGGAATCAAAAAAGAGCCGCTTTTGCGGCTCTTTTTATTTGCCTGGCCACATCACAGAAAGCCAGCGAAATATGACAGTCACGTAATAAAACTGTCACACAAAACTTCTATCCTACGCGCAGAAATTTATAGGTTGGAAAGCCTTTTGAGGTTATCCGATTTCATATTAATCAATAAGGTTTGAATGTATGAAGCTTATCCACTCGATGCTGTTGGCGAGCGCTGTAATGGCGACTTCAGCTGTGGCACAAGACGATGAAGTCTTGAAACCTGTCGTCGATGAAGCGGCAAAAATCAATGAGTCTGCTGCCGCGTCGCAGCAAACCATCAACACCCTTACCGACCAAATCGACAGCAAACTTCAGCAGTTCAAAACACTGAATAAAGAAATTGAAGGTCTGGAAGTCTACAACAGCCAGTTGAGTAAGCAGATCGGCAACCAGCAACAGGAAATGGCCGATTTGAACGCTGCTATCGACGAAGTGTCGGTGATTGAGCGTCAAATCACACCCTTAATGATCCGCATGATTGAGGGCCTTGCTCAGTTCGTGGAACTGGATGTGCCGTTTTTGCCCCAGGAGCGCGCCAATCGTATCGCCGATTTGCAAGCCATGATGGACAGAGCCGATGTGGCGACCTCGGAAAAATTCCGCCGGGTAATGGAAGCCTATCAGGTTGAGATGGATTACGGCCGCACCATGGAAGCCTACAGCGGGATTCATGATATTGACGGTCAGGAGCGTGATGTGGAATTCCTGCGTCTGGGCCGCACTGCACTGATTTATCAGACTCGTGATGCCTCACGTCAGGGTGTCTGGAACAAACAAACCCGTCAGTGGGAGGAGCTCGACAGCAGCTACCGTACCCAGATAACCAAGGGTCTGCGTATGGCCAAGAAGCAGCTTGCCCCGGACTTACTGATGCTACCTGTAGCCATTACAGACTAAGAGGTTGAAGACCATGATAAAACACGTAAAACAAATTGCTTTTGGTCTGGCGGCAATCAGCCTGAGCGCGCAGACACTGGCACAATCAGACCGCGCACTGGATCTGGACGCACTGCTTAAGCAACTGGAGCAAGGCCAGTACGCTCAGTCCGAACAGAACAAGCAGCGTGAACAGCGTTTTACCCAAATGCGTTCTGAGCAGGACCGTATTCTGAGTGAAACCCGTGCCGAGCGCGACCAGAAGCTCGCCACCTCCGAGAATCTGGAAACCCGCTTTGAAGAGAACGAATTCAAAATCGCTGATTTGAATACTGCACTGGATGCGCGCCTTGGTTCTCTGAAAGAGTTATTTGGCGTACTGCAGCAGGTTGCTGGTGATACTAAGAGCAAATTTCAGAATTCCGTTGTTTCGGCTCAAATTCCAGGTCGGGCTGCCTTTCTGGATCAAATGGCTCAGGACATGGGTAAAAGTTCCAAGCTGGCTTCCATTGAAGAAATAGAAAGGGTCTGGTTTGAAATTCAGCGTGAAATGACTGAGTCGGGTAAAGTCACCCGATTCACGACCAATGTTGTGGAAGCTGGTGGTGCCAAGGTCAGTAAAGACGTGGTGCGGGTTGGTCCGTTCGCCTTGGTTGCGGATGGCAAGTATCTGGACTTCAATGGCATTACCGGTACGGTGGCAGAACTGGTTCGCCAGCCGGCTGAGCGCTACGGCGACAGTGCTGCTGATCTGCAAAGCTCCAACGGCGAACTGGTAGAGTTCGGTATCGACCCTACCGGCGGTTCCATTCTTGGTTTGCTGGTTCAGGCACCTAACCTGAAGGAGCGGGTAGAGCAAGGCGGCCTGGTGGGCTACATCATTCTGATTGTTGGCGCATTTGGCCTGCTGCTCGCCGTTGAACGTCTGTTCAGCCTTACGGTAATCCGTACCAAGGTGAACAAGCAGCTCAAGAGCAAGGAAGTTAAAACCAACAACCCTTTGGGCCGCGTGTTGAAAGTGCGTGAAGAGTACCCCAATGCCGACACCGAAGCGCTGGAACTTCACCTGACCGAAGCTATCCTGGGTGAAGTGCCTAAACTGGGCCGCAATCTGACCATCATCAAAATCATTTCCGTAGTGGCACCGCTGATGGGTCTGCTGGGAACGGTGACCGGTATGATCAATACCTTTCAGGCCATTACCCTGTTTGGAACCGGTGACCCCAAACTGATGGCGGGTGGTATCTCCACGGCACTGGTTACTACGGTACTGGGTCTGGTGGTGGCTATCCCTATGACCCTGCTGTACGCCATGCTCAATACACGCAGCAAAAATATTGTATACATCCTGCAGGAGCAAGCTTCCGGGGTGATTGCAGAGCGTGCTGAGCGGGGCTAAGTGATGATCGAGTTTCTTGAAGCAATTCGCGATTTTACAGAGACAGGTGGCCAGGTTCTGCTGGTCATCGGCCTGCTGATCTTCGTTATGTGGCTTTTGATCCTCGAGCGTGCGTTGTACCTGTTTATCTGGCACAAGAACTTTAAAAACGAAGCGGTTGCCATGTGGAAGGCACGCACAGACCGGAAATCCTGGTTCGCACAGCAAATTCGGCAGCAAACCATATCACGGCTGACCATGCAGCTTAACGGCAGCATTCCGATTATCCAGGCTCTGGTGGCGCTATGTCCGCTGCTGGGTTTGATGGGTACCGTAACCGGTATGATCGAAGTGTTTGACGTTATGGCCATATCCGGCTCCGGTAACGCCCGTTCCATGGCGTCCGGTGTGTCCAAGGCCACCATCCCGACGATGGCTGGTATGGTTGGCGCATTGTCCGGTGTATTTGCCTCCACCTGGCTGAACCGTACGGTGAAGTCGGAACGCACGCATCTCGAGGATGCATTGACTATTGAACGTTAACGCCAGCGCGTTAATAAAAGGTATTGAACTATGAAGCAGCACTTTCAAAATCTGGTTGATGAAGAAGAAGCCAATATCGATATGACCCCCATGCTGGACGTGGTATTCATTATGTTGATTTTCTTCATTGTTACTGCCTCTTTTGTGAAAGAAGCCGGTATTGACGTGAACCGCCCGGAAGCCGCCACTGCGGTGAAAAAAGATCGCGCTAACATACTGGTGGCGATTTCGGATAAAGGTGAAATCTGGATAAACAAGCGCCGAGTGGATGTGCGCGCCGTGCAGGCCAACATCGAACGTTTGCACGCTGAAAACCCGCAGGGCACTGTGGTTATTCAGGCCGATGCCAAGTCCACAACTGAGACCCTGATCAAGGTTATGGATGCGTCCCGGGCAGCGGGTGTTTACGACGTCTCCATTGCAGCACAAGAGCCATAAGCTATGCCACATGCCATACCTCGATTTTTAATCGCTATTGGCGTATCGCTGGCCATCACGCTGGGGCTGTTCTTTTTGATGCAGTCCCTGATCCAGATGGGTGGCAGTGCGTTAACTGAGCCGCCTCAGGGCAGCGTGCTGGATTTTGTGCGGGTGAAACAGGAAGAGCAGGTTGAGCAGAAAGAGCGCAAGCCCAGAAAGCCGCCTCCGCCGAAAGAACCGCCTCCACAAATGAATCAGCCCCAGATGGAGTCCAGTTCGCCTAATGCTGAAGGCTCCGGAATGGATTTTAGTGCTGACGTGGGTGATGATATATCCCTAGACGGTGGACTGGCGTTGGAATCCGGTGATGGTGAGTACTTACCAATTGTTAAGGTTGCGCCGGTTTATCCAAGACGTGCATTGCAGCGTGGTATTGAAGGTTTCGTGATCGTTGAATTTACGGTTACCAAGCAGGGCGCGGTGCGTGACCCTATTGTAGTGGAAGCCAACCCCCAGGGAATTTTTGAGCAGGCGGCCATCGACGCTGCGCTGAAATTCAAGTACAAGCCACGGGTGGTGAATGGCGAAGCCACCGAGGTTTCCGGCGTGCAAAACCGCATAACATTCCAGATTGACGGGTAATTTGAAATGAAGCATTTACTCACTAAATCCCTGATGGCTGTTGTGATCACGGCTGTTACTCTGGGCACCGGCCTGTCTGGGGTATTGATTGCCCCTTCCGCTCAGGCGCAGGAAACCAAGGCCAGTGACAAACCTACCCGGCGGGTACCCACGCTGCGTTCAAAGGTTTATGAACAGCTGGCCCGGGCGCAGGCTGCTGCGGATGAAAACAATCTTTCCGAAGCCATTGCGATCCTCAAGGAAGTGGAAGATAAATCCAGTTCGATGAACAGTTATGAAAAAGCCATGATGTACAATTTTTACGGCTTTATTTATTACAACGACGAACAGTATGACCAGGCGCTGAACGCCTTCGAACAGGTAGTTGAACAACAGCCCATCCCCGAAAACTTTGAGATGACCACTCTGTTCAGCCTTGCCCAGTTGCATCTGATGCAGGGGAATTACGACAAGAGTGTCCGTTTTCTGGAGCGCTGGGAATCGCTGAATGATGGCCCGGTGCCACCCAAAAACCTAATCCTTAAAGCTCAGGCCTACTATCAGAATAAACTGTATCAGGAAGCCGCCGGCTTCATCACCAAGGCCATAGAAGATCATGAGGCCGAAGGCATGATCCCGGATGAGAACTGGCTGGTGTTGCAGCGGGCGATTTTCTATGAGCTCAAGCAGCCAGAGAAAGTCAAAGATGTTCTGATTAAGATGGTTAAACTGTTCAATGAGCCAAAGTACTGGATCCAGTTGGCTGGCATGTACGGAGAGCTGGGCGAAGAGCGTAAGCAACTGGCGATTATGGAATCGGCTTACCAGCAGGGTTACGTGGAAAGTGCCGCCGACATCTTCAATCTGGCTCAGCTGTATTATTATCATCGTGCGCCTTACAAAGGGGCCAAACTGATGGAGCAGGCGCTGGAGGAAGGCGTGCTGGAGCGAAACCTGCGAAACCTGAAATTTTTGGGCCAGAGCTGGTCACTGGCCAAAGAGCAGGACAAAGCCATTCCGGCCATGATGGCGGCCTCAGAACTGTCTGATGACGGTGAACTGGACGCTCAGCTTGCGCAAATATTGCTTAATGCGGAACGGTGGGATGATGCCATTTCATCTGCCGACCGGGCTCTGGAAAAAGGAGAGTTGCGCAACCCTGGCCTGGTGTATCTGGTAAAAGGCATGGCATTGTACAACAAAAAGCAGTACGCGCTGGCCCTCAACCAACTGGCAGAAGCCGAAAAACATCAGTCCAGCCGTGGTATGGCACAGCAGTGGAAGCAGTTTGTTGAGTCGGAGAAAACCGCCCAGGAACGCCTGGACGCCGAACTGTCCTCATAACTTCTGCAGTGTTTGCGTGCCTGGCAATGAGCGTTGTGAAGTTGCACGTTATTTTTTTCAAGCCCTGGCATCCGTCGGGGCTTACAGCCACCAAACTTTCTTAGCGTGGTACACTCGGTGTATCCGTTACACGCTGAGGCATCATGAACTATCTGGCACATCTGTTTCTGGCCCAACCCCACGCTGACTCCCATTTCGGTAACCTGCTGGGGGATTTTCGTCGTGGTGCAGACATCCAGCATTACCCTGATGCGGTCCTGGCCGGTTTGCAAAACCATTATCTGGTTGACCGGTTTACCGATGCTCACCCGCTTGTACGCCGAGCCAAGCAGGAGTTCAGTACTGAAAGAAGACGTTTTGCCGGTATTGCGCTGGATGTGTTGTTCGATTATTACCTTATCAAGCACTGGTCACATTTCAGCGACATTCCCTTTGAAAAATTCTGCTACCAGGCCTACATGTTTCTGGACTGGAAGATTCCACAAATGCCGCAACGAATGCAGCGGGTGGTGAGTAATATGATTGAGTATCACTGGTTTGAAACTTATCAGAGTCTCGATGGAATAGGGCTGGCGCTGGACCGGATCGCCACGCGTATCCGGTTTGAGCATCAGTTTGAGGGCTGCGTAGAAGAAATCATTCAGAATTACTCATTTTTTGAAGAGTGCTTTGTGGACTTCTTTCCTGAGTTAATCACTCATGTCAGAGAGAACTCGCCGGAAACAAAATGTTAGCCCCAGCAGGACAGTAGCGGTAAATCTTTGCTACTATTGTCCCGCCAAATCGGCGTTCGTATCGAACAAAGCGGGCAGCTCCATCCGTTGTTCACCCGGTTTTCAGAATATTCAACAAGCGGTTTGATATGCTGTTACGGTGGTCAATAGTCTGGCTGAATACCCGCTATAAGTGAATGAAAGTGCACTGAAATTTAAATTCACCTTGCGAGTCGGTATAATTCCGCCGATTTACCAGTCACTTCCTGCGGCAAGTACCACTTGGGTGCGGCAGGAATAACCATGAGGAAGCAATCGTGTTACAAGAATATCGCAAACACGTGGAAGAGCGTGCAGCAGAAGGCATCCCCCCAAAACCACTGAATGCAGAGCAGGTCGCAGGCCTGGTTGAGCTTTTGAAAAATCCGCCTGCCGGCGAAGAAGCTTACCTGCTTGAATTGATTTCCGAGCGCGTACCTCCTGGTGTGGATGAAGCCGCCTACGTTAAAGCCGGCTTTTTAAGCGCCATCGTTAAGGGTGAAGACACCTGTGCGTTGATCAGCAAGGAAAAGGCCGTTGAGCTTCTGGGTAACATGCACGGTGGTTACAACATCGTAACTCTGGTTGATTTGCTGGACGACGAAGCGCTGGCTCCACTGGCGGCCAAAGAACTGAAGCACACTTTGCTGATGTTTGACGCTTTCCACGACGTGGAAGAAAAACACAAAGCCGGTAATGCCTATGCCACCGAAGTGATTGAGTCCTGGGCCGAAGGGGAATGGTTCACCTCCCGCAAGCAAATGGACGACAAAATCACCTACACCGTTTTTAAAGTAACCGGTGAAACCAATACCGACGACCTGTCTCCGGCCCCGGACGCCTGGTCTCGTCCTGACATTCCTTTGCACGCCCTGGCCGCTTACAAAATGACCCGCGATGGTCTTGAGCCGGAAGAGCATGGCGTAAAAGGCCCAATGAAACAAATTGAGGAAGTGAAGAGTAAAGGTTACCCGGTCGCATTTGTGGGCGATGTTGTGGGAACCGGTTCCTCGCGCAAGTCAGCCACCAACTCTGTGCTGTGGTTCTTTGGTGAAGACCTGCCAGGTGTACCTAACAAGCGCGGTGGCGGTGTCTGTATTGGTGGCAAAGTGGCGCCAATCTTCTTCAATACCATGGAAGATGCCGGCGCGCTGGTGTTTGAAGCCGACGTTGACAACATGAATATGGGCGATGTTATCGACATCTACCCGTTTGAAGGCAAGATCACCAACCATGAAACTGGTGAAGTGCTGGCTGAGTACGATTACAAATCCAAAGTGATTCTGGATGAAGTGCGTGCCGGAGGCCGTATCAACCTAATCATCGGCCGTGGCCTGACCGAAAAAGCCCGTGAAGCACTTGGACTGGGCCCGTCGGAATTGTTCCGCAAGCCAGAGCAACCAGCCGACACAGGTAAGGGTTATACTCTCGCCCAGAAAATGGTCGGCAAGGCGTGTGGTGTTGAAGGCATTCGCCCTGGCACTTACTGCGAACCTAAAATGACCACTGTGGGTTCTCAGGACACCACCGGTCCGATGACCCGTGACGAACTTAAAGACCTGGCCTGCCTGGGCTTTACTGCCGATTTGACCATGCAGTCTTTCTGCCATACTGCGGCGTACCCCAAGCCGGTTGATATTGAAACCCAGCACACCTTGCCGGACTTCATTATGAATCGTGGCGGTGTATCCCTGCGCCCAGGTGACGGTATCATCCACAGCTGGCTGAACCGCATGTTGCTTCCGGATACCGTTGGAACTGGTGGTGACTCTCACACCCGCTTCCCGCTGGGGATTTCATTCCCGGCCGGTTCAGGTCTTGTTGCGTTTGCCGCAGCAACCGGTGTTATGCCACTGGATATGCCAGAGTCGATTCTGGTGCGCTTCAAAGGTGAAAGACAGCCTGGCATTACCTTGCGTGACCTGGTTCATGCCATTCCTCTTTACGGTATCAAGCAGGGCCTGCTGACCGTTGAGAAGAAGGGTAAGATCAACGCCTTCTCCGGACGTATTCTGGAGATTGAAGGTCTGGAAGATCTCACAGTTGAGCAGGCTTTTGAGCTGTCTGACGCGTCTGCTGAGCGTTCCGCTGCGGGTTGTACCATCAACCTGTCTGAAGAGTCCATTGCCGAGTACCTGCGCTCCAACATCACCATGTTGCGCTGGATGATCAATGAAGGCTACGGCGACCCTCGTACCCTTGAGCGTCGTGCACAGAAGATGGAAGAGTGGCTGGCTAACCCAAGCCTGATGCGAGCAGACAAAGACGCAGAATACGCTGAAGTGATTGAGATTGACCTGTCTGAAATCAAAGAGCCGATTGTGTGCTGCCCTAACGACCCGGACGATGCCAAGACTCTGTCTGACGTTGCTGGTGACAAGGTAGACGAAGTGTTCATCGGTTCCTGTATGACCAACATTGGTCACTTCCGTGCGGCGGGTAAGCTGCTGGAGCAATACAACAAGTCGCTTCCCACCCGTCTGTGGATTTCTCCACCGACCAAGATGGACAAGGCCCAGTTGATGGAAGAAGGTTACTACAACATCTATGGCCGTGTGGGCGTACGCACTGAAATGCCCGGCTGTTCACTGTGCATGGGTAACCAGGCTCGGGTTGAAGCCGGAGCGACGGTACTGTCTACCTCTACCCGTAACTTCCCGAACCGCCTCGGTGACGGTGCCAACGTTTACCTGACCTCTGCGGAATTGGCTGCAGTAGGTGCTATCGTTGGCCGTATCCCGACTGCACAGGAATATATGGAATACGCCAGCAAGATTGACTCTATGTCTGCCGAAGTATTCCGTTACTTGAACTTCGACAAGATGGAAAGCTTCAAGAAAGCGGAAGAAGAAGCGAAGGCTAACATCATTCCGACATTGAATGTTGCCTGACTTGGCGTATAAACTAGCGAGCCGGGCACCGTAAGGGCCCGGCTTTTTTTGTTCTTTGTGGATGGAAGTTGTGTTCGAATCACTTACTCGTAACGGAAACCAAGCTATGTACCGACAATCATTACGCCTGGCGGCTGCCATGGTTATGGCTATGCTTTGGGCTGTGGCGTATGCCCAGCAACCTGATGAGGTGGAATTCAACTCGGCAAGGATCCAGATTGGCAAAAAAGTGCTGGAAGTGGAATTTGCCCAAACCGATCGGCAACGGTCGCGGGGGTTAATGTACCGCACCAGTTTGTGTGACGATTGTGGAATGCTGTTCCACTTTTTTCCCGCCAGACAGGCCAGCATGTGGATGAAAAATACTTTAATACCCTTGGACGTAGCATTTATCGACAGAAACGGTGTAATAACCGACATAAAACCGCTGCAACCCCAGGATTTAACCTCAGTGGGGGCGTCAAAAGCGGTAAGTTTTGCGCTAGAAATGAACCAGGGTTGGTTTGCCGCACATCAGATAGCTGTCGGCGACCGAATTATTGTGAATCCATAAATCCGGCTCAATTGAGTCGGAAGAACCGGAGAAAACCGTGTCTAAAGCTTTAACCATTGCCAAATTCGGCGGTACCAGTGTGGCTAACTATGCAGCCATGCAAAACTGTGCCCGTATCGTTGCCAACAATTCCGATACCCGAATTGTGGTTGTCAGCGCTTCAGCCGGCGTGACCAACTTTCTGGTCAGCCTGGCCCATACTCCAATGACTCAGGACCAGATAACCGAAACCTGCAATTCCATTGAAGCCATTGAGATGGCGATTTTGGAAGAATTACAGGACCGGGAGAGTGTTGCCCCCAAGCTCAATGATTTGCTTGAAGAATTACGCGAACTTGCCTTCCATGAAGAAATTCTGCATCGCAACGATCTGAAAGATCAGCTGCTCTCCATGGGTGAGCGTATGTCGTCTTTAATGTTCAGTGCCGTGCTTGCCGAGCAGGATGTGGCCAGCCTCAATTTTGACGTTCGCAATGTGCTGCGCACCGACAGCGAATTCGGCGCTGCTGCACCTGAACTGGAGACCATTGCAGCTTTGGCAAAGCAACTGCTACAGCCCGAACTGAAAGATTCTGTGGTGGTTACCCAGGGGTTTGTGGGTTGTGATGCCGAAGGGCGCACCACCACTCTGGGCAGGGGAGGCTCAGATTTTACCGCTGCCCTGCTGGCCGAGGCACTGGATGCCGACGTGTGTGAAATATGGACTGACGTAATTGGTGTGTATACCACTGACCCGCGCATTACGCCAGCCGCGCGCCCATTGCCGGAATTGAGCTTTGAAGAGGCGGCTGAAATGGCAACTTTCGGTGCCAAGGTACTGCACCCGGCGACCATGGAACCGGCTTTGCGCAAAGACATCAAGGTATTTGTCGGTTCCAGTAAAGAGCCGGAGAAAGGCGGCACCTGGATCATGCGCGATTGTGCCGAAGAACCCCCTTATCGGGCAATTACACGCCGCAAAGAGCAGGTGATGGTGACAGTGAAAACGCCCAAGATGATGTATGCGCAGGGCTTTTTGCAGCAAGTGTTTGCGATCATTGCCAAACATAAGCTCAGCGTGGATCTGGTGACCACATCAGAGATTTCCGTATCGTTCACTCTGGATAATCCGGCCAATTCCGTAGCCCAGCGCCTGAACAAGGAGACCCTGGCTGAGCTGCAAACCCTGTGTGATGTGGTGGTGGAAGACGGTTACGACCTGGTAACGGTGGTGGGCAACAATATGCAAACCGCCAAAGGCGTGTCGAGCAAAATCTTTGCCGCCGTGGCCGAGTACAATCTGCGTATGATTTGTTTCGGCGCCAATCCTCATAATTTGTCGTTTCTGGTTAACGAAAGCGACAGCTCGGAAATAGTGCAGGAACTCCACAAAGCACTGTTTGAGTAACACTATAGGTAAACAGGGCGAAGGTCTTTTCCCGCGCCCTGTTCATTCTTTTTCGGCGACGTTATTGATTGTCAGTAAACGATCCCCGAAGCAATCAGATGTACACTGTCACCAACCGCAACAGGCACTCCCATTTCTTCACAATTCCAGCTGGCTTTCATGGTGTAATTGCGTGCTACGTTGGCAGCGGCGGTACAACTAACCCGACGTTTGTCCGAAATACCTTGCGTGGATGCTCCGGCAACGGCTGCGTCAGTAACTTCACCGTCAATCAGAATAGCGACCCTGTCGCCAGGATGGGTTACCAGCCCGGCAGCTGAACAGTTCCAGTTTGAGTGAGGCCCAAGCAACTGTACGCTTTGACGAGTGGTGATGTTTTTGCACCGGACCCGACTGGTGGTAATGCCGGTTACGGCTCCAAGCAGGGGAGAAGCGGCTGTGCGATTGTAGAACACCCTGACCATATCTGTGGCCGAATCATTGACAATTAAATCCTTCACCCCATCACCATCGAAATCAGCGCTGGCAATGGACTCGACCGAGGAAACGTCGCCTGGATTGGGTTCGGTGGAAAAGTCGATGCGTTCTGCTGGTCGGCCAAGGGAATTACTTAGCAGAACAGCTACGCCTGAGTCTTCGTAGCCTACTGCTGCGGCGTAATCCTTTATGCCGTCATTGTTAAGGTCTACAAGTTGTATATCCAGCGGACGGTCTTCAATGAAACGATACAGTCTTGCAAACTGAAAATTGGCTGCCCCGTCATTTCGATAAAAAGCCAGCCCGTCCTCGCGGGTAACCACCAGATCCGGCGTGCCATCCAGGTTAAAGTCCTCCGCCGTCAACTGAAATGGGTTGTCGAGTGCATCGATTTCAATGTGCTCCCAATACCATCCGTCGCCATCACTGAGTAACACGTGCACGGTATCTTCTCCAAGGCTTGAAATTGCCAGGTCGGTGGCACCATCGGCATCAAAATCAGCGGGAGCACCGGCAACTGAGAAACGGCCTATTGGTACCGGGGTAATGCGGGTGAAATCACCAGAGCCATTGTTCACAAGCAAGGTCAGATAAACACTGCCCAAATTGTTGATAACGAAAATGTCCTCATGACCGTCCCTGTCCCAATCCAGAAATTTGATGTCGCGGGCATTTTCGCCGCCCGCCAGACCATAGGTGCGACTGCTGTTAAATTGCCCGATACCGTCGTTGATAAGAACAGTGACTGTGTCTGACTCGGCGTTGGATACTGCCATGTCGAGATCACCGTCGTCATCAATGTCGGCGACATCGATGGCCGCTGGGCTGAGCCCGGTCGGGTATTCTACGCCGGGCAAGAAACCGCCGATTCCGTCATTCAGATAAACCACTACGGAACGCCCGTCTTCAAAAAATCCGAAGTAGTAAATACTCGCCGCAATATCTGGCGCACCGTCGCCATTAAAGTCACCGGTGATCACAGCAAAGGGTTCACCGGGCACGTTTAAGGTTGTCTCATCGAAGACGAACTGCGCACGACTTTGCCAGGCCATAAACAGGCAGGTGAGTAAAATCCAAAGGGTTAAAATTTCAATTTTGGTGAATCGTTGCTCCATGATGATAGTCATCCTGATTTGGTTTGGTTTGCAGAGGGGACAGCACTCGGTGCTGCGGATGATGTGCAACATCACCTCGTGAGAAAGACGTTTACCTGAACAGGAATGTTCGCGCTGTGCACTCGCTTTCCTAATCGAACAGCTATAAGCATAGACAACTTACTAAAGTTATGAGGCAAAAAAGGCAGCTTTTGAGCTGCCTTTTCGGGTTTTGAAGGGAATGTCAGTTCAGACTTTGAATTGGCGGATAGACTGTTTGAGTTCTTCGGCCAGTCGCGCCACTTCGTGGCTTGAATCGGAAGTCTGCTGGGCTCCCACAGAGGTTTCTTCGGCAATACCTACTATGGTTTCGAGCTTTTCGCTGATTTCCTGTGAAACGGTGTTTTGCTCGCGGGCAGATTGTTCAATCTGCGAACTGACATCGTGAGCTTTGTGCACGGCATCGGAGATAACATCAAGTGCCTGGGTCGCGCGTTCTGTTTGCTCAACGCACACTGCGGTTTGTTCTTTACCCTGGTTCATTACCGCAACGGCTTTCTCAGCGCCGGCCTGCAGTACTTCTATCATCGCATTGATTTCCTGGGTGGACTCCTGGGTGCGACTGGCCAGCGTGCGCACTTCGTCGGCAACAACGGCAAAACCACGCCCCTGTTCTCCAGCACGGGCTGCTTCAATTGCGGCGTTGAGTGCCAGCAGGTTGGTCTGGTCGGCAACCCCGCGAATTACGTCCAGAATTCCACCAATGCTGGCGCTGTCCTGGTGAAGCTTGTTAATAACTGTTGCGGCTTCCTGAACATCCCGGGCCAGTATTTCAATGGTGGATTTATTCTCTACCGAAATCTTACGCACGTTTTGCGCTTCTGCATCCGCATGGCGGATCTGGTTCAGGGTGTCTTCAGCGTTGCTCATAACCAGCTGAGATGTAGAGTGCATCTCGGTAGTTGCAGTGGCTACCTGGGCAATTTGCGATTTCTGATCCTGAATCGAGTGGGTGGTTTGTGCGGTAACCGTTGAGGTTTGCTCGGAAGCGGCTGCCAATTGCTCAGCCCGGTTATTGATACCGGCTATCAAGCTTTTCAGGCTGCCAATCAAACGGTTGCAGTTGCGTGCGAGCTGTCCGAATTCGTCTTGTGCCGAATCGTCCATACGCTGAGTCAGATCCCCTGAAGATGCTACATTCAGAAGTTCATTAACCCGGTTCAGCGGGCGGGTGATGGCAATGACGGTAAAGTAGCCGATACCGGCAGCAATCACTAATGAAATCAACACAACAATAATCACCATGGTATTACCCATGCTGACTTTTGAGGAAACCTGTTGCTCTACCTCGCTGGCTTTCTTGTCAGCCAGTACCAGCAGCTTTTCCAGATCCTCGATTGCCTGGCTGATGTTGTCGTCCGAGCGGTTCAGGGCTGCTTCGGCGGCATTGCGATGCTCAAGGCGATCAACGTGGAGTTGAAGAACACCGTCTTTGGCGGTGATGGCATTCAATGCGTTGCCGACCAGATCATTGATTTCTTCCAGACTGCCAGATGAATCCTGTCCATCTGCTGCACGCATCATGTCGGACAGTTTTCCGGAAACCTGGGATACAACCAGTTCTACTTCGTTCCCCAGGGTTTGTGAGCGCTGCAGTGTCTGGGTTTTGATGTATTCGTAGGATACGGTTAGCAGAGACAGCAGGGAGGTTTCCAGCTGTCCACCAATTTTCGCAGCAGCTGACAGTTTTGAGTTGTTTTTCACCGCATTCAGATCTGAAAAATCAAGTAGATAGGTTGCAGCATCATCTGCACCGTCTTCTGCCTCGCCCAGCTTGTCATCTATCGCGTTGCGCATATTCATATAGGCACGATGACTGGAATACATTTTTTCAACGTTAGTGATGTAAGCGTCATACGCGCCTTTGGCGTTATTCAGGGTTTGCCTGAGCTGAGGCTCGTCGCTGACGACCTTGGCCAGTTCCTGATACTGCTGCTCAAAATTCTGTTTACTCTGATTGAAGCTACGCTGTTTCTGATCCAGGCCGGCAAGATCTTCTTCAATGTAAGATTCAAATGTAAGGCGGCCCATATTCAGGAAGCTTGCTTTAAGTGCACTGCTCCCGGCCAGGGTTGGGAGAGCGAGAGTATTGACCTCTTCGGTGGCAGAGCCCACGGAGTTCAGGTTGATGAGAGACGAAATGCTGATTATAACTAACAGCAAACTGATGGTTATAAAACCACCTATAATACGCATTGCTACTGTAATTTTCATCGGAACTCCTGAACAATTACATTGTTATACTTCGTGCGGCTAACCGCAATTGTGACAAATATTTTACATAAGTGCATCATTTAAAATCACTTATGCAGCGGTTTGTGGCCTGAGTAACCGATGACCCTGCTACGCATTAAATTGACTCACAGCTCATACTCAGCCCAAGTAGACCCCTGAAACCCTTGGGATTAGCAGTTTGGGGGAGCATCCGGGCACGCAAAAGATGGGTAAAGTCAGGTTTCGCATGCGTTTCCCGATGCAATGCTGATAAAAGTGTATTTTCAACATGGCTACCAACCTTTATCGGCCGCAATGGCCATAACTTTACCGTGAGAGTGGCCTTGAGGGTGTGAAATTTATTGGTAGGATCAGTTCGCCTTTACCCGGATCACGCGAGCATCTTCAATACGGTAGGCACTCATACGTTGCCCCCACACATAGCCGGTATCCAGCCCGATAAACTGTGAATTGTGGGTCTCGCCCGCCAGTGCCGCCCAATGCCCGAATAAAATGGTTTCATGGCTCTGCAGTTTTGGGTTTGGGATCTCGAACCAGGGAGTCAGTAATTTCTCTGACTCGGGTGCGCCTTTATGGGCAAACTCCAAATCCTTGTCGCCTTTCAGAAATCGCATACGGGTAGTGGCATTGATGATGAATCTCAGGCGGGAGTAGCCGCTGCTGTGATCTGACCAATGATGTGGATCGCTGCCGTACATATGTTCCAGAAGTTGGCGGTAATCCGGCCCGCGAAGCACCGAGCTGACTTCTTCGCTATGTTCCAGCAATTCCTTGGTAGACCAGTGGGGGTAAAGCCCGGCATGTACCATTACATACCCCGGATGAATCTGCTGGGCGAGGGGGAAGTTGCGGAACCATTCAATAGCTTCAGGCAAAATTGGGCTGTCCAGCAGCTTTTTTAACTTGTCACTTTTTTTGGCTTTTTTGAGCCCTTCGCACACGGCCAGAAAGTGCAAATCATGATTGCCCAGCACGGAAGAAAATCGATCGCCCAGCTTCATCAGGTAATTCACCGTTTTCAGTGAATTACTGCCTCTGGCGACAAGATCACCCACGGCATAGAGCCGGTCCCGTTCAGGATTGAATTTTGCCTTGTCCAACAGGCGCATTAGCCCGTCATAACACCCTTGAATGTCACCCACGACCAGGGTCTGGGCTTTTGATTTACGCTTAATTGATAACATTCGGTACTGCCAGGGTAAATATGTCTATTGGGGCGCGGAATTCGAGCCCGTTGTCGGTGGTCATTTCATAGTACCCCTGCATATTGCCCACGGGGGTATCGATAATGGCACCGCTGGTGTATTGAAACTCGTCACCCGGTTCAATGATTGGCTGCTTGCCTACTACGCCCGCCCCCCGAATTTCTGAGCTTTTTCCATTGGCATCGGTGATCAGCCAGTAGCGATTGAGCAATTGCACGGTGACGTCACTGCGATTCTGGATCGTGATGTGATAGGCAAAGGCGTATTTACCCGGCTGCTCCGGCGCGTGCTCGGGCAAATACCGGGTAGCAACGTAGATCAGAATATCCGGTTCAGCCATGAGACGGCGGAAGACCTTCTTTCTTATTGACCAGATTGGCAATGTCGGCAAAATTCTGCAACGACAGGGTTTCTGCCCGCGCCCCGGGATCCAGCCCAAGGGACGCGAGTTCCGCTTCATCCAGGCATTCTTTGAGGCTGTTGCGAATGGTTTTGCGCCGTTGGTTAAACGCTTGCGCACAGACACGTTCCAGCGTGGTTACCGAATCAACCTGAACTGGTGGCTGTTTGTGCGGGACCAGCCTGACCACGGCAGAATCCACTTTAGGCGGTGGCTTGAAGGCGTCTGGTGGTACTTCCAGAACTGGCATCACAGCGCAAAAATACTGCGCCATAACTGAAAGTCGCCCGTAGTTGCGGTTGCCAGGGCCGGCAGCCAGACGGCTGACGACTTCTTTTTGCAACATGAAGTGCATGTCCATGATCACGTTGCTGAAGTCGAACAGGTGAAACATCAACGGTGTGGAAATGTTGTAGGGGAGGTTACCAAATACCCGCAAAGGTTTTTCCGGAAACCGGGATTGCTGCTGTACGGCAGCAAAATCCAGTGTCAGGGCGTCCTGCTCGATGATGGTCAGCTTATCTGCGTGAAACGGATGATGCCGTAACCGTTTGGCCAAATCCCGGTCGAGTTCGACTACCGTCAGCGCGTTTACGCGCTCACACACAGGATCGGTTAATGCACCCAGTCCCGGACCGATTTCCAGCAGGTTTTCACCATTTTGCGGGTGAATGGCGTTAACGATCTTTTCGATTACATAATCGTCGTGCAAAAAGTTTTGCCCGAATCTTTTTCGGGCTGTGTGGCCCAAATGTGTTTTGCTCATGATTGACGCCGCGCCAGTTCAATGGCTTTGTTCAGTGCATTGCGGAAGCTGCCTGCATCGGCCTGCCCGGTACCGGCCAGATCCGTAGCGGTTCCGTGGTCGACGGATGTGCGAATAAAAGGCAATCCAAGGGTAATGTTAACTGCCGAGCCAAACCCCTTGTATTTTAGTACTGGTAAGCCCTGATCGTGGTACATCGCCAGCACCACATCCGCCTCATCGAGGTATTTGGGCTGAAATATGGTGTCGGCAGGCAGTGGCCCGGTAATTCTGATGCCTTCGGCCCGCAGTTCGTCCAGGGCCGGGATCATGGTGAGAATTTCTTCTTTACCAATGTGACCGCCTTCACCGGCATGTGGGTTTAGGCCACATACAAAAATATGCGGTTCGGCGATGGCAAACTTGGACCTGAGATCCTGGTCAATGATCCGGATCACCTTATGCAGACGTTCCCGGGTGATGGCTTTGGACACGTATGCGAGCGGAATGTGCGTGGTGGCCAGAGCCACATTGAGCCCCTCGGTCGACAACAGCATAACCACGTCGGAGGTACCTGATTCCAGCGCAAAAAATTCCGTGTGGCCACTGAAGGACACACCGGATTTATTAATAATGCCTTTGTGTACCGGGCCGGTAACGACGGCATCAAAATCGCCGTTCATATTTGCAGCACAGGACTGACGCAGGGTTTCCACAACATAGCGCCCGTTTTCGCTGCTGAGCTTGCCGGGCGTAACTTCTTCAGCCAAGTCGATTTGCTGTATATAAAGTTCTCCGGGAGCCTGAACGCGGGGGTTGTTTTTGTCAAACGGCAGCAGGGAAATGTTGAGGCCCAACAGGCGGGCACGGGCTTCCAGCATACCCTGGTCAGCAAACACAACTATCTGCTCATTCCAATGGGTCTGAGCAAGCTCAAGAATGATGTCCGGGCCTATCCCTGCGGGTTCGCCCGGCGTTACAGCGATTTTCAGCGGTTTCATGAAATTCCCTGTCAGCTGGCCTGATCCATTACTTCGATATACGCGGTATCGCGCATTTCTCGTAGCCAGGCTTCGGTTTCTTCGGAGAATTTACGATTGTAAATGAGCTGATAGGCTTTGTCTTCCTTGCGTTTCTCCGTGGCGTCGTCAAAGCGACGTTCAATGAGTTGGATCAAATGCCATCCGTGTACAGACCGGACCGGCTCACTGTATTCACCGGGTTCCATTGCTGCCAGGGCATCCTTAAACGCCGGTACGTACATTTCCGGATCGGCCCAACCCAGTTCCCCGCCACGAAGTGCGGAACCCGGATCTTCAGAATGCTCTTTGGCCAGTTCGGCAAAATCGGCTTCGCCGTCCATTACCTGTTGTCTGAACTCATTCAGCATGGATTTGGCTTTTTCTTCACTGAGGATGATAGAAGGCTTGATGAGAATATGCCGCGCATTCACTTCTTCAACCGTAACCGTTTCGATACCACGGGTGTCGCTGATTTGAAGAATATGGAAGCCAGCGCCGCTGCGGATGGGGCCGATTAGTTCGCCCTTCTGCTTACCCTGGACCGCTTCAGCAAACAGGGTGGGCATGGAGTTGATGTTGGTCCATCCCATATCGCCGCCTTCCAGTGCCTCGGAGCCTGAGGAAGAGGCAATGGCTATTTTGGCAAAATCCGAACCGGTTTGTAGCAGTTCGATAACTTTGTCCGCACGATCGCGGGCGTCACTAATGTCTTCATCGCTGGGTTCAGGGGGGAAACCGATCAGAATGTGACCCAGACGGTATTCTGCCTGTTCGGCGCCCTGCTGGTCGATGAGTTTCATTAATGTACTTACTTCCTGTTCGGTGATGTAGATACGGCGTCGTACATTGGCGCGGCGAACTTCACCTACGATTAACTCTTCACGTACTTTTTCGCGATAGTCGTCGTAACTGATGCCGTCGCGCTGCAACTGGCGGCGCAGTTCCGCTACATCAGCCCCCTGGCTTGCAGCGATATTGGCAATGGTTTGTTCCAATTGTGGGTCGCTGATGCGAATGCCCATCCGGTCAGCCATCTGCATTTGCAGGCTCTTGATGATCAGGCGCTCAATCGCCTGCGTTCTCAGTGCCCGGTCAGAGGGGAGTGCCTGGTCATTGGCCTGGGCATTGAGTTTCACTTCTTCGATCAGCGACTGAATTTCACTTTCCAGTATGACGCCCTGATTGACGATGACCGATACCCGGTCAAGGGACACTTCCTGTGCCCAACTGTTCAATAACAGCAGCGCACTTAAACAAATTACCCGAATGAAGAACTTCATATTTACTCTTTCTTGTTGGTTTATTTAACGCGAGCGGTCTGGCAGGACCGCAGCGGAATCTTAATTTAAACTATAAGGCTGTCGGTAGCCAAACATGCCATCTTCGAGCATGGCACGATTACTACTGCGAGACCCCATTCCCTTGAAGATGAATTGCAGTGAAATACCCGTATCGAACTCATTGGTAGACTGGTCGCCACCTGTGTCGTAGCGGTTGCTCAGATGTCGCTGTGCGACAACCCGTATCGCCCAGCAGCAGGATTCGTACTGCAGTCCTACGTAATTTTCGATACTTCTGTTGCGCTCCCGATCCCGGTAGGTACGACCCACCCAAAGCCAGTTTTCACTGATGGGCCAACTGGCCGACAGTCCTACCTGATCGATGGTTTCACCAGACAGGTTACGAACGTACCTGTGAGTAAGCTGAACAAGCTTCTGTGCTTCGAGGCGATACTCCAGCGACAAACTGCTGCGCTCAACCTTATCGGTATCGGTGGTTATTTGCACGTCAGAGTGGGCATACCAGCGATGGCTGACCCGCCAGTCCAGCTCTGCGGCCAGCGCCGAGCGGTTTGACTGCTCGCCCTCTCTGGTCGCGGTAACGCGATTATCATCAAGGTAGAATATCTGACCCAGGCTCAGTACGAATTGTTCCCGGTTGGCATCGTCTATCATCCGTGTTGTCAGACCAAAGGTAAGCTGGTTGTTGTCACTGATGCGATCTAGGCCGGTGAATTCGCGTCCGCGAAACAGCCCTTCCACGTCTGTGCGAAGCGGGGTGGAGTCGTACAAGCCAATGTTACTTTGGTCTTCGTAGGAGGTATAAAGATACTGGATTTTCGGTTCCATGGTCCAGGTGGAGTCGCGGCCGAACCAGTTCTGTGCCCGTTCGAAATACAGTGCGCCAAACAGCCGGGCCTGGCCCAGTGTCCGGTTTACTTCCTCTTCCAGTTCGGTGCCTTCAATGTTGTCCTGACGATAATAGGTGTTCAGCAGACTCGCTTCAGCACTGAGCTCTCCCCAGGGTTTGCGATAGGGAATGACCAGGGTAGGTGCAAAATGCCAGCGCAATGCTGTGGGTTTCTGGGCCGTTGCTGTGTCAAAGTAGGCCAGCTCAGAATCGAGTTTGAGTTCCACCCAGCTGCCCAAATCGCTGACATAACTCAACTGGGCTTCCGGCAAGGCGCGATAAGTACCCGGGTGATCCCCAATGGTATCAAAGTCCCGGGCGCGGAAACTGAACGTCAGGTCATCTGAAAAATAATGGATGCCGGCGGTACGGTACAGGTGGGTGTCGGCGCGATTATAGAAATCCGAGCCAAGATCGACAATATAGTTATCGTCGCTTATGCCGTTGACATCCACGCCGAACAACCAGTTTTGATTGATTTGGCCGCGATGGTAAACGCGGTAAAAATAGCGATCAACGTTGGCGTTCAAATCCTGGTCGTTGGGCAGGTATTCGAGGTTAATCTGGCTGCTGCCGGACTCGCTCAGATAGCGGAATTCCGTTTTAAGCTGAATGCCCCGGTTGGTCATTAGCCTGGGGGACAGTGTCATGTCGTAATTGGGTGCAATATTCCAATAAAATGGTTGCGTGTAATCAAGGCCCGTACTGCTGGAACTGGTTATCTCCGGAAACAGCAGGCCGGTCTGGCGCTGATTACTAACCGGAAACGCAAAATATGGCAGGTAAAATACTGGTACTCCGCCGAGATAAAAACGGGTATTGCGGGCCTGCCCCCAGTAGGTTCCTTTCCGGATGCTGATTTCAGAAGCCTGTATTTTCCAGTCTTCACCACCCAGCGGGCAGGTGGTAAAACTGACGTCGCTCAGGCTCAGGCCAGATTCTGCATCGAGCAGAATTTCTTCCGCTGCACCGTGGCCATTAAAGCCCATCAATTGATAGTCCGTGTTAACCATCTGTAGTCGCTGGTCTGCAGATTCCAGTGAAATGCGGTCACTTTTCACCTGCATCTGCGGGTCCTGATAGGTTACGTTACCCTCGGCCTGTAACTGGCCACCCAGTTGGTCAATTTGAGCATTCTGAGCATGTATGATGGCCTGACTGGACGTAATGTCGACGTTGCCGGAGAACAGTGCCAACTGTTTATTGATGATTTCAGTGCGTTCGGCCTGCACTTTAATGTGCCCTTCGGGCATGAGGGACTCGCTGGAAAATGTGATGGGGGCACTTTCGCACAGTTGTATCCCGCCATCTGGCTCAGAGCGTTCTTGCTGGGCCCAGCTTGAAAGGTGCGTCAATGCGATCACAACACCCGCGGCTGCTGCCAAAACTACCGGGCTCTTCCCAACAGAACGCCATAGGGATCCTGCACCGTAAACCCCAGAAGGTTCGGTGTGGTTCACCAGACGGTTGGCACGGGTTGTTTTCATGCGAAGGTGGATGACCTGTGAGTTTTTTGCACCTGTCCACGATGATTTCATCTGTCCACAGCTGCTTTTCCACTGCCACTTCGGGCAGCTTGGTTACAACAAAGCCGTAATTCTAAGCACTTATGCCGCATTTACCAACTGCTGAGTGAAAAAAATGCCGCTCCACGTTCGGGTGATGTCAGATTAACCTTCTGACTCCAGTGTCTGAACGCAGTGTATGCTCTTTGTGGTCATTGTCATAAATGTGTCCGATTCGTTATAGTGAACTCAGATGAAGCTTGGTTTATGAGAGTTCGGCACCACCATAGTGCGCGTGTATTATTGTCGTACCGGCTAACGGAATTGATGTCAGAGGAGAACAGTGGCATGCCGATTTGGGGAAAGGTCCTCGGATTTATCTTCGGTTTTATGTTTTTGCGCATACCGGGCGCCATCCTTGGCCTGATTGTGGGGCATTTTTTTGACAAGGCCTACGGGCAGGACTTCAGCCAGCTTGGGGGCTTCGGGCGTTTTTTCACTGACCAGGGCAGCCTTCGTCAACAGGCGGTATTTTTCCACAGTCTGTTTGCGGCGCTGGGGCATCTTGCCAAGGCTGACGGACAGGTCACCGAGCGTGAAATCCAAGTTGCCACAGCTCTTATGGACGACATGCAGCTGCGCGGGGATGCGAGGCGGGAAGCCCAGCAGGCGTTTCGTGAGGGAAAATCGCCGGATTATCCGGTCTCCGATACACTAAAAGGCCTGTATGAAGCCTGCCACGGACGCAGGGATATTCTGCAGGTATTTTTGGAGATTCTTATCCAGGCAGCATTTGCGGATGGTCATTTGTCTCCACAGGAATACAAGGTGCTGGAGAAAGTCGCCCGTCCGTTGGGTTTTAAACGTGCAGACCTTGATTACCTGGTTGCCATGTTCGAGGCAGAACTGCGCTTCCGCCAGCGTGGCCAGCAGAGTAGCCATCAACAACGCAGCAATTATTCTGAACAGCAATCGTTGAGCGATGCATACCGTATCCTCGGTGTGAGCGCCCAGGACGATGACAGGGCCATTAAAAAGGCGTATCGCAAACGAATGGCCGAACATCACCCGGACAAACTGGTGTCCAAGGGGCTTCCTGAACAGGCTATGGAGCTGGCCAAAGCGAAAGCCCAGGATATTCAGGCTGCGTACGAACTGATTAAATCAAAGCGGGGATTCTGAGTGGTCTCGGATAATTCCCCTGTGCTGAATGAGTGTAATCAGCTCTCCATCGATCAGTTTATTGACATGCTTTGGCTGGAAAAAGGACTCAGTGAGCACACCCAACATAGTTACCGCACGGATTTGACCAAACTCGCATTGTTCGCCCAGGCACAAGGGCTTAATGATGTGTCGCTGATCACTCAGGAACTGATTGAAGACTACTTGTTGTGCCGAAAGGAACAGGGATTGTCAGCACGCAGCCGGCAACGGGCCATGAGCGCAATGCGGGCTTACTTTATCTATCAGGTGGGTCAGCATCAGCGGCCTGATAATCCGGTTACCCAGCTGGTTAATCCTAAAATTCCGCAAAACCTGCCGGCAACCATTTCGGAAAAGCAGGTCGAAGACTTACTTGATGCACCGGATCCGGGAATTGCGGTAGAGTGCCGAGACCGTTGCATGCTGGAAGTTCTTTATGCCACCGGATTGCGAGTGAGTGAACTGATTGGTTTGCGAATGGATCAGGTCAGCGTACAGCAAGGTGTCGTCAGGGTAACCGGTAAAGGCAACAAGGAAAGACTTGTACCTTTGGGAGAAGACGCAGTGGCATGGATTCTGACCTATATAAAAACTGCGCGGGCAGAACTGGTTCGCCACGCCACAGACGTGCTGTTTGTCAGCCTGAGAGGCGGTCAGATGACCCGGCAGACTTTCTGGCACCGCATCAAGCTTTACGCCGGGCGGGCGGGGATTCAGCAGCATTTGTCTCCCCACACACTTCGGCATGCCTTTGCTACCCACTTGCTGAACCACGGTGCAGACCTTCGGGTAGTGCAGATGCTTTTGGGCCACAGTGATCTTTCTACTACCCAAATCTATACTCATGTGGCGACGGAGCGTTTACAGAATCTGATTCATTCGCACCACCCCAGAGGGTAGCCAAAACCGAGTGCAGGGTTGTATAACCGGGTATCGCGGTGAATGCCCTTGCTTTGTCGGTAATCGAGTTCATCACCGGGCAAAGGGTGTGTTACCATGGGGTTCAAAGAATTTTTCACCCACTTTGCTGGTTTGGTATCGGCAGGGTTTTGGGAAGGAGTATTGAGTGACTAAATTGATGAAACAAGCATTGTTTGCAGTGCTGGCCATGGTGGGGCAGAGCGCAGTGCTGGCGCAGGAACTGGATGTAAAGACACGGCTGGAATCAACACTTGGCCTGAATGTGCTGAGTGTGGCGGATGCGCCGGTGGATGGGCTGATTCAGGTAACCACGGACCGGGGGCTTTTTTATGCTTCCCGTAGTGGGCAGTATCTGTTGCAGGCACGTATCTTTAATCTGGATGCTGGTATGCGCAATGAAACCGAAGTGGCGCTGTCACAAATGCGACGTGATGGCATTAAGGCTTTTTCGGACTCTGCAATTGAATTCAAAGCAAAAGATGAAAAGTACGTGATAACTGTGTTTACAGACATCAGTTGTGGTTATTGCCAGCGCCTGCACAACGAAATCGGCCAGTTTAATGCCAATGGTATTACCGTAAAATACCTGGCTTTTCCACGCGCCGGTGTCGACAGCCCCACCTATGATGAAATGGTGTCTGTCTGGTGTGCAAAGAATCCTCAGAAGGCTATGACGGACGCCAAATCCGGCGACCAAATCGCAAATGCCAGTTGTGCCAACAAGGTAGCTGAACAATATATGTTCGGGCAGCAGGTTGGTGTCACCGGTACTCCCAATATTATTCTGCCTGACGGCAGCATGATCCCGGGTTACCAGCCAGCAGCAGCTGTATTGAATGCCCTTGAACAGGCTGGCTGAGTTGTACAAAGCCACTAATGTCGAGTTTACTTTTTCTGTGCTGCCGCTGTTTTAAGCGGCAGTTTTTTTAGAATTCTGCAAAAAAATACTATGGGATTGCCAATAACCCGCCGGAACATCGGTGAACATCCATTAAGCCCGAACCTGCATCCAGTGGTGGATCGGGTATATCGAGGGCGTAAGATTCGTACGCTGGCGGAAGTGGAAAACCAGGCTCAGGGGCTGGCACATTACCAAAACCTGAAAGGTATCAACGAGGCCGCGAAAATACTGGTCCAGACCATCCGGCAACAGCAAAAGCTGGTAATTGTCGGCGATTTTGACGCTGATGGAGCCACTAGCACAGCCGTATGCATATTGGCGTTACGCCAGATGGGGCTGAAAAATCTTGATTACCTGGTACCCAATCGTTTTGATTTTGGTTATGGGCTCAGCGAAGGTATTGTTGAAGTCGCTCACCAGCAGGGGGCGCAGCTTATAGTCACTGTCGACAGTGGTATTGCCTGTTTAGCCGGTGTTGCCCGGGCAAAGGCGCTGGGGATGCAGGTTATTGTCACCGATCACCATTTGCCGGGTGCCAGCCTGCCCAATGCCGATGCCATCGTTAACCCGAATCAGCCTGGGTGTGAATTTCCTTCCAAAAACCTCGCCGGAGTGGGCGTTGCATTTTATCTGATGCTTGCCTGCCGCGCCGAGCTGAATAAAACAGGCTGGTTTGAAACCACCCGTATTCCTATGCCCAACCTGGCCAGTTTACTGGATATTGTCGCGGTTGGAACGGTGGCCGACGTGGTCAGGCTCGATCACAACAACCGCATTCTTGTTCACCAGGGGCTTCAGCGTATTCGCAGTGGAAAGTGTCGCCCTGGGCTAAAAGCGCTGGTGGAAGTGGCGAATCGCCAGCTAGCCTACCTGAGTGCCACCGACCTGGGGTTTGTTGTGGGGCCTCGTCTGAATGCAGCTGGACGTCTGGAGGACATGGCTCTGGGCATCGAATGCCTGATTAGTGACGACAACATGCAGGCCCGTCTGATGGCAGCGGAACTGGACAGCCTCAACCTGCAGCGACGGGCTATCGAGACAGACATGAAAGAACAGGCCGAGTCTCTGCTCGATGGGCTGGGGCTGGATAACGAAGCTCTCCCTGCAGGACTGGTTCTGTATCAGCCGGATTTTCACCAGGGTGTTATCGGAATTGTAGCAGGACGCATTAAGGATAAATATCAACGGCCCACCATAGCTTTTGCCCAGCAGGACGAGCGAAAGGTTAAAGGATCGGCCCGCTCTGTACCTAATTTGCATATTCGCGATGTGCTGGAGGAAGTTAATTCGAAACATCCGGGGCTGATAGACAAATTTGGTGGCCATGCCATGGCAGCCGGGCTGAGTCTGGATACGGACAAGATCCCGGTGTTTGAACAGGCATTTGTTCAGGTGGTAGAGCGATTGCTGGCGGGCACTGAAAAACAGCAAGACATTGTCACCGATGGTGAACTCGACAGCCATGAACTGGATTTGTCGCTGGCACATCAGCTTCGGCTCGCCGGGCCGTTCGGGCAGGGTTTTGAAGTTCCTGTGTTTGACGGCGAGTTTGATTTGCTCAGTCAGAGACTCGTGGGGCAGAAACATCTTAAAATGGTACTGGGGTATCATGGCAATGAGGTTGATGCCATTGCGTTCAATACTGATGTAAAACAATGGCCTAACCCCAATGTGAATCGCATTCAGGTTGTATATCAACTGGATGTGAATGTGTTTCGTGGCCAGGAAAGTGTGCAGCTTCTGGTCAATCATCTCGAGGCATTGTAATGGCTTCGGCGCAGGACTTACTCAATAGGCATCCGTCGTTAAATCATCTTGAATCCCGCAAGGTATCCTCCCATGTGCAAAGGCCGGACGGGGAATGGGTACGACACACCCTGATGCTGGAAGGACTGGATGTGCCTTTCGTGTTTCGCCGCCAGAAACCTTACCGCAGCCTGATTGGTGCCCGGGTGAATCTCACCTACTACCGCCAGACTGAAGAGGTGGCAGGTATTGAATTTGAATCTATGAAAGTGGTCAGAATAAAACGTGCCTGATTCCACTTGTTGCAGGAATTGTCGATGGTGGTAAATAGCTGGCTACAAGCGTTTGTGCTGCATAGGCGGGCTTACCGGGAAACCAGTTACCTGGTTGATGTGTTTACCGCTCAGCAAGGCAAGGTCACGGTCGTGGCCAAAGGTGTACGCAACAGTAAATCAGAGCGAAAAAGTCTGCTGCAACCCTTTCAACCGGTGAATGTTCAGCTAACCGGCAAAAGTGAACTTAAGAATCTTACGCATATTGACGCTGACGGGCCTCAAATCCCTCTGAGGGGAACTGAATTATTTTGCGGAATGTATCTTAATGAATTACTCAACAGAGTGCTTCCCGTAGGGCTTGCCTGTGAATCGCTGTTTGCATTTTACCGCCAGACACTTGATGAACTGAGGGATAGCGATGATATTGAGGTGATTCTCAGGCGCTTTGAATTTGAATTGCTGCAGGAAATGGGAGTGATGGCCGAACTGTCATTCGAAGGTGAAAGTGGCCTGCCGGTTGAGCCACAGCGGTACTATCACTTTTCTGCCGAATTTGGGGTGCTGCCATCAACAGAATCGAGGCGCCCCGATCGCATTCCCGGAAGTGCGCTGCTTGATCTCAGTGCGGGGCACTGGAACCCCGCGAGCAAGCGTGCGGCCAAAAGTATCAATCGCGCGGCGTTACAACCGCTTTTAGGTAACAAGCCGCTGAAAAGCCGTGATTTATTTTTGGCTGGCCGTCGTTGATTGCATTGCGGGATGATGTGTACGTGCAGGTATTTGTTGTCACCCCGTTCGAATATATTTGTTACACTTGGTGACAGGTTGTCATTGTTAACGTAAAGCCATGAAAGACATTTTGTTAGGCGTCAATATTGATCACATTGCCACATTAAGAAACGCACGGGGGACGCGCTACCCCGATCCTGTGCATGCTGCCGACATTGCCGAACGGGCCGGAGCTGACGGTATAACGGTGCATCTGCGCGAAGATCGTCGACACATAAAGGACCGTGACGTGCAGTTGCTGGCCCAAACCATTAATACGCGGCTGAACCTCGAAATGGCGGTAACCGATGAAATGCTCGCGATTGCACAAAAGGTGAAACCGGCGTTTTGTTGTCTGGTACCGGAAAAGCGCCAGGAGCTCACCACCGAAGGTGGTTTGGACGTAGCCGGAAATCTCAAAATTATCAAAGATGCCTGTGCCAGGCTGGCTGACAATGGCATTCAGGTATCCCTGTTTATCGATGCTGATGACAAGCAGATAGATGCAGCACTGGCGTGTAATGCGCCCTACATTGAAATACACACTGGCCAGTATGCTGAAGCCGGCAATGAGCACGAGCAACAGCAGGAACTTAACAAGCTGATTGCAGGCATTGAGTATGCGCACCGTCATGGTATTAAAGTGAATGCCGGGCACGGGTTGACGTATCACAATGTGAAGCCTGTGGCGGCCATACCGCAAATTGTTGAACTGAATATTGGGCATGCGATTATCGGCCGCGCCGTATTTGACGGGCTGCATACTGCAGTCGCTGACATGCGTGCCCTGATGCAGGAAGCTCGGCTGGCGACTTCGGCTGGAGTGCGTTAGTGGCAATTGTAGGGCTGGGAACCGATATTGTCGAAATTGCCCGGGTTGAGCAAAATCTGGCACGCACCCCCAGGCTGGCGGAACGGGTTTTGACGCCTTTCGAACTGGAAATTTTTCATCAGCACACTGATCCCGCCCGTTACCTTGCCAAGCGTTTCGCTGCCAAAGAGGCAGCAGTAAAAGCGCTGGGAACAGGGATTGGCCGTGGCATCAGCTGGCAACATATCACTGTTTCGAATAACGAACTAGGTGCCCCCTCTCTCACTTTTAGTGATGGCTTTCTGCATTTGTGTGAGGCCCGGGGAATCAACCATGCTCTGGTGAGCATTTCTGACGAGCAGCACTACGCGGTTGCGACTGTGGTGCTGGAATCAAGAGGTTAATAATAAGGCCGTGGTCAGCTTCTACAAGGCGGGTAAGTCCCGTTCCGATCAGCCCGCGAAGGCAACCAGGATGTCTATAGAGGTTGAGCGTTGGGACCCTTGGGGGCAGGGTGTATGTGCCTCGCATCAGCCTGTGATGTTTGTGGAAGGTGCGTTGCCTTCAGAACAATGCGAAGTGGTGGTGGAGTCCACCCGTAAGCAGCATAGTCAGGCCAGAGTTAGCCGGGTGGTTCGGGCCAGCAAACTTCGGGTTGAGCCCTTTTGTCCGGTGGCTGGAAAATGCGGTGGTTGCCAGTTGCAACACATTAAGGCCAGTGATGCATTATTACTGAGACAGCGGGCGCTGACGGATTACTGGTGTAAGGCATTCAAGCGGCAGGACATTCCGTGGCAGGCTCCGTTAACGGGGCCAACGCCAGCTTATCGAAGAGTCAGCCGGTTGGCGGTAGATGCAAGAAACCCCCGGCAGTTCAAGCTTGGGTTTCGAAAGGCACAAAGTAAGGATGTGGTGAGTATTCATACCTGCCCCATACTCGAGCCCCGTCTTTCCCGCCTTATCGAGCCGTTGCAGAGGTGTCTTGCGCAACTGGAAAGTCGCAGGCACATTGGCCACATTGGGTTGATGGCGGGGGATGATACTGAACAGGTGTGCGTTAAGGTGACACGCCCTGTTGGTGTTCAGTTTACCCAGGCATTAACCTCGTTCGCGCTTGAACAAAAGGTAAATATGCTGGTGGAACTGCCTGATGGCAGTTATCAGCGCTTGCATCAGAATAAGGCCGTAACCTGTAGCACCGTGGATGGGCTGAGCATCCAACCTGAACCGAATGATTTTATTCAGGTTAATGCGACTGTGAATAGCAAAATGGTGGAACAGGCCATGCAATGGCTTGAGCCCGGTCCGAAAGATGTGATTGCAGACTGGTTCAGCGGGCTTGGAAATTTCAGCTTGTCGCTGGCAAAGCACGGAGCAAAGGTCCAGGCCGTTGAAGGTGTTGCCGAAATGGTGCAAAGGGCCAAATCCAATGCGCTGCGACAGGGCATTACGACGGTAGACTGGTTACATCTTGACCTGGGGGATGAGCAGGCCATACATCAGGCACTGCAGTTACCTTTCAACAAAGTGTTGCTTGATCCTTCACGGGAAGGAGCATATGCAGTTTGCCGGGCGCTGGCTGAACAGAATTTTGAAAAAATAGTGTATGTTTCTTGCAATCCCAGTACCTTTACACGCGATGCACAGGTGCTGCTCGAAAGCGGTTACCGGTTAGAGAAGGTAGGCATTATTGAGATGTTTCCTTACACTAAACACCTTGAAGTCATGGCGTTGTTTACAGGCAAAGCGAAATAGATAAGCGAGTTGATGTTACATGGTATCAACACGAAAAGTACACGAACCGGATCGGCCTCCTTTTGAAGCCTGGCTGGACAGTCTGGCGTTGTCGGAAGACACCAAGCAGAATCTCAGGGCCATTTCCAATATGCCTGAGCGCTTGCTGGTGGGGCAGGAAATGGTGGAAATTCTCCATCAGCTGAATATGGACGATGCGACCCTGCAGGCCGCACTTGTATTTCCGTATTGTGAGCAGCACAAGCTGACGGAAGAAGATATTCGCGCCGAGTTCGGTGAAGAGATACAGCATCTTATTGTTGGTGTTCGCCGCATGGACGCGATTAAGGCGCTGCATGCACGGCGCAATGAGTCGACTCGCCACCTAAACAACATTTCTGATGAACAACATATCGACAGCATTCGTCGCATGCTGTTGGCGATGGTTGAAGATGTGCGCGCCGTGGTGATCAAAATGGCCGAACGCATCTGTGCGTTGCAGCAGGTCAAAAAGGCCGATGAAGAAACCCGGGTTATGGTAGCCAGGGAGTGTGCAACGATATATGCGCCGCTGGCGAATCGCCTGGGCATAGGCCAGCTCAAGTGGGAGCTGGAAGATCTCGCCTTTCGTTACTTGCATCCTGTCACTTACAAGCAGATCGCCAAACAACTGGATGGCAAGCGCCTCCAGCGGGCGCAATACATTGAAGATGTGGTGCATGATCTGCAAAGTCTGCTTGATAGTGAACACATCAAAGCAGAAGTGTACGGGCGTCCGAAACACATATACAGCATCTGGAAAAAGATGCAGAAAAAGCATCTTACATTTGAACAGCTATTTGATATTCGTGCTGTTCGCATCATAGCAGAGCGGCTGCAGGACTGTTACGCAGCGCTAGGTACGGTGCACGCGCATTACAAACACATCCCCAACGAATTTGATGATTACATTGCGACGCCCAAGGCAAATGGCTATCAGTCTATTCATACCGTCATAGTTGGGCCCGCCGGCAAGCCGGTGGAAATTCAAATCCGTACCCAGAAAATGCATCAGGATGCAGAACTGGGGGTTGCTGCGCACTGGAAATACAAAGAAGGCTCCACCGGAAAAGCCTCCGGTTATGATGAGCGCATCAACTGGTTGAGGCGCATTCTGCAGTGGCAGGAAGAGGTGGCTGAATCCGGCGATTTGGTTGAAGAATTACGCAGCCAGGTGTTCGATGATCGGGTGTACGTATTCACGCCGAAGGGAGATGTGGTTGACCTGCCGCAGGGGTCCACACCGCTCGATTTTGCCTACTACATCCATAGTAACGTTGGGCATCGATGCATTGGTGCCAAGGTGAGTGGGCGAATTGTGCCATTTACCTACCAGCTTCAAAGTGGAGACCAGGTGGAAATTCTGACCGGCAAGGAACTCAATCCAAGCCGAGACTGGATGCATCCTGGCTTGGGGTATGTGCATTCTTCCCGCGCCCGGGCCACTATCCATTCATACTTTAAAAAGCAGGACAAGGAAAAGAACCTGGTCGCCGGCAAAGAGTTGTTGGAGCGTGAACTGGTTCGCGCCCATCTTTCGGCCAAGGTAGCACCTGACGCCTGCGAGAAATTCAATTTCCATGCGGTGGATGATTTGTACGCCGCTATCGGTGCCGGCGATATCCGTGTGATGTCGGTGGTAAATTATCTGGTTCAGCTTCAGGAGCCGCAACGCGACAAAGATCTTGAAATCAGCCCCAAAGTGAAAACCCGCCGTTCTTCGGGCGCGAAGGGTAAATCCGATACAATAGTGGTACAGGGGGTTGGGCATCTGATGAGTCAGCTTGCGAATTGTTGTCAGCCGGTGCCGGGCGAACCTATTTTGGGATACATCACCCAGGGCCGTGGTGTGAGTGTACACAAGGAATCCTGTGATCAGTTGCAGCATTTGCTGACTCAACATCCTGAGCGACAAATTGAGGTCAATTGGTCTGATGATCTCAATACTGGTTTTGAGGCGGGTGTTGATATCTTTTGTACCGATCGTACCGGTTTGTTGCGCGACATTACCACAGTGTTAGCAAATGAAAATGTGGCGCTGCTGGGTGTTAACAGCCTGAGTGACAAATCACGCCAAACTGCATTGATTTCCATTTCGGTAGAAGTGGCCGATCTCGATACTCTGTCGAAGGTGATGCAACGGTTGCGTCAACTCAAAGGAGTGGTAGATGTCAAACGCAAGTCTCACTGAAGGAGAGCCGCTTTTAAGACTAAAGCGCATAATGGCACAGTTGAGAGATCCGCAAACAGGTTGCCCGTGGGATCTGGCCCAAACGCTGACGTCGCTCACCCGCTATACCATCGAGGAAGCCTATGAGGTAGCCGACGCCATTGCCAAAGGTGAGCCGCATGAAATCTGTGACGAGCTTGGCGACCTGTTGTTTCAGGTGGTGTTTTACGCTCGAATCGCTGAAGAGCAAGAGTGGTTTGACTTTGATGATGTGGCCAGGGCTATCAGTGACAAACTGGTACGTCGTCACCCTCATGTTTTTGATGATGTGAAAATTGAGCCTCACCGCCTCAGTGAACAATGGGAGCAAATAAAAGCACAGGAGCGCAGAGATCAGGGGAAAGCCGGTGGGAGCATTCTTGATGTGGTTCCGGATGGCTTGCCGGCGTTGATATTTGCGCAAAAGCTGCAGAAGCAATGCGCCAAAGTGGGATTTGACTGGCCGGACCCTATGCCGGTAGTCAGTAAGGTGAGGGAAGAGATTGACGAGGTCGAGCAAGAATTACGCAAGGAAGTGATAAATCATCAGGCTACCGAAGAAGAAATTGGCGATGCGTTATTTGCTATGGTGAATCTGGCACGACACTGTCAGGTTGATGCGGATACCGCACTGCGTAAAGCGTCGCACAAGTTTGCCGGGCGTTTCAGAGAGGTCGAAATGCTTGCAAAAGAAAGTGAGCGCTCGCTTACTGAAATGTCTCTGGATGACATGGAATTATTGTGGCAGAAGGTCAAACTAAAGCGTGCTTCTGCCGGCTAGCAGAATAATACCGTCAACTGCCGAAGGTCAGGCCGTTCTTTGCGGGTTTCGCTCAAACAAACCCGGTTATTCATTCCACACAGCGGATTGGTTCCTAAGAATTTTTTCATCTTAGGGGTTCGCATTTTGTGCAAATGCTGTATAATTCGCGCCCTGCCCAGTTACGCCCACCTTTGGGAAGGTGGAAGAATCAATCGGCTCGAAGGGGTCATAATATTGATTTTCAGGTGATTTCTTTTTAGGAAATCAGTAACGAAGAATATTTTTCGGGTGAAATTTAATGAAAACTTTTGTTGCTAAGCCAGAGACGGTAAAACGTGACTGGTACGTGGTAGATGCCACTGACAAAACTCTTGGTCGTCTGGCTACTGAAATTGCTCTGCGCCTGCGCGGTAAGCACAAGCCTGAGTATACTCCGCACGTTGACACCGGTGACTACATCGTCGTTATCAATGCGGAAAAAGTAACTGTAACCGGTAACAAGTCGAAGGACAAAATGTACTACGCGCATACCGGCTATCCAGGTGGCTTGAAAGAGACTACTTTTGAAAAACTGATCGCTCACAAGCCAGAAATGGTTATTGAGAAAGCAGTTAAAGGAATGCTGCCAAAAGGTCCTCTGGGTCGCGCAATGTTCCGCAAAATGAAAGTTTACGCTGGTGCCGAACACAAGCACGCAGCTCAGCAGCCTCAAGTTTTGGACATTTAAGGAGCATTTGACATGGCAGATACTCAATATTACGGCACTGGCCGTCGCAAAAGTTCTACCGCTCGCGTGTTCCTGCGTCCAGGTACAGGTAACATCGTAGTTAACCAGCGTGCTCTTGACGAGTACTTTGGTCGCGAAACTGAGTGCATGGTTGTTCGTCAGCCTCTTGAGCTGGTTGAAATGACTGAGAAGTTTGACCTGTACATCACTGTTAAAGGTGGTGGTTCCAACGGTCAGGCTGGTGCAATCCGCCACGGCATCACCCGTGCTCTGATGGAGTACGATGAAGCCCTGCGCCCTGCGCTGCGTAAAGCAGGCTTCGTTACTCGCGACGCTCGTCGTGTTGAACGTAAGAAAGTGGGTCTGCACAAAGCGCGTAAGAAACCACAGTTCTCCAAGCGTTAATTTTACGTTGGATGCAAAAACCCGGCTCATGCCGGGTTTTTTTATGCCTGATAGCGTCCGGTTTGTTCCTCTTTGCTTTGTACAAAATTAAATCAGCAACCAATATTCCGCCCTTGGTTCGCAACGATGGTGAACAAACATATTGATTCATCATGCGATTTTCTCCTGATAATGCCAGTAAAACCTTGTACTAAGAAGGGGTTTTCCCGTATCATTTCGGGTCGAAAAATAGTAACAACTTTCGTGAAATTTCGCCCAGGTGCGACCGTGCCGTCGAGCGACCTTCATGACAAGCAAAATGGTTTTCGGGCTACAATCAATACCGTATCAGGTGTAGCCAGGGCCATAATTATCCGAACCTGGAGAAATGTGGATGAGCAATGTATCTGTAGATGCAAAAGAGTCTGCACCGAATGAAGACCAGCCACAAGTCAACACCCGCCGCCGTTTTCTGACAGTGGCAACTTCGGTTGTTGGTGGAGTTGGGGTCATTGGTGCGGCGGTACCTTTTGTTGCGTCCTGGAATCCGAGCGCAAAAGCGAAAGCCGCCGGTGCTGACGTAGAAGTCGACATCAGTGGTATCGAGCCTGGTCAGTTGATTCGCGTAATGTGGCGAAGCAAGCCTGTTTGGATTGTGCGCCGTACACCGGAAATCCTGGAGGAATTGGGTCGTCATGAAGATCAACTCAAAGATCCCAATTCTGAAGCTGAACAGCAGCCCACATTCGCTCAAAACCGTTTTCGTTCAATGAAGGAAGAATATCTGGTGTTGGTGGGGATCTGTACTCACTTGGGTTGCTCGCCTCAACATCTCAAAGACGGTGCATTTGAAGAAGTCGTGGAAGGGGTGCCAGATGGGTTCTTTTGCCCTTGTCACGGCTCCAAGTTTGATATGGCCGGACGGGTATTCCAAAACGTACCCGCACCATTGAACCTGGTGGTCCCGCCTTATCAGTTCGTTGATGACAACACGCTCATCATCGGTTCAGAAGCGGAGGTTGTTTAAATGTCTGGATTTTTAGCCTGGATTGAGGCGCGCATCCCAATGATGCGGGTGGCCAACATGCACGCCATCCAATACCCTGCGCCACGCAACATGAACTTCTGGTACGTGTTTGGTTTTCTGGCCACCGTTGTTCTGATCAACCAAATAGTCACCGGTATCTGGCTTACTATGAATTTCGTACCCACTTCTGAGGGCGCGTTCAAGTCAGTTGAATACATCATGCGTGAAATCGATTACGGATGGATCATCCGTTACATGCACAGCACAGGCGCATCGGCGTTCTTTATTGTGGTGTACATGCATATGTTCCGCGGCATGATTTACGGCTCTTACCAGAAACCCCGCGAACTGCTTTGGGTGTTTGGTATGTTTATCTATCTTGCCCTTATGGCTGAAGCCTTTATGGGGTATGTACTGCCTTGGGGGCAAATGTCCTATTGGGGGGCCCAGGTAATTGTATCCCTGTTTGGTGCCATTCCAGTGATTGGCCCAGATCTTGTTGTCTGGATTCAGGGTGACTACGTGATCAGCGGTGCGACACTGAACCGGTTCTTTGCCCTACACGTTATTGCGTTACCTTTAGTCATTGTTATTTTGGTGTTCCTGCACATTGTTGCATTGCACGAAGTCGGTTCCAATAACCCGGATGGTGTTGCAATCAAGCACAAAAAAGGCTCCTTACCTGAGTCTGAAAAGACACCTTATAAAATCCACGAATACTATACCGACAAGTACGACATTGCTGACGATGTAGTACCATTCTTCCCGCACATTGTGATGAAGGATATGGTCGCATTCTGTGTATTCCTGTTCGCATTCTGCTACATCATGTTCTTTGCCCCGGAAATGGGGGGTAAATTCCTTGAGCATCCAAACTTTGAAATTGCCAACCCGTTGAAGACACCGGAGCATATTTTCCCTGTTTGGTATTTCACCCCTTTCTACGCCATTTTGAAAGCCGTACCGGATAAGCTGTTCGGCGTATTGGCCATGTTTGGTGCTATCGCAGCTTTGTTTGCGCTGCCGTGGCTTGACCGAGGTGCTGTGAAATCATGGCGTTATCGTTGTGGCTTCCACAAGGTGAACCTGATTGTTTTTGCCATTGTGTTTATCTTCCTGGGTTACCTGGGTGGTACCCCACAGGAAAACTGGAAAATCGTAGCGTCTCAGATTGCGACTGTAATGTACTTTGGCTTCTTCGTAGCGCTATTCCTGTACAGCAAAAATGAAAAAACCAAACCTGTACCGACGAGGATCCCGAAATGAAAAAGCTGATGTTTCTTTTGGCCTTCTTACTGCCCGGTGCAGCGTTGGCCGCAGGTGGCAATGTTCATCTGGACACCGCCAATTATGATCTGACCGATAAAGCGTCGCTGCAAAACGGTGCCAAAATTTTCATGAATTACTGCCTGGGCTGCCACTCAATGAAGTATCAGCGTTACCAGCGTACATTCCAGGATTTGGGTATTGCTGATGAACTGGGGCAGGAAAACCTCCAGTTCACCGGTGAAAAAGTGACAGATTACATCACCCGTGCCATGCCGGAAGAGTCCGCTTCGGTCTGGTTTGGAGCGGCACCGCCGGATTTGACCCTTGTCGCCAGGGTACGTGGTGCTGACTGGCTATACACCTACCTGCGCAGCTTCTATGTTGATGAGAGCCGCCCTTTCGGTGTCAACAACAAGGTATTCAAGGAAGTGGGCATGCCCCATGTGCTGCAGCCTCTTCAGGGGACGCCGCGTGAAACTTACGAAACCCGTATGATTGATGGTGAAGAGAAGCAGGTTTACGTTGGTATAAAAGCCGATGGCGACGGTGCACTCTCCCCTGAAGAATATGACCAGGCAGTACTGGATCTGGTTAATTTCCTTGAGTACACCGGTGAGCCTGCCCGCCTTGAATCCGAGCGCATCGGAAAATGGGTGCTGGTATTCATTGTTGTGCTGTTTGTTTTTGTGTACTTGCTGAAGAAAGATTACTGGCGCGAAGTGCACTAAAACCGACGGAATTATGTATAATATGTGAAGGGGGCTGCTCGCCCCCTTTTTTCGCTTTAGTTGCAAGGCCCGTTAACCGGGGATTGCAGCACAAAGTCTTTGACCAGGTCTCTCGACGGAGGAAATTGAATGGCCGTAGCCGCGAATAAACGTTCTATTATGACGTTGTTCTCAGATACCATTGATATTTATAGCCATCAGGTACGTATTGTTTTGGCTGAAAAAGGCGTGGGTGTGGAAATCAGTTATGTAGACCCCACTAACCTGCCCGAAGATCTCATTGATCTGAACCCCTATGGTACGGTACCCACTCTGGTTGATCGTGAACTTGTGCTCTATAAGTCACACATCATTATGGAGTATCTTGATGAGCGCTTCCCACATCCTCCATTGATGCCGGTTTATCCCGTTTCCCGTGGTCAAAGCCGACTGATGATGCACCGCGTAGAGCAGGACTGGTATTCTCTTGCTGCAAGTATTTTCCGTGGTGAAGGTGATGTTGAGGCAGCCCGTAATGAATTGCGGGAAGCTTTACTGGCTCTGGCTCCGTTATTTGCCGAAATGCCTTACTTTATGAGTGAAGAATTCAGCTTGGTTGACTGCTACCTGGCTCCCCTGTTGTGGCGTTTGCCTGCCTTGGGTATTGAATTGAACGGCGCAGGCGCAAAGGAAGTGAACGCCTATATGAACCGCATTTTCTCCCGCAGTTCTTTCAAAGCCTCTCTGACGGATCAGGAACGCGAAATTCATAATCCGCTATGAGGGTGATGACATCCAATCAGCCGTATTTGCTGAGGGCGTTTTATGACTGGATCAACGATAACGGTCTAACGCCCTATATCGTTGTTGATGCCGCCAGAGATGGGGTAGAAGTCCCTCAGGAATTTGTCAAGGATGGGCAGATAGTGCTGAATATTTCGCCCTCCGCCTGTGTTAACTTCTACCTGGATAATGACGGGGTGTCATTTCAGGCCCGGTTTGGCGGGCAACCACGTCGTATCAGCATGCCGTGCTCAGCCGTGCTGGCTATTTATGCGCGTGAGAACGGGGCTGGTACGGTGTTTGCCACTGAAGATGAAATGGCTACAGCCGATGATTCATCACTGACGGATAAGCCTGATACTACTGACGGACCAAAGCCCGCTTCAGAGCCGCAGGCTGATGCTCCGGTTCCACCGCGAAAAGGAAAGCCCAGCCTCAAGGTAATCAAGTAGCACCTGCTTCACCGTTCGTAATCCTGTGAGATACCGCCTGATTAAGGCGGTATTTTTTTATCGTTAAAAAGTTCTAAATTACGATGTTGTTGTGATAATTCCGCGATATTTAACTGCCATTCTTGATCCTGTGCTCAGGTTGCAATTTGCCTGCAAAGCACAAAGTTTCGTTTTTAAAAGTGCTGTTCGCTCCGGGATGGGGGTTCAGCCAAATCAAGGAATGCACATATGAGAATTTACGCGTTATCAAGTTTGGCAGCCATTTTGGCTACTGTGCCCTTTTGTTCTGTTGCGGCAGAGTTAGATATTGAAATCCAGAATCTGACCCACGGAATTTATTTCACTCCTTTACTGGTCGCAGCCCACAGTAATGAAGCAAGCCTGTTTGAGGTTGGGGAGTCGGCTTCTCCCGAACTGCAGTCCATGGCCGAAGGCGGCGATATATCGGGTCTGGTAATGACAGCTCAGATGGTTGGAGCGGATATGCTGCAGAACCCGGCCGGAGGTTTGCTGGAGCCTACGAAGACAGCCTCTGCAAGCCTTTCAACGTCAGACGGAAACACGGTACTGAGTCTGGTAGCTATGCTGTTACCCACTAATGATGGCTTTGTGGGGCTGGATAACTGGCCAATCCCTTCGGAGCCCGGCACCTATGTGGTTTACCTCAATGGATATGATGCGGGTACAGAAGCAAACGATGAAATACGCGGCAACGGTATGCCAGGCATGGCGGGGATGCCGGTGCCTGAACCACTGGAAGAACTGGTGGGAATGAATGGCAGCGGGGTTGCCAGTTCGGTGACCAATGCCAGCGTACACGTACACCCTGGCAATATTGGCGACAATGATCAGAATGGTGGGATCAGTGATATCAGTAACCTCACTCAGCGCTGGTTGAATCCGGTCGCGAGGCTGACTGTGACTGTTTCTGAATAAGGGGGCACTATGTATATTGGTAAAAATACTTTCTGTCCTCTGCTGGTGGGACTTGCTTGTGTTGGGTTGGCGGCGTGCGGGCATAACGACGACAATAATGACGTTCCTGCTCCTGTTGAGGTCAGCTATCGCGTGACAGTAACCAATCTGACCTCTGGCCAGGCGCTCTCGCCAATCGCCTTTTTGGCACACAGTGCAGGTAAGTTGTGGGAGGTTGGTCATTCTGCTTCCGAATCAGTGGCGCTAATGGCCGAATCCGGAGACAACAGTGAGATGCTGAATGCAGACGGTGTAATTATGGGAGTGAGTGGAGAAATGCCACTAGCGCCTGGTGAATCAGTCGAACTTATATTGTCTTTGGAGCCACAACCATCACTGATGCTGTCTGTAGCCGGAATGCTGGTGAATACGAACGATGGCTTCACTGGCGTTACCGGTTTAGAAGCAACAGTGCTGGCAATTGGTGAAAGTCACGAATTTTACACCCGAGCCTACGATGCCGGTACCGAAGCGAACACTGAACTGAAGGGCACCATTCCCGGGCCTGCAGATGGTGGCGAAGGTGTCAGTGAAGGTCGGGAAGCCCATGATACAGTGGCAATGCATCCCGGTGTAGTAACCCGCCAGGACGGCCTGGCTGAATCGGTACTGCAGGCTGAACATAAGTTCGATAACCCGGTGGCGAAAATATCGCTGCAAAGGCTGGAATAATCTCTGCTCAATGCCGGTCCCTTATACCAAGCCACTGTTTTATCCTTCAGCTGTTAATATGCGAAGGGCAGACTGCACAGAGGTGGGATACGGCATTAACGTACTAAGCGAAGCGGAGTCAGCATGGTATTGGTGGTTCAGAGCGACCAAAAGCATCAGCAAAGGATTCGCGACAATCTGACGAAAATTGGAATTCGCTGTGAATGCACTGGTAATGGTGTTTCAGGGTTTCACCAGTTTCTCAGTCGTCACTATGCACTGGTTATTCTGGATGTCTATCTGAATGACGGATGCGGTCTGGATATTTGCCAGCGTATTCGTCAGCATAATTTTGAACAACCCATTATGTTTGTCTCGGCGTCCGTTTCAGATACTGACCGTATACTTGGGTTGGAACTGGGGGCTGATGATTTTCTTTCTGAGCCTTATTGTAACCGTGAGTTCCAGGCCCGGGTGAAAGTGCAATTACGACATCATCAGGCACACACGGTAAACGAGTCTGAGACAAAGGGGCATGAACTTAGGGTGGGACCACTGCTGCTGGATGAAAAGCAACACTACGCAGAGTGGTATGGGCGGGAAATTGAGCTCACCGCCAAGGAGTTTACCCTACTGGGCTATTTGGCGAGGAATCCCAATCAGGTTTTTACCCGTGCCCAATTGTTACAGGCAGTCTGGGGATATGCGCACAACGGCTACGAGCACAACATCAACTCTCACATTAACCGCCTGCGAAATAAACTAAACCGCTGTACACCGGGGGGCGGGCCTATTCAGACAGTGTGGGGAGTCGGCTATAAATTCACACCGGCTAATTGTGAAGGTGCGCAGGTGAGGTTGGCTCATGCGCAACAGCTGGTTTTTACTGAACGGGCTTAAATTAAAAACAGCGTTGCGGTGCCAAGAAAGGCAAAAATACCAACCACATCGGTGATGGTGGTTAGGATAACACTGCCCGCAAGAGCAGGGTCGATTTTTAGTTTCTTCATCACAATGGGCAGTGATGCACCAGACAGGGCTGCGGCAATCATGTTGACCAGCATGGCGAAGGCGATAATAAGACCCAGAGTGAGGTCCTGTTTCCACAGCGCTATCACTGAGGCAATCAAAACGGCCCAAATAATGCCGTTAAGAAAACCCACAGCTAGCTCTTTGCTCACCAGCCAGCGGGAGTTACCCGGATTAACGTGACCCAGTGCCATACCGCGGATCACCAGAGTCAGGGTCTGGTTACCTGCAACCCCTCCCATGCTGGGAACAATGGTATTGAGAATAGCCAATACGGCCATTTGGCTTAAGGTGGCTTCAAACAGATCGCTGACTGCAGCCGCCATCAGGGCAGTTACCAGGTTGACAGCGAGCCAGACAGATCGGCGCTGGGTACTTTGCCACACGGGTGCAAAGGTATCTTCTTCATCATCCAAACCCGCCATACTCATCATTGAGTGCTCGGCATCTTCACGAATGATGTCGACAACGTCGTCAATGGTGATCCGTCCAACAAGACGGTGCTTTTCATCCACTACAGGGGCAGAAAGCCAGTTATAGCGTTCAAACAGACTGGCGACTTCGTTATCCGGCATGTCGACTGGAATGGCCTCCGCTTCGCTGTTCATGACATCAGCGACTTTGTCTTCCGGATCGGCAGTCAGCAAGCGGGTTACCGGCACCAGACCGACCAGGTTATCGGTGCGATTTACGACATAAAAGGTGTCGGTATTTTCGGGTAATTCGCCTTTGAGGCGAATATATCTCAACACCACGTCCACGGTTACGTCTGGCCGCAGGGTAATAGTGTCGGTATTCATGATGAAACCGGCGGTTTCCTCGCCGTAGGACAGGGCCTGTTCTGCGCGGAAACGATCCTGGGCATCCATTGACTGCAGAATGTCCTGCAGAACTTCGTCAGGCAGGCTGCTAAGGGTTTCGGCCAGGTCGTCGGTATCCATCTCCTCCAGAGCGTCTACAACCCTGGCTGGGACCATTTTGCTGATAATGCCGTTACGGACGTCTTCGGAAAGCTCTTCGAGAATGTCACCGTGAATGTCGCCGTCAATCAAATCCCACAGTTCATCACGGGTTTTGGTCGGGCTGGATTCCAACAGCAGGGCTACGTCACTGGGGGGGAGTTCGTGCAGCAATTTACGAACCGAAACAAAACGCCCGTTTGCCAGGGCAGTATTTAACTCCCGAAGCTGGCTTTGAGCGAATTTTGTTTCCACAGCTTCTGCCACTTAAAAGCCACCTAACGTGCTGAAATATAATGTCTGTAGGATATCGCACATCCTTAGCCGCTGCCATCACAAAAACGCTGCAGGCTGCTGAATCTGAGGGGCTAAGGCGTAGTGGGATGTGCCTGTCTGCGCATGTTTTCGAACAGAGAGGGCTCCCAGGGTCGCATAGCCATCAGCAGCCCCATATGGGTTCGCTCACTAACTGGCAAGGCCATATCGTCTTCGTTCAACGTTGCGGCTTCTTTGGTTAACTGATTCAGACGTCTCTGAATAATGTTTATCGAACTTTGCGAATAACGCCCTCTGAGATAGAAGCGGAATGTCCAAGGCTCGTTTCGTTTTGGGGCCATGAATTTTATCATCACTTCCTGTTCCATAAATTTTTCCAGCGGTCCGCCGGGGATCCAGCGAAAATCCTGGGCAATGAGCAGTTTATAGCGATTATCCGGCAGTAATTCTATGAGCCGGAGTTTGTCCAGCCTCGCCATCAGCCGTACCCCTTCAAAGTAATCAATGTCGTAGTGTTGAATCAGTTCTTCAAACTGCCAGCCATCCCGCACACAAACGGCCGCAAGCAGCAGTTTCGGGTCGCTAAGCAATTCTCTTTCCTGCTCTTCGCTGAGTTGTGAAAGACGGCTTTTCTGGCGCCTTTCCAATTCAAACAGATCGCTGAGTGACATTTGAAGGCACTGACAAATGGCCTCCAGCCTTTCCAGTGTAAAAGCATTCAGTGAAAAGCAGCGTTTAATGCTGGCCTCGCTGAGTTGTAACTGCTCGGCCAGTTGCCCGTAGGTGACTCCCCGTTCTTTAAGGCAGCGTTTCAGTGTTTTGGTAATGGATTTGATTTCACTCATTGGTATTAAATTTTTATACTTTTGGTGTCATTATAAGCGACATTTTTATTTTTGGTTTATTTATTTTTAATCTGCGACTAAGTTGAAATCTCTGAAACGCAAGGAGCAATAAAGATGAAAACACGTTATTTAGCAGTCGCTTTGAGTTTGTTGTTGGCCCAGCCCAGTTTGGCTGCCGATTCAGTCGAACACAGTGGTCAGGCCAGTAAGCACAGTGTGCTTGCATCAGCGGAAGGGCTTGCAAGCGGTGCCGTTGTCGCCAGTGCAGTAGCGGCTACGCCGGTGATTTTGTCGGTTGGTGCGGGTATGGCGGTGCAATCCGTTTCAACCGAACTGCATGAAAGCATGGAAGGTAAAGATCATCCTGATGTACTGGTTATCACCGATATGGTGATCACTGCGGATGAAGCACCTGACGAAGCGATTCAGTCCCAGACACAGTGGCAGGAGTAATGGTCATGCAAAAGTTACGGTTTGTTGTGTTTGTGCTGTTAGTCAGTGTTACCGGGGTGAGTTTTGCGGGCAGCGAGCAGCCACGGGAAGCGATTTACACTCCTGAACGTATTGCCGGATTTTCCAAGCAGGTTGAGCGTTATCTGGCAGAGCAAGGGGCTTACGCCGTGTTACTGGGCAGAATGGGGCGCAGCGCCAGTGAAATGCCGGAGGGGATTCGGTTTACCCATACTGCTATTGCACTTTACTCAACCATTAAGCTTGATGATGGGAGGACAGCAAAAGGCTATGCCATACATAATCTGTATCAGGAGAGTGGGGCACCGGGAAAGAGTAAACTGGTGACGGATTACCCGGTTGATTTTTTCTGGTCGGCCCAGGCCCTGGAGGCGGGTATAGTCATTCCTTCCAGAGAAATTCAGGCCCGGTTGCTGGCGCTCTATGCCAGTGATACGCCGGTTAAATTGCACAATCCCGACTATTCGGTGATTGCCAACCCCAATGATTTACGTTTTCAGAATTGCACTGAGTACACGTTGGATCTGTTAAACGCGGCGATTTATGACACGAATGATCGGGAGCGTCTGAAACGTAACACCAGGGCCTATTTTCATGCCCAACCCGTCAAAATAAGCCGGATTAAACTGGCGCTGGGAAGCTGGCTGGATGACTCAGTTACCACCCGGGATCATGATGGCAAGGTTGAAACGGCAACACTGACTACACTCGCCCGCTATCTCGAAACTTTCGGCCTGCTCGATAAAGCCGTAATCGTCTCTGAGCAGGGGCAGGTTTCCAACCTGTTGCCGATTTAATTCATCTGCTTCCGCTGGGCACACTTGCTGGAGCTATCCTTATTCTGATTCGTTGAAGCGCTTGGCAATTAGCGCTTCAATCGCATCCATCGCTGCGGCTGCATCTGGCCCTTCGCTTATAATATTGACCAGTTCGCCCTGGTGGCTTTCTAGCATCATCAGGCCAAGTACACTATTGGCATTGGCCTGTTTTTCACCTTTTACCAGTGTAATTTCAGCATCGAACTGATTCGCCAACTGAACCAGTTGAGTTGCCGCCCGGGCATGCAACCCGAGCTTGTTTACAATAGTGACCTGCTTTTCTACTTGAGTCATTGATTCAGTTCCCGATGCCTGATTTGCACATCCGGATGTGCGTCGCGAAAGGTTTTTGCCAGAGATTCCGCCACAAAAACTGAACGGTGTTGCCCACCTGTGCAGCCGATGGCAACAGTCACATAACTACGGTTGTTGCGCTCCAGATGTGGCAGCCAGGTTGTGATCAGGTTTTGAATTTGCCAGATGAACTTAGTTACTATGGGCTGAGAGCCCAAAAAGATCTCAACCGGTGTATCCAGTCCGGTAAGATGTTTTAAATCCGGCTCCCAATGTGGATTGGGCAAAAATCGCGCGTCAAAAACATAGTCGGCATCCTTTGGTATCCCGTGTTTGAACCCAAAGGATTCAAACACCAGAACCAGCCGCGAACTCTTTTTACCAAGAATTCGTTCGCGTATCAGTTCGGCCAACTGGTGAACCGATAATGCATCGGTATCCAGATATAGATCTGCTCGTTCCGCTACTGGGGCAAGCAGCGCAGATTCAGCTTTTATGGCCTCTGAGAGAGATTTGTTGAGCTTCGCAAGCGGGTGCAGGCGACGGGTTTCGCTAAACCGTTTGACCAGTACATCGTCACTGGCATCGATGTAAACGATAGTCATTGACCAGGATTTGGGAAGATAGTCCAGTATCTCAACCAAATCTGAAGGATCTTTTGGCAGATTTCGTACATCAATGCTGACCGCGATCTGGTCGTATTCATCCGCCACGGTGTGTGTGAGGGTGGGTAACAGATTAACCGGAATATTGTCTACACAGTAATATCCCAAATCTTCCAGGGCCCGCAATGCAACGGATTTTCCCGAACCCGAGCGGCCACTGATAATGATGAGCTTCAACGCATTTCTCCCTGCTGGCTGACGGGCGGTCAGGCAAATTATTACTGCTGCAAGGCGGTAACAATCTGATCGCTACTCGTCGCTTTCCTAATGGCTTTCACGGTGTCCTTGTCGTTTAGTTTACCGGCAACCATGGCCAATGTCTGCAGATGCCCCTCTGTTTGCTCTTCTGGTACGAGCAGGGCAAAGAATATGTCGACTGGCTTGTTGTCAATGGCGTCAAAATCAATGGCGGGATCGCTGGTTACCACAATGGCAATGACCCGGTCCAAGCCGGGAAGGCGGCCGTGAGGTAACGCAATGCCATTGCCTATGCCAGTGCTGCCCATTCGCTCTCTTGAAAGAAGGCTGGCCAGTACCTGGTCTTCTTCTACTTTGGCGTTGCTGTTGGCAGCGATGGCGCTGATAATTTCCAGAATGCGCTTTTTACTGTTGCAGTGGACCGCACACTCGGTGCGGTCCAGACTGACTATTGCTTGAATGTCTAAAATAGGCATTAGTGCTTCTTCAGTTTTTCCTTATGTTTAAGGACCTGCCTGTCTAACTTATCCACCATGCTGTCTATGGCGGCATACATGTCTGTATCTTCAGAAGAAGCAAACACTTCTGCGCCACTTAAGTGAACGGTGGCCTCCGCTTTTTGGGCCAGCTTTTCGACATTGAGGATCACATGCACATTCGAAATATGATCGAAGTGCCGCTCCAGTTTGCTGAACTTGGTATCGACATAATTACGCAATGAATCAGTGATCTCGACATGGTGACCAGTCAGGTTGATTTGCATATTTCGTCTTCCTTATATTAGGCAGCCCTATCAGATAAGGCTTTTACGCTGGTTAGACGGCGGGATCGATAAGGACTCCCGGTATTTTGCTATTGTCCGCCGAGCCACTTTAATACCTTGGTCGGCCAACAACTGAGCAATCTTACTGTCACTGAGCGGTTTGCTGGGCTTTTCAGCTGCAACCAATTTCTTGATTAGCGCGCGGATGGCTGTGGATGAACACTCACCGCCTGATTCCGTTGCCACATGGCTGGAAAAGAAATATTTCAATTCAAAAATACCGCGCGGCGTATGCATATATTTTTGGGTCGTTACCCGTGAAATGGTGGATTCGTGCATGTCGACCATTTCGGCCACATCATTCAAAACCATGGGTTTCATCATTTCCGGGCCATGTTCAAAGAAGCCCAACTGCTGTTGAACGATGCAGTTGGCAACTTTTAACAGCGTTTCATTTCGTGATTCCAGACTTTTAATAAACCACTTGGCTTCCTGCATGTGCGAGCGAATAAATTGCGAGTCACTGCTGTTGCGCGCCCGCCGGCTCATTGCCGCATACTGCTGGTTAACACTCAGCTTAGGCAGGCTATCCGGATTCAATTCCACTATCCAGCGACCATTCTTTTTGGCCACCGATACATCTGGGATAACGTATTCCGGTTCTTTGGTTATCAGTGCACTGCCAGGGCGAGGGTTCAATGTTTGCAACAAGCGCATGGCTTCACGTAACTGGTCTTCTTTCAGACGGGTTTTACGCATTAAGGTTCGATAATCTTTGCTGCCGAGCAGATCGGAGTATTCCTGCAGCAACATTTTGGCTTCTTCCAGCCAGGGAGTATCTGGCGCAAACTGTCGAAGCTGAACCAGTAAACACTCCTGTGGGGTGCGTGAGCCTGAGCCGATTGGGTCGAATAACTGAATGCGCTTTAGTACACACTCAACTTCATCTTCCTCAATAGGTTCTTCCATGTCTTCGTCGTTGACGCTTTGCAGGATGTCATCAACCGTCACCGTGAGATAACCGGATTCGTCAATGGAATCGATGATTGCGGTGGCAATAGCTCGGTCGGTTTCTGAGAATGGCGTCAGGCGCATTTGCCAAAGCAGATGGTCCTGAATATTTTCGGTGGTTTCACCCTGAAAAACCTGTTCGTCGTCGTTGGTGCTGGACATTGGAGCGGGCGCGGATGACGCTGAGTAGTATTCATCCCAGGTGCTGTCTATGGGCAATTCATCCGGCAGATCGTTTTTCTCCAGCGCATCTCCGGCTTCCAGGCTGTCACTAGATACACTGCTTGTTTCGGCGGAGTCATCGTGGTCGAGATTGTTTTTTTCAACGATGTCAGAATCTGAGCCATCTTCAATCTCCAACAATGGATTGGAATCCAGTGCTTCCTGAATCTCCTGCTGTAAATCCAGGGTAGAAAGCTGCAGCAGTTTGATCGCCTGTTGCAGCTGAGGCGTCATCGTGAGTTGTTGACTGAATTTTAACTGTAAAGATGGTTTCATCTACGTCTTTTTATAATGCTCTTATCGTCAATAACCTGAGAAATCCTAAGGTGAAAGGTAAGATACGTACGCTGTTTGTCATACCCTAACTATAGCCTGAATTGCTCCCCGAGGTATACATCCCGTACCTGTTGATTACTCAGTACTTCTTCTGCACTGCCTTGTGCGATAAGCTCTCCGTGACTGACGATGTACGCTTTCTCGCATACATCCAGAGTCTCCCTGACATTGTGGTCCGTGATCAGTATTCCGATTCCCCGATCCCGCAAATGCTGGATGATCTTCTTTATATCATTAACTGATATAGGATCAACACCGGCAAAGGGTTCATCGAGTAAAATAAATTTCGGGTTTGCAGCCAGAGCTCTGGCAATTTCAACCCGGCGGCGTTCCCCACCGGACAAACTCATACCGGTACTGTTACGTATATGGTTGATATTGAATTCATCAAGTAGCGCGTCGGCTTCTTCTTCCCGTTGAGCTGTACTGAGATCTTTGCGGGTTTGAAGAATGGCCATGATATTTTCGTGCACAGTCAGCTTTCGGAAAATGGAAGCTTCCTGGGGCAAATATCCAATCCCCATGCGGGCTCGCTCGTGCATGGGCTGGTGTGTCAGCTCATTGTCGTCGATAAAAATGCTGCCCTTGTCCAACGGCACCAGGCCCACAATCATATAAAAAGTTGTGGTCTTACCGGCCCCGTTTGGCCCTAGCAGGCCAACAATCTGACCCGTCGAAACAGCAAGACTGACATCCCGCACTACCTGGCGCGATTTATAGGATTTTGCTAGATGGGTTGCTGAGAGTGTCGCCATCAGTTTTGTGGCTCCTCACCGTCGTCAGGGCGGTTGTCATCGTTTTCTTCAGGCTGTTCTTCACCCTCATTAAGATTCTTGACGGTTTCGGGGCGAAACACGGTGGTAACCCGACCCTCATTGCTGTCATCGCCGGTAGCCAGCAATTGTTCTTTGCTCATATCGTAAGTAATGCTGTTTCCTCTGACCATGCTGGTACCCTGCTGTAGCTCAGCGTTGCCCTGCAATGAAATGGTACGGTTGTACACTTCATATCGGATTTCATTGGCTTTAGCCGAAACCACGGTGCCGTCATCCATATTTTGTGTGTAGCTGGCAGGTTCACCCCGGGCAATGAATACTTCCCTGCCCTGACCGTCTGTAGCAATCACTTCTACTTCGTTGGCGTTGATAGCAAGGCTGCCCTGGGTGATGTGGACATCGTCCTTGAACAGTGATGTTTTGTTTTTGCCATCGAGAAATTGAGATTTTGAATCTACTTTTATTGGTTGTTCAAAATCACCAGTACCGGCCAGCGCTGGTTGCGCCATCAGCAAGCAGCCCAACAGGCTAAGGATTCGGGGCATATATGGTTTGCACATGGTCTATTAACTCATATTGGCGGGTGTTCAGGTCGGCGGTAAATCCGTTGCTTCTGATCAGGTATTCTACACCACTAATTTCTACCGGTTGATCCGAGGTCATCATTTTGGTATCGAGGTTGATTTGTATGTAATCGGTGGTAACGCGGCCCACCAAATCATCCGGATTCAGGTTTTCAATTACTACCTGGGATTCCAGCTGAATCAGATTGTCATCGTATAGGGTGCCTTCGTCGGCGGTTACCTTCCAGGGATGGGTTCCAACATCCGCGTACAGGGTGTATTCGGGTTGCTGGAACATGACAAAACCGAGTTGGTCGTAATGCTCCATAGCGCTGGCGAAAACCTGATGATTGAGCTTGCCATCGTTGCCGTAGAGGGTGGTCGTCAGATTTTTGGCCCGATAGGCGGGCCTGAGGGCATCCACACCCTGGCGGACGTTGTCGGCCGGCTCGTCCTCCATCCAGACAGGCACATACAGCAGCAACACCAGCATGAAAAGAACCGCTATGCTGATCCCGAGCCTGCTCATACGCTGGCTCCGTGTATTTGCTGGTGTTTGCCCTTCGCCTGCAGAATCACGTCACACACCTCGCGCACGGCACCAAATCCACCTGGCAAAGTGGTTACCCAGTTGGCTTGTTTTTTTACAAACGGATGTGCATCCTGTACCGCAATACGAATGTCGGCATATTGGTACATGCCCAGGTCTGGCATATCGTCACCTATGGCCGCAACTTCGTGAGATGCGAGCTTCAGCTTGTCAGTCAGTTGTTGCATCGCCTGTGCTTTGTTTTCCTGGCCCTGAATAATATGACTGACATCGAGAGCTGTCATGCGGCTTTGCACAATATGGGAATTACGGCCAGTGATCACCGCCACATCGATGCCGTTTTTTACCAGCGCTTTAACCCCGTAACCGTCACGGGTATGAAAAGCTTTGAGTTCCTCACCCTGATTACCCAGATAAATTCGCCCGTCGGAAAATACGCCGTCAACGTCGCAAACCAGTAACCTGATGTCGCCAAGTGCCGTTAACAGACTCTGTGAAACCGTGCCGTAAAGCGTTTCTACTTTCATTGTTACAGCACTCCTGCCTTGAGTAACATATGCATATTGAACGCACCGACAGGGTGATGATGCTCGTCAACAACCATAAGGGCACTGATTTTGTGATTTTCCATCAGATTGAGTGCTTCAACTGCGAGCTCCTGAGCACGGGTGGTTTTACCGCCTCGGGTCATTACCTGATCAACTTCGGTGGCATGAATATCAACTTTTGCGTCCAGAATACGACGAAGATCGCCGTCAGTGAAAATGCCCACCAGCTGCGAATTCTTATCAATAACGCCGGTCATTCCCAAGCCTTTGCGGCTTATTTCCAGCAATGCTTCGGTAACAGTGGCGTGGGTGGGGACCAGGGGCACATCGTCGCCGATCAGCATCAAATCCCCCACTTTCAATAGTAACTTCCTGCCAAGGCTGCCGCCTGGATGGGACAACGCAAAATCGTCGGAAGTGAATCCGCGGGCATCCAGCAGAGCTATCGCTAACGCATCTCCCAGCACCAGTGTGGTGGTGGTACTGGAGGTTGGAGCCAAACCCAGTGAGCAGGCTTCCTTTTCCACACTGATATCCAGAACGACATCGGCGTGCTGACCCAGAGAACTGGAATTGCTGTTGGTCATGGCGATGACAGGAACGTTCAGGCGTTTCACTACCGGCAACAGGTTGAGTAATTCGTAGGTTTCACCGGAGTTCGAAATGGCTAAAAGTACATCATTAGGGCTTAGCATACCCAAGTCACCGTGATTGGCTTCACCCGGGTGCATAAAGAAAGCGGGGGTTCCTGTACTTGCAAGTGTCGCGGCTATTTTATTACCGACGTGACCAGACTTACCCATACCGCTGACAACCACTTTTCCGCTGCAGCGCAGCAGAATTTCACAGGCTTGCACAAATTCATTGCCAAGCCGGTCTGACAAACTGCCAATGGCAGCCTGTTCGATTGCTATCACCTGCTTGGCAGAGTGAAGAAATGGAGATTCAGTAACATGCATCTATGCAAACAACCAGTATTGGTAAAGGCAGAATATTGCCAGAAACAATCCACCTTCGAGGCGGCCCAATTGACGTTTGCCTTTGAAATTAAAACAAAAGATAAAAAGTAACAGAGTCAGGCCAAACATGACATACATATCACGGCCATAGGCATCTTCGTCAAGAATACCTGGCGCTATCAACCCGGGCATGCCGAGTACCGCCAGTAAGTTAAATATATTCGATCCAATGACATTTCCCAGCGCCAGGTCATCTTCACCTTTCAGTACACCGGCAATACTTGCTGCCAGTTCGGGCAAACTGGTGCCTAATGCAATAATTGTAAGCCCGATAACCAAATCGCTGATCCCGAAATAACGGGCAATAAATACGGCAGAATCGACCATAAAGCCGGCGCTTAATGGTAGCAGTATTAATCCAACACCAATCCACATCAAAGCAGCGCTATTACTGACGCCCTTGGGGATCTCTTCGGCTGTTTCTGCCATTAGTGGGTCTTCCTTATCGACATTCAGAGAAAGCCACGCCATTCCGGCCAGTATGAACACAAACAATGTAATCAGGATCAATCCTTCGTGATGAGCCAGTTTACCGTCGTGCATAAAACTCATCGCAATGAGAGTGATGACAATCAGTACCGGCATTTCTCTTCTGAGTGTGGTAGAGGACACCAGCAAGGGTTTCACCAGGGCAGTGATACCCAGCACCAGCGCAACATTGGTGATATTGGAGCCCAGCGCGTTACCAACTGCCGTATTCATATTGCCATTAATCGAAGCCATCGCAGAAACCACGATTTCCGGTGCGGAGGAACCCATAGCAACGATGGTCAGGCCAATCATCATTGGTGAGATGCCAATGTTCTTAGCCAAAGCCGATGCGCCGTAAACAAATCGGTCAGCACTCCAGCTGAGTACTGCAAGCCCAAGGAGGAATAAACAGATGTTTAAAAGCACGCTTGCCCAAATGACGGTGAATTTGGGCAGATTGTCGCAAAAACAACGGCTTTTGCCTATGGCAATTCGCATTTTTGCTCTAGCGAAGTGAAATACGCAAGCGTATAGAAAGCGGGGTGTTGCCCGTTTTCAGACCTGGTAGCTGTGTATTTAAGGCCAGCAGTGCAGGGGATTTGACCAGCGGAAAACAGTAATTTCAGTGTTTTCCAGCAGTAAAGGGCGAGCCCGATTTGTAACTTTATACCTACAGAATTGTACGTATGTGGCTGTTTTTATTTGGGAATAGAGTCCTAAGCCCCGGGTGCTGCGGGATATTATCGAAATAATCGAACATATCTTGTAACTTTTTGTCTTTGGTCCAAGGGTTGAAAAGGCGTACAATGCACCGCATTTACACTGGCCATTAGATCTTCACAGAGCCCTTGTTTCTATTAGTCTCTACCGGCGAGTAACCATGCTGGCTCACCTAGGACAACAACTTTTTTGATATGGAAAAGCTAGTCGAAATTCAAGATATGACCTTTCGCCGTGGTGAACGTATCATCTATGACGGGGTGTCTATCAATGTGCCCAAAGGCAAAATTACCGCCGTTATGGGTCCGAGTGGCATAGGTAAGACGACCTTGCTCAAACTGATTGGAGGTCAGTTACAGCCGGACAAAGGGGACATACGATTTGATGGCCAGTCAGTCGTTAAAATGGGCCGCAGTCAGTTATACCAAACCCGTCGTCGCATGAGCATGCTGTTCCAAAGCGGCGCACTGTTCACCGACATGAGCGTGTTTGACAATGTGGCCTTTCCATTGCGTGAACACACCAGACTCTCTGAAGACATTATCGCCACCATAGTAGCTCTCAAACTGCAGGCCGTAGGGCTGCGTGGTGCTGCGTCCTTGATGCCCAATGAACTGTCCGGTGGAATGGCCAGGCGGGCAGCTCTGGCAAGAGCGATAGCATTGGACCCGGATTTGATCATGTTTGATGAACCCTTTGCCGGGCAAGATCCCATTTCTATGGGCGTGCTGGTTAAGCTGATTCGTGAACTGAACGATGCGCTGAATCTAACCAGTATAGTGGTAACTCACGATGTGACGGAAGTACTCACTATCGCAGACTACATCTACATTCTTGCAGACAAGCGCGTGATCGGTGAAGGCACTGCGGAGCAAATCCGCAACAGCGATTCCGAGTTAGTCCAGCAGTTTTTGCGTGGTGAAGCCGATGGTCCGGTGCCATTTCACTATCCGGCGGAAGACATCAAAGCCAGCTTGTTTGGAGGCGAGTAATGCGAGCTATTCAGCAGATAGGTGCCAATACTATTGACAAGGTGGCCGCTGCGGGCCGAGCGGGGCTCATGCTATTCGGAGCATTGTTCGCAGTCCCCAGACCAAAAAACATTCCGCTGACCATACATCAGGTTCACGTAGTCGGCGTTCAGTCTCTGTTAATTATTATGGTGTCAGGGTTATTCATCGGCATGGTTATGGCATTGCAGGGGTATACTATCCTGGTGGATTACGGCGCCGAGGGCAGCCTTGGGCCCATGGTGGCGTTATCCCTGCTGCGTGAATTGGGCCCGGTGGTGACAGCTTTGTTGTTTGCAGGAAGGGCTGGTTCTGCGCTTACCGCAGAAATCGGATTAATGAAGGCCACAGAACAGCTCAGCAGTCTGGAAATGATGGCGGTGGATCCCCTTCGAAGAGTAGTCGCACCGCGTTTTTGGGCGGGGATGATTTCCATGCCAATGCTGGCACTCATATTCAGTGCGGTAGGTATTCTTGGAGGCCATCTGGTTGGTGTTGACTGGCTGGGTGTGGACGCAGGCAGTTACTGGTCTCTGATGCAGGCAGCCGTTGAATGGGACAAAGATGTGGTGAATGGCGTTGTTAAAAGCCTCGTATTTGCCCTGGTTGTTACCTGGATTGCCATATTCAAGGGTTATGATTCGATTCCTACCTCTGAAGGGATCAGCAAGGCTACGACCGAGACAGTGGTGTTTTCGTCGTTGGCGGTTTTAGGGCTGGATTTCGTTTTGACCGCCCTGATGTTCGGTATTGAGTAAGAGGACAAGATGACTAAATACAGAGTGGAACTGATGGTTGGTGTGTTTGTCGTACTGACAATTGGCGCAGTGTTGTTGCTGGCGCTTAAAGTGGCCAACAGCACCATGACCAGTGAAGGTGATACTTATACCCTGTATGCAAAATTCGACAACATTGGTGGCCTGAAAGCGCGTTCAGCGGTAAAAGTGGGTGGCGTAACCATCGGACGGGTGGCTTCGATTCGGCTGGATCAGGAAGATTTCACCCCCGTAGTCGAACTGAGTATTGCAAAGCAATATGAGGGGTTTCCGGAAACCAGCTCGGTTTCCATTCTGACCTCAGGGTTACTGGGCGAGCAATACATTGGGTTTCAGCCTGGCTTTTCTTTTGATGGTGTGGCAAACCTCCAGGATGGTGACTATTTACAGGACACCAAGTCTGCGTTGGTTCTGGAAGATTTGATCGGCCAGTTTCTGTTTAGTCGCGGCAGCGACGAATAACCCGAAAGTATTCAGTGGTTATCGGGGTCTTATGAACATATCGGTGAGTTTAGGAGAGAAAACGTTGAAAAGATTGATTGCCGTAGTTGGTATTTGGTTGTTGACGGCGACCGGGGCTGTATTTGCTCAGGACGTTAATGAGCAAAATCCCTATGAACTGGTGGAAGATGTGGCGATGAAAACCTTTGACCGCATCAAGGCCAACCAGGAGCAAATCAAAAACAACCCTGAGTTGTTGCGCACCGTTATGGAAGAAGAATTGCTGCCGCATATTGACTACCAGTTTGCCGCATTTATGGTGTTGGGAAAGCATTTCAAATCGGTGCCCAAAGAAAAGTTGGCTGAGTATGTTCAGGTATTTCGGGATTATCTGATCACTTCCTATGCGGTAGCTATGGGGTATTACGACAATCAGACGGTGGTATTTGAGCCAGAGTCTGAGTTTGACGATAAAAAATCAGTAACCGTGCGGGCTGTGGTACAGGATCCGGTTCGTCCTGAAATCAAGATTGCCTTCAAGGTCCGCAAAGACAATCGCACCAATCAATGGAAAGCATACGATATGGTGGCAGAGGGCATCAGTGTACTGAACAGTAAGCGCAGCGAATTTGAATCAATTCTGCGCCAGGAAGGTATAGATGCGGTTATTGCACTGATGCGGGACAAAATAGAAAAGCCCGTTGAACTCAAGTCTCAGGACGCTTAGTGGCTGCCTCTGATTTATGAATACTCCATTCAACTTTATTGATGACAATGGGATTCAGCTGCAAGGCGAGCTTGACCGCGACAGTTTGACTACAAACTGGTGGACTATGCTGGATACGGGTCAGAAGAACCGGTTAACTGCCAGCAAAGCGTGCAGGTTTGATTTGTCGTCTGTGGAGCGTATCGACAGCGCAGGGCTGGCCTGGCTGGTGAATGCCGTTCGGGACGCCAGGGCGAACGGTATCAAGATTACTTTACAAAATGCGCCGGAAAAGCTGCTTAAACTGGCAAAAATCAGCGACGTTGACCGGCTTTTACCGTTAGAATAGCCACATGGCCAAATTTGTAAGTAGTGTTAACCATGGAACCAGCTGAAATTGAAGCGTTGCTCAAAGACGCACTGAACCTGACAGAAGTGCATGTCAGAGGCGAAGGATCGCATTACACGATCATCGCTGTAAGCGACCAGTTCGCAGACATGAACAGAGTCAAGCGACAGCAGGCCGTATACGCGCCGCTGGCTGACAAAATTGCTGATGGCTCAATGCATGCCATTTCCATTAAAACCTTTTCAGAGCAAGACTGGCAGCGTGAGCGCCAGTTTCATCTTCCTCAGGCTTAAAAACCGGATATCGCTCAGTGGATAAACTTGTAATTAAAAAAAGCCCGCCCCTGAAGGGGGACGTGCGTATATCGGGCGCAAAAAATGCTGCGCTTCCGTTGTTGATGACCAGCCTGCTGACAGACGAACCTTGTCGGTATACCAATGTTCCTGCCCTGCGGGACATTAACACCACTGTTGACTTACTCTGTGAGTTGGGTGCCACCGTTAAGCGTCCGGCAGCGAATGAACTGATATTGTGCGCCGACAGCCTCAACAGCGTAACGGCTTCGTATGAACTTGTTCGTACAATGCGAGCGTCAATTCTGGTGCTTGGGCCACTGCTGGCCAAGCATGGCAAGGCAAATGTGTCTTTGCCCGGAGGCTGTGCCATTGGCGCGCGCCCTGTGAATCTGCATCTTAATGGCCTGGAACAAATGGGGGCCCATATTGAAGTGGAAGAAGGGTACATCCGTGCCACCGTTGACGGACGCCTGAAAGGGGCCCGTATTTTCATGGATATGGTGAGCGTAGGAGCGACCGAAAACCTGATGATGGCGGCAAGCCTGGCCGACGGCGTAACTGTACTTGAAAATGCTGCACGGGAACCGGAAATTGTTGATTTGGCAAACTGTCTGAATCAGATGGGAGCAAAAATCTGCGGAGCAGGGACAGACAATATTCACATCGAGGGGGTTGAACGACTGACTGCCTGTGACTATCGTGTACTTCCTGATCGCATTGAAACGGGAACTTTTTTGGTCGCTGCAGTAGCAACCGGAGGTAAGATTCGTTGCGTAGATGCTGCGCCTGAAACGCTTGAGGCTGTATTAAACAAGCTCAAACAGGCCGGGGCAAAAATTACCCAGGGAGACGATTGGATTGATCTGGATATGGAAGGCCGCAAACCCAAAGCTGTTCAGGTTAAAACTGCACCGCACCCTGCATTTCCCACCGATATGCAGGCACAGTTTCTGACACTAAACTGTGTGGCAGATGGCACTGGTGTGATTACGGAAACCATTTTTGAAAACCGTTTTATGCATGTTCCTGAGCTTCAGCGCATGGGCGCAGAGATAGCTTTGGAAGCTAACAGTGCGGTTTCCAGTGGTGCATCCAGACTGAAAGGTGCACCGGTTATGGCAACTGATCTGAGAGCGTCTGCAAGTTTGGTTATTGCTGGTCTTATTGCTGAGGGTGAAACCCACGTCAATCGAATTTATCATCTTGATCGTGGTTACGAGGCGATAGAAGAAAAGCTCGGAGGCCTTGGCGCCAATATCAAACGGGTTAAAGAATAATCACCGTTCGCAGCCCTTTCCTGGGCTGCTTTTATTCCTGAAAGTATCACTCCTTTATTCAAGATCCCCCTCGGATACAATGCTCGAAAAGTAGAAAATGTTTCTTCTGCTTTGGGCAATCCGGCCCAATATAATCCTGGGTTTGGACCCAGAGAGCCTATTAGTGCATGGAGTGGAAGCAGTTCGGATGTACCCGGAAGCCAGGCGCCACCCCTGTTTGTAATGCGGGAATCTTACGGTTGCTAATTCTGAACCCGATTGTAATCCTGGGCGCCCAACTCGGCGACGACTACCCGCATTATTATGATTTCACCGCTGCGGCTTACTTCGAGTTCAAGTTCAGTCCCAGGCTCGGTTTCGGCAATCATATCCAGTGTTTTTGAGGCACTCTCCAGTCGAATACCGTCGATAGCAAGAATGATATCGCCAGCCATCAGGCCGGCTCTTGCAACCGGACTGCCGTTGGCGACGGCGGTTACCACAATACCCGGACGCCCCCGGTATTCACTGCCGATAAAGCCAAGCTGACCGCGGGTAACCTTTCCGTTGGTGATGATTTCATCCATGACGCGCTTGGCCAGTTCGTATGGTACGGCGAAATTAATACCATCAACTTTACTCACTCGATGGCGACCGTCACGGACCTGAAAATTTGCATTGGTAATGCCTACCAGAACACCGTTACTGTCGACCAGCGCGCCACCGGAATTGCCCTGGTTGAGAACGGCATCAGTCTGGATAAAATCGACGTAGTTGGATAGGCCGTTGCGTCCTGCCCGGCTGACAATGCCATGGGTTATGGTTTGGCCCAGGTCGAACGGGTTACCTATGGCCATAACCAGGTCGCCCACACGTACATTCGGTTCGCTGATCTGCGGGATCACGTGTAGATTATCTGCTGCAACCTTTAAAACGGCGAGATCGGTGAGTTCATCGGTTCCCACTATCTGTGCTTCCAGAACCCTACCGTCCTGCACTGCCACAAAGATGCTGTCTGCGTTACTGACAACGTGATGACAGGTGAGAATATAGCCGTTATCGGTCATGATAACGCCTGAGCCCAGACTGGCTCTTTCTCGTGGCTGATTGCGAAACAATCCGGTGTCTGTCTCAATACTGACACTGTAGATGTTGACCACTGCCGGAGCTGAGCGACTCAGAGCCGGAAAGTGGGATTCACGGCTAGGGGTATCAGACGGTTCTGAAAACCATCCGTCTTTAAAGCCGGTTCCGCTGCGAAGGTCGGGAACCAATAGAAGGATCAGTCCGGCAACGATGACACCCAGAAAAACGGAACGAACAAGAAAAATTAAGAATTGTCTGCCTGACACGATACGAATCATCTCTTCGGCCTCAACTTAGAGGCAGAAACCTAAATTAAAACAGAGAATAACATTGATGTAGGGCAATACCAATGTGAAAAGGGCTAGAGCAATGCGGCGCTTTAATTAAAGCGCCGCATCTTCATGCCAGAGATTGGAAACTTCTGTTAGCGGATAACCAGATAAAGTGCGGAGTTACCCCGTTTAACATTCAGGGCAATAACGCCGGTCGACTCCTCCAGTGCATTCCGGAATTCAGCGACGGTGGTTACACGATTGCGATTAACACCAACAATCACATCGTCCTGCTGCAAGCCAATTCGGGCAGCCGGGCTGTTACGTTCCAGTTCAGCAACTTTTACCCCGCCATTACCGGCATTGTCTTCGCCGTTAGCCAGAGTGGCACCTTCCAGTGCCGGGTGAATTTGCGAAGCGGTAACTTCAGCCTGAGTGGCGTCATCCAATACCACATCTACATCCATGCTTTTGCCCTTGCGAAGAATGGTCAGACTGACCTCTGCACCTGCACCCATACTGGCGATTTTTGCACGCAGCTCCTGGAAGCCACTCAGTTCGCGGCCGTTCACAGCCGTGATAATGTCACCAGCCTGCAGCCCCGCTTTTTCAGCCGCAGAATCGGGTTGTACTTCACTGACAAAAGCACCAATATTGACGTCGGCATTCATGGCTTCAGCCAGTCCGGCATCAACGTCGCTGCCTAAAATGCCCAATAATCCGCGACGCACTTCACCGAATTCGGCAATCTGGTCTACCAGGCTTTTCATCATGTTGCTGGGAATGGCAAAACCAATGCCAACGTTTCCTCCATTGGGGCCGAAAATGGCGGTATTGATACCGACCAGTTCACCCTTGAGGTTGACCAGAGCGCCACCGGAGTTACCCCGGTTAATTGCCGCATCGGTTTGAATGAAATCTTCGTAGCCACCAATATTAAGGCCTGATCTGCCCAGCGCACTAACGATGCCTGAAGTGACTGTCTGGGATAGTCCAAAGGGGTTGCCGATAGCAACCACAAAGTCTCCCACCCGGAGTTTATCTGAGTCAGCGATGGGTAGAAAAGCGAGATTGTCCGGGTCAATTTTCAACAACGCGATATCACTTTGCTCGTCGGCGCCCAGTTTTTTGGCTTTAAACTCCCGGCCATCGGTCAGCTTAACGGTAATTTCGTCTGCGTTATCAACAACGTGGTTATTGGTCACCACGTAACCCTTGTCCGCATCGATAATGACACCCGAGCCCAGCCCTCTGAAAGGGCGTTCCTGCAACTGTTCCTGTGGCCCGCCAAAAAAGTAGCGGAACATCTCAGGGACTTGCTGGCGTGAAGTCTGGGTGCCCTGTACGGAAATACTGACAACCGCAGGGGTAGCTTCTTCCAGCATGGGAGCAAGGGAGGGAACTTCTTCCTTGTCACTGCCAAAAAAAGGTAAAGCTGCACTGGCGTTGAGAGTGAGCCCCAACGAACTTACGGCAATACCGGAAATCAACAGAATCTGACGAAAAGACTTATTCATATACGCTTACACTCCTCATGTTCATTGCGCTATGTGTTCGTTCACTGACAGACTGAATGTGGTTGTAAAAAGTTCCTCTACTGGTCTTTTTCTGCGGTGGAATTACCAGTAGCGCCGATAAACAACCCTGAACCACTACCAGCAAAATCTCTTGGCTGGGCTCCGGTGACTTTTGAAAGCTTGGACTTTTCATCACCTTTGAGGTTATTTCTCAGATACGCAGAGGCGTGTTCGCCGTAAAACGGTACTCTTGGAACATCTTCATCCAGATTTTGATTCAGCAGTACCTCATATTCTTCGACCTGTTGCCGAAGATTCTGGCAGTGCCGTTCAATTTCTTCGACGACTTGCTTGGACTGAAATATGTGATGCTCAGCTTGTTGAGCCATCAGTTCCTTGATGTTTTTCTCAGCCAGTTTGGTGGCAGTAACGGAATCGTCACGTGTATAAAGGTAGCGAGCGACGAAAAATCCGATGATCAGGCCGACGACTAACAGGGCGAGAGGAATCAATACATCCATTGGGGTCTCCATTTATACCTACAGGTTGCTTGGCTGACTATAGCAATTCCGTTTCGGATTTGCGCTGCTTCTTTTGGGCAATGATAGATTGGTTAAGTCACTACCGCACTTTATTTAGCCTGCGGTCATCGCGTACTTACAAATCATAATTTACACCGATAGCCAGTGGCTGAATAACATTCCTCATACCAAAGAGACTGGTACTCTGGTCAATTTGAATCAAACACGGCACAATGTCTGACAATACGGAGAACACCTGCCAGATTTGAGTGAAAGTGCAGTCTGTCAGTCATCAACCACTGTGGTTGAAAAGTGTGGGCGCTGTGTAAATTTTTCAAGCCAGTTCAATGGCAAATTCTAATTATTTCAATGTTCATCCACAGGAATCTGGAGCAGTGACGTCGATGACGCCTTGGGAAAAATATCAACTGGACCTCGAAAGTGCAGATTTTCATTATGATGCGGCGCAGGAGAATGCGGTAAAGGAATTACAGCGGCTGTACGAGGATTTGTGCAGGCCTTCAACTGAGTTGAACTGGCGCAACCGGCTGCAACAGTTTCTGGGGCGCACCGCTGAAAGAAAAGACATTCAGGGTATCTACTTCTACGGTGGTGTGGGGCGGGGCAAAACTTATCTGGTGGATACGTTCTTTGAATGCTTGCCGTTTGAAAACAAGATGCGTGTGCATTTTCATCGTTTTATGTACCGGATCCACGATGAGTTAAAGCAACTCAAAAATGCCCAGGACCCGCTCAAAATAGTTGCCGCAAAGCTGGCCCGGGAAACACGGGTTATATGCTTTGATGAGTTCTTTGTCTCCGATATTACCGATGCCATGATACTCGGAACCTTGATGGAGGAACTGTTCGCCAGGGGGATTGTTCTGGTTGCTACATCAAATATTGTTCCCGATGAGTTGTATAAAAACGGTTTGCAAAGAGCCCGGTTTTTGCCCGCTATTACCCTTATCAACCAGCATACAAGAGTGATCAACGTCGACAGTGGTATCGATTATCGCCTCAGGACACTGGAGCAGGCTGAGATATACCATTTCCCGCTTGATGAAACCGCAACTGTGAATCTGAATGCCTACTTTACTCAACTGGCACCGGAAGCTGGCACCGAGCGGGAAACGATTGAAGTCAATCATCGGCCCATAGAAACCCTGCGCAATGCTGACGGTGTACTGATGATAGATTTTGCTGCGCTTTGTGAGGGGCCCCGTAGCCAGAGCGACTACATTGAAATTAGTCGGCTTTACCATTCGGTGTTGCTGGCGAATGTAAAAAGCATGGGCCATCACAATGATGACGTTGCCAGGCGTTTTATCGCCATGGTTGACGAGTTTTATGAGCGCCATGTGAAACTGATTATTTCAGCAGCGGTGCCTCTTGCAGAGTTGTACTCTGACGGCCGGCTCAGTTTTGAGTTCAAGCGCTGTCTGAGCCGGCTTAAAGAAATGCAGTCACATGACTATCTGGCCACGGAGCATCTGCCGTAGGCGGGTTATTTGTGAATTCATAGTGACCTTTCCCATCAGACTGTTCAGATGGCCTTAAAGTGGGTAGAATCCGGCATAATTTTACCCTTGGTTTTTTCAGCCGGGGCGAGCGAAAGTCGAATTAAGAGTAATAAAATATGGGTAGAGCATTTGAAGTAAGAAAGGCCGCCATGGCGAAAACCGCAGGCGCCAAAACCAAAGTGTATTCCAAGTACGGCAAGGAAATATACGTCTGTGCCAAAAACGGAGGCACGGATCCCGATACCAATCTGTCCTTGCGCCGTTTGATGGACAAGGCAAAGAAAGACCAGGTACCTGGCCATGTCATTGAAAAAGCGATAGATAAGGCTGCAGGAGGCGCAGGTGAAGATTTTGTTCCGGCGCGCTATGAAGGGTTTGGGCCCGGCAACTGTATGGTTATTGTGGATTGTCTGACAGACAACAACAATCGCACTATCACAGATGTACGTAATTGCTTTACCAAAACCGGGGCAAAAATCGGAGCTCCCGGTGCGGTCTCTCACATGTTCGATCATCAGGCGGTGTTTGTATTTGCCGGTGATGATGAAGATGCGGTACTCGAAGTATTGATGGAGGCCGATGCAGACGTAACTGAAGTGGAGTGTGAAGACGGCAGGATCACGGTTTATGCTCCACACACAGAGTTTTATAATGTGAAAACTGCTTTGGCAGATGCGTATCCTGATATTCAGTTTGAGGCGGAAGAGATCAGTTTTATTCCACAAACTGAAACTGAAATCAGTGAAGATGATCTGCCCATGTTCGAAAAATTCATGGACATGCTAAACGATTGCGATGATGTGCAGGACGTTTATCATAACGCTATTGTGCCCAACTAACGTGTGACAGAATGTGATTAGGGCCTGTTGATCTTTGCTGTTCGAAATTTGTTCTCTCTGAGTGGTTTCAGGGCAAGGCGAGAGCCATGAAGCTTAGTCAGCTAAGTAAATGGCGAACAACGCAGTCATGGAAGCACTCAGAGTGAACCCGAAGGGCAGCACTTGTCGCGCTTTTCTGCTGCGTTAGTGATTGTTCATGCAGATGACTACACTTCACAGCCTCTGCCTTGCATAAATGCACGACAATTTGCTGCAAAAGTGAACAGCAAAGATCGACAGGCCCTAGGTACGCCAGCAATTGTTGCTGGCGTATTTTTTTGCGGCGGCGTACAATGCGCCGCGGAGTTGGCCAGGCAATCGCTGCTCTCAGTTTTGAGGGGAGAGGAAAGTCCGGGCTCCAAAGGGCAGGGTGCCAGATAACTTCTGGGCGGCGCGAGCCGACGACCAGTGCAGCAGAGAGTAGACCGCCTAAGCGCATTAGCGCCGGTAAGGGTGAAAGGGTGCGGTAAGAGCGCACCGCGCGCCTGGCAACAGGTTGTGGCACGGTAAACTCCACCCGGAGCAAGACCAAGTAGGATCCCATAACGTGTGGCCCGCATGGGGATCGGGTAGGTTGCTTGAGCCAGTGAGTGATTGCTGGCCTAGAGGAATGATTGCCCGCGACAGAACCCGGCTTATCGGCCAACTCCACCCTCTTTATATTTTCCGCATACGAAGCCCCACAGTTCGTGTAATTGCCGTCAAATAGTCCAAAATCATAATAAAGCCTGATACCAATGCGAATCAAAATTTGGAAGGGCTCCTCCCTGCATGGACACAAGCATCTGTCGTGATGTACGTTTAATCGGCTGATTAAAAACTACCCAATTTGGGGCAGTTGAAATTATCAAAGTACAATATTAGTGCAAAAAAACATCGCCCATTGTCGAAAAATACTACTTTTTGGCTAGCAAATGACCTAATATCTATGTCTGTTGCACTGATTCGGTCACCCTCGTCCAGTCAGTCCTGTTGCAGGGCCATCCGTCCGTAAGGAGTATGGCCTAGTCGCGGCTTGAAACAGCGTTTTTGGCTCACCAATTAACGAACGGTAAACTCATTGGTTTGATATCGTTGATTGCGCAATCAAATCTGAGCCACTGCGTGATTGAGGTGGCGGTAACCAGAGCGTTGCAAGGTATGTTCATCCTACCTGAAAATGACATAAATCGATGATATTAAGTAGTATTTTTGGCGTGTTGGAGAGCTTGCAAGGATATCTGAAGTATGGGCTTTTGCATTTGGAAATGAATGTATGAGCTTATCATCTGTTGTGAGCTTCCTGATTGCGGTTAATATAAATTACATAATTGACGTGTAATCTGGGTAACCGTAAACCGAGCCAGAGAATTAGTAAGGAGTTGAATAAGAAGTATAAATTGCATTTGAGGAGTTTGGTCTGATTCAGACATACCTCAGAAGCATTTTTAAAAGTGCTGCGCAGTTTGGATTGGAACTTGCATTAGATTTACCAAGCAGTAAAAACGTGATCTCAGTATTGGTTTTTTACAGAACAAGGATGTGTGCTTATGGGTAAGGGATTTGTAAGGAATAACATCAATCAGTTTGCCATTGTTTATAGGGTCGTTGATTTACTCTGCATTCAAATGGCATTACTAATGGCTGGAATTATTGTTGGCGGAACTAGCCTTAACGTGCATTATTCCCTGTTGGGATTAATCGCCTCAATCGCTTATTTGTTGTCAGCCGAATTATTTTGGCTTTATCGTTCATGGCGCATAGGCACTCTGAAGGAGATCCTGTTCTATACAACACTGAGTTGGATAGTGGGCATCCTGGCAATTTTGAGTTTTCTGTTTCTTACCAAGTCACTGGATAACTTTTCCCGAGGCATCCTGATGGTTTGGTTTATGTCAACCGGCGCGGCGCTGTGCCTTTGGCGTTTGGCATTCCGCTATTTTCTGTATCAGGTGCGCATGCTTGGATTTAACTCCCGTACAGTTGGAGTTATCGGGATGAATGATACAGCACTGGCGCTACTGCATGAGATTAACAGAAGCCCGGAAACCGGTCTGAAATTATTCGGTATTTACGATGATCGCAGCCCCGATCGCATTGTTACTCCAGGTGATGTGCACATTGCGGGAAAAATCGAAGATGCGATCACTGCTGTGAACGAAGGGAAGCTAGACCAAATTTTTATATCCTTACCCACTACTGCAACAAGACGGATAGAGCAAATATTACACCGTCTGGCTGACACCACAGCGGACGTACATTTCGTACCCAACTTCTTTGTATACAACTTGGTTCACTCCAGAATCTGTAACGTTGGTGAGCTTCAGACAATCAGTGTTTTTGACACCCCTATGCGTGGTGCCACTGTTGCCATCAAGCGAGCCGAGGACATTATTCTCAGTTTGATTATTCTGGCGTTAATTGCATTACCGATGCTATGTATTGCATTGGCAGTAAAGCTTACCTCCAGGGGGCCGGTAATTTTCAAGCAAACCCGTTATGGTGTAGACGGTAAGCGGATTAAAGTGTGGAAGTTTCGCACCATGAACGTTACGGAGGATGGCGCAGAGGTTAAACAAGCTTCGGCTTCAGACAGCCGGGTGACGAAAGTCGGAGGCTTTTTGCGAAGGACCTCGCTCGATGAGTTGCCTCAGTTTATCAACGTGTTGCAGGGCAGTATGTCCGTAGTTGGGCCGCGTCCGCACGCCGTAGCTCACAATGAGGCGTACAGGAAAAAAGTCAGCTACTACATGCTTCGTCACAAAATTAAGCCTGGCATTACCGGCTGGGCCCAGGTTAATGGCTGGCGCGGCGAAACTGATACCGTGGATAAAATGCAAATGCGGGTGCAGTACGATTTGGATTACATCAGAAACTGGTCACTTTGGCTGGATTTTAAAATCGTACTATTTACTTTTGTGAAAGGTTTTGTTGGTAAAAATGTTTATTGAATAAGAAAGGAAATGAACAATTATTTAATAAAATGTTATCTGCATGCGTTATTTTTTGTGGGTAAAAATTATTAAATTGTATGGATTTTTTCTTTGATTGAATTTCGATAATTATACTTGACTTTCATTTGAGGCAATTGCAATAGTAATCCTAGTTTAGGTTTAAGAAGTGAGTGCCAGTTTTTCTTTTTTATTTTTGCTGTTCGTTTTTTCAGGGAGAAAATTGTACGAACTGACGAAATGATAGCTGGCACGTTTTTTATTATTTAAAGGCTCTATAAGATGCAGTTCCCATGAGTGCAATGCAGTTCGCACTCACCGGTGATTTAGGGATGAAGTGAAACAAGGGAAGAAATTAATGTTTTTTCCAAAAAGTTGTTTGGTGAAATTTTTAGAAAGATATTTCACCGACAAAAGGGATGTTGCATTATGAAAATTTTGATTTACTCGCTGAATCACAAACCAGAAAAAACTGGTATCGGCAAATACAACGGAGAACTTGCCGAAAATTTAGTGAAGAAAGGTATCGAAACGGAAGTTTTGTGTGCGCCGCCGTATTATCCTGAATGGACAGTCAGTTCACCTTACTCAACCAAACGTTACACTACAGAACTTCTGGATGGTGCCAAGGTGTATCGTTGCCCTGTTTACGTTCCTAAACAGCCATCTACCATAAAACGCCTTCTGCATTTGGGGTCCTTCGCATTTTGCTCGGCCTTAAAGTTGCTGACTCTGTTTAAGAAAAAATACGATTTTATTTTTTTGGTTCAACCTACCTTTTTCTGTGCCCCATTTGCATTGCTCTTCTGCAAGTTAACTGGTACCAAGCTTGTAATGCACATCCAGGACTACGAGTTGGATGCGATGCTGGGGCTGGGAATGGCTGGTGACGGAACTCTGGCGAAGCTGCTGCGCAAAGTCGAATCCTGGTTCCTGAAACGAATGGATGTAGTGTCATCCATCTCTTTCAGTATGCTGGAGCGCGCCAAACAAAAAGGGGTCCCTGAAGACCGTTTAGTCTTTTTCCCAAATTGGTCTGATATTAATTTTGTGTCTCCTCAAACTCCCTCGCAGGAATTTCGCGAACGTATTGGCATTGAGCCCTCGGAAAAGATCGTACTTTACGCTGGCAATATGGGTAAAAAGCAAGGTCTGGAGATTATTCTTGATGCCGCCAAGGAGTTTTCAGATGATGAAAAGGTGCGTTTTTTACTGGTGGGGGCTGGTGCACAGGCTCAGGAGCTCAAGGAAACTACAAAACAATTGGGCCTGACTAATGTTTCCTATTTGCCACTTCAGGCCTGGGAAGACGTGCCCGCCATGCTTGCTATGGCGGATGTGCATCTTGTTATCCAGAAAAAAGGGGCCGCCGATGCGGTCTTGCCGTCCAAACTGACCAATATTCTAGCCGCCGGGGGGAATTCCATTGTTACGGCTGAGGCTGGCACCGAGTTGGGAATCATTCATGAAAAAAATCCAGGAATCTATACCCTGGTTGAGCCCGAAAACCCAGAAGCTTTCATTCTTGCCTTAAGGGAAAATCTTGAACTGGTATCAAATGCGCACAATGAAGTGGCCAGAACCTACGCTGAGAATAATCTCGATAAGCACGCAATTATAGAAAGTTTTATTTTTGACGTGAAATACAAACTGGATTTGTTGGATGACGATGAATCCGGGTTAAACACTCGCAAACTTGAATCTTTAATTTAAAACGAACACACAGAAGCTTTGGAAACATACTATGAAAAAAGCACTAATTACCGGTGTAACCGGGCAAGATGGATCATATTTGGCTGAATTTCTGCTGGAAAAAGGCTACGAAGTGCATGGAATTAAACGTCGTGCTTCGTTATTTAATACTGAACGGGTTGATCACATTTATGAAGACCCGCACAACGAAAATCCAAAGTTTCATCTGCACTATGGTGATCTGACTGATACATCGAACCTGACGCGTATTCTTCAGGAAGTACAGCCCGATGAGGTATATAACCTTGGGGCACAATCTCACGTTGCGGTTTCTTTCGAAGCTCCTGAGTATACGGCTGACGTAGATGCTATAGGTACATTGCGCTTGCTTGAAGCCATTCGCTTTTTGGGATTGGATAAAAAAACACGTTTTTACCAGGCTTCCACTTCTGAACTTTACGGTTTGGTGCAGGAAATTCCGCAAAAAGAAACCACGCCATTTTACCCTCGTTCACCCTACGCCGTAGCAAAAATGTACGCGTACTGGATCACGGTTAATTACCGCGAATCTTACGGAATGTATGCATGTAACGGGATCCTGTTTAACCATGAGTCTCCGCGCCGTGGTGAGACCTTCGTTACCCGTAAAATTACCAGGGGGATTTCAAACATTGCCCAAGGCCTTGAGAAATGCCTTTACCTGGGAAATATGGACGCATTGAGGGATTGGGGTCATGCGAAAGATTATGTCCGCATGCAATGGATGATGTTGCAGCAGGAACAGCCGGAAGACTTCGTAATTGCAACAGGTAATCAGATTTCGGTTCGAGAGTTTGTAAAAATGTCCGCACATAATGCAGGCATTATTTTGGAGTTTAGTGGCTCAGGAGAGTCTGAAATCGCTACTGTTGTGGAGGTTGTTGGTGACAATTCTCCCGGTGTTTCAGTTGGTGACGTGATAGTCAAGGTCGATCCGCGGTATTTCCGACCTGCCGAAGTTGAAACGTTATTGGGTGACCCTTCCAATGCAAAAGCGAAGCTGGGTTGGGTACCTGAGATTTCCGTTGAGGAAATGTGTAAAGAGATGGTTGAAGAAGACCTGGGTAAAGCGAAGCGACTGGCCTTGTTGCGCAGAAACGGATACAGCATTCCTGTCGCGAAAGAGTAATCATAAAGGATTGAACCGGGATGTTAGAACGTTTTGCCATTTTAGTGGCATTGTCTTTTAGTTCTATTGTTGCACAGGGAAGTGGCGCAGCTGAAGGGCTGCGCTTTGAAAACGGTGCACTACTCAACGGGGCTTTGGAAGGGGGGCTTGGTCATGAATCAAATATCTCCCTGAGTGATGAAGACCAGATCAGTTCCTGGTTTTGGCAAGTCAGCCCTGAGTTTGAGTTGCTGCTCAGTCCCAGTAATTTCACACATGTATTCAAAGGGAGTAGCCAGATAAGGCAGTACATGAACTCCCACGAAGATGATTTTGAGGACCTGAAAATTATTTATACCGGCAGGTGGGAGCCCAACAGCCAGCACCGCAGTCGGGCTGTTATTTCGATAGTTAAAGGGCACCAAAAAAGGGGAGACGGATTCACACAGGATTTAAGTCAACCGCTGGAGGAGGTCATCCAGACAGATGATAAAACTCTGACACTTGCGCATGAATACGGCAGGCTGGTGGCGAAAGGGCGAATAGGCGGGGAGTTAAGTTATGCAGACCGGGATTTTTCGAATTTGCATGATTTCACCGATCAGTTTGCTTTTGAACAATACGGCGCTGGAGGCTGGTTTTATTACCGGGTGGGTCAACAAACTAACCTTACCGTAGATGTTGCATACGACACTTATGATTACAAGTTGGACGAAGATGTACCCCGAGATTCCGACTCTGTAAAACTTCTGCTTGGGGCTGTATGGGAGGGCCTGAGTAAAACTACCGGCCAGTTTAAGTTGGGTGTCGAAAGAAAGATGTTCGGAAGTGCTGCGCGCAATGATTATACCGGTCTTACGTTTGACGTAGGGGCTACATGGAAACCAAAAACCTACTCTGAATTTGCATTGGACATGAACCGTGCAATCAGTGAGGCGCGCTTAACCGGAGATCCCATCGTAAAGACCATGATGACAGTTAACTGGATGCATACCTGGTCAGAATATATGTCCAGTGGCGCCCGGTATCAGTTAAGAATTGACGATGAGCAAGGAACACGAAATCGACGGGATGAGCGTCACCTGATTGGTGTTAACGTGAGTCGTAGCTTGGCGAAATCTGTGCTTGTGACCGGTGAAATTGCCTGGGTGTCCAACCACTCCAATTTGCCCGGTTTTGATTATACCAATGCCCTGGTTTCAATTGGATTGAGAGTAAACTTATGACAAGAAATACATTAGTAATATTACTGCTTAGCTTTGCCGGACTTGTTTGTGCGCAGGATACCGAAAGCTATCTGATTGGAACAGGAGATCGGATCGAAATCTTGGTACACGGGGAAGATGATTTATCGTTTGAAACGACCATTGGCATTGAGGGCACCATCCTCTACCCCTTTTTGGGAGAGTTAATGATTGCAGGGCGGACCACTAATGAGGTGCGTGGGATTATCACTCAGGGGTTAAAGGGGGACTACCTTGATGCGCCCAGTGTGAATGTATCAATCATTGAATACCGGCCATTTTTTATTCTCGGCGAGGTCAAAAGCCCCAAAAGCTATTCCTACCGCCCCGGTCTAACGGTAGATCAGGCGATAGCGATGGCCGGAGGGCTTTCGGAGCGAGCGAGCTCGGAAGCCATCGAATTGAAAAGAACAATTGATGGTGAGGTCAAGGTATTTAAAAAGGTTTCTCTGAACTATCTAGTGAAACCCGGCGATACCATCACAGTATCAGAAAGCTTTTTCTAAAGCGTTCTTTAACTGATTTTGGGATAAGGAGTTAAGATGGACGCAGAACGCAAAAGAATGGAAAGTCAGGGCGAGATAGATCTTTCCGTTTATATACAGCCATTAATGGAATACAAATGGCGCATTATAGCCGCAGCATTAATTGCAACGGGAATCGCTGCAGCTTTGTTGACCAAGGTAATACCAGAATTTAAGGCAGAGGCAACGCTACTAATAGAGACGGAAGAGAATAAAGCGGTTTCCATTGGGGATTTTTATGCCGTTGATAGCAGTCGTCAGGAATATTTGCTGACTCAATTTGAAATTCTAAAGTCGGAACAGTTGGCTGAGCAGGTGATGGACGAATTCAATCTGCAGACCAAACCCGAGTTTAATCCCGCTTTGATTGCCGAGAAAAGCTTCCTAGAAAAATTGTTTATTGATCTGTTTGGAAAGGAAAAAGTTTCAAACCAACCCTCTCAAGAAAAACTGGATTATGAAGCCAGGCAGATAACCTTGGACAATTTCAGATCAAAAATTAAAGTCAGCCCGCTTACGGGAACTCAACTGGTAACTATCTCAGTTGAATCGCAAGATCCGGAATTGGCAGCGCAACTTGCGAATGCACTGGGAGATGCATACATTGAAAGTCATCTTGAAGCTCGTATAGGAATGACCAACAAAGCTTTAGACTGGTTGAAGGAGCGCAGTGAACGGGTGGCAAGCGAACTCCAGCAGGCAGAACTGGCGTTACAGAAGTTTAAAAACGACGAACAGATTGTCGATATGGAAGACGGTTTTCAGACCATGAATTCCAGTACTATTCAGAATCTCAATCGCAGCTTGTTGGAGGTCCGAAATACAAGGATAGAACTCGAGGCTTTGATTTCCCAACTGGATAGTGCGCTGACTTCAGATTTTGACCTCAGAACAATCAACAAGTTAAATGAGAGTATCGCGGTTCAAGATTTGATAAAAGCCGAGCGAGTTGCAGAAAGCAGACTTATAGAGTTGGACCAACGATATGGGCCAAAGCACCCAAAAATGATTGCAGCAGAAGCGGATTTAAAGCAAACAAGAGCCAAGCTTGAATCCCAGTTAAGCAAAGAGGTAAATGAATTAAACAATCAGTTGAAAGCGCTAAAAACCAGGGAGTCACAACTGGAGCGCGATCTTGGGGAAGCCGAAGGGCAATACCTGTTAACGGGCCAAAAAGAGGGGGAATACCGCAGGCTTCAGGCCAATGTTGAGCGTATTTCTGAGCTTAATAATTTAATGGCAACCCGTTTCAAGGAAATGGACATCACCCGGGATTTCAACGCAGCCAATGCCCGTTTTACCGACCCCGCCAAAGTGCCAATTAAACCGGTTAAACCCAACAAGAAACTGATTTTAGGGTTGACGTTTTTCTTAACCACTTTGATTGGCTGCATTTTTACACTTACGCTGCGTTTCATGAACAACACGGTTCGCACTGCAACTGATGTTGAGGATGAACTCAGTCAGCGGTTGCTCGGTGTTATCCCAGGCTTAAAGTCAGAAAAAAACAAACCTATCCCTTTATATACCTATTTTGATCAAACCAAACACAGCTTCAGTGAAGCGGTAAAATCACTGCGTACCAGTTACTTGCTCACTTACTTAAATCAGCCTAATACCAGTACGCTGATTACATCTGCTGCGCCGGGAGAAGGAAAATCAACGGTGGCGTTGAATTTTGCCTTTTCGTTGTCGCAAATGGGCAAGGTGCTCTTGATTGATGCGGATATGCGGCGCCCGTCTATTGCAAAACGCATGTCGCTGCCGGGTTATCAACCGGGGCTTTCCAACGTGCTCTCAGGCAGTCATACCCTGTCGCAATGCATTATTACCGATGCGAAAAGCGGCGTAGATTTGCTGCCTGCCGGCCAGGTTTCTCCAGACGCACTCGAGTTGATTTCATCCAGTTCCTTTGCAGAGCTGCTGGAAAAACTAAAAGGGCAGTACAGCAGGATTATCATTGATTCTCCCCCTTGCCAGGCTGTCAGTGATGCGTTGGTGCTTGCAAAGTACGCGGATTCGACCCTGTTTGTCGTGAAGTCTGCAGCCACAGGTAAAGAGGCAGTGAAAAGTGCGCTGGGCAAGCTAGCATTTGTGGGCGCAAAAATTGATGGGGTAGTGATGAATTCGGTGGATATGACGGCTTTTTCCGGTCAGTACAGCGAGTTTTATGGGTACTTGGATTATGCCTCTGAAAAGGAAGCAAAGGCTTCGTAATTGTGTGGGCTGCACGGCCAAAAATTTCTGGCTGAGCGAGAACATGATAAATGGTCTGTTTTTACGTTTTTAACCTGGGCAGACCGCAGCCAACGGTATGGATTAGTTAAGTTAGCCCAAAAGGGAGCGACGGAGTCTGATATGAAAAATGTGTTTATAGCGGGCCACAATGGAATGGTTGGTTCTGCCATCCATCGAATACTGGCAAAGCGGCAGGATGTAAAAGTAGTGACCTGTAGCCGACAGGAACTTAATTTGCTCAGCCAGCAATCAGTGAATAATTTCTTTAAAACCAATCAGCTGGATGAAGTTTACCTGTGCGCTGCAAAAGTTGGAGGAATTCACGCAAATAATCAGTATCCCGCTGAATTTATCTACGAAAACCTCATGATGGAAGCAAACATCATTCATGCTGCACACACACATGATGTTCAACGTCTTCTTTTTCTTGGGTCTTCCTGTATTTACCCCAAAATGGCTGAACAGCCAATAACGGAAACATCGCTTCTAACTGGCAAACTGGAAGAAACCAACGAACCTTATGCAATCGCAAAGATCGCAGGTATTAAGCTGTGCGAAAGTTATAACAGGCAATATGGCAGAGACTACCGGTCTGTTATGCCAACAAACCTGTATGGACCCAATGATAATTTTCATCCGGAAAATTCACACGTCATTCCCGCACTCATTCGTAGGTTCCATGAAGCCAAGTTAAGCAACGAAAAAACGGTCAAGGCCTGGGGTACCGGTAAGCCCATGCGCGAATTTCTGCACGTTGATGACATGGCCCAAGCGAGTGTTTATGTGCTCGAACTGGAATCGGAAATATACAACCTGCACACAGAACCAATGACCAGTCATGTGAACGTGGGAAGCGGGGTTGATTGCACAATCCGCGAATTGGTTGAAACCGTTGCGGAAGTGATTGGTTACCAAGGGGAGATTGTTTGGGACACCAGTAAACCTGATGGCACTCCAAGAAAACTAATGGACGTTTCAAAATTAGAAAAGTTGGGATGGAAAGCAAAGATCACTCTTAAAGAGGGCCTCAGCGAAACCTATCAATGGTTTTTGAGTAATACCGAAACAATTCGTAAGTAAGTACTGTCTTCGCAGGGAGTAACGAGATTTTGTTATGTTGATGTTGGTGGATTTACCTAAACCAGTTCATGGTCTTTCGAATATCAATAAGAAAATGGTAGAGGTATTGAAGACAAGAAGTGTTGATACAAAAGTTATCAATACAGCACCTTCTTACGCGAGTAAATATCACAACCACTGGCAATGGCCGATAATTAAGATATTTCACACTTTGCTGTGTTATGTGCGTTGTTTATGGAATTTACTCTTCGGTAAACATCGCTATGTATATCGCTCAATCAATGGTGGAACGGGCCAGATTTACGATCTGGCTTATCTTGGCATGGCCCGCCTTTTGGGGCGCAGTATTCTTATTCACCATCATTCATTCAACTACCTGAATAAACACTCCGGGTTATTTCGCTTCCTTTTAAAAATTGCAGGAAGGAATGTCTCTCACATCGCGTTGGGCAAGCGAATGAAAGAGAAGCTGACGGAGTTGTACGATGTGCCTGATTCGTCCGTTTTTGTGATTTCAAATTTGGCTTTTTCCGAGCTGACTGACTCAGTCTTTGAATACAGTGAAATGAATAATGATGGTGAAGTGAAAATTGGTCACTTGTCGAATTTATGCTTCGAAAAAGGTCTGGATGTATTTTTAGATGCCTGTAAGGGTTTGGAAGACATCGGTTTTCCATACTCGGCCTACGTTGTAGGGCCTTGTACCGATGACAGGAGCAAGGGAAAATTAAATGCTTTCTTAGAGACTTCAAATAATTTGTCTTATTTGGGGCCGTTGTACAGTGATGACAAAGAAAATTATTTGAGGTCGCTGGATTGCTTTGTTTTTCCGACAAAATACCGGAATGAAGCTGAACCACTGGTTTTGTATGAGGCGGCAAGGTACGGATGTTTTCTTATCGGGTCAGACCGGGGATGTATGGCCGATTCCATCAATTCATTGGGTGGAATGGTTTTAAAGCAGGCAGTAACGTATGACGAAGTGGTGACTGCTTTAACCGAAGCATTGAAAAACAATATGTTTTCAAAAGATAAAAGAGAGGAGCGAATCTCTAAATACCGAAGCTTGGTTGCAGAATCGCACAATGCTTTAAACCACCTGATGGAAGAAATTCATGCCAAGTAATTATCAGGATCTGAGCCTGTTCAAAGTGCCCGGTGATTTCAGGGGGCGGTCCGCGTTCATTGTGCAATTGTGGTGGTTCGTAAGCGCTACCCTGTTTAAGTTCTCACCGCAGTTCGCCTATGGTTGGCGAAGAATGCTGTTGAGGATGTTTGGTGCGAAAATAGGTAAAGGGGTTATTGTTCGCCCCACAGCACGTATTACTTACCCCTGGAAGCTTTCTATCGGTGATTTTTCATGGGTAGGTGATCATGTTGAATTGTATACCTTAGGAGAAATTTCCATTGGGCGGAACAGCGTTGTGTCGCAAAGAAGTTACTTGTGCACCGGTAGTCATGACCTGAAGTCTTTGAGTTTTGATATATACCAGCAGCCCATTGTCATTGAGGATGAGGTGTGGATAGCGACTGATGTATTTGTGGCTCCCGGGGTAACGATAGGTACAGGAACAGTGATTGGTGCAAGAAGCTCAATTTTCAAGGATGTACAGGGCGGCGTTATTTATATGGAAAAGCGGGCAGTGGTAACCAAGGCACGAAGCGAGAATGGATGACGGCCCAAAGTTAGCAGATTTCAATAGGAATTTCGTTGGGATTTTTGATTGTAAGTAATGACCGTATTGTGTGTGATAACGGGTAGTCGTATTTGGTATTGGCTATAAAAATTCAATTAGATTGATGGACAGTAGTTTTACATCGGAATCACTCAAAGTTTCAGTTGTTTCCGATAGTAGATATTACAGGTGAAAAAGTTCTTTTAATTAAGGAAATTGGTTTTTCATTCATCTTTCTACTTTATAACGTTGAGATAATTAATGTCGTTAGATAGTCCTAATTCATCCAGTAGTTTTAAGCGGCGCACGTTAATTGGCTTCATTCTAGCGATTCTGACGATGATGGCGACGAAGTTTCTGACCCTTTTGAGCCAATGGATTATCGGTTTCTATCTTGAGCCCCAGGAGTTTGGAGAGTACGGCATCATACTTGGATTGCTCGCCTTCTTTGGAGCTTTTCAGGAACCGGGAATTGGTAGAATTCACACTCAACTCAGAGCCGCCGCTGGCAATATGTGGCGGCGGTCCATAATTGTGAGTGCTTTTCTCGGTGTATTTGGTGCAACTGCAATGTGTCTTGCATCATCATTGATTTATGGCATCGACTCACGAGTCACTCTCATGGCACTGATTGTTGCGCTGGCCTTTCCTGTTTTTGGTCTTGCTAATTTGTTAAAGGCCAAGCTGGAAATTCTGGAGGATTATCGAACCCTTGCCGCCGAGCAGTTTTTGAGAGGTTTTTTAACAAATGTGTTGCTTGTTGCCGCGGTTTTAGTGGGCTTTAGCTCGTATTCTTTCTCTCTTTCACTGACACTCGCAGTGGTCATATCCAGTATGTACATGTTCTATAAAACGAACAGGGTTTCTAATTTGAAAATTGCGTCTATGGATGACTACGAGCCCTACAGTAAAGTGGTTGTGTGGTCGTTAGTTGGTGCCATTCTACTGAGCATGTCCATCAGAAGTGATTACTTTGTACTGAGCCTTACGCTGGATGAATACGCTCTTGGGCTTTATTATTTTGGCTTTATGGTTTCCACAAACGTTGGAATTCTGCTGACTCAGGCGATACGCTCAATTTTAATGCCAGCGTTCAGCTCGATAGGTTCAGACGTAACTAAATCGGAATACTTCTTTAAGTCCTGCAGATATCTCCTGTTTTTTACTTCGTTTTTGTCAGTCGCTGCAATCATCCTGCTACCTTCAGCTATCCACTTTTTATGGCAGGGGCGTTGGGATGAAGCCACTATTATTTGCCAGGTTTTCATTCTCTCGCTTCCGTTGCGATTGCTCACTCCATTGTCTCTGGCCTATCTGGAAAGTATTGGCGAATGGAAAATTCGGGCCGTCAGTCTGGCCATTGACGGCATTTCTCTCATGATTTTTTGCTACGTTGGCGCGGTACTGGGCGGGTTGATAGGCGCTGTGGTCAGTTGCACTGTTCAAAGAGGAATATTCGGCCTGGTGCCATTCTTTATTGCCAATCATATTGCAGAGCGAAAAACTGAACAGGATAAGAGCAGGAAGTTGCACGTTGATTTGCTCCTGTATTATGGATTCATGTTACTTCTGGTTGTGAATTATCAGTTCTTTTATGACGGTAAGGGTATTAGTTCTTACCTGATAGATTCATACCCCCTAATCTTTGGTGTTTTTCTGTTGTTTAGTGTTGTATTCAGTCGTGATCTTTACCGAGATACTTTTAGATCATTTGCAACTCAATTGTCTTTTGGTTTGAGAAAAATAAAGGCTTGATGGTCAGTAAATTGTAATTGGAGCAGCAATGAATAACTCAATGGAAATTGCTGTGTATCTTAATTGTGGTGCCTTATTTAAAACTTGGTTGTGTAAATGAGTATGTATATAAGAAAAGGTGTGCTTGGTTCACTGGTTATCGTGATGGCTTTATGCACGCCAGTGCTCATACTCAGTATGTCAGCTGATAAGGCTGTCTTTGGCTCATTTATTGCCTTGCTAGCATTTTCTTTGTTGACTTTCATCCATCTTGCGCGCGGGAACCGGGATTTTTTGTATAGCGCAGTGCTGTCTTTTTTTTACGTTTTTTTGTTTCTCGCACCGGCTTTACAAGTTTACGCTGATAAATATCCATGGATAGGACGATATTCATCCGATGAAATCAACTACGGATATATCATTACGTTTCTGTCTCTGGTTGGTTTTGGTTTCGGCTATGAACTTAATAAAAAGTTTGGCGAGAGGAAACAATCTGACATTAAGTATGTGCTTTCAAATCGGGGGGCATTTCGATTATACATTGTAGGTTTGGTATGTATATTTGTGGGGATAGCCTTTTTGGGAATGGAGTCTATTATTTCACCCAGAAACATGGCGACAGATTCTGTTTTAGAGTCATTGGAAAGTAGCGCTGTCGCATCCATACTTCAGTCCTTTTTCAGGGTTTCTGGTTTTCTTTGTCTGGTCATATTGATTGTTGATTGGATCTCAAACCGAAAATCATTGAATCAAAGTCAAATTACGCACAGGCTTCTCATGATAGGTTCCCTGTTTCTAATCGTGATGTTTTTTAATAATCCTGTTTCAACAGCCCGGTTCTGGTTTGGTTGTATAGTCCTTTCGTTGTTTCTTATTTATATCGTATATCGCACAAAATATTCGGCCGGATTTTGGTTTTTACTTAACATTGCTATCGTGACTTGTGTTTTTCCATTGATGGATTTGTATAGGAACAGCCTGGAAACCAGTGTAGTCGAAGCAGTTGTAAATCTTGATACATTCAGCGAACTATCCACAAGTCCCGATTTTGATGCCTTTCAGCAACAGTTAAATACCGTCCGCTATACTAATTTGCATGACCATTCGTTTGGTCTGCAAACACTTTCTTCCTTATTATTTTTTGTACCCAGGAATGTCTGGCCATCCAAAGCACAACCTACGGGTAAAGAGTTAGCTAATAAGCTTGGGTATCATTTTGATAATCTTTCTGCGCCCTTATCAGCAGAATTTTATATGGATGGATGGTTGTTTATGGTCGTAGGCGGAATGTTCGCCCTGGGTTTTATATATAGATTCTTTTACAACCGCTTCAGAACCAGCACCGATGTATTTAGTGTCTCCTTTTTTATATTCATGTCCTGTTACCAGATGTACTTTCTTCGGGGAAGCCTGATGGCGGTTATAGGGTATATGGTTGTAGGTATGGCCATTTTATTTTTGATTAGAATGAGCAAAGGGCTCTTCTTTATCCAAAGCAAACATTAAGGCGAACGCTATGAAGCTACTGTACGTTCAACACCTATTGTCTTCGTATCGGTTACCTCTGTTCAACGATATGGCGACCAACAGTGCAGTGGAACTGACGGTATTTGCCAAGCAACCTGATGATGGGATGGGCTATGATGTCAATGATGAGTCAAGCTTTGAGTTCAGATTTATCCCCGCGAACTGGAACGTTTTTGGGCGCGGCCTTCGCTGGTCTTCAGGGTTTCTGAGGTGCTACCGAGAGACCGATTGCATTATCCATTTCGGTGATTATAAATTTTTGACAATATGGGTATGCCTGCTGCTTTCGGTTTTTAACAAAAAGAAATTTTTTCTTCACGGACAGGGAGGGTATAAAAATGACAGGCTCGTTGGGCGGCTGATTTACATCATTTTTGTTGCTTTGTCTGATGGCTATATATGTTACACCGAGTACTCGCGCAAAGCCCTGTTGGGGAAATTACCTTCGTTTCTGCACCGTAAAGTATTTGTGGTTTCCAATACGCTGTATTTCCCCAAAATGCCACTTGAAAACAAAGTGACACATGAAAAATCACGTGAAGGGCAGGAATTGCTCTATTTGGGACGACTCCGAAGATCATGTGGTATTGAGTTCTTACTGGAAGCTGCCACTGAGGCAAAATTGAAGGTTAAGGTGATTGGTGGAGGGGATGAGGAGTACATCAATGCTTTGTCTGAGAAATACAATTCCATTGCCACATTCTATGGCCCTGTATTTGAACTTGAAAAGCAGCGAGAAATCGCCCAGTCTTGTATTGCTGGTGTTTACGGAGGGAATGCGGGTCTGAGTGTTGTTCATTACCTGTACCTGGGGTTGCCAGTAATTGTGCATAGCGATATTGCCAGTCATATGGGGCCCGAACCCAGCTACATTTCTCACGGTTATAATGGCATTCTATTTGAAAAAGATAATCCGGAATCTTTAATAAACGCGTTAATCCAAATTAAATCTGACGACTTGTTGCGGGCTAAATTGTCAGAGAATGCTTTATCAACTTTCACTGCATTGAGTAAGCCAAGCATGGCAGACAAAATGCTGCAGATTGTTGAAGGCACTGCAAGCAATGAACGTGGTCATGCAGTATCCCTGTTGATAGTATTAGCATTTTTGACAACGTTGGTAGCAGACGTTTCGCCTGTGGCCGTTTGACAGCAAGTTAAAAAGTGCCGCCGTTGGTGATCACTGTCAGCACACATTCATTACCTAATAAACGGATACGGGCGAAAGAGTTTGGTGTGTTTTAAATGTGATCTCGGTCAATAAAATTTTGAACAGTGCGATACTCAAAATTTATTGGTGTATTTGATTTTGTGTATTGGGTAGTATAAAAAATGCACTGCCATTAAACTCAGGATGAGTTTATATTTATAAAGGCCTCGGGCATAGGCTGCAAGTCGACACGTGTTTGTAAAACGAATCGGAAGATAAACACCATGTTCCAGCTGTCAGGGAGGATTGCAATTGATATTCGAAGAACGCTCTAGTGCGGTTGAAGTAGATGGTGACCATAATTTACTGAGGGTTGTTTTTGAAAATGTAATCGCCAAGCCAGACCATATTGCCGCATGTGATTCAAAAAAATCCATCACCTATATGCAGCTTTGGCAAAGCTCGCTTGCCTTGGCAAAGGCACTCAAAGGCTGTGGAGTATGTAAAGCCTCATCGGTTGTTGTGTTGTTGGATCACAACGCCGACAGTATCACTTCAATGTTGTCCGTGTTTATGTTGGGGGCTGTTTATGTTCCTCTGGACGTGTTCTCCACACAAAAATCACTTCGGGATATTTTAACCAGGCTGTCTCCATCGGCTGTAATTTGCAGCGACAATCATTCTGATCTCATTGCCAGATTAGACATTCCCGTCGTTACTAAGATTGATTATGCAATATCTTTAGCGGACATCGAGTTACTTGAATACCCGGACGACATAGAGGAGGTTGGGCCCCAGGATCTCTCACATATGTTCTTTACTTCGGGAACGACGGGTGTGAGTAAAGGGGTGGTTTCAACGTACGCCGCGCTGCATCAGTACATCGGATCTGCAATGGCTGAATTTGGGTTCAGCCAACAGGACCGGTTTTTGTCTATTGCCCGGCCTTCTTTCAGCATCAGCCTTTTTGAAATACTGGTACCTGTCGTTGCGGGTGCGGGGGTGCACGTATTGAGCCGGCGGGAAGTTCTGGATTTAAGTCTGCTGAGTAAATCCTTAACCAATGTGACTACGGCCCATATTGGGCCAGGGTTGCTGCGCCTGCTTTTGAAGCATCTCGAGAAGATTGGTCACGTTAATGGGGAGTACGTAAATCTCAGGCATTTGTCGTCGGGTGGAGATGTCGTCCCTCAGGATTTGCTCACCGAGGCCAGTAAGCTGTTCTCCAACGCCGAAGTTTTCATTCTGTATGGTTGTACTGAGATTAACTGCATGGGAACTGTCTACAAATTTATTCCCGGAGGTGAAAGCTGGATTGGACGGGTAGGCAAGCCAATGAAAGGTGTGCAACTGCGATTGCTGGATGATACCGGCGTAGCTGTGGAAAAGGGTGAGGTCGGTTCAGTACACTTTATTTCGGCAGGCTTGGCTAAACAGTATTTTCAGGATTCCGTGCTGACGAAACGCAAATTTCACGTAATGCACGGTGGAGAACGTATTTATGATTCCGGAGATTTGGGCCGGATAACGGAGTCTGGTGATTTGGAGCTTGTAGGGCGTTCGGATTTCCAGGTAAAGGTCCGGGGAATGAGGGTTGAAATTCTCGCCGTTGAAAAGGCCATCCGGGCTTATGATTGTGTTGAAGATTGTATGGTAGTAGGGGAGCCTGAAGACAGTGGCGTGGTGAGCCTAAATGCCTATTTGGTGCTTAATAATTCAATGCCCTTTAACCTGGAAATATTCAGAAACTACTTACGGGCAACATTGAATGACTTCATGATCCCGAACAAAATATACAAAACGCCCAAACTTCCGCTCAATAAAAACTTAAAGCTAGACAGAAGTAAAGTTCCGGAGCAGGCCGAATTTTTAATACCTTGTCGGAAAAATAGCTCCGGAACGGATGAGAAATCCAAATTATTATCCGAAATCTGGCAGGAAGTTTTGGGAACCGAAGCTGTAAACAGCGAAGACAGATTTTTTGATGTAGGCGGAGACTCATTAACCGCAGTATCGATGATTGCCAAGATCATGGATGTTTATAATGTGACTTTAAGTTTTGATGATTTTATTGAGAACCCTTCATTTCAAGTCTTAGTTGATAAACTGGAAGGCATCCCGGCTCTGAAAGGATCCGGCGTTGTTAAACTAAAATCCGGTGATGCTGGTTTGCCACCAGTGATTCTTATTTGTGGGGCGATAATTTACAAAGATCTGGTTGATGCCCTCGATGTGAAAAATGAAGTTTACGTGATTTATTTAGATGAAGAAGTGGATCTGATTCTTTATGGTGATAAGTCGAATTCCTACCGTAAAGCATCCAAATTTGAATATATAGCATCCAGGTACCTGGAAAAAATCGATAATATCAATATTGAAAATGGTTGTTTTTTAGGTGGTCATTCTTTTGGTGGAATATTGGCTCTGGAAATAGCCTCTACGATTGAGATGAGAGGCGTGCGGGTTTATGGGGTATACCTGTTCGACTCATTGATTCCAAACTATTTCAGCCTGCAAGGTCCGATAAGAAAAAGTTTGGCGTATTTGAGGAAAAAGCAATTGCTGATCACCTCCATCATTAAAAACAAGATGTTGAAGATAAAAGATTCAAAAATATCCAATAAAGCGTTGCTTATGGCTCATGTGGATGCGTCTAGCGGATTCAGTTTTCCACAGATTGCTGCAAAAATTGTTTTATTCCGGGCGAAGTCCAGGTGGCTTCTGGACCCCGATGTGAAGGATTTGGGGTGGTCTCCGTATTATCCTGAACTCATCGTTAAAGACGTAGACGGTTGTCATATGGGGATCATGGAATCTGATAATGTTCATCAAATTGCTGGTGACATTATAAATGACTCGAAATTATATCTCCCGAAAATGAAGGACAGATTATGGGAAACCTGACGGAAAAAGTGCATGTTTTGGGATTGTCATTTATCGAATTTTCCGGAAGCGAGCCCGAAAAACTTCGTAAAATATTCGACAAAACAGGCCTTAACGAATTCAGCTGGATGGACGACAGCAATGTAACCTTGCACGTTAACGGTGGTGTGCGCTTTATTTCAAATCCCACTGCCCATCCTCCTCTGCAGCGATTCAGAAATGTTCATGGCAGGGGAGTGAGCGCCATTGCGTTTATGGTTGACGACTCCGAGCACGCCTTTGCTCTGGCACTAAGGAACGGCGCTGAGCGAGCGGAAAGTGCGTTCTATGGGCTTAGGGCCATCAAAGGGGTGGGTGAGTCTTTCATTTATTTTATAGATGCTGAAGAGGAACAAGCATTGCTGAAGCGTTTTTCGTTTTTTCAGCAACTCAAAGGCCAGACGAATTATCTGAAAATAGACCATTTAACTCATAATCTGTTTCCTGGTGGAATTCAAAGATACAAAGATTTTTACAACAGGCTGTTTGGTTTCACGAGTTTGCGAAGCTTTGATATTAACGGGGCAAAAACAGGCTTAATCAGCGAGGTTGTCGCCAATGAATCGCGGACAGTTATCATTCCGCTAAACGAAACTAAAGATGATAAATCGCAGATTGCAGAATATTTGCGGGATTACGGCGGTGAAGGAGTTCAGCATATAGCGTTGCTGTCTGCCAACCTGGAGAAGGTTGTTGAGGAATTGTCCGCCGCAGGCATTGAGTTTCAGGATACGCCGGATACCTATTACGACCTGTTGGATGCCCGCTTGCCCGATCACAAAGAGTCGGTAGAGATTTTGCGTAAGCACCGCATACTGCTCGATGGAGGGGAAAAGCAGGGCGGGGGTTACCTGCTTCAGATTTTCACTAAAAACAGCATTGGGCCGATCTTTTTTGAGTTCATTCAAAGAAAAGGTAACGACGGGTTTGGCGAAGGGAATTTTCAGGCTTTGTTCGAGTCCATTGAACTGGATCAGGAGCGCAGGGGCGTTATTTAGATTTAGGGCAAGTGGTATTTAATTTACAATTTAATGCAAATTTCAATTCGGATAAAGGTGAGTCAGTCAATCTTGACTGACTCACCTCTGTAACTAGAGACTCTGGTTGGCTGAAGTTACAGTGAAATTATCAACTTTGACAGGCACGTTGAATCTGGCGTTTGATTCAAGTTCAAATTGCAAAGAAGAGATTTCCTGCACTTTGGCTTTTGCTACAACATTACTGTAACCGACGGAAGTTCCGTCTTCCTTGGTCACTGATATTTCATACTTTTCAGTGTAAGAGTTGGCAGGGTTCACAATTATTCTGATGTTGTACCATTGATCAGAATTCATGTGGGAATTAGGTATTGCCTGATCACCATTTACAGTGCGGTTTTGCAGTTCACTACTGCTTTTATCGTTATTGCATAACTCAATTTCGATACCAGAATTTTTGTCTCCATCGGTTAATTTCGCTACCAACGTTGATCTGCCAATGCAGCGAGACTCTAAGTTAATATCGAAGCTGATTACTGTTGCTGAATCAACAGACACCGGAAGAAACTCGTAGGTGAACCCATTTTCCCCTTGTCCTGCAATAAATGTGAGTTGATCTGGTAGGGCATTGCTTTTTCTTGGAAATGGAGACTGAGAGTTTGCCAGCTCAACAGAACTGCGCCCAGCGCTGTTCGTTTTCCTTGGCCAGCTTAGGTACTGTTGGTTTTGCACTTCAGCGTGGCGAAGACTGCTCATACCCCAATAAGTAAGGTCCAACACATCCTCTGCATCATGGATATTGATCGACGTTTTACCTACCATCTCCTGAATCACTTTATTGTCCCTAAGTATTCTGAATACAGGTCTCCCTTCCTGGAGCGGGATTTTAAAACTTGTCATGCCTGCATCGGCATATTGCTCATAGGTTGTACCATCAATTTCTATTGCTAACGTTGCTGGAGTTGTGAGAAATGCCAGCAGTTCAATTTCATTTCTTGGGGCTTCACCATTTACAACATTTACCGAATCGGACTGAACGTAACCTGACAATGGCGTGTCTGTGCTGTGCTCCCGATAGAAAGCGTACATTGCATCACGCTTTATTTCTGGCTGTTGCTGATTTTTAAACCAATCAATGTAGTAGGCAGTTAGGTCATAAAAGGCGTATCCAGTTTGTGTACTGGGAGTGATTTGTGTGGATTCAGAGTAATCGTTCCATGTGATAACCTGTACCCAATCAGCACCGCCGTTTATGGCGCTTTCCCACAGCGTTCTGTAGGCTTCACTATTACCGGCTTCAGTAAAATTAGATCTTTTAGGGCGGGCATCCTGCGGAGCCACTGGCGCCATCCACCAAACACCTTCGTCGTGGGCCTGGCCAGCATCGTCAAGCAGATTCAATGCGCCGGAAGGAGTTCTCAAGCCCCAGTCAGACACGCCAATCACATATTCCTGAAAGGCTTCTGGTTCTTGTTGTTTGAACTGTTGCAGATCTGAAACCCAACCTTGGTAAAGAGGCATAAGAGCGACATTAATACCTTCTGCCTTTAGTTGATCGAGAGTTTGTTTCCACCAGGTCGGGCTGAAATTTTCCGCCAAATAAGGTGCTACAACCAATCTCCCATCTTTCAGACGAAACGCGGCAGGACTCTTTGATAGTTCTCTGATAGTCGGGATAAACGCTTCCGGTTCTTTGTTGGGATGAAACTGCGCATTCATGTCGGGCATGATCACAATTTTGAAGTTGCCTAACTTTTCTGCCGCTTCAACAATCCTCATGGCCCGAGTCCAGGTGCCTCCGGTATTGCTTAGTATATTAACGGTAAAACCATCCAAACCGATTGCTGCAGCTTGTCTTACTTCGAATTCTGCATCAGCAGTGCCCCATTCAGTACCACTGACGTTGTAAGGTACACGCGCTATCGGGCGTTCTCTGAGAAGGCCACCCTTATTCAGAAATTTACTGTTTTCGCCATAAGGATTCAGGTAGTGCAGATCATAGTAATCTTCACCAGGGGACATATTGTTCATCATCTGTGAATAAGCGGGAAAATAGTGGGCGAACACTAATCTGGACTCTTTTTGTGCTCCGCTTGAATCACTAACAGGGTCAAAGCTCAGGAAGGAAGAAATGCTGGATTCGGCTGCTGAACTGAAGCTCAGGGGCAGCGTAGAGAATAACGCTGATAGTAAAGTTCTTTTTACTAAACTACACATATTAGTAACCTCAAAAGAATGCGATAACGTATGGTTCTTTATATCTGATGAAAAGAGAGGTCATTAAAGTGCTTTTAAATCGGGTTTTAAATCTCGTTCCGTATACGCGTGTATAACTTGGCGTATGTGGGATACCTAACATTCTTCGCATAATCAAAGAGGTATGCTACTGCGAGTCATCGTGAATTTTTCTCACCATGCAGATGTTGTTAGATATTCATAATTAACTGAGGCTTTTTGATAGTTATGGATGTTGAGCAAAGCTGTTTGAACGGTGGTTGAAGGTCGTCGACGAAGTGACACTCTGAATTCCAAACCACAAATTTGAGGTTGGCAGCCACCGCTTTTTGCTTCCGGGGCTATACTCAGAGCTTACTGGTTTTCAAGGAGCGAGGCAGTGTTATGAGTACCTTTTTCAAATACATCATACTGGCATTGTTAGCATGCTTGCTTGGTGCTATCGCCTATCTTTGGGTGGCCGATTTTAGTGAGTTAAAGCCATTTATAGAAAAGAAAGTCAGCGAAGCAACCGGACGGGAGTTTCATATTGACGGTGAGTTTTCACTCAGTGTTCTGCCTACGCCTACTTTAATGGTGGAGAACGTACGTTTGGCAGGCCCTGAGTGGAGTGAAAAGTCGCAAATGTTGGAAGTAGATAGTCTTTATGCTCAGGTGGGTTTGTGGTCATTGTTGTTTCAACCCATAGAAGTAAATGACTTTTCGTTGTCCGGTGTCAATGTTGTGGTCGAAACCAACGCAGATGGTCAGCTTAACTGGCAAATGGGGGAAGCGCAGCCTGAGCCGGATGAACCAGAAGCGGAGCGCGGCGAGTTTCCGTTAAATGTTCACCGCGCCAGCCTGAACGATATTCGGGTTTCTTATCTTGCCGAGGGCGAACTGAAGCAGGAATTTGTGCTTTCATCGCTGGATGTGGATGAACAGGAAGATCACAATACAGTATTACTGGCCGCTATGCTGGGCGACATATCGTTGTCAGCAGAAGGAAATGCCAACCGGGAGATGGCTGCATTTACAGCATTAGCGGGCGATGCTGAGATCAGTTCTGAGCTTCAGTACCCTGATAAGTCTGTTGCATTCAGTCTGAACGTACAGTCCCTTGCCAGGGTGGGGGAGTTGGTCGAACTGTCTGGTTTACCTGATGAAACACTGGTTTTGAAGGGGGAGCTGGAACTTGACGGTAGCCTTGTCACTTTGAAACAGTGGGTTGTCAGCTTAGCTGATGTAGAGGTGCTTCTTGACGGGCAGCTTAATGGTGAGGACAGCACTGTGGCATTGTCTACCCGCATTACCGCAGATTCACTGGGCCTGATAGCTCCAGAATTGCCCAAGGTCCGCTTTTCCGCGCAGTCAGAGATAGCCATGGGGCCTGATACTCTGGAGTTAAAGCCATTCAGCCTGTCGCTCGAAGACAGTAAGCTGAACGGTTTTGCCGTAATACGAAGTGGGGATACTCCCACAATTCAGGTTGAAGCCAGTTCAGAGCTGTTCGACTTATCACCCTTGGCGCCTGAATCACAGCAAGGCGAAGTGTCGCAACAGAGCGAATTGCCGAAGGGGGCTGAGCAGAGTGAGGAGGAAGCAGACTCTGAAACGCAAAATTCTGAGTGGGTATTCGATGAAAAGCCGCTGCCTTTTGAAATGCTGCGAAAATTGGATATGGATATCAAAATTGACATCGCCAGGTTGGTAACGCCCAATGCCCAGCTTAATAATGTGGCATTTAGTTCCCGGCTGGATAATGGGGTCCTTGATTTCAAAACCGACTTCGAAGGCCAGTATTCCGGGCAATACCATACCCAATTGGGGTTAAACGCCCAATCGGACAATGCCCAGTTCACCCTGGATACCAGTGTTACGGATTTCAAGCTGGCGGCTCTGTCCGGAGCCGACGTGCCCGAAGATCAAATTCCGCTTACGGCACTTGATATGTCCCTGACTTCGAATGGCTCCTCGCCCAGGCAACTGGCATCAGGGCTCAATGGCAGAGTGGCCTTAACACAAGGCGCCGGGAAAGTGAGCAATAAACTAATTGGAAAACTTTCCGGCGATATCCTGGCTCAACTTTTCAGTGCATTAAATCCCTTTGCCGAGGAAGAGGAATTTACCAATTGGGAGTGCAGTGTTTTTGCGCTGGATTTTGAAGCGGGGGTGGGGGAGATCAGTGGATTTTTGTTTCAAAGCGAGAAGTTGATGGTTGTTGGCGGAGGCGAACTGGATCTTAATGATGAAAGCATTGATATTGAGTTCAACACCAAACCCAGGAAAGGGGTTGGAGTTAGTGCAGATATGTTCGTTACACCTTTTGTGAAACTGTCAGGGTCCCTATCAGAGCCCAGTGTTGGCCTGAATCAGAAAGGCGTGCTCCTTAGTGGAGGAGCTGCGATTCTGACCGGTGGCCTGTCGTTTCTTTATACCGGGCTGATGGACCGTGCAACCGCTGAAGGCGGGCGTTGTGAAGAGGCGATGCAGGGGTTGCACACTCCTCCTGGGCAGGAACAAATTCAAAGCAACGAATAAAGGTGGCAATCTGCCAGCCAATTTTTGGTTCGGCTAGCGTGGTGAGGCAGAAAAACCGGGAGTCGCTGTGCGAAGTTTGGCGACTCCTTTTAACCAGTCACTGCAATCCCAGCCCAGTGACTTCTCGAGCAAATGAATATCAGGGGCATAAAGGTGCGCCAGATACTCCCGCTCTCTGTCGGTGATATTGGACTGATAAGGCCTGGAATGCACATTTTTAACCTGTGCCGTTACTTGCGGTGTGATGCCAAGGAAATCACTCACTAACGACAGGGTTTGATTGGGGGATTCACGCAAATCTTCGTTTTTTATTACCAGCACCTGTTGTTTTGGGAAATACCGCCATAAATGTTGTATTTGTTGAGCGTAAAAGCCTCGGTCTACATAGGAATAAATTCGGTGTTGACGCGGCTGGGCCTCAGCGCAACGTTCTTTTTCCCGGGTGATCGCTTCCCAGAAAGGCAGGGATTCGCGTTTACGGGCGCATTCCATATTCCAGTGAGAATACGCCCTGTCAATTGGGTTTCGAAGTACTATCAATAGCTTCATGTCGGGGTTGTAGCGCTGTATGCGTTTGGCTGCCGGGGCCCAATACATATAAATGGGGGTGGATTCACCTAAAATCATATGACCTGGCTTTGGGCTGAACCAGCTGTGATATCTGGCGTAATTTGGGCGCCCGTGGCAAAACCATGCGTCGCGATCAAAAAAATGAAGTTCTTTTTTTGCAGCCATGCAAATTTGCGGATGCTCTCTCAGATAAGCATCGAGGGCCGAAGTCCCGCCTTTTTGTGTGCCGGCGATTACAAAATTGACGGTGTAGGGGAAGGGAAGAAATTCCTTTAGCTTACGTTTCACATGCCAAAGCAGTCTGGCCATTAGGCGGGACCTCCTGAGTTTGAATGGGCTGGCATAATTTGCGCTAACGTCCATTTGGCGCCGAGGTGGGGTTTATTCAGTGTAGTCTTTGTTGTTTGAGTTTGCACACAGGGCGGCTCAAACTTTGGGTGTATGAGCGAAGATGGCTTCCTGAGTCCAAAAAATTGAATCTTTTTGCACAGCTGACTTGCGTAATTGCAGGATCCTACATAGCGTTAAAGTACCCGTTGGAATCAAAAACCGCCCCACAGTGCAACGCACCGACTCTCCCCCAACCATTATTGATCTGGAAGCCAGCGGATTTGGCGCAGCCAGCTATCCCATTGAAATTGGTGTGGCTCGCTCTGACGGGGCGAGGTTTTGCCGGTTGATACGCCCTTACGATGACTGGACCCATTGGGATACTGACGCCGAGGCATTGCACGGCCTCTCCCGTCAGCATCTGTGTAAGTATGGGCTGCCGGGTGAAGAAGTCTGCCGCGAATTAAATTCATTTTTAGGGCGTCAAACTGCCTATTCCGACGGCTGGGTGGTGGATTACCCCTGGATGCTCAAGCTTTTTGCCGCGTCTCGTGTAAACATGACGTTTCGTTTCAGTGCATTGGAATATGTGCTGACAGAAGCTCAGATGACTCACTGGAAATCGGTCAAAAGTGAGATTTGTGCCCAACTTCCGGGGCATCGGCATCGCGCAAGCATTGACGCTGAGCTGATTCAGCAAACCTTTATACGGACAGCCAGCGTACAACCGGTTCATCGGAGCGGGCAAAGATCCTCTATTTAAGGAAACTGGCCCCGGGGTTAGAAAAAGTAATGCACGCCAAGTAAAAGCGCATTGATGTCAGTTTCTCCTACCTCGCGGTATTTGTATTCAACAGCCATTTTCAGGCTTTCCGCGTCACCAAATTGCCACCCAAAGCTTGCAGCTACTCCGGCATTGCTGGGCAGGTATATCCAGTCAGTTTGCGGGGAATACGAGCTGTCGCTGGTTTGTAAACTGGCGAAAATGCGTTGCGGTAATCTGAGCGACAGTTGTCTGCTGGCCGAGAGGGTTACAGAGCGGACAAGTGTGAAGTCATCAATGGAATCAACCCACAGCGTTGATTGAAGCGGATTCATTTCATCATACTGCACATCAAACGACCATTTTGACAATGCAGAGCTTTGAAAGGAGAACTCCACTTCGTAAGAGCTTTGGGGGCTGAGAAACGGGTACGAATAATAGTCGCTGGCGATCGTTTCGCTCGCGCCAGCCTGCAGGCTAAGCAATAAGGCCGGTAAAGCAATACACAGAGCATTGAATCGGTGCATGGCGGCAGTTCCATTGTCGTAAAAGTTAAGTTACCGCAACAGGGGTTTTATTTTTCAGTGTAGATGGCAACGACAGACTTGGAAATGCACTTAGCAAATTTTTTATATTTAAATGATGTCTGTTCAGGAATCGGGGGGCGAAGGGGAAGAGGGCGTGAGCACAATACTAGCCGTTGTCCGCCAAATGTTTGCCGGACAACGGAGTCGTTCTTTGTAGTCGGTTAAACGGATGCGCGAAGCGCTTCAGCTTTATCGGTGGCTTCCCACGGAAATTCATTGCGGCCAAAGTGACCGTAAGCTGCCGTTGCACGGTAGATGGGCCGCTCCAAATCCAGCATCTGAATAAGGCCGTACGGGCGCAGGTCAAAATGTTCTCTGACTAATGCAACCAAGGTCTTTTCATCCACGATGCCGGTGCCGAACGTCTCAATGCTGATGGAAGTGGGCTCTGCCACACCAATGGCATAAGAAACCTGGATCTCACAGCGTTTGGCCAGCCCTGCTGCAACAATGTTCTTTGCAACATAGCGCCCAGCGTAAGCCGCAGAACGGTCTACCTTGGACGGATCTTTTCCAGAGAATGCGCCGCCGCCGTGTCGTGCCATACCACCGTAGGTGTCTACAATGATTTTACGGCCGGTCAGGCCGCAATCACCCATCGGGCCACCAATTACAAAACGCCCGGTGGGATTAATGTGGAATCGGGTTTCGGGCTTGAGCCACTCAGCAGGAAGCACCGGTTTAATGATTTCTTCCATTACCGCTTCGCGTACTGTTTGAGTCGAGACGCTGTCACAATGCTGGGTAGAAAGTACCACGGCATCGATGCCCACGGGCACGTCATTTTCATAAATAAACGTGACCTGGCTTTTGGCATCAGGACGCAACCATTCGAGCTGCCCGGATTTCCTTACTTCGGCCTGCTTCTGCACCAGACGGTGGGCATAAGTGACAGGAGCAGGCATTAGCACATCGGTTTCGTCACTGGCGTAACCGAACATCAAACCCTGATCACCGGCACCCTGTTCTTCCGGAGTCTGGCGATCAACGCCCTGATTGATATCGGGTGATTGCTTGCCAATGGCATTTAAAACCGCACAGGAGTCGGCATCAAAACCCATATCGGAGTGGGTGTAACCGATATCGCGCACGGTTTTGCGGGTCAGTTCCTCGATGTCTACCCAGGCTGAGGTGGTGATCTCTCCGCCTACCAGCACCATGCCGGTTTTAACGAAGGTTTCACAGGCTACCCTCGCGCGGGAGTCCTGCTCAAGGATTGCATCCAGTACTGCATCAGAAATTTGGTCGGCAATTTTGTCCGGATGGCCCTCAGAGACGGATTCGGACGTGAATAAATGAGTTGCCATAAATGCTCCGTAACGGTTGGTCATTCAGGATTTGCGATATTGTACCCGATCCCTATTTAAATACCAGTCTTTACTTCTGGACGTCTAAAAGTCTATTTGTTGCGTAAAGTTGACAGGCTGTGTGCTACCAAGCCAACAGTATAGCAGTGTCGTATTTTCTCCGGGGGGAAAAGCTTAAGGCATTGAACTGCTGTGATTCATGGGTGAGAATAGCGCCAGTCATTAGGTTCATTCCGGAATTGCCGATGCTTAATCAGGTCGTCGGTATGATTCAATAGTATTCATTGTTCCGTTCTGGGTGTGCCTCAGTGTCAACTTTGTTCGGGCAGTGGCTGAAATTTCAAATTTTTTATTATTACTCTGGTCCACAGGCGGTATTGAATGGTCAGAATTGCCATTAACGGCTTTGGTCGCATTGGGCGCAATGTGCTGAGAGCCTTGTATGAAACAGGCCGTAATCGCCAGATACAGGTTGTTGCAATCAATGATATTGCCAAACCTGAAGGTATTGCGCACTTGCTGAAATATGATACAGCTCACGGGCGTTTTGCATTTGACGTAAATCTTGAAGGTAAAACACTCTGGGTTGCTGGCGATCCAATCGGATTGCTGGCTGAGCCGGAAGTAACGCGGTTGCCCTGGGAAGCGCTTGGTGTTGATATCGTACTTGAGTGCACTGGCGTTCATGATGATCGCCGTGCCGGAGAAATGCATTTGTCGGCCGGTGCCAAAAAGGTACTGTTTTCTCAGCCCGGCAGTCCGGACCTGGACAATACCATTATCTTTGGCAGCAATGAGCACACGCTTGCGCCGGAGCACCGGCTGGTTTCCAACGGTTCCTGTACGACAAACTGTATCGTGCCGGTGATCCAGGCACTGGATGCAGCGTTTGGCGTTCTCAGCGGTACCATTACGACTATTCATTCTTCTATGCATGACCAGCAGGTAATCGATGCTTATCATGAAGATTTGCGGCTTACCCGGGCGGCGAGTCAGTCAATTATTCCGGTTGATACCCGGCTTGCCAGGGGGATAGAGCGTATACTGCCCAAATTTGCCGGGAAGTTTGAAGCCATTGCGGTAAGGGTCCCTACCATCAATGTTACGGCAATGGATTTAAGCGTGACGCTTCAGACGCCGGTTACCATAGACAAAGTGAATGGGGCTCTCAAGCAGGCTCGCGAAGGACGACTGGCCGGTATACTGGGGTATACCGAAGAACCGCTGGTATCGGTGGATTTTAATCATGACCCCCATTCCTGCATCGTGGATGGGACCCAGACACGGGTCAGCCACGGCCAACTGGTGAAAACCTTGGTGTGGTGTGACAATGAATGGGGGTTTGCAAATCGCATGCTGGATACCACACTGGCGATGCACAAGATCGGTTAACAGAATACAGACAAGACTGAAAATAAGGTGAACTCTATGGCAATTCCAAGTATGAATGACTTTTCGTTGCAGGGGCTACGGGTGTTGATCCGTCAGGATCTCAACGTGCCGGTTAAAGACGGCAAAGTCACTTCAGACGCTCGTATAAAAGCATCTATTCCCACCATTAAAGCGGCGCTGGATGGAGGTGCTGCAGTAATGGTGATGTCACATCTGGGCCGCCCTACCGAAGGTGAGCCCGCGGAGGAGTTTTCTCTGCAACCAGTAGTGGATTACCTCAATGAGGCTTTGGGACTTCCGGTGAGGCTGGTTAAGGATTACCTCGATGGCGTTGAGGTTTCCCCCGGCGAGTTGGTGATACTGGAAAATGTGCGCTTCAATCCGGGTGAGAAGAAGGACGACGAAACCCTTGCAAAACAATATGCAGCATTGTGTGATTTGTTTGTAATGGATGCCTTCGGGACTGCCCACCGCGCCCAGGCGTCTACTCATGGTGTGGCGAAATTCGCGCCCAAGGCCTGTGCCGGCCCATTGCTGGCGGCGGAGTTGGAAGCGCTTGCCAAGGCGCTGGACAATCCTGCGCGGCCAATGGTAGCTATCGTTGGTGGCTCAAAGGTTTCCACCAAGCTAACGGTGCTGGATTCTCTTGCTGACAAAGTTGATCAGCTTATTGTTGGCGGAGGAATTGCCAACACCTTTATTGCCGCTCAGGGGCACGAAGTGGGCAAATCCCTGGTTGAGATGGATTTGGTTGAAGAGGCAAACCGGCTGATCAGCCAGGCGCAGGCCAACGGCGGTGATATACCAGTGCCTACGGATGTGGTAGTAGGTACAGAATTCTCGGAATCTACGCCGGCGACCTTAAAGGCCGTGAATGAAATCGGTGCTGAGGACATGGTTTTTGATATTGGCCCGGATTCGATTCAGGTGCTGGTGGAGATTCTTAAAAAGGCCGGCACCATCGTCTGGAATGGCCCTGTTGGCGTGTTTGAGTTTGAACAGTTCAGCGCCGGAACCAAGGCCATTGCTGAAGCGATTGCCAATAGCGATGCATTTTCGATTGCGGGCGGTGGAGACACACTGGCAGCGGTAGATAAATATCAAATCGCTGATAAAATTTCCTATATCTCCACCGGTGGCGGTGCTTTCCTGGAATTTCTGGAAGGTAAAGTGCTGCCGGCAGTTGCGGTACTGGAACAAAAAAATCAATAAAAACCAGGCCCAACGGCGGTTCCCCGGTTTTATCCGGGGCCCGCTCAGTTGATGAAACAGTGAAGTACATCAACCTAAAAAATACCCTACACCTGCCTTTCAGGCAGACTACAAAAAGGAGTGTTGCGAATGGCATCACAAACTCAGCAAGCTATGCTTGAAAAAATCACATCCGCTCCCGGATTTATCGCTGCCCTTGATCAAAGTGGTGGCAGTACTCCAAAGGCATTAAAACTTTACGGCATTGACGAGACGTCCTATCAAAATGATGGGGAAATGTTTGATTTGGTGCATGAAATGCGTACCCGCATCATTACCAGTGAGGTTTTCAATGGAGATCGCATCCTGGGTGCGATTCTGTTTGAAAATACATTGGACAGAGACATCGAAGGGCTCCCCACCTCTCAGTACCTATGGCAAAAAAAGCACATAGTACCTTTTCTCAAAGTAGATAAAGGCCTGGCGGATGAAGCTGATGGTGTGCAGCAAATGAAGCCCATAAGCGGGCTTGACGCGTTGCTTGAAAAGGCCAATCAGAAGGACGTTTTCGGTACAAAGATGCGGTCGGTGATCAAAATGGCCAATCCGCAGGGAATAAAGGCGGTGACTGAACAGCAGTTTGCCATTGGCCGGCAAATTCTGGCAGCAGGCCTTGTGCCTATTATTGAGCCAGAGGTTGACATTCACAGCCCGCAAAAAGCCGACGCGGAAGCTTTGTTGAAGCAGGAAATTCTTACTCAGCTAAACCTGCTGGATGACGATCAGCTGGTTATGCTCAAGCTGACGTTACCTTCGAAGGCTAACTTTTACCGTGAACTGATTGAACACCCGCGGGTAATCAAAGTGGTCGCCTTGTCAGGTGGCTATAGCCGCGAGGATGCGAATACCAAACTGGCAGAAAATAATGGAATGATTGCCAGTTTTTCCCGTGCACTGACAGAAGGTATTTCCGCTCAGCAGAGTCAGGCAGAGTTTGATGCTACTCTGCATGAAGCAATTGATGGAATATTCCGGGCCTCGGGTACCTGACCTGGCAGGAAAACCAACAGCACGGGCAGCAAAAACACTGTCCGTGCGGTTTAACAGGCTCGCTGGTTATGGCTGCCGGTTGTGGAGGCTAAGCAATTACCAGTTCGAGACCGAGAGGCTGCCAGTATCCGACTTCCAGCGCCAAATCTGCCGCCATAATTGGGCGTTCGTCCAACCATCCTGAAGGAAAACGCAGTGTGCAGCTATTGTCACTGGCTTCAACGTCAAACTCGGGTACAAAGGATTCCTGACGCTTGATATTCAGCAGACAACCCAGGCGTAGGAGGGCGATCAGCTTTTTTACCGAATCGGAATTGTACTGAAAAAACGCCACCACATCCTGCGCCCTGATTTTTTTGCGGTGGGTACGCACCAGGGTCGCGAGTAATTCCTGCTGTTCCTGGGTAAACCCGGGCATGTCCACATTAGCCAGAATGTAGCCGGAGTGCCGTTGAACGCCTCTTGAATTGATTTGTAATCCTACTTCATGAAGCAGGGCGGCCCAGCCCAACATGCTGCGAAAGTCACGGTGCCGCAGTTTCCATGGTCCGCAAAGCCGGTCGAACAGTGTCAGTGTGGTATTGAGTACCATATTGGCCTGATTGGTATCAACGTCGTAGCGGGTGGCCAGGCTGGAAGCGGTTCTGCCGCGGATGTCTGCATGATTCAGTTCATCCTCCATCTGGTAGATTACACCCTCCCTCAATGCGGCGGCAGAAAAGGTCATTGACTCAATCTTCAGTGCCTTGAAAATACCGATCAATATGGCAAGTCCGGCCGCGACAACGGTCCGGCGATCGTCACTAAGCCCCTGCAGGGTGAGGTTGTCGGTGTGGCCCGCGTCAATAAACTGCTTCATCAGTTGCATCAGACATTTCAGGGTGACCGGAATATCATGGCTGTTAGAGCGAAACTGCTGACTCAAATTGCAAAGCGTGCGGATGGTCCCTGAAGTGCCTATGCACTGGCTCCACCCGAGATTGCGGTATTTGCCCTCAATAAGTTCCAGTTCCTGCTCGGCGGCCGTGATGGCCTGTTTAAACGCTTTTGCTGTCAGCGCACCGGATTTGAAAAAGCGCTGGGTGTAACTCACGCATCCCATTTGCAGGCTTCGGCATAATAAGGGGTCAAACCCCTGACCGATGACAAACTCAGTGGAGCCACCGCCAATGTCGACCACCAGTTTTTTGCCGTCCACATGATTGGTGTGCGCTACTCCTGAATAGATAAGGCGGGCCTCTTCGGTACCGGAGATGATTTCAATAGGGTACGGCAGCACTTCTTTGGCAGCTTCCAAAAACTCCCGGGCATTGACCGCCTTGCGCAAGGTATGGGTGGCCACAATTCGCACTGAATCGGGTTCAAACCCCTGCAGGCTGTGGGCTACGATTTTGAGCATGTTCACGCCACGCTCGATGGCTTCCTGAGACAGAATGTTGTCTTCGCACAAGCCGTCAGCCAGCCGCACCTTTTGTTTGACTCTGTGAACAATCTGAACCGAGCCTGCCAAAATCCGGGCTACTACGAGGTGAAAACTGTTCGAGCCGATATCCAAAGCTGCAACTTTGCTGACTTCTCTGGATGCTACGCCTTCGAAAGCGGTTTGATGTTGGTTCATGTATGGGGCTTGGTCTCTTCGAGTTTTTTGAGATATTCGTAGATTTCTATCTGCGAGCGAAGCTTCTTGCGATTGCCCCGACGAACGTAGCGGTTGGTCTGCAGCTTGTCAATTTCACGGGCTTTCAGGGTATCCCGGAACTGAAGTTCCAGAATGTCGACGATTTGCTGCTGCAGCCGTTTGTCGTAAATAGGGCAGCCGACTTCAATGCGGTTGTCCATGTTTCGGGTCATCCAGTCGGCAGAGGAAATAAACACCTTGCGCTCGCCGCCGCCTTCAAACACCATGACTCTGGGGTGTTCAAGATAACGGTCTACGATGGACGTCAGCTTGATGTTTTCGCTTATCCCCGGAAGCCCTGGCACCAGGGAGCACATGCCCCTGACAATGCCACGAATTTTTATTCCTGCCTGGCTTGCCCGGTACAAATCGTCGATCAGTTCCTTGTCCACCAGGTTATTGATCTTAAATGTAATTTGCGCCTTTCTACCTTCATTCAGGTGCTGGATTTCCTGCCTTATCAGCGATTGTATTTTGGTGCGCGCATTCAACGGCGAAATTTGCAGATGCTGGAATTTATAGCGGCGGTAGGGGTATTGGATCAAATCGAAAACCGACACCGCTTCTTCGGCCAGTTCCTGATTGCGGGTAAACAGGCTGAAGTCGGTATAGATTTTGGCGGTTTTCTCGTTAAAGTTTCCGGTTCCGAAATGGGCGTAATGAATCAGTGAGCCCCGCTCTTCACGGCTTACCACACAAACCTTGCTGTGAATTTTAAGGGTTGGAACACCAAGAACCACCCGGATCCCAGCATCGGTCATGCGTTTAGACCACTCAATATTGGCTTCTTCGTCAAAGCGGGCCCGCAATTCCACAACCACCGTGACTTTTTTGCCGTTATCTACCGCGTCAATCAGGGAGTTGATGATGCGGGAATTACTGGCCACCCGGTAAATATTGATGCGAATGGTGCGTACACTGGGGTCAAATGCTGCCTGGCGTACGAATTCGGTGAAATGCAGAAAACGGTGGTAAGGATAATGCAGCAGGATATCGTGAGCCGTGATGGCGTCAAATACGGTGTTGTACTGCGAGAATGCCTTGGTATCGATAGCCGGCATTGGCGCATGTTCAAGATATTCCCGGCCTACATTCGGGAAACCGATGAAATCCTTGAAATTGCGATAGTGACCAGCGGCGTGCATGGTGTCCAGTGAGGTAATGCGCAGCCGTTTGCGAAGATCCTGAACCATGTCCTTGGGCATGGCATGGTCGTAGATGACCCGCACGGGTTCAGCAATCAACCTCTGTTTCATGCTCTCAGACATTTTTTCTACGTAGCTTTCATCGATTTCGTCGTTAATGGAATACTCCGCGTCGCGGGTCATTTTAAATGAATAGGCTTCCAGGCTGTCGAATTTAACGAAACCTCTGAATATCTCTTCCAGACACAGCTGAATAATGTCATCCAGCAAAATAATGTGCTTTTTCTTGCGACTTTTTTCCGGCGGTATCAGCACAAAGCGTGACATTTCCGAAGTGGGCACCTGTACTGCGGCAAATCGGGTGGTGCGCCCTTCACGCCGTATCGCCACATAAAGGTAAACAGCCGTCCCGTTCAAACGGCTGAGCAGGTCAGTCTTTTTATCAATCAGAATCGGTGCAATGTGCCGCAAAACCTTGTTCACGAAAAAATTTTTCAGCCACTTTTTCTGATAGTCGTTGAGGTCGTTCTTACGCAGCATATAAATGTTGTAGCGGGCTATGGCTTTGAGCACATCTTTGTGAATGGCATCAAACTTTTCAGACAACTGGACAACTTTGGCCTGAATTTCTTCCATCAGGCGCATTTTATCCCGGGCCTCCTGCTCATTGCCATCATTCTGGGCGATGGTGATCTGACGTTTTACGTCGGCTGCCCTGACCCGGTAAAACTCGTCAAGATTGTTGGAGTAAATACCCAGGAAACGAATGCGCTCAATTGCGGGGGTATTTTTATCGGCGGCTTCCTGCAGAACTCGTTCATTGAACGAAAGCCAACTCAGTTCTTTGGGATAATATAGCTCTATAGGATCCATGATTTACTAACTGAAATTTATGAATAAATGGCGCAAGCCTGCCAGCAAAGCGTGACAGGATTGTGACAGCCCGCCACTATTGGCACGACGAACCAATGTCAACAACCAGATCGTTGGAAATGGATTCCAGCGCCGATTGCAGGGATTGACTGTCAAAATCTTCCGGTACGCCGATTACGGCGCGGGCCTTAAACATCAGGCTTCCCCAGTTCGGCGCACTCTCGCAGCGGGAGTCAAACGATTCGATATTGAGATTAAACTGATTAAGAATGTTGGTGAGTTCCTGAACAATGCCGGGTTTGTCGTTGCCCATTACTTCAACCGCCAGCGTTTCCTGATAGGAAGACGGAGTGTGAGCAACCGTCACAGACTGAACGGTAAGATCCGGAATGCTGTCGAGCGCTCTGACTAAAGCCTGGTGGCTGTTTTCCGGTACGTGAATCTCCACAAATCCGGTAAACATTCCCGCCATTCTGGCAAAGCTGCTGCCCTGCCAGTTTCCCTGATGCTGATAAACGCATTTCGCGACAGCGTCGACCAAGCCGGGCTTGTCTTTGCCCATGATAGTGATGACGATGGATTGCATGTGTCACTCCCGATTATTTGTGGTCGGGCTGCATACTACCCAGACCGTATTGTTGTTTGAGTGCCCCAAGGCTGATTAGTGCCAAACTTTCGCTTGATATTAACTACTAAAATACCACATCATTGGCCGCTAACCAGTGCAATTTCAGCCTTATTTTTTGTTATGGAACAATGAACTCTCCCCCTGAACTTCGACAGAAAGTGCGGGATCGAACCGACTCCTTTGTAAGAGTGCTGGTCAGCGCTTTTGGCGGTCTGGTTTTGTTAACCCTGGTTATCTTGATTGTACACCTCATCTATCAGGCCATGCCTTTGGCGTATACGCCAAAGCTGGAGCCAGCCCAGCAACTGCGGCTGACTGAGAGAGACCGGATCCTGGCAGCTGGTGATATCGTCGCCGGACAGCCTCTAATCACCGCGCGCGAAGGTTGCCGGTTATCGTTCTACACCAATAAAAATGGGGTGCTGAGACGAAACCGGGATTATGTGCGTCCTTGTGGGCATGAATTGGGCGTTGTTACCGCGCAGGGGCTGCATTTTCTGGTTGATATCTCCCCCAGTGGGCAGGTGCGTATTGTTGACGAACGGGCACTGCAATCCCAGGCGTTGGCCACTGATTCCCAAACGGCCTTTCCGATGGATGAACCGGCTTCCACGGTAGAGCAGACTGTGATTTCCTTTTCGATTCCCGAGGCGCGTTGGCAGCAGCGTGAATCCTGGCAGATTTGGCTGGCTGATAAATGGGTGGTAGTGCAAATTCGGCAAAGAGATGAAATTTTCCTCCGTTGGGTGAACATAAGGACGCCAACCCAACGCGCAGATCGGGTTTACCCGGCAGGTGTAAACGTGTTGCCACTGCCAGGCACCCGCCAGACGCTGGTAGAGTCAGAAGAGCAGTTGAGTGTGGTCGATTTGAAGACCAATTTGGCGCACCCCCTGGCGCTCGAGTCTCCGGTTGTCTGGTGGCAAAGCCTGCCCAAAGACCGTTCCGTGCTGATAGCAGATGAGCAGGGGAATATTACGCGCTGGGTTCTCCAGAACGAACATGGCCAGCTAAGCTACGCCCCCACCTACCAGATTTCGCTGGAACCCGGGACAACACCTCTGATGGCGGTACCGCACGCCAGCAGCAATGCCATGGCATTGCTGACAAGTAAGGGCAAGGTTATGTTGATAAACCGAATCACCGGAGAGGTGTTGTCGGTGTCTGAAATGTCTGTGCCAGCGAGCGGAATGTCCTGGTTTGGAAAGCGGTTGTACACCTACGGCCAGCAGCATATAGACATTTGGCAGATTCAGAACCTGTCCGGCTTTACCACCTGGTCTTCGTTATTCGAAGCGCAAACCTACGAGGGCTATCTGCAGTCCGAAACGGTGTGGCAGACAACCAGCGCCTCCGATTACCAGGAAGCCAAATACAGCATAGTGCCGCTTTTGATGGGCAGCCTCAAAGCGTCTCTAATGGCGCTGGTCATTGCCATTCCAATGTCTGTTGGAGCAGCAGTCTATACCGCCTACTTTGCTACCAGTCGAGTCCGGCAGGGCCTCAAACCCACAATAGAGTTACTGGAAGCCATTCCCTCGGTTCTGATTGGTTTTATTGCCGCCATCTGGCTTGCACCTCTGGCCGAATCCTTTCTGTTTTCATTCGCCCTCTTTGTACTTGTAGTGCCACTGGCACTGTTTCTATTTGCGCTGGTACAACCGAAGGTAGCCCGCCGTATACCAGTAAATACAAAGGAAGGGACTGGGGTGCTGTTGAGTGGTGGTGTGGTGCTCTTGCTAGGGTATGTGTGCTTTTTTATGGCCCCGGGTTGGTTTTTTCATTTTGCCGGGGTGCAGGATTTTCAGCAGCTTACGGCTCAATTTGGCAGTCCGGCAGGGAAAAATACTCTGGTGGTGGCAATCGCCCTGGGTGTGGCCATTTCGCCGAGTATTTATTCACTGGCTGAGGATGCCATAGCGGGGGTACCCAAGGAACTCAAACTGGCTTCCTTCGCTCTCGGAGCAACCCGTTTGCAGACACTCCAGCATGTGGTGTTAAAGGTGGCGATGCCCGGTGTGCTGGCGGCTATCATGCTAGGCTTTGGGCGAGCTTTTGGCGAGACCATGATAGTACTGATGGTTACCGGCAATACTCCGGTCTCCAGTTGGGACCTGTTCGAAGGCTTACGTGCCTTGACGGCAAACCTGGCCATAGAATTGCCCGAAGCGGATGTTGGCAGTGTGCATTATCAGATACTGTTTTTCACTGCCTGCATATTGTTCGCTTTCACGTTTATAGTGAATACCTGTGCTGAACTGTTACGCCAGCGGTTGAGGAGGCAAATCCGGTATGTCTAGGTTTTCGCCCTCGCACTGGTTTTCTTCGGTTCAGAAACAGTCTTTTGCCATCAGTTTCAGCGCATTTATGGCTTTGTTACTGACCATTGCCCTGGGCTGTCTGTTATTGATAATTGTTTCCCGTGGCGCGACCTATTTCTGGCCGGCAACCATTTTCAAAGGGGAATTTAGGTTGTCGGATGAATCGGCTCCGGTTAAGGCTTACATGCAAATTCGCAATGAGTTTTCCCGATCCGGCAGCGAAGTTATCTGGTTTAAATACAGCAACCGTGATTTTCCATATGGAAACCAGGCGATGCTGGAAGCGACTCAGATCTCAGGTTTGCAAGCCGCAGATGATGGAGCGCTGATTACCCTTACCGATGGGCGTACCGTGCTGGCGGAGCCATTGTCGCTGCAATCTGCAGAGCGTGAAGAAAGGGCCCTAGAAGACTATTCCTTAATGCAGGAAGAAGTGCAGCGGATAACAAACCAGATTGAGGTCATCCGCACAGAGCGATTGTCGGATATTCATCAGCAGCTTTCAGAGTTGGATATGCGCAATGTTGCCGCAGATGCTCCGGCAAGAATCCGTTTATCCCGCGACTTTAATAAGTGGCAGGGGCTGATATCCGAGCTTGAAATACAGCGTAACCAATATCGGCTGACAGTGGCTTTCGCTGACGGTGAGCGGTTTGATCTTGCTCTTGGTGATATTGATGAAATCGTGCGCTCAGGGCGGCTGTCCTATTGGCAGAAGTGGCAGGCTACGCTGACTGCAATAGGCCGGTTTCTTACGGAAGCTCCCAAGCAGGCTAATACGGCCGGAGGTGTCTTCCCGGCTCTGTTTGGTACCGTATTGATGGTGTTTGTTATGACTCTGATCGTCACTCCTTTTGGTGTTATGGCAGCAGTATATCTGAGTGAATATGCACCCAACAACGCGCTGACTTCAGTTATCCGAATCAGTGTCAGCAATATGGCTGGCGTACCGTCGATCGTGTACGGGGTATTCGGGCTGGGTTTCTTTGTGTACGCGGTCGGTGGCAATATCGATACCTTGTTTTTCAGCCACAAATTGCCCGCTCCCACCATGGGGACGCCCGGATTGTTCTGGGCCTCGCTTACCATGGCTATTCTGACCTTACCGGTAGTTATTGTGGCAACGGAAGAAGGGCTTCGCAGGGTACCTGAGGGGCTCAAAGCGGGCAGCTATGCGCTCGGCGCTACCAAAGCTGAAACGGTTATGCGTACCATTCTGCCAATCGCGTCTCCGGGGATTATGACAGGGGTAATACTGGCCATTGCCCGTGCAGCCGGAGAGGTTGCCCCGCTTATGCTGGTCGGTGCGGTAAAGTTTGCTCCTAATCTGCCAATTGACGGCGAGTTCCCATATCTGCACCTCGACCGCCAGTTTATGCACCTTGGTGTGCTGATTTACGACGGCGCTTTTCACAGTCAGACTGATGTGAAAGGATCGTCGATGATGTTTGCTACCTGCCTGCTGCTATTGCTGGTGGTGTTTATTCTCAACCTTTTGGCGGTTGTTATGCGAATGCGGCTTAGAAAGAAATACCAACAGGGCTAACCCAAGTCATGCTGAAACTATTTGAACATGAACATCTGGATGTTAAACGGCTTTCCGATGAGGAGACGGCCATAGAGGTCAGAAATTTGAGTCTGCAATTTTCTGACAAACCGGTCCTAAACGACATCAGTATGCGGATCCCCAAACATCGTATCACTGCTCTTATAGGCCAGAGCGGGTGTGGGAAATCCACGCTTATCAGCTGCTTTAACCGTATGAACGACCTGATCAGCGGCTGCCGCTATCAGGGAGAAATCATTCTCGGTGGCCGTGATATCAATCACAAAAAGGAAAATGTATCCCGGCTGCGGACCCAGGTAGGTATGGTCTTTCAACGCCCTAATCCGTTCCCGCTAAGCATTTATGAAAATGTCTGCTATGGTCTTAGACTGCAGGGGGTAAATGGTCGCAGGCAGCTGGACGATACCGTCGAACAGGCATTGGTGGATGCGGCATTATGGGATGAAGTGAAAGACCGGCTGTTTGAGAGTGCACAGGTATTGTCCGGAGGGCAGCAGCAACGCCTGGTGATAGCCCGGGCTTTGGCTTTGAAGCCGGATATTTTGCTGCTGGATGAACCAACATCTGCGTTGGACCCATTGACCACCCTATATATAGAAGAGCTGATGGCGGGACTGAAAAAGCGCTGCAGCATTATAATAGTCACACATAACATGCAGCAGGCTGCCCGGGTTTCCGATTATACCGCCTTCCTTCACCAGGGGCGCTTGATCGAGTACTCAGACAGCGACAGTTTGTTTACCATGCCGCATAAGAAACAAACCGAAGATTACATAACAGGCCGATACGGCTAGCAGGCGATTAGGATAATCAATGCGTCAGGTTGCGCTTAATACTCACATCTCCGGTAAGTTCAACACTGAACTGGAGAATTTGCGGAATTCCGTTCTGACCATGGGCGGCGAAGTTGAGCAACAATTGATAGATACGCTCAAAGCCATTCGCACCAATAACGCCGGACTGGCTGAAAAGGTTGTGCTCAATGATCTGAAAATCAATTCAATGGAAATCCAGATTGATGAGGAGTGTTTGAGGATAATTGCCAAACGTCATCCAACAGCTTCGGACTTGCGTATGATCATGACGATTTCCAAAGCCATTACCGACATTGAGCGAATGGGGGACGAAATTGAACGGATTGCACGTTTGGTCACAAAGAATAAGTTGCCGGCGTCAAAATCCATTCAGAGCAGTATGCTGTTAATTGGTGAGCGTGTTGTGGCGATGATGCGGGGCACTTTTGACGCGCTTGCCCGCCAGGATGAACAGTCAGCCTTGCAGGTTTATGAACAGGATAACCGAATAGACAGGGAGTACAAGCGGCTGCTCACCTACACAACAGAAGAAATGGAACGCAGTTCGGAAGGGATGCAGGACTGGCTGGAAATACTCTGGGCATTGCGTTCGCTGGAACGAATTGGTGACCGTTGTAAAAACCTTTGTGAATATGTGGTGTCGTTAACAAGAGGGCAGGATGTGAGACACATGCCGTTGGAAAATATGCAGCAAAAAATTGAAAATTTAAGCTGAATTTTTTTTGGCTTGTCATAAAACTGAAACATTTGCCGCTATTATCATCGGCTGTGTGCGGGTTTGTGGTAATTTAACGAAATTCGACGATTTTCCACTATGGTCTCGTGCATGATTAAGCTATTATGCGCCGCAACTCAACGAGTTTAGTATGAAATTTAGTCTAGATTTATGCTCGGATTAAAAATGTTTGTTTACATTAACCCCTGCCAATTAAGGCATCAAAGTTTGCTTCGTCATCTGGCGTTGTCTTACTTGAATTGCAGATAATTCAGGAGCGATTCTTGTGGAATTAATTCAAAGTTATGGCCTGATCCTCATCATAATGGCGGCCGTTGTCGGCTTTGTTATGGCTTGGGGCATTGGCGCAAATGATGTTGCCAATGCTATGGGCACGTCAGTAGGTTCTAAAGCACTTACCATCAAACAGGCAATTCTGATTGCTATGGTATTTGAATTCGCCGGTGCTTATCTGGCGGGTGGTGAAGTTACCTCCACGATCAGAAAAGGCATTATCGACGCGGGTTACTTTACCGACATACCCGAATATCTGGTGCTGGGCATGATTGCCTCGCTTCTGGCAGCAGGCATCTGGCTGGCAGTGGCGTCCTGGTTAGGCTGGCCGGTTTCTACAACGCACTCCATTATTGGAGCTATCATCGGATTTACCGCGGCTGCGGTAAGCGTAGATGCAGTGGCATGGGGCAAAGTTGGCGGTATTGTGGGGAGCTGGATAGTTACTCCCGCGATTTCAGGCATCATTGCCTACCTCATCTATATGAGCGCCCACAAGCTGATCTTCAATACGGCAACACCTTTTGCCAATGCCCGTCGTTATGTGCCTTTTTATATGGCCCTGGCAGGCTTTGTAATGTCACTTGTGACCATCAAGAAAGGGCTTAAGCACGTAGGTCTTGAGATTTCCTCGACCAACGGTTATCTGCTTGCTATCGGTATTGCAATTCTTGTTGCAATCATTGGTATGATGTTTATCAGAAAACTGACCTTCAGCCATTCGGATGATCCGGATCTGCAAACTGCCAACGTGGAAAAGGTATTTGCGGTCCTGATGGTTGTGACAGCCTGTTGTATGGCGTTCGCTCATGGTTCAAACGACGTAGCAAATGCCATCGGGCCTTTGGCTGCTGTTGTTAGCGTGGTTTCCAGTGGTGGGCAGATCAACGCCAGCTCCACACTTGCACCATGGATCCTGCCGCTTGGCGGTATCGGTATCGTTGCAGGTCTGGCGTTGTTTGGCCACCGGGTTATCAAAACCATCGGCCAGGGCATTACTCATCTGACGCCAAGCCGTGGCTTTGCTGCCGAACTGGCCGCGGCCTGTACAGTGGTAATTGCATCCGGTACCGGGCTGCCAATCTCCACCACGCAGACCCTGGTAGGAGCTGTTCTGGGTGTTGGTTTGGCCAGGGGCGTTTCTGCACTGAATTTCAGTATCGTGCGCACCATTGCAATTTCATGGGTAGTAACCCTGCCTGCGGGTGCCATTCTTTCTGTAATTTTCTTCTTCATTCTTAAAGCGGCATTTGGGGTAGCGTGACCTTAAAGGGTCACCAACCCGTCTCTTTAAAGCCCCCGTGCCGGATTATTCAATCTCCACGGGGGTTTCAAACCCCTCCGGCTTGATTCCAACTACCGCACAATGCAACTGCTGAATGGTTTCTTCTGCAGTGCCTCCCATGATAAAGCCCGGTACGCCCAGGCGTGCAACAGTTCCCAGTACAACCACATCTGCTCCAAGTGATGCCGCAGTGGCCGCAATCTCCCGCCGTGGATAGCCGTGTACTATCACGCGCTGGGGTTTGAGGTAATCCATAACTTCCGGCTCCAGTTCTTTCTCCAGCTCGCTGAAAAGGGACTCCAGTTCATTTTCACGCTCCTGATGTATTGCCGTAAGGTCGCTGTCCAGTGCATCTTCATCAACACTGATAAAGCCCTCCCGGAGAATGTGCTGCGGAACCGAATCAAACACGTGCACTACTTTAAGCTGCGCGAACTCAAGCAGGGCAATATGGGTAGCGTGGCGAAGAATGTCCATGTTGAGTTTTTTGCGCACTGAAATTTCATGCGCGGGATAGTGGTAATTCAAATCCAGTGCCGCAACTACGGATTGGTATTTCCGGTTTTGTCCGTGACGGACAACCCACACTGGACAGGGACACTTTCGAAACAGTCGCATGTCTTCGCTGCCGAGTCGGTCGGGCGGGAAATCGGAGTCGGATAACTTGATAACAAGATCATGTGATTCCTTCACCACCTTACTGATGATCTTGATAAAGGGATGACCAAAACTGACCTTTCCTGCTATCGGATAATCACCTGACCAGTTGTTGAGTTTATCAGACAGCCAACTTTCGGCCGCGCTCCCGATATTGCGTTCAGATTCAAGGTAGGTAAAGGATTCCATAACCATGCTGGCAGTAGGAGGTAACGACTCCAGCGCCAGTAAGACGGTAAGTTTCGCCTGATGGCTTTTGGCTATATGGATGGCTTGTTCAATTACCTCATCCTGGTCGTGGGTATCGCTCAGAACGCAAAGGATATTCTTAAAGTGTCCGCTCATGATTCTCTCCCATCACTGCGTTTCCTTTCAGACTGATTTTGGGTTGTTCACCCTGCAGTGCTTATCGCTTTTGTAGCTCGTCAAAAGATAAGTATATAGCGACATTGCAGATTCGGCGTTGAGATTGGGTGAATCTTTAATGACTGGGCTTAGACGCAGCATCCAGCATTGCATCTGGGGATTTCTTGATTAGCATGCTAGATTAAAAACAACATTTTTAATCATAAAGGTTAGTTATGAAGTGGCCAAATCTCAGACACTTGCATTACCTGGTTACGCTGCATCAGGAACAGCATTTCCACCGCGCCGCGCAGCGTTGCAATGTCAGTCAGTCAACCTTGAGCACGGCGATCCAGAATCTTGAAGAGCATTTCCAAAGTCAGTTGCTGGAGAGGGAACACAAGACCTTTGTGTTCACTTCGCTGGGGCTGGAAGTGGTGGAGCGCAGTAAAGTACTGCTTCAGGAGGCAGGGGAGCTGGTTGAGTACGCCCAAAATGCCGGTAATTGGGAGAAGGGGGCGCTTAAACTTGGCGTCATTCCTACCATCGCCCCATTCATATTCGAGGGAATGATTGGCGGATTCCGCGCTTTCCTGCCTGAACTGAATGTGGAGATGCAGGAAGATACCACCAGCAACTTACTTCAGCAGCTGGCCGACGGAAGACTGGACCTGCTCATTCTGGCTTTGCCTATGGAAACGCCTGGGTGTAAACAAATGGTTCTTGGCCATGATCCCTTTCATCTGGTTGCCCATCAGGACCTCGCCGAGGCCTTACCGGATCCGCTGGATATTGGGTGCCTACCTAAAAACAGCATTTTTTTGCTGCAAAATGAACATTGTATGACTGGGCACGCAGTGAGTGCCTGTGGCCTTCAGCACCGTGAGCAGGTTAGCAGTCTGGCGGCAAGCAGTCTGTATACGCTCGTGCAGCTGGCAAACAGTAAGCTTGGATATACATTTCTTCCGGAGCTGGCATTAAACCAGCAGATTCTGAATAACACTCACGTTAAGGTTTTTCCTGCTGAACAAAATGCCTACCGCGAAGTCGGTCTGGTTTGGCGTTCGGGGACTACACGAATGCGTTTGTTTCGACGAGTCGGTGAACTGATTGCTCCTTTGTTGCCCGTACCTGCGCTCAAATAAAAAAATACCAAATCAGCCAAACTTTTTTTGATTCAGCTTCGACTATACAGGCATGCCGAGTTCAATCGGTGATTTTAAAGGGAAGAAATTGTGTTTGAAAAAAGTGATGAACACTTGATTCAGAAGGCGCTCAAAGGCAATAAAAAGGCGTGGTTTACGCTGATTAAACGGTATGAATCCTCGGTTTATCACTATGGTGTGCGTATGACCGGTAACGCACATGACGCAGCCGATTTGATGCAGGATATTTTTATGTCTGTTTTTCGCAGTCTGGAAAATTTCCGGGCTGAGGGAAGCTTCAAAAGCTGGCTATTTCGTGTTGCTCATTATCGATGCATTGAATTCTATCGTCGCTGGCGCCCGGAGCAGGGGTTGGAAGATGTGCCCGAGCCGGTGAGTACAGCTCCCTGCCCTGAGGGGGAAATACTGAGTGACCACGTCAGCAAGGCGCTTACCAGAGCGATGCAGAATTTACCGCTTACCCAGAAAGCCGTCATTGAATTGAAATTTTTCGGGCAGTTTACTTTTGACGAAATTGCGCAACAGATGGGATTGTCACCCAATACCGTGAAATCCCGTCTTTATAGTGCGCTGTCAAAACTGAAACTGGATTTGGAGGTTGAAAATGTCTGATTCAAAACAACAGGTGTTGATCAGTAAATGGCTTGACCAACAGCTTACTGAAGACGAACGCAACGAATTCGAATATTTATGTTTGCATGATGCCGCATTTGCCGGGTTAGTTGAAACCGCCAGCCGCATCGCGATGGGGGCCGAACAGTTTGAGCAATTGTCGGTACCTGACTGGAACAAATCTGCTACGTTTTTGTCGGACGATGCTCCTAGATGGTGGCAGTGGCAGGGGTTACCCATTGCATCAATGACTATGTCATTAGTTGCAATGGTTATGGTTGTCAGTGGCTTTCACGTTGAGGTATCAGGTAGCAAGCTGTCGATGGGATTTGCAAGAGTGCCCGATGCAGATGCCGTTGCGGCAATAGTGGATACTCGCCTGGAAACCTATCAGCAATCCAGCCAGACCCTGCTCACACAGTATCTGGACGCGTTGAACACCCAGCAACAACAAAACAGCGCACAGCTGACGCAATACCTGCTGAGTTCCAGCCGCAAGGAAAGACGTGAAGATTTTGCAGAGCTGGTTAAGTTCATTAATCAGCAACGTACCGATGATCAGCGCTTCGTTGCCCGCCAGATCAATCATTTACAACAAGAAATTAGTGCCATCAGTACTGATTATACGGTCACAAATACGCCAATGGAGTTAAACGATGACTAAACGAATGAATCGCATAGCAAAACAAGCCGGTCTGAGTGTGGTTTTGTCTGCCTGTCTGAGTGCACACGCCTTCAGCGCCGACATGAAGGAACTGAATCAGGAACTGGAAATCATGACAGGCGTACTGGACACAGTACTTAAACAGCACTCCAAACGTCAGGAAGTACGTTATCGTAAACTTGATGCAACCTACCTACTTAATCAGGGGGTGGTATTTGAAGTCACTACCACCGACACGTCTGCCGGTTGGGGAGGATGGTCGGAGATAATGTCGCTGATACCTCCCGCGCCTTTAGCTCATATTTCAATCATGGATGGCGATGAGGATATTGAGATAGTTCAGGAGTGGGAAAGTATTGCAGAAAATGCCATTCGCGAGGTTGAGGAGTCATTCAGGGAAACGCACGAAGAGTTACGTGAACTTCGTGACCGGAGTCGTGAGATGGCATGGGAGCGAAGGGAGCTGGACCGACAAAAACGGGATCTGGAATTTGAACTTCGCCAGGCTCAGGATAAGCGTCAGAAGGAAATACGCGAGGATTTGAATGAGCTTGAACAGGAACTGGCCCAACTGGACAGCAAGGAGCGTGAGATAAAGCAGCATGCAGATGAAATAGAGCAGCGGCAACAAGCCAAGCTGGAACAGCAGAAGCAGGCTCAGCAACAGGCTTATAAAACGTTTCTGGCGAATTTTGAGTCCAGTATTGGTGATGCCCTTTGTCGCTTTGGTGCCGGGTTGAGGGAATTGCCAGATAATGAACATATCAGTTTTGTATTAAAGGATTTCTCTCTAACAACTCAGGGTAGGGAGCGAAATGACCGGGTGTATGTCTTCAGTAAATCGAAGGTCAAGCAATGTGCGTCGGAAAAAATCGACGAGTCAAAGCTGCTCGCTTCTGCACAGGTTTACGAGTTTTAATTATTAAGAAAATGTCAAAGCCGTTTTATGCGGCTTTGCTTTTATTTGGCCAGATTTATGCTATTTTTTGATCAGGGTAAGTTACTGGTATTTCGTTACTGATCAAAGCCTCTTATTATTTACGGAAATCGGCCTAATCAGTCCAACACCACGAAATACAGGCGCTGGTAATTTACCTCAGGTAGAGGGCATTTATTGCAAATGAATGCACGCTCCTGCCTTCCTTCATAGTTATTATCTTTTGCTCAAAATATAAACAAATATACCTTATGACTCCAATGTGAGTGCTAGTATCCCGCGAAGTACGCTGACGGATTTCTGCGCTGGCTGGCATCAGAAATGGCCTGTGCGGACTGTCAATCTGTGTGTAATCTCGCAACAGGAAAACACTTATCCGAACTGAGGGATGCGCAGCCTTTGTGCGTGGATCAACCTAGTGTAAGGGCTACCGGGTAACGGTGTTTGTATGGAATTTCGCAGCCTTGCTGGCCTGCTGCAGTTGAAACCTACCTACCATGGAGTTGGGTATCTAGGTTTTAAAGAACAAAAGATGTTAGATTATGTTATTGAATATAGTAGCTAATTGGTTTTATGGAGTTAACTGGTCAGTGATTAATTCGCGACAGTCTCGAAACTCTTCCGGGCAGGAAATGAAATGGTTTTTGGTTGCTTGGTTTAAATTGGCCAAATGGCACCTGACCATCAATTATCGGGCGTATTCTGTCTGGCGCCATGAAGTCGTTAGTCCTTGTCATGATTTGGTGATCTCCTCCAGTGAGGGGATTGACCCAATGGCACTGATCAAACAGGTGGATCTCGCGGCAGACCATCATCTTTTCAAGCTTAATTCGCTGAGACGCTGTGTGGTGCAGCGTGAGATGCTGGTACGAAATGGGGTGCCGGCAACGTTGCACTTTGGTGCTTATTCGAAGTTAGGCGATACCAAGGTAAAATGCTGGCTGGATGTGGGTGGTAAGCTTCTAAATGAAAATCCCAGTGAAATTGCTAAATACAAGGAACTGGATCTAAGTAAACCGAAAGGAATCGATTGGCTGGCTTTTTTACTGTAGCCATCAATTGTCAGTGAACACAAAACTTCCGGAAGAGATAAAAAAAGCGCCGTTGAGGCGCTTTTTTCTGTTCGGTTAGTAGGCGTTTTTGCCGGAAAAACCGCCAATGATAGTCATCAAAATGATTTTCATATCAAACCACACCGACCAGCGGTGCATGTAATCCAAATCGTATTCCACCCGCTTGACCATTTTATTGACGGTTTCTGTTTCTCCACGCAGACCATTCACCTGAGCCCAGCCAGTAATACCCGGGCGGACCTTGTGTCTGAGCATGTAACCTGTGATCAGCTTACGGTACTGCTCGTTGTGGGCTACCGCATGCGGCCTAGGACCAACGATAGACATCCGCCCTTGCAGAACATTAATGAACTGCGGCAACTCATCAAGCGAAGTGCGTCTGAGAAAAGCACCGACTCTGGTAACTCTGGGGTCGTTCCTTTTAGCTTGAACCACCCGTTCGCCGTTGTCCTGGGTTGTCATGGAGCGAAACTTATAAACGGTAATTTCCTTGCCATCAAGGCCATAACGCTTTTGCTTGAAGATAACCGGGCCGGGTGACGACAGCTTGACTGCGGCTCCAATTATCAGCATCGGAATGGCCAGAACCAGAAGTATGAGTGCACTGATTATGATGTCTTCAAGACGCTTGAGGAAGTCATTGGTGCCCTGAAACGGCGTATCATACACACTCAGAGCCTGCACGTTTCCGACGGTTTGCCAACGTGAGTTGATTAACGTGTAAACGAAAAAATTGGGGATGATGTAGACATTCGCTGTGGTATCGCTGCATTTTTCCAAAATATGTTTGATCCGGCTTTCAGCTGCGGTGGGCAGAGCAATGTATATGTAATCCACACCATGATTCTTAGCCAGCTCAATGGCATCGTCGATACCTCCTTTGATCTGGTTTTTGAATTCATGGCCAAGGCGCTCTTCTACCCGGTCATCGTAAATGCCGGTAAAATGGATCCCCAAATGACTGTTTTCCACCATTTGCAGGGCCATATCATAACCTATGTGGGTGGCGCCGATAATGATAGCACTGCGGCTGTTTAAGCCACTTTTTCTGACTCTAAACAGTGCCTGCCGCATTCCCATGCGCCAAAACAGAAGTAGCGTTAGGGTGGAAGCGAACCACATCATTACCATAGCTGGTGAAAGCGTCAGACTATGAGCAAAGAAATAGCCAACGGTAAGAGTAACTACACTGCTGACCAGCCAGGTTATTCCGGTACAGCGTAACATTGAGCTGGTATGACTGCTTCGCCAGGACCGGTACAAATCCATGGCTTCAGCCGTCAGTTGAAACGCGACAACGTTAATAAAAAGGATAAACAGGCCGGTTGTCGTATTGATGAGGTCGTAATAAAAAACAGCTGAATAGAAGCACAGTGTGATACAAGAAATATCGATAAGGCGGTAAAAAGTCGAAAATCCACTCTGGTGCTTGATAGTAATGCCAGCCTGTTCCGCATGGTCCGTTTGACTCTTGAGAAACTGGCCCTGTAAGACATTATTTTCCATACTTTCATTCTCTCCGAATGGTTACACGGTCACTCGCACTGAACGGTTATCCATTTCCATTAAGAACAAAAAAAAAAGGAAGATATTTTTATCATTATTCACACATCCCAATGCAATAGGCATTCCATTTTTATAGTAGGTATCGATAAGTTACAGAAATGGATAGTGAATGTAAGACTGCGGGACTTTACAGCGCTCTCTAATGGAGCGAACGTTTGCCCTGTTTGAGACAAACATTGCTAAATCTTAGTGCATGATTGGAGATTTAGAAATTAAAGATGCGAAAAAAATTTTGTCACGAAATCCGTACGCGATCAGGCTAATTTTAAAATTTTACTGGCATATTTTTGGCTTGGGTAAATACTTGTAGAGCGTCTGTGAATCTTCGCAGTTTCGCGAGTCACGAGTTTCATTCACAGGAAATATCTTTCACTTTCAAACAGTAAGAAGTCTACATAACCACCAGAACAGCGTCACGAAGCTGAAGTTAGCTTGAATGGGCTTTGCAGAGTCCTCATCGCTGACGGGAGATACCATGTTAAGAGGGACCTTGAGTGTCGTTATTGTGTACCTGGCTGGAGTCACCCAGGGCGTCATCGCACAGGACGCCGGCAAGATAGAACTGGGAGCCTTTGATCTTACCCCCAGGGTATCAGCGGACTTTTCCTATATTGATAATGTTATCTACTCCAGTGATTCCGGTGATCAGATAGAGAGCTGGCGCACCGTGTTTGCACCGGGTTTGCTCATGTCGACAGAAATTGGTGCAAATAAGCTACAGTTGGATTACCACCTTTCACGAGGCACTTTTTTCTCCAGCCAGGCTGACAATTACACCGATAATTTTGTCACTCTTCTCAGCGAATATGAAATCAATAGCCGCCACCGTCTGAAGGGTGAGTATCGCTTTGAAGACAGCCACGATGATCGGGGCCGACGCTTTTCCAATGGCTCAGGAAGTGAGCTGGGTTCACCGGATACGTTTAAATCCAACAGGCTCATTGGTGTGTATTCTTTTGGGTCCAGTGAGTCTGCTGCCAATGTTGATGTCAATCTGGATTACATGAATTTGGACTACGATATTGATGAAGGGGATTATGTTTATCGAGATAGGGTGGCAACAGAATTGTCTGCGCAGCTTTATTACCGCCTGTCTACCCGCAGCCGGTTTGTGATTGATCTGGGGCGCACCGATGTCAATTACGACCTTGCGCGCTCTACGGCCCGTTCTCTTGACAGCGTTCGCACTAAGATGCTTGCCGGTTTTACCTGGGGGTCAACACCTGCAAGCACCAGTTACGTAAAAGTGGGCTACGAGACGAAGGAGTTTGATTCACCCGATCGTGAGGATTTCGAGGGGTTGGACTGGGAGGTTGGGCTTCGCTGGCATCCTCTTTCCTATTCAACGGTGGAAATAACGACTTTATCCGACACACGGGAAACGAACGGTGAGAGCGACTTTATTGACAGCCAGGAATATGGCGTCCGCTGGGATCACGCCTGGTTGCAACGCCTCTCTACATATCTGGACTTGCGTTACGTCGAAAACGTCTATGTTGGTGATCTTGAAATTGAAGACGATCGCCGGGACAAAATGTCCAACCTCAGAATGGGGGTCAGTTACGATTTTCGGCGCTGGCTTAATCTGGGGGTTTATTACCATTTGTCTTCGCGAAGCAGTAATCGTGAATCGGTTGAATTTGATCGAAACATTTTCGGAATCACTGCAAAGGTAACACTTTAAATGGTTAATTCATTGAAATTCGCATTCGGAATATGCCTGCTTTTTCTGACGTACTGCTCCCAGGCGCAACAGGGCAATCTTAGTATGAGCCAGTACAGGCTTGGGGCGGGCGACAAAATTGCCATAAAGGTATATGGAGAGGAGCAATTGTCGGTGGAAACCCGCCTTCCCGATGTCGGTACAATCAGCTACCCGTTTTTGGGGGAAGTGAAACTGGTTGGTTTAACACTTTCGGAAGTAGAGGCGCTGATTTATGAAGGGTTAAGAGGGGACTACCTGGTAAATCCCTCGGTTTCCGTAACCATGGTTGAGTACCGACCGTTTTTCATCGACGGAGAAGTTAAAAAACCCGGAGGTTATCCATATCAGCCAGGTTTGTCTGTGAATAAGGCGGCCGCGTTGGCAGGGGGTTATACGGAGCGTGCTTCCAAGTCTGATATCCAGATCATTCGGGATATGGGAAATGGTAAGCAGACCCTGGAGGTGGCTGTCAGCAGCATGATTCAACCCGGGGATATTATTACTGTTAATCAGCGCTTTTTCTAAGCTCGCCTATTCACGTTAAGGACATGCGATGTCAATTAATATTAAGGATGGGGTTGTTCCGGGAGTATTAGACGATGAAACCCTCGACCTTGCTCACTATTGGAAAATAGTGCGGCGTTCAGCGTTTAAAATTTTTCTGTTTGCATTGCTGTTTACTCTGATTGTGTCGTTTTTCGTGTCCAGAATGACACCGCTTTATACCGCGAAAGCGGTATTGCTGATAGAAACCAAGCCTGCGAAGCCAATGTCCATTGAAGAAGTATATGGCAACGACACCAGTCGCAAGGACTACATGCAAACCCAGTTTGAAATATTGCGTTCAAGAAACATTGCGGAGCGTACGGTTCAGCGTCTGGATTTATCGAATAATCTTGAGTTTTTACCGCAAAAAGCGCCGGGAATGATGGCCGGGGTATCGAGTGCACTGTCGTCACTGTTTTCCGAAGATGTTGCCGATTTGTCAGAAGAAAAGCGCGATGAGAAGAGATTCCGAGCGGCGGTTACCAAGCTGATGTCGATCGTCAATGTTACCCTTCTTGATAACACTCAGATAATTGAAGTGAGAGTCACTACAGTGTCGCCGGAATTGTCCGCAGACATTGCCAATACCCTGAGTGAAGTATTTGTTGAAAGTTACCTGCGGGCCAGGGTAGACATGACCTCTAAGGCAACGGTTTTTCTTACCGGCAGCCTGGATGAATTACGTACGAAACTTGAGGTCGCAGAAGCCAATCTGGCACAGTTTGATGAGAACAATGAACTGGTTAATCTTAATGGCGTGGTCGGTCTGGCGTCGGACGAGCTGGAGCGTCTAACGTCTGAATTACTCGATGCCCAGGCTCGTTTGAAGCAAAACCGTGCCATTTATGAGCAGGCGGTAAACAATAAAGCCGATCTGGATGCAATTGCCAGGCTGCCTGAAGTGCTTAATCACGATACCATTCGAGATGTCCGGCGGCAGGAATCTGAAGCCTTGAGCCGGGTATCTGAGCTGAAGGAAATTTATGGTCCCAAACATCCCAACATGATTGCCGCCACCGCAGAACTGACTGCAGTGCGGGAAATTCTCGAAAAACAGATTTCGGATTTGGTGGCCAGTATCACAACCCAGTATGAGGTATCCAGGCAGCGCGTGTCCGAACTTCAGGCCGATTTGACAGTGGCCAAGGCGAAATACCGGAAACTTTCCAATCTTGAGAGTACCCGGCAGGTATTGCAGCGGGAGGTGGATATAAACCAGCAGTTGTACGACGCCTTTTTTACCCGACTGAAAGAAACCAGCCAGCTGGGCGGGTTTGACTCAACAAATGCCCGGGTATTGGATTCTGCAGTAGCGCCATCTCAGCCTTCCGAACCCAATACCAATATGATGATTGGTTTTGCCTTTGTATTTAGCCTGGTAACTGGCGTGATTGTGGCCATTGGCGTGGAGGCTTTTAACAGTGCCATTCGCTCTGTGGATGATGTTGAAAAGAAACTCGGCCAGAGAATGCTGGGGCTGATTCCGTTGCTTGCAGACTTCAGAAAATCCGGGTTGCCGTTACGGGCATTTTTTGATCGCCGCAACTATCAGTTTGGTGAAGCCATCAGAACGTTGCGCACCGGTCTGTCACTGTTGAACATTGAGAAAAACACCAAGTCGATTATGGTAACTTCCAGTGTGCCTCAGGAAGGAAAGACTACCGTATCGATTAACCTTGCCTTTGCATTGGGAAAGCTTGATAAAACCGTGCTTATTGATGCCGATTTACGGCGTCCCTCCGTAGGTACGCAGTTTGACATTCCAAACTATCAGCCAGGACTCACTAACCTGATTATGAAGACCCATACTCTGGATGAGTGCATGGTCCACGATGAGCAGTCAGATATCGATATCATTCCTGCCGGCAGCATGGTGTCCAACCCCCAGGAGTTGTTAGCGGGGAACCATCTGACCGAAATAGTGCAGTCCCTGAAGGAGAAATACAAATATGTAGTGGTGGACACCGTACCGACCCAGGCGGTCAGTGATTCGGTGATTGTGTCCAAAGCCTGTGACTCGGTGGTGTATGTAGTAAAGGCGGACAGCACCAGTGAGAAGGTGGTACTCAAAGGGCTAGGGCGTTTTTTGCAAATCGGTCACAGAATCGATGGTGTGGTTCTGAACCAGGTCGATCTCAGTAAGGCTGATGCCGGTGAACGATATGCCGGCTTTTATGATCAATATGGATATGGAGCGGCCAAAAATGAATGAGTCGGCATGATAGATCTGCACAGCCACATATTGCCCGGTATTGACGATGGGGCCAGAAGCATTTCAATGTCGCTGTTGATGGCGCAGCAGGCCGTTGATGCAGGTGTAACCCATATGGTTTGCACGCCCCACATCCATCAGGGGCACTATGATAATACCACACAATCGATTGTCGCCAGCTTTGAACTGCTGCAGCAACAGCTATCAGCGCGCGATTTTCCTCTGACACTATCCTATGCTGCAGAAGTCAGGGTGAATGAGTTGTTGCCGGCCTGGATCCGGCAAGGGGAAATCCCCTTTCTGGGACATTATCGGGGTTACCGCCTATTATTACTGGAAATGCCTCACAGCCACTTTCCCGTGGGCATGGAACATTTGGTGCGCTGGCTAAAACATAACGGTGTCCGGCCGTTGGTGGCGCATCCGGAACGAAATCGTGAAATTCAGCGTAACCCTGAGCTTGTATCGCGCTTGCGGGGCATGGGGTGCTTATTGCAGGTTACTGCGGGCGCCCTGACTGGCCGATTTGGGCCTGCTGCAGAAACACTCGCTTTTGATATGCTCGAAAAAGACAAAATCGATGTTGTCGCTTCCGATACTCATGATATTCAAAGACGTCCGAATGACATGCGCCTGGCTTATGAATTCATTTCCGGGCACCACGGAGAATCCAGGGCACAAAGGTTATGTTTAACAACACCCAGAGAGATCATTACAGGTCAACTGGTTTATCCGAAATTAGTCCGGAACCAGCCCCAGATGCCAAGGGAAAAATTCTCAAACAGATCAATTCCCAAAGCAGATTTGACCAAGTAGAGCACCAGTAGCCCAAGCAATGCACAACCGGTTAAAAACAGCGTAGTGAACAATGCCATTGATAATCGTGCCAGTTCGCTTTCGGTTCGGGACAGCGCCCTTACGTCGCGACCTGCCAATATCACCAGATAGTACTTTTTGCGCCAAAAATTAAGGGTGAAGCGGCAATCCACCCGGTGTTTACCCCAGCGTCGGCCGGCAAGCGCCTTATTCAGTTCAAATAGCTGATTGTCGTCAAAGGAGTCTGCGATGTCGGTATTCATGCGGGACAATAAGTTGTGGATGTTTGGATGCTGGCGAATGGGGGAATGCAGCTTGCGCTTCATTAAGACTTCCTTGTTTTACTGCTTAAGTGCCAAAGGCATTGTTTCTTGTCAGGGTTCAATTTACGCAATTGTGGCGTTGCGGTAAACCGTGTGCAGCACATTATTTAAGCAGGAGGGCTGTTTAGGGAGGGTGCGGCTGGCGTAAAATACGTAGCACGTAATAAATTCCGGAGGGCTTTTCGTCAGCGTGTTCTGTGAGAAAGTGCACAACACGAAAAAACAGCGCTGTGGCTGTATTTAATCTCATTATTGGACTATTTTTTGGTAACAAATCTGACGTTTTTCCTGCAGATTCAATTTACCTCGGTAATAACGCAAGTGTGGGAAGCCCTATATCGTTCGCTAACGTCAGAAGCCACCATGCTTCTGTTTCGCTACACCAGTTAATCGCGCGGCCATTAAGGTAAACCGTCCGATTACGCCGTTTTCGCAACTTCACAATTATCTCAAGTATTTTACTGTTGTATTGCCTTACATAGGGAGGGAAGGGTGACCGTTTTATTGCAGAATAAATTGCTTGAATACAGCGCAATAACAGGGAAAACAACGGGTTTGCAGATGCCAACCATGGTTGATGGGGCTGTGAGATTGGGCCTGCGGAAAGTCAACGCCAATGTTTGAACTGGTCAAAGTGCCTTTTGCATTGCTCTCGGGTTTCCTGGTTTACCGGGCAATCTGCAATGACTGCAACAGATACCTTGCATTTGCGATTATTGCCGTCTGGCTGAGACTGATGTTGGCAGCGTTTCCCCAGTACACAGTCCCGTCACTTTTTGCGGGATTTTCGGTGAGTGCACTGTGTTCGATAATGGTGGCGTCTGTTGGATTGATGATGCTTCCTCCAAAAGTTTTGCTGCTGCGGAAAATGGCAGCTTTCTATTTTGTGTATGTTGCCATTGCGATCAGTGGCATGCTGACCGCGCATTGGGTAGGCACCATCAGTGTGTTGGTAAAGTGGTGTTATTTTCTGGTAATCGCAAACTGTTTGATATTGTCCATCCGTTCTCAGGGGCTGGACCACAGTATGAAAAAACTGCTGGTTGCGTTCCATTTGCCCATTTGGCTGCAGATTCTGTCTGTATTGCTGGGGCATTATAAAGACAATGAATCGGATGGATCTGTAAGCTATATTGGGGGGTACAACCACGAGTCTACCTTCTCAATTATTCTGGTTGCTTTCATGTACATTGTTGGGGTTATACGGCCCGGAGCAATGCGATACCGGGCCCCACTTTTCTTTTTGGGGCTGATTCTGCTATTGCTGGCAAACTACCGAACTTCATTGCTCGCGGTGTTGCCGATCGTTTTTATCTTTGTGTTCAATCAGGTCGAGCATCGCATCGAAAAACGCCACAAACTGCCAGTGATGATTCTGGTATCCGCAGGGTTGGCTGTCGCGTTGGTTGCAGTTTCCTTTCTTATGCGGGAACGATTTTCTGATATCTGGGTGCTGGTGAGCAATGTCGACAGTCTGGTTAAGGCTCCGGTGTACTACACCGAAAAGGAGCAGGACATATTGTCCCAGCGCGTCTACATTTGGAGCATTTATCTGTACAACTATTATGCTCACGGCAGCTGGCTGAACTGGCTATTCGGATTCGGGCCGGAATCCTGGCAGGAATTGTTTCACAGGTATGCGCACAATACATTTATTTCCTATATTTACGAGTACGGTATTGTAGGGCTTTCAGCTTTCCTGCTGGTAAACCTGACAATGATTGTTCAGGCTTTCAGAGTAAGTGATACGCACCTTTCCCGAACAACGTTTTATACCCTGCTCGGATTCATGTTGATGAATATGTCCACCATGCCGCTGTGGAACGTCGAGGGGTTAATTTTTTACGCCATTTTGGTCGCTACCATAGTCGGTGCCCGTGAGCCCGGGTGGGAGCGTTATATACTCAGGCACAAGTTCCAGCAGCCGGCTAACTCTCAGTCGAGTAGAAACGTGCACGTCTAATCGCATCAATTACGGTCTGAGGAACCGGGCTGCACTTTATGCACACGGTCTTTGGATGAAAAAGTACATTTTCGGGGGCCTGCGGGGCAATCAGATGACAGAACAGGCAAACGTATTCGTATTGCACTTTGTGCAACCCAGCGGCTTTCAACGAAGAGGCCGCTAAATTGTGGTTTGAAGACAGAGCTTGAGAGAGGGCAGGAGCCAACGATGAAAATAAGCGTTGTGATCACAACCTGTAATCGCCCGGATTACTTGCGCGAATCGGTGGCCAGTGTGCTAAGCCAAACAAGGCCTGCGGATGAAATTCTGATTGTAGATGATGCGTCTGTACGTTCATACGAGCAAGTATTGGCTGAGCTTGATGCTACCCGGGTGCGATATGCAAAACTGCCTCAGTCTGGCGGGGCCAACAGGGCGCGTAATTATGGGATTGAACACACCAGTGGAGATGTGGTGACCTTTTTGGACGATGATGACGCCTGGTTACCTGAATATCTCATGCAGGTTGAGCGTCAGTACGAACAAGGTGCGGACGCGGTGGTTACCGGCTACAAGCGTATGGGTGACGAGGATATCAGCTGCGTTTATCCGGGAAAATGGGTAACCAGGGAAGCACTGCAGAGGGGAAATCCTTACTGTGGGATGAGCGGATTCAGTGCAACACGGGTTTGTCTGCAAGGGCTGATGTTTGACGAAGCGCTGTTAAATGGGCAGGACTGGGACATGTATGTGCGTATTTATTGTGCCGGCTGTTGCTTTGTGAATATTTCCAGGCCCCTGTTTCTCTATCGGTTTCAAAACCTGGACGGCATCGGTGCAAAGCTCAGGAGTATGTCTGTCAGTCAAATTGAATCAAGATTCAAGTCGGCCATTAAACATAAGGCGTTCCTGGGAGATTACTTCTATCGAAAACGGATTTGTGAACAAATTTTGATAAATCTGAAGTACAAAAAAAACAGGCTAAGTTGGGTGCGTAAGTCGTTGGAAACCGTGGGTTTATTTCATACGGCACGGTTTTTCATCGACCGCCTTGGTTCCCGTTAGCTATAAAAATGTGCGCTGGTGCAGAACGTTGACAGAAAAGGAGTTAAGTTTGAGGGATCACAATGTGGCTACCGTAAAAACAGCTTTCTTTTATCCTTTTGAGCACAGAAATAGGTTTGTGCTCAATACCATGCAGGTATTTCAGCAACTCGGTTGTGAAGTGCAGCCGCTAAAGCACATTCTATTGCCGCGTAATTTGGGCCACAGGAGCAGCAATGCGGTGATACTGAACTGGTATGAGGATCAGTTATTCCGGCAAAATTTCTCTTGGTTTGAGCGAGGTTTGTTCCTGGGCTACTTTGTCCTGTCTGTGCTGCTGTTTCCGTTGCTGAGCAAGCGGGTCTATTGGGTACGGCACAACTATAAACCGCACGGTTTGGGTAAATCTTCCTGGGTACATCGCCTCTCCACCGCCATGCTGAACAGGGCCGCTCACAAAGTCGTAACCCTGGAGCCTGCGAATGGATTCGAGTCGGAGGTGGTCAAGCATCCTCTTTATGTGTCAGACCGGGCGCTGCTCGAGGCCATCGACAGGATCCGCGCACAGCGAGCCGCGGCTGGTGGTGCATCCTTGCATCGTTTTCTGTATTTTGGTTCTATTAAACCCTACAAAGGGGTATCCGGGCTGTTAAAAAGCTGGCCCCGGGATCTTCCGCTGACTATTGCAGGGTTATGCCAGGACGGGGCCTATACGGCAACGCTGAAACAGATCATTGTGCAGCGCAGACTATCGGTAGAGTGGCTGAATGAGTATGTCGAGGATAGCGTGCTTGAGCAACTGGTTCAGGAGCATGAGTTTGTCCTTTTACCTCACAAGGACGGAACCATGATTTCGTCGGGTACTTTTTATTTTGCAATTAGTTATGGTGCCAATGTTGTGGGCTTCGACAGTCAGTTTATTCGTATGAAGGCGAAAGAGCATCAATTCGTACACAGAGTAAATCAAAATGAACTAAAAAATTCACTGGTCAGTTTAAAACCTGTACCCAGAGAAGAAGTGCTTGAACAGGCGTTGCAGCATTACGGAGAGTCCAAAATCCGTGACAGTTGGGCACCGCTGCTAACCAAATAATCACTGCTGTACTTTCCCAGTAATTTTTCCCCACTTGAGGCATATCCATGCGAGCACGGGACTCAAAACAGCAGCACGAACCTGCATCATCACTGGTAAAGCCGCCGAGAGTTTCGGTGATCCTGCCCGTATACAACTGCAGGGACCATCTTCGCGAAGCAGTGGAAAGCATTTTGCTGCAGTCGCTGTCAGACATTGAACTTCTGGTGTTGAACGACGGCTCCACTGATGACTCAATTGATCAGATAAAAGACATCTCCGATCCCCGAATGCGTGTTTTCAGCCGTGAAAACCGAGGTCTGATTGCCACATTGAATGAGGGGGTGAGACTCAGTCGCAGCCACTATATCGCAAGAATGGATGCGGATGACATCGCTTATCCCACGAGATTGGAGCGACAACTGGCCTATTTGGAGCAACACCCCAAGTGCGCAATATGCTGTACTGCAGTTGATCGGATTGACGTGGAGGGAAAGTTGTTGCAGCGGGAGAAATTGCGCCGGGATACGCCAATTTTCCCGGAGGATTTGGTATTCGGCTGCCCGATTTGCCACCCAACAGTGATGTTTAATGTGGGGGTTATCGGCCGGACCCGGTTGTTTTACGACCCCGAGTACAAAAATGCCGAAGACTTTGAATTATGGTGCAGGCTGTTACGACAATACAGAGGCGTAAAGTTGGCGCAACCGTTGCTGGGCTATCGCATTCATGAGGGCAGCATAACGTCTCAGTTTTCGGGCTCGCAACGCAGTAAAGGTATTCAGGCGCTGCTTTCCCAGGTGTTCTTCAAGCCGAACAGTCAAAGCCTGAAGCAGCGTCTGGACATCGTGTATCGCACCAATCTGACTTCCTATGGAGTTATCGATTTCCTGAGCAGCAATCTCTATCTGTTGGTGTATGCCATGGTGCACCCGGAACTCAGTTTTTTCAGACAGAGTTTAAGTTCCATTCGGATGATTAGGGTTCGCTTACTCAGTATCTTCAAAAAGCAAAGAGTGAGAGCGTGATGCCAAAGAAAGTGCCATTGTTGAAAAGGATCAGGCAAATTTGTTCGAATAAACTGTGTCTCCTCAATCAGCGATATCGCAACGTTTACTGGCTTTTGGGGGATGGCCGCAGTGGCACAACCTGGATTGCGAGTCTGCTCAACAGTGACCAGCGCTTGAGGGAGATGTTTGAACCATTCCATCCCTGGGAAGTGCGGGAGGCTGCTCAATTTTCCGCCAATATGTATGTCCGGCCGTGCGCGTCTTACCCCGAACTGCGCCACTTTTGTCAGCAGACATTCGAAGGCAAAATCAGCTCCTCGTGGATAGACAAAGACAATCATCGGCTTTTGTACGACGGATTGCTGGTAAAAGACATCTTCGCCAACCTGATGGCAAGCTGGGCGTGTCGCCAGTTTGACTTCGTGAAACCGGTGCTGTTGGTTCGTAACCCGCTGGCTGTCGCCGCATCAAAGAATAAAACCCGCCACTGGCACTGGCAGTCGTCTACGCTGGAGTTTTTCGCTGATGAAAAGCTGGTGGAAGACTATCTGAGACCTTTCGAAGCGTTGGCTGAACACGTACACAAAAAGCACGACTACTTTCTGACTCAGGTATTCAATTGGTGTGTGATTCATTTTGTGTTGTTTCAACAGCTGGATTTTGAGCGTGTGCCAGTGATTTTTTACGAAGACGTGTACTTGAATCCACACCAACAGATATCGCGCCTGAGAGAACAGCTGGGCATGCCTGACAGTCAGGTAGATAATGAACTGATTACCAGGGCTTCAAGGGTTTCCTTTGGTGCCAGTGCAATACTGAATAATCAGCATCCTTTGGTTTACTGGCGTTCTCAGGTTTCCGAAATGCAAATGGTAATGTCCAAAACCATTCTGTATGAATTTGGACTGCAGCAGGTTTATCCCGACTTGATTTTGCCGGGAGAAACTCCCTGGGCCAGTTTTGATACCAGGCGGGAGGTTTGCGGATGACCAGCTGGTCGGAGACACTGCAGAGAAAGTGGGATGGTGTTCTGCTTCGGGGCCTGAATCTGGCCAGTCAGTTGAGTCGCCGGCGATTTGTGCCCAATAGTGTGCTGCTGATGTCCTATCCCCGAAGTGGTTCTTCCTGGGTAGGGAAGGTACTTGCGACGTCAGAACAATTTGCCTATCTGCGGGAACCCGTGACCCAGCCTTACCTGAAAGTGCATCGGGGTGTGCATGCGCTGGTGGATCCCAAATCCGATCCATACACGCTGCGGGTATATAGCCGGCTTGCAGAGCAGGCTTTTAGCGGAGTTCCAAGTACCCATTACGGTGTGGTTGATAACAAGAAGGATTTTTGGCCCTTCTTTTATTCAACGGCTGCAGACACTTTGCTAATCAAAGAGGTCAATCCCCGTGCAATACCCCTCTTTTGCGAAAACTATCAGCCATTCGTCATTTTACTGATGCGACATCCTGCAGCGGTGGCCCTGAGTTTCAGTCAGAAAGGATGGCTCGAGAAATCAGATGCTCAGGCAAGCAATGATCTTAATCTGCATCTGGATAAATGGGGGAAATTTGGATTTGCTTACGGAGAGTGCCTGTACAGAGGGCAAAGCTATTTAGATAGGTATCCGGCCCATTGCATTGTCAGATATGAAGATCTTGCCTTTCAACCTGAACGACAGTTTATGCAGTTGTTTGAAACCATTGGGGTTAACCCTCCGGCCAATTATCATGAAGTCATAAAACGCTATTGTTTTGGGAGTATGAGTATGGAAAGCAGCTATCTGACACAGCGAAATTCCCGTCAGACTGCTGGTAAGTGGAAGCAGCAACTTTCTCAGAGCCAACTGGATTCGCTCAAGGAGGGGTATTTTCTGTCCAGCCTCAAAATGTACCGGGAACCGCAGGAATGGCAGTTGGAGCCAGGAAAGTATGCGACCCCGTTGGGATAGTTGCGCGCAGTAGTATACGTAATCAGGATTTGCGTTTAAGGGCTTTGAACTCACTCAGGGTATTGATGACCCGCTGGCGGAAAAACAAAGCCAGCAAGCCTGTGTACAGTATTGCACCCAGTAATATCAGCATGACCATTTCCAGCAGCCTATTTTCAACATTAAGCACATGAGACAGACCGTTAAGCCGTTCCGTTGCCAGAACCAGGGCAAACATGACAGCACCCGAAAAAGAATACGGCCATGTATGTCGGAAAGAATCCCTGAAGGTAATTGGCAGATGTTGGTTTACCAGCTTGAAACGAATTTGAATGGTGATGTAAGTGGCCAGAACGGTTGATGTAAAAACTGCGGTTACCCCATAACCAAGCAATACCATCAGGATTGGCAGCGCCGTGTTGGCGCACAGCGAAATGATATTGAGACGAAATGCGGGGCGGGCGTGCCCCTGTGAAATGAGTAAATTTGTCAGATACCAGCCCAGAACAGAATTGGGTACAGTTAACGCCAGTATGGAAATCAGGTGGGCACTGAAGGCCCATTTTTCACCGAAAAATATGTCCACAAACGGGTATGAAATTGCCCCAATGCCAAAGATAACCGGCGTTACGAATAGGGCGGTCATACTGACAATCCGGAAATAGCTCTGGGCGAGGTTGGCTTCCGACACTCTCGACAATCCCGCCAGTGCAATGCGGTTCAGAGGTTGCAAAGTAAAGTTGCTGATAACAGAAAACCCCTGTTTGGCGATGGATGCATACGCGTAAATACTGGGGCCCAGAGCGGCGGCAATAACGATGTTGGAGGTGCGCGCGGAAAAGAAATTGATTATCGCCATGCCCAGTAAAGGTTTGATAAAGCTCATCATTTCTTTTAGATCTGCCAGATCATGAACGCGGGTAACGTGAAAATCCGAGCGATAGATTGTCAAACTGGTACTTAACAGGGTGTGCGCGACCTTACCGTAGACAATCGCCCAGGCACCGGCACCCTGAAGCGCGGCAAATATCGAGATGGCGCCCCCAACTACAATGCCAGCAGATTCAAACAGGGCCAGTTGCTTGTTGAGAAACTCCCGTTCCATTTTTGCCCTGTGTACCAGTCGAAATCCGTTGCATACCGGGATAACGGCAAGCGCCGCAAGAAGATAGCAGGCAGTGGGGGAATAAAAGTAATAGACCAGAGGGCAGCCAACGAGCAGAAGTATCAGAGTGATGGCCCCGGAAATGCCCAAAAGCAACCAGTAGGCCAATGCTGCGTAGCCCTGATCCCAGGTTTTACGCTGAATGAGATTTTGGTTTACCCCGGAGGTCACAAAGACACTGCAAAACTCGACTATAAGCATGCATATGGCGACCAGGCCGAATTCTTCCACTTCAAGAAGCTGGGCCATAATGGCATAGACTGCGAAATTGATGAGTTGTGTGAATCCGTTCGAAAAAAGATTAAAAAAAGCGCCGGATAATGTTTTTGCCCTGAGTGACATTTTCCCTCTGTTCTGCTAGATTTGTTTAACCACGCCCTGTTTTTCGCATTAACTCACGCTTAAGGGTTCCAGTAAAGAATCTCGAATTCAAAACTTTATTTTTTCAAACTGCAAATCTTGTTTTGGTTAAATTTAAAGCCCAGTTTAATGTCTCAGTGGTTTTTACTATTTTAGTATGAATTGGGCTAAAATTTGCTTGGGATTTGGTAATTATTTTTAAATTATCCTCAAGGAAATATTTGTAATGACTGAGAGCCTTTTTTATTTTCTTTCCAAACCATCGCTCTGGTTCTCTTCGCAAAAAAGAATAATTCTGCTTAGCCATATGCGCAGTCGCTCTTCTGTTCTTTCGCACATTGTCGGTTCCAGTCCCCACATCAGCGGTTACAGCGAGTTGAGCATTTCCTACGCGAAATATTCCGGGTTGCTAAAGCAAAAACTGGTGTTGTCAAAAGATGATGCTGCGTTTGATAAAAAGGCCTTTCTGTTTGACAAAATATTGCACAACGCCTTTGATTTTGACGGAGTAAGGTATCTAAACGGGTCCCGGTGCAAAAACCTGATCATGTTGCGCGATCCGGAATCCACCATCAGAAGCATTGTCACAATGGGCAGGAAAAACGGCAATCCGAAGTACTCCAATGTGGAATGGGCAGTGCACTACTACACAGAAAGGGTGACCAAGCTGGTTGAGATTGGAAGTCAGCTGAACGAATTTTTCTTTATCGAATCAGACCGAATCGTTGATGATACAGAGGCATTGCTGCATGAGCTTTCCGGCTTTATCGGCCTGCCGTCAGCATTGTCATCAGAATATCGGCAATTCAGTCGAACAGGGCAGAGACGTAGTGGGGATACTTCCGTACATATCCACGCAGGCAGGGTGGTCAGGACGACAACCAATGAGCACCTAACCCTGCCGAAAGGGGCCCTTGCCAGTGCGCGTATGGTTCACCGGCAGGCCATAAACCGGTTGTCCAGAGCTGCCTGCAATGGAAATCTGCAAACGGTCGCAGTGTAAACCCGTTTACCACTGACTTTACAGACAAGGAATTCCTCCATGAATACCTCCGTAACGTTAACTTCGGTTTCTTCTGCTGTGACAAGTTCCGTCGCCCGGCCCCGGGTGCTGTTTATCATCAATTCAATTGGATACGGTGGTGCCGAACGGGCTCTGGTAAACATTCTCAGCGAACCGCATTACGCAGAGCGCTACGACATCCACGTAGTTTTGCTGGATGCTGAGCCCAGAGTCAGAAGTCTGCCCGCGCATGTTCAGGTTCATGAGCTCAACAGTCAGCGAAGACTGGTTCGCAGTATTCTGAATTTGCGCCACCTGGTTATGCGGCTTCAACCCCAGATTTGTGTGAGTTTTCTGGTACGGGCAAATGTGTGTAATGTACTTTTAAGCAAATGGTGTGGAAGTTTTCCAGCGATTATCTGTGAACGTATGCATCTGGACAGTCACCTGGACAGCCAGTTCGAAGGCACCAAGCGGAAAGCAGCCAAATGGCTACCCAGAAAACTCTACCACCATGCAGCCTGTGTTCTGGGTGTTTCCACTGGGGTAACCTGGGATTTGGTGACGAATTTCAATGTTCCGCAAGCGAAAGCCAGAACCATTTTCAACCCCTACAATTTTGATTTCATCAAACAGCAGGCGGCGTTGCCGTGTGAAACGAATCTGCCAGACAGGTTTATCGTCAGTGTGGGGCGTTTGACCAAAAGTAAAAACTTCCATTGCCTGATTGACGCTTATTTGGCTTCGGAAGAAACCGCAGCGCTGGTGATCCTGGGAACCGGGGAGCTGGAAAATGAGTTGAAAGATTACATCGGCCAGCTTGGGGTGGAGCACCGGATACACATGTTGGGGTATGCGAGCAACCCCTTCGCAGTGGTAGGGCGCGCGGAATATTTTGTCAGTGCGTCGAGAAATGAGGGGTTCCCCAATGCAATGCTGGAAGCCATGGTTTTGGGGCGCCCGATACTGATGTCAGACTGTCCTTCCGGGCCAGCCGAAATTCTGCAGGAAGATGTCAGTTTTAAAGCCACCCGCCTGACTGAAGGGCGTTATGGCCTTTTGGTTCCCATGGATGACAGGCGTGAACTTACCCGTGGTATAAATCTTCTGCAAAATCTTGGAGTTCGTCAGCGTTACTCAAGGCTGGCGCAGCAACGAAGTCTTGATTTTGAGCTTTCCCGCGTTGCGGGGCAGTATTGGGATTGTATTCAGACAACTCTGGATGCCGCCGCTAACCCGCGTGAATAAACTCGCTAAATACCTGTTGATGTTTGCTGGCATTGAGTTGCCAGGTATTGAGTTGCTGAAGCAGTGCCGCATCTTCACAGCGGTAACATTCAAAATCGTCAACCGAGAGTTTTTTCTCCAGCGCCAGTACATCGCCGGGCGGCGAATAGCATTGCTCGGGTAACAGGAATTCCCTGTGAGGAGGAATATCGGAAGCTACTATGGGAATGTTCGCCGAAAGGGCTTCCGCAACAACCAGGCAAAAACCTTCCATGTGAGACGGGTTGGCCAGCAATGCTGCATGAGCGTATAGTTCGGCGAGTTCCTGGCCGAATCTTGAACCGGCAAAAATGATTTGGTCCGAGCTGTATTTGTTGAGCTCTTTGATGTACGCGGTTTGCACATAATTGCTGCCAACAATCACCAAATCCATGTCTTTTGGCCGGGCGTTGATGAAAGCCTCAATTAACTCATGAAAGGCTTTGGTTTCTTCCAGTCTGCCAACAGCAAGAATGTACCCTTTGCTGCGCAATTTGAGTTCACTCAGCACCCGGGGATTGGGATCAATATTGTCGAATTCCAGTGAACCTGCATTTCTGATCACTATCCTCTTGTCGGTAAGAAAGGGGTAGCGCTTGTCCAGGTCCTGTTTTACCGCAGCACTGACACAAATGATTTTGTTGGCAAAAATGCACGTGAACAGCTCACCGACTTTGAGGATGGTGCGTGCCGACCAACTCCATTTCGGCCGCAGATAGTCCTGCGAATGGTGAGTAACAATGGTTTTAAATAACAAGCCGCGGGATAGCCAGCTAAAAAAGCCGGGACCGATGCCATGCAGGTGAACCACTTTTGGGTGCAGTACGAGGCGGGCGTACAGCAAGGCGATAAAGGTATGTACAAAGGTTTCCAGGCCGGAGGCCTTCACCGAACGGATAACTCTGACATCAACCCCTTCGTAGGTGTAACGGCTGCTTTGGTCCACGGGCAGTCGGGACAATATGGTGACGGTCCATTTAGGCGACATTTTCTTTATGCGGGGGTACAACTCGCGGCAAATGGTCTCAATTCCGCCGACAAAAGTTGGGATCCCCCGGGTTCCAATAATGCAGATATCTGACACTTGCAATTCCTGTTTGAAAGTTGATGACCAAACTTCGATTGAACTACAACGCCCTGTGAAAACGACCTTAAAATTTGAATCCAAATAATGCGTTATTGACTCTGTCTTTACGGTTTTCTGTCAGTTTGAGTGATTGTGTATAGCAGAAATAATCCCGAATGTTATTTTTTCTCCATCTTTTTCTGTATGTGTGAAGTTTTTAATTCTTAGCGATATTGGTGTGGGCAGAGAAACAGAGTTTACTGATTGATATATCTTTTCTGAGAAATCCATGTTGACCAAGTTTGGATCATGAAATTCAGTGGTAATGCTGGCGTCATTTTTAGCTTTGTTTAATTTTAGATTAAAAATGTAGTTGTTGATAAATTTTGATTCGGAATATTTTACGTGGTCATAAATACCGTAGCCAACAAGGGTGTTCGATTTTTTTGTGATGATGATGTTGTTCATTGCATTAAGCCAAAAAGTGCGGTCTCCGTTGAACGCCGAAGCTGATATGCCATTGCGCGCAACTGTAATAAGGTTCCCAAACAGGTTAACCTGCCCGATGGGCCCCGCTGCCAGCCCACCGGCCTTAATTGCACTCCATTGTCTGCCGGTTTCGTCGCCCAGATTATGTATGTAATTGTTAAAAACATAACTTGGGCCCAACCGGTTGGGCGCCACACTGATGCCGGAGTACACGTAGGAAATATCATTGTTATAGACCAAAACATTACTTTGGCCACCATCAATTTCTATCCCGTCGTCATTACTGTAGCGAAGCACGTTGTTGTAGATTGCAGAATCCCGAATGAAGCCCCCCAGAAAACGCCCGTTTGAACGCCCTTCAATCACATCATTGAAGCGGTGTTTGGCGGAACCTTCAAACACATTGTTACGCAATACAATCTGACCTTTGAATTTCGGGTCCGGATGATTGGCATGGGCAAAAAATGCCGTTGCGCCTTTGGGGTGGCCGTAGCCCCAGTGATTGGCTTTGGGAACCGGGCTGTGCACATGGCAGTTTTCAACCACAACGGCGCCGGATTCCCTGAAATAGAGACCTGCATCGTAATCAATGGGAGCAGCATTTTTGAACTCGTAAGACCTGCCTTCCTTCATCACAGTGGCGGTCCGGCCCCACTTTGCGATGTCACAGCCATTCAGCCAGATATGGTGGGCCCGGTAGCTGCGGATACCGTGCCTCCGGCCTCCTCGCAGGATGGTTATATTTTCCAGGTAAATATAATTCCTGTTGCCAATGTGCAGGCCGTACTCAAATTCATTGCCAGCCACTATGGGGGTTTGATCATCACCCACCACCCTGGCCCAGGCTCCGGGTTTGCCTTCAATTCCAAGTGCATCCAAATCGAGCATGCCGCCCTTATAGATATCCTTCAGGTAGTAGACCTTGTTAGGGTCGATGGGTGGTTTGTCGGGCCAGGTTGTGAATGGGTAGGTTTTCTGTTGGTAGATTTTGCCATCAAGTAACAAAGTTACCCGTAGCTTGTATATAGTACCTGCGGTGAGAAATACAATGGAGCCTGTATGCACTCCCCGTGACGGCTCGTAAAACAGGTCATGTCCGTCCTGCCAGTGTTGCGCACCATCGGCTTTAAACTGTATCTGTGCAATCGCGCTTGCGGGTTGGTTGAAAATTGTAACGCTGGCAGATTCGATGAGTGGCTGAATAAAAGCATCCGATTCAGAGGTTGCAGGTGAAGGAAATGCACGTGAAGGATCCAGGTACATGCTGGCCGCCAGATTTTCCATCCGCTTTGGCAGCAGCTTTTTTGCAAGTGCCGCATTATGCATGACATCGTAGCGTTCAATCGGAAACAGGCTGTAGGCGCTGCGCAGATATTTCATGGCATGTGCTGGATCATCGCTGAATTTCTGCTCAAGCGCGGTCGCGAGAGGTTGACTTTCGAGCATGGAAATCAGCAGGCGTGCGGCAAATTCATAGAGCGCAGGAGGAAGCTTTTGCGGCCGTGTTTTATAGTAGGGGCGCTGCAGGGTGTTGCTAATCAGCGAGTGCATATCGGAAACTGAAACCGTTACCTTTTTCCTTGCTTCAGCCAGTATCTGGTCACCCGGTTGAACGTACGCCCTGTGCCCATCGTAAAGCGACGTAACCAGAGCTGGTTTTGGGCTTCTGGTGTCAGTGGCTTGGTCGCACCAGGCTTTGGCCAGTGGCATTAAAAGCAGGCATATACAGGTGGCAAGCGGCCAGAAGTAGCGCCAGCACAATGAGAACAGGTGGCGGAAAACGCCTCTGCTGAAATCTGTAACCGATGCTGAACTGCGCTGGGCGGCCGTGCCCGGGATCCTTGTCACAAGTTATCTGAGCCCTGAAAAGGTTAAACGACTTGGTACCAATGCAATCCCGGTGAACGCAGCGCCGAATGCAGATCCGGCTCTACAGGGTTGCCTGTTGAATGCCAATGACGAGTGTGGTGGTTAAGAACGGGTTCCTGAACAAGTTTAGTTCAAGAAATCGATGTCTGTGATACGGTTAACGGTTACCGTTGAGATCAAGGGGCCTTAAATACTTTGCCCGAGTGCGGCTGCCCAGGCCAGTTCTTTGCGGGGAACACTGTTGGCTGGTCGGGCGGCAATACTGTGAAGCAGGCAATACGCACTTGCCGAGGGAACACCACAGTAATGACAAAGCGCGTAGAACAGCAACTGGCTGCGTAACCGGGTGTTGTCGCAATGCAGGTAAATAGCCGCACCTTCCGCCAGCGACTGGCGCAGTTCAACCACGTATTGCTGCAGGTGCATTAATTCACCTTCGCTGGCACTGCCCGTGTGTGCATACGAAACCCACAACCATTCTGCGTTTGCCTGCGCTGCCAGCTGACGAATTTCAGAGGCCTGTTCGTGTTCGCCCAGCACGGTAGCAATGTGGCTGATTCCGTTTTGGGAGAACCAGGAAACGTCAACATCAAAGGGCGGGGGGCCCAGACAAATGCGCCCGCCGCCAAGTGAGATCCAGTTCATGGCCGGCACTGACGGATGGTTGGGGGCGTTGGAATGGTCTGACAAAACATGCTCTCTGGGTTTTAAACCACGTAATAGTAAATCGAAAAATAGTGACAACAGCACCCGCCGATTACAAACAGGTGCCAGATGGCATGAGTGTATTTTACCTTTTTCGATACGTAGAAAAACACCCCAATACTGAAACACACACCGCCAGCCACAATCAGCCATAAGCCGGTACCGGGCAGTGCCAGATACAGGGGATAAATAAGCCCCAGGGCAATCCAGCCCATCAGCAGGTAGGTGGCTACGGAAACTTTGGGGAATTCATGCCGGGCAACCAGTTTGAAAATGACTCCGCCCAGTGCCAGTGCCCAAATCACCGCAGTCATGGTGATCCCGAGCCAGCCTCCAATGCTGACCAGCAGCAATGGTGTATAAGTACCGGCAATAAGCAGATAAATGGCACTGTGGTCAAACAGTTTAAGAACCCCTTTGGCGCGGTTGTGATGGATGGCGTGATACAGGGTTGAACTGAGAAACATCAGGATCAGGGTCGAACCGTAAACTGCCGCAGCGGTGATGGCGAGCACGTCTTCAGCCCGCAGTAACATAAATACCAGGCCGGCAATGGCGGCGATACAGCCCAGGCCGTGGGTAACGCTGTTAAGGCATTCTTCTGTGCCTGAATATGCCCGAACGGGAATGGAAGTCATAGGTCCTCCGATATACTTACAGGCTCAAATTGTATGGCTTCAGCTTACACTTGTACACCAAAATAAACACACGCAGGAAGAGGGTGGCGTATGGCCGGTTAGCTGCTGCTCAGACCGATATTATGAGCCTGAAGGAGATTGACGGGCGCACAGTATCTCCTGCAGATTATCCGAGAGTTTGTCGATCAGGGTGTATAACTGCTTTATTTCCTCGCTATTCAACTTTTCAAACTGACAGCGCATTTGTTGTGGAATATCGGCAGCCTGCTCGCGGGCCTCTGCACCCGCTTCACTCAGGTATACGTAGCGGCTGCGTTTATCCTTTTTGCCCTCAATGACAGATATCAAGCCCTTGGCCTGCAATTTTTTCAGGATAAGACTCATGGCCCCACCGTCAATGTGAGTGCGTTTAAGCAGTTCATTAATGGCTATTCCGTCCTGCTCCCACAGCGCCATCATAACAACGTATTGCGGGTAGGTGATGCCCAATTGACTGAGCAGCGGCCGATAGGCCCGGGAAAAGGCATTGGATACGGTATAAAAACGGTGGCAAAGCTGATTTTGTAGTTTGAGATTGTCGTTCATGCTTCGGGTTCCGGGAAATGCGCTATTTAATTTTGCATGCAAATTACTTGATTCTCAAGAACTGGTGTCGTATATTTGTTTTGCATGCAAAATACAATTTGATTTATTTTAACAGGAGGCATTATGCATACACTTCAGGAAATCATTTATACGGGCACCGCTACGGCCACTGGCGGTAGGGAAGGAATTGCTGAATCCAGCGACGGAAAACTGAAGGTTACCCTGTCTACGCCCAAAGAACTGGGCGGCGCAGGCGGTGAGGGCACCAACCCTGAGCAGATGTTTGCAGCGGGTTACTCGGCTTGCTTTATTGGCGCGCTTAAACATGTTGCTGCTGCCGAGAAAATAAAATTGGGTGCTGACATCAAGGTTACGGGTGCCGTTTCCATCGGGCCAATCAGCAGTGGTTTTTGTATTGCGGTAAAGCTGACCGTGGATTTGGGCGAACTGGATAGACCCACCGCTGAGTCACTGGTGGCCAAAGCCCATCAGGTGTGCCCGTATTCCAATGCCACCCGTGGAAACATTGAAGTCGACATTACGCTGGCGTAGTAAGGGCCTGCCAACCCCTTACTGCCACAGGGGTTCTATACCTGGGTATCAATCCGGCTCACCGCGTTTTCGCTGTAACGTGGTACAAAAGGGTATACAGATCTGGTAATTGGGCGAGTGTTGATGCGATTGAAACGGTTACTCCTTGGAGCCCTGAGCCTGGCAAGTGCTGCACAGGCAGAGTGGTTTATCGATGATGCGGCCATAATGGGCACCAACATCGAAGTTCAGGTGTGGGCGGATTCCGCCCGGCAGGGGCAGCAGGCCATCGATACGGTATTTGCCGAAATGGAGCGGGTGAATCAGCTGATGAGCCCGTACATTGATTCCAGTGAACTCAGCCGGGTCAACCGCCTTGCAGCAAACGAGGACGTTGTGGTGAGTGAAGAGATGTTCAATCTTATCCGCTACGCCAACAAAATCAGCCAGCAAACCGGTGGGGCATTTGATATTACCTTCGCCAGCGTGGGCTTTCTGTACAATTATCGCGCAGCCCAGAGGCCGGACGAGCAAACCATTAATGCCAATCTGGACGCCATCAATTACCGTCATCTAGAGCTGGACGAGCACAACAGCAGCATTCGTTTCAGGCATCCGAACGTTAAAATTGATTTGGGCGGCATTGCCAAAGGTCACGCCGTTGACAAGGCGGTGGATCAACTCATCACCATGGGCATTGAGCACGCCATGGTAACTGCCGGTGGTGATACCCGATTATTGGGTGACCGCCTGGGGCGCCCCTGGATGGTGGGAATACGCGACCCCCGTAACCCGGACCGGCAAGCTGTTATGCTGCCGCTCTCCGACATTGCCATTTCGACATCCGGCGACTACGAGCGCTATTTCGAGGAAGAAGGTCAGCGATATCACCACATAATTTCGCCCAAAACCGGTAAGTCGACCTATGAAGTGCAATCGGTCTCGATTTTGGGGCCCAGCAGCACAACCAACGACGCATTGTCGACCTCGGTATTTGTACTTGGTGTTCAGGCTGGCATTGATTTGATCAACCAGATCCCGGAAGTGGAAGCAATCATTCTGGATGATCACCGCCGCATGCATTTTTCCAGTGGCTTGACACAATAACCTGAAAGCCCGCAGAGTGTTTAACGAGAGTCTGGCTATTCACATTGAACACTCTGCAGACTGGAGACAAACGTAGCGAGCGAAGAAAGTGCAAGGAAAAAGTCGCCGAAAAACCGCAGTTTACAAATGGTAAATGAGGATTTTGAGAAGACTTTTAACGCCGCAATTTCGAGCGCAGTAGTTTGTTATCAGTCTGAAAGCCCGCAGGCGGGCTTTCCTTACTCTTTCCCAATCAGACGAGTGAGCCGTTTACAATGGGCTCAAAGGCCGTCAGCGAGTCCATCAGTGCCGCATTGCCCAGCCCATGCTGAGGAAAGAATTCAGCAAAGCGGTGTTGTTCTCCGTGCAGGGCCAGGTAATTCAGGATAACGGTTTCTACCAGCAGGTTAACGTTATTCGCGGATGGCGCAGAGCCGGTCTCAACCGAACCGTCGCTGCGCATAAAGCCAATTTGTTGATGTATGGCCTGTTGCTCGGTGGTTGCGCCCATCAGTTGTGGCATGCCGGCAGGGTTGTAAACGAGGAAAAACGACGCTGACGTTGATGAGTTGTCGCCGGTCCAGACACCTTTGCCCCGCCCATTGACCGAATCGTCAATCATGCCGTTACTGGCAACCGAGCCGTCACTGCTCACATACAGCATCAGCGGAACACCTACGCGGGCGGCGTATTCCAGACATGCCCCCATGCAACGCCCTGCCCTTAGGTCGCGGATTTCGCCGCTCGCACGGCTGCCATCATGGTAGTCAAACCCGCCCATGGTAATGGTTCCGGCACCGGCAAAGCCGTTGATCACCAGTTTCATCACCGAGGCGGCTTTGCGGAATTCCCGGTCACTGTTGAACTCCTGTTCGGAGAATATGCCGTTACTGCCGACAATGTTGGCATCAAGATATGGGTCCAGTGTGCTTGGATCACCAAAGCGATCGGCAATGTCGGCACTTTTTACGTAGCCACAGCGTACCATGTCCTTGATGACATCATCGCGGCTGATACCGGTGTTGACCCTGCTGAGCTTCATATCGCTGATGCGCTGGATGGATTCCATTACCGACACCGAATCCTGCTGGCTCAACAGGCCAATCAGGTCGCCGGTATCGACCAGCCCGGTAACGTCGGAAGGGCTGTCGATTTTGGTGGGCCGTACAGCGGGGTTTACCATGGTAAACGGTGCCATGGAGTTTCCGCCGGATTCGGTATTCTGCGAACCGATCAGGGTTAGCAGGGAACCGTCCGCTCCCACCCGGTTAATACCATACATGGGGTTGTGCGGGTTGTTGCCGGTATCGTTTTCAGAACGGGCGGGCAACACCGCGCCGTTGACGTTGGCACGGTTGGACACACTGAGTTTGTCCAAAATGCCACGCAAGAATGCGCTGTCACTGTGAAACGCCAGCCCCAGTTCCTGATTGATAAAATCCGAAAGCCCACTGGCAGGGTTGGCTATGGCGGGTGTCATATCGCCTGGCAGGCCCAGGCGTGAGTAACCTGCCGTGGTCAGAAAGTCCAGTTGTCCGCCACGACCTCCGGTCAGTACATTGGAGCCGGCAATATTGGCACCACCGGCCAGATCAAAGGCGATAAAGGGGATCTTCCCGGCCCCCTGGGTGGCGATGCCGCACTGGGCCCGAAGTGCTTCCAGGTCCGACGACAGGCTGGCGTGGGCACGGCGTGGTGCGGCGAACAGGCTGAGCGCCGAGCCGCCCACCACAGTGGCAGCACCCGCAGCAAAGCCCTGGGCAATAAATTCCCGCCGGGTTACAGGTTTACCGTGATCCTGATGATACATAGGCGTATCTGCAGTAGCGGCCTGGGCAGTACGTTTTTTGAAATAGTGGGAAGTCAGTTTAGCCATCAGAACGCTCCTATTGAACAAGGACCACTGCACTGCCCAGCAGGGCGGCACAACTGGCTTTGGTAATGGTTCGGGTGTAGGTTGCATCGCAGCTGGCGACGCCGTTACACGCGGAAAGGCGGTCAATCAGGTTGTCCAGTTCAACCCCTACCTCTGTGGTATCTGCCTGGCTGCCAAGGTTGCTCAGCAGCATCCGTTCGAGCAGAGGGCCTGTGACTCCCGTTCGGTTAACTGCTCCGAAAGCCACCCCCGGAGGCTGACTGAAATCAAAATCCGGGAAGTAGCTGCTGCGCAGACTGTTGTCTTCAACCAGAGTGTCGCAGTAGCGGATGGCAAGCTGGGTGATGGCCATCTGATTGGCTGCCACAAAGCTTTCCAGTCCGGTGACCGACGGCAGTTGTTGCCTGAGGGTTTCATAGCTGTCAGCAACGGCAGTGTGTGAGCTGGCCACACCGGTCAGCGCCGACATGGTGGCGTTGATTTCAGCGAATTTTCGGGTACCAATCTGGCTTTGTGGTGCCAGATCAGCCGGAGCGGGAGTGGGGGCGGGCTCCGCTTCGACAACCACGTTCTCATGTTCCCCCAGCCGTTCAAAGGTCAGGAAAAACTCATCCTGGGCCGGACCTTTCTCAACCGGAATGATGGTGCCCTGGCGTGACAGCGCAAAACCGTCTCCAGCCGTGTAGGCCTGGGCATCAACAGTGGTTGCCAGGCGCGAAAATACCTGGCCGGCAAACGATTCGCGACCGTTCAGGCCGATGCGCATGCCTTCCAGGGCAAAGCTGTCAAAGCTTGCTTTTGCGTCAAGGCTGATGAAAAAGGGCTCTGCGAACAGGTAGCTGTAGCTGTCGTACTGGCTTACCTCAAACACCACGTAGCTTTGCTCCGTACCAATGAGGTCGCCGATCCCAAACAGCAGGTAATATTTCTGGCCAATACCGGCCTCGAAGTTTTTGCTGATCTGTTCCTGTGTCAACACCCGGTTGTGAATGGCGACCATGCGGATGATCCCGGACCAGCTGAAATCGCCGGAAACCTCGCTGCCAAGCACCAGTGCAAAACTGTCATCCCAGTCCAGCAGGTTGCCGGGTGCCACGGAATCGCTGACGTCAATCAGTTCACCATTAACGTAGAGCTCACGCCCGCGAGTGGGGTGGTAGCTGGCAACCACGTGCTGAAGGGATGCCTGCAGCACTTCATCGGCGTCAGGTGTGCTCAGCACCGGCTCGCCATTGATGTCAGTCTGGCCAGTGCGCAGCAAAAAGTCGTAGTTGTAAAGGGTCTGGCCTAAAGTGAAATTGCGCCTGTCCTTGCCGCCGGAATAGCTGATGATTCTGGCGGGGCCCTCCTGAGTCACATTGGCTGGCGCAACCCAGGCTTCAACGGAAAACTCGCCGGTGGCTACCAGCTGATCGTAGAGTTTTTTGCTGTTGCTGGTTGCGCCCTGAGCCTTGCCGTCCAGCAATTGGATGCCGTAACCGCCGACCCAGCTGTAGTCGCCACTCAGTGTGAGGTTCAGGGCAGGCTCAACGCCACTGGTATCGAAGGCCACATTGCCGCTGCCGGTTTTAAATTCCCATTTGGCGATTACGTTGCTTTCAATACGGCCACCACCGCTTGCCAGGGTGCCGTCAAACAGGGTCAGTGCATCGGAATGCACCAGTTCCGCCGCCAGTTCGGTTAGCGGGATAGCGTCAGCAAACTCGGCAATGGCGTTTTCCAGCGCCGTTGCGTCGCTGCCACAGTCGCTCCAGCAGTTGTGGAATTCATTGCGCAGGCGTATGACGAAACGGGAGCTGCCTGGCAGGTCCAGATTCATACGGTCTTTTGCTGCCAGATAGGCCTCGTCGATGTCGGCGGATGCAAAATAGGGCGCAATGGGAATGCTGGCGTCAGAAGTGTGGCAGCCGGCGCAGAAATTCTGTAGCAGTGGATAGACGGTGGTTCCAAACTGCGCAGCAGACTCAGGGAAGTTTCGAGTGGTTCCCGGTGATTGTGCTACGGGAGCTTTCAGTTCTATTTCAGTCTCCTGAGCTCCACTGTCAGCCAGATTTGCCCAGTTGCTTATCCAGGTCGTCATGATATCGGCGCAGGCGGAAGCGCTGGTCAGCCAGCAGTTGTGTCCGCCTGCGACTTTCTGTACCAGCAGGGATTCGCCCGGTTCACTCAGGTTTACCAGCCCGCCGGTGTCGGTATAGGCGGCGTTGATGTCGTCATTACGGGCGAAGGAGGGCAACTGTTGTCCCTGCACGTGGCAGGCTCCGCACCGATCCTCGGTGGCAGTATTGTCCCACAATGCCTGCTTGAAACGGCTGACATCCTCGGTGGAGGGCGCAGGCCCACTGTAATTAAGAACCGGTTGTTCGGTTGGTGGTGGCAGTGGAGTGGGAGTAACCTCGGTTTCGCTGCCACCACAGCCACTCAGCAGGGCCAGTGCAATGGCCGCCAGACAGGAAGTGCGTAACAACATGGCTTATTCTCCTTTGCAGTAGCTGGCGGTATCAGCAAAGACCTGTTTCATGCGGTAGCCATTAGCAGTAAACTGGTCTGTGATGAAATCAATCTGGTTGCGGTCCTGGGCGTCCTGTGGTTTTCGAAGACATACTTCCTCAAACACCTTACTGACCTGGCAACGAGCGAACCGGGCACTGTTGGCCAGCTCCTGTCCCATGCTCTTTGCACCTTCGCCCTGCCCGGGCAAACTATCGGACCAGCCCAGATTCTGATTAGGGCCAGAGCGCCAGTAATTTTCCCACGCATCGCTGGTGGTAATGTAACCGTGCACAAAATTGTTGCTGTTTATCCAGTATTTGGCCTGTACTCGCAGGCCGGTTTCCGGATCGGTCTGGCCGTCGCGGTGGTAACTCAACTGCCCGTTGAGACCGTCCGGATCGGCTTCGGTGTCGTAGGCGTAGTTGTAATAGGCGAAGGCCTGGGCCATGGGGTCCATGCCGGAATGGCAGCCTACGCAGCTGTTGTGGAACAACCGGCTGTCGCCGCCCGGGCTGCGGCTGACGTCCTGGCGAACCCGGTCCGGCGGCCGGGTGATATCGGCTACACCTTCCATATCGGTGCACAAATGGTTGATTAGGGTAAAGCGGAACATGGCGCGGTTGGTGCCGTCCTTAAAGAAGGATTTGGCCGCGGCGCGGGAGGTCAGTACGCCAGCCGTTGCCTCTGTTGGCAAGCCAGTGACGCTGGATTGTTGTGCCCGGACCAGATTCGCTTTCAAATCGGTGTGGGTGTCTTCCATTGCCTGGTAATGGCTATTACTGGAATTGCTGTACGCCGGCAGGCCGAGAGAATCGTCGCCCACATAGATGAGGTCGCCACTGAGTATCTGGCGGAAATCCACATCATCGCGGATAACCCCTATTACGGTGGCGGTGTAATCATTAAGTGGCGCAAATACGTCGAAGGATTCATTGGTCCAGGGGGTGATCCAGTGCTTGAGGGTGACATTGTAAAAGGCCGGGTTTTGCATCGCCAACTGCGCCGCTTCGTTATCCTGGCCGTTGGCTATCAGCGTTTCCATTTCATCCAGCACGGCCGCACTTGCAGGTACACCGGTCAGCCTGTCGTGCATTCGCATGGCCTGTTCCCGTGGACCAGCCTGCACCTGGCACACTAACGCGAGGCTGCTGAATAAGATCAGCCAGCCTTTGCATCGTCCACAAACCCGTCGTAAATGCGATTTTCCACCGAAATTTTGCACCGCTGTCTCCTCAAGCCTTTGGCATGCATCGAATAAAAGCAGGTCTTAAAACAGGGTTAAATAGTGGTGTGGGCAGTTAGGTATGAGATTGGATAGCTTTAAATTGGCTTGAGGCTCTGTATATCAGGCGTGTAGGGGCGCTGTTAAGGTATTAAATGCCATTCCCTTATATGGACGCCAGTGTTGTTTTTGTACAGCCGGAATGAAATTCTGAGCCTGCCACACATGGCACACCTTTTCTTTATCACCGACATAAAAAAGTGCAGTACCCATGAAGCAACGTTGCGCCAGCCAATTCCGCTTGTTACGCCGGGCCCTGATTCTATCCGGGCTGGGAGTCATGCTATTGGGCTGTGGCGAGTCGGTGGTAAGTCAGTCCGGTGACGAGCCGGACCCGGTGGTAGTGGACGTACCAATTGCTTTTATCAAACGCTCCATCCCTGTGGATGAAAACGGCAGCATCCGCGAAAACGATTTACGCCGGCCGGAACTGTTTTTCCCCGGAGCGGGGCTTTACATTAAAACCCGTGCTTCGGTGAGTGCCGAAGTCCGAAACATTACTGACGCACTGTTTAGTGCAACGGATAGCCAGGACGCGGGAAGCGAACGCCCCCAGTACGATGTCAAGGATCTGGAAGTTTCCTACGACGGTACGCGGTTACTGTTTGCTTTGCGGGCACCAGAAATTGAAGGGCTGGATGACGACGAACAACCAACCTGGAACATCTGGGAATACGATCGTACCACCGATGAACTGACCAGAATCATCCGCTCGGATATTGTTGCCGAAGCTGGCCAGGACACCGCCCCCGTATACCTGCCGGATGGTCGCATTCTGTTTTCCTCTACCCGCCAGCGCACCAACCAGGCCATTTTGCTGGATGAAGGAAAGGCACAGTTTTCAGCCGTGGAAGAAAGCCGCAGCACCCAGGCGTCGGTGTTGCATGTTATGGATGCCAACGGTGAGAATCTGACTCAGGTATCTTTCAACCAGAGCCATGACCTCGACCCCATCGTTCTGGCAGACGGCAAAGTGCTGTTCAGCCGCTGGGATCGCGCTGCAAGTGATAAAGGCATACATCTTTACCGTATGAACCCCGATGGCAGCGATCTGGAAGTGCTTTATGGCCGTCACAGCCACGACTTCAACGGCCGCAGCCAAAATTTTGTGCAAAGCCGGATAACCCCTGACGGGCAGGTACTGGTTGCCCTGCGTGATTATCGCAATGATCGCCTGGGTGGGGATTTTGCGCTGCTGGATGTGAACAGCTACATCGACACCCATACGCCAATTGCCGGCAACGACAGCCTGACGGGACCTGCTCAGGTTGCTGCCCTGTTCGATAACGTAGATACCGAAGCGGACTTGTCACCGGGCGGGTATTTCGCATCGGTTTACCCGCTGTGGGATGGCAGCGGTCGCCAGCTGTTTGCCTGGAGCCAGTGCCGTGTGCAGGACAGCAGTGCATCGTCCACCGGAGCAGATAAGTATTTACCCTGCAGCGACGTGGACGTGAGTGATGAGCGCTATACAGCTGCACCTTTGCTGTACGGTTTGTGGATGTACGATCCGGCCAGTGAAACCCAGCAGGTAATCGCCCTGCCGGAAGAAGGGCTGGCCTATACCGAAGTGGTATCCATGGAGCCCCGGCCCTATCCGGCGGATTACACTGCCGAACAGCTCGATGCGGAACTGATGGCGGAAAACCTGGGCGTTCTGCATGTAAAAAGTATTTATGATCTTGACGGTGACGATACCAGCCCGTTTGGCCTGGCAGCGACATCCGACCCCAGTCAGACATCGCCTTCACAACGCCGCGCGCGCTTTGTACGGGTGACCAAAAGCGTGTCTATCCCCCAGCGTGACGTGCAGGAAGTGCCCAATATTGCGTTTGGCCCGAATCGCAACCTGTTGATGCGCGACGTTATTGGGTATGCACCAATTGAACCGGATGGTTCGGTGTGGATTGAGGTGCCGGCAAACGTTCCTCTGGCCATCAGCCTGTTGGACGAAAACGGAAAACGCATCAGCCAGCGCCATGATAACTGGTTGCAGGTTATCCCCGGAGAAGTGAAAACCTGCAATGGCTGCCACACGGTTAACAGCACTGTGCCCCATGGTCGGCTTGACGCTGAAAATCCTTCCATCAATCAGGGGGCTGCACTGAATGGGTCACCATTCCCTGGAGCCAATCCGGAAATTTTTGCCGATTACGGCGACACCATGGCCCAGGCCCGTGCCCGGGTGCTGGGGGACTCGTACGTTACTGCGGATGTGGTTTTTGAGGATGTGTGGACAGACCCAGCGCAAACACAACCCGCTGAAGCCATAAGGCTGGCCTACGCTGATCTGCAAACGCCATTGCCAATCTCGCAAAGCTGTGCGCAAAACTGGACATCGCTTTGCCGCATTACCATCAATTTTCCCGAGCACATCCAGCCACTGTTTGATTTGCCGCGCATGGTTACCGATGAAAACGGTCTGGAGGTCGCCGACCATACCTGCGTGAGCTGCCACAACTCCATGGACGCCGACGGCAACACTCAGGTTCCGGCTGCGCAACTGGAGCTGACCAGCCGGCCTTCCAGCAATGACCCCAAGCTGATGACCAGCTACCGGGAATTGCTCTACAGCGACAACGAACAGGAGATTGTCGATGGACTGCTGGTGGACAGGCTGGTGGTTGTGACCGATGAAGATGGCAATCCGCTGTATGAGCTGGATGAGAACGGCGAACTGATTTTGGACGAAAGCGGCAACCCGATTGAGCGAACCAGCACGGTCAACCTGTCACAGCCGGCAACTGTGCGTGGTGCGGAAGCCAGTTTCCGTCTTTTCCGTGTGCTGGAAACCGGCAGTCATGCTGGCTGGATGACGCCTGCTGAGCAGCGTTTGCTCGCTGAATGGCTGGATATCGGTGCCCAGTACTACAACAACCCCTTTGATGTACCACAGGACTGAGCCGATGAAATGGTTGCTGGTGTGCTGCATCGTAATATTAGGACTGGCTTCTGCCCGCGCAGACATCCTGGAGGTGACTGTGGTGGAACCGTATGTGGACATGCACAGCGGCCCGGCCAGTGAGTATCCGGTATTCCACATTATTGAACAGGGCCAGTCGGTCGCTGTGCTGAAAACCCGCACTGGCTGGTACAAAGTGCGCACGGCAAAGGGCATTGAAGGCTGGATTGTCGCCGACGACCTGGTGATGGCTGAAATCGCCCCGGGCCAGACAGTAGCGCTGCCTGAATACCGTTTTGAAGACTATCAGCAGCGCACGTTTGAATTTGGTGTGTACACCGGGCGGCTGGACAACAGCAACTCGCTGTCGGTCAGCGCTGCCTGGGCCATGACACAGAACATTGTGGCGGAAGTCAGTGCCACACAGGCCCTTGGCGAATACGCTGAAAACCAGCTGTGGCTGGTGCGTGTTCAGCATTTCATTTTTCCCAAGTGGCGCCTGTCGCCATATATGACGCTGGGTTTCGGCCAGATTCGAACCACCCCTGATACCACCCTTATTCAGGGGGGAGGGGAGTCCCGTACCAGCGATTTGATGGAAGTGGGCCTTGGGGCGCGCTACTACCTGTTGCGAAATTTTTCCGCACGGCTTGAATACAAACGCCTGACGGCACTGACCGCGCGCGATGACCTAGAGGAGTTAAACCAGTGGCAACTCGGTTTCTCGGTGTTTTTCTAAGCACCTTATTAATGACCCTGCCGGTATCGGCCAACCTGGATCAGGTGGTGATTGAACCGCAGCTTGAACGCCGCGACATCACGGAAGCGGACATTGACAGCGAAAATTTCGAAGTGGCGCTGTTTGCCGGCCAGGTGAGCGTGGAAGACTTTTCTTCCGGTGTATTGGTGGGCGCGTCTTTGACTTACCACGTGAGTGAAAACCTGTTTGCTGAAATGGCTTACGGACAGGCTGAAGCCGGCCAGACCAGTTATGAAATCCTGTCCGGTGGCGCCCAGTTTCTGACAGACGAAGAACGCCAGTACCGCTATTACGACCTGGCCATAGGCTACAAGTTTAACGGCGAAGTGTTCGTGTCCCAGGGCCGTGCGCTGAACAGTGACTTCTATTTTATGCTGGGTGGCGGCAACACCGACTTTGCTGCCGACAGCCATTTTACTCTGGTTCTGGGAGCCGGCTACCGGTTGTTGCTGACCGATTATCTGGCGCTGCGACTGGATGCCCGTGACCGTATTTTCAGCAGTGAACTGATTGGTGAACAGAAAGAAACCCATAACATGCAGTACACCCTGGGTGTCAGCCTGTTTTTTTAATCGACGGAGAGATTTATGCGACTACAACCTGAAAAGAGCTTTGCAGCGGTAGCGATTTTGGTTCTGGTACTGCTGGGCATGACAACCACTGCAACCCAGGCCGCCACGACTGAACTAAGCCCGGCGCCGGATTTCGTCCTGAAAAGCCGCAGCGGTGACAACCTGCGCCTCAGCGAGCAGGTAGGCAATGTGGTGATTGTGAATTTCTGGGCATCCTGGTGTGGCCCTTGCCGGGAAGAACTGCCAGCGTTTGAGCAGATGTATCAGACCTATGCCGATATGGGCGTTACCGTACTGGCTGTGAACGTAGACGATGACCCGGCCAAAGCCAATACCCTGCTAAAAGACATTGAAGTGAGCTTTCCGGTGCTGTTCGACCCAGAGGGGGAAGTCAGTGAACTGTACGACGTATCGGCGATGCCGACGACTGTGCTGATCGACCGTTTTGGTAATGCACGCCTGGTTCACAAGGGTTACAAATCCGGTGATGAAGCTAAATATGAGCAGGCGCTGAACGCCCTGCTGCGGGAGTAAGTTATGGATTGGCTCAAGGCGGTGAAATGCGTTGGTGCAGCGGTTGTGCTGGTGTTGAATACGGGGTGTGTGTCCACACTCAGTGACATTAAGCCCTGGGTCAAACCCTACGAACGCAGCCATCTTGCAGACCCTATTATGAGCCAGAGCCGCAATCCGGTGGCATCGGCCTATACCAAGCACGTGTTCGAAGCCCGTGAAGGGGCTAGGGGGGCAGACGGTGGCGCAGGAGGTGGTTGTGGCTGCAACTAACCGTCTTTGGCTGCTGGCCGTTACTTTACTGCTTGCAGGTAAAGCTGAGGCTGCGGTATTGCCTCAGGACCGTGCCGACGCCATGTACCACAGTTATTCGGGTGACGGTGTTTCAATTGACGGCCCATCGATTTTACTGCGTAAAAAGGCAGGTAATAACTGGTCATTCTCCGCTAACTATTATGTGGACGCCATCTCCGGGGCGTCTATTGATGTGCGGGCAACGGCCAGCCCCTATAAGGAAGAGCGCACGGAAACCACCGTTGGTGTGGACTACGTTCAGGACAAGACGCTGCTCAACCTGAGCTATACCAACTCGTCAGAAAACGATTTTGAAGCCAACTCGTTTCATGTGGGAATCAGCCAGGATTTTTTCGGTGACCTTACCACCCTGTCTCTGAGTTATTCCCGAGGCGAGGACGAAGTCGGTAAAACCGGCGATGCGTCTTTTGCCGAGCAGGCCCAGCGCCAGAAGTTTGGTTTCGGGCTTACCCAGGTAATGACCAAAAACCTCATAGTGGGGGTGAATGCCGAGAATGTGGCAGACGAAGGCTACCTCAATAACCCCTATCGCTCGATTCGATATCTTGATCCCGACAGCCAAAAGGGTTTCTCGTTCACCACCGAAGTGTACCCCAACACGCGGGTGAGCAACGCTTTCTCGGTGAACGCCAATTACTATTTGCCCTACCGGGCCAGTATTTACGGCGATATGCGCTATTACAGCGACACCTGGGGTATTGAAGCGTTTAATGCCAAGCTGGGCTACATCCACACCTTTGGTGCTCACTGGATTGTGGATGTGCACCTGCGCCATTACCAGCAGGATAAAGCGGATTTCTACCAGGATCTGTTTCGCCGAGCGCAGGAGTTCAACTTTATGGCCAGGGACAAGGAACTCAGTACTTACGCCGGTGTATCAGCCGGGGCGGCGGTCAGTTATGAATGGCAGTTTGGCCAGGACAAGCTGGTGCAGAAAAGCAGCGTAAACCTGGAATACGATTTTTTAAATTTTGATTATGACGATTTCCGCGACGTGACCGACGACGCGCCCGTGGGTGAAGAAGCGCTGTTTGGCTTCAGCGCCCATGTGGTGCGTCTTTATGTGTCTGTGTGGTATTAGAGGAAAGTGCGATGAAAGCTACTAAACAGCGTCTGTGGGGTATGTTGCTCGCGATGTGTCTGGTGGGGCCGGCTCAGGCAGAACCGCAAAACAGTGCCGAAGCCGAAGCGAAACCCCTGGCCGCAGAAGTGGAAGATTTAAAAAAGGCGCTTATCCAGCTTAACCGCGATTTGTTCATTCTTGAGCAGGATTTGCTGTTTCCTTCCAGCACCCAGGTGGCTGTATACCTGTCGATGGACGTTGGCCACTTTTTCAATCTCGATTCGGTGGAAGTGAAGGTTGATGGCGATACGGTCACCCACTATCTGTATACCCAGCGGCAGGTTGATGCCCTCTACCGTGGTGGTGTGCAGCGCTTGTTTGTCGGCAATGTGAATCAGGGGGAACATACCCTTACCGCCGTGTTTACCGGCATCGGGCCCGAGTCACGCCCATACAAAAGGGCGGTCACCGTCGAATTTGACAAGTCTGCCAAACCTGCGGCTTTGGAGTTGTCGATTGTGGATTCATCGGCCCGCCAGCAGCCTGAATTTATCGCCACGGTACTGTAGGGCATTCCCATGGGCAAATTGACCAGATTCGTTTCCCGCCAGTGTTGCATGTTGCTGCTGCCCGCCATCGGGCTTTGTGGCACGGCCAGCACAGTGTGGGCCGAAACTGACAGCGAAGCGGCAATGTCCCGCATTCATCTTGGCGAAGTGGTGTATTCCCTTTACCAGGACGACCCGCTGGCGACCCTTACCCAGATAGCGGTGGCACAGCAGGCAGGCATGTCGGAACAGCACGCTCAGCAGGCTGAGTTACTGGGGGGCGGCCTGACACTCGCGTATGGCATGACGGCAACGGCAGAGCAGCAGCTAAGTGCACTGCTGGAAGACCAGCAGTCTAACCCGGAAATCCGTTCGCTGGCTCTGTACTGGCTGAGCCGGCTCAATTTTCAGCAGGGGCGCTACCAGGCTGCCAGTGCAAATTATCAGGCTTTACTGAGCCAGTCGCCGAATCAGGATGACTCGGTTGTTACCGATGCCCAGTGGTTACAGCTCAATTATCAGGCGGCTTATCAGGCCATTCTGACAGGTGCAGACGGTGCAGCATTTAACGCCGTTGCAGAGGACTCGGCGGAAAGTGTGTATCTGCAATACAATCAGGCTGTGCTGTCTTATGAACAGGGCAACCTGGCTGAAGCCCAACGCCAGTTCGAACACGCGGCTGCCCGTCTTGCCAGGCTGCAGCCGGCTTCCTCTGAAGCGGGCTGGTTAGCCGGTTGGCTGTCCTGGTCTGGCGAAACTGCCGTGATGTCCGACAAAGAATACCAGGCGCTGGCAGATCGTATTCAGCTCAGCCTCGGGCAAACATTGCTTGCCCGCGAGCAACTCTCATCAGCCACCCGGGCGTTTAGTAAAATTCAGGGCCAGTCGGTGGTTCAGCACGAAGCCTTGCTCAGTTACGCCTGGTCACTGGCACAAGCTGGTGACTGGCCCATGGCTTTGGGTATTTGGCAGTATTTAAGCCAGCAGCCGGAAAACCTTTTTACCCTGCAGGCCCAGCATGCGCTGGCTGTCGGGTTTGTTCAACAGCAGGGTATGGCACAGGCTGCGCAGGCACTCAGTGCATTAACCGGTCGCCTTGATCAGGCGCTGGCCAGCCTGATCCGTCTGCAGGACACTGCCAAAGATCTCAGCTACTGGCTGATGTTGGCCCGGCAGCAGCCCGGCTCCGGTGACTCTGGCGACTCAGCAGATGCGCCCGCTTTGTGGCCACAGGAGCACGCGGATTTGCTGCAGCAGCTGTTGACGGACACTCCCGAACACAGCGGGCAGCAATGGCTGAGCCAATTGACAGAACTTGACCGCATTGAAGCGCTGTTGCAGGCCCAGTACACCAAGCTCGGCCAATACGCCCTGTTGGTGGATGAACGGGAGCAGGAACATCTCACGCGCATTCGGGCGATGGCCGAACAGCGCCCTGAAACCGATCTTAACCACCTCAAAGCACAGATGGATGCTCTTGAAGGGCGATTACAGCAGGCCCGCAATGGCGCTGAACAGGAAGACAGTTTAACAGGGCTGTTTGCCCACCTGGCGGTTTTTGCCGATGACAAACAGCGAAAAATTATTGAGCGCCTGGCGCAGGCAAAACAGCGCTTTGATCACCTCAGTTCCGCCCAGCCAATGTCGGAAGACTATTCCCGGCGGCTCGAGCGATTTGAGGGGCTGATGTTCTGGCAGTTGCATGAGGCATTTCCGGCCAGAGCATTTGAACTTCAGCGCGCTGTCGAATCGCTGAAAAATGAATATGCCACAACGCTGAAGCAGGACACCCGAGTTCGTACTCTGCTCAATCAGCCCGATCTTTACAATGCCCAAAGAGACAGGGTTAACCAGCATAAAGCGGAAGTGGCAGCGCAGCTTGCGCAAACCCGTTCAATTCAGCTGCGGCTGGTAGATGCACTCAGCAGCAGGGCAAACGCCTTGCTGGCACAGCGGGCGCTATACCTCAAACAGCAGAAGAACCACAGTGAGCTTGCCCTGCTGCAATTACAGGACCCAAATCAGGAAAACGCAGCTACCGTTCAGGCAGGAGCGCAACCATGAGCTTGAATTGCACAATCCGATCACGCACGGTGGGCTATAAAAGCGCGCTTGCAGTGGCGATTTCCCTTGTGCTTGGCGGCTGTCAGAGCAATAGCAGTATTCACGATGAAACGGCTGTACAGCGCAATGTTCCGCTTGTTGAAGCGCTGGAAATTCAGCCACTGGAAGTGACGCCGACCGAATTGCCAGCCCAGGATTTACTGGTATTGCGCGACGGTTACAGCCGCCTGGCAGCTGAGCTGCAGGACCCACAGTTATTGCAGCAGCTCAGATTGAGGCTGGCTGACGTGGAAATGTTGCTGGCGGAAGAACAGCAGATGTCCGGAACCGATGCTGAGGCAATTGCTGTAGGTTGGCAGCGCGCCATAGATGCTTATCAGGCATTGTTGGAAGAGTACCCCGACGAACAAAGCCGTACAGAGATCCTCTACCAGTTGTCCCGCGCGCAGGACCTTCAGGGCCAGCGTCAGCTCAGTGCGCGGACACTGGCAAGCCTGCTGGAACTTGCGCCAGAGAGCCCCTATGCCAGTGAAGCCTGGTTCAGAAGAGGTGAAGCCTTTTACAGCGATGGCGATTATGCCAGCGCCAGTGAGGCCTATCGACAGGTGCTTGAGCGCGATAGCGCCAGCCCGTTTTACGCCATGTCGGCTTACATGCTTGGCTGGGCACAATTCAAGCTGGAACGCTATGCGGGGGCCCTGAAAGCATTTGATGTGCTGTTGGGTGTCAGTTTCTCTGCATGGGCGGCGGCAGATGCATTGCCGAATGTGCAGGACTTGTCAGCCGGTGAAGGTAAACTGGTTGGCGACAGTCTCAGAGTTATGGCGCTATTGTTCTCCTATCAGGGCAACGGCGCAGCCATCCTCGATTTTTACGCCGATGAGGCACCTTCACACGCATATCTGGTTTACCAGGAATTGGCGCAACAGCACCTGAACAATGATCGTTACCAGGATGCCGCAGAAACCTATTTGGCCTTTGCTGAGCATAACCTTGGCCACCCACTGGCGGTTGAGTTTTACGTAAAGCACGTGGATGCATACCTGCTGGGCAAATTCCCGACACTGGCACTGGAGGCGAAGCAGAATTTTGTGGCGGCCTTCGGCGCAGAACAGGGGCGCTGGGCAGAGGCCTCGCAGGCGCGCAACAAACAGGCCGGGCCCTATCTGCATGACTATCTGATTGAGCTGGCCAAAAGCTATCACAGTCTGGCGCAGTCCTACGCGGCTTCGCAAGGCAAAAGCCAGCAGGGTAATACCCCCCTGAGTGAACCGCAAACCCGGGCTTATGCAATTGCTGCCCGTTATTACCGCGAATTTATTGACCTGTTCCCACAGGCGGCAGAATACGTAGACATGCAGTTCTATCTGGCCGAGAGCCTGTTTGAGGCTAAGCAGTATGCCCAGGCAATTGATGCCTATGAAACGTTCGCTTACCAGCACACGGCCCATCCTAAAGCGGCAGATGCAGCTTATTCAGCGTTACTGGCTTACCGCCAGGGCCAGCCCTCAACGGGGCCGGACATTCAGAACTGGCAGCTGGGCAAGCAGCGCAGCCAGCGCCGGTTTGTGGATACTTTTGAAAACGACCCCCGGGTTGTGTCGGTGGCACAAACCCTGATGCAAAACAGTTTTGATACCCGTAACTATGCTGATGCCCTGAGCTGGAGCGAGTGGCTGATTGCCCGCAAACAGTCCGGGCAAAGTGGCGTGGATGCCAAGGTCACAAGCGCCGCCCAAATGGTGCAGGCATACAGTCTGTATGGCCTGCAGGATTACCCGCGGGCGGCATTGGCGTTACATAACCTAGCTGCCTCTCTGAGCAAACAGGACAGCCGCTATTCCGAGGTAATGGAGGCCTATTCCGTCAGTTTGTACCGTCAGGCGGAAACTGCGGTGGCACAGCAGCAACTGGCACAGGCAGTGGTGTTGCTCAAACGGATCATTCAGCAGGCCCCAGCGACAGGCACCCGGCTGAATGCCCAGTTTGATGCGGCAACTCACCTGATAGCGCTGAAGCGGTACGACGAAGCCCAGGCGTTGCTGCAGGATTTTGCTAGGCGTTTTTCGGCCTCTCCGTTGGCAGAGCAGATCCCGACACGGTTGTTGTATCTGTATGAACAGACCGGCCAGTGGGTGGCTGCGGCGGACTATCTGATGAAAACGTGGCAATCGCAGGGTGATTCAGAGGCTGGCCGTGAGGCATTGTGGACCGCGGCGGGTTATTACCAGCAGGCAGGTGCAGCCGACAAGGCATTGTCTGCGTACCGGAATTACGCCCATCGTTATCCAAAACCGTTTGATGAGGCCATTGAAGCCCGCTTCATTCTGAGTGAATACTACCTGCAAAGCCGGGACGACCAGAAGCGCCGGTTCTGGCTGAATAAACTGATGCAGGCCCACGATGATGCGGGAAGCAACGCCACCGTCCGGTCACAAACCCTGGCCGCAATGGCCGCGAGTGTATTTGCCCAGGATGCCCGGGCCAGATATCACAGTATAAAACTCACGGCTCCGCTCAAAGCCAGCCTGGCCAGCAAGCGCGAGGCACTGGATACCGCCATCAAGCGCCTTGAGCGGGTAATGGATTATGGTGTGCGTGAATACACTACTGAAGCCCATCATCATCTTGCCGAACTGTATTTGACGCTGGCTCGCGACCTGATGGATTCAGAGCGCCCGGCGGGGCTGAACGAGATGGAACAGATGCAGTACGACATTCTGCTGGAAGAGCAGGCCTACCCGTTTGAAGAACGGGCTATTGGCCTGTTTGAAGCCAATGCCGAGCGCAGCTGGCAAGGGGTTTACGACCGCTGGGTGGATGCAAGTTTTAAAGTACTGGCGAAGTTGTTGCCGGCAAATTACGCAAAAGAAGAACAGCAGGAGAAATTGGGTCATGAAGATTTCTAAGCCACTGCTACTGGCAACCATCATCGGCCTGCTGGCAGGCTGCGCTTCAACTTCGGAAGAACAGGCTGGCCTGGAGCATGCTGTTAATAAGGTACAGCCAACGCCAGAGCAGCCCTCGCTCAACCGCTTTGCTCAAAACCGTAAGTCATTGCCTTCTTCCGCTGACGGGAAGCTCTCGGCGGCATTGCAGGCATTCTCCGGGCAGGAGTACGCCGAAGCGCTGAGTACCGTCACAGGGCTGATTGCCGTCTGCTCTGACTGTTCCAATCTGTATGTGTTGCAAGGGGATATTTACCAGGCAATGGAGCAGACGCAAGACAGCGCCGCAGCGTGGCTCAAAGCCGTTGCAGTAAACCCGGATAATTACCAGGCCCACACCCGCCTGGGGCAGTGGTATCGTCAGCAAGGCGACTTTGAGCAGGCGCTCAATCATTACCAGGCAGCCCAGAGCGCCTGGCCGGAATTTGCACCGCTCTACCTGAACCGTGGTATTTTGTATGATTTGTACCTCGGCGACAAAGCCGCCGCACTCGCCGACTATACACGCTACCAGCAACTCAAAAGCGCCGGGGCCGAGGAATTTTTGCAGTCCGACAGCGGTAAACAACTGGCACGCTGGCAGGCTCAGCTTAACCGTCAACTGACAGAGGCAGCCACCGATGACCAGAGCCAAGTGGCACCGGGAGGAAAATAATATGCGTCTGAGTTTCTTCGTGTTGATTAGCACTTTGGCTGGGATGGGTAACGCCCTGGCTGCCTCAGAGCAGGATGGGGCCAATTCGGAACCATTGCGGCTGGAGGCCACTATCCGCGCCAACAAGGAACAGCCGAGGGTGCTGAGTATTGTGCCCTGGCAACTGCCGCAACACCGCCAAATCAATGGCGCACTAAGCTGGCAGCCACAGCTGTCAGTGCCGGCAATGATCGAGCGTAACCAGTTTATTCAACAACTGGGGCAATCTTCCGAAAAGCCCGAAATTACAGCGTCTGCGCAGGCTCAATAGGTATAAACCCCGCTCCCTGTGTTGTTGGTGGAATAACCAACAGCCCGGCAAATTAAGGTACAACTAGCCTCAGAAAAACGTAATCGAATTTTATGAGGCTATGTTATGGATTTTTTAAATGTTGTGGTGCGCTTCTTTCAGGAAGGCGGACCATTTATGTTCCCTATCGCCATTGTTCTGGCCCTGGGCCTGGCAATTGCCATTGAACGCTTTGTGTTTCTGGGCAGTGCCCGACGCACCAACAAAAAAGCATTTGCGCAAATTGAACCTATGCTGAGTGCCCGGCAGTTCGACAAGATACTGCAACTTGGCCAGCAAAACCGTGCGCCGGTGAGCCGCGTGATTGCTGCCGGGATCGCCCGTCTGAAACTGAGCCCGCGCCGTGAGGATGTGGAATACGCCATGGAAGAAGGGCTGATGGAAACCATACCCAGGCTGGAAAAGCGCACGCCGTACCTTGGTACGCTGGCCAACATTTCCACCCTGCTGGGGCTGCTGGGTACCATCATTGGCCTGATTGCGGCGTTTTCCGCCGTTGCCAATGCCGACCCGGCTGAAAAGGCCAGCCTGCTGTCACAAAGTATCTCGGTGGCCATGAACACCACTGCGTTCGGGCTGATAGCGGCTATCCCATTGCTTGCCTGTCACTCGCTGTTACAGACCAAAACCACCGAAATCGTCGACAGCATGGAAATGGCCGGAGTGAAATGCATTAACCTGCTGATGTCCCGTCAGGGTGTGTCGGCGTCCACCCGCGCTTCTGACGAGTAACTGTTATGATGGGTCGACGGAAAAAGCCAAGCCGCACTGAAGCGGAACTGGACATCACGTCGTTCATGAACCTGATGATCGTACTGGTGCCGGTGCTGCTGATGATGATGGTGTTCTCCCGCATCACGGTGGTGGAATTGCAGCTGCCGGGCATTGCCGGGATCACCGACACCGCGGAAATCAAAAGCAAGCAGCTGGAAGTGCTGGCATCTCCCAGCGGGCTGGCGGTTTTTTACCCGCAGGGGCATCTGGTGAGGAAATTGCCTCTGGTTGCCTCCGAAGGCGAAGGCCAGACAGCGCACCAGGACTGGAAAGGGCTTCAACTGGTACTCAGGCAGGTCAAACAAACCCTGCTTGGGAAAGGTGTCGACAAAAAGGACATAACCTTGCTGATAGATGACGAGGTTGCCTACCAGGATGTGATTGCACTGCTGGAATTCACCCGCTCCTACGATGACGTTATTGCCGCATCGGTGGTGCAGGCAGAACTGTTCCCACAGGTGTCGTTTGCAGACATTCCCGGTGAACTGGCGTCGTTTGAACAGATCCTGGCTCGTCAGTCAGTATCGCAGCCTGAATCACAGGAGGCGACACAGTGAAGCAGTCATTACGGGCCAAACGTATGGCCAGAAACCATGAGCGTCGTTCCAAACAGACCAAACTGTCGTTGGTCTCGTTGATGGATATTTTTACCATTCTGGTGTTCTTCCTGATGTTCAATTCGTCCGATGTGCAGGTGCTGGATAACCACAAGTCTGTGACGTTACCGAAATCTGCGGCTACCACACCGGCCAAGGAAACCCTGCTGGTGATGGTGAACGGCGAAGATCTGTTGTTGCAGGGGCAAAAGCTGGCTTCGGTACCGGCGTTGCTGACGTCAGGCTCTGACATAATTGCGCCACTGGCCAAAGAGCTTGACTACCAGAACAGTAAATCCCAGCAGCCGGCGCAAACACCTCGCAGCATTACCATTATGGGCGATGCAGAAATTCCGTATCAGTTACTCAAGCGCATTTTGCAAACCTGTTCCCAGGCGGGCTACACCGATGTGGCTCTGGCGGTGGAGCAAAGCAGTGCTGTGGCGGCGGGAGTGGGCCAATGACGACCGTAACCCTTAATACCGAGCTGCCCTGGTCTTCGACCGAGAAGGACAATCAGCGTTTTAACCGCATTACCACGGCAGCGCTGGTAGTGACCTTGCTGATGGCCGGTGTGGTAAAGCTGTATACCGTGCCTGAAATTCCAAGGGCGGAAAAGGAAAAGCTGCCGCCCCAGTTGGCGCGCCTGATCACCAAGCCACAGCCACCAAAGATTGAGCCCAAACCTGAACCGAAGGTTGAACCCAAAAAAGAGCCGGAAAAGAAGGTTGAAGAAAAAGCGCTGGCAAAGCCAGAAATCAAGCCAAAGCCCAAGCCAAAACCGGTTGAAGTGGCTGAACCCAAACCGGTGCAGCAAAAGCAAACTACCGAACAGGCCAGAGAGAAGGCCAGTCAGTCAGGGTTGCTTGCGCTTTCGGATGAACTGATGGGCATGCGTGAACAGACATCGGTAAACCGTGCGGCAAATTCCCAAACCATCGAGGGCGCCGGGCAGTCCAAGGTGACTCAGCGCAAGACGATCAGCAGCCAGGCGGTAACCCAGACCAGCGGTGGTGTCGCCAACGCTGAAGTGAGTTCGAATATTGGTTCGCGGGGCAGCCTCGAAGACCGTCAGACGACGCAATTGTCGGCACCCACAGAAGGAGCCGCCAAGCTGGCAGCCAAACAGGTTGAAGTGGAATCCGAGGTGATCGGTAATCGTGATCTGGAGTCGATTCGCAAAATTCTGGACGCCAACAAAGGCGCGGTGTATGCGTTGTATCGACGGGCACTGCGTCAGGCCCCTGATTTGCAGGGAAAAGTCACCTTCAAGTTGACCATTGAACCCAGCGGGCAAATCTCGGCTATCAGCATTGTAAGCAGTGAGTTGAATAATCCCGACCTGGAAGCAAAGTTGCGAGCCCGGGTGTCAATGATAAATTTCGGCAACGAGGCGGTTACCCAGACCGAACTGGAGTACGCGTTTAACTTCCTTCCTTACTGATTTGGGCTCCCAGGCTGGCGCACACCGCCTCCAGTTCATTCAGCGCGGAGGCGGGCAGTGCCAGGGTCAGGGTTACGGCCTGCTGATACTGGCAGTTGGTTACCTGTCCCTCGTGTTCCGATACCCAGTGGCGTAAATACTGTTCGTGGCGAAAATCCACTTCCACCGCCACTTTGTTCAGCGCAACCCGGGTTTTTACCGGCAGGTGTTCCATCGCCTGCTGAGCCGCTCCGGAATAGGCTCTGACCAGGCCGCCTGCGCCGAGTTTTATACCGCCAAAATAGCGCGTGACAATCAGCATGATGTCGCCAACCTGTTTGTGCTGCAGCACATTCAGAATGGGTTTTCCTGCGGTGCCACTGGGTTCTCCGTCGTCCGACATGGCGGCACTGGCGGGAGAATAGGGGTTGCCCAGCAGGTACGCCCAACAATGGTGACGGGCATCCGGATAGGTGCTTTTTACGCCCGCCAGCACCTGCATGGCCGATTCCCTGTCAGGAACGTGGCTGGCGTAGGCTATGAACTTACTTTTTTTGATTTCCAGCAGGGTTTCTACCGGCGACTCGGGAATGGGATAACTCATAGTGGCCGGATTATACCGGTAAAATCCCCTGCGTACAGACGGATAGCGGTTAGTCTGTACTCTTGAATGCCATGCATTCCACTTCCAGCATGGCACCCATGGCAAGACCGTCGGCACCAAAGGCACTGCGTGCAGGCAGGCGCCCGCGTTCAAAATAGGTAATGTACACCTTGTTGAATTCACCCCACAGGGCAATGTCGTCGATCATCACCGTGCATTTGAACAGGTCGTTGAGTGTGACACCAGCGGCGTTTGCTGCTGCCTGTACATTCTTCATTACCTGGTGGGCCTGGGCTTCCATGGTTTCGGGCAGATTGCCATTTTCATCCAGTGGGATCTGGCCAGACAGATACACCGTATTACCGACCTGGGTAGCAACCGAAAAAGGCGCGTCCGGATTGGCACTGGGGTAATATTGAATGGTGTTATCTTCGGCCAAGGTAGGCAGAGACAAAAAACTGGTAAGTAGTAAAGCTGACAAACGCATGCAGACTCCGTTTCACTGTTTGGTTAATTCTTGTACCAGCTTTTCGTAAATGCGGCCGTTTGGCAAGTGATAAAATCGCCCTGAAGATTCAGCAGTGCTGGAGGAACATCAGGTACAGACTGATCACCCAGCCATAGCGTTGAAAAAAATAGCAGAGATATTGAAACATACCGATACCCCATCCCTTTGGTAAAGGTTTTCACATGCTCTAAGCCTAGTGGAAGGCGTGCGGATGCGCCAACTATTCGGGCAAAGGGTTACCTTTCTTGTTGTCATCCGGTTTGTAGACTAGGTTTTTATTTTCGGCCACTGTAAGTCAGCCTGCAGGTGGCCAGAGCAAGGGAGTCTTCATTCTGCTGGGTGTACGTGGTCAGCAGCGCTATTTACGTAATCAGGAGCCCGTATGCGTTTAAAGTTATCCACGTTGCTTACGTTACTTTTTGTCTTCCCGTTTTCAGCCCAGGGCCAGGACAGTGCCGAACTGGCACAACAGTTATCCAATCCGGTGGCATCGCTTATCAGTGTTCCATTGCAGACCAACTTTGATGACGGTTTTGGCAGTAATGATGAAGGATACCGCTATAACGTCAATGTGCAGCCGGTGATCCCTTTCTCTCTCAACGATGAATATAACCTGATTTCCAGAACCATTATGCCGCTTACCTATCAGCATAATATTGTTGCCGGGGCTGGCAGCCAGACCGGGCTAGGAGATGTGGTACAAAGTCTGTTTTTTTCACCCAAAGCTCCAACAGCGAGTGGGTGGATATGGGGGGCTGGCCCGGTTTTTTTATTGCCAACCGGTACCGAGAAACTGCTATCTGGTGAGAAGTGGGGAGTTGGCCCAACCGCAGTGATGCTGAAACAAAACCAGGGCTGGACTTACGGCGCACTGGCTAACCATATTGAAAGTTTTGCCGGCGACAGCAACCGCGCCGACATCAGCCTGACCTTTGTGCAACCGTTTCTGGTTTACAACACACCGGATGGCACCAGCTATGCGTTGAATTTTGAATCCAGTTACGACTGGGAAGCCAGTGAACTATCGCTACCGGTAAACCTGATGGTGAACAAGGTACTTAAGGTTAGAAATCAACTGGTGCAGGTAGGGGGAGGTGTACGTTATTGGGTTGACAGTCCGGAAGGGGCGGCCGATGGCTGGGGGCTCAGGTTTAATTTGGTTTTTCTGTTTCCAAAGTAACCTGATGCCGCTTCTGATTTAACTAAGACACAGGATACATGCCATGAAACTGATAGGAATTGTGCTGATAGCGCTCGGCCTGGCTGCGTGCCAGAGCCATAACGAAGAGGCAATGCCGGTAACCGGGTTTAACAGTGACAGCTGGAAGACGATGATCCCTCAATCCTGCGAGCAGTATTTTGACGGATGCAATCAGTGTCGTCGCGGGCCCTCAGGCGTGGCTGCATGCACACGAAAATTCTGTGCCGAGTACCAACAGCCTGCCTGTCTGGAGTCAGGCGTCGATCTCAGTGATTATCGAGTGGTTTACTATTGCGACGGTGGCAAGAGCTTTTCCCTCAGTTATGGTGTGTATCACCAGGGAGAGGAAGACGTTGTATTGAATCAGGGAGAGGTCATGATGGCCGATCATCAATCGATGTCCTCCATGTTGCTCGAGGGTGAAGCCTTGCCAGGTGGCACCCGTTACACTGGGGAGAATGTCATTGTTGAACTAATGGGTAACTTGGCTTCAGTCAGTAAGGGTGGCCTGACTGTCTATGCGAATTGCCAGGTTGTAGACAGCTGATCATATATTCGTAACAGGGACAGGAACGAAGTATGTCAACGCTTGGAAGACGATGGATAAGGTTGAGCACTGCGTTGCGGGTCACAGCAATGCTCTTTTTGGTCTGTGGTGCAGCTGTGGCCGAAGATGTTCAGAAAATGGTGCTTGAACCGCAGGACGCGAACCTGGACATGGGTCAGCACCTGGGCCAGTCCGGCGGTGGTTTTGTGCCCATCCCCCAGGTCATATCCGAACCTGCTGTAGGCTATGGGCTGGGTGTGATAGGCGTCTATTTTCATGGCGATTCACAGCAACCTGCTGCTGAAGAAGAATCCCTGCCACAAAACATTTCTCTGCTTGCCGCCGGGCTGACCGAGAATGGCTCCTGGGCTGCCGGAGTGGGGCATCTGGGCTTCTGGCGGGATGACACAGTTCGCTATCGCGGTTTCGCCGGTTACGGTGACCTGAACCTGTCTTTTTATTCACTGGTTGGTGTCACGTTACCTGCGCCGATACAACTGAATATCAAAGGGCCGGCGGTGTTCCAGGAGATCAAATACCGCTGGCACGGCCCCTGGTTTATCGGAGCGCAATACCATTTCCGCCGCACAGAATCCCGGCTCCGGGTTGAGGCTAACCTGCCCGATGAATTGCTTTCTTCCACCTTGGAGGATTGGCTTGAACGGCATTTGCAGTCCTCCCAAACCACGGCCGGAGTGGGTGTGGTTCTCGATTACGATACGCTGGACAGCTTTTTTAATCCCCAGAGCGGCTCTGCCTATAACCTCCAGTACCAATGGTACAGAGATCACTTTGGCAGCGACGCTGACTATCAGCTTTATAAATTTAAAGCACTGAATTATTGGAAAATTCAAACTAGGCTGACATTGGGGTTACGGTTACAGTATGATGGCGTCCAGGCTGAAGAGCTGTCGCAGTTGCCCAATTATGTTCTGCCCAGCATACAACTGAGAGGGGTTTCTTCAACCCGATATCAGGGCGAGGTTGTGGGGGTAACGGAAATGGAATTGGGTTACCAGTGGAGCCAGAACTGGCGATTGAGCGTGTTTTTGGGGGCTGGGCGCGCCGGTACCGATTTTTCCGCGCTGTCAAAGGCGCCGTCGGTGGTCAACAAGGGCGTTGGCGTGCGCTATCAGCTGGTTGAGCAGTACGATTTTTACGTGGGGCTCGATCTCGCCAGAGGCCCGGAAGAAACCGCCTTGTACATCCAGGCTGGCTCGACCTGGTAAATCGACAGCAGTTTAAACAGAGAAGTCATCAGGTAATGAAGCATCACAAAAAACATTCGGCAACGCAAAAGGCAGGCCAGCCCGGAAAATTTAAATCAGCAGGAGTGCTGGCTGTTGGCGGCGCACTGCTCGTGGTGGCAATTCTGGTGTTTGTGATGCAACGGCCGGGTGGTTCACCGGAACTGCCTGAACAAACATCATCCTCGCAGCCCGGTGAATCCGTCGCACCGCCCATGTCACCAAGCGAAGCAACGTTTGTCGGGGCTGCACAGTGTGCCCAGTGCCATCAAGCCCAATATCAGGACTGGCAGGGGTCCCACCACGATTTGGCCATGCAGGAAGCCAACGCCGGCACGGTTCTGGGCGATTTCGATAATGCACGTTTTTCTCACGGTGAAGTGACCACCGAATTTTTTCAGCGCGACGGTCAGTTCTGGGTGAAAACCGATGGCACCAGTGGCGAGCTTGAGGAATTTCAGGTGCAGTACGTTTTTGGTGTTTTTCCCCTTCAACAATACCTTTTGCCATTACCCGGCGGGCGTCTGCAGGCGCTCAGTATTGCCTGGGATTCCAGACTAAAGGAGCAGGGCGGGCAACGCTGGTTCCACCTCTATCAGGATGAGGTCATCACTTACGACGATCCGCTGCACTGGACCAAACCGGCGCAAAACTGGAATTACATGTGTGCGGAATGCCACTCCACCCATTTACAGAAGCAGTATAATCCGGCTTCGGATACCTACAACACAGAATTTGCCGAAATTGACGTGGCTTGTGAAGCCTGCCACGGCCCTGGCAGTAATCATGTCATGTGGGCTGATGATCAACAAGGTTACGCCAATAGCGGGAGTATGGGCCTTACACATCTGTTGAATGAGCGCGCAGAAGCGCGTTGGCATACAGACCCGGCTACCGGGCAGCCACTTCGCAGTGAGGTGAAAAACACCGACACGGAAATTGAAGTCTGCGCAGCCTGCCATTCCCGCCGCAGCCAGATGTTTGAAGACGACCGCAAGGGGCAACCGTTTACCGATGGGTTTGCACCGGCTTTGCTCGAGGAGGGGTTGTATCACCCCGATGGCCAGATTCTTGAAGAGGTGTACGTCTACGGCTCTTTTTTGCAGAGTAAAATGTATGCGGCTGGCGTTACCTGCAGTGACTGCCACAACCCTCACTCACTGGAAATAAAATTGCCTGGAAACGGTGTGTGTCTGCAGTGTCACCAGGCCGATGCGTATAATGTGGAAGAGCACCATCATCACCCTGTTGGTTCTGAATCGGCACAATGTGTGAACTGTCATATGGCGGATCAGACCTTTATGGGGGTGGACGATCGGCGCGACCACAGCTTCCGTATTCCAAGGCCGGACAGAACGGTATCCATGCAGGTGCCCAATGCGTGTAACCAGTGCCATGAAGATCAAACGCCTCAGTGGGCGGCGGATGCCATTCATTCCTGGTACCCGAACCCCAATCCCGGGTACCAGCAGTTTGCGGAAACCCTGTTTCATGCAAGGCAGGGTAAACCCGGAAGCGAGCAGGCCCTGCAGGAGTTGGTGCAGAATGAAACCCAGCCTGCAATTGCCAGGGCAACGGCAGCACAATTGCTGCAGGACTGGCCGTCCGCGCCCACCATTGAGACACTGGCAATGGCAAGCCGGAACAGGGACCCTCTGCTCCGATTGGCCGCACTGGAAGGGATGAGACCCATGCCAATTGAACAGCGCTGGCAGCTTGCGCACCCCATGCTGAAAGATTCAAGCCGGGTGGTGCGGGCAATGGCGGCAAACCGGTTGGCAGACGCACCGGCCAGCAATCTGTCCCAGGCGCAAAAATTTTCTCTTGAGCAAGCTGCGCGGGAATATGTGGAGTCGCAAAAATTCAACGCCGACACCCCGCAGGCGCATGTGAACCTGGGGGGCTACTATCAGCAGCAGGGGTTCAACAGTAAAGCTGAGAAAGCGTATCGGCGGGCAATAGAAGCCGATCCAAACTGGGTTCCTTCCTACGTTAATCTGGCCGATCTGTATCGTTCAATGCAACAGGACGATAAGGGCTTCGAGGTGCTGCAAGCCGGCATTTCCCGCCATCCGGACAACGCCAGTCTGCATCACAGCCTGGGGCTTCTGCATGTCAGGCTGAAACAGCCCCGGCAGGCACTGGCTGAACTTGGGCAGGCGGTCGCCCTGGCACCTCAAAATGGCCGCTATCGATATGTATACGCAGTCGCGCTGCACAGCTATGGTGATACCCAAACAGCCCGGCAGGTCATTGACGAAGGGCTTGCCCTGGGGCCGGATAACGCTCTGCAAACGCTCAGGCTGCAATTGCAGCCCTGAGCCGGCAAGAAAGTTGCGTACCATAGAAAGACAGCGAGTTAGTTGATAAACCCGTTAAGCGGCAACACTGAAAGAGCAACAAGGGTGGCTGACAGGGTTATCATGCAGCGGGTTTTCCAAAAGTGTAAAGGGTTAAGCTGAACAAACTTCAAGCCTCTCTCGGGCTGCCTGAAATACTTTTCAAGCCATCGGCCAGAGCGGGTCTGGCAGGCAATTAATTGGATTTCCTGAACCATTTTATCTACGTTCGCACGGCTTGTTGCGGTTGAAGGCACTCTGTGTCCAGGCAGCCGCCCGTGGTGGTAGGCATAGCCACGAATGAGCAATGCTGCCATTAACGGCCGCAGGGCATTTCCCAACGGGCGGATATACCGCAGCCACTGATACACAATTACCGCCACCCAGGGAAGTGGCGGCCACGCCAGCCGAAACCCCTTCGGAATGACGATTCGGAAGTTTTTGAGCATGCCTTCCTGGGTACGGAACTGCTCCACATCGACCGCCCAAGGCGCATTCAGCTCACAATAACAGCATTGGATTTGCTTTCCTCCCGGTTGTAAACGCAGGAAGAGGGCTTTGGTATGAAATGCCAATATGGGTAGTTCATCAAACCGCATATGTAATCCCACTGAACGTCTGGCAGGGTTGGAAATACCGGGGTCGAAGATATAAGTCGTCACTGTCTGCTCCATCAGATAAGCAGGGCATCACGCAGGAACAGAATACCTTACGCGTGCGCCTGGGGTTGAATATGGCTCGCCATGACCTGTAGCCGAGGTGGAACACTGGATTGTTTCCACCGACTGCGTTGTCATGGAATACAGGGAGTGACAGGTGATCGAATTTCCTCCCACAACCGAATAAGAAATGGCAATCGAATTGTGGCCTTGTTACATCCGGTCTGGTTTAACGGGGTTAGTGTTGGCAACCATTTGCGAAAACCTTGCCCGCCACTATACTGATTGTGTAGTCCTTCCTGGGGTCTGATGTTCAGTGAGAGACCCGCGAAATCCAATTCCAACGTGGCATGGAACCGCTATGACGATAACGCGCATTTTTAAACATTTATCAATCGTAACGGCATTGATGATGCTGTTAGGTACCGCCGCTGCCCAGCAGGCAGACTCAGACGAAGTAAAGCAATTTATTGCCGAGCAGAGTGCTGTGGTGAAAGACACGGCGAATTTTGACTGGATCCGCCTGCTTTCCGGCGAATGGCTGAAGGGGGAATTAAAGTCCGTCTACAGCGAGGAAGTTGAATTTGAAAGCGACATTCTGGACACCTTGTTCATCGATGTTGAGGATGTCAGTGCAATATTGTCCGGGCGGGAATATTCGGTACGCTTTGATGACGGCACGGTGCTCAGTGGCTCGCTGAATATTGCCGGTGGGCGGGTCATTGTGGGTGACAGCCCCGCGTTTTACAGCATTGAGCAACTGGTGTCCATCGCACCGACACTGGGTTCCGGTTGGAAAAACTGGTCGATTAACATCGGCGCCGGGATCAACTGGAGCAAGGGCAATACGGATCAGACAGAGGGGTCGTTAACGGCAGACATTAAATGGCGAACCGCAACTTACCGTTATTTGACCGACATTCTGGCCACCAGAACAGAAATTGATGACGAAGTAACCAAAAGCAGTGTGCGGGCGAATGGGACCTTCGACTGGTTTTATACCAACCGGTTGTATATCAGGCCGGTAATATTCGAGTACTTCCGCGACCCATTCCAGAACATTGCAAGCCGATACAGTTTGGGAGCCGGTGCGGGTTACTACATTATTGATGACAGTCGTACCGAATGGGATATTACTGCCGGCCCGCTTTATCAGAAAACGAAATTTGATACGGTGGGAGAAGGCGAGGACGACAGTGTCTCCTCCACGTCCTTTTTCGTTGGTACAACCTACGAGTATGAACTGACTTCCGACATCGATTTGAGCCTGGATTACCGATATATTTTTGCCAGTGACGAAATTGGCGGAGATTCCCAGTATGCCCAGGCTGGCCTGGAGGTGGAGCTGACTAATACAATTGATCTTGACCTTGCATTTGTATGGGACCACCAGGACTCTCCGGTTGCCGACAGCGACGGTGTCAGACCGAAAAAGGATGATTATAAAACCATTGTTTCCCTTTCAGTTGATTTCTGATTCAGGTCAATGCATCACAGTGCCGGCAGTGCTGCCGACACTGTGCATACAGCCGGACAGTTGGTTAAACGTATAGCCAGGTTGATGCTGGTAGCGTGAAAGTCCGATTGTCCAATCGGCATGAACAAAACATTGGACCTTTTAGCTCGGAATGCCCTATTTTTGATTTACGCGGGAGGACGGCAATACTTGTTGCACTACCCTCTGTAACTCATTGGAAACTTATTCGTCCGAGGTTCAGCCATGTTGTTCATTACCAACCGGGAACCACAGGGTTCCATCCGAACTAAAAAAAATCGCCCCTACAAGTTCGATTTAAACAAAAATGCTCCGTCTAATTCCATTTATTGCTGTGAGCGGGTGGCAAAAGATGAGTACATCGAGCTTGGGCATGAGCAGTGGCTGGATAAACTCAAAAGCAGCCCGGTCGAGCAGCTGGTTTTTTTGATTCATGGTTTCTCAAATTTGCCAGAGCCCGATATTTTTCCCAGAGCCCAGAAATTGCAGAGTCTGTTTAACAAAAAAAAGAAGGATTTTGCGCTGGTGGTGCCGGTTATCTGGCCTTGCGATAATGATAAGGGGATAGTTGGCGATTACTGGGATGACCAGATGTCTGCCGATATGAGTGCGTTTTCCTTTGGCCGGGCACTTGAATTCTTTATGCACTGGCGTAACCAGCAGAGTGACGATGCTGTGTGCCTGAAGCGCATCAACGTGCTGGCCCACTCAATGGGCAACCGGGTATTTCGTCAGACACTGGCTGCATGGAATAAGTACAGTCTGGTTCGTGGCGTGCCCCTGCTGTTTAGAAACAGCTTTTTAGTGGCGGCCGATGTGGTCAATGAGACACTGGAAGAGCATCATATCGGGCGGTTGATTGCCCAAGCCTCAAGAAACGTTTCGGTTTACTTCGCGTCGGATGATCTGGCGTTGCGGGCAAGCAAAATTTCTAACCTGCGCAATCGTGTGGCGTCACGCCGGTTGGGGCATTCCGGCCCGGAAGACATGAGTAAGACTCTTTCGAATGTGTTCGCAATAGACTGCGACAATTTCAACATCAAGTATGACCCACCCAAAGGGCACAGTTACTTTCTGGAAGACGACAAAGGGGGATTTGGTGCGGCATTTGAGCATATATATGATGCCATGCTGACCGGGCGGGTTGATGTGGATGATAAACTGACCCGGCGAAAAGTACTGGGCACGGCCAGAAAACAAAAGGGCGACACCTGAGGGTGCCGCCTTACTAAGCTACGATTTCAGATCAAAGCGGTCGTTCGTCATCACCTTGCTCCAGGCTGAAACAAAGTCCTGGATGAACTTTTCTCCTGCGTCGCTTGATCCGTAAACCTCTGCAATGGCTCTGAGTTCAGAATTCGAACCAAATATCAGGTCCACTGGCGTGGCAGTCCATTTCTGCTGCCCACTTTCCCTGTCATAGCCCACGTAAACACCTTCGTTGCCATCCGCTTTTGACCAACGGGTGGACATATCAAGCAGGTTAACAAAGAAGTCGTTGCTCAGGGTCCCCGGTTTGTCGGTGAGCACACCATGGGAAGACTGGCCAAAGTTGGCGTTTAGGCTCCGCATCCCACCAACCAGAACGGTCATCTCAGGTACACTCAGGGTGAGCATATCGGCCCGCTCAACCATCATTTCAGCCGGTGAGCGGTAGCTTTCACTGCTGTAATAATTGCGAAATGCGTCCGCCGTGAGCTCCAGTACGGCAAAGGATTCGACGTCGGTCATTGCCTGGGTGGTATCCATGCGGCCAGGATAGAAAGGTACGGAAACGTTGTATCCGGCTTGTTCTGCAGCTTTTTCAATCGCCGCAGCGCCGCCCAAAACGATTAGGTCAGCCAACGAAATCTGGGTATCACCTGAATCTTCGTTGAAGCGCTGCTGAATGGTGCGCAGTTTGCCCAGAACCCGGCTCAACTCCTGTGGATTATTGACTGACCAGTCTTTTTGTGGTGCCAGTGCAATACGCGCGCCGTTGGCTCCGCCGCGCATGTCTGTGCCACGGAAGCTCGCTGCAGAAGCCCAGGCAGTGCGCACCAGTTCGGGCACGCTGAGACCGGAATCGAGGATTGCTGCCTTGAGATTTTTAATGTCGCTATCGTCAACAAGATCGTGGTTTACCTCGGGGATTGGGTCCTGCCAAACCAGCATTTCATCTGGCACTTCATTACCTAGATAGCGCGCGCGGGGGCCTAAATCGCGGTGATTGAGCTTGAACCAGGCTTTGGCAAAGGCCAGTTCAAAGTCGTCAGGATTATTCAGGAATCGCAGCGCTATTTCCCGAAAGGCGGGGTCTTCCTTGATGGCGAGGTCAGTGGTAAACATGATCGGTGCGTGGCGCTTGCCGGCAATGTGAGCGTCAGGGACCAGACTGGATGCAGAATCATCCGTTGGGATCCATTGTGTGGCTCCGGCTGGGCTCTTGGTCATCTTCCATTCAAAGCCAAATAGGTTTTGCAGATAATTTGTGGTCCACTGTGTAGGAGTAACGGTCCAGGCCCCTTCCAGGCCACTGGTGACCGTATCTTCGGCATTACCCTTACCGCACTTGCTGGTCCAGCCAAAGCCCTGTTCCTCCAGTGAGGCTGCTGCCGGTTCCTTGCCCACGCAGTCGGCACTCTTGGCTCCGTGTGCTTTACCAAAGGTATGCCCACCAGCAATCAGGGCCACAATTTCCTCGTCATTCATGGCCATGCGCCCGAATGACATTCGAATGTCATGGGCGGCCGCTACAGGGTCAGGGTTACCGCCCGGACCTTCCGGGTTGACATAAATCAGGCCCATTTGGACTGCAGCTAACGGGCCTTTCAGATTTCCGCCCTCGTCTCTGCGTTCATCAGCAAGCATTTCTGTTTCCGGCCCCCAGTAAACCACGTCCGGCTCCCAGTCGTCGGCACGTCCGCCGGCAAATCCGAAGGTGGTGAACCCCATGGATTCCAGCGCAACATTGCCGGTCAGGGCCATCAAATCACCCCAGGAGATGTTACGGCCGTACTTCTGTTTGACCGGCCACAGTAACCGCCTGGCTTTGTCCAGGTTGGCATTATCAGGCCAACTGTTTAGCGGGTCAAAACGCTGCTGGCCACCACCTGCACCGCCCCGGCCATCGTGAACCCGATAGGTTCCGGCCGCGTGCCAGGCCATACGAATGAAGAAGGGGCCGTAGTGCCCGTAATCGGCTGGCCACCAATCCTGGGATTCGGTTAAAACCGCAGCTATGTCCTGTTTCACTGCCTGGAGGTCAAGGCTGGAAAAAGCTTCGGCATAATTGAAGTCGCTACCGTAGGGGTTGGACTTGATATCGTGGGTTCGAAGCTGGCTGAGATCAAGCTGTTCCGGCCACCAGAACTGATTGGATTTGGCCGAGGTTTCTGCATGAACGGTTTGGATGGCACTCAGGGGCGACAGGGCCAGTGCGATGGCCGCTGCCAGAGGCAAAGTTTGTTTGAACATTTCGTTATCCTTTTAGGGTGCAACGTTTAAGCTCAATCAAAATATAGTTTAAGTTCCTGAATGGGCAATTGATTAAACTGATTGGCCTGATAGGAAAAATCAGACTGCGGGCAGGCTAGGGTTTTAAGAATCTTTTCCTCTGTTTTGACGTCTAGGTTCGGGCAGGTTTCAGCTTCAGTTACTCAATCAGAACAGGGCCTGTTTTTGAAAAGCAGGCCCTGAACGCGGGGTAAATCTGGTGGTTACTCCTGCTTGGTTAAAACCTGCTTTCCGTCAATGGATACCGGGATCATAATGTGTGCATAGGGCGTATCACCCCACATTACGTATGGTCCACCCTCGGAAGGATCGGTGGTGATGCCCGAGAGCATGGATTTAGGTACCACAATCATGATGTGTGGGCCTGTCTCCACGTAGTCATCGGCACTAACGTGATCGGCATGATACGGGGTTGAATTACTGACGCCCGAACCGGAAGGTTCGCCCTGTAGCATGTAGGAAATACCGATTTTCGAGGTACTGAAATCGGCCTGATTACCAACGGCGGCCAACATTTCCATCCACACAGCGTCGTTGCACATAGGGGCCTTGTCCCCAGGTAGTGTATCAGGCAGGCAGGTCCAGCCATTGGTGCCCTCTTTCAGGACCGTGCCGTCTGAGTCCATGACGGTGGCGTTATCGCTCACCGCAGGTGGGGCAGCGGACAGCGCTCGTTCTATTTTCTCTTCGATAGTTTCAGCAAAAGCTACAGAGCTGGCACCAGCAAATATTGCCAGACAGTACAGCGGGTACGTGTTCTTTTTCATTATATTGCTCCGGTGATGAACCCTGCATACAGCTGGATAGCGGGGAACTAGGGGGAGGTTAACGGTGGCATAACGTCTATTGTGCTTAAATTTTGTACCGGCAAACCCAGTTCACATTATAGTTGAGCCTTCCTGCTTTGCTGAAAAAGGACTCGTATCAGGTTGTTTACGGTAGCCAAGTCAGTATCGCCCTGCCGATTGAAAAAAGTCTAATCCGCAGCGGGAGAATTTTTCTCCTGCTCTCACTACAGGCCCTTCTAGCTGCAACACAAACCCTTCAGGGGCCGTACAAACAGAGCTGTATTCTGGTAATGAACTATTCTTTTTAACAAGGCGATGTCGCTGTATGAATTACATGGAGAATGACTATGAGTGATGCAAACGATAAATTTCTGGTGCACTGCCAGGAAGGTGAGAACAACCTTGAGCGGGCCACTATTTCGCTGATACTGGCAACTACTGCAAGCAAAACCTGCGAAGCTGCGTTGTTTGTCACGGCGGATGCGACTGAGTTGTTTGTGAAGGGGCGATTGGCGGGGTTGCAGGCACCGGGGCACGAACCGCTTGAGGATCTGGTAAACCAGTATCAGGCCAATGGCGGGCAGATCTGGATATGCCCGGTGTGCGTTAAAGTCAAAGGGTTGTCAGCAGACGACTTCATTGACGGTGTAGAAATTGCCGGAGCGCCCAGGGCGATGGCATTTCTTTCAAGCGGCGGCCATATGCTGGCTTGATTCATGACCAGATTCCCGGAGTTGCCCCAGTATTCCGAACTGGCGGAATGTGACGGGCTGACCGAATGGTTGCCGCAGCTGGCGGATTCACTTAGTGAGTTTCTTCGTTTTGCGCATCCCGACGCGATAAAGAATCAGGTGCAATGGCAGAATCAGCTTGATATTCCTTTGCCCTCAGAAGGTGTGGGTATTGGCGAAGTGGTCGGCGAGCTGTGCCGTTGGGTTATTCCAAATGGTTCCCAGATCCCCAATCCGGCCAGTTCAGCTTTTATTACCACTGGTGCGACTACAGCTGGCGTACTGGCTGGTCTGGCATGCAGCGTGGCCTCACCGCAACGTATCGGGCTGACAGCGTTTCACTACCTGGAAGAACTGTCCCTGAACTGGCTTGCTGCATTGTTCGGGCTTTCTGGTTTTAAGGGCATATATAGCAGCGGTGGCTCGGTGGCCAACTTGCTCGCCCTTGGGGCGGCCAGACAACAAGCCTATGAGCAACTGGGCTGTGATCCTGCGCTCTCTGGCCTCAACCGTCCGGGGCGGATTTACGCGTCCGCAGAATGCCATCATTCCGTTCAGCGGGCGGCTGCCGTACTCGGACTTGGGCGCAGCAGTGTGATCAAGATTGCCACCGATTCGCAGGGGCGAATGCGCCCTCAAGCGTTGCTGGGAAGGTTGCTTGCCGACCAGGGGAATGAAGCGGTTCCGGTAGCAATAGTCGCCAACGCCGGTAGTACCAATCACGGGGCCATAGATCCGCTAAGGGATATAGGGCAAATCGCCCGTCAATTCGGACTTTGGTTTCATGTTGATGGCGCGTATGGCTTGCCCGGGATCCTCGACCCCAGTTATAGCGCTATGTTTGACGGCTTGGAGATGGCGGATTCTGTAGTGGTCGACCCCCACAAATGGCTGGGGGCACCGGTTGGGGTGGGCGCCACGCTGGTTAGGGACAGATCGCTGTTGTACCGGGCATTCACGCAGGAAGCTGCCGACTACCTGGAGGGAGCCAGTTTTGACCAGGCGCACAGTTCCATGGCCAGCCTGGGCGTTCCCTATTTTGACTATGGTGTTGAATTGTCTGCACCCCCTCGAGGGGCTGTCGTGTGGGCCCTGTTGAGGGAAGTTGGCAGGCAGGGGATTCAGACAAGGGTCTGCCGGCACAACCAAATGGCCAAAGACATTGCCGCGTTGGCAGAACGTCATCCTGAGCTGGAATTGCTGATGCCACCTTCGCTGTCCATTTGCTGCTTTCGTTATGTCTCTGACGCGGTAGAAGACCTCAACGGGCTTAACCGACAGATACATCAGCGCATGCTTGAGAGGGGGAAAGCCATGCCGAGTACCACAATGGTTAACGGAAAGCTGGCGATTCGCCCCTGTTTTGTCGGCGCAAGAAGCCATCAGCAGCACGCAATGGAACTGGCGGAAGAAGTGCTGGTTGTAGGTCGCCATTGCGTATCACAGCGCACAGCCGGGTGAATTAAAAAATGCACGCTGCAGTAACGGGCGACAGCCTTAAAACACTGACAACTGGAATGACAAAGGAGAGTAAGATGGGCGTTCGCTATAACAGTATTCTGGAGACCGTCGGCCATACGCCTGTGGTGCGTATTAATAATTTGGGGCCCAAAGAGGTCAATCTGTTTGTGAAAATGGAATCATTTAACCCTATGGGGTCAGTCAAAGACCGGCTGGCACTGGGGGTGATTGAAGATGCAGAGCGCAAGGGAGAACTGGCTCCCGGCCAGACCATCGTCGAAGCCACCAGCGGTAACACGGGAATTGGGCTGGCAATGGTCTGTGCTCAAAAAGGCTACCCGCTGGTTGTGGTTATGGCGGAAAACTTCAGTGTTGAACGGCGGCGTTTAATGCGTTTTCTGGGCGCCAGGGTGGTGTTAACCCCCGCTGCGCTGAAGGGAACGGGAATGGTCGCGAAGGCTAAGGAACTGGCCGAAGCCCACGGCTGGTGGCAGTCCCGACAGTTTGAAAACCCGGCCAATGCTGAGATTCATGCCCGCACCACCGCCGTTGAGATCCTGGACGATTTTTCAGATATCCAACTGGATTACTGGGTAACCGGGTTTGGTACGGCAGGCACCTTAAGCGGTGTTTCCAGAGTATTGAAGCAGGCAAGCCCTGAAACACAAATTATAGTTTGTGAGCCTGACAACTCAGCAATACTTGCCAGCGGCATTCCTCAGCCTGAAAACGCCAGCCACCCCAGTTTTCGGCCTCATTTGATGCAGGGTTGGTCTCCGGATTTCATTCCCAAACTGGCCCGGACAATTCCAGCTGGTTGCATTGATGCATATATCGGAATTGATGGGAATCAGGCTCTTCAGTGCGCACGTGATCTGGCGCGCAAAGAAGGTATGTTTGTGGGGGTATCTTCAGGTGCAACCTTCGCTGGGGCGCTGAAAATTGCCGAGGTAGCCCCTGCTGGCAGCAATATTCTTTGTATGCTGCCCGACACCGGGGAGCGCTATTTAAGTACGCCCCTGTTCGATGATGTTTCGGAGTCCATGAGCGACGATGAATTGGCGATATCCCGTTCGACACCTGGTTATCGTTTTGATGTTCCTACTGGAGCGCCTTTGCAGACTGCTGCGCTGGCAGAATCGGATCCCGCTGCAGAAGCAAAATTAACGACATTAATAGACGGTTCCAGTGAGCAAATTGTGATGTTTGCATTGGAGTGGTGTGAGTTTTGTTGGTCGGTCCGCAAGGTACTGAACGCCTACGGAATTCCCTATCAGTCGGTAGATCTGGACTCAGTCGCCTACCAGCAGGACAACCTTGGCGGCAGGATACGCAATGTGCTAAATCAGCAGACCCAATGTGTGACATTACCGCAGATCTTTTTGGCCGGGGAGTTTTTGGGTGGGTGTACAGATCTGTTTGACGCCATTAAAGACGACAGCTTTTTGCCAAAACTGAAAAAACTGGGCATTGGGTTTGATGAATCAGTGACCCTGAACCCGTACGACAAACTGCCCAAGTGGTTACATCCCCGCTAAATCGACTTCCAAGCCTCAGTGGGCGTTCTTCTCGCCCACGCGAGCACTTTCATATTGGTTTGTTTTGAAGTTATTTATATGTAATTTTTTTCATAATTAAACATCAGATTGCCTTTTTGCTTCACAGACGAAAACTCTGATCTCTTATTTTCATTCCTGATGACACTAACATTATCTTCACAATCATGAGGTTGACTGAATATGAGTCAATTCTGTGAGCGGATTTTAATTGGTCGCTAATTTGGATGTCATGTCATCTGATACGCAAGGTAACGGAATATTTATACGAAGCCTTTCATTTTCTCCTGTTTTTCCTGAGTTTTAGTGGCGCTGTTCAGTGTCGGTTATTCTGGATTGGGTTCGTTTCTTTGTTACTTTAAGTGGTTTTCCGGTTACGTTTTTTGGTAATCTTTAATGCTCTAATGTGGTCAAAATTAGTCACAATAAATCCTCTCAGGCCGCTATTTTTGGTGTTTTACAGTCACAAACGTTCAAAATTGTTGCAAAAATATTTCTTAAATTGCGATTTTTGAGGGGTGGCGCCTGGGTGTCAAAAGTGTTATCAATTTGTTATTCAATTAGAGAGCGAATAATTTGAGTGCGACTTTTAATTGATGAAGTTGAACTTTCAAATGCACTCTTTTTTGTTCAAAAATAACACAACACACTACAGGACAAGTCATGAGCATAAAACGAAATAGACCATCGATTGCTGGAGGAGCAGCCTGTCTCTTATTAACCTTTGCAACCCCTTCTGTTCTTGCGCAGGAAGTTAAACAGGCGCTGGACAATAATGCGAGCCCGGATGAGGAAACCCTTGAAGTCATCGAAGTCTCCGGGGTTCGGGCTTCTCTTGAGAATGCACTAAACGTAAAACGCTCAGCCCCTTCAATCGTTGATGCTATTTCAGCTACCGATATTGACGCATTGCCAGCGCTTGATTTAGGTGAGGCCTTGCAGGCCATTCCTGGTGTGCAATTAAACAGTGACCAGGAAGGCCGCCAGTCAAGCATCAGTCTGCGTGGTTTGGGCAGCGGATTTGTGAAAACCACGGCATTTGGTCAGTCTTTCGCAACGCCGTCTGCCGCGAGTAACTTAAATGCAGTCGGTTCTCCGAACCCCTTTGCTGCCTTCGAATCAAGTATATTCGACGGTGTAACTGTTGTGAAAAGCCCGACTGCCGACCTGCAGGCGGGTGGCGTTGCAGGTATTGTTGACAAGCAACTGCAACAGGCCCTTTCAAAGAAAGACGGCACCTTTACAGTGAGTGTTGGTGGCCGTTATGAAGAACTGACCGGTGAAATTGACCCCAACCTGAAACTGGCTGGTGTAAAACACCTGATTGACGACAAGCTGGCTGTGGCCTTTAAGTTAGGAGCCTCTGGGCAAACTTTCCGCCGAGATACCTTCGATATCATTGATTATGTTCCTGTTGATGCTGGCCGGGCTACCAATATCGATGAGTACCGTGAGTACTGGGGTATTCCTGACGATGCCGAAGTTCGGGTGCCGATGCGCGGCCGCAACGTGAGTGAGTTCAGTGACGGTGATCGTGTGTCCATGTCGGGCAACATCGAATACCGCCTGACAGACGATTTCAAAATTGGCGCGCACCTGTTGTTCTCAGAGCGTGATCTGGATGACGGTACTAAAGAAACCACTTCGTTTGAGACCGGATTTAACCGCAATAACAGTGCCCGTGACAATTACGACGCTCTCGTAACGCTGGATATGGATACCGCACCGTTTGCTTACGACCGTCTGGCGGATGAAGCGGATGCAGCGCAAATCTATGGTGTGTCGAACATCGATTTTACCGACGGTACATTCAGAAACGAAAACCGTAAGACCACCTTTAATGAAAAATCACAGGGCATCATGCTCTATGCCGATTACGTGGCTGATGAGTGGATATTTGATGGGGTAGTTACCCATTCAGAAGCGGAAAATAACTTTGAAAACGTGGGAATTTATTACAACCACAGCCAGGACTGGCGGGCGCAGTTCAACTATACCCCCGCAGACGGCAACCGTATTTCAGTTCCCAGCGTGCCTACCGGCTTTGACGGTACCATCAACACCGGCCAGGGAGACCTGAACAATGTGGTGGTTTCCGGTAGCCTGGACACCCCCTATGTATATGACGACCTGATCTGGTCTCAACCCATCACCACGTCTTCTGGCTTAACGTCAGTGGATGATGCCAACCAGGGTCGTCGCCTGCAATTTGGTATTAACGGCCGGGTCCGTGATTTGTCCAGGGATTACAGCAGTGCCGAGTTTGGGGCCCAGCGTTACACCGACTTTGGTTTTGGCGATGGCCTTCGTTTTGACGCGATTAAATTTGGTGGTCGTATCTCCCGCGAGGCACTGGAAAGTATCGACCAGCGCCAGGGGCCAGCGGGTATTGATACCGCGCAGATAGGCAGTGGTTTCATGACTGATCAGGTGCTGTCTAACGTTCAAAACGATTACTTTAACGGCAATATGCCTGGCACATTCGACCATACCAACGGCTGGGTAACCCTTAACAACGAAGCTGCAATTGCGGCATTGCAAACCGGCATTGTGACCGATCTGAATGACCTCGTTACTGGCAGAAGCTATGTTGCGGTTTACCCTGGCCTGGAAAGAAACCGTACCGGTTTCTGGGATACCCAGAACAACCAAAGCGGACTTCCTACCAATCTGGGTTACAACTTTGACGCCGAGCAGGACATTCTGGCCATGTACGTAACCACTGATTTTTCCGGTGAGCTGGGCCCTGTGTTCTATTCCGGTAATATGGGTGTACGCTACGAAGAAACCAACAACACCTTTGACGGGTTTGAGACCCAGGTCGACAATCAAGGGCGTAATGGTGTAGCGGTTCTCAAAACCTTTGAGGACGATTACAGCCATACTCTGCCCATGATGAATATTGCCTTTGAGCTGACCGATGAGGTTATTCTGCGTGGTGCTTATTACGACGGATTGGTACGGCCTAATCTTCTGGCTCAGCGGCCAACGGCTTCGGTCAGAGGCGGAGCAGAAACAGTCAGGCTTGATCTGCCAACAGCCACGGTAAGACCGTACGATGCAACTAACTATGATGTATCGCTGGAATGGTACAACCGTGAAGGTAGTGCAATTTCGATCGGTTACTTCAGAAAAGATATCTCTAACCTGTTTGATGAGCAGGAAGGCTACTGCCCGGAAGACGGATCGAATGAAATCGTAAACGCGCTGTTGGGTGATGTTGAACGTGTTGATATCGGTGGCGGCGAGTTTTCCTGTCAGCAGGTGGAGCCAATTACCGATGTCGATGGCAACCTGGTATATCGTGAAGTAACCATCAATACGCCCATCAACAACGATGAAGAAATCAAGGTGGAAGGGATTGAGCTGGCGGTTCAGCAGAAACTCGATTTCCTGCCTTATCCCTGGAACGGTTTCGGTGGTGTGTTTAACTACACCAAGCTGAAACAGACCGGGGATGAAGCCGCCCTGACTCGCGTATCACCCGAGTCTTACAACATCATTGGTTACTGGGAAAACGACGGTATCAGTATTCGTGTAGCTTATAACTGGCGTGATGATTTGACGTTGCAGGGAGCAAACTCCTTCCTGGGTACTAACACCCGTACGCGGAAGGCTATGGGCAGACTGGATTTTGTTGCTTCTTATGCACTGACCAAGAAAGCCAAGGTGTTCCTGCGAGGGTATAACCTGACCGATGAAATTGGTCAGGAATTCCTCGGGTTTGATGAGCGTGCGGTAAGCCGCATGACCTACACCGGCCGAATTTACCAGGTATCACTTAACTATAAATTCTAAAATACAAAAGCAGTAAAAAGCCCGGTAACCATCAGATTGGTTGCCGGGCTTTTTTATGATTTGGCATCTCCGCCAATCTATCGAACCATTACATCCCCCACCGAGCGTATTCTTCACAAACTGACTTCTTTTTGAGCGAACTTTCAGATTGGTATTGGGCAGAAGATTGCGTTCAATTCCAGCAACAAGTTCAAATTTTATTGTTATGTTTTTTAACTTATATGTAAATTTTGTTTACTTTTTTTGTTGTCATAAGTTGTCTAATTTGGTCATAGTAGCTCATATATAATCCTTTAAGGTCGCTATTTATGGTTATTTGGGCTCAAAATTGGTCAAAAATACTGCAGCATGAAACGGGAAATCATACTTTCAGAGGGACTGGCGCGATCTTGTTAATGGTGTTATTAAGTTGTTGCGCTGTTGGGAGGGCCCTCTTTAACACGCGATTTACTGATGATTGATTGGTAGTCGGAACACGCTCCATATCGGTCAAAATCACACACTGAAAAACAGGATATGTCATGAATAACAAACGAAACAGACAATCAATAGCTGGTGGAGCGGCCTGTCTCTTATTAACAATTGGGTCCCCTTCAATCCTGGCGCAGGAAGTCAAACAGGCACTCGAAAATAACGCTGCCCCTGAAGAGGAAACCCTTGAAATTATCGAAGTTTCCGGGGTTAGGGCATCGTTGGAAAACGCTCTGAACGTAAAACGTTCAGCCCCCTCTATTGTTGATGCTATTTCGGCAACCGACATTGACGCCTTGCCAGCGCTGGATCTGGGGGAAGCGCTTCAGGCCATTCCCGGTGTGCAGTTAAACAGCGATCAGGAAGGTCGACAGTCCAGCATCAGTTTGCGTGGTTTGGGCAGCGGATTTGTGAAAACCACCGCATTTGGCCAGTCTTTTGCCACGCCTTCTGCCGCCAGTAACATTAATGCGGTAGGTGAGCCAAATCCTTTTGCTGCGTTTGAAGCGAGTGTCTTTGACGGTGTGACCGTTGTGAAAAGCCCGACTGCTGACCTGCAGGCGGGTGGCGTGGCCGGGGTTGTTGATCAGAAGCTTCAGCAGGCCTTGTCGAAAAAAGATGGCACCTTTACGGTAAGTGCCGGTGGCCGTTATGAAGAACTGACTGGTGAAATTGACCCCAGCCTCAAATTTTCCGGTGTAAAACACCTGATTGAAGACAAACTGGCTGTTGCTTTTAAGTTAGCTGCCTCTGGTCAAACCTTCCGCCGTGATACCTTCGACATCATTGACTATGTGCCTGTTGATGCTGGAAGGGCTACCAATATCGATGAGTACCGTGAGTACTGGGGTATTCCAGATGATGCCGAGGTTCGTGTGCCGATGCGCGGCCGCAATGTGAGCGAGTTCAGTGACGGTGACCGTGTTTCAATGTCGGGTAACATCGAATACCGCCTGACAGACGATTTCAAAATTGGCGCGCATCTGCTGTATTCAGAGCGTGATCTGGATGACGGTACCAAAGAAACCACCTCGTTTGAAACCGGATTTAACCGCAGTAACAGTGCCCGCGACAATTACGACGCGCTGGTAACGCTGGACATGGATACAGCCCCGTTTGCCTATGATCGCCTGGCCGATGAAGCAGATGCAGGGCAAATCTATGGTGTGTCGAACATCAATTTTACTGACGGTACATTCCAGAATGAAAACCGTAAAACCACCTTCAATGAAAAATCACAGGGCATCATGCTGTATGCCGACTATGTTGCTGATGAATGGATATTTGATGGCGTAATTACCCATTCTGAAGCGGAAAATAATTTCGAGAACGTAGGCATCAACTTTGTTCACAGCCAGGATTGGCGGAACAAATTCAATTATACCCCGGCAGGTGGTAGTGCCATTTCAGTGCCGAGTGTGCCTACCGGCTTTAACGGAACCATTAATACCGGGCAGGGTAACCTGAGTAATGTGGTGGTTTCCGGTAGTCTGGAAACGCCCTATGTGTATGACAACCTGATTTGGTCCCAACCTATTACTACGTCTTCGGGGTTAACCTCGGTGGATGACGCCAACCAGGGGCGGCGACTCAGTTTCAACATAAACGGTCGCGTGCGGGACCTGTCCAGGGAAATGAGCAGTGTTGAATTTGGTGGCCAGCGCTTTACCGATTTTGGTTTCGGTGACGGGCTCAAGGTGGATGCGATTAAGTTTGGTGGGCGCTTCTCCAGGGAGTCGCTGGAAAGCATCGATCAGCGCCAGGGGCCAGCCGGTATTGATACCGCGCAGATCAGCGGTGCGTTTCTTACCGACCAGGTGCTGTCAAATGTTCAGAACGATTATTTCAACGGCAACATGCCGGGTACGTTTGATCATACCAATGGTTGGGTAACCATAGACAACGCTGCTGCAATTGCGGCATTGCAGACCGGAATTGTGACCGATTTGAATGACCTGGTTACCGGCAGAAGCTATGTTTCGGTTTATCCAGGCCTGGAAAGAAATCGCACCGGTTTCTGGGATACCCAGAATAATACCAGTGGTCTGCCAACCAATCTGGGTTACAACTTTGATGCCGAGCAGGACATTCTTGCCATGTACGTAAGCACCGAATTTTCCGGTGAGCTGGGCTCTGTGTTCTATTCCGGTAACCTGGGTGTACGGTACGAGGAAACCTCTAATACCTTTAACGGGTTTGAGACCCAGGTAGATGCCCAAGGGCGTAACGGTGTGGCCGTGCTTAAAGAGTTTGAGGACGATTACAGCCATACGCTGCCGATGATGAATATCGCGTTTGAACTGACCGATGATGTGATTTTGCGTGGTGCCTTCTACGAAGGGCTGGTGCGGCCAAACCTGCTGGCCCAGCGGCCAACGGCGGCGCTCAGAGCCAATGCAGACACGGTCACGCTGGACCTGCCGACAGCCACCGTAAGGCCGTATGATGCAACCAACTATGACGTATCGCTGGAATGGTACAACCGGGAAGGTAGTGCGATTTCAATCGGTTACTTCAGAAAAGATATCTCTAACCTGTTTGATGAGCAGGAAGGTTACTGCCCGGAAGATGGTTCGAATGAAATCGTTAACGCACTGGTGGGTGATATCGAGCGTATTGATATCGGCGGCAGCGAATTTTCCTGTCAGCAGGTAGAGCCGTTTGTTGATGAAGATGGCAACCTGGTTAACCGGGAAGTGGTCATCAGAACCCCCATCAATACCGACGACGAAATCAAGGTGGAAGGTTTTGAACTGGCGATTCAGCAGAAACTGGATTTCCTGCCTTACCCCTGGAACGGTTTCGGTGGAGTATTTAACTACACCAAGTTAAGACAGAGTGGCAGTGAGGTTGAACTTGACCGTGTATCTCCTGAGTCTTACAACATCATTGGTTACTGGGAGAATAACGGGGTCAGTATTCGTATTGCCTACAACTGGCGTGATGATCTGCAGTTACAGGGTGCAAACTCGTTCCTGGGTACCAACTCCCGTACGCGGGAGGCAATGGGCAGACTGGATCTTGTAACTTCCTATGCATTGACCAAGAAAGCCAAAGTGTTCTTCCGTGGTTATAACTTAACTGATGAAGTTGGTAAGGAGTACCTCGGTTTTGACGAGCGTGCGGTAAGCCGTATTACCTATACCGGAAGAATTTACGAGTTGTCACTCAACTATAAATTCTAAAAAATAGCAACGCATCAAAAGCCCGGCGATACCTGTGTGTTTCCCGGGCTTTTGTATATCATACGCGCGGAAACTGCAGTACCTTAACTCCGAATTCCCATATGCTCCTGTACCTCAATTGCCATCAAGCCAAACAACATGGCGTAACCAACGCTTTAATTTTGGGTTGTTGCTAATCTACCAAACCCGCATTTTCTATTGCTATCCGTCACCCAATAATATTATTGTAATACATAAGTTGTAGCAATGTTAATCAAAACGTTTTGTTTTTGTCTGAATATCAATGGGTTCCGCTCAATCAATAGCTGAGATGGCGTGGTCCGGTGAGGATGTCTGCTGCTCAGCGGGCAGAGTTTCCGTTGCCTCTGCGGTTAATGACCGAATGGGCCTGAACACAAACAGAGTAAGGGATGACGTATGATGTATGTTAACGGCAAATTTTTTGCCAGCCTGTTTACTGCTTTGGCTCTGGCAGGCTGTGGTAGCGGTGGTACCGGGGCTTCCGGAAACATTAATCCGACGATTTTCATTGAAAATCAGACGGTTGAAGAGAGCTCAAAGGTGACGCTAAGTGCTGTGGCAAATGATGCAGATGGCTCAGTAAAAAGTTATCAATGGAATCAGGTTGGCGGTCATACGGTAAGTTTGCGTGGTGCAACAACGTCTTCAATTCTATTTACTGCACCAGAGGTAAATGACAGCGAAGATCTGGTATTTCGCTTGACCGTTACCGATGACGCCGGTGGAACCGCCAGTCGCAGCGTTACAGTTACGGTTGAGCCGGTGGAGCAGGCTCCTACCGTATCTGCTGGGGCCGATCAAACCGCTGTTGCGGAACAATCGGTCAGCCTGACGGGTTCGGTATCAGACCCTGAAAATGTGCTGCAAGGTTTGGTGTGGCAGCAGACGGGTGGCCCTACTGTGGAGCTGACCCATGTATCGGATGTCACTGCGATGTTTACAGCCCCCAGGGTAAATGAGGAAACCTTGCTTACGTTTACGCTTACCGCAACGGGTACGTCGGGTGGTTCTGTTAGCGATGAGGTGACGGTGATTGTCACCGGCTCAAAGGCCATAGCTGAGCCTGATCGCACTTCAAACCTACAAATTTACACCTTTGGTGAATTACCGGCAGAAGATCTGTCGGCGAAATTCAGTGTTTCTATTGACGGGGTTCCGCTTACAGTGTTGCAAACGATTCCTCCTTTAGCGGCTATGTCCCCGAGACTAAAGCCGGGAACTGCTGATGGTGCTGACGCCTATCGTAATACCCAGCGCACTTTTGCGTGGACTCAGTTCTCCTTCGATGCTGCGGCTTCTCCTGTAGAGGTTTCGGTGCATAAACTGGAGGATGCCGGCGCAGTCTCTGACATCATCGTCAGACCTGAGGCACTGGCTGAAGTGGCCTATCAGATAGTGGAAAAAGATGTCGCCGCCAGGCGCATAAAAATTCGTCTATTGCAGTCTAATCGCAAACTTTCGGTGGAGTTCAAAGACAACCGCTACGCGCCGCTTAAAGATATTCCTATGGATGCGCTGTTGCTGTTCGCGGATCGCACTGAACGGGAAGACATTGCCCCCGTGCCGGATAAATCTGCTGAAACCACTTATGTAATTGAAAATGGTGAGAAGTTCGACAGGGAGGCGGCAAAGGGGAAAGAGGTGATTTACTTTGCCCCGGGTACTCATGAACTGAGCTATTGGGAGGTACCTTCAAATGTCAGGCAGGTATACCTGGCCGGAGGGGCGTACGTCATGGGGGCAATCAACGCAGATCATTCTGCTGGCCCTGGCACCGGTTATACCATCTCAGGGCGGGGCGTTATCTCGGGTGAGAAGTTTCCCTGGCGGGCTGATAAAACCAAATATAATGCTGACAGCGATATGCCTTTGTCTGAGAGAGTCTGTGTTGATGGTGGTGGGTACTCCGATGGTTGCCCACGGGAAGGGATCAAGTTGCTGGATGCCGAGCAGGATGAACTGATCGTAGAAGGGCTGACACTGGTAAACGCCCCCTTTTATGTGTTCGGTGCCGAGGCCGACAGCAATGATTCATGGGCCAGGATCAGTAATATCAAATTGCTGGGCAACTGGCGTTATAACAACGACGGCTTCGATGTAGGCACAGGTTCAGAAATTACTGACTGCTTTGCCTCTCCAATGGACGATGCCTTTAAAATCTACCATTCAAAAGCAGCGGTTAAAAACTGCGTGGTTTGGCAGATGGATAACGGTGGCATATTCCAGTTTGGCTGGTACCCCAAAACCGTTGACAACGTGCTGATAGAAAACATCCATGTGCTTCATACAGAATGGACGGGGCTGAATAAAAACCGCGGTCTGGCGAATCTGACAGAACGCCCGGATGGCGATTCCAGGGCAGGCACTATCTCGGACATTATTTTGCGCAATATCTGGATGGAAGGACCCACTTCGAGGGTGATATATCTGAGAAACGAGTTTTACCCCAATCAGTCTTATAACACCTGGTTGTTTGAGAACATTTATGTTAGCTACATGCCAACCTACAATGAACTTGTGACGATCAAAAACGAAGTGCTCAATGGTCAGGTTCTGGGAGGAAATGGCCAGTTGCAGGACAATTTACTGCTGAATGCCATTGAGGATTTTGATAACGGCTCAGGAAGCATAGGTAACATCCGTTTTCGAAATTTTAATCTTAATGGTGCACGGATTACCGATTCGAATGCGACCACAACCGGCATGTTCGACAGGCTGGTAATCAATACTTCCTCTGATGTAACGTTCGAGTAGCCGTTACTTGCCGTTGTTGCAGCCGGAAACCGGGGAGAAGTTAGCGCCCCGGTGGAACCTGGAACAGAGACTCTGAAATCCTGATTCCGCTTGCAGTGAACCATCTCTCTCGACCAAATGTGGCTAGGGCCTGTTGATCTTTGCTGTTCAATTTTGCAGCGAATTGTCGCCATTTACTTAGGGAAACAGCGAATAAGTCCCGCATTTTAACGCTCAGTTAAGCCGCAGACTCACCTGCCTAATTTTTAAACACTAATTTTGCAGTTTAGGCCAATATGCCGCCGTTTTAGGCCTGATTTCGACCTTATTCCGGGCTATTCCCGGATTTCAGACAGATCTTGGCTGTCGCCGTAACATCTGGTCTACTTTAAACAGGTTCGCCAAGGTGAATAGCATGGCTAACTGTGAGTCATTTTTTATCAATCCCTTATAGCGAGCTTTGATAAAACCAAACTGGCATTTGATGATGCGAAACGGATGTTCAACCTTTGCCCGGATGCTGGCTTTTAAATATTCGATGTTGATGGCAGTTTTGTTTTTACGGGGATGCTTTTTCAGTGCCCGCACTTTTCCGGGACGCTCAGCAATCAGCCATTCCACATCCTTTTCTTTAAGTTCTTCACGCTTCTCTGCGCCTTGATATCCAGCATCGCCAGAGATGAATTCCTCATCGCCATGCAACAGGCTCTTCATCTGATTCAAGTCATGCTCATTGGCGGCGGTGGTTACCAGTGTATGGGTGAGACCACTCTTGGCATCCACACCAATATGAGCTTTCATGCCGAAATGCCATTCATTGTCTTTCTTGGTCTGATGCATATCCGGGTCACGCTCATTCTTTTTGTTTTTAGTGGAGCTGGGGGCTTCAATAATTGTGGCATCCACCAGTGTGCCCTGCGTCATCATCACACCGCACTCCGACAGCCATTGATTGACCGTTTTGAATAATTTGCGAGTTAGCTTGTGCTTTTCCAGCAAATGCCGGAAGTTCATAATGGTCGTGCGGTCAGGAATCGCTTTATCCAGTGACAGTTGCGCAAACTGACGCATCGAAGCAATTTCATATAACGCATCTTCCATCGCTTCATCACCGAGGCTATACCATTGCTGCATACAATGAATGCGAAACATGGTCTCAAGCGCATACGGACGTCTGCCATTACCTGCTTTAGGATAAAAGGGTTCAATCACTTCCAGCAGTTGAGACCACGGCAACAGGTTATCCATCCGGGATAAGAAAATTTCTTTACGGGTCTGGCGGCGTTTGCTAGAAAACTCACTGTCGGCAAAAGTTAACTGTTGGCTCATGGGCGGTAATGGCTGTGATTTACTATCCAGCTATGATCTCACATCGGGGACTTATTCGCATCTTCCCTAAGTAAAAAAATAAACTTCTATACACACACAGATTAATAGCGTAATATTCATTAGCTTTAGGAATTTAAAATCTTTATCTATTACTGCACTTTGCATTTCTTTTTCTTCTTTTATTAATTTAGGTTGAACTTGTATTTTCATTTGCTCTACTGGTTAATGTTTTACTTGTTTTTATCTAAGGTCTATCGGTGGAGTTCCACTAAAATATTTAATTAATAAAAGGTTTCAAATATGTCTAATTCAGTAGATGGCATGGTTAAGTGGTTTAATGAAGATAAAGGGTTTGGTTTTTTAACACCAAGCGACGGCGGTAAAGACGTCTTTGTTCATTTTCGTTCAATTGTTTCAGAAGGGTATAAATCGCTTACTGAAGGACAGCAAGTGAGATTTACCATTGAGCAAGGTCAAAAAGGCCCGCAAGCTGCTAACGTGATTGCTGTTTAACCATCAAGTTGCATTGAAGGCCGGCACAAGCTGGCCTTTTTACCACAAAACACTCTCCTTGAATCCAGTCTCATTTTTTTCTTACTTCCCAGACTCTCAATTTTAATAAGCTTTAATATATGATTTATATCTACAACGGCGACAGCATTAATGCTCACCCACCAATTTCCGCTATATCTGCAAATAAACTCAGTGTTGTTTTTAAGGATAGTCGAAAGCTTAAAAATATTAGCTTTCAGAATATAGTGGAAAAAAAGAAATTTTTAAATTGGCTGGTGTCAATATAATTTATAGTTTCTCATCAACACTTTATTCTTAAAGTGTTGATTAATAATAAGTCTCTGAGAAATTATATGGTGCTGGTTTTTATTAAATAGTTCTAATCAAGCTATTTGAAGGGCAATGGAAAAGCCACATTCTTGAGTTCCTGATCAACCGTGCACTTTAAAGTCTTCAATGTATTGCTGAAGTTGGGCCGATTCTTGTTCGACGATGGTGGTCATTTTCATGGTCTGATGGGCATGGATGGCCAGATTTTCAGAGTCATCTTTTACTGAACCAATACGCTGGCCAATGCTGTTGGATACGGATGTGTAGTGGTCAAGTAATTTTGGCCACATCGTTGTAGCTATTCCAGTAACGTTTCTCCGATTCATTCGGTGTTAAACCACCGTTGTATGAATGCGGTCTCAGTCGGCTGTAATAGCCATGAATATAAT
>NZ_QRHA01000020.1 GCF_003367475.1 Alteromonas aestuariivivens
GTTGTATCAACTAGCAACATAACAATCACATTAAGTCGGTCGCAAGCTCCCTGGGACAGTAACACGTGGGCTCTGTCGCTTCGCTCCTATTTTAGCCCACGTATTACTGCCCCTTATGTGGGTGTTATAAGCCACAGGGAATTTGAGCTTGGCAATATTATTTATTAGCGTATTTGTTTGTACATTTTTATGGATTGAAATTCATTACTATGTAATCAATCGGTACGGAAACAGAGCGGCACTCGTCTTGTCGTTAGTAGGGTTGCTTTTGGGGTTTCTCTACTCATATTTTTCCCCGTCATCAACGTACGCTCGAGAGACCAAGCAAATAGCCCTCATAAGCTTCAGCGTAATAGTATTTGTAGTTCCAATTATCGTATGTCATTTTTTAACTTGGCTTACGCGAAAAAATAGGCCTAACACACGTCATGTGATTTCTGCTTTCTTAGCATTTATTAATTGTTTTTTACGGCCATTTTTTGCTTTGGTTACTGGTTGTTTTGTGCAGCTGGATTGTATTTAATACGGCTTATAACAAACGCATTAACCACTCGCTGCGCTCGCGGGGGACAAAAACACGTAGGCTCCCTTCGCTACGCTCCGTATTGTAGCCTACGTAATTTTGCCCGTTATGCGGGTGTTATATTTTACGGAGATTTAAGTGGACGAAAGGGATGAGAAGGCGCTAAGTGACATCGAGAAATTTGGTTGCCACGTTTTAAAGGTCATGGAAGGAGATGGAGAGCCTTGCTTCAGCTACTCAATTGGTATTAACAAAAAACAATGCAAACCTGACCTTATCATTGTCGGCCTAAAACTCGACTTGGCTCATTCAATTATCAACAACTACAAAAACCGTTTGCTCGCCGGTGAATCCTTCGAACCCGGCAAATATTACTCCGATTTCCTTGAAGGTTTTGATGTTTGCTTCATCAAAATGGATAAGTCGTATTATGAAGAATATGTAGGCTGGGGACTTTGGCTCCACGACGGAGACGATTTCGAAATGTTGCAGCTTATATGGCCGACAACAGATGGTTTCTGGCCATGGTTTAATGACACATCAAAGTTCTATCGTTGGGCTAAGCCCATTTTGAATGAGTCCGGTGCACTTAGTGAAATATAACAAAACGCTAAACTCGCTCCCGGTGGTCGCTGGGACAAAAACACGCAGGGCCGCTTCGCTATTATGCCCTACGCGTTTTTGCCCGTTAGCTCGGTGTTATGCGTCACGAGACATAATGGAGGATAAATGAGAAGGATTCTATTTTTGACAAGTGCTTTAGCACTATCAGCATGTAATTCAACTTCTGACGTTCAGGATAGCGGAATACAACCAATTGATTTTGTGGGTGACAAAAATGCCCTTGAGAAAATGTGGATCGTTTCGAAAAACGATTACCCGATATACCCTACAGATGCAGCTAGGAGAGGTATAAGTGGTTGTGTCGACTTTTCATTTGTGATCAACAGTGAAGGGAAAGCACAAAATATCCAAGTTATTAAGGCTATCCCTGACTCTACTTTTATCAGTTCAGCAACAAAATCACTAAAAAATTTCAGATGGCAACCAACGGAATTAAACGATAAACGCCAGCCTGCAATTACAACTTTGCAGCTCGATTTCAGTACCACTCGAGTAATGAAGGTTGCGGAATGCATAGCAGGCGACGCATAACAAGCCAAGTAAACGGGACAATAACACGTGGGCTCCCGTCACTTCGTTACGTATTATAGCCCACGTGTTATTGCCCCTTCTTGGGGTGTTATGCAAAAGAGGAAATATGAGGATATGAGGGAACTGACGATACCCATAGAAACTGGCGGAGATGAAGACGCAACTGAAATGATGCGCATCTGGTTAGCACATGATGATCTTCATGTTTCATTATTCCTGGGAATGTGGGAAGACGCAGAGGATTGCGAAATTGATGAAAGAGATGCGTGGGGTCAATTACTTGCCGATACCATTCAACATATTGCTAATGGCATGAGTCAGAGTCATGGATGGGATAAAGATCAAACTGTCGCTCAGATAACTCGCTCCCTGCTGAAACACTCAGATCTCCCGCGAGGTAGTATCTCTGGTGGATATGTTGACTAAAGTGCATAACAAACCCATAAACGCGCTATGCTGGGACAATTACTCGCAGGCTCCCGTCGCTAGCGCTCCTATTTTAGCCTGCAAGTAATTGCCCGTTATGGGGGCGTTATAAGCACCTGGAATCCTGCGTTCAATGAACAAGTACAAGTTGAGATTAATTGGCATTTTAGTGGTTCAGTTAATCATCACAGTAATACATAAAACATCTTCAAGTAGCTTTGACGCTACCAACTTTTATTATTTAGAGAATTGGACATATTGGCTGGGAATGAGTTGGGGAATTTTTGCTATTGTCTATGCTATCAAGTTAGGGTGTCCCCAATGCGGTGCAATGCAAGTGTTTCGTGGTCTTAGTGTCTTTTCATTACGCTGGCCACAAGATCATTGCCATAAATGTGGAGCCAAAATTGAATAGTGCTTATAACAAGTTAAATCAGCGGAAAACCACTCGCTGCGCTCACGTTTTCCGCTGTTTAAAGCGTTAGGGATTCGAGGTGACAATGGACTACGTAATTATTTTGGTAACATGTATTCTTTTCTTAGCTTATTCCAAATATAGCTATTCAAGCGGGCCATTTAAGCAGTGGCAAAACGCACAACCAAAATTTGTCTGGTTCCCTAAGTATATTGTCAGTTTCGACCAACCCATTTCGGAAATACAAAATAACCTTCAAAAAATAGGTTTTGTCGAAGTTGCAACACAAGAGGGCGTATATACCAGAGGTAAAGTCTACGGTGATTTCTCAGCAAAGCATTTATTGTTACAAGTAGAAATACTTGAAGATAAAAAATCATTTCGCTTGCTAGCAAAAACGTTTGTTTTATTTGACACAGGAGATCTTTGGCGTGTTTGCAAAGAGGTTGTATCAAGCAAAAATCCCTAACAAAAAAATTATGTCGCCCGCAGGCGGGCTGGGACACAAACAAGCAGGCGGCTTCGCCATTATAGCCTGCCTGTTTGTGCCCCATATTTAGGCGTTATGCATAAATGGAAGTTTGACTTATATGGAAGAAAAAATAGATATACTTTTTTACCTTTTTGGCACATGCATGGTTTTTTGGTTAGTAAGAACTGCATTTGCACTCAAAAAGTTACTTTTCCCTCGAGTTAATGAAAGGTTTATTAAACGAATTAACGACTGGGACAGTAAAGCCGAGTATAACTCCATCCTTGAAAACGTAGACTCATTTATCAAGATGTTTCCTGGAGAGTCTGATTTCGTATGGGCTAAAGCACGAGCATTATACAAAGTCGGAGAGCATGACAAGGCTCTGGAACTTTTTGAAGCATTAAGTAAGTCAGAACCTAGTTGGAAAGAAAGCGCAGACAGTTACATTAATAGTATTAAGGAACAGCGTGATGCATAACAATACGCTATTGACGCTCACTTTGTTCGCTGGGACGCAAACACGCAGGGCCGCTTCGCTATTATGCCCTACGTGCCTGCGCCCCAAAGCTTAGCGTTATGCCTCAAGGAGAGTTTTGTGCCATTAACTTGGAATGATCTCACAGTCAGCTTCGAGCATCTTGATCGAGCTAAATTGATGGAAGACTGGCAATGGCTTGTTGGTTTGGCGCTACCTATTCTTATTACCTCCGTCGGCGATGCTTTCCTACAAAGTGAATCTGGTGAAGTATTCTGGCTTATAACCGGCAGTGCAGAATTTGAAAAGGTCGCGGATTCATATGAAGAATTTCAAGGTAAGCTCCAAGACAATGAGCTTATCCATGAATGGTTTTTAGTTCCTGTTGTGGCACAGCTCAAAGAACAGGGTGTCGTCCTAGAGACAGGTAAATTATACGGTTTCAAACAGCTACCTGTTTTGGGCGGCAAGTATGAGCCTGATAACTTTGAGCTAACAGATATTGAGGTTCACTTTGCTATGTCAGGCCAAATGAACTTCCAAATCAAAGACCTTCCCGATGGCACTCAGGTTAATTTCAATGTCACGGAGTAAAGGCATAACAAGGCAAGGCAAATCGCCCTTCGGGCTGGACGCGCTAACGCGCGCCTTTGCTTGCGGCGTTATGTGCCAGGAGAGTAAGATTAGTGCCAAGTAAGCGTTTTGCATTTGCATCTGCCTTATGGAGCTTTCTTCCAGGAGCTTTAGTTATTCTGTTATTTGCTTTAACTGATATAGACTTGTATCAGAAAGCATCTCAAGCAGCAGAGGGCTATCAATCCTTGTTCTTTTTTGCGCCAATAATTTTAATACTTTTCGCTATTTATCACACAATTATTGGCTATATCCAAACCACCATAAAACAGCCTAAATTTCTGTTAGCTTTATTATCATCAATAGTCGCATCCGTGCCTTTTCCTCTTTTGGTAGCCTTGTCAAAATCAAATGCGACACAAGACGAGCGTTTGGCTCTTGTAATTACAGCACTTGTTATCTTTGGATTATTTTGGCTTTCTTTATTTACAGGTTCTTGCTATCAATTCCTTAAAATAAAAGGGCGTAACGTGCATGGCACATAACAAAAAAATTATGTCGCCCGCAGGCGGGCTGGGACACAAACAAGCAGGCGGCTTCGCCATTATCGCCTGCCTGTTTGTGCCCCATATTTAGGCGTTAGCTCCCCGAAGCTACGAGGTTGTTTTGTGAAATCTAAATTAATCAAAGAGATGAAACAGAACGGTTATATTGAAACCAGTAGCGATGGTTCGATGTTCCGATTGCTCAAACCATCAGAGAATGATTTTTCTTTGGGGTTTCTTATCGGAAAAGCAGGTAAGGAAAATTTAATAAGCATCCAATGGGGCGTTGTTCACACACCTATGTGGGAACTGCAACAAGAAGTAGAAAACCTTAAAGAATTGAATCTTCAGTTCTTACTCTTCAGCAACTCAGTCCATTTGGGTTTCAAAGCAAATATCAACGAAACTAGCTTAGAGGCAAAAGCAGTTTTAATGTCATTGCAATCTCGTATAGAATTTATGGAAAGTCAGGAAAACATCATCTTAGAAGATACTTCTAATTCACTGGCGTCTTTCATTACTCCCACCGTTTTTTCATACGATAAGCATTTATTAAACGAAGGTATGGCCCACTATTACGGCCTTTTATTTAAGCACCTTAGAAGTGGCATTTCTGTGCAAGAAATTAATCTTCACATAAAAACACTCCTCGCTTCTGGAATTAGCGAAAGATCTCCGCCAATATACAAAATGCATTTATTAAGTTCTTATGTGGGGAGCTAACAAAGCGCTAAACTCGCTCCCTTCGGTCACTGGGACAATTACGCAATGCGGCTTCGCCATTTTCGCATTGCATAATTGCCCGTTAGCTTAGCGTTAGCTATACAAAGGAAAATTCAAAATCAAAGGGAAATATTCATTAGCGTTAGGCAGTTCCTTTCTCAAAGAAAGAACCTGGCACTCACTAAATAAAGCTATATTTCAATCACTCATAAAACGCCTTGCTTCGAAAGAAAATATTTTGCGTAATAGACGAGACCCTTCGTTTGTTTTGTTTCGTCGAAAGAGGCTAGCTGCGGTCAATATTTATGAGAGGCGATTTGGCGCAGTCCCTTTGTTGTTTACGAAGCGTTCTTTGCCGAACCTTAAGTCTTTTTATATAAACAACGGTGTTTACGTTTGGCCTTCAAAAACATAATGGTTGTTTGTAGCAGTATAGCTAACAAGCCGCTCAAGGTTGCCAGCTTCGCTGGCGGGACAAATTTTCGCGGGCTGGCGCTTCGCGCGAGTATAGCCCACTCAATTTGCCCCTTAGCGGGGCGTTAGGTGTCCATGAGAACTGAAACTAAAACTCAAGAGTGGTTCCTGAAAGATCCGAGAACAAGGAAATGGATAAGGCAGTGTGCTGCCTGTGGCCAGTACGGCAGAGATCCAGAAACTCCGAATAATATTCCAAAGGTAAATTTTGAGAATATGTTTCCTGAAATGGAGTTAGATGATCGCGGGTTATGTCAATTTTGTGCTCCAAGGTTTAAATAAACAATGCGCCAAACGAAAACACCTAACAAGTTTGTCAACGATCGCCCTTCGGGCTGGACCGCTAAAAGCGTGGCTTCGCCACAACGCGGCCCGTTACAAAGGCGTTATGTGTCATCAGGGAATTAAAGTTATATGGATTTAACAGAACAGAAATTGCGTCAAATACTTAAACGATGCCAAGACGCCACAGAAGGTCCATGGACGTCTTTTGTTGAGGGTAGAGATCACGACTCTGGTTCAAACTTTATTCAAACAAGTAAAGATGATATTGAGTTGTTTGGCGCTTCAGTTGAAGACCAAGACTTTATTGCTAGCGCAAAGCAAGATATTCCTATGTTAGTTTACGAATTGGCAAAGCTAAAAGGGTGGTCAATTTAGCTTTGCCACATAACAAACCACTTAAGGCTCTCGCTTTGCTCGCTGGGACGCTAACACATGGGCTGCGTCACTCCGTTCCTAATTTTAGCCCATGTGTTACCGCCCATTAGTGGGAAGTTAGGTGTTCTTTTGGTATCAATTCACAATGTATAAACACAAGCCTTTAGTCTTTGCAGCTTTGTTTTCACTTACAGGATTATTGCTGGCTGGATTATTATCATTTATAAGATTTTTGTTTGAAGATGGTGTAATTTCTGATGCATTCAATAGACTTGAAGGGGTTGCTTTTCTGGCAATAGTTTCTATTGCTCTCGGTTTGCTAGCTTCTGAAATAAATTTTTTTATAAAGTCTGATATTTTGAGTTCAGTGTTATTTGGAATCTGCGCTCCACTGGTATTTATTGGTATGTTGCTTTTAGACTCTTTGCTTTTTGATGGGACAATAAAATCAATGCATGTGGAGTTCTATTTAGCCATTTACGCTTTGGGCAGTCTTCTTTCAGGGGGCGTCTTTTATGGCACTCTTCGTAAGAACACCTAACAAAGCGCTAAACTCGTTCCCTTCGGTCACTGGGACAGTAACGCAGCGGCGCTTCGCGATTATACCGCTACGTCACTGCCCGTTAGCTTAGCGTTATGTTTATTCAAGGAAGTTTATGGCTCCAGATACAATAAAGGAATATGTGAAAAGCTTCGGTTCTCATTTCCTGACAATATTAATTCTCATTGGTGTGCTCTATTTTTTGTTTAAGGAAGAGATTAACAATTTTATTGATAAATATAACTCTGTCAGTGAGTTGCAGGTTGAGCTAGCTCAGGAAAAAATGAAAAACAAACTGAACTCAGATGAGACAGCTTTTTTCCAGAATTCTCTGAATGAGTACCTTGAAAGTTATGCATCGATAGACTTATCCAATAAAAATAAATGTGATGATGAATATCTTCGTAAATTTAATGAAGCAGAAGCTAGGCTTGATGCGCTTGAAGCTCTATCAAAATCACTGGGTAATCACAATGAGTTCTCAGAGTTTTTTCAGAATCAACGGGGTTCCATGAGATCTATCATAGGTTGTCCATAAACATAACAAACGCATTAAATCGCTCGCAAGCTCGCTGGGACGCTAACACATGGGCTGCGTCACTTCGTTCCTAATTTTAGCCCATGTGTTATCGCCCTTTATGCGGGTGTTAGAGCTACAAGGAAAGTTCAATGACTGGTTTGTACGACTGGAATCCAATGCCTCACAAGGTAGACGTAAAGTGTCCTTCGTGTCACAAGAAAGCTGAATTTGAATTTGCGGAAGTAGTTAAAATTAAACTTAAAAAAGATGTTCCCTTTTTTCAAAATAGCCCGCAATTTGAATATCAAATGCTATCAGATCACTGTGGCCATGGGGTTCACGGTGCTTTTTTCTTCGAGGGGTTGCACGGTTCTGTAAACGCTATTTCAAACTTACCTGACGGGTACTCGTCATCAGACTGGAGTCACTCACAGTACCTTATTCGTAGCCAAAGATATGATATTGGCTCCATAATATGCTCACACTGTTCTAAAAGAGGAATCTACAACCTAAACTGGCCACAAGACGCATTCTATTCGGTGAGCCACAAAAATAAGTGCCTATGGGCTTTTAATAGAGAGTCTGCTAACGATTTATTAAGCTTCATCGAATCAAATGAACGCAGTGAGTCTACCTATAAATGGCAGTCATTTCTTCGACATATACCGTCGAATTTTAAAGGGAAAAAAGCGCGAACTGATATATCAAAAAAGCTTAGGCAGAGGTTGTCGTGCTAACACGCTCTAACAAAAAAATAAAGTCACTCACTTCGTTCGCTGGGACGCATACACGTGGGCTGCTTCGCATTATAGCCCACATGTCTGCGCCCCTTATTTAAAAGTTATGTTTACAAGGAAAGTAAGTGAGATTTATTAAAATAATAGTGCTATTAGGTGTGCTTACTGGATGCGTCAATGACTATTCCGAAAACCACTTCGATCTAGTAGAAATCGAAACAGCTGCAATTAAGTATTTGTCCTCGCAAGAAGAAAACGGTTCTCTGCATGGGATACAGCTATCAAACTTTCCTGTGCAAATAGCTAATTTAGATCCCGAAAGGGTTTACCTAACAGATCAGGGACTATACATTCAATTAGATAGTTTTTTCGTACAAGAAAGCGGCCTGTTTGTTCCTAATAAACCTTTAGACAGCTCCTTTGTAGAGAGTTTAGATCCAAAATACACGAGACTTTCGGGAAGTGTCTTTAGTTACATCATCAGAGGGTAAACATAACAATCAAATTAAGTCGTGCGCCAAGGCGCACTGGGACACAAACACGTGGGCGGCTTCGCCATTTTCGCCCACGCGTTTGCGCCCTTTATTTGGGCGTTAGCTAGCAAATGAGACCAATTTACAAATTCTTGATCATTGTTGAAGCCATAATTGGGTTCGGTCCTTTAGTCATACTGCTAGGGCTAGGCTTAATCACTATA
>NZ_QRHA01000021.1 GCF_003367475.1 Alteromonas aestuariivivens
GCAGAACACCAACGTTCTCACCAGCACGGCCTTCGTCCAGAAGCTTACGGAACATCTCTACACCAGTACAGGTAGTAGATTGAGTTTCGCGGATACCTACGATTTCAACGGTCTCACCAACTTTAACGATACCCTGCTCTACACGACCGGTTACAACAGTACCACGGCCAGAGATGGAGAATACGTCTTCGATTGGCAGAATGAACGGCTTGTCGATTGCACGCTCTGGCTCTGGGATGTAAGAATCCAGTGCTTCGCCCAGCTCAACAATTTTCGCTTCCCACTCGGCATCGCCTTCCAGCGCTTTCAGAGCAGAACCTTTGATTACTGGCAGGTCATCACCTGGGAATTCGTATTCGTTCAACAGTTCACGAACTTCCATTTCTACCAGCTCAAGCAGCTCTTCATCGTCTACCATGTCACATTTGTTCATGAATACGATGATGTAAGGTACGCCTACCTGACGACCCAACAGGATGTGCTCACGAGTTTGTGGCATAGGACCATCAGTCGCAGCAACTACCAGGATTGCGCCGTCCATCTGAGCGGCACCGGTGATCATGTTTTTAACATAGTCAGCGTGTCCGGGGCAGTCTACGTGCGCATAGTGGCGAGTAGGAGTGTCATATTCTACGTGTGAAGTAGAGATGGTGATACCACGAGCTTTTTCTTCTGGCGCGTTATCGATTTGATCGAATGCGCGAGCTGCACCACCGTAAGTCTTTGCCAAAACAGTAGTGATCGCTGCAGTCAGAGTGGTTTTACCGTGGTCAACGTGGCCGATAGTACCCACGTTTACGTGGGGTTTCGTACGTTCAAACTTTTCTTTTGCCATTTCTATTATCCCAGCAAAGTTAATTTTAAAAAATTCGACTTATCTTAAACAAACATGAGCTGGGGAGAAAGTGGTGCTGATAGGCAGATTTGAACTGCCGACCTCACCCTTACCAAGGGTGCGCTCTACCAACTGAGCTATATCAGCACATATAATGGAGCGGGCAGCGGGAATCGAACCCGCATCATCAGCTTGGAAGGCTGAGGTAATAGCCATTATACGATGCCCGCAATCCTAATTCTCTGGCCACCTCATAGAAAGTGGTGGAGGGGGCAGGATTCGAACCTGCGAAGGCTGAGCCGGCAGATTTACAGTCTGCTCCCGTTGACCGCTTGGGTACCCCTCCAGAGATTGATGGTGCCGACTGCCGGAGTCGAACTGGCGACCTACTGATTACAAGTCAGTTGCTCTACCAACTGAGCTAAGTCGGCACTGCATCAAGTGGGTGCGCATTCTAGAGTAATGACTTACTCCGTGCAAGGGCCTTTTTCGAAAATTTTTCTTTTTTTTATCTGACCGCTTATTTATTCTGCAATCGGATGCTTTTTCAAGCAAAAAGATCATTTTCCGCATAGCGGGCAAGGCCTTGCACCACCAAATTCGCGACGCGGATACTATCAGCCTGATCCAGACTTGTCAGCAACTTTTTACCGCCTCCGCCAATAATTATTGAAAAATCGGTTTGTTTGCTTGTTAAATAACCTACTGCGCTCAAATAAACGCCACGAAGGCTGGCCAAACAGCCAAACGCCACACAGGCTTCGGTGTCCTGCCCAGCCTCCAACTGTTCCGGAATGCGGTTATCTGCAGTTACCCTTGCGGTATTGGCAAGCAAAGCGGAACGCATAATTTCAAAGCCGGGTGATATCCAACCGCCCAAATGTTGACCATCGATAACAAAATCGCAGGTGATCGCGGTGCCACTGTCGATTACCGCAAACGCTTTTTCAGTGTATTGAGCTGCCGCAATCATCGCCAGCCAGCGGTCGACTCCCATTTTGCTGACATCCTGGTAACTGTTGGTAATGCCAAAAGCCTGCTGCTCGGATTCAATTACTCGCAATTGAATCTCGTGAATGTCGCAATATTGTTTGAGTTGCTGCGTAAATGAGGCCTGGCGCACGTTGGCCAGGTAAACGTGGCTCAGCGCGTCCATGGTGGCAATTCTGGCCATAAAGGTGGGCATATCAGCGGCTAGCGAGGGTTCCTTGTCTTTGGCCTCCAGGCTCGCGTATTTGATGCTGCTGTTACCTATATCAACCAGCAGTACAGAAGCTCTATCCGCCACGCAGGCTTACCTCACCGCCATGAAAACGGCTAATGCCATCTGCAGTCTCGACCAACAGAGCACCGCTAACATCAATGCCGCGATCGATGCCGCTGAAACGTTTTTCTCCCATTTGCAGGACGATAGTCTTATCCGCATAGAGATCCAGTGCCTGCCAAACCGGGACAAACGGCTCAAAGCCACGCTGGGTGAATTTTGGCAGCAGCTCCCACAAGGACCCGATCACTGCCGCGGCTACCGCATTTCGGTCAGGAAGTTGCCCGAGAAATGACGCCAAATCACTGTGGGGTTGGCCAACATCGTATTGGTTGTCGGGTACGCAGATATTGAGGCCAATGCCTATTACACAATGCGCCGTAGCGCCTATTTGGCCTTCCACTTCAATCAAAATGCCGGCCAGTTTCTTGCCTTGCAAATACACATCATTGGGCCATTTTAATTGGGCGTCATCAATGCCGAACTCTTTCAAGGCTTCACACACTGCTATGCCAACCAGCAAAGATAATCCGGCCATACTCTGATACCCATCCGGGAACGACCAGTACATGGACAGAGTTAAACTGCCGCCAGCCGGCGCCAGCCACGGTCGGCCGTGCCGGCCGCGACCGGCGGTTTGAATTTCTGCGATAAGAACATCACCATCGGCCATATTGTGCCTGGCGTTGACAATGCGTTTTTTCAATTCAGTATTGGTAGAAGGAACCACAGACTCCACTTCCACCACCGACAATCGCGGGTTGGGCAGGTGTTTCTTAATGGCTTCGGTATTGAGCAGTTCAAAGCGCCGATTTAAACGGTAGCCTTTACCCTTGACCTTAAATACATCCAGCCCCCACTCTGCAAGTTGGGAAATGTGGCCCGCGACGGCCGTTCTGGAAAGCCCCACCTGCTGTGCAATTACTTCTCCTGAATGAAACTGGCCGTCTGCAAGTAACGAAAGTATGTGCTGCCTGATTATTTTGGAAGCCTGTTTCATAAGTTGATTAACCCATTGTTGCCCACTAAACGAACCTCTGGCTCCAACTGGATGGCAAATTTGTCCTCTACTGCGCCCATGATTTCTTTTGCCAGTTTAATCACGTCCCCACCTTTCGCTGTGCCAAGATTGGTCAGTACCAGTGGCTGAGTGGGATGACACCTCGCTCCACCCACTACACAGCCCTTATACCCGAGCGTATCAATCAGCCAGGCCGCGGGTATTTTGAAATGACTTTCACCTACCGGAAATCCTGGTATCTGCGGATATTCCTCGCGCAAACTTGCATGGTGGAAAACCGTTACGAGCGGATTCTTGAAAAAACTTCCCGCATTACCCAGTGTAGCGGGGTCAGGCAATTTTGCGCGCCGGACCCGAATCACTTCGTCAAAGATAGCCTGTGGTGAGGGTTGGCTCAGTTTGGCCAGTTCCCCGTAGCTGCATTCAATATGATTGTCTTTTGGAAGGCAGAAATTAACATGTGTAATCAGCACCTTACCTGCCATCTCCCGCTTAAAAACACTGTCGCGATATCCGAAATCGCAATCATCCGCAGACAACACACATACCTTTTCTGAAGCGATGTCCAGATACTCGACCGACTCGATAAACTGCCCTACCTCCAGGCCATAGGCACCAATATTTTGAATCGGGCTCGCTCCAACTGACCCCGGTATCAAGGCCAGATTTTCCAATCCCCACCAACCTTGCTGTAAGCAGGTAGCGACCAGTTTGTGCCAGTTTTCACCCGCACCAACCCTAAGGTGGTGGTAAGCTGGATACTCAGTGTACTCAAGCCCTGATATGCGATTGATTAATACCGTACCGTCAAAATCATCGAGAAATACAGTATTACTGCCTTCCCCGAGCAGCCAGTAACGATTACTGTGTGACTGCGCTCGAAGAAAAGCATCCGGACTGTCAAATTCCACCAAACTATGGCATTCGGCGTTCAGCCCAAAGGTATGAAAAGATTTGAGTGATGGCATAATTCGCCGGAAATATTCAAATAGTGCGCTAATGTTAGGGGAAGCCCCGCCTAAAAAAAAGCTTTCCGTGACTCACCCAAAGCCATTTGAGGCACAATAACGCATTCCTCAACTGACATGAGCGGCCTAAAGACCATCTTGCTCCCTCTCTACGCACCTGGTGTATATGTGCAGGCACACAGCGCCATGGGCCATTCCGCTTGCGCAAATAACCCAAAGTACCAGGGTAAAGCCCATATACTGAAAAGCCAGCCAACTGAGTCCCCCTGTGCCTATGGCGCTCAAAATAGTAAGCCTAAGCAAAACCTTGTGTTGCTGGGTAATCACAAGCAAATAATTCACGAACGAGAAAGTTAATGGGCCAATAGCAAGTAACACCACCCACCTGAATATCATCGGATAACTTTCATCCTGCAATTGCAAATTGTTATGAAGGCGCCAGAATCCATCGAACAGCCCTGGCAACTGGGTAACCTGAAAAGCACAATACAACAACACCGCTCGAATGTAGGCCCGCTTTAGTAACCCATTAAGTTCCTCAAATCGTCTGGACTCGAAAAGCTCACGCCAACGATGCAAGTCAGACTGGCAAAAGGCATTATTCATTACCAACAACACTGCAAGCAGGAATGCGCTGATGGTGTAAATTGCAAGAACCCCTTGGTAACCGTAAGCTCCCAGTAAATAACGGGGTATGTTGAAATAAAGCGAGAACACCAGTGTACTTAAGGACAACGGCAATATTTGCAACAGAGACTGATACAATGGTCGCGGGATCCGGCCCTGAAACAACGCGCTATTGAGGGGAACAAGGGTAAACAAACATGATACAAGCAGTAGCGCCCATTCCACGGATCCAGTTGTGATGGCAAAGAGCATAGCAAGGAATATTGATGTTAATTTCATCCCCGCCAGATAAAGTAAATACCGGGTTTTTGACCGACGGAGGCATTGGGATAGGGGCAAATCAAACAAAAATTCAGTTGTTTTGGACAGGTAAATAGCCAGAGCCAACGTAACCAGCCCAAAGGCTACACCAATAACCAGACAAATCACCAGCCCGGCAATCAGCAATACGAGCCGTAAAGCAACTGCCTGTTCAATGGTATACCTGTCGCTACTGATAAGGTAATTGCGTGAAGGGCTGGCCAGCACCAAAGCAAGCGGCGCGAACATGGCCAGTAGAAAGCTATAGTTGGCAACGCCCTGAATATCGTTTTGGGAAGACAAGTACAGCACAGTTAACCAGGGCACAAGAAAGGCAGTTACCTGAAAGGTAAGCAACGCGTATTTAACTGATTGCGGGCCTTTTCGGGACATCCCCATTGCTGGCAAAGACTGTTTCAGAATAGTGGGCTTACGACCAAGTTAGCACACTCAGCTAATCCCAAAAACAAAAAACGCAGCTTGCGTAGCGGCTCGCCATGGAAGGCGTGACTGGACATAGCACCAGGGACGGGTGAAGAGCGGTGAGCGCAGCGAACGAGGGGTGCCGGTGGCACACCGAGAGTGAAGAACGACACGCCAGGATGGCGTGGCTGGAAGCCCCCGCATGGACGCCCGGTAATCCTCCCATTTTTAACTGACGCTAAAAGTAGAAGTTATGCTGCCATCAAAGGTGGTTTTCCACCGTTGGCTTTGTGTGGTCGTTCGTGATTGTAAAACCACAGCCACTTCGTTGCATAGTCC
>NZ_QRHA01000022.1 GCF_003367475.1 Alteromonas aestuariivivens
TGGGAGTCTGGCGGTGTGCTACTCTCACATGGGGAGACCCCACACTACCATCGCCGCTAATACGTTTCACTTCTGAGTTCGGAATGGGATCAGGTGGTGCCGTATCGCTATGGCCGCCAGACATAAACTGTCGTGCAAAATATTTTTTCATATTTTGCGCAAGGAGGACCAACACTACTCTGAGGAGTTCGTTAAGTCAGCCTTACTTAAAATCTTAACAATTTCGGAAAGTCTGATATTCAATCTTATCGAGTAACTTCACTACTCTACTTACTTAGCTTGTCTACAACACTCAACGCTCAAACTTCTACCTTTAGCGAGTAGGAAAGTGGCCAGTCGATTTTACATCGACGGTTAAGCCAGTTTCCACGCCCACTTGCGTAGCAAGTGTTTGTAGGTAAAAAGTCTCTAAAGCTTTTTGGGTGTTGTATGGTTAAGCCTCTCGGGCAATTAGTACAGGTTAGCTTAACGCCTTACAACGCTTCCACACCCTGCCTATCAACGTCATCGTCTATAACAACCCTTCCAGAGCTTAAAGCTCAGGGATGACTCATCTTGGGGCCGGTTTCCCGCTTAGATGCTTTCAGCGGTTATCCGTTCCGAACGTAGCTACCGGGCAATGCGATTGGCATCACAACCCGAACACCAGCGGTTCGTCCACTCCGGTCCTCTCGTACTAGGAGCAGCTCCCCTCAATCATCCAACGCCCACACCAGATAGGGACCGAACTGTCTCACGACGTTCTAAACCCAGCTCGCGTACCACTTTAAATGGCGAACAGCCATACCCTTGGGACCGACTTCAGCCCCAGGATGTGATGAGCCGACATCGAGGTGCCAAACACCGCCGTCGATATGAACTCTTGGGCGGTATCAGCCTGTTATCCCCGGAGTACCTTTTATCCGTTGAGCGATGGCCCTTCCATACAGAACCACCGGATCACTATGACCTACTTTCGTACCTGCTCGACGTGTCTGTCTCGCAGTTAAGCTAGCTTATGCCATTGCACTAACCTCACGATGTCCGACCGTGATTAGCTAACCTTCGTGCTCCTCCGTTACTATTTGGGAGGAGACCGCCCCAGTCAAACTACCCACCAGACACTGTCCGCACCCCCGATAAGGGGGCAACGTTAGAACATCAAACATACCAGGGTGGTATTTCAAGGTCGGCTCCACAAGAACTGGCGTCCTCGATTCATAGCCTCCCACCTATCCTACACAAGTAGGTTCAATGTTCAGTGCCAAGCTGTAGTAAAGGTTCACGGGGTCTTTCCGTCTAGGTGCGGGTACACTGCATCTTCACAGCGATTTCAATTTCACTGAGTCTCGGGTGGAGACAGCGTGGCCATGGTTACACCATTCGTGCAGGTCGGAACTTACCCGACAAGGAATTTCGCTACCTTAGGACCGTTATAGTTACGGCCGCCGTTTACCGGGGCTTCGATCAAGAGCTTCGCCTAAGCTAACCCCATCAATTAACCTTCCGGCACCGGGCAGGTGTCACACCCTATACGTCCACTTTCGTGTTTGCAGAGTGCTGTGTTTTTAATAAACAGTCCCAGCCACCTGGTCACTGCGACCCCCATCTGCTTACGGCGCGAAGCCTTCACAAACAGGGGCGTACCTTCTCCCGAAGTTACGGTACAATTTTGCCGAGTTCCTTCACCCGAGTTCTCTCAAGCGCCTTAGTATTCTCTACCTGACCACCTGTGTCGGTTTGGGGTACGGTTTACATAATCATAAGTTTAGAAGCTTTTCCTGGAAGCAGGGCATCAACAACTTCACCACCTTGGTGGCTCGTCTCGTGTCTCAGCCTTAAGAACCCGGATTTACCTAAGTCCTCAGCCTACGCACTTTCACTTGGACAACCAACGCCAAGCTTGCCTAGCCTTCTCCGTCCCTCCATCACTGATTATATAAGTACGGGAATATTAACCCGTTTCCCATCGACTACGCATTTCTGCCTCGCCTTAGGGGCCGACTTACCCTGCCCTGATTAGCATGGGACAGGAAACCTTGGTCTTCCGGCGTGGGGGTTTTTCACCCCCATTGTCGTTACTCATGTCAGCATTCGCACTTCTGATACCTCCAGCATGCTTCTCAACACACCTTCAACGGCTTACAGAACGCTCCCCTACCCAAAGTACCTAAGTACTTTGCCGCAGCTTCGGTATATTGCTTAGCCCCGTTACATCTTCCGCGCAGGCCGACTCGACTAGTGAGCTATTACGCTTTCTTTAAAGGGTGGCTGCTTCTAAGCCAACCTCCTAGCTGTCTTAGCCTTCCCACATCGTTTCCCACTTAGCAATATTTTGGGACCTTAGCTGGCGGTCTGGGTTGTTTCCCTCTCCACGACGGACGTTAGCACCCGCCGTGTGTCTCCCGGATAGTTCTCTTTGGTATTCGGAGTTTGCAAAGGGTTGGTAAGTCGGGATGACCCCCTAGCCTTAACAGTGCTCTACCCCCAAAGGAATTCGTCCGAGGCGCTACCTAAATAGCTTTCGGGGAGAACCAGCTATCTCCCGGTTTGATTGGCCTTTCACCCCCAGCCACAAGTCATCCCCTAACTTTTCAACGTTAGTGGGTTCGGTCCTCCAGTTGATGTTACTCAACCTTCAACCTGCCCATGGCTAGATCACCGGGTTTCGGGTCTATACCTGGCAACTCAACGCGCAGTTAACACTCGCTTTCGCTACGGCTCCGTTATTCACTTAACCTCGCTACCAAATATAAGTCGCTGACCCATTATACAAAAGGTACGCAGTCACCGAACAAGTCGGCTTCCACTGCTTGTACGTATACGGTTTCAGGTTCTATTTCACTCCCCTCACAGGGGTTCTTTTCGCCTTTCCCTCACGGTACTGGTTCACTATCGGTCAGTTAGGAGTATTTAGCCTTGGAGGATGGTCCCCCCATATTCAGTCAAGATAACACGTGTCCCGACCTACTCGATTTCACTATATAGGTCTCTTCGTGTACGGGGCTATCACCCGGTATCGCGGCACTTTCCAGAGCCTTCCACTAAAACCTATATAACTTAAGGGCTAATCCCCGTTCGCTCGCCGCTACTAGGGGAATCTCGGTTGATTTCTTTTCCTAAGGGTACTTAGATGTTTCAGTTCCCCTCGTTCGCCTCTACACCCTATGTATTCAGGTGCAGATACACATAAATGTGTGGGTTTCCCCATTCGGACATCTGTGGCTCAAATGCATTTTGTCGGCTCACCACAGCTTTTCGCAGACTTACACGTCCTTCATCGCCTCTAACTGCCAAGGCATCCACCGTATACGCTTTGTCACTTAACCATACAACCCCAAAAAACCTCGTTAGAGCTTTTTACTCGCCTTTTGAATCCGAGTAAGAGTAATGTCGTATGATGACAAGCTAATCGTGTATTACCTTGTTATCAATCAAATCGATAACAAGTAATTCAAGTCAAGTAGAGTAATGGCGTGAAAGAACATCTTTCGATATTCAATCTCAGTTACTCAATTTTGATTGATTACTAATATCAGCTTTCCAAATTGTTAAAGAACGTAGTTTGTCCTCGCGACTTTCGTCACGGTAACAAAACAATCTGTGTGAGCACTGCGCTAAATGAATGTCAGCGTCGATTTTTTGGTAAGGAGGTGATCCAACCGCAGGTTCCCCTACGGTTACCTTGTTACGACTTCACCCCAGTCATGAAACACAAAGTGGTAATCGTCCTCCCGAAGGTTAGACTAACTACTTCTTTTGCATCCCACTCCCATGGTGTGACGGGCGGTGTGTACAAGGCCCGGGAACGTATTCACCGCAGTATGCTGACCTGCGATTACTAGCGATTCCGACTTCATGGAGTCGAGTTGCAGACTCCAATCCGGACTACGACAAGCTTTAAGGGGTCCGCTCCACATCACTGTCTCGCTTCCCTCTGTACTTGCCATTGTAGCACGTGTGTAGCCCTACACGTAAGGGCCATGATGACTTGACGTCGTCCCCACCTTCCTCCGGTTTGTCACCGGCAGTCTCCTTAGAGTGCCCAACTTAATGCTGGCAACTAAGGACAAGGGTTGCGCTCGTTGCGGGACTTAACCCAACATCTCACGACACGAGCTGACGACAGCCATGCAGCACCTGTGTCAGAGTTCCCGAAGGCACCTATCCATCTCTGGAAAGTTCTCTGCATGTCAAGTGTAGGTAAGGTTCTTCGCGTTGCATCGAATTAAACCACATGCTCCACCGCTTGTGCGGGCCCCCGTCAATTCATTTGAGTTTTAACCTTGCGGCCGTACTCCCCAGGCGGTCTACTTAGCGCGTTAGCTTCGCTACGCACGAATTAAATTCACACACAGCTAGTAGACAGCGTTTACGGTGTGGACTACCAGGGTATCTAATCCTGTTCGCTACCCACACTTTCGCACATGAGCGTCAGTCTTTGGCCAGGGAGTCGCCTTCGCCACTGATGTTCCTCCAGATATCTACGCATTTCACCGCTACACCTGGAATTCCACTCCCCTCTCCAAGACTCTAGTCTGCCAGTTCTAAATGACCATCCCAGGTTGAGCCCGGGGCTTTCACATCTAGCTTAACAAACCGCCTGCGTGCGCTTTACGCCCAGTAATTCCGATTAACGCTCGCACCCTCCGTATTACCGCGGCTGCTGGCACGGAGTTAGCCGGTGCTTCTTCTGTTGCTAACGTCAATGTTGGCAGGTATTAACTACCAACCCTTCCTCACAACTGAAAGTGCTTTACAACCCGAAGGCCTTCTTCACACACGCGGCATGGCTGCATCAGGGTTTCCCCCATTGTGCAATATTCCCCACTGCTGCCTCCCGTAGGAGTCTGGGCCGTGTCTCAGTCCCAGTGTGGCTGATCTTCCTCTCAGAACAGCTAGAGATCGTCGCCTTGGTGAGCCTTTACCCCACCAACTAGCTAATCTCACTTGGGCCTCTCTTTGCGCGAGAGCAAAAGCCCCCTTTGGTCCGTAGACATCATGCGGTATTAGCAGTCGTTTCCAACTGTTATCCCCCTCGCAAAGGCAAGTTCCCAAGCATTACTCACCCGTCCGCCACTCGTCAGCAAATTAGCAAGCTAATTCCTGTTACCGTTCGACTTGCATGTGTTAGGCCTGCCGCCAGCGTTCAATCTGAGCCATGATCAAACTCTTCAATTAAATAGTTCGAAATTTATGAATCGTCGGTTGACACTCGTTAACGAGTGCCCACACAGATTGTCTTGTTATCAATTTTTAAAGAACAGGGCCGTTTCCGGCTTGC
>NZ_QRHA01000023.1 GCF_003367475.1 Alteromonas aestuariivivens
GTTGTATCAACTAGCAACATAACAATCACATTAAGTCGGTCGCAAGCTCCCTGGGACAGTAACACGTGGGCTCTGTCGCTTCGCTCCTATTTTAGCCCACGTATTACTGCCCCTTATGTGGGTGTTAGCTACACAAGGAAACTCCAGTGAAAAAGTTTTTGCTACCATTATTGGCTCTTTTCCCGACCTTGCTGCAAGCAGAAGAAAAAGTACATTGGCCAGACCTTTCGACGATTGGTTATATATCTGGTCGAGCTGCTGTTGAGGAAGATATCAATAAAGGTATTGCTGTTTTTGTGTTGCGTTCTGGTCAGGACATAATTGGAAAGCCGCTGAAAATAAGCTTGCCCCAATACGCCATACACAAAGACCCTGAATCAGGGCAAGACACTCGTGTAGTGATCATTCAAGCAGAAGAGGCGAATGAGCAAAAGGTACTTGGAGCCTACGATTTTTCGCAGAAATCTTTTATGGTTGGCTTGCTTAATGAATTTACGTTATTGGGAAGTGACGCAAGCTCTAGGTGAGGTTGTGTAGCTAACAAACGCATCAAGTCGCCGCTGAAAAGCGCGGCTGGGACATCAAAACTACGCGGCGATTAGTTTGGTGCTCCGCCCAAGTTTAACCAATCGCCGCTTAAGTTTTGCTGCCCCTTATGCGGGCGTTAGCTTTCAACGATAGAACACGGAGGTACTATGAAATTTGACCTTTCAAACATGTCAGCAGCCGAGCTCGATGAATTGATTAAATCAGCCGCAGCACAAAGAATAAAGACCCAAATACCGCATGATAAAGAACCGGGCGCACAGGTAGATGCTACATATAATCCTGCTTGGAAGGCTGTTTTGACTGAGCAGAACCTGCTGCTTCTTAACCTATGTAAACCAGGTTATGGTTGGCAATCTTTTGCTTTCCCCGAAACAGAAATAAAAAACCTATATCAAACACTTAGTAAAGTAATCTCTGTTTCAGAAAGTATTAGTAAAAAGAGTGGTAGCAAACATTGAAAGCTAACAAACAACTCTTGGTGCTCACTGCGTTCGCTGGGACACAAACACATGGTCTCCCTCGCTTCGCTCGTTATTTTAGCCCATGTATTTGTGCCCCAAAGTTGGGGCGTTAGGTGTTAAAGGGATATGAGCTTCGAAAGATTTCATCAACATCGACATATCGTAAGTGGTAATTCCGTTTGCTTTTCCTACGACCGTTTTAATACTAAATTTGAAGTCAAGGTGGGAGACACTATTGCTTATTCAAAGTACTTGCTATTCTGGCCTAAGCATAAAGCAACTGTCCAAATCGGATCTAGTTCATATAGCCTCAGCGTGTACTGGTTTTTAATATGGGGAGCATCTTTAAAAAAAGACAACTCAGTGGTTGTAAAAGAATTACTTCCCAAACGTCGTAGACGCTCAATAACACTACTCGGCTATGGTGTTTTTATCGTTTTACTTCGGGCTGCATTTGTTGTTTTTGAACCGTAGCACCTAACAAAAAACTGTAGTCGTTCGCTAGCGCTCACTGGGACAATAACACGTAGGCTCAGTCGCTTCGCTCCAATTTTAGCCTACGTGTTATTGCCCCTAAGTTGGGCGTTAGTTACCGGTGTAGCAGTATGGCTCTAGTAAAAATATTCAAATATTCCCTAATACTGATCCTGCTTCAAATTGCTTCGGGCACTGTTATCGCGCTATATGCCAGTTCAGAACCAGCATTATCGTTAGGATCACCAGAGTACTTTGCTCTAAACTACACATCCTCTTTTGTAATCTCTGTAACCTTACTTGCTCTCTTGGGCTTGGGGCTCAAAGCCAATATTCTTGTCCACTTAGCTGTTGTCTCAGCAATCGTTTTTCTTACTGGCAACTTAATATCCTTTGCTTTATTACGAGAGCTACTTCCGTTAACTTTGTATCTAATAGACTTGGCTTTTTCGGTCAGTGCTGTAATTACAGCCTGGCTTATAAGTTGGGCAATAATAAATAAAAGGGCGTCTCAGCATGGTAACTAACAAAGCGCTATTGTCGCTCCCTTCGTTCGCTGGGACGCAAACACATGGGCGCTTCGCGATTTTCGCCCATGTGTCTGCGCCCCAAAGCTAAGCGTTAGGCATCAAGGAGGAACATGCAAAATAAATTGGTTTTCTCAACTGTATTTATCGCCTTAGTAGCTTCGTTTTTTGCTGGTAAGTATTTCGAAAAGTCGACCAAAAGCGCTGAATACCTAGATGCATTAACGACAACTGTAAACTTAGCTCATGATCGTTGGGGTGAGGTACATTTGTTATCTGCGCTTTACGAAGCAAGTTTGGTAAATAAAGAATCCTCCAAACAACAATTTGTATTAGCTGTGGCGCTAATGTATCGAGATGATACAAGGATAAGAGACGTTTTCAGCAATGATCATGGATTGAATACAGGAACAGTTAGTACAAACAAAGCTGTAATCGATTTCCTCACACAATATGGCTATTCGAGTTGCGCAGAACTAACAAATTCAGAAATGGTTCAGTGTAACTTGGATGTAGTAGATAATGATGCCTAACAAGTCGCTCAAGGTTGCCAGCTGCGCTGGCGGGACAAATTTTCGCGGGCTGGCGCTTCGCGCAAATGTAGCCCACTCAATTTGCCCCTTAGCGGGGCGTTAGCTTCGTACATTTAAGACACCTCATGATGATGAGTTTTAGATTATTTAAGAAACACCCTATTTTTGAAGCGTTCTACGATTTTGCAAAATACTTTAGAACCCGTAAAGCAATAAAGTCTGGTGTAGACGTGCTTAAGATATACTCTGAAGATACATCAGGTAAGTATTTGGGCCCGTGGAAAATGAATGCATTAGAAAATTTTATTGCGAGTTTCCCAAGCTTTATTGTTTTATCTTACTATGACTTTCTATATGAGAAAGGTGATTGGGCTGAGAACAGTGTCGAAACAAGCAAACTGATGAAAATCTATGAAAATATTCTCCTTTCAGCTTCAATTCCTTTCATCCTATTGCTAGCTTGTTTTTTAGCTGGAATTGGAACTTTGAAATTCAGAGATTGGAAAAAAGCGAAAATAAGCGCAGCTCAACTTAACTACCTATATGTAAACTCAAGCTACGGGTTGTTTCCTCAATGTTTACTCGTCTTTGGATTTACTTTGCTAAGCATCCATACGGACTATTTTCTCAAGGTGGAGGGAGCCGGAGAAGAGCTTCTACTTGCACTTTTTCTATTAGTTGTTGGAGTGGTCTGGAACAGCAAGATCATATTTTGGAATATACCTACGTTGATATTTGAAAGGAATGGATATACTCAAGGCTCATACCCTTGGAGTATGTTCATATTAGTATTTATAGTTATCGGATATTTATGTTTGAATGTTTTGTGGTGGCTTTTCATTGATGACCCTCTTATAGACCATTGGGTGCAAGATGAAGCTAACAAATAAAGTCAGCGGACGCATAAATGCGCCGCTGCTCTAGGCGTTAGCCCCCAGTAGTATCTCAATGTTGTTCGGCAACGCTTTTATACAGAAACAGCAAGGGCTACCCACCCGGCTCACCTTTCCGCAGTCAGCCAGTTTCCCTTTTTAACAGTACAGTAAACGCAGTTTTTTCAGCTTCGCAAAGCAGGGTTTCACAAATCCCCGGCTGTAGCAGCAGGTGCACTTTTCCGCATTCGGCCTGCGCCTTTCTCTGCTCCGTGACAACGCAATTTGTTTCAGCATTTCAAAATGGCAGCTTTCAATTTCAGTTGCCGTTTTCTGGGTGGTTGTTTATGGTGAGGTAATTCGGTTGCGGTAGTCAGCTTTTTCAACACCTTGGTGCTCGGCGGCAAAGCCGCGAAAGTTCATCGGCTGGGCTAACAATCGCATTAACCACTCGCTACGCTCGCTTGGGACAAAAACACGTAGGCTCCCTCGCTTCGCTCGTTATTGTAGCCTACGTCTTTTTGCCCGTTATGCGGAGCGTTAGCCCCCAGTACTATCTCAATGTTGCTCAGCAACGCTGTTATACAGAAACGGCAAGGGCTACCCACCCGGCTCACCTTTCCGCAGTCAGCCCAGCTTCTTTTTTTTGGCAGCGCTATAAACG
>NZ_QRHA01000024.1 GCF_003367475.1 Alteromonas aestuariivivens
CCCGAATTCAGATAATAAGTGCACCACTCATGGTTAAACGGTGAGGAGAGATCAACTGCCTGTTGGTGGTACTCTGTAATCGCCAAAAAACAAGATTAGCTACCATGAGTTACAAGCAGTTGATCGAGGGACAACGATACCAGATAGAGGCCTACTTACGCGAGGGTTTCAGTTATCGGGAAATAGGAAAGCGACTGGGGAAAAGTCATAGCACTATCAGTCGGGAAGTCAGACGCAATCGAATTCGAGATAGCCATTACTTGCCGGAAGTCGCTCAGGCGAAAGCAGAAAAACGACGATGTCAGGCTGGAAAATATTGTGTTCCGGAATCGACCATTACGTTTGTTGAGTTTGGCCTGAGCCAGAAATGGAGTCCTGAGCAAATTGCTGGCGTAGGCCAATTCATAGGCCATTCCGTGAGCCACGAGTGGATTTATGGCTATGTACAGCGCGATAAATTACGCGGTGGCAAGCTGTATAAGCAATTACGTCAGAGTCGACGCAGATACCGCAAAGGCAGTCGGGCGAAGCGGGTCATTATCCCGAATCGTGTGGGCATTGAGCATCGTCCAGCCATCGTGAACAGAAAGAAGCGGTTTGGTGATTGGGAAGCTGACACGGTTTTAGGGAAGCAAGGAACCGGCGCGATAGTCAGCCTGGTTGAGCGGAAAAGCAAGCTGTATCTGATACGTAAAGTGCCAGCCAAAAGCGCGGCTGATGTAAGCCGGGCCATGGTCGGAATGCTGTGGCGGTACCGCCGCCACGTCCGCACTATTACAGCGGATAACGGCAGTGAATTCTGTGACCACGAGCAGGTTGCAGAGAAGTTGAAAGCGGATATCTATTTCGCGAACCCATACTCTTCATGGGAACGCGGATTGAATGAGAACTTCAATGGCCTGCTGCGCCAGTACATCCGTAAAGGCACGGATTTACGGACGGTAACGGATAAGCAGATTGCTGATATTGAACGGGCATTAAATACCAGGCCAAGAAAGTGCCTCGGCTTTAAACAGCCGGTTGCAGTGTTCGATGAATTACGCAGTGCGGCCTAATTTAGCGAGTGGTGCACTTCGGAGTTGAATTCGCGGCTTATTAAACACAAAAACTTTATAATAATAGGTCTTGTCGAATACAAGCGAAAATTGGAAGATTTGTGAAAATTTCAGATTCTGAAATTGCCTTTCGCTTCAATTATTCATCACCTTTTCGTGAACACAATACTGGATGCGTACCAATACCTTTGTATTCATAAATTGCCTTTGCTCTTTTTATTAATCGTTTATCCTCAGATAGAAAGGCGGAGCAAAAAGCTCCCATAGCCATGTGGCATGCATCACTTCTAACATTTTGGATTTTATCAAGCTTTCTGCACTTTTTTTCTGCTTGGAAACCTAGTATATCAAGCACTGAGTTACATGCAATTATGCCAAGGTACATAGGCCAAACTTCATATCCTTGTTTGTCAACAGGCTCAAAACCAAAAAATTGATCGCAACTGATATCAGTAAGGTGACTTGTTGCCGATATTTTATCCCAAATTTGTACAATTTGGTTGCTACCTTTGATGCTTCCTATAGCTCCCTTTTCATCCCCTAGCGCAGTCCTAGTTTTGTGTATATCGTTTCCATTAGATAGCATTTGTACAATCATCGAGTCTAACGCATCTCTTATAGACGGAACCTCATCGAACATTTTGATGTCGCCCAAAGACAAGCCAGATGTTAAATTTAAAACTTCCTGAGCAAATCTTTCAGATAGGTCTATTAATACATCTTCGCATGCGCCACCATTAACCCATACCTGTATAGGATCAAAAATACTGTCATCTAAACTAACTTCGTTAGTCGCTTTGGTGTAATTATCGAAATGTTGGTAAGGGCATCCTGTCTCATGCAATGTCGCTTGGCCGGTTATCCTGAAGTTACAGTCAAGATTGAGTTCTAATAGCTTTGCATCCAATACATCAAGAACATCCAAATATTTTTCAGGTTTTTGAGCGCGTTTAGTCTCTGCAAAATGTTCTTTTGAATAAACCCATATTGCATCATCTCGTTTTCTGAGATTAATGCGGTCTTGTAGTTGCAGGCCGATTATATTTTGATCAATGTAAATTAATGGCTTATGCAACGTTGCCACCAACACCTTTGAACTTTTCTACAAACATAGCAATTTTTTGAAAAACACTTTGCTTCTTAGTTTTATACTGCGGGTTTAGAGGGCTTAATTTAGGAAGCGCCTCGTTAAGAGCAGTGCCATTTTCACTGGCATACTCTCGTTTTAATGACGCCGAGATATAACGTTTAGCCGGGTCTTCATTGAGACCTTCGGATTCAATCAGCTCCTTAGCCTCTCTTTGCTGCTCTGCCTGAGCAAAGGTGAAGAATGCATCAATAATACTGGCCTTGTCACCAATATCATCAAGGTTGGTCTGGTTAATAAAGTCTACGATCAAGCTCTCTTTGGCTCGGTTACCAAGGCTCGCGCGAATCAGGCGGCGAACTTCTTCAATGAGCTCAGCCTTACTCTTGTTCTTTTTGTTATGCTCAAAAATCAGTTCCAGTATGTAATCGAGATTGATCTCTTGGGACTTCAACAAATCGACTTCAAAGACTACGTCATCCCAGTCGATGGTGGACTTTTCTTTTTCGTCCGCTGATTTTTGTCGGCGCTGCCAATCGCGTACATCATTGTAAGTCGAACGATAGTCTTGAATCTTACGCTCGGCGGGAAGGCGTATGGTCTTCAACTCAGCTAGTTTTTCATCGTCTAAATAATGCTCGGCTTTAAACGCTTCAACAGCTTCTTCATCGCTCATGTCCACGCTTTGGAGGGCTTTCAATATGGCAAACTCATCATAGTTTTGCAGCACATTTTCTACACGCAAGTACTCACCGAACAGTTTGGCAAAGTCTTTCTTGTCCGATTCTTTCTCTATAGCAGAGGGAGCAGGGAAGCGCTGTTCTAGCTCGGTCACTACGTCCATAAAGCCGCGCCGTGCTTCACCTGTTACCACATCAGTAAAACCTTCCATGTATTCCTTGTAGCTTTTCTCTAGCACGACATTCTTTGTGTTCTTGTCCCCAAACAGGGTTATAGCATCTACTGTAGTGGTCAAGTAATTTTGGCCACATCGTTGTAGCTATTCCAGTAACGTTTCTCCGATTCATTCGGTGTTAAACCACCGTTGTATGAATGCGGTCTCAGTCGGCTGTAATAGCCATGAATATAA
>NZ_QRHA01000025.1 GCF_003367475.1 Alteromonas aestuariivivens
AAAAACCGGCTTCAATAGCCAGCCCTTCACGTTTGTGATCGTCAATGACATTAAACAATCGGTAGTTTCGGCCATCAGCAAGCTGATCATGCATAAAGTCCATCGACCAAACCTGGTCAGACCGGGTTGGTTCTTTCAGTGGCTCAGGCTTGCTGCGATTCAGCCGTCGCTTGGGACGAATACGCAAGTTCAGGGCTTCTTCACAGTAAATGCGGTAAACACGCTTGTGATTCCAGGGTGATCAAAGGTCACACTGGGGAAGGTCACATCACCGACTTTGGATTCACCAAGGGTGATCAGCTGAGCGAATTGCTCATCATCGTGGACTTTGTTTGCCATAAATTCCTTCTCATAATGCAAAAAAGTACTGCTGAAGCTGAGATGCAAGCGCAATCGATCGCCGTTTGGCGATGTTGATGTCATGGGTCTTCAGCGACACTTTGAATTCAGACCTGCCAACATGAGGTAATAAATGGCGAGGCGTACGCTGTCGAAAGTACCAGATTTGTTGTCGCTTAAAAAGGTATGAGGGGGGAGTAAATGCCATGCCAGCTCCACCTATTGTGTCCCATTGTGTGTACCAAAACACACGGAAACCCTGAGCTGCATAGCAAAAAGCCCCTAAAAATAGGGGCTTAATCGAAATTGGTGGAGCTGGCGGGATTTGAACTATTCATTAGTTTTTATTTTTCAATAGGTTATTAAAACGCTGCCAATTAACTGTAAACTAGACTCGACTTACTCTTGGTTTTTGACTGTCAAATAATAGTTTGCACTGTAAGCAACTACTTCCAGAAATATTGTAGTGACCCAGAATAATCCAGCTTTGTTAACAATTGCAAACAAACCGTCAATGTTCTTTATATTAGAGCTATTTATATTATTCTCGTGTCCGTTCATGAAGTGAAAGAAGCGGTTTCTTACGTTTGCTAAGAAGCTACCAGTTTCACCGAATTTTATCGACAGAACTCGTGGCTCGTCCGTAGCTTCTGACAGAGCTGAACGAGCACATGACTTTTTGAGCTCGTCAAACATATATTCTTGATCCTCAACAGTAGGTCTTGTCATTTCGAAATCGATGGAGCTTTCAAGCAGTGGGCTCTCCTTAAATACCTTTTGAATAAAGGTCTTAAAGAACCTTAATTCACCCGCAGAATTATCTTCTGACAGTAACTCTTTAAGTAAGGTATATGTGTTTGTAAAACTATCTGTTTTCGAAGCATAGATAAGAGGAAGGGCATAGGATATATGCTCTAAAACACGGTATAAAAATATAAAAGCACTGGCGTGTGACTTCTTATGTGAGTAGTAACAAAAATAAGAGAGCTCACTTAAGATATTTTTATAGAATTTTCTATTGGAACGATATTTAGAAAATTCTATAAAATCTGCGAGCTGTTCATCTGTAAAGCCATCTCCAAGTAATCCTGGGAACTTTTCATTCCACTTTTGGTTATAGGGCTTAAAGTCAGATGTACAATAGTTTATCTTTTGAGTGAATTGATATTCAGAGTCTTTGTGTTCGACTTTGATTGCACCGCTTAGAAGCCTCAATATAAGAAGAAGCTCAGCATTAGAGTTTCCCTTTATTTTAAGCGCATCGATTGTTGTTTCGAGAGTTTTATCTGTGAAGCTCTCATAATAAGCAAACGGAAAACTTCTGGACATAATTATGATGTAATATCAAAGAAATGTTCTACTAACTCGTCTGCATCCATGGATGATAACTTTTCGTGATGTGTGATAAATTCACAAGACAGTTGACGTCTATATTTACCCAGATTTACCTTCGAGGGATTGATTGCGTCGAAACCTTCTTCAAAAAGATCTATAGATTCGGCAAATCGCTCTGGTGTGAGTGAACATATTTCTTCGTAGGACCTTTTTGCTCCCAAACAAAAGCCTATAAGGTTATTGTTCACCTTAAACCAATCTTTACAACTCCTTTGTTGCGAAAGCTTGTCTACCAGGTTTAAGATTTCTTCAAATTTGAGACTGTTTCCATCATCTCTAGTGTCCAAGACTCTGCTAACCAGGATCTCATCCATTTTTTCATCGATGATTTTATTGTTTTCATTGTTAACGTTATTCGTAAGAAATGCTAGGTAAGCTCTTGAAATATCACCTAGATTGAATGCGCCCCTTATCGTTTTTTTCGCCCTTTCTTTCTCAGTCTGAACGACGATGTTCTGTAGCGTCGTAAAGTCAAACATTTCGTTTGTTAAAATCTCAATTTGATGGCGAGGCGTCATTGGCTTCTGTCCATTATTGAGAGTAATCATTCTATAGAGAAGTTTATCTTGATTGTCTGCTACGATGATATTTAAGAAGGCTACGCGGTTTTCATCAAAGCTTTCCTCCTCTGATGCAGATTTTAAAGTATTTAGCCTTTGCATTCCGTCCAGAATATAACCTTTTTCAAGGTTTGCATTGACGTATGCTTCCAGTGATGCCACCTCGGACAAGTTCGTTTTTTGTTTGTCAACAAAAGCGATAGTTAGGGGCGGCATAATGCACCCATCGATAATATCCCTTTTGAGTCTTCTATAAAATTTTTTGTCTTGTAGCTTTCTTTGTGCATCAAATCTATTGATTAGAGGATATAAATTTTCAAGTGCAACTTTGTAAGTTGTTCTCCCAGCAGCTACGAAGCTGTTTATAACTTCGTCCTGGTCGGCCGTAAAAATTTCTATTTTTTTGCTCATTTAGTCCTACTTTAAGAATCTTTATTGTTTTAAATGAGTAAATTGGAAGAGAGTCTGGTATTACTAGTGATCTATCCATTTACCATAAGTACGTTCAAGCATCTGAAGGCTGGTGTGCCCCAGTTGCTTTGCCACCCAAAAAGGTAATTTTCCCTCTGTTAACATCAATGACGCGTAGGTATGTCTGCATTGATATGGGCACCTGTAACGTACTCCTGCTCTTTCCAATGCAGGCTTCCAAATATACTTACGTAAACCATCAGCATAGTGAAATGGAAGCATTGTCTCCGGATTTATAAATACTTTTTCTGAACTGTACCATCGACTATGCCTTATCTCCAACAATGCATTCAGTGTAGTGGCATAGTGAATTTGGCCACCTAATTAGAGCTGCTATGATAGCAGCATAACAAAATTAGGTGACAAGATGGCAAAGAAGAAAGGCTCGAATTTTAGTCCTGAATTCAGACTGGAGACAGCG
>NZ_QRHA01000026.1 GCF_003367475.1 Alteromonas aestuariivivens
AAATTCAGGAGCATTTTGAGTTACTGCTTTATACATGAATCTAAATAGAGGCCAGCAAATCACACACCCGATAAAAACTGAAACACTTAAAAACAAATAATTCATATACATTCCATTGCAACATAACACCTAAATATGGGGCACAAACACGTAGGCTAAACTGCGAAGCAGAGCCTGCGTGTTTGTGTCCCAGCCCGCCTGCGGGCGACATAATTTTTTTGTTATATGACATTCTAACTACGCAGTAAATTTTGGATTTTAGACCATTGCTCACGCGCTTGTTCTAGTTGTTCCTCTGTTGGAAGAACTACAGGATGCTCAGGGTCTTCGTGTTTTTTACGTAACTGAGAATAATTCTCCCACCCCAGATAATGCGGATGAATATCAGGAATTTTAAATCCTATTTCTGATTCGATACTGGTACAAGCTTTCAACAAAGTACCCAAATCCTTTGCAATCTGTTTCCTCGATTCCTTAGGAATTTTTCTAGATAAGTTTTCTATTGTTACTGAAATAATTGCTAGTTCTTCAAGAATATTGTCAGCAGTCTTCCGATCCATTTGGCTACCTCCATGTCATATAACACCAAGCCAAGGGGCAAATGCGAGCGCTTTGCCGGAGGCCGCGAGTATTTGTCCCGCCTGCATCGCAGGCTTTCTTAGGCGCCTTGTTAGCTGCGACCTTTGAGGCGTTGCTTGGATTGAATTTTAACAATAGGAATTCCTAGCAGTGAAATTAACAGTAACTTTAGAGTACTTATGTTTTCTTGGAAGATAAAAGACACAACTTGATTACCAATTGCTAAACTAGTAAACACGACACAATATGCCAAGAAACTACCCATGATTTTATATTTCATTACATAGGTGAGAAAATCATGCTGATAATCCCTTAATCCCTTCATTTGTTGTTCTCTACTTTGGTTAGCTTTTTCTTCAAACCAGTCATGCTAAATTAATCTCCAAGGCAGCTAACGCCCAAATATGGGGCGCGGACGCGCAGGCGATAATGGCGAAGCCGCCTGCGTGTTTGCGTCCCAGCCCGCCACAGCGGGCGATATAATTTGTTTGTTATAAGTCATAGTCACCATTAGCAGCTTTAGCTTTGATTTCTGGGAGTTGACGGCGCATGGCGAGATACACTGGGATTGACGGAAGAAACCCAACCCAAGGAGCCTCACTGAACACCCAAAAATAGATAAACCACGATTGTGTAAAAACTAAAATAATAGCTTTTACCCGATAGCTGAAAAGTGACAAATCTACCATCGCCAAGATCGGGCAAGAAAAGCATAAACTTCCTATACAAGATACAAAAGCAAAAACTAACCGCTGTGGAAAGCTAGCATCTGAAGTGATGATTGAATATACAAGGTCAACATAAAAAGGTAGTAAGCCGAGTGCTATGAGCGCCACAGCCAACTTCTCTGCTTTTACATGTTTTTGATGTGTGCGGTTTTTCTCCGCTAGTTTATCTAATGCATCCATGACTTATAACGCTCCGCATAACGGGCAAAAAGACGTAGGCTACAATAACGAGCGAAGCGAGGGAGCCTACGTGTTTTTGTCCCCAGCGAGCGAAGCGAGTGGTTAATGCGATTGTTAGCCCAGCCGATGAACT
>NZ_QRHA01000027.1 GCF_003367475.1 Alteromonas aestuariivivens
CGTTTATAGCGCTGCCAAAAAAAGAGGTTGGGCTGACTGCGGAAAGGTGAGCCGGGTGGGTAGCCCTTGCCGTTTCTGTATAACAGCGTTGCTGAGCAACATTGAGAGAGTACTGGGGGCTAACGCCCCAATAACGGGCGCAAACGCGTAGGGCAAAATAGCGAAGCGGCCCTGCGTGTTTGTGTCCCAGCGAGCGTAGCGAGTGAGTTTATTGGATTGTTAGGTGGCATTGCTTAAAAAGACCTGTTTTAACGCAAGTGAGAGTTCCCACTGATTGCAAAAATAACTTTCGATTTGGCCACTTGAATTGAGGCTGCTCCATTCGAAACCTTCTTCAACGTCTTCGTAAAACAAGATATTTTGACCTTGTTTGGCAACAACGAAAACGGATTCGATTTTACTACCTCTATGGATAGGAACGGCATAAGGGGTAACCCGAATTTGCTTGAACAAATTAGCTGACTCCTCATCCAGTTTCGCTTCTTCCGAAGCCAATAAAGTGACTAATTCTTTTCGCGTAATTGGATTCCAATCCACTGTGACACCTAACGCCCCACTTAGGGGCACAAATACGCAGGCTATAATACGGAGCGAAGCGAAGGGAGCCTGCGTGTTTGTGTCCCAACGAGCGCCAGCGAGTGACTACAGTGGTTTGTTATACCTACTGTTTACTTACAGAGAGCACACTGTAAGCCCAAACATTTATTTTAAGTTCTTTGCAAAGAGCACCATCCATGCAAATGCCACTAAACCAAATATCTCCAAACCCTATATTCAGTCCGTTGTAATTATAAGATAAGTTTTTAAATTGCTGCTCTTTAACCCTTGTCAGCATTTCCGGTGTAACAATGCTGTCGTAGTTTTCAATGAATTGCTCTATGGTGTCGTAATAAACGCTACCGCTAGGATAATTAACTCGTATTGGATACAAGTTTAGCGACGCTACCTGTTGCTTATCACCCGATAACAAGCTTGATTTTAAATTTAAGAAGAAAGCTTCGTAGTCTAGATCACTTTTAAAATACTCGTTGAGTTTCTTATTCGAAATATCCTTAACATTGTCGGAAAATGCCGGACCACTGAACAATAAAAGAAAAATAACTAGGTAAGCTCTCAATTAAACACCCTGTAGGTATAACGCTCCGCATAACGGGCAAAAAGACGTAGGCTACAATAACGAGCGAAGCGAGGGAGCCTACGTGTTTTTGTCCCAAGCGAGCGTAGCGAGTGGTTAATGCGTTTGTTAGCCCTGCCGATGAACT
>NZ_QRHA01000028.1 GCF_003367475.1 Alteromonas aestuariivivens
AGTTCATCGGCAGGGCTAACAAACGCATTAACCACTCGCTACGCTCGCTTGGGACAAAAACACGTAGGCTCCCTCGCTTCGCTCGTTATTGTAGCCTACGTCTTTTTGCCCGTTATGCGGAGCGTTAGGTGTACAAATGGACCTGCATAAATGGAAGAAACAAGGAAGTATAGCCATATGGAGATACGTACCTTTTCAGAAGAACTTTCCTGGTTGGCATATGACGTGTGACCAACAAGGTTATCAGTCTCTTTTAGAACTGCTCTCAATATTGTCGTGTTCTCCTGTTGGATCTAAGCGAACTTTTGTTTTGGATACACCTGATAAATGGAGTGCCTCATCGAGCCTTAAAAAAATACCTGAATCTAAGGCTGTCTTAGTACTCTGTGAGGAAGATGAGGTATGAGATCTAAAAAATGAGGACGGAAAGTTAGTTCTTTCTATCTCTCTTGATAATATTCCTAGTCTTAGTTCGTCAATCGATTCAGCAAAATCAGGTGAATATGATTTTTCATATCGTCCAAAAAAAGGACTCAATTTGTGGTTTTGGTAGGTACACCTAACAAGCAATTAAACAGGGATAAAAAACTTACGGGCTTTTCGCTTCGCTCAATTTTAGCCCAAAATTTTTTACCCGTTAATCGGGCGTTATGTGCCAGAGGAAATTTAGGATTCTATGGCTTTAAGTGAATTTGAAATTAAAAAAGTGGAGAAGGCAGCTGAATCGTTTCTAGCTGCTCGTAGGCCACCTCCAGAATTTCGCAGTAAACTAGATATTGGCTGGCGTTTAGAAGACCAATCTTTGTTTATCTTTGAAATTCGCCCGGTTTGGAATAATCCAAGCGAATATAAAGAATATCCATTTGCTAAAGCCAGTTTTGTTAAGTCTCAAGGTATCTGGAAAATCTATTGGTTGCGTCAAAATCTAAAATGGTACAGCTACGAACCTACGCCACAAGTTAAGTCAATTGAGTCGGTATTCTCAACGGTAAACAGTGACGATCATGGCTGCTTTTTTGGGTAGGCACATAACAAACGCATTAACACTCGCTGCGCTCGCTAGGGACAAAAACACGTAGGCTCCCTGCGCTTCGCTTGGTATTGTAGCCTACGTGTTTTTGCCCGTTATGCGGGCGTTAGCCCCCAGTACTATCTCAATGTTGCTCAGCAACGCTGTTATACAGAAACGGCAAGGGCTACCCACCCGGCTCACCTTTCCGCAGTCAGCCCAGCTTCTTTTTTTTGGCAGCGCTATAAACG
>NZ_QRHA01000029.1 GCF_003367475.1 Alteromonas aestuariivivens
CATCGGCAGGGCTAACAAACGCATTAACCACTCGCTACGCTCGCTTGGGACAAAAACACGTAGGCTCCCTCGCTTCGCTCGTTATTGTAGCCTACGTCTTTTTGCCCGTTATGCGGAGCGTTAGGTGCTAGCTGTAATGGAAGACATCGTAGAAATTGGGATAGATAACAAAGAACATCTTTATGTAAAACCATCAACATCCTCTTTTCCTATGATTTATCGAGAGGCTGCAGGTGTTCACTGGGATCAGAAACGTAGAGTTTTGCTTGGTCAGCAAAATCGAGAATGGGGTTACCCCAAGTGGTTCACACATATTTGCGATTTGGTTAGAAAAACTGGTTGTCAATTACAGCTAACAGAAACTACAAGGTGGGTAAACATTTCTAGCGAGCTTCGCACTTCGATTATTCAAGCTCATAGTAAGTTACGCACCTAACAAACAACTGTTGGCGCTCACTGCGTTCGCTGGGACACAAACACATGGGCTCCCTCGCTTCGCTCGTTATTTTAGCCCATGTATTTGTGCCCCAAAGTTGGGCGTTATGCAATTCAAGGAACCTGAACATGGATGACCCTATTCAGAACTTAGATAAAATCGATATCATTGGAGAAAGAAAAGATGGTGGTGTCGATTTGGTAATTGTAGTGTCAAGTGCACTAACGGATTCTGAGTATCACGAACAACTTCTGAAGACTAAGATTCAAGGTTATACGGATACCATCTTCTCCGATGAATGGATATCAAAGTATGGTCAGGGTACTAGCGATATTTATATCAAAGCACAAGTAATGCCCGGCCAAGAAATGATCAATCTAATCGGTGCAATTAAAAATCACCTAAAGGAATTCAATGTTGATTTGTGGCTGGAAGTTGCATAACAAATTAAAGCAGCGGAAAAACACTCGCTGCGCTCGCGTTTTCCGCTGTTTAAAGCGTTAGCCCCCAGTACTATCTCAATGTTGCTCAGCAACGCTGTTATACAGAAACGGCAAGGGCTACCCACCCGGCTCACCTTTCCGCAGTCAGCCCAGCTTCTTTTTTTTGGCAGCGCTATAAAC